>JAEYWX010000012.1 GCA_023428755.1 Bacteroidota bacterium
TATAACATTACTGTTATCACCCTTGCGGCTTGCTAATGTTTCGGAGCGTTACCCCCGCACATAAGAGACTTTCACTCTCTGGCTTTCTCAGTTCTAAGAACTATATTTATCATTCAGGGCACACACAGTGCATTGGCGTTATGGCGGCGGGACGATAGAACCTGAGCGGCATAATGCTATTGGGCTTCTGTTCCGGCTGGACGTCATCAATTGAGCAATAGAATTTTCAATCATCTTTAATAACTTTATTCAGCATTGGTTCCAGGCTGAGGGAACATAGAGTTCCGCCACAAACGCCAATGCGTCAACGTTAGCGGTAACTCTATGACGACACAGTAACCATCGAACTGACATCAATGAAATTAAACATACTTTTATTACTGACCATATTAATGCTGTTGACATCGTGCAACGGACAGGCCTCTAATCATAAAAGCAACACAGATCTTTTTGCAAAAGGCGACACGGTAAAAGAACTTGGTAGTAACATAATGGTCGTTTACCAAGACAAGAAAAATAACTATTGGTTTGGTAGTTGGAAAACAGGAGTGTATAAATATGACGGTAAAACTTTGATCAATTTCACTATAAAACACGGTTTGTATACCGATAGAGTGGATGACATAAAAGAAGATCAATCGGGCAACATCTATTTCTCAGGCATGAACCCAGATGCTACTATAACAAAGTTTGATGGAAAATCATTGACGAAAATTAAAGCAATTCCAAGTAATGAATGGAAATTAGAAGCAAATGATTTGTGGCTTAAAAATCCTTATCAAAACTTACAGAAAGTTTACCGCTTCGATGGAACTAACTTATATGAATTACCATTACCCAAACCTCCTCAATACAACAATCCTTTTGATGTTTACAGCATTTATAAAGACAGAAAAGGTAATATTTGGTTTGGCACCAATCCGGTTGGCGTATGTCGTTACGATGGAACATCATTTGAATGGATTACAGAAGAAGATGTGACAGAATTTCGCAATGAAGGGGCAAATGGAGTACGATCAATTACAGAAGATAAAAATGGCGACTTTTGGTTCAACACCGAATTTCGTTATAGTGTTTACGACAGCGTAACATTAAAAGGCAATAAATTCTACAGCAGACAAGAAAGCATAGGTGGTTTAGATGGTAAAAAAGACAGCAATTTAGACGAGTATCTTTCAACAGTGAGAGACAACAATAATAATTTGTGGTTTGTAACCTATCGTGATGGTGTTTGGAAATACGATGGAACAAAAATTATCCATTATACCGTTCAAGACAACTCAAAGGACATTACATTATTCAGCATTTACAAAGACAATAATGGCGATTTATGGCTTGGAACACACGAAAACGGTGCATATAAATTTAATGGAACATCATTTGAAAAATTCACACCATGACGATTTCAGCACTTGTTGCTGTTCCCAAAAACAACCACGCCGAGTTTGCGTCTCCCGACCAACCGCATAATTTTTTCTTTGATCAAACCTCCGGGGTTTTCAAAAACCCCGGAGGTTTTTTCTGCAGATGAAGTAACTTGAACAATCAAATTACTTTGTATGAGAAAAAATCAAACTGCCATTCCTGTGCTGCTGTTTATCTGCACACTCTTGATTTCCTTCACTGCATCAGCACAAGGAACATTGTTACTCCGCCAGCCATCCGTCAGCAAACAACATATTGTATTTGTACATGGCGATGATCTGTGGGTGGTGGGCCGTGAGGGTGGCGATGCCCGTCGGTTAACCAGCGCCGTCGGTGCCGAAAACAATCCACGCATCAGTGCCGATGGAAAGTGGGTGGCGTTTACCGGTCAGTACGATGGTAATACCGATGTGTATGTGGTATCCATTGATGGAGGTGCACCCAAGCGACTCACCTGGCATCCAACACCTGATCTTGTACAAGGCTGGACCAACGATAACAAAATCATTTTTACATCCGACCGGATGGGTTACCCAACTGCCAATACAAAATTCTATACCGTATCAACAAACGGCGGTACACCCGAGCCAATGATTTTACCGTTTGGTTTTGTGGGCAGCCTGAGCGAGGATGGCAACATGATGGCCTTTCAACCGTATCGCTTCTGGGATCCGGAGTGGCGTAACTATCGTGGAGGGCAGGCACAACCGATCTGGATCTTTAACATGAAAACCTATGAAACAACCAAAACGATTCAAGGCGACAGAGAACGACACACCGCTCCTGTGTGGGACAATGGTATTTTATACTTCCTGAGTGAACAGGATTATGCTAACAATGTGTGGATGTATAATCCAAAAACAAAAACACAAAAGCAACTTACGTTTCACAAAGATTATGATGTAAAAAATTTATCGGCCAGCAATGGTGTGCTGGTGTACGAGCAAGGTGCTCGCCTGCACAGCTATGATATTGCAACCGGCAAAACAAAACCGTTAACCATCAATGCAAATGGCGATTTAAACTGGGGCCGTGCAAGATGGAATAACATTTCAGGTGCACAATTAACCAACGCAAGTCTTTCACCAACAGGTAAACGGGCTTTGTTTGAACATCGTGGTGAAATTTTTTCGGTGCCCAAAGAAAATGGCGACTGGCGAAATATTTCCCGTACTACGTCTGCGGCTGACCGTTACCCTGCATGGTCGGCTGATGGACAAAAGATCGCCTGGTTTTCTGATGCAAGTGGCGAGTACCAGTTGATGGTGGCAAATCAGGATGGATCAGGGACACCGAAAGCCTATCCCATCCCCAATAAAAAATTCTATTACTATCCATCCTGGAGTCCTGATGGAAAATACATTGCATTTACCGATACCGATTATAATTTATGGAGCCTCGATCTTGCAAGTGGTAAAGCAACATTGGTAGCAACCGATCGGCTGGCACATCCTAACAGAACATTGCAACCTGTATGGAGCCCCGACAGTAAATGGATCGCTTATGTACAGATCATGGAGAACCAGTTCAAAGCAGTGCATGTATATAATGTGGATGAAAAGAAAAGCACGGCCATTACGGATGGGTTGAGTGATGCCATCAGTCCGCAGTGGGATGAAAGCGGAAAATATTTATACTTTCTTGCCAGCACCGATTATGCATTGAGCAGTGGTTGGTTGGATATGAGCAGTTACAATTATCCGGTTACTCGTGCTTTGTACATGGCGGTTCTTTCAAACGAAACACCCAATCCATTGGATCCGAAAAGTGATGAAGAGCCAACTAAAATTGCAAGCGATTCGGCAAAATCAGCTGCACCAAAAACAAGTACTGGAAAAGTGAAGATCGATTTTGCAGGCATTGATCAACGCATTATTTCTGTGAATATGCCGGCACGTAATTATCAAGCGTTGGAAGCAGGGCCCGATGGACATGTATTTGTTGCAGAAGCCGTAGCGAATGAAAATGGATTGTTGCTGCATCGTTACAGTATCAAGGATCGTAAAGCAATTGAATTTGTAAAAGGCATTTCATCTATGTCAACCAGCTTCGATCGAAAAAGTTTGTTGTACAATAGTGGTGCTTCGTGGTTTATTGTAAATGCAGCCGCTGCAGCACCACGTCCCGGCGAAGGACGATTGCAAACAGATGGCATGCGAGTGTACGTTGATCCATCAAAAGAAGCAGAACAAATTTTTAAAGAAGGATGGCGTTACCAACGTGATTTTCTCTATGTAAACAATACACACGGTGCCCCCTGGAACAAAGTGTACGATTGGTATCAACCATGGTTGAAACATGTAAAGCATCGCTCTGATCTCAACTATATCATTGATATTTTAGGAGGTGAAATTGCAGTAGGACATTCTTATACTTCGGGTGGTGATTATCCGCAGGTACCATTTATTCCTGTTGGATTACTTGGTGCCGACTATGCAGTTGAGAAAGGCTACTTTAAAATCACAAAAATATTTACCGGCGAAAACTGGAATCCGGAATTACGTTCGCCATTAAGCGGACCGGGTATGAATGTAAAAGAAGGTGAGTACTTAGTTGAAGTGGATGGACAACCATTAACAGCAGATATGAATTTGTACAGTTTGTTCGAAGGCACTGCCAACCGGCAAATAAAAATTCGTGTCAACAGCAAACCTTCATTGGAAGGTGCAAGAACAATAACCGTTGTGCCCATTGCAAACGAAGCCGGTTTACGTTCCAGAGCGTGGGTAGAAAACAACAGAAGAAAAGTAAATGAATTATCAGGTGGAAAGCTGGCGTATGTATATGTGCCGAACACCGGTAATCCCGGTTACACATCATTCAACCGTTATTATTTTTCACAACAGGATAAACAGGGTGCCGTAATTGATGAACGTAATAACGGTGGCGGATCAGCTGCTGATTATATGATTGATGTAATGGCTCGCAAACTGCAAGGCTATTTCAACAACCGTGTGGAAGGACATAAAGTTTCCACCACACCCATGGCCGGCATCTTTGGACCAAAGGTGATGATCATTAATGAAAATGCAGGATCGGGTGGTGATCTGTTGCCGTACATGTTCCGAAATAGCAAACTCGGTCCGTTAGTGGGCACACGCACCTGGGGTGGACTGGTTGGTACCTGGGATACTCCTCCATTCATTGATGGCGGACGAATGGTGGCACCCCGTGGCGGTTTCTTTGATACCGATGGTAAGTGGGCAGTGGAAGGCGAAGGTATTGCTCCCGATATTGAAGTGATGTATGATCCCAAAGCATTGATTGAAGGAAGAGATCCGCAATTGGAACGGGCTGTGCAGGAAGCATTAAAATTATTGAAAACAGAAGGGGTGGAGTTGAAGAAAGAGCCTGCTCCGCCGGTACGTTACAAACGTCCATCCTGATGTTTTAAACCTAAGGGGTTTTTAAAAACCCCTTAGGTTTCTTACCTTACAGGTATGCTCAGTTTCATCAAAACAAATTCTGACAGCAGCGATTTTCGTTCGCTGGTTGTATTGCTCGATGCTGAATTGCAGGAACGCTATGGCGAACAGCAATCGTTCTTTGCACAATTCAACAAGCTCGATCATATTCATCATGTACTTGTAGCGTATGAAAATAACTGGCCGGTTGGTTGCGGTGCATTTAAAGAATATGAGTTGGGTGTTGCAGAGATCAAACGCATGTATGTAAAACCGGCATTGCGTGGAAAAGGAATTGCTGCCGAACTATTGGGCATTCTTGAGCAATGGGCAAAAGAAGAAGGCTACAAACGTTGCATTCTTGAAACCGCCATCAAACAACCCGAAGCAATCCGTTTGTATGAAAAATGTGGTTATACGCTTATTCCTAACTATGGACAATATGCAGACGTTGAGATCAGTCGTTGCATGGAAAAAAAACTCATCGATTAAACAGTTCAACTTTTCTGCTATCATTTTTGTTCAACACTATTTATTGATAACCTAAACCTGAAACAAATGAAACAGCTATTCTTCTTCGGCGTCATTGCTTTTCTCTTCACTGCCTGCGCCGGCAATTCATCCAACACAGAAACAACAGGGACTGATACGGTAGCAACTGCTCCGCCGGTAACCGGAGATAACAGCAGAACTTCCCTGGATTGGGCAGGCACATACAAAGGAACGGTACCCTGTGCCGATTGTGAAGGCATTGAAACAACCATCAGCATTGGTACCGATTCAAGTTATACACTTACACTCAACTATCTTGGTAAAAAAGAAGCTGCTGTTGTAGAGAAAAAAGGAACGTTTAGCTGGAACGATGCCGGCAGCACCATTACACTTGCCGGAATAAGTGATGGCGCCAATCAATACCTTGTTGGTGAGAATAAACTGATTCAACTTGATCTTTCAGGTAACCGCATTACCGGCGAACTTGCTGCCCGATACGAACTGGCAAAACAATAGTTCCGTAGTATGCAACGATGAAGAAACGAACACAGTCTTTCTCCCGTACAAAATTTTATAAATGAATAAACAACAAACCTCTCTTCTCTTTTGCCTTGTAATGGATGCCATTGGTTATGCTACGTATGCGCTTCCGTTCCTGGGTGAGTTTGCAGATATTATCTGGGCACCCGTATCGGCTGTCATTTTCTTCCGCACATTTGGCGGATGGAAAGGAGCGTTTGGTTCGGTATTCAACTTTGCCGAAGAGTTATTGCCGGGGTTTGATTTTATACCCAGCTTTACCCTTATGTGGCTGTGGAAACGATTTACTGTTTCAAAAAAGAATACAGTTATAACAATGCAATAAAAAAACGTCACGCTTTCTGCGTGACGTTTTTGTTTTTATAGTCCCTGGTTGTTACCATAGCGCCAGGGATCGTTTTTATCTTTCGATGGGCGCATCTCTTCATCTTTCTCTTTATCATACACCCGCAGGTAAATTACCCATTCAAAATTTTCAAATTCTGCAACCAGGTCAACCACCAATTGGCTGAACTCTCCTGTTACATCATTGATACGAAATTGATTACTCCACAAACGTAATTCTTCTGTAGGTGCACTGTACGGACCTGTTGCTGTGATGCTGCTGTTAGATGCTTTGCTGAACAATGACTTTCCTGCAATATCATTGTAATACGCTTTGTATTGCTTTTGCATTACACTGGTTTCTTCTGTTACCAGTAGTTTTGCCTGCCATAACCAATTGATTTTTTTATTAGCAGGATAGCCAAATATTTTTGTTTCAACAGCATCTTTCAATTCCACTTTCGAATTGTATTCAATAATACCCGGATCGCCCTGGTGTTGTTCTCCTTTAATTAATGCAAACTGGTTGGGATAATCGTTGATTACTTTTTCAAGTTGCGGCCGGATGCTGGTGAATGTGTTTTTCGTTTGTGCAGACGATGAAACAGCAATAAATATAATTGCTGATGATAGCAGTAGTTTTTGAATCATGGATAGAGATTTGATTGCAATATAGTAAAACAAATCATCATTTCATAGTACGCCGGGTATCAAACGTTTCACCCGTTTTTGATACTGCAGGTATTCATCACCAAAATAGTAAACGAGTTTTTTTTCTTCCAACCAGATACCGATCAACAGGTATACAAACATCAGCAAAAGCACATACCAGTTTTTTGTTTGTGGAAAGCGTAAACATATTCCAAGGCATAGCAACAGTGTGCCGCTGTACAAAGGATGACGTACATATTTGTGCAAACCTTTTATCTGTAACTGCATGCGTGTTTCGTTGGTAAAACCAAAGAAGGAAGGGAGGTCGTAACTTTTAGCAGCCTGCCACATCATCCACAAACCGGCAATTGCTAAGAGTAAACCCGTAGCACTAAAAAAGCTGTTGCCGGCAAATAAACGATCCGATGGCAAGCGATAATGCAACAACAGAATTGCAGGTAAACTAAGCAGATTCAATAAGTTATACAGGCGTCTGTAGCTTTTTTCCGATAGTCTGAAAGCGTTGCTGAGCCTGCGTTTTACCGTTTCGGCTGCAAGGAAGCTGTGCAGAAAAAAGTACAAGAACCAGGTTCCGAGAAGAAATAACATGCTTCCAATGTAGTACGATTTTTACATAAAAACCCGTAAAATTAACACGTGAAAAAACATTGTTTCTACGCTTGTAGAATCGTTTTACTCTTTTTATTTTTATACTCTTAAATCCAAATCGATATGAAAAAGAACCCAACCGTACGCAAAAGTTCTTCCGTTCTGCAATCGATCAAGCAAATTGTTCACTTGTTTGTTGAATCATTTGAATCCCAGCAAACAAGACAGTTTAGAAGATTGAAAAGCTTTATATCAGAATAATATGAATGAACTTTACCCATGAAAGCCATTCGCTGCAAGTGTATGGCTTTTTTTTATGCGGTAAACTTTGCGATTACTTTCTTCATTTCTTCTTCTATTTCTTCGTTACAGAGATTGCCAATGCTTCCTTCGTGTGTGTGATGCAGCTGCTGCAGATCGTATTCAAACTCACCTTTGTTGATGCTGTTGCCCACCTGTTGGTAAGCTTCCCGGAAAGGAACACCTTTGTTTACCAGATCATTCACTGCTTCTACACTAAACAAATATTTATACTTCTCATCGGTGAGAATATTTTCCTTCACCTTCATATTGCTGAGCATGAGCTGCATTAATTGCAAACAGGCTTTCAGTTCTTCAATCGCAGGGAACAAAACTTCTTTTGTTAGCTGCATATCACGGTGATAACCTGATGGAAGATTGTTGATGAGCAATGTTAGCTCATTCGGGATCGATTGAATGCGGTTGCATTTTGCACGAATCAATTCAAACACATCCGGATTTTTTTTGTGCGGCATAATGCTGCTGCCTGTTGTTAACTCATCGGGGAACGAAAGAAAACCAAAGTTCTGGTTCATGTACAGGCAACAATCCATCGCCAGTTTGCTGAGGGTTGCTGCAATGGAACTCATACCAATGCTTGTTACTTTTTCTGTTTTACCACGACTCATTTGTGCATATACACTGTTCCAGTTAAGCGTATTGAATTGCAATAATTCAGTTGTACGTTTTCTGTTCAACGGAAAAGATGAACCATAGCCTGCACCGCTACCCAATGGATTTTTATTCGCCACCTGGCAAGCTGCTGCCAGTAATTCAACATCATCTACCAAGCTTTCTGCATAAGCACCTAACCACAAACCAACTGATGATGGCATGGCAATCTGCAGATGTGTATAACCGGGCAGCAATGTATTCTTATGTTCGTTGCCGGTTTTCACCAACAGATCAAACAGGTTTTTTACTTCATCTTTAATATTGTTGATCTCTGCACGCAGGTATAATTTAATATCAACCGCCACCTGGTCATTACGGCTCCGGCCGCTGTGAATTTTCTTTCCAATATCGCCGATCTTTTGTGTAAGCAGATATTCAACCTGTGAGTGTACATCTTCAATTCCTTCCTCAATAATGAAAGAACCAAGCTCGATGGTTGCAGCAATTTCCTTCAATCCATTTACGGCAATCTCAGCTTCTTCTTTTGTCATCAACCCAACTTCACCCAGCATGGTAACATGCGCAATGGAACCTTGCACATCGTACTTCGCTAAGAGTAAGTCGAACTCTTTGTCTCTCCCTACCGTAAAGGTTTCAACTAATTGTGATGTTGAAGAGTTTTCTTTTTGCCAGAGCTTCATGATTGTTATTTTTTCACACAGAGGGCACAGAGGCCGCAGAGTTGATTACAAAATTTTATTTAACAGTTGAATGTAGAGTTCAATCCCGCCTTTGATTTCATCAACATATACATACTCGTCGGCCGTATGACTTCTTGCACTATCGCCCGGACCCATTTTCAATGCAGGGAACGGCATCAATGCTTTATCGCTTGTTGTGGGTGATCCGTAATAATCTCTGCCCAACTCAATTCCCGCTTTCACCAACGGATGATCCATTGGGATCGATGTTGATTTCATTCTTGTTGTACGTGGCTTGAACTGGCTCTTGAGATTTTGTTTTAGCTCACTAAGAATTTCATCGAATGTGTACAGTTCATTCACACGTACATCGATCACAAACTTGCATTGTGGTGGCACCACATTGTGCTGTTGGTTTTCTGTACCGATTACCGTAACCGTCAACATCGATTCCCCTAACAACGGACTTACTTTATCGAATTTGTAATTGCGTATCCAGTTAATATCGTCCATGGCAATGTACAAGGCGTTGATGCCTTCTTTGCGTGCAGCATGACCTGCTTTGCCTTGTGCAATACAATCAATTACCATCAATCCTCGTTCAGCAACAGCCATGTCCATTTTGGTTGGCTCGCCCACAATACCAAAGTTGATATTACCGAGATAAGGCAATACCAGTTCAATACCGTTTACACCGCTGATCTCTTCTTCGGCACTTGCAGCAAACACCACGTTGTGCGAAAGATTTTCTTTCTCGTAATAGTAAAGGAAGGTTGCAATCAAACTCACCAAACATCCGCCGGCATCGTTACTGCCGAGGCCAAATAGTTTTCCATCTTCTACTACCGGTTCAAACGGATCTCTTGTGTACTTCGCATTGGGTTTTACCGTGTCGTGGTGTGAGTTAAGTAATACAGATGGTTTTGCTGCATCGTAAAATTTGTTCTTTGCATACACATTGTTACCTACACGAAAATGTTCAATTCCTTTTTGTGCAAAAAAGTGAATGAGAATTTCTGCAGTTTCGTTTTCTTCTTTTGAAAAAGACGGCGTGGCGATCAGCTGTTTTAATAATTCTACTGCCTCGGTGTGAAGTTGGCTGATGTCCTGGTTGGCCATAATAATTTGTTTAACTGTTTGTAATGGATGTTCCGCTTTCTCCGTTGATCAGATGTTTCAAATGCTCTGCTTTACCAATTACTACTTTTTTTACGCCACTGTTTAACGCAGCAAATGCGTTATCGAGTTTCGGGATCATACCCGCAAATATTTTAGCCCCCCCACCCCCCTGAAGGGGGGATTTCAGCTCCTCATAATATGCTGGCGTGAGTTTTTTAATTACGCTATTATCATCGTTTACATCTAGCAGTACGCCTGCTTTTTCAAAAGAATAGATCAAACTTACTTCGTAGAGGCTGCTCATTGCTTTCGCTACTTCCTGTGCAATGGTATCGGCATTGGTGTTTAATAATTGACCATTACCGTCATGTGTAATGGGCGCAACAACCGGCGTAAAACCATGATCGAGTAAGCTGCTCCAGTTTTGTGCATTGATCTTATCCGATTTTACATCGCCTACAAAACCGTAATCAATTTCTTTTACGGGTCGTTTATTTGCCGGAATTAAATTTCCATCTGCACCGGTAACACCAATGGCATTACAGTTGAGCGCCTGCAACTGTGCAATTACTTTTTTGTTAATGAGACCCGCATAAACCATCGTCACCAAATCAATTGTTGCAGCATCGGTAATGCGTCGGCCATCTACATACTTGCTTTCAATACCCAATGATTCGCCGATCTTGGTTGCAACTTTTCCGCCACCGTGTACCAGTATTTTAGGTCCCGATACAGAAGCAAAGTCTTGCAGAAACGATGAAAGCTTTGATTCATCATCCACAATATTGCCGCCGATCTTTATGACAATGAGCTTATCCATTTGCTTTCAGAATTTCAGACAGTACTGTTTGCGCTGCCCATACACGATTGCTCGCCTGCTGGGTAACAATGCTGTTGCTGCTGTCGAGTACTTCATCGCTTAACTCTACATTTCTGCGAACAGGTAAGCAATGCATCACTTTTGCATTGTTGGTTGTTTTCAGTTTTTCTTCTGTCAACATCCAGGCTGGATCGTTACAGTAAATACGACCATAATCGGTATACGTACTCCAGTTTTTTACATACACAAAGTCTGCATCTTTCAATGCTTCGTCCTGGTTGTGAGTAATGGTGGCACCTTTTGTGAATTGTTCATCCAATTCATAATCTTCCGGATGAGTAATGACAAAATCAGCTTCGCCCCATGCATTGATCCATTGCGCAAAGCTGTTGCTTACACATTGCGGCAAGGGTTTAATATGCGGGGCCCAGGTTAAAACGATTTTAGGTTTACGATTTACGATTTGAGATTTTTTCAAACTCTCTGTGATCGTAATAATATCTGTCAGTGACTGTAATGGGTGAAGTGTTGAACTTTCTAAACTCACGACAGGTACACCTGCA
This sequence comes from Bacteroidota bacterium, assembly GCA_023428755.1. Taxonomy (GTDB): domain Bacteria; phylum Bacteroidota; class Bacteroidia; order Chitinophagales; family Chitinophagaceae; genus Lacibacter. The sequence goes on from JAEYWX010000012.1 coordinate 11,564, forward strand.
TATTTGATGAACTGTTTAATAAACAGTTCGCTGTAATCATCATTCTTATTCTGCAACGATGGAAATGTACGGATGGCCAATACATCGAAATAATTTCCTAGAATCGGTGCTGCATCTTTCACATGTTCCACCGTTGTACCACTCATGATGGCTTCTTCTTCAAACTCCCAGGTCCAGCCTTCGCTGCCCACGTTGAAAACGATTGGTTGCATACCGAGATTCTCGGCAGCGATCTGTGTACTCAAGCGTGTACGCAAACTGGGGTTGAGAAAAATTAAACCCATGCGCTTTCCTGCGCCCAATGTTTTGTCAACAAGCGGGTTTGCTTTATAGGCCAACGCCTTTTGTACAAGAGCGTTGATGTTTGCTACATCATGAACGGAAATAAATTGTTTCAATGATTATGTCTTTATGTTCTTAATAAACTTAGTGCTGCTTACTATATCCGAGTCTTTGTGACAAAAAAATTATCCTTTCATTGCTTCAATCTCTTCCTTCACCGCATCAATAAACATTTCTGCATCTCTCTTCTTCAAACCAAGACTCGGCAATAAACGAATTACATTTGGCTTCGCTTCACCTGTGAAGATCTTTTGATTGAGCAATAAATTTTTCTTGAGGTCTTTATATTCTTCCGGTACATCAAAGCCGATCATTAAACCACGGCCACGAACATTTTCCAGTTCTTCAATCTTCTCTAATTCTTCACGGAGATATTTACCGATCATTACGGCATTGCCCAATAATTTTTCTTCTTCCATTACTTCCAGTACGGCCAATGCAGCAACACAAGCCAAATGATTGCCACCGAAGGTTGTTCCTAACTGAAAATGTTTTGGTTTGATATGTGGTGCAATGATGATACCACCAATTGGAAATCCATTGCCCATACCTTTTGCCATGCTGTAGATATCGGCATTTACACCTGCAAAATCATGACTGAAGAATTTACCACTACGGCCATAGCCACACTGCACACTATCGGCAATATAAACAGCACCATACTGATCGCAAAGTGAACGTATTTTCTTCAGGAATGAATTCTCTGCTACATTAATACCGCCCACACCTTGTATGCCTTCAATGATCACCGATGAAATTTCATCGCCTTGTTTTTTGAAACAAGCTTCCAATGCCGCTTCATCATTGAAAGGAAGGAAGATCACATTGTCGGTTTCGTTAACCGGTGCGATATAGTTTTTATTATCTGTTGTACTTACTGCGAGTGATGTACGTCCGTGGAATGCTTTGCTGAAAGCAACAATCTTTTTACGTCCGTTGTGAAAGCTCGCCAGCTTTAATGCATTTTCGTTTGCTTCTGCACCGGAGTTGCAAAGGAAGAGTTGATAATCTTCTTTACCACTCACCTTCCCGAGCTTGGAAGCCAGTTCTTCCTGTAACGGAATTTTAATAGAGTTGGAGTAGAAGGCAATTTTATTCAACTGCTCTTCAATTCGTTTTACCCAATGCGGATGTGTGTGTCCGATACTGATCACGGCATGACCGCCGTAAAGGTCGAGGTATTGCTCGCCTTGATCGTCCCATACATAAGAGCCCTTGGCTTTTGTAATGGTGATGGGGTTGATGGGGTAAACGTCGAATAAATTCATGTTGTAAGTTTTACCACCGAGTCCCAGAGACACAGAGAAAAGCTCTGTGCCCTCCGTGTCTCTGTGGTTATTTTAAAAATAGTTTGCTTTTAAGTTGAGTCCTGTTCTTTCGTCGAGACCAAACAACAGGTTCATATTTTGTACTGCTTGTCCACTTGCGCCTTTCAATAAGTTGTCTGCTGCAGAATGAACAACCAGCATATCACCTACTTTCTCCAGTTGAATTAGACACTTGTTGGTGTTCACCACTTGTTTTAAGAAGACAGCTTCTTTAATTACATGTGTGAAAGCTGCACCGGCATAAAACTCTTCGTACAGTTTGTATAATTCATCAAGACTTTTTTCACATTTAACTTGTGAGCTGATGAATATGCCTCTGGTGAAATCGCCACGCCAGGGAACAAAGTTCACTTTGATATCGCTGTTGGGTTGTAACTGCAGCAATGATTCACCGATTTCTCCCAGATGCTGATGCGTTAATGTTTTGTAGGCTTGAATATTATTTGCTCTCCAGCTGAAATGTGAAGTAGCAGATAAACTTTGTCCGGCACCTGTGCTACCGGTAATACCTGTTGTATAAACATCGCTCAGTAAACCGGCTTTTGCAAGTGGCAATAAACCAAGTTGCAATGTTGTAGCAAAGCAACCGGGGTTGGCAATATTGTTTGCTGACTTGATTTGCTCTTTGTTCAACTCGGGTAAACCGTACACAAAGCTGCGGTTGCCAATTTGCGAAGAAGCACTTAACCTGAAATCGTTTGCCAGATCAATTACTTTGATTGTATCTGCAATTGTATTCTCAGCTAAGAATTTTTTTGATTCACCATGACCAAGACAGAGAAACAACACATCCACATCATTCGATAGCTCACCAGTGAATTTTAATTCTGTTTCACCAACCAGGTCCTGGTGTACTTTGTAAACCGGTTGATCGGCATTGCTTCTGCTATGTACAAAAGACAAGTCCACATTGGGATGATTCACCAGTAAACGAATGAGTTCTCCTCCTGTATAGCCCGCACCGCCGATTATTCCTACAGCCCCCTTCCGACTTCCCCCAAAGGGTGAAGCCATCTGCGCACGAACCTCACTTTTTAAATTATCCTGATTAATTTCTGACATAACAAATTCAATTTTACTATTCAAACAAGTTAGGGCTGTGAGTATGCTAAGCCCCTCCTTCGGAGGGGTTTGGGGAGGCTTGTACTTTTGTCCAGATAGAAGTTTGATTGCCGAATATTTTTGAGAAGCCTCTTACATCGTCGCCGGTAAAGCCGCTGTTCATTTCACCGTACTTACCAAACTTAGCGCTCATCAAATCGTACTTGCTGTCGATACCAATTACCTGGAAACGGTAAGGCATCAGTTGTACAAATACATTGCCTGTTACATTCTGTTGGCTGCTGATGAAGTAAGCTTCGATATCACGCATAACGGGATCAAGAATTTGTCCTTCGTGCATCCAGTTACCATAGAACTGTGCGAGTGTATCTTTCCATTGCAGTTGCCATTTGGTGAGCACATGCTTTTCGAGTGCATGGTGTGCTTTTAAGATCACCATCGGTGCTGCAGCTTCAAAACCTACACGACCTTTAATACCAATAATGGTATCGCCCACATGAATATCTCTTGCAATGCCGTACGCACCGGCAATGGATTGTAAATGATTAATAGCATCAACAGGATGATCGAACTGCTGATCATTCACTGCTTTCAATTCACCTTTTTCGAAATGAAGTTTTACTTCTTCACTTGCGGTTTTGGTTACTTGAGTTGGCCATGCTTCTTCGGGCAACATGCCTTTGCTGTTGAGGGTTTCTTTACCGCCAATGCTTGTACCCCACAGTCCTTTATTAATTGAGTAGGCTGCTTTTTCAAAATTCATTTCAACGCCTTTGCTCTTGAGGTAAGCAATTTCTTCTTCACGGCTCAGCTTCATATCACGAATCGGCGTAATGATCTCAACACCGGGAATCATGATGTGGAAGATCATATCGAAACGCACTTGGTCGTTACCTGCACCTGTACTTCCATGAGCAACAGCATCGGCATTTAATTTCTTTGCATGTTCGGCAATGTGCAAAGCCTGGCTTAAACGCTCAGCACTTACACTCAGCGGATAGGTATTGTTCTTTAAACAGTTTCCGAATACAAGAAATTTAATGATGCGTTCGTAGTAACCTTTTACTGCATTAACAGTGGTATGGGTTTTTACACCCAGCTTGTAAGCATGTGCTTCGATCTTTTGCAATTCTTCGTCACTAAAACCACCGGTGTTTACAATCACCGAATGAATTTCATATCCTTTTTCTTCGCTGAGATACTTGGCGCAGTAAGTTGTATCTAAACCACCACTGAAGCCGAGAACAATTTTTTTGTTTGCCATTGTTGAACAGAATTATAGAACGTTGAAGTGTGCGACGCAACGAAAGTTTACCAGCGGCACACAGATGATTCAAAAAATTATTTATCGTAAACCTCTCTCCGCCAACGGCGGATAGGGTATTAGAAATGAAAATAATGCAGGAACCTTTTTGCTTTGCTTTCGCCGCCACCACCGTTTTCTTTGCGACGGAAGGCTTTTAAAAATTTCCACTCTTTGAAACGCATCAAGCGCTCAAAGCCTTTTTTATTTTCTTCAAAGAATTGTTTTGTTTCTTCCGGCTCGTAATGATCTTTCGGATCATAGAGCATGGCTGTACACATACAGTTCTTCCGCTCTTTGCTCATGAGAATATCGTAGTTGACACAGCTTTTGCAGCCGGCCCAAAAATCTTCATCTTGTGTAAGCTCACTGTAAGTAACAGGTTCGTATCCGAGATCGGAGTTGATCTTCATTACAGCCAACCCGGTGGTTAAACCAAAGATCTTCGCTTCGGGATATAATTGTCTGGATAACTTGAAGATGCGTTCTTTGATCTGTTTGGCCACACCGCTTTTGCGGAACGCTGGCGAAACGATCAATCCGCTGTTGGCTACAAATGCACCATGGCTCCATGTTTCAATATAGCAGAAGCCAACCCAGGTACCATCTTTCAGCAACGCAATCACTGCTTTGCCTTCATTCATTTTGTTGGCAACATATTCAGGGCTTCGTTTGGCAATGCCGGTGCCACGAGCTTTGGCACTTTCTTCCATCTCCCGTGTAATAGTTTCGGAATAGTGCGTATCGCCACTATTGGCTACACGTATAATAATTTCCTGATTGTTCATGTTTGATAAAGCTTGTCAAAAACGGGGATCACCAATCCTGAGAATCATTACCGGGAGGTTGTTCACTGACAGGGGCCGTGGTGAAGGGCTCGTCCTATCAGACGATGCGTCGAGGTCGTGGAGAAAATACATAGAAGTTGGAAGTGCTGTTGTTGGCACTTACTTCAATTGTGTGGTATGTATTTGTGTTTGTCAACTGCTTTTAAAATTGAGGAACAAAAGTAAACGATATATTTAAAACAGAGACATAAAATTTTTATGAAGGTTTAAGAACGATAGTTAGTGAAGCTCAATTGGCATCAAGGTTTTGCTTCTTCTTTACAAACGAAATCATCAGTCCACTTGCAATAATCAGGAAAATACCGAGTAGCGAAACAATATCGGGAAACGCATCGCCCAACAGCATGCCAATGAAAATGCTGAAGATGATCCCTGCATAGCTGATGGCTGATACAATTCCAGCTTTATCAGCACCATAGGCTTTGGTAACAAAATACTGACCGAACAATGCTGCAGTACCCATCAGCAAAACCGAGAACCATTCTGTTTGCTGCGGCCAGCGCCAGTTGATGAAGAGTATTTCATCTGCCGGCAATTGCAGAACGGTTCGAACGGAAGTAAAGAACAACGGAACCAACACACCCGTGAGTACAAAGGAAAGAACGATCACTCTTGTATCGTAATACTTTGTAAGTTTTCCAACGGTGATGTAAGCTATGGCCGATAAGATGCCACTAAGCAAACCTGCCAAATGATACTGCCAGGGCAAATGAATACTGGGTTTGTAGATGAGCAACATTCCTGCAAAGCCCAGCAATACCGCCAGTATCACCCACCTACCTTCGTATTCTTTAAATAAGAGAAACGTGAAGAGTGCGATGAACAGTGCTGATGTTAAATTATAACTCATGGCTGTACCCAATGGCAAATGAAGAATGCAGTACAACAACATATAAACTGCCGATGTACCCATCAATCCCCGAAAGATGAGGCGAAGCAATTTACCTCCTGTTTGTACCGGCGGACGATTGAGTAAACTGATCGTAATAAATAACAACCCAATGCTATTTCTCCAGAATACCAATTGCCCGGCATTAAAACTTCCTTTCAACACTTTGGCAGCACCGCCCATTACAGAAAAGCCAAGAGCGGCCAGTAACATAAAGAAGATACCACGATATGTTGGGGAGATATTCAAGTTTTAATTGCCTACATTCTTATTCATTCTCGGCACTATGTAAATTTCTTTCTGTCTGCCGCCAATGTAACGGAACCCATTCTCATCAAAATAGCCATCCTGTTCCAGCATAATGCGGATGCTCTTTTTCCATTCAGGAATATCCGAAGCTGCATTCAGCTCAATGCTGTAAGCTGTGCGGTAGTTCATGGGGAAATCGCCTGCACCGGGCACGCCGCCTTGCTGATCCCATAACCCAATGGTTGGACCGGCTGCATGGCCATGAAAACCCAATGGATGTGTATAGATCACTGCTTCAATGTTTTCTTTTTTGGCTTGTGCCAATGCATCGGCTAAAATCTGGTTGCCGGTTTTACCGAGTTTGAACTGCGAAGTAAGAATATCCTGCAAGCGGTTTGCTTTTGTAAATGCATCACGAATACTTTTCGGCACTTCTGTTTCGCCGGGTCGTAGTACATATGCATGCTCCTGCACATCTGTATTCAGCCGCAAATAAGTAATGCCAATATCTACATGCAGCAGATCGCCGGGTTGAATCACATCATCTTTCGGTCGGTTGGAAAAACTGCGCAGGTGTTCAAAGTTTTGCGGATCGTTGCGTTGAATAGATACCGATGGATGAAACCATGTACTGTATCCCATGCTTCTGATCTTTTCACGAAACCACCACACCACATCATCGGTAGTGGTTATGCCGGGTGTAATTACTTTCTCCGAAAAACCTTCTTCAATGATCTTTCTTGTTTCATACACCAGTTGCGGATAGATCTGCATCTCCCGTTCGGTTCTTGTCTCCAGCCAATTGACAGCAAGATTCTCAGCACTCACTACTTTTGATTTGAATGCTGACGGTAGTTTCTGCATCATCTCAGTATAATCTGTCACATCCAGTCCATCGGCCTGGTTGTGATGTGTTGAAGTATTGATGCCGATCTTTTTCGGGTTGCGTGTTGTAATAATGTTCATCAACGCATCCCACTGGTTGGGAAACTTCGTCATATCCCATTCGGCTTTGATATTTTCACCCACATTGTAACGGGCAATCGCCAGCTTTTCAAATTGCTTTTTTGAAGGATTGTTATAAAACACCAAAATGGTTCTGCGTCTTGCAGAGATCCATGTAGATGGAAGCATGGTACGGATCACCGGATCTTCATTGTATTCTCTTGATATTACTACCCACATATCAATTCCATTGCGTTCCATCAGCATGGGCAACAGGTTGTTGAAACGATCTTCAAGTATTTCATCAATTACACGTGATTGTTCACGCATGGAAATAGCTTGTGCAGTAACAGAACGAACGGCAGTAAGCACTAACAGAAAACAAAACAGCTTTTTCATATACAAGAATTAGTTTTCTAAGTTACGAAAGCAACAAACTATTACCTGTGTAAGAAAATGGATGAGAAAAAAATTTGTAGATTGAAATTTTATATTATTTTAGCAAACCTTTTAGAAAAGAAAAGGTCACCTGTAGAAACAGCTGACCGCTAACGATTGCTTGCCATATAAAAAAATAGATCTGTATCTTTCGTGAGCCATTTGCCGTGGCTTGATTCTTGGCCGTTTACGATGCTTTGCTTACTCTAACGATTGCCTGCCATATTTTTTTTAAGCCCGAATCCAAGACAAATGTAAACCTGTTAATTTTACAGGTAAAAACAAATCACTATACATTTTATGATGTCAAAGTGATGGAAACACCGTAAAACACAGGCTGGGCAAGGATTTCAGAAAAAAAAATTATTATGGCCAACAGGTTTTCAGATACATTATTTCAATTAATTCACTCGTTGGAGAAAGCGGAAAAACGCCATTTCAAACTTTACATCAAACGAAGTTCCTCCAAAGAAGACCTCAAGATCATCCAGCTCTTCGATGCCTTAGATAAAATGCAGGAATATGATGAAACGGCCCTGCTCAAAAAACTGACCGATAACAGCAAAACCAAACTGGCCAACCTTAAAACGCATTTGTACAAAGAAGTATTAGCCAGTTTACGATTATTGAAAACCGGTGAGAATGTGGATCTGCAGTTGAGCGAACATTTAGACAATGCCCGTTTACTTTACAATAAGGGGTTGAAACAACAAAGTCTCCGCATTATTGAAAAGGCAAAGGAACTGGCAAGAGCGAATCAAAAGTTCAATACACTGGTGCAGATCATTTCGCTGGAAAAGAAAATTGAAACACTCCATATTACACGCAGCTCTACCGATAAAACAGAGCAAATGGCACGTGAAGCACTGGATGTAAGCCGCCATATTGATCGTGTAACCCGTTTATCAAATCTTGCATTGCTGTTGTATCGTTGGTATGTGATCAACGGACATGCACGTAATGAAGAAGATGAAAAAGATATCAAAGACTTTTTCAAAAACTATTTACCCAAAGATCTTACACAGGTAAACGGCTTTTATGAAAAACTGTATCTCTACCAAAGCTATTGCTGGTATGCATTTATCCGCCAGGATTTTTTAATGTACTATCGCTATGCGCAAAAGTGGGTTGATCTTTACAAAGAAGAACCGCATTTAAAAAATATTGAAACCGGGCATTACATCAAAGGCATGCAGGCGCTGTTGAATGCACATTTTGATTTGCGTAACTTTCATAAGTTTGAAGAAACCGTACGTGAGTTTGAAGCGTACGAAAAAACACCCGAAGCACAGCAACACGATAACTTCCGCACACATACGTCCATTTATATCAACAGTTCAAAAGTGAACGGACACCTCATGAAGGGAACGTTTAAAGAAGGGTTGAAATTAGTTCCCATCATTGAAGAGAAGTTGCACGAATATGCATTGTTTGTAGATCAACACCGCATACTGGTATTCAACTATAAAATTGCATCGCTGTATTTTGGAAATGGCAATTATGAAAAAGCGATCGACTATCTGCACCGTATCATCAACGGGCCAATGGATATTCGTATCGATTTGCAGTGTTATGCCCGTTTGATGCACCTGCTGAGTCATTATGAATTAGGAAACTATGAAATACTTGATTCGCTCAGTAAATCGGTTCACCGTTTTATGGAGAAGATGAAGAATTTAACCACTGTAGAAGAAGCCGTGTTCAAATTTTTGAAAACAAGTTTTACGCAATCGCCTGATAAGATCAAAAAGGCATTGGAAAAATTATTGTCTGATATCAAACACCTGGAGAATAACCGTTTTCAAACCCGCTCATTTGCCTACCTCGATATTATTTCCTGGGCCGAAAGTAAAGTGTACAACAAGACCATGGAAGAAGTGGTGCATGGTAAGTACAAGAAGAGCAAACGAAAATAATTGATTGCCGGTGAGCCACCCTTGAATACAAGCGGGTGGCTCACCGGCATTGCATCAAATCTTCATCAACCGTTCCACTGCCTGCTGTAATGTTCGGTTTTGTTTGCTGAAACAAAAGCGAAGTACTTTATCATCTTTCTGATTGTGATAAAATGCAGAGAGCGGAATGGTAGCAACCCCTGCTTCTTTAGTTAAGCGTATGGCAAGGTCTTTATCGCTTTCATCGCTGATGCGGCCATAGCTGGCGCAAATAAAATAACTGCCGCTGGTGTTGAGCAGATCGAACTTTGTATTCTTCATCAGTTCAATAAAATAATCACGCTTCTGCTGCATAAAACGAGGCAGCGATAAATAGGCCTCTTTATTTTTTAAGTATTCCGCCAATGCAACCTGTGCAGGTGTAAAACAACTAAAGCAATTATACTGGTGTACTTTCCTGAACTCTTTCATAAAAGCAGCCGGCGCAATAGAGTAGCCCAGCTTCCAACCGGTGCAGTGATAGGTTTTGCCAAACGAAAAATTCACAAAACTGCGTTCAAACAACTCCGGGTATTTCAACATACTTTCATGCGGCAGATCATCATAAATTAAATGTTCATATACTTCATCACTCACAATAAAAATGTTTGTACCTGCAACCACGCTTTTTAATTCAGCAATATCATTTTTATCCAGTACACTTCCTGTTGGATTGTGTGGTGAGTTAATGAGGATGGCTTTTGTTTTTGCGTTGATGGATGAACGCACCAGCTCCCAATCAATTTTATAATCGGGATAGGTTAATGGTAATGGAACTGCTTTTGCCCCGTTGATTTCTATGTTTGGAATATAACTATCATAAGCCGGTTCAAACAAAATCACTTCATCACCCGGTTGCAGTATTGTGGTTAACGATGAATATATCGCATAGGTACCTCCCGGTGTAATAGTGATTTCGGTATCAGGATTTACGTTTGTTTGATAGAGAAATTCAACTTTCGCTGCAATGCTTTCACGCAGGCCAATCAATCCCGGCATAGGTGCATATTGATTGTGGCCTTTCTGCATGGCCTCGTTCACCTTCGCAGTAAGTTCTTCACTCATGGGAAAATCAGGAAACCCTTGTCCGAGGTTTACAGCTTTCAGTTCGGTTGCCAACGCACTCATTACGGTAAAGATGGTAGTGCCAACGTTGGGAAGTTTGCTCTGGATATGCATAGCTGCAAAGTAAAGAAGAGGTTTTGTTTCTGTAAGAATTTATTCTGTGGAACTCTTTTTTCAGCAATAACTTACAGCTGTTAAACGGTTAAATACTTACCTTTCTTTACTAAAACTTTTTAACGATGAATGCCCGCCGAAAGTTTCTGCAACAATCAAGCCTGCTGGCTGCAGGAAGTTTACTGCTACCAGCATTTGAATCCAATGCGTTTTCTATTTTCAAAAATGGTATTTCACCCTCTGACCAGGTGAACATTGGCGCCATTGGTATTAAAGGAATGGGCTGGAGTAATGTAATGGCCGCATTAAAAATTCCCGGCGTAAACCTGGTGGCTGTTTGTGATGTTGACAAATCGGTGATCGATAAACGGCTGGATGAGCTGAACAAAAAAAATGTAAATACATCCAACATAAAACGATACGGTGATTATCGTCAACTGCTGGAGCAAAAGGATGTGGATGCAGTGATCATTGGTACGCCCGATCACTGGCATGCACTCATGATGATACATGCATGTGAAGCCGGGAAAGATGTATATGTAGAAAAACCTGTTGGCAATTCAATCGTTGAATGTAACCGAATGGTGGCTGCACAAAAACGTTATAATAAAATTGTACAGGCCGGGCAGTGGCAACGCAGTCAGCAGCATTTTAAAGATGCTGTTGCATTTGTGCACAGCGGACAGTTAGGCAATATCCGTACAGCGAAAGTGTGGTGTTACCAGGGATGGATGAAACCCGGTCCGGTTGTTCCTGATTCAGCACCGCCTGAAGGTGTTGATTACAAACAATGGCTTGGTCCTGCGAAAACAAGGCCGTTTAACAGCAGCCGTTTTCATTTCAACTTCCGCTGGTTTTGGGATTATGCCGGTGGATTAATGACCGACTGGGGTGTGCATTTATTAGATTATGCATTGATTGGAATGAAAGCAGATTTGCCTATCAGCATTGCAGGGCTTGGTGGAAAATTTGCTTATCCCGATCTGTATGAAGAAACCCCTGATACATTAACCACGCTGTACGAATTTGAGAAGTTTAACATGGTATGGGATTCGGCAATGGGTATAGACAATGGTTCGTATGGAAGAGATCATGGCATTGCATTTATCGGTAATAACGGAACACTTATTTTGAACCGTGGTGGCTGGGAAGTAATTGAAGAACGACAAAGTAAAAATAAAGTGATCATGCCGTTTCAAAAATCGTCGGACAACGGACTGGATAAACATTGGGTCAATTTTATTGATGCAGTGAAGTCACGCAAAGCTGAAGATCTGAATTGCTCTATCCAGGCAGGCGCACATGTGGCCACCGTTGCGCAAATGGGTAATATCTCATACCGTAGCGGAAAGAAATTATTGTGGAATAAAGCCAAGGGTGCGTTTACAGATGAAGCCATTAATCAACAATACTTATTGAGCGCATATCATAATGGATATAAGTTGCCGGTTGTGTAAGTGTGCTGATCAGTGACACAGATTGTTGATGCAGTATAAAAAAGTGATACCTGATTGATTGTTTCGAAGTAAATAAGCATGTTTATTCAGCAGGCATCTCTGCATCATCTACCCACAACTTTGCATATTCATCTTTCCAATTGTGCTTCCAACGTTTATGGCTCCACAAATACAGATCGGGTTGCAGGCGTATATTTTCTTCGAGGTGGCGCACATAGCGCCTGATCAATTCGCCATCAGGTAACGCTTTGGGATCTTCACACAGCAGGAAATAATCAAAATGATAATGGCCTCTTTTTTTCCGTGTTGTAGTCATCATAGCTACCGGAATATTTTGCCCACGTGCAAATTTTTCCGGCCCCTTTACAAACCCGGCAGGCTTGTTTAAAAAATAAAGCCAGTATGCATTCTCTGGTGATACCGGTCGTTGATCAGCACCCAAGGCCAGCAGGTATTGTTTTTTCCGCCACGGAATAATGGCTCTTGCCATATCATTACTTGAAAGCAGCGGATTACCCCAGCGGCCACGGATATAACAAATCAACCGGTTCATCAACTTGTTGCTCTGCGGAAGATACACAGTAAGAAATGTATAGGGTTGATTGATGCCTGCGTGCAACGTCATCATTTCCCAATTAAAAAAATGACCGAGGTTAACCTGTACCGCTTTCCCTGTCGCAAATAATTGATGAAATACTTCAAAATTTCCACTGAGCCGTTTATTCATTGCTTCCTTGCTGATGGAAAGCAGCTTGATTGTTTCAATCCAGTTATCGCAAAAATTATGATAGAATTTATTGGCAATTACTGTTTTCTCCTGCTCTGTTTTTTCCGGAAACGCCTGTGTAAGATTGTTCATCACAACTTCTTTCCGGTAACGCAAAACCGTTTGTAAAACAAATGCACCCATATCTGAAATCAGATAGAGCACACGCATGGGCAACAATGAAAACAAATACAATATTCCAAAAACGAGGTAGTACATGGCTTGGGCAATTCGCCTGCAAGGTACATTGCCTTGCCACAACTTCTGCCTTTATTCCTTTGTTCTTAGAATGGCCCCGGAGCATTCTTAAATTTTTTATACTTACCCAGGCATTTACCAATAAAACAAATAGCTGGCAGTACTGCTTTCTTCACAAATAGCGGTAACTCGGTCAAATCAAATTCTGATTTGTAGGTAGTAAGTAAAAACGCCGCATCAAAAAGTTCCGGTTTGGCCGATCTGTTTTTTGCCTGTGCAGCAAACAACGCACTCAAAAAGAAAACCGAGTTCAACGCCGGCTGCATATATCCTTTGCATTGCAATATATCTTTACCTGCATTCCAAAAACGATGTGGTTCTCCTTTTTTAAACACGACCGTTTCGCCGGGGCCTGCAAAATTTTTCCCTTCGCCTTTGCGTTCATAACCAAGATTGCCACTAATAACAGTAAATACTTCGTCCTGCAGCCAATGCGTATGCATCACCGGGCCAACACCCGGCGCAACAAAATTTTCACCTATTACTTTCTCACCTTCGGGATGTGATTCCACAGCATGAAAAATAATTGTCTCGCCCATTGTATTATCGATGGTATGTGGATAGCTGATCTGCATATCTGTTTTTTAAAACGAAAATAAATACTCATCCTCCGCATCACCATACAACTGCATTCAATTGCTGAAAAGCGGTAATGAATTGAACAAAGAAGTCTGTTCCTGTGAAAACGATCTTTCGCAGTTCATTCCACACAACAAACAATTCATGCTACATCATCTTTCACAAGTGAACTTCTGAAAGCAGTTTTGCAGGAATTAAACCTTTTCATTTATGCAAGTTGTTGTTGCTCTCCTGTTTCTGCTTACGGCAGTAAGCGGCTTTTCACAAACCGATACTTCGTATCAGTTACTCTGGTACAAAGGGAAAAAAATAAAACCCAACGTATTGCTTACTCCCAAAGGAGATACAGTACGTTTCAATTCCACAACAGGTCAGTTGAAAGTGATCAGCAAAACCGGCGAAGGCAAACGTTTTGATAACATGCAGCTGGAACTCAGCAAAACCAACCAACGTATTCTGCAACAGGTAAAACAGTTTGAAAAATTTCCCAAACCCATTCTCACCTATTATGCAGCTGCGGTTGAACAAACGTTTATCGCTGTACAGGAACAATACAGCCGCATTTTATCCAATGTGATTCAGTTGCCGGATATTCCTGCAGGTAGTGTTATATCAAAACCCGGTGTGGGTGGTGTTTCGGCAAATGATCCCGACGAAGAGTTTGCAGAAACGATTCGTGAATTTCGCCAGTATTACAAAGATCACGCAAACGATAATTTAAAACTTGTTCCCGTACCACCCGATTATGATTACAATTACTGCTTTACCTGCGATGAAGAAGGGAAAAATGCATTTGAAGAAGCACTCACTGTATTTCGGAAACAGCTCACACAAGGCGATAAAGAAATGCTGGAGAAAGCTTTTATGATGGGACGTAAAGCGTTCTTTGCATATGGTGAAGGCGATAAGCTTCGTCGGGTAATGAATGAAGTGGAGATGATGAAAAATTATGTACTCGACCGGCTTGCTGTTCGTGTAAACACGCTGCTTGAAAAATATATTGAAGACCCAGCTAAAACATACGCAGTGTTGCAGGTAACACTGGAAGCAGAACGAATTCGCCAGTTGCTGGGCCGTGAAGCAGAAGAAAACATGATTCCGGATGATTATTATGAAAAAGCATTGCTCACTGTAAAAAAGAAATTTCTACGTGCAGCAGATGAACGTGATTATGCAATTGCATTGAATCTACCGGCCATTCTTTCGCATGAGCGTACCATGCAGTTGATGGGAAATAAGAGCAGCGAATTTCTTAACAAAATGCTTGGCTTTAACCAGTTTAAACTCAACAGCAACATCACTGGTAAAATTGGTAACGATGGTGGTTATATTGCCGGACATATCCGTGGTGATAATTGGTTTGCTGCCATCCCCGACAGCAGTTGCCGGTTGCGTTGGGTGCAAGCAGGGCCCGATATACATCAATCGAAATTCAATTTATTATCAGCTGAATTCAGAGGACAGGCTGTTGATATTCCTTACGTGGGTACCAAAAAATGGATGAGTGATGTGCCATTGCTGCGTATTGACTTTTGTACCAAACAGCAAGACAGCATTATTGCCTATCCTTTTTACCCCGAAGGTTTCGAGGAGTTATGGCTGTTTCCACAACCAATGGGTGTTACCAATGTGGCACAATTACGAGCCGTATTGTTGGGATGTTTTATGGACATTCAACAAATGAAACAGGATGCACAAACTTTGCAAAATCCGCAGCAGATTGAAAAAATGAAAAAGGAAATGATGGCGCAGTATGAATTGATGATGAAACAAATGAAAGATGGAAAAATGCCAGCGTCGGGCGATATGAGTTTACAATCATTGAACCAGTACAACAACTTCCAGGAAATGAAACGCAAGGTAACAGACATGGTTCACCAGAAAGATCCCGGTAAATATGTGTTTCAACCAACGGTACAAAACAAAGACAAAGTGATTGTGAAAGACCGCATCAACGGAAAAGAATTATTTCCTGAAAATGCAGCCACCGAATATGCCTGGTTTCATCTTACACTGGAACATGATCCTGACGGGCCATATAAATTGCGGTTGTAAAAAAGCAAATACCTCAATAATAGAATCGGTTACAAAAACAGAAGGAAGTCTATGGTACTTCCTTCTGTTAACATACTGAATGCAAGATCAAAACTTCGCTGGCAAAAAGAACTCTCCGTTTGTAATACTCGTTTTGTTATTCACATCAGGTTCTCCGTTCGATTTTTGAAGATACACCGTTCCCGAAAAACTACCTTTGATCGAGCTTGCTGTAAGCTCAGTTATGCTGATGTTACAGTCTCTTATAACCGAAGGATACGAATAAGGAGGAAGAGGATCGTAGGATCCAATTGATAAATTACCAAAGCCGGAAGGATTATTCACATAAAGCATAGTCATTTTTGGCTGGTAACTATAAAGCAATTCTGATTCTTTAAAGTTTGTACTTGCATTCAGTGGTTTATCAGCGTAAATGCCTATTTGAATTGAATGAGCATTCATGTTGGCTGCTGCCACCGTGTATATATGTACTTTGTTCCCAGCCACTGTAATTGAATCATAAAATTGGCTGGTTGTTGCTGGGATTGTAAAATTTTGTTGTGTGCCATTTGCTTTAAATCGCACAAAGTAAGAGCCGGTATTTACATCCGCTACATCCGACTTTTTGATACAGCTTGTAGCAGCAACAATTGCTGAAAAAATTAAAAAATAAAGACCTTGCGTTTTCATACAATTTCGCTTTTGTTTAAAACTTAAATGATATTCCCGCATTCAGAAACGAAATTCCATATCCAAGCTCAGCGTAAGCGGCAATTGCTGGAGTAAAATAATAGCGGCCGCCAACAAACCCTGTAAAACCTGCTCCACTTCCATAGTTACCAGTGCCGGAAACACTTCCACCGCTGCCTCCCAGATTGTCTTGATACTTATATCGGAGAATATTGTAAGAAAGCATCAATCCGCCGTATAAATCAACCTTATCTGTTTCCAGGCCAGTGTAATGATAAGCTGCTCTTGCACCAACAATACTGTATTTCCATGTTTGTGAATACGTATAGCTGCCAGAACTGGCGGAATATTTTATTGATTTATATCCAATATATCCTCCTATACTTATTACACCGGGACCAGCTTCCCATGCGCCACGTTCAAAATTTACACTCAATGCCGGGGTTTGCGAACCACCCTTCACGAAACCCAGAGTGCTGCCGAATCCAATACCTGCACTAAGTACGTTATCTCCTTTTTGAAAAGTTTGAGCATGCAGCAACTGTGAAGCACAGATTAGTATAGCTGTTAAAAAAGTTGTTATTGCCTGTTTCATTGTTTACATTTTTGATGTTTCAATTATTATCACAGGCATAAAACTAATAGCTACGGACTTGGCTGAAAACCGGCATTTATTTTTTGTGCAGGCTGGTTTATTTTTTGCGTGCAGAAGTATGATAAACGTGGCATGCCTTGCTCTTAATTATTGAATTTCTCTGTCTCGTCTCTTCTTCAAATAAAACTTCATCAGCAACACAAGTATCATTCTCATTTCTCGTCTATAGTTCACCAACAAACGAATTGCTTTCATATTACAGAACCGTAAATTTGAGAACCGTTTTTGAATCTTCCGGATTAAACGGCAAATGATAGCGTAGCATCAACCTTTAGCAGAAAATAAAAGCAGATCTAAAACCAAAATCAGTAAGATGGCAAACAACCAATTGTTCAAAATGAATTTTCGTTTTCAACAGCAATCAATCCTTTTCGTTTTCATGTTTCTTTTTGTACTAACAGGTATAAGAGCACAAAACAGCTTGCCTGCAAAAAAGAATACAACCGAGTTCGTTCATAAAGGGGCGGGTAATCCTTACCTCCCGTTGTGGGAACACTTGCCCGATGGCGAGCCACGTGTGTTTGAAGATCCGGACAAGCCGGGAAAATTCAGAGCGTATATCATCGGCTCGCATGATCTGCGGGTGAACAGTTATTGTGGTCCCGACATCCGCATCTGGTCGGCGCCTGTTGAAGACTTGTCGAGTTGGCGGGATGAAGGTCCGGTGTTTACCTACTATATCGACAACCAGTGGGATGTGATGTACGCTCCCGACCTCGTAGAAGTAAAACGAAAGAACGGTAAAAAAGAATATTACCTGTATCCACACAGTCGTGGACGAAACAGAGAAGCGATGGTTGCAAAAGGCGATCGACCCGATGGACCGTTTACGCCCATCAACTTAACAGCAGATGGCAAGGCAACAGTGCCGGGAAGTATTTTAGGTTTTGATCCAGCCGTATATGTTGAATACATCACCGACCCGAAAGACCCTGATTATGAAATTGGTTTTCGTGCTTATGGCTACTGGGGTTTTCAAGGTTCATCTGCCGCACAGTTAGATCAGAATACGATGTACACGTTGCGGCCCGGCACCAGCATCATCAAACCATTTTTACCGGCAAGTGCACGTTATGGCGGACAGCTTCGTGAACCAGCCGGTACGGTGTATCCCGCCATTTTTCCCAATGAAGATTTAGGAACCTTCAATTTTTTTGAAGCATCATCAATCCGAAAAGTGGGCAACAAATTTGTAACGGTGTACAGTGGTTATTCCGGACCTGATTATGGATTGACTAGTTCCAACTCAACGTTGCGTTATGCGTATGCCGATTCGCCATTAGGTCCATGGAAAAGCGGTGGTGTGTTGGTAGATTCCCGTGCGCCGGTACTCAACCAAGATGGTAGTGCTTTGCAAACAAGTTACTCCGGTCATAATACGCATGGAAGTATTCAGGAGATCAATGGACAATGGTATGCATTCTATCATCGTCCACCCCGTGGCTTTGGTTATGCACGCCAGCCAATGGTAGCACCGATAACTGTTGTTGCAGATGAGAAGTCTGTAGCTGATGGTGGAAAGGTTACGATAAGAGCATATGATCCTTATGCGAAAGACAATTTGTGGACCGCAAAAGACAGCCAGGGAAAAGAATACAAAGGCGCAGAAGTTACATCGGAAGGGTTTCATTTCTATGGGCTCGATCCGTATCAATATTATTCGGCCGGCTATGCCTGCTATTTGTCAACACCATCCGTTCAACAGGATTCATGGGATATCTGGGATAACCACATGCCGATTGAAAAAGTAAAAAACGGCAACATCATCGGTTACAAATATTTCGGGTTTGGTGGTTTGTCGCAGAATAAAAACGGATTGAAAGCATTTGAAGGAACGAAACCCGGCAACCAAACGGCCTTCCATCTTTTCCTTACTCCCAAAACAACAAAGTCGTTTAAAGTACAGGTATGGTTAGATGGTCCATGGGACAATGCAACCTGGAACGGCAAAAAAATCGGCGAGATCGTTGTACCGGCGAATGCCAAACAGGAAGTAACACAGTTTACAATTGATGTTGCGAAATATGTTGATCAACTCGATCAAAAGCATGCAATCTTTTTAGTAGCGGAAGGAGAAGGCAGCGATGAGCTGTTTAATTTAAGTGGCCTCGGCTTCAGTTCTAAGAAGAAGAAATTGGTACGACCTGTTGTTCCTGTTGTAAGCATCTATGTAAATGGAAAAGCAATTGATCTTCCTGCAACACCCGTACGATCAACCAATGCAAATGGTATTACCGAATACAATGTGTACGAAGCAACCGTAAAAATTCCTGCAGCTTCAACAGGTATACCTGTGGTAACAGCCTCTTCCAACAACCGAACTGTAAAAGTGAATGTTACACAAGCTGCAGCAAAAGAGGGAAAAGCAGTTGTAACTTTCAACTACAAAGGCGTTGTAAAAACATATAATGTGTTGTTTGTAGCAGAATAAATAACACAAGATTTCTGCAGCAAGCGATGTTCATTAAAAAAGGAAGCACAATAGTGCTTCCTTTTTTCAAATTATAGACTGCCGTTTAATTTTTTACTTTCACCGGTGTTGGATAAGCCGGTGCTTTAATATCCATGGCCGGCAGTTTCTTCAACTGCTCCATCAATTCTTTTACGGCACGTTCCAGTTGCGGATCACGACCATCTTGTAATGCTCTTGCATCTTGTCGCACTTCAATATCCGGTGGCACGCCTTCGTTTTCGGCTACCCATTTTCTGGTGATGGGATCGAACACTGCATTATCCGGTGCCGTCAGTGCACCACCATCTACCAATGCATAATGCACCGATGATTTTACCAATCCACCCCAGGTGCGTGCACCAATGAGCAAACCTGCTTTCTGCTGACGGAAGACCCAAGGAAAGAAATCGCCACCCGATCCTGCCTGTTCATTGATGAGTAACACTTTTGGTCCGAGAATACCGGCCGGTAATTTCATCGGTTTACCATTGGGTACTTCGTTGGTGAGTGATGCACGGATGGTACGTGTCATCAAGTCCACCATATAATCATCTAACAAACCACCACCATTGAAACGTTCGTCGATCACTGCACCGAGTTTATCCTGCTGTGCAAAATAGTAACGGTTGAAACTCACGAAACCGCCGCCGCCTGTATTCGGTACCCACACATACGCCAGTTTACCACCCGATAAACTATCAACCAGGCGGCGGTTATCTTCTACCCACACACGCTGACGTAGTGCACTTTCATTCCGCAATGGTTTTACAATTTCTTTCCAGCTGCCTTCAAATGTTGGTTTGCTGTTGATGTGTAATACGGTTTGTACATCGGCTGTTCCATCCAATGCTTTGTAGGGATCATCACTTGCTGACAGTTCTTTTCCGTTGATACCAACAATGTAATAACCATTTTGAATTTTGATACCCGGACGATCGAGCGGACTGCTTAAACCGGGGTTCCAGCTTTCAGTGGTGTAGATGCGTGCAATTTTCCAACGACCGTTTTCTGCAACCAGATCAGCACCGAGTAATCCAATACTTGGTGTTTCCACTTCGGGATAATCACCACCAAAAACAAAACTATGTCCCACACTTAATTCACCATTCACCTGGTCGAGAATATAACGCAGATCATCTCTGTGTTTGATGTAAGGCACCAATGGTGCATAACGTTGATACACTTCGTTCCAGTTGCGGCCATGCAGATTGGGATCGTAGAAATAATCACGCTCGTAACGCCATGCTTCTTCAAACATTTGTTTCCACTCTTCAGCACGATCAAGTTGCATCCGCAGATCGGTCTTTAAATTTTTTCCATCATTACCATTGGGTCCACCGGTGTTAATGATTTTCCATGCACCCATTACACTGGCCAGCATTTTCTTTCCATCGGTTGAAACAGAAACACCGTTGGCGCCCATTAAAAATTCTCTCGCTTCTTTTGCTTCCAATGTAAACTTGTGCAATACAGAAGGACGGTTGGCAACACGTTCGTTGATGAATACAACACCTGCCGGTCCTGCAATTACATCAAAATAATTCCGCTTGGGAATGGGTAACGGAATGGTACGACGATCGATACCATCAAAATCAATCACCACTGCTTTATCCTCCTTTGGTTTATCGGTTGAAGGTTTTGGTTCTTCCTTTGGTTTTCCGTTTCCTTTTTCCTCCGGCTTTGCTTCAGGTTTTCCTTCCGCTTTGGGTTCGGGTTTCACTTCTTCTTCATCACTGGTGGGTTTGAAAGGAGATTGGTCGCTCTTGCGCAGATTAATCACATACGCTTCGTATTCGGGCCGTGCATTTTGCGAACTGGTATTGGCCCAGCCGCTGCCCAATGCCAGTTCTGTAGTTGCCAGGAAATAAAGATGTTTGTTGTCTTTATCCCATGCCGGACAAAACGCATCGGCAAAACTGTTGGTGAGCGATTGTACGGTTCTGGTTTTTACATTGTACACGTTGATGCTGCGCAACATATTGCTGCCTGATTTGCTGTAAGCCAACCATTGTCCATCGGGGCTCCATGTTAATCCCATGCCACCTCGTTCCATATTTGTTCCGCCAATATCAGCTGTTGTAACAGTACCGCTTGCCAGTTCTACAATCCGTATGCGTACATCATCATCTGTAAAGGCAATGTATTTTCCATCCGGACTCCATGTTGGTTCCCATGCCATCTTTGATTCACCAATAGAAATGCTGCGGCTTTTGCCCATGCCATCCTGCGCAGCAACAATTAATGCATAACCTTTTCCCCCTGCATCAGAAAACCAGGCAACCTCATTTCCCAATGGCGACCAGAGTGGAGCACGATCGGCCGTACCTGAACTTTGGGTGATGTTGCGAACATCGCCATTCTCGGCTGGTACTGTAAAAATTTCACCTCTTGCTTCTACAATGGCACGCTTACCTGTTGGTGAAAGTGATGCCCATGAAATACGACGGCTCACATTTTCCCAACGGGGTGCTGCCCAAGGAAAATCACCTACGACTGTTATATCAATCTGTTTTGTATTACTGCCATTCACATCCATGCGGTGCAGCCAGCCTTCCCGTTCGTATACTAACGTAGAACCATAGCCGCTCAGCCACTTTACATCGGCACCTGTGAATTTTGTGAGCTGAGTAAGTGTGCCTGCGCCCGGTGTATAACTCCAGATATTTGAAACGCCACCATTACGGTCGCTCATGAAATAAATTTTATCGCCCAGCCACAAGGGTTGCAGATCGGTGCTGCGATCGTTGGGCAATAATGTTTCACTGTAATCGGCAAGGTTGAGAATAATGAGCGGTGTGTTTTGTCCACCACGATAGGCCCGCCATTCCACATCCCAGCGATCCATTTTATCAACGACCATGCGTTTTCCATCGGGTGCATAACTTCCATCGAAACCCCATTGTTTTGCCAGCAAGGTAGAAGGACCACCGGTTACCGGCACACTCCACAACCGCATATAAGAAGAGGGTGCTGTTTCCCGTTCAGATGTGTACAATACCTGTTTGCCATCGTTGCTCCAGCCACGTGTCATGGAGAACGAAGGATGCCAGGTGAGCCTTGTTGCTTCGCCGCCTTTGGTCGGTACAATGTACACCGACTGACTTCCGCTGCGGTTACTGGTAAAGGCGATCCATTTTCCATCGGGTGAAAAATGCGGATCACTTTCTACGGCAGGTGTACTCGTTAACCGCAATACATTCTGCCCGTTGAGATCGGATACCCAGAGATCGGCACCATAAATAAATGCTACCTGTGTGGCACTCACGGTTGGCTGACGTAAGAGGCGTGTGCTTTGTGCCTGCAGTGTTTGTATTGATACCAACAACAGGCATGCGAGAATTGCAATGCGTTGTTGTTTTATAAACGCAATGCATGTTTTGGATGACAAGTAAATCATGAAATGAAGTTTGATGTGAAATGATGAGACGATACTAATATAACAGGAAAACAGGAGGGATGCAAATGAAAGTGGGAAATGAGAAGAGTAATCATTCTGACCAATGTCTTGTAATGAATATAGACGAATTACATCACTAAGCCCAGAAAAACATTGCAGAGAAAAAAGCTACTCCTCACTAATCTGCAACTTATACCCCTTGCCGTGAATGCTGATAATTTTTACAGCGGTATCGTGTTCCAGTTTCTTCCGCAGTTTCGACATAAATACATCGAGGCTGCGGCCCACAATTACCCCTTCATCTTCCCACACTTCTTTTTGCAACCGGTTGCGGTCGATGATCTGGTTGGGTGCTGCTGCAAGGATGCCGAGCAACTTTGCTTCCTTGCTGGTTAAAAGAATTTCTTCTGTGCCAATTATCAATCGTTGCGTTTGTTCGTAAAACAAATAGTTGCCGATGCGGAATGGTTGGCTGTTATTGCCCGTCGTTATTGATTCAATAGTTTCGTTTGTTAGAGTGGACTGTTGTTTGATGCGCCATGCAAGGATGATCGCACTGAGCAACAACAACACACCGGCACCCATCAACCACATGGAAGTACGAACTGGTTTTTCCTGAAAACTGATAAGGATGCTGTACGCTTTGGCCGGTTGGTTACGACCGCTGCAGGGAACAATATTTTGCTGCTGGGTTCCAAGTATCGCATAGCCGAAAATTACTTTTTCGGTTTGCGGTTCACTTACCTGTACAATATAATTGGATGGAAGTTTGTTGCGGCTGATAATACGGTCGATAATGCTCACCAGCGAATCGGGCTTAAACGAAAAACTGCTGTGAAAAGGAATTTGAAATTCGTTTGCCGAAATACGGTTGATGGGTGATACCTGCGTTGTACTGTCGTTGCTGTACAATAAAATGCTGTGGGCAATTTGCCGCATCACGATCATTTCCTTGGCCGAATCAAATTCGGTTTTGCCGGTTTGCTTTGTAACAAAGCCTACCAGTAAAAGCAGTGCACCTGCCACCACCAATGATATGATCTTCCCTTTCATTTGTTCCTGATTCGTTGAAATAACCAAACGAAGCTACGCAAGTGAAACATTGTATGGAAACCCTTTTACACTGTTTCATGCATAAAATTAGTCAATCGACTCTCCAGGCGTTGTTATTTACAAAGGTTTTACATTCGTTTACAATCTATTTACTTCTGTTTTACCGGCCGGGGCGTACTTGCGTTGTACTTTGGTGGAGCATCGGGTTCAGTCCCGGTTTCACATTAAAACACAGTTTATGAAATTGATTCCTTTTTTAGTAGTTGCCTTAGTGATCAGTTCCTGCAACGGACAAAACAATCCAAACGAAGCTGCTATCATGAGTTCCATTACTGAATCGATCAGTAATGGTCAGCCCCAAACGAAACCAAAAGCACCAGTGTATAATTTTCTGTCCGTAAAACTGATCCCTCCTCCCAATCCTTCCATGCAGGTAAGCGATTACATCCGTTGTATGATCCAGGATCAAAAAGGCAATATCTGGTTCGGTACCAACAACGATGGTGTGTGCCGATATGATGGCGAACGTTTTTTCTACTATACAGAAAAAGACGGGCTTGGCGGAAATGCTGTACGACGGATACTGGAAGATAAAAACGGAAATATCTGGATGGCCACCAACAATGGCGTTACGATGTATAACGGATCAACCTTTACCCGTTTCAGCGAAACCGATGGTCTTAGTTCAAACGATACATGGAGTCTGTTGCTCGACAGCAAGAACCAACTCTGGGTTGGAACAATGGAAGGCGTTTGTGTGTACAACGGAACAAGCTTTACAAAAGTAGATGTGCCCGTTGTGAGTAACAGTACAAGATCGTCCCGCTTTACAACCAAGCTGGTGTGGAGTATGTATGAAGATAAAACCGGTGCTATCTGGTTTGGTACCGATGGAGATGGAGTAAAAAAATTTGATGGTAAAACGTTTACCAGCTATTCTGAAGCTGATGGCCTTGCGGGCAACAATGTATTATCGATTACACAGGATAAAGCCGGTAATCTTTGGTTTGGAACCTGGGGTAAAGGCGTAAGCCGCTACAATGAAAAAGGTTTTCTGAATTTCAGTGATAAGAACGGACTGGCAAGCAATGATGTGTGGAGTATGATGGTTGACAAACAAGGGAATGTTTGGATGGGCACATTGGGTGGCGGCATCAGCAAATTCAACGGTGCCATTTTTACAACCTACACCGAGCAAGAGGGACGCACCAAAAATCATGTACAAAGTATTTTACAAACCAGGAATGGTGAAATGTGGTTTGGATTTTCGGGCGGTGTGTTTCGTTTGAAGGAATCAACGCTGGTTAATTTTATAAGAGACGGTTGTTAGAATTGTTTTTGATTAATGTTCATTGATTCAGCAACAAAAGCTATCGGTATGTTTGGTATCGATGGCTTTATTTGTTGCAGTAGCAATAGTTGTACTAAGCTGAAGAGGCCGTATGTAAAAAAGGATGCGCAATACGCATCCTTTTTCTTAGTGGCTTTCTGTCTTAGCGGCAAACCTAACTGAACAAATACTCCACATCCTCCCTGCTCAAACTTTTCACAAATCCATTATCATCGGCTATCAGATCACGTGCAAGAGAACGTTTCCGTTCCTGCAGTTGTAAAATTTTATCTTCAATTGTATCCTTACAAATCATGCGATACGCAAAGATGTTATTGGTTTGCCCGATACGGTGTGTACGGTCGATGGCTTGTTGCTCAACAGCCGGGTTCCACCATGGGTCAACTATGTACACATAGTCGGCAGCAGTTAAGTTCAAACCCACACCACCGGCTTTTAACGAAATCAGGAACACCCTGGTATCTTCATTGTTCTGAAAATCCTGTACTGCTTTTTCACGATCTGCAGCCGAGGTGCTTCCATCAAAATACACAAACGGGATATTGAGCTCTTCCAGTTTTTCTCTGATCAATGCCAGCATACCAAGGAACTGCGAAAACACCAGTGCTTTGTGGTTGCCCATGTTTTCTTCCAGCTCACGCACCAGTTCATCCAGTTTAATCGAATGGTTGGGCAGTTTTTCTGCTTCGTTTAAGATAGAAGGTGAATCGCAGATCTGCCGCAGTTTCATCAACCCTTGCAGGATGGTTAACTGTGATTGACCAATGCCCACTTCTTCAATAGTGCCGAGAATTTTTGAACGGTATTCGTTGCGGTACGCATCATAAATTTTGCGTTGTTCGTTTTCCATTTCGCAATACAAAATGCTTTCTGTTTTTTCCGGCAGATCTTTTGCCACCTGTTCTTTTGTTCTTCGCAAAATAAACGGAAACAACAGTTTGCGTAAATGATCTTTTTGTTCTTTCTCCCCAAACTTATCAATGGGTGTTGCAAAATCATTCCGGAAATGTTCAACCGTACCCAGCATGCCCGGGTTCAGGAAATTCATTTGTGCATACACATCAAATGTATTGTTCTGCAACGGCGTACCACTCATACACAAACGATGTTTGCTCTTCAGCAGGCAGGCAGCTTTTGCCACTTTACTGTTGGGGTTTTTGATGGCCTGGCTTTCGTCGAGCACCACACAATCAAAGGCCTGTTCACTCAATAGTTTAATATCGCTGCGGAGAGTACCATACGTTGTGATCACGATATTGAACTGATCGAAGAATGCTTTATCACGGTTGCGTTGTGCACCATGATGAATATGATAAGTAAGTGTTGGTGTAAATTTCTTGATCTCGTTTTCCCAGTTATACATCAACGTAGTGGGACAGGCAACCAACGCTTTCAGTTTTCCATTCTTTGTGTGCGTGTGTTGCAGAAATGAAAGTGCCTGGATGGTTTTACCCAAACCCATGTCATCAGCCAAAATTCCTCCCCAACCTACTTCACTTAAAAAATTCAACCAATGAAAACCACTTTCCTGGTAGGGACGGAGAATCGGTTGCAGATGCGCCGGCGGATCTACTTTTTTAATGTGTTTGAATTCACGCAGGCGTTCATACTTTTCTTCGAGCTGGATCATCAGCTCTTCTTCGTTCCTGTTTTCATACAGCTCATCAATAACACTGATATGGTATTTTGATAAACGAAGTTGATCCTGTTTGTTTTCGCCTACACGGAAGAGCATGGAATAACGCTTGATCCATTCTTCAGGCAACACACCGAGCGTTCCATCCTGCAACTGCACAAGTGATTGCTTATTGGCCAGTGCTTTCTTTACCTCTGCAATGCTCACACTTTGATCACCAAACACCACTTTCACTTTTGCATCGAACCAATCAACACCATTGCTGATGTAAATTTCAGTTTTTGGTTTGGCCGTATTGAAGCGGAAATTTTTGAGTACTTCCCAACCTTCCACCGGAACCTTCATTTCCTTCATGGCATCCACAAACAAAAAGAACCAGTTGTTCTTTAACACTTCGGCCCCTTTCAATGCCAGTTGTGCGCCTCCTTCCGGTTTAATGAATTGCGAATGCAGTTTTTCTACTTTCTCAATAAATTCATTTTCTTTTTCACGGTTGCGGCTTACAATGATCAATCCATCTTCGCCGGGTAAAATAATTTCTTCTTTATCGTTGGGACGAACTTTGTAGCCTTTGTAACTGAAGGTGGGCACCATTACCAGGTAATCGCCACGCTCCTGTAACTGCAGCGTAATATCGGGTTCGCCTGCTTTTACTTCTTTGATCAATGCCTGATCAAAATCAACATGATAATCACGTGCAATTTTCAACGCTTCTTTTGAAAGAAATTCAGAAAGATCGTTGTTACTGATGAGGCGGTTTTTGTTTGTTGCAAAATCAATCACATGTTGTGCATCTTCCTGCTTATCCCAGGTACGTGCTTCTCCATTCAATAAAAAAATAAGCGGACTGTTCCAATCATTTTCGTGCACGTCCATTGGTACACCGTTGATCTTTACTTTACAACTCCATTCCCATTTATTCTTTTGTTGTTTTAATTCAAAGAACGGCTTCAGAAAAGTGCCGGTTGTAGTAATGGGTACCAGGTTTTTTGTTTTGAACTCTTTTCCTTTTGGCAACAACAACACCGGTGAATTGGTCTCGGCAAATAATTTTTGAATACGGGGAAGTAAATATTCCAGCATCAGTGTTTTGGTATCTTCCGGCAAATCATCTTCTTCGTGGTGAATAATGTTTTCCCAAATACCGGAGAATGGTGAGTTGCGGTTTACAAACTTGCTGATCTCTGCCGACTGCAGGCGTCGTAACAATTGCAGTAACAGTTTATCGTTCTCTGAAAGATCGTCTGTTTCAATAAACTTGCTTACATCTAATTTCTCAACCGTATCTACAAACTCGCCACTGTCGTCACTCACTTCGCCTTTTACTACATCGATACTGAAATACGGAAACAGTTTACTGTTGTTGTTGAGCACAACACCCAACCGAATTTCATTTTTGTTTTCCTCTTCCGTTTCAACCACTACTTCTGCTTCTTGCACCACTGTTTCAGCTACAGGTTCAGGTTGTTTTTTCAGTGTAGATGGTTCTACCCGTTTTACACCGGGATCCAATACACGTAAAAACGGTTTACCGTCTTTATAAATGAATTCAAATTTTTCCTGCCAGTTATCGTTAAGGGAATATCCATAGATACCTAACAGCTTTCCTTTTTCTTTGTCCATGTTGCGGATGCTGTCGAAATACATGGGGCCATGTGCATTGAGCAATTGCATAAACACAATGGCTTTGTGTTCGCAAATTGCATGTGCATTTTCGGCACAGGTGCAGGAGGTATCGAAATTACGTTCGTCGTTTTTCTGGATGGTTACCGGCCATGTGTCGCCATTCATCTGCAACTCAGCTTTTACACATTCATCTTTTGCTGAGAGGATGGAGGCTTTGTTGCTGCGCAGAAATACTTCTGCATCATCCAATGCAGCTGCGGCTGTTAAGGTGCGGATGGTTTTGAGTTCAATATTTTTCATCTTCACCACTGTGTGGCGCTGATCGTATTGCAGATCTTTGAGACCAAGAATATTTTTATCGATGAGATCCTGCAGTTGAAACAACGATGCCACTTCGTGCCGGCAGATATCGCCCAGGTTGTACGGACAGCTGCAACGCACATTCATGGCATTGGCATCTTTGTACTTCTGAATATATACTTTGTAAAACGTAGAGTAAGAATCGTCACGCACACGAAACACAACGGTGCCCATCAGTTCATCATGCTCTACCAGTTCGGCAAAACCAATGGCATGGATCTTTTTTCCTCTACGGATCACTTCTTCGGTACCGTGATTATATGCAAACTTCAACAGGTGTGGTAATGCCAAGCGATAACAGTTTTACAGATTCAGAATTCAATTCAGTTTTCCTTTTTGCTGTTTTCTCATAGAGAAGTTGAAAAAAGGACAATCTGCAAAAATAAAGGCTTTCACAGCACATTTCCCGTTAAAAAAAGAAAGAAATATCAACAGGGTTGATGTGATTGCAGTACAGGAAAAGCTGCTTATCTTTACAGGTTTTGTTTTTTTGAAACGGGCCACGGAGAAGCCACAGATGAACACAAAGAAACACAGAAGATGTTCTATTAATTATTGTGCCGATTAATTTCTTTTTGTCACGAATTACACGAATGAACACTGATGATTTGTTGATTGGCTATTGCTGATTGTTCATTGATGTTTGCCACAGATGAACACAAATAAACGCAGATAGAATTTGCTTATTGACTATTGTCAATTTTTTTTGCGACGAAACTGCATTAAAGACAAACGCTCGAAGCTCACAGCTAGTAGCTCGCAGCTTTTCACCCTTTCATCAACATTCCCTCTTTATACAACGGTAACACATTGGCAACATCAGGCGTCATGCAAAAGCGGATGTCTTCGATCAAACCAAAACGATCAACTAAACGATGGTAGTGTGTCAGCTTGGGTGCAAAGCCATGCAGATCATCTTTTGCAAAGTTGTATTGCAATTCTGCTGTGAGGGAGCTGTCGCAATGAATAGTAAAGTTTTCTTTGATGCGGCTGATAACAGCACCTGCAAACAACGTGTCTTCTAAATTGTAACGGTCTTTCCAGCCGGCACAACCAAGTACCACATTTTTATTTTGTTTGATGAGAAACTCACACACGGCACTTAAGTTGGGGAATGAACCGGTAATGATGGTATCAGCATCGTTATCCAAAGCCATTTGCAATAAACGTGTGCCGTTGGTGGTGGTAAGCACCAGTGTGCGGTTGCCAATAAACTCGGGATTGTATTCAAGCGGTGAATTACCATGCTGCAGGCCTTCGGCAATTTGTCCGTCACGCTCGCCTGCTGCAATACTGCCGTTGATGTTTTTGCTAAGTGCAATTGCTTTGGCTACTTCATCCACCGGGATTACACATTGTGCACCATTATGCAAAGCAGATGCAATGGTGGAAGTAGCACGAAATACATCGATAATTACCACTACTGCATTGCGCAGGTCGTATAAATGTAATAATGCAGGGGAGAGACAGGTATAGAGCGTGGGTTTATTGTTTGCCATGGGTGGCAAAAATAAGAAAGAGCAGGCAATGCAGCCTGCTCTTCTAAAACAGTGTTATGATTTACTGGTTACCAAGTATTAATTTACCAGAAATAACTTCATTACCATCTGTTAAACGGTAACTGTAATATCCTTTTTGTAAATGAAGTACAGACACTATCGTTTTTTGGTTGGTAATCGTGGTGTTCAGTACCGATTGTCCTGTTGCATTGAATAACTGAAGCCGTGCGTTTTTTTGCTGAAACTGGTCAATGTAAATCTGCAAGGTTGCTCCATTTTCATTACTCCATACCCGCCATGTTTTTGTATCATCCCCTTTCACAAAAACGGTTGCCGAGCTAACAGTACGTCCGTCAAAATCCTGTTGGGTAAGTCGGTAATACCAGGGATAAGGACCCGCCTGGTCATCTGTAAAGTTATAATCAACCGGAAGAAGTGATTGTCCTCTTCCATTCACAAAAGCAATTTTTTTCAGTTGCTGTGCTGTTTCACCTCGCTCAACAATAAACCCTTTGTTGCTGTATTCCTGAATTGTTTGCCAACTAACCAATACTGTACTTTTTGTACTTCGCTTTGCTTTAAAATTGCTTAGTGTTATCGGTAAAGCTCCTCCTATTGCAGGAATCATCTGCGTACCGGAACCCGGGGGGTTAAAACAAGTTGGATCGTCAGAATATGCCAGCTTATCAGATGCAGCAGAAATATCGTTAGCTGAGAGTGTGCGGGCTGTTGCACCATTTGCAATTGCGTAATGCATTACCTGTCCTGAAGCAATAACATGTCCTAAGCCAAGTGCATGACCCAACTCATGCAAGGCAACCGATTGAAAATCGTATTGAGTTGATACAGGTGCAGCTGGTCCATATTGCCAGGTAGTACTTCCAGTTGGAACGTCACGAAACTGAATATCCATATCAGAAAGCCACCAAACTGTATTTTCAAGATTGCAACCGCCGGTAGCTGATGCACTGAAGTTACTTGTACAAATAGCCAGTGTACCTAATGGGATCGATGGGTTGAAATAAACAGCATTTACTCCATCATTGGCTGAGGTATTAACAGCTGTTGTACCTGCTGCTGTAAAATTAATAGCGGTTCCGTTCCTCCATGTATTAACAGCTGTTGTAAAAGCTGTGGTTGCAGGCGCATTCGCTGCAAAATCGGTATGAAACTGGAATGTATATCCTCCGCTGCCATTCAAGTTCCGTAAGTAAAACCGTTGCCTTGTTGATTCTGCAAAACCAAAAAAATCATTTTCAATAGAAAGATGTGCATACTGTACTGTTAGGTTTGATGGGGATGTAAAAACGCCATTCACATTCACAGGACCGGTACCAGCTTCTGTAAATACTTTTACCGTAATACTATTATCGCTCCAGCTGATAATATCGCTGTTAAGTCCAGAAGTAACAAAGCTTGCACCACCATTATCAGCGTTTGAAAAATAAACAGCACCCGGTGATGCCCCGAATCCGCTACCCGTGATCGTGATTTGATCAGCTACATCTGTTGTTCCTGAACGAACAGTTGCCGGTGACACAGATGAGATTGCCATTGCACGATTAAATGTTGGATATTTGATCATTGGTTGATACAACTTACCCTCAGGTGTAACTGCATCTTGTTTTGTGATTGCTTTGATTTTTTGCAAAAGCTCCATCTCTGTTTGCTTTTGTTTTTCCATAACATCAGTATAATAACCCAACGACTCAACAATGCCGCCTTGTATTCCTGCAACGGGCACTGTTTGTATGATTGCACTGTTTCGAAAACGAAGTATGGGGTTTTCTGTTTTTGCATCTGCTTTATTCAAAAACAAAACATAGGTTGCGTGTTGCTCCAGTTGTAATGAAGGATATACACGTGTTGCGTGATTTTTATAAATGCCCCCCTCCGTTCTTGTATAAATATAATTGGACCGTTGTTTATTCTTTAGCCATGCTTTTACTTCCATTTTATTAATGGTGTAAACAGAGCCCGTTGATTCATCGAAAAAGCTTTCTTTTTCTGTAACAACAGCTTCTACCACTAGTTCGCTTTTGACAACCCGTTCGTTTAACGAAACAGGAACCATCATACATTGGGAAAAAACATTAGGAGAAAAAAATAGCAGGGAAAAAAGAAACAGAACGAACTCTGATTTTTTCATTTGATATTGCTTTGGGTATACAAGTTTAAGCAATTCAACCAGAAAGTCAAAATAGATTGCTTAAAAATTAAATACGTAGTGTTTCTACGAGAGTAGGGTTTGCCACTTTAAGGTCTCCGCATATTCCCGAATCGTTTCATTTCGTTGTTGCAACAATTTGTGCATATAGGATGTAAGGTGAATTCGGTTGAGCAAAGATCCAATCATTCCATACGGAGTTTCAAACTCCAATTCGTCAATCATGATCGTTCCATTCTTTACTTCTTTGAAATAATGTTTGTGCCTGTACAGTTTAAAATCGCCTTTCTCCATCACGTCTTCAAAATAATCGGGGCTTTTCATGTCGGTGATCTTCACCGTCATGAATCTTGTTTTGAACAGATGTTTTGCTCTCCATGTAACTGATTCACCCTGCTTAATCATTCCCGACGTAACACCGGCCACTGCCTCTTCGTTATTATCCTGTTGCGAAATTTTATGCAGCCCGATGTGGCGGCTTAAATCAAATACCCGTTCAATGGGTGCGGCAATAAATGTGGTAACGTGAATGGATGGCATAGAGCAGTAATGTTCTGTTTGGATTTGTACGGTGAGTCACCCGCCGTCCTGAGCTTGTCGAAGGATAAAGGTGGCTCACCGGCTTATAGCAAGAATAATGCCCTTTCTACATTCTGAAACTCCTACAGGAAAGGAATCTTCACCACTTTTGCTTTTAGCAGTTTATCACGCACTTCAACGTAGATCTCTGCATCAAAATTTGCATGAGCTGTTGCCACATAACCAAGACCAATTGCTTTTTGCAGCGATGGTGATTGTGTACCGCTGGTTACCTTTCCGATTTCGTTTCCATTGGCATCTTTGATTTTGTAATCATGACGAGGAATGCCACGATCGATCATTTCAAAACCAACCAGCTTGCGCTGTACACCTTCTGCTTTTTGCTTTTCTAACATATCTTTTGCAGTAAACTCTTTGCTGAATTTAGTGATCCAGCCCAAGCCGCCCTCCAATGGAGAAGTGGTATCGTCAATATCATTGCCGTATAAACAAAAACCTTTTTCTAAACGGAGTGTATCCCGTGCACCAAGGCCAATTGGTTTTATTCCGGCCGCTTTGCCCGCTTCAAAAATGGCATCCCATATTTTATCAGCCGCTCCGTTACTATCTTCAAAATAAATTTCCACGCCACCAGCACCGGTATAGCCTGTTGCACTTACCAGTACGTTTTCCACACCCGCAAATACACCTTTTACAAATGTGTAGTATTTGAGGTTAAGGATATCCATCTCTGTAAGTGGCTGCAGAATTTTAGTAGCATTGGGGCCCTGTATGGCGAGCAAACAGGTTTTGTCGCTGATGTTGTGCATTTCCACATTCGTTGTGTTATGCTGTTGGATCCAGTTCCAGTCTTTTTCAATATTGCTGGCGTTTACCACCAGCATGTACACTTTATTTTCTTCAATACAATACACCAGCAGATCATCCACAATTCCTCCCTGTGCATTAGGCAAGCAACTGTACTGTGCTTTTCCGTTGCTGAGTTTGGATGCGTCGTTACTGGTAACTCGTTGAATCAGATCAAGCGCACCTTCTCCTTTTAATATAAACTCACCCATGTGGCTCACATCAAACACACCGGCATTGTTTCGTACCGCTGCATGTTCATCATTAATACCGGTATAAGAAATGGGCATATTGTAACCGGCAAATTCAGCCATTTTCGCACCAAGAGCAATGTGTTTGTTTGTAAAGGGAGTTGATTTCATTATTCAATCGTTTGTGATGGGCACAAAAGTAAAGGAAGCCGGAGAATGCACCGTGAGAAGTTTTTAAAAAATGCGTTATTTGAAAAAATGATTACTCAAACTCACCGTCAATTCGATTCAATCCAATTGCTCCGTAGTAATATGTACACGGCCGTATCATCTTCACCAAAACGCTTTTCTTCAACAAACTGAAAACCCAGTCGTTCATAAAATCTTCTTGCTGCTGTGTTGGAAGCAAGCGGATCGATGAGGATGGCGGTTACCGCTTCATTGGCAAAGCAACGTTCGATTGCCAGTTGCATCATTCGGGTACCGTAGCCTTTATTCAGGTGTTGCGCTTCACCGATCCAGATATCAATGGCACGAAGATTTGGTTCAACATTGCCCCAATAATGCGTTTCTTCCAAAGCCGGGTCGATGATCTGAACAAAACCAATGGGCATGCCGTTGAGTTCGGCCATTAATTGTTCACGCCACGAAACTTGTTTTGGTATTTCGGTTGCCCATTCCCAATCATCGTTGGGATCGGAATCAATTACATGCTGCTGTTGATCCCAATATTCAAGTATGGGTAAATCATCTAAGGTTGCTTTTCGCAGCGTAAGAACTTGTTGCAACTGATCCATTGCACAGCTATTGGTTTACTGCTTTAAAATTAGCGAACATAACCCAGCAACCAAAGCAACCCATAAAGTATGGCGATGATCAGAAAACTGATCAACAGTACTTCTGTTATCTTTTTAATCCTTGAATTCATAGAAAGCTGTTTGAATTGTGTGCAGCAGGTAAACCTGCTGCACACAATGATGATAAGGTAATGATGAATGCTCGCAGGCTAGTGATCTACACTAATGATGCGTGTTACTTTCCAGCCTTGCTCTGTTTTTTTCCAGGTATGTATAAACTTGAAAACACCACAATCCATTTTTCCATTTTCCATATGACAAAAACGATGTTGTGCAATTTGCACGGCACCATAACCGGGTATGGGATATACTTCCATGGTTTCTTTCAACAGCTCCCGTTTTAAATCGGGAACATCTTTCCTGATCCGTTCAAACGCTGCAACATTATCTGTATAAAAAGTAAGGCCGGTCTTGTCGTGATAAAACTCAAGCGAAGGATCCATGTAACTTTTGAATACGGCCAGATCTTTGTTGAATGCTGCAAACCAGGCGCTGTCTAATTTGTAAATGGTTTCAAACAATTCCTTGTCGTGCTGTTTTTGATTTACATCCTGTGCATGTGCTGTTCCAAATAATACAACAGCCATTATAAAGAGCGTGATAAAACGTAGCAATCGCATAAATAAGGTTTAATGGTTGATGATTGAATTTCTTATTCGCCTCGCAGGAAAGAGAGAAAAAAGCCCCTCCGTTTTTTGCAAAACTTCGGGGCCGTTGGCTGTTCCAACTTTAACCGAGGTTATAATGCGTTAATGGTCATTGGTTGAATGATAACAGCATCCGTAGCAGGTGTTGTAATTCGTTCAACGATTTGCTTTGTTGCGGCTGCGGGTGTTTTCGGTGTGTCAGGATTGTAACGGTAGCGAAGGCTGTCGTTTTCTTTTTGCCTGTTCTTTAATTCGTTTTCACGTTCGTTCAATTCTCTTTTCTGCCGCTCAATTCTTTCCAGTTCAGTTTCAATCTTTCCTTCTTCTCTTTCAATTTTCTTCAGCTTATCTTTTCCGTCAACACGCTCCAGTCCTTCTTCTGTCAT
Organism: Bacteroidota bacterium; assembly: GCA_023428755.1. GTDB lineage: Bacteria > Bacteroidota > Bacteroidia > Chitinophagales > Chitinophagaceae > Lacibacter. Next base: position 47,528 of record JAEYWX010000012.1, read on the forward strand.
TACATATTCTACATCTGTATCATCCCATCCACGATTGCTCCAGCGATGATCGTCTTCCCACTCCCAATCGCCACCACGTCCGTTGAATGTAATGTTGTGCCATTCCAAACGATTCACACTTCTGTCGATATAAATGTGTTTTCCAACCGGTACTTCAATAGTTACAACCACACGCTGGTTACGGAATTTTGATTGTTCACTAACAGTAAATCCTTTGTTTAAAGAAAGTACGCTGTCTTTAAAATTCAATGCATACTTGATCGATTGTGCACTGTTGTACGCTTTGTCTCTCGTTGGACCTGAGCTGCGTTTATCGTACTTCACATGAAACAGACTGTCGGTGCTTTTTACAATACGTAAACGAATGCTGTTAATATACAAGCTATCGCCATCCATACTAAACACATCATCGATCCCAAATGCACGGCCATACACTTTTACTTTTTCAGAAGGCACTTTCACGATCATTTTACCATTTACGGGTTGTGCTATTTCAACTACCTGTTGTTCCTGTGCAGATACACGGAAGTTGTTAACGAATGATGTGATGAGAATGATAAAGCAAACCAAGCCCACGAACCATAAGAAGCCGAATGTATAACCGAGATACGGGTTGCGGCTTTTGGTACCAATGATCTTGCGGATCACCCAGGTTAACAATGCAATTACCGGAACCAGCATGAACAATAACAAGGTTCCCCAGGCTGCTACATGTTGCCATGTGCCTTCTAAGAAAAATCCTTTAAAAGGGAAGGCTGCTACACCTGCAAATGTTACACCGATCAGCGCCATTAATAAAGAGAAGGCTATTACACCGGCAACAAACAGAAAGAATGCTTTGAACAAAACGCCGATTGCATGACCGATACCACTGGTTGTGCTGCGTGCAATCGGTGCAGCTTCCACTGCAAATGCTTTGCTTTTGGTTCCCATTTCGGAACTGATGCGTTGCGCACCTTCGGTAATAGTTGCACTAACACGTTGTGCGCCTTCTTTAATGTCTTCACTCATTTGTGAAGCTCTTTCTTTAATTGTACCACCGGTACCAAGTTCTTCCTGTACAGCATTCTTAATACTGTTTACGTCGATCTTTTCACCACGCATCTGCAGTTTTTCTGTTGCACTGCTGGCCAATGGTAATACAATCCAGAGAATCACATAAATCACAAACAGTGTTCCGCCAAAACCACCGAAGATGAAGTCGGGTTCAAAATCAAAATCGAACATCGCATTGCGGAAGATCGAAGAAATGATTCCAAGAATGAGTGGTAATGTAAACACTACACGTGGAATCCAAACAGGTATATTAAAATAACTTGCTAAACCACTTGCCACACCACCGATGACTTTGTCATCGGGGTTGCGGAACAAACGCTTGCGGATATTTGTTTTGAGATCTTTGATCGGTAACACGATCCACAATACAATGTAGATGAGTACACCTGTACCAAAACCACCAAAAGTGATAAGGGCAAACAGAATACGAACTACAGTAGGATCGATCTTTAAGTAATGTGCCAAACCACTACATACACCACCCAACACTTTATCGTTGGCATTACGTCCCAGGCTTCCACGTGGTTCTTCGGCTGTTGCATAAGCAGATGATGTAGACGATGTTGAAGAGGAAGCAGAACTGCTGTTACCAGCTGAAGCTCCGGTTTCATTATCCATTTGCTCAAAATCTTCCACACTACCCATGCTGCTGCAAATAGCTGTTACCTTTTCTTCTGTAATACAGGTTGCTCCTTTTTTCAGGTCTTCATCAAACAACTCAGCAATACGATCTTCAATATCATTGATGATCTCATCACGTCCTTCTTCATTGGCAAAATAGCGGCGCAGACTTTCGGTGTATTTCTGCAATTGTTCAAAAGCCGCTTCCTCAATGGGTATTACCCGGCCCTTGAAGTTTATATTGATTACCTTTTTCATAATAATAACAGTTTAATGGTTAAAGTGGACTTTCAGATGAAGGTGGATGCACTTCTATACTTTCGCCGGCAACGGTCGCATTTACTCTTCCGTTTTTCTTGGTTACGGCTTCAACTGAGCTGGCCATTTCGTTCCAGGTTTGTTCCAGCTCTTTGTAAAAGGCGGCTCCCTTTTCTGTTAGTGCAAAATATTTTCGGGGTGGACCGCTGCTGCTTTCAACCCAGCGGTAGGTAAGCAAATCGGCGTTCTTCAATCGGGTAAGTAGTGGATACAGGGTTCCTTCGAGGATGTTAAGGTTTGCCTTTTTCATTTCCTCTATAATATCACTGGGGTACACTTCGCCCCGTTGGATAACGGAGAGAATGCAAAACTCCAGGACTCCCTTGCGCATCTGGCTTTGTGTGTTCTCGATATTCATAACCTGAGGAGTTTGTTTGTTTGGGGATTGGTTGCGAAGTTGCGGGAGAGCTCTTCCTGTTGCTTCGGCCTTCCAATCACCTTAATTACATTGACAAAACAAAGCTAAGTGAAAATTCAGTACTATGCAACACAAAGTACCATCTTTTTTTTAGTAGCTGGCAGAAAACGATAGTGTAAAAACAGTAACCCGTTGTTTTTCAATGATTTTGTACGAAAAATTAATTTTCAGAATTCTGAAAATATTTTTCGGCGGAAGCAGAATTTGTGGAAATGATGGTGAAAATCGGTCAAAATACCGACTGGAACGGAGCATTTTGGAGAATCATTTCTCCAGTTTGCCGAACGGTTTTTTCATCAACGTCAGTACATCCTCGTCTTTTTCTTCGGGATAATAGCGGTCGAGGCCGTAACGTACCTGTTTAATATCAAGACTGGAGAAAGTACCCAGCAGCCGGTCCCAAATGGAGAACACGGCTCCGTAATTACTATCGGTGTATGGTTGTTTCCAGTGGTGGTGCACTTTGTGCATATTGGGCGAAATGAGAAACCAGCTCAATGCTTTGTCCAGTTTTACCGGCAGACTGATGTTGGCATGTGTAAAGGCCGTGGCAAGCACCACCAGTGTTTGGTAGATCATTACACTGTACATGGGTGCGCCTGAAACAAAGATGAGCAGCAAAAAGAAAATACCCCGCAGCAAACTATCGCCGGGATGGTGGCGAAGACCGGTTGTAACATCTACATTGGTATCGCTGTGATGGATGAGATGAAATCGCCACAGCACCGGAACTTTGTGCATTACCAGATGTACCAGCCAGCTGCTGAAGTCGAGCGCAAATACGCCGATGAAAATACTGGCAAGGATATTGGCATTTGTCCAATACACAATACCAAACCCTGCTGCCGCACACCAATCGGATAGTTTAATAATGAGTACCGCCAGAAATGTGTGAATAATGAGATGTACCACCGTAAAAACAAAGTTGACACCTGCATGGCGCAGTTTTGTTTTTTTGTATTTGAGCGGAAACAACGGAATGGCACCTTCAATAATCCAGAACAGTAACAGACCGCCTACTAAAATAGCCATCCGTTCCAACGGACGTTGTTCAAGTGTTTGAAAGTGTTCCAGGATTTGATTCCACATGGCAGATCGATTTCGGGTAAAAGTTACGAAGGCTTTGATGGATGAAGAAAAAATGTTTAACCGGTCTTACAGGTTACTTTCGTTAATCAGTTCCTCCGACGGGTACGTCTGATGATGGTTCTTTTACTTCTTCAAATTCTTTTCCGCAATCGAAACAGCGATAGATTTTTTTTGCACCAATGGCCAGGTCGCCCAACAGAAAGGTAAAGATGGCGCTGAAAATATTGGATGATTTGCGGTTGCTTACAATATATTCTACGTTGAGCGAATTGCAGTACGGACAGGCTTTGTTGGCCTTGGCTTTATTGATGATGCTGCGCAACAGATCGGCCGCCCGTTCCTGTTGTGTTTCATGCACCATCAGTTTGATGCCGCCAATGGCATTGGTTAAAATAGGATCGATGGTAACGGTATGTTCATCTTTGAGCCAGCAGTTGATGCCTTCTTCCTGCAACTGCATCAGGTGCAGATTGGCATCAATGTAATTGTCGTATGTGTTGAGGAGGGTGTAGCTCATTGATTATTTATAGAAATAACAACATCGTTTATATCATTCCCGTATTCTTCAATATAGCCAAGATCGAGAGCATTTTGAAGATCTTTTCTTGCTTCTGCTGTTTTGCCAATAGCATTATGTAAAATAGCCCTGTTTTTATAAGCATACGAGTTGGATGCGTCCAACTCAAGTGATTTATTAATGTACTTAAAGCCAGAATGAATATCCCCATCAAGAAAAAAAACATACCCCAAATTGTTATACGGATAAGCATACCCGGGGCTAAGCTCGATGGCCATCAATAAATTGTTCTTTGCCTTTCGTAACTCACCTATTTTAGTGTACGCATAACCTATATCATTATAATACGATCCATTTGAATTATCTATCTCTAGCAATTTTTTTAAATCAACTACAGCCTCTTCATACTTTTTTAATGACATATAGGAGCTACTTCTATACTCTAATGCCCACTTATCGGCAGGATATTCTTTTAAAATAATCTCGCAATTATGAATACATTGCTCATATTTTTTCTCAATCAATTCTAGGAAAGCTAAAGATGTCAGACAGAATAAATTTTCGGGCTCCAGCAAAAGAGCTTTTTCAATGTTTTTTTTAGCTTCACTATAGTTTTGCTGATATATTTCAATTTCGGCCAAATGATAAAATGAGAGATAGTAGCTTGGGTCAACATTAATTGCTTCACTTAAGGTTTTTTTTGCTTCATCAATTTTAAGCAACTGAAACTGTACAACAGCCTTTGAATCGTACAGCTCTGCATCTGTTGGATCTTCGTTTATTGCTAAAGAAAAATATTTAATTGCCTCATCGTACTTTGCTTTTTCAAAAAAACCGTTCCCTATTTCTTTTAATTCTTTTGCAGTTTTGTTTTTCATGAGAGTAATTTCGTAAAAAGAAAAGAAATAATTAAAAAAATCCCGCCTTTACAGCGGGATCTAATAACTCTAAAGTATCGTCAGTTCTTTCCAAATACGATTTCGGCTCCTAGTTGAAAACTTCGTGGTAATGGTGTTTTGTAAGGAGGCGCACTAGCTTCCGGTGCATTTCGGTAAGCCGAAATTAAACCCATATGTCCACCTGCTAATAAACGGATGATGCCCATATTTTTCACTGTAAAGTTTAAACTGATATTGCCTATCAGCCCCGCATAACCCAATGGCTTTTCATACTTATTGCCAAATTCATAGTCAGCAGTACCACTTTTTTTGATTGTGCCTTTGTATTGTAACGGCACAGCCAGATAACCTCCAACATTTATACCCAAGGGCAGTACTCCAAAGAAACGTCCATATGCACCTACTGTTACAGGCAACTCAACAGTTGATATTTTAAGTTGAGTACCTGTATACAGCCCGTCTTTAATGTTGATGTTATTTGAACGGAGTGCTATTCCGATTGTTTTATAAGAATGAAACGCAAGAATGTTTTTCCCGATATATGTTTGCCTGCTCAACTGCAGATAAAATCCCTGCCGGCCCATTTCTACGTCACCAAAATCTTCACCACTGAATGTTCCATTTTGTACAGGAAGTGCCAGTTGAACACCAATCCCTTTTCCAAAATCATCTTGTGCATGTAAACAATTGATGGTAGTTATGAATAAAATAATTAGGGCAAAAAATCTGTGTTTGATTTGCGTTTGTTGCTGCATACAATGTGTTGGGTTTTAGTCACTAAATAAAGATTGATTTACCAAACATTTGTACCCGCCACAGGGTATATTGAATAAAAAATCCCGCCTTTACAGCGGGACCTTTCCTGTTCGTTTTGGTTTCTATATTCGTTTACTTGTATCTCGACTACGCTCAGGGTGTAGAGCTTTCCTATTATTGATTCAACATCAGCGGCATTACCAGCATCAACACATCTTCCCCTTCGTTTTGCTCAGTGGGTTTAATGAGGCCGGCTTTGGTAGCTGTGCTCAATTCCATTTTCACTTCGTCTGTTTCAACCGCATTCAACATCTCTACTAAAAATTTTGCGTTGAAAGCGATTTGCATGTCTTCACCATCGTATTGGCATTTCATACGTTCGTTCCCTTCAAAACTAAAATCAACATCCTGTGCGGCCAATTGTAACTGGCTTCCGCTGATGCTTAATACCACCTGGTTGGTGCTCTTGTTACTGAACACACTTACACGGCGCAATGCACCGGCCAGTTCGTTACGGCCGGCGATCATGCTGTATGGATTATCAGCCGGGATCACCACTTTGTAATCAGGAAAACGGGCATCGATCAACCGGCACACCAGTTCGGTTGTGCCATGCACCACAAACAAATGATTGCTGTTATAAGAAATTGTGATCTCATCGCCGTTATCAGGCAACGCTGTCTTTAATAAGTTCAATGGTTTTTTTGGAACGATGAAGTTTTCGCTCTTGGGGCAACTTACATCGGTACGCTTGTAACGCACCAAACGGTGTGCGTCTGTTGCAACAAAGGTCAAACCTTTTTTATCCAGTTCGAAATACACACCCGTCATGGCAGGACGCAGATCATCATTACTTACTGCAAACAATGTTTTGTTGATGGCGTTAACCAATGCAGAAGAGGTAGTGGTGAACGAAGTGGTATCATCCGCCACCGGTTCTTTCGGAAAGTTATCAGGGTTTTCGCCCATCACTTTATACTTACCGCTGTCGCTGGTAATTTCAATTCCAAAGTTCTTATCAATATTAAACGTGAGCGGTTGATCCGGTAAATTCTTCAATGTATCCATAAGGATGCGTGCCGGAATACACACACGGCCATTGTCTTTTGCTTCAATATCCATGTGGATCTTCATCACTGTTTCCAGGTCGGTAGCAACCACGGTAAGTTTGTTCTTATTGATCTCAAACAAAAAATCTTCCAGGATGGGCAATACCGTATTGGCATTGATTACACCATTGATCTGCTGCAGTTGTTTCAGTAAAGCCGATGACGAAACGATAAACTTCATAACCTTGTTCTTAATTTAATAACGGGGAAGGTAAGGCATTTTTGCCTGTTACCGCTGCAAGATAAGGGTTAAATTATCAACTTGTTTTGTAGAAAAAACAAACGATTATCCATGTTGCCGGTTCATGGAAAACAGGGAAACTTTCAGGCAAAATCGACGTACATTCGGCACTCATTTAATGCTTGCAAATGCTGGATAAGTTATTTCAATGGGTCAGGAAAAAAGAAAGCCCGGAAGCGGAAGCTCCACCCATCAGTTTTGGACGTTACAGCGACAATAACAAAACCTTGCTGAAAACAAAACGCTGGGCCGATGCCGATAACCTGTTTAAAGAAAACAAACATCACGAAAGCATCGAAGCCTTCTTTGATTACCTGCGGGACGATACCATTCAAAATGTGCAAAGCTCCCGTAACGGTGCAGAAAATGTATTTCATTTTTTCCAGGGCAGCAAATTGGTGCGTGGCAGTTACAACGAAAACAGTTTAACAGCCGAAGTAACGCTTGCCCGTATGGCAAAACCTTCTGTGCCGGTTATGCGCCGGTTGCTGGAACAAAATTTCAACCTGTATTATTCCCGTTATGCCATGGAAGGCGACCGGCTTTGTATGCGTTTTGATACAGAGATCAGCACGGCCAATCCCAACAAACTATATTATGCCTTTAAAGAACTGGCAACAAGGGCCGATAAACAGGACGATCTGCTGCTGCAGGATTTTCAAAACCTGCAACCCATCGATACCGAGCATATTGAAATAATTCCTGATGCGGAGAAAGAGATCAAATACAATTACCTGATGCAATGGATCAAGGAAACCGCGGAGGTAATTGAACCGTTGGATGCAGAAAAAATGAGCACGGCTATCACCTACCTGTTGCTCAACCTTGCTTACCGCATCGATTTTTTACTGGTGCCCGAAGGCCGTTTGTTATACGATCTGGAAGATTTGGTAACCATTTATTTTGTGAAAGATGAAAAGCCGGTTCCGGAAAAGAACAAAGCCATGCTGCAGGCGTTTCTCAAAATCATGAATAAACCAAAGGAAGATGTATTCCCTTGTTTGTTCCGCAGCAAGCACAGCTTTGCCATTACACAACCGCAAACACAAAAAATAATTGCCGACAGCATTTTTGCTGCCAACCAGGCCATGGTTTGGTTCCGGGAAAACAATCATCCCTACATTGCCCAGCAGATCAGTGAATATGGCTTGGCCTATTGCCAATATAATTTCAGTTTGCCAAAACCGGTAAGCGATCTGTATCTCATCCTTATGAAAGTATCGTACGATGATTTTTTTCGTGAGCTTGGTTTTACGGAAGAACTCTACAACGGAGAGCGGAACCGTTTTAACCGTGAGCTGATTGAACAAAAGATCAAACAGATCATTAACCAGTGGAAAGAAAAATATCCGCAGATCAATTTCAAAACAGAAAATCTGAAATACGACTCGTTGCTGAGTTTTACACAATCGTTTACTGCAGAAGTTGAGTTTGTGAATACCGAAGTGAAATGATTCATCCATAACAACAAAAAGTCCATCAATGCCATCAGCGGTCGAGATAGTTGATTCATTTAAAGATGCCATCATCCAAATTGCCACGCAAACCGGCACGGGTACCGGTTTTTATTTAAAGCAATACGATCTGATCGTTACCAATAATCATGTGATTGATGGTAATGCAGAAGTTACCATTGCCGGCAAACTATTTGAAAAAGCATTGAGTCGTGTGTGGTACACCGACCGGAAACATGATCTTGCTTTTCTTCAACCTCCTGCTGAATTGGAGTTACCTTCCATTACGCTGGGCGAGTACGCCCGTTTGAAAGATGGCGATCCGGTGATTGCCATTGGACATCCGTACGGATTAAATTATACGGCCACGCAAGGTGTTATTTCAAAAGTGGATCGTGTGCGGGAAGGACTAAAGTACATACAAATTGACGCAGCCATCAACCCCGGCAACAGTGGTGGTCCTTTGGTGAATATGAACGGGGTGATCATTGGTGTAAACACGTTTATCATTCGTGGTGGCGATAATCTGGGCTTTGCATTACCCGAGCAGTATTTACGAACAGCATTGCAGATCTATGCACCATACAAAGGCCAGCCGTCAACACGCTGCCATGCCTGCGAGTTTTTGGTATTGCCCGAAAATTTAGACAGCGGAAAATATTGTCCGAGCTGCGGTACAGAAGTAAAATTGCCCGAGCTGCCGAAAGAAGAATACGAGCCGGTGGGCGTTGGTAAAACCATTGAAAATGTTCTCAAAGCATTGGGGAAAGATATTAAGCTGGCACGTGAAGGTGTAAACACCTGGAGTGTAAAAGAAGGCAGTGCAAAAATCATCATCCGGTATAATCCTGAAAATTATTTTATTGCCAGCGATGCCTATTTGTGTTTGCTGCCCAACGATACGTCCAAAATAAAACCGCTCTACGAGTTTTTGTTACAGGAAAATTATCACAACAAAGGCCTGGTGCTGAGTTGTGTAAATCAAAACATTGTTCTCAGCCGCATTATTTATGACCTTGATCTTGCACAGGAAAACGGCGAGCAATTATTTCTGCAGCTTTTCCAGAAAGCGGATGCTTACGACGATCTGCTGAAAAAAGATTTTGGCTGCCTGGAGCGGATCGAAGAATAAACCACAAGACACTGATCGGTCAAAAAACGAACAGTTGATCGTTTTTAACGGTCTTACCCTACTTTTGCGGTTTCTTAAAATTGAAGTATGAAGCTTTCCCATCTCGCTGAAACATTGGTAGGTTCTGAAATTGTGAAACTGGGCAACCAGATCAAAGAGCGTATGCGCCAGGGTGAGCATATTTATAATTTCACCATTGGTGATTTCGACAGCAGCGTATTTCCCATTCCGCAAGAGTTGGAAGATGAGATCATTGCCGCTTACAAACATCACTTTACAACCTACCCGGCTGCAGAAGGAATTTTAGAGCTTCGTAAAAGCGTGTCGCAGTTTTTAAAAGAACGTGAAGGATTGGACTACGGGGTGAATGAAATACAGATTGCAGCTGGTGGACGTCCTTTGATCTATTCTATTTTTCGTGCGTTGGTTGATAAAGGCGATCGGGTGATCTATGCCGCTCCTTCATGGAACAACAATCACTATGCTCATTTTACCGATGCTGAACATGTGTTGATCGAGGCCACCGCACAAAATAATTTTATGCCAACGGCCGATGAGATCAAGCCGCATTTGAAAGGAGCAACCCTGTTGTGTTTGTGTACACCGCAAAACCCAACAGGTACCATGTTTCCAAAAGAAGAGCTGGAAAAAATATGCGACCTCATCCTTGCAGAAAATGCAACACGTGCAGAAGGCGAAAAGAAATTATTTCTCATGTTCGATCAGATGTATTGGACATTGACCTTTGGTGAAAATGTTCATTACAATCCTGTTTCACTGCGTCCTGCCATGCGTGATGTTACCGTGTTTGTAGATGGTATCAGTAAAGTGTTTGCAGCAACGGGTGTACGTGTAGGTTGGGCGCTGGGTCCGGAGCTCATTATTGCAAAAATAAAAGCAATCCTGTCGCATGTTGGTGCGTGGGCACCGATGGCTGAGCAGAAAGCAACAGCCAATTATTTATTACAGAAAGATCAGATCGACCGATACCTCGTCAATTTCAAACAGGAAATTTATTACCGACTGGAAGAAATCTCCAAAGGCTTTCTGCAAATGAAAAACGAAGGGTTCAATGTAGATGTGATTGCACCACAGGGCGCTATTTATTTGACCATCAAAGTTGATCTGGTTGGAAAGAAAAAAGCAGATGGAACTACTTTGCAAACACAGTCGGATGTAACACAATACCTGCTCGATGAAGCAAAGCTGGCCATTGTTCCGTTTTATGCATTTGGTGCTGAGCGCACTTCACCCTGGTATCGCTTAAGTGTGGGTACTTGCCGTAAAGAAGAAATTCCGCAGTTTTTAGGAAAGCTGAAAGAGGCGATGCAGAAGTTGAGTTGATCGATTAGAACCAAACTGGCAATGGGCAATAATCAATAGGCAAAATTGCTTACAATGTTGGTTATCGCTTAATTCGTATTAATCCGCTTTCATCAGCAATTACCAATTTTCCTTCGTGTAAAATTTCCACGGCTGTTCGGCTGCACACCTGGTTAAAACCACAATAACTTTTTACCAAAATGTATTGCAGCGGCTCATCTTTTATTTGCAGCGCCATGGTGTCGGTACAACCCATTGTGTACAATTGTTTTTTATTGGTATCGGTTACAAACTGCATTTGCGTGTAAGGTGAGTTGCTTTTTCCAAACAGCTTAATATCACTTACTGATAAGGTTGGGTTGCTGCCAAACAATAAATCGGCCCCGGTTTTTTCATCTACGACTGTAAATCTGAAATAGCTCCAGTAAGCAACGCATATTACATCTGGATTGGAACCCTTATCACGACATGTAAATCCGCTTTGCGGCTCTTTTTTGCACGAAATGAAGATGCTTACAATCGTTGAAATGATGAGATGGTTCTTTTTCATACTAAAATGACAACAAAACAAATAATTTCGTTGCAGCAACTTCCTTCAACTACAGTATGAATATTGAAACCATACGGGATTATTGTCTGTCGAAACCGGGTGTCGAAGAAACGTTGCCGTTTGGACCGGATGTAATTGTGTTTAAAGTAAATAACAAATCGTTCCTGTTACTGCCGTTGGATACAGAGCAGCTTCGGTTCAACGTAAAATGTGATCCTGATCTGGCACTTGAGCTGCGTGAACAGTATGCCTGTGTGTTACCCGGCTGGCACATGAATAAAAAACATTGGAATACCATTGTGGTGGATGGTTCAGCTCCGTCCAAAATCATTTTTGAATGGATCGATCATTCGTATGATCTGGTAAAGGCAAAAAAGAAATAAGTGCTGCTGTTTTATTTCACTGCATCTTCAAAATAAACATTCATCTCTTTTTGTTGCAAACGAATCTGCAGCCAGTTGCGGATCTTTGTTTTATCAGCAGTTGAAATACGGCCGGGCAATGTAGTAAAAGCTACAATGGGTTTGGCAATGCTTTTTTTAGCACTGTCGCTATACTCGATCGATTCTGCATAGAGGCAGCTGTTTACACCGGGATAGGTTGTTTGTATCTCTTTCAATAATTGAGCTCCGAGTTGCTGTCGTTGCTGAATACTGTCTTTTCGCTTTTCATTTTGTTCAATGGAAAAGGTAAGTGCACTGATCTTACTTTTCAGCAGTTCGTTTTCATCCAGTTGTTTTTCGTTGAGTGAAAATCCCTGGTCAAAGATCAATTCAGCATCAGCCAGGTTAAAATCTTTTGCCTTATTAATAATTTCCTGTTTTGTTTCCTTACTCATTGTATTGCCACCATACACCAGGCGAATACTTTTTTTAGCAGCGTTGATCTCGTTTTTCAACAGGTAAGCGCCGCCACTTAATAATACACTGTTGGTAAACTGCTTTGCACTTTCAGTAAAGCGTTCTTTTTGCACAAGCTGATAACCAAAATAAATACTGGGCAACAACGTAACGGCAATAATGAACGAAATGTAATGATTCACTCTTTTTTTCTGCCCCGGATCTACCAGTGTCCGTATCGGAAACTTTAATGCCTGCGACATTACAACCGATGAAATCCCAATAAACACTGTGTTGATTGTAAACAAATAAAATGCACCGAAGAAAAAGGAGAACTGCCCCGTTGCTAATCCATAGCCAGCCGTACAAAGCGGCGGCATCAATGCAGTAGCAATTGCAACACCTGGCAATACGTTGCCTTTCATTCTGCTGCTGATGGCTACAATGCCGGCCAGTCCACCAAACAAAGCAATCAATACATCATAAATGGTTGGGCTGGTTCGTGCCAGTAATTCAGAATGTGCCGTTGATACGGGGCTGATTGTAAAATACAAGGTAGAAGCAGCAAGACTGGCTACTACCGCAAACAAAAAATTGCGAAGTGCCCTTCGGAATAATTCAAAGTTGTACGTTGCCAAACTATAACCCATTCCATTAATGGGACCCATTAACGGTGATATTAACATCGCACCAATAATTACCGCTGTTGAGTTGGTATTTAACCCAACCGATGCTACAACAATTGCAAACACAAGGATCCATAAATTGGTGCCTTTAAACGCAATGCCCCGTTCAATTTCTGTATGAATAGTATCAAAATCTTCCAACTCATCCCTGATATCGATATAGTGCAAAAATTTTCTGAGCATCGGTTTGTTTTTTGGTTGAAGAGTAAATAAAGCAACGAACAGTTGCAACTGTTCGTTGCAGATATACTATAAAATCTTTACGGCAATATTTTTATATAACACTTTACTTTTTGGATCGTGCCCCTGCAAAGCAATGGTTCCGCTGCTGAGCAACCGTTGTTCCATTCCTTTTGGACGGGTTGGATTTTCAGGTTCGGTATAATCGTTTACCAGCTGATCGTTGATTTTTACTTTTATATTTTTGCCATTTACTATAATATGCATGGTAAACCATTCATCATCTTTTACAAACACTTCTTTCAAATCCTGTATGGCGTATAAACTGGCGGTACGTCTCCAATCGGTTTGTGAATTATTTACCTGTACTTCATATCCTTTTTTGGGCCACGAGCTTTCCTGGTATTCTGTATGAAAATACACACCTGAATTTGCACCCGGTTTTGTCATTACATCCAGTTTTAATTCAAAGTTTATAAAGTTGTGGTTACCTGTTTCACCATCATAAAACAGGTGTGCTACATTTCCATTTACAGCAATAGCACCTTCTTCTACTTTAAACGTTTCTGCATTAGCTCCCACTTTCCAGCCTTTCAACGTTTTGCCATCAAAAAGAGATATCCATTCTCCTTTTTTCTGTGGATTTTTAACAGCAAACGAAAGAGTAACAAACAGGATGCATAGTAAAAGAATGTTGCGCATAAAATTATTGTTTGTGTAATTGTTTCTCTAAATTATCAAATATGTTTTTGTAACCGGCTTTTCTTTGTGCGGTTGCTTCTGCAAATCTTATTTTACATTTGTTACATGCGCATCATTGCTGTTATTCCCGCCCGTTATGCAGCCACCCGTTTTCCTGCAAAACTCATGCAGTTATTGGGTGATAAAACAGTTATTCGTCATACATATGATAATACTGTAGCAACTGATTTGTTCGATGAAGTATTGGTTGTTACTGACAGTGATATCATTTATCATGAAATTACAAGCAATGGAGGTAAAGCTGTGATGAGTGTATACGAACACGACAGCGGTACCGATCGTATTGCCGAAGCTGTAAAGGATATGGATGTGGATGTGATCATTAATATACAGGGTGATGAACCGTTTGTTCAAAAAGAATCGCTCCAGAAATTATGTGCGTTGTTTGCTGATGCAACAGTAGAAGTTGGTTCTTTAATGCATCTCATCACTTATCACGAACAGATCAGCGATCCGAATTGTGTAAAAGTGGTGGTAAATAAACAAATGAATGCTTTGTACTTCAGCCGCAGTGTAATTCCTTACCAGCGGGATGAATCAGTAACTGTGCCGTATTATAAACATATTGGCATGTATGGATTTCGTAAAAAAACGCTTCTTGCATTCACCCAATTACCGGCCTCTTTGCTGGAAAAAACAGAAAAATTAGAGCAATTGCGGCTGTTGGAGAACGGAATTTCGATCCGGATGGCTGTTACTGAACCGGTTGGTGTATCCATTGATACTCCGGCAGATCTGGAGAAGGCACGGAAATTACTCTAAGTAAAAACCGCTAACTTTTAAAAAAAACCGCAAAACATTTTCAGATTCTCGAAAACGTTTCTATCTTACACTCGGTTTTTCATAGGATATTGGATTTTAAAACGGGGCAGGATTTCTATCTGGCCCCTTTTTTATTTTATACCCTTTCCGGAAAAAACTAAATCAATCCAAATTGTGCACTTAATTCAAGCATACGGTCAATTGGTTTTTTAGCAGCCAACCGTAATTCTTCATCCATTGTAATTTCCGGCATTTCATATTCCATACAGAGGTAAATTTTTTCCAGTGTATTGCGTTTCATGTGCGGACAATCGTTGCAGGCACAGGCATTATCCGGTGGCGCAGGAATAAATGTTTTATGCGGATTACTCTTGATCATTTGGTGCAGGATTCCTGTTTCAGTAGCTACAATGTATTCCTGGCTGGCATCTTTCTCTGTATACTTCAGTAATTGAGTTGTGCTGCCAATAAAATCTGCAAGCTTTAATACAGGTTCCTCACATTCGGGGTGTGCAATGATTTTAGCTTGCGGATGACGGATCTTCATCTTTGTAATTTTTTCTACACTAAAAATTTCATGCACCATGCAGGCACCATTCCACAGTACCATGTTGCGGCCTGTTACTTTGTTGATGTATGCACCGAGGTTTTTATCGGGCGCAAAAATGATCTTTTGTTCTTTGGGTAAGCTTTCTACAATTTTTTGTGCATTACTGCTGGTGCAAATAATATCACTCAACGCTTTTATACCCGCACTGCAGTTGATGTAAGAAATCACGAGGTGATCGGGATGTTGTTGCTTGAACTGTTCAAAGAGTGGCGGCGGACAACTGTCGCTGAGCGAACAGCCGGCTTTCAGATCAGGAATCACCACTTTTTTGGTGGGGTTCAGGATCTTTGCCGTTTCAGCCATAAAATGTACACCGGCAAACACAATAATGTCTGCATCAGTTTTTTCCGCCTTTTGCGCCAGTCCTAAACTGTCGCCAATATAATCAGCAACATCCTGGATATCCGGCTCCTGGTAATAATGCGCCAGGATAATTGCATTTTTTTCTTTTTTGAGTCGTTCAATTTCAGCGAAAAGGTCTAACTCCGGGTTGAGCTCAATATTTAAAAATCCATTTTTTTCAACGTTTAACTTTGGATCCGTTACAAGCATTTTGTTCATCACGCTTTATTTAAATTTGATTCGAAACTATGCTAAATTTTTTTAGCTGTTTTGCCTTAGTATCTCTTAATAGATATCTTTTTATTTAAAAATCTATTACTATTATAGATGTGAATTGGTGGATATCTGTACAACTAATGGTTTTGCAAAGTTAGTATTGCAATGTTTATACACATCAATTCCCACATCATCCACATTGGCAAATACAATACGAGTAAGGTTTCTGTGTGGTTGTTCACAACTGTGGATTCAAATCTGTTTGTAAAACTAGCTGGTTACTTTCTCCTTTTTTCTGTGTGATCGGTAAGGGGATAAATGGGCGGTTGTTAACGCAGGTTGAGCCGTCCGGTTTAAACCAAAGAGATGTCAACGATCCATCCAGTAACTTATCCCGTTGAAAAAGGCATATATCCACAGCTTTTGATTGTTATTCACAGGGGTATTGTGAATAGGTAAATCCACTTTTTGAAACTTCGTGCTTCCTCTTTTCTAAAACCTTTACCCTGTGCAGCTTACGGGAGTTTTCCACAATTTGTTCAAACCTCATTTTCCCCCTATTTTTGCCGCTCACTTTTATAACGTACAATATACTATTATGTCGATTATTCAGCAGATTCGTGAAAAGTATGCAGCTGTGAGCATTGCTGTGATTGCTTTGAGCCTTATCGGATTTATCCTAACAGACTACTTTGCCGGCCGTGGTAGTGGAGCCGGTTCGCAACCAACTTCCATTGGTTCCGTAAACGGAAAAGATGTGGATGTTACCGCATTCAACGATCGTTTAACAGAGATGGAGAACGGATACCGTCAGCAGGGAATGGATGTAAACGATGAAATGCGTCAGCAATTGATCGAAATGCTTTGGACAAATGAAATTGAAGAAACGATTCTTACCGCTGAATATGAAAAGCTGGGCTTAACATTTTCCGGTGCTGATTTGAACGATGCATTGTACGGAAGTAATCCTCCACCGGTATTGGCACAGCAGTTTAAAGATCAGCAAACAGGTGCATACGATGCGAACGCAGCCCGTCAGTTCATCAACTCCATGCGTAAGAAAAAGGCAAACGATCCGCAGCGCATGTACGTTGAGCGTAATATTATTGATTATCTTATCCAGAACGGTTTGCGTACAAAGTATGGTGCGTTGTTAGCTGGAAGTGCGTTTTATCCAAAATGGCTGAGTGATAAAGATCTGAACGATCAGAGCAGCATTGCTTCCATCAGCTATGTGGCGATTCCTTATACAACAATCAGCGACAGTGCAGTAAAAGTGACCGACGAAGATATTAATGCGTACGTACGTAAACATAAGAATGAATTTAAACAGGAAGAAAGCCGTGCTATTTCCTATGTATTATTTGATGCGGCACCAAATGCTGCCGATTCAATGTTTGCATTAACCGAAGTGAATAAACAAAAGGATGCATTTGCAGCATCAACTGATCCTGCACAATTCCTGGTTGCTAATAATTCAAGCACTGCTTACTACGATGGATTTGTATTGAAATCGAGCTTACAGGTACCGAATGCAGATTCGATCCGCAGTTTGCCCATTGGCGGATTGTTTGGACCCTACCAGGATGGAGGTAGTTATGTAATTGCAAAAATGATCGCCAAGCGTGATATGCCTGATTCCGTAAAATGCCGTCACATTTTAATTGGTACCAGAGATCCGCAAAGCGGTCAGCCTATCATGGACGACAGTACTGCTAAAGCAAAAGCGGATAGCATTGCAGGTGCAATTGCAAAAGGTGCCGACTTTAAAACACTGGCGGCACAGTTTTCAACTGATCCGGGCAGTAAGGATAAAGGTGGTGAGTACGAATTTACATCGCAGCAATTTGGAAGTATTGCCAAAGAATTTGCTGAATTTATTTTCTACAATCCAAAAGGAAGTAAGAAAGTTGTAAAGACTGATTTTGGGTATCATGTAATGGAAGTAATGGATCAAAAGAAAATTGAACCTGCTTATAAAATTGCTTATTTCTCACGTGCGGTTGAACCAAGTGATGAAACCATCAGCACTGCCAGCACAGCTGCTGCACAGTTTGCTGCAGAAAGCCGCAATGCAAAACAATTTGATGCAACTGTTGTATCTAAAAAGTTAGTTCCCCGTGTTGCTGAAGTTCGTCCAAACGATTATTCAATTATCGGATTGGGCAGTGCACGTAGCCTGATCAAGTGGGTGTATGAAAATAAAGTAGGTAACGTATCAGAGCCCACCAACCTCGGTGATAAATTTATTGTTGCCCTCATTGCAGAAGCAAAAGAAGAAGGTTTGCCCGATGCTAAAACAGCACGTATCCAGGTTGAAAGCATTATCCGCAATCAGAAGAAAGCAAAAGAGATCATCGGAAAAATTGGTAACAACAGAGATCTCAATGCAATTGCAACTTCATTCAAAACTAATGTGCTGAATGCCGATAGTATTTCATTCTTCTCACCATTTATTCCTGGTGTAGGTATGGAACCAAAAGTAACCGGAGCTGCATTTAACCCCGGCTTTAAAGGAAAAGTAAGTGAGCCAATTGCGGGTAACAGCGCTGTGTATGTGATCAACACAACCAATGTTGGTTTAGTACCTGCAGGAAATGCAGATTACACTGGTCGTCGTTTGCAAATGGAACAGGGTATGAAACAGAACGGACCCAACGCAGCCTTACAATCTTTAACAAAAGCAGCAACTGTAAAAGACAGAAGGATCAAGTTTTATTAATTGAATCATTATCGATACTGAGTGGGCATAACTTAAGTTATGCCCATTTTTATGCACAGTAGTTTTACGATAGAAAGAATGAAAAAATACGTGGCTGATACATGGTAAAAAGGGAAGTTGCATATTTGAAGTAATTTTACTATCCAAATCGCAAATAATATGAGCAGTGTGATAGTAAATAAAGTAGCAGAAAGCGCCTTGCAAACCATCGATCTGGAAGCATGGATACCAACCGAAGAACCTGTAGTGTTTGATCTGAAAGATTTTCTTTTCATGGAATTGATTGTGAAGGAAAAAGAATTCAGAGCTTCCTTACAGCAAACAGATACAGCTGTTTTTAAAGACAAAGTTGTGTTGGTTACCTGCAGTGCGGATGCCATTATTCCCATGTGGGCGTATATGCTGGTAGCATCATTGTTGCAGCCGGTAGCGAAAGAAGTAGTGCTGGCATCAAAAGAAGAATGGAAAAAGCGAAAGTTGTTAGAAGCAATTGCAGCACTGGACATTTCTGTTTACAAAGATCAGCGGGTTGTAATAAAAGGCTGTGGAGATGAACCGATTCCTGAAGCAGCTTATCTTGAAATTACCAGCCGCTTAAGACCTATTGTGAAAAGCATTATGTACGGAGAACCTTGTAGCACCGTTCCTATTTATAAACAACCAAAACCAACTGTGTAATCATCAGTGCCACTTAACGACTTTCGTAACTACCACCCTTACCGGCTTACCCCAAGGCAGCGCAAGTTTTTGAAGCAATGGGAAAAAAGACGTGAGATCCCACGGTGGAAATATATTCTCTATCACGGAGTGTTACGGGAGGGGCTTATCTGTATGCTGTTGATCAAGTTTCTGCAGTTCATTTTTGATCCACAGGCATTCACCGGTTTTTATTTTAATGTGATGGGCATCGTATTCCTGGTGCTTGAAATATGCTTCTGGTTAGGAGGAGGAGGAATTATTGGCTGGTTTAAACACCGCAGTTTTGAAACTGAATATGAAATGCTCAAAAGCATGGAGCATTTTTAACATCAATCTTCTATTTCCACAATCATTTCTATTTCTACTGTAATGTTATTGGGCAATGCTACCATACCCATCGCAGCTCTTGCATGTTTTCCTTTTTCGCCAAACAATGCAACCAGCAGATCACTGCATCCATTGATCACTTTTGGATGATCCATAAAATCGGGTAGACAGTTGACATAGCCATTTACTTTTACAATACGTTTTACTTTACTGAGGTCGCCGCCCAATGCATCTTTTAAACTTGCAATTAAACTAAGTGCAGTTATTTTAGCTGCTTCATATCCTTGTTCAATTGTACGATCCTGAGGAACCTTACCGGTTATATTTGTGCCATCGGCTTTTGTGGGCCCATGGCCGGCAAGGAAAATCAGGTTTCCCGTTCGTACATATTTTACATAGTTGGCAATGGGCTTACTGACAGGAGGTAGCTCCAGGCCCATCTGTTTTATTTTTTCATCAACGGTTTGTGCCTGTAATGATACAGCACAGCAACAAAGCAGCAATGCTAGAAAATGTTTCATATAAAAATCAGTTGAAGAATACAATTACATCAGCATTAAAACCAGCCTCTTTTCCTGAAAAGATAAAGCATTACAACGGGTATTACAATCATCATTCCACAGGCCAGATAAAAACCCCATTTGTGATGGGCGTAT
This sequence comes from Bacteroidota bacterium, assembly GCA_023428755.1. Classification (GTDB taxonomy): domain Bacteria; phylum Bacteroidota; class Bacteroidia; order Chitinophagales; family Chitinophagaceae; genus Lacibacter. The sequence continues at coordinate 67,812 of JAEYWX010000012.1, forward strand.
GGTATTACATCAAAGTTCATCCCAAACATACCGCCAATCACCGTTGCCGGCGCCAGCAAGCAGGTAACAATCGCCATTACTTTCATCACCTCATTCATCTTCAGGTTCACATTGCTCAAATACAGATCGTGTAAGTTCATCATCATATCACGATAGTTTTCAGCAAGGTCATTTGCCTGCACAATATGATCGTAAATATCTTTGAAATACTTTTCGGTTCGTTCTTCCAGCAAATCACTTTCACTTCGTAGAATGCCGTTGATCATATCTCGAACCGGTGCAATATTTCGTTTCAGTACGATCATTTCTTTGCGCAGCTGATTGATTTTTGCCAGCGACCGTTTATTGGCATTGCGGATAATATCTTCTTCCAGTAATTCAATTTTATCACTCAGCTTTTCCATCACCACAAAATAGTTATCAACGATCATGTCAATGAGCGAATAGAAAAGATAATCGGTTCCGCTTTGCCTGATCTTGTTGTTGCGGAACTGCAGTTTATCACGCAGCGGATTAAATACATCTCTTGATGCATCTTCCTGAAAGCTGAGTACAAACTTTTTTCCAAGCACGATCGATATCTGTTCTGTTTCAACGGCAGATTCTTTTTCATTGAAGTATAACATATTCAGCAAACAAAAGATCACACCATCAATGTCATCCATTTTTGGCCGTTGCCCGATGCTCAGAATATCTTCGAGCACCAGGGAGTGTACATCGAAATGCGCACAGATTTCTTCAATGTCCTTCCGTCGTATTCCGTCCACATTGATCCAGGTTACACTTGCTGAATGTTTGTATAGTAAGGCATCTCTTACCTGGTCGAGTTTCTGCTGATGCAGGTTTTGTGCATCGTAATCATACACATACAAATTAATATGATCGGGTTCTTTACGCTGTGGTATTACGGTAGGGTTTACATGCAGAATACGTTTGGTTCTGAGCAGATTAAACGGGTTCAGCACAAGTTCTAAATAGGAGCTGCGGTTTGCCATAACGAAAGTTTGAACGAATTTAAACATTCATTACGCATCTTCACAAGTGTTATGTAGCTTTAAGACATGATGCGATATCTCACAACCCTTTGTTTTGTTGCACTTGTTGTGGCCTGCAACAACGAAGCTTCCAAAGAACCGGGTGCTGCAGAAGTTACCCCTCCACAACAATGGTTTGTAACCGATACTGTAATTGTTTGGGATTGCAGTGCAGAAGACAAAGACAGAAAGAAGATTTTTTCGCCAAGAGATTCTGTTACAGTTCCGGAGGCTTTAATTAATGGCGTTAATAAAACGTACAGCGAAATGAAAATTGAATTCGACCGTTTAACGGCAGATACGCTGTTTGTAAAAATTCCGGAAGCTACCTGGTTAACTGACAGGGCCGGGAATACAGGAGCTGAGCAATATCTATCTTTTGCTGCGTTAAATCTGCTCGAAACAAAAGGTGTAAAGTATGTGCACTTTGATTTTACTGCCGGCGTACATGCACGACCCAGCACCTGGAGTATGAATGATTTCAGTGACTGGACCTTAAACCCATCATCGGTTCAATAACGAATATGAAACAATGTATTCTGTTGTTTGCACTCCTTGCCGGAATGCAATTTTCTAAGGCACAACGAACCGATCAAAAGTTACAACGGAAAGTAGAAGCGCTGATCAAAGGCTTTCAAGGTGATATAGGAATTTATGTAAAGAGTTTAAAAACAGGTAAGGTGGTTGCCATCAATGCCGATTCTGTTTTTCCAACAGCAAGTATGGTAAAAGTGCCGATCCTTGTTGGTATTGTTGACAAACTGAATAAAGGCGAATTGAATTATCATCAATCCCTTGAATACAACGATTCGCTTTTGTACGAGGGTGTTGATATACTTGGTTCATTTAAAAACAAGGAGAAGATCGATCTTCCAAAAGTGTTGATGCTGATGCTTACTACCAGCGATAACACGGCCAGTCTATGGTTACAAAGCCTGGCAGGAACCGGAACTCGTATTAACCAACTATTGGACAGTCTTGGTTATAAATACACAAGAGTAAATTCCAGAACTCCCGGTAGGGAAGCGAACCGAAGCAGGTATGGGTGGGGGCAAACAACAGCGTATGAAATGGCCAACCTTCTGGAGCGTATTTATAAAAAAGAAATTTTCAGTGACAGCAGTTGTATCCGTATGATGCGGTTACTCGGTCGGAATTACTGGGATGAAGAAGGACTGTCGGCCATTCCTCCAACCGTTGAAGTGTTTAGCAAAAACGGAGCAGTGAATGCAAGCCGAAGTGAAGTAATGCTGGTAAACGCACCACATCATCCCTATGTTGTTTGTATTGTAACGAAGAATAACATAGACCAAAGCTGGACCACAGCCAACGAAGCCTGGACCTTAACAAGGAAATTATCGGCACTTCTATGGAATTATTTTGAACCCCGGATGAAGTAACAGTACAACATCCCTTAAAAATTATCGTTAAATACAAACTTAAAATCCAAATTGGTCTTTACTTTGAACCAATAGAACCAACTACCAAAATCCTGAATACATGAAACAATCTTTACCTATTCTCTTATTTGTTTTGATTTTGAGCGCCTGCGGCGGCAGTAAATACAGCACCCGTGGCGATGAAAAAGACCTGGCAACACTTATCAGCCGGTTGAATAAAAAAGCAAGCGACGAAAAAATTATAGCCGATCTCCAGGAAGTATATGGGAACGCTTACCTGAAGGCAACCCAGCGTGTTGAAAATTACCGCTACGATCCTGCACCTCAGAAATGGGATAAGATCATTCCCGAACTGGAAGGCTTGCATCGTATGTACGAAACCGTTAGCCAGAGTGCATATGCGGTACGAATGGTAAAGCCGGCCAATGTATATCCACAACTGGTGGCTACTAAAGATTCTGCTGCCGCTGATTATTACGAATATGGAAACGGGCAACTGGCGCAGCAAACACGGGAAGCCAACAAAGAAGCGTACTATGCATTTCAACGTGCTCAACAATATGTGCCCAATTACCGTGATGCTAAGCTGCTGATGAAAGAAGCGTTTGACCGCAGCATCATCAATGTACTTATTAACCAGATCCAGTACGATCAGTTTGGAATGGGTGGCAACAGCTGGGGCTGGAATCAATACAGCAACCGTGACAGGCAACACCAGGCCAATATCATCCGTGATTTAGGCGGACAAAACTCAACAACCAACCCAGCCCGCTTTTTTGATGAATACCAGTTACGGAGTTTAGGCCAGGGTCCTGATCTTGTGGTGGATCTTGTTTGGCGTAATTTACGTTTCGATCAACCGCTTGATCAAACACGTACCTACAACCGCAGTAAACAAATTGAAAACGGAAAAGATACTGCAGGAAAGCCCATCTATCAAACCGTAACTGCTACCGTTCGTGTTACGCAACGTTTGCTGAATGCCGATGCGGATATGAATATGATCGTTACCGATGCGGTTAGCCGCAACCAGGTAAAATGGGATCGTCTTCCTGCAGAGTTTCGTTACAACTATGAATTTGCAACTTACACCGGTGATAAACGTGCATTGGAAAACAGCGATATCACACTCATCAACCGCAGCCAGAATCAACCTTTGCCAACAAAGGAAGATGCAATGGCAGAAATGATGCAACGTATTTACAACAACCTTGTAAGCAGAATACGAAGTACCGTAAGCTGGTAGAAAGAATAGAATTTATTTAAGCAGTTGATAAGCCAGCAAACTTATAAAGTAGGCGAGAGCAGTCATGTAACCCAGTTGAATCATGGGCCATTTCCAACCTTTGGTTTCACGTTTTACTACAGCTAATGTACTCATGCATTGCATGGCAAGCAGGTAAAAGATCATTAAGGAAACTCCTGTTGCAAGGCTGTAGACTTTGGTTCCATCGGCTTTTACTGCTGATCCCATTTTTTGTCGTAATGTTTGTTCATCGGCACCATCACTATCAACAGCATATAATGTTGCCATGGTGCCAACAAATACTTCACGTGCTGCAAAAGAGGTGATCAGAGCAATACCGATTTTCCAATCATAACCCAGTGGTGCAATCACCGGTTCAATGTACTGACCCATTACACCGGCATATGAATTTTGAAGCAGCGCCGTTTGTTTTTCTTTTTCTAATTGGTCTGTATTCTGTGGTTCAGCAGCAATGCGTTGCTCGAATTCAGTATTCACTTTTTCAATCCGATCACCGGGTCCGTACGAACTGAGTGCCCATAACAACAGACTGATGATCATGATCACTTTACCAGCATCAAACACAAAGATCTTGGCCTTCTCGATCATGGTGAACAATACATTCTTATAACGAGGATGACGATAGAGTGGTAACTCAAGAATGAAGAAACTTTTTTCTTTCAGTTTAATGAAACGCTTGGCCACATACGCCACAATGAGCGCCATCAGTACACTGAAGACATAGAGCCCCATCATCACCAATCCCTGTAAACTCAAAAAGCCGAGATAGTATGTTTTCGGAATTACAAGAGCAATTAATATCGTGTACACGGGAAGCCTTGCACTGCAACTCATGAGTGGCGTAACCAATATGGTGAGCAAGCGCTCTTTTTGATTTTCAATATTCCGTACACTCATAATAGCCGGTACGGCACAGGCAAATCCGCTGATCATGGGCATTACACTCTTTCCGTTCAATCCCACTTTTCGCATAATCTTATCCGTCAGGAAGCCGATCCTTGCCATATAACCTGTTTCTTCCAGTATCGTGATCAAACCAAACAGGATCATGATCTGCGGCACAAATACAAAGATGCCGCTGAGTCCGGCGAGCACACCATTTAAGAAGATATCTGTAAAAACAGAAGCAGGCAGCCAGCTTCCAAACCAATTCGAAATATTCAGAAAGAACAGCTCGATCATATCCATAGGATACTGTGCCAGCCAGAAAATACTTTGAAATAACAGGAATAATACAAATAACAAAATGGCATATCCCCAGGTACGGTGTAACAATACACGATCGAGTTTTTCAGCGATCAATTGTTTTTTGACCGGCGATTTTTCAGAGATCGTGGTTTGTACAATTTGTTTGATGCGTTGGTAACGCTGCATGATCTCCTCGGCCTGTAAGCGGGTATGCTGTACTTTATTTTTTATCTCGATCTGTTCGATCTTTTCTTGCATTGCATCACTCAACAAAAACGATTCGTGGTTGATGAGGTGATGAATAGCTGCATAATCGCTCAGGTGTGGCAGCAGTTCTTTTACTTCGTTTACTGCATCGGCTGCCAATGATTTATTGGGAATAAAATCAAACGCAGGTGGGCGGTAGCGTTGCTGTGCTGTTGCTTCAATCGCTTTTTTTAATACGTCGATGCCTTTGTTTTTGCGTGGGTTAACAGCCACAACAGGAATCCCCAGCTCACGTTCCAGCGCTTTCAGATCAATGATGATATCTTTTTTGCGGGCCACATCCATCATGGTGAGGGCAAGAACAGCCGGAATTTTTAAGTCAATGATCTGCGAAACAAACAGCAGGTTTCGCTTTAACGTACTGGCATCGGCCACAATTACAACCACGTCGGCTTTTACTTCTTCATCCTGGTTCATCAATACACGGTAACTCACCCACTCATCGGCCCGGCGTGGGTAGAGACTGTACGAACCCGGAAGGTCAATAAGATCGGCTTTCATGCCGGCACCAACGGCAAAGCCGCCCGATTTTTTATCAACTGTAACACCTGGAAAGTTCCCCACTTTCTGATTTAAACCGGTAAGCGTATTGAACAGCGAGGTTTTTCCGCTATTGGGATTGCCAACTAATGCAATATGAATTTTGTTTGTGGCCATGTAAGCAAATGCAAATGTAGGCGTAAAAGTACTGGCTGATTTACGAAGTTTGGAAACATTTACAAGGAACACAACCTGTAACAAAGTTTCTTTTCTTACGCATCTCTTAAATTTCTGTTTCTCTTGGCAGGATAGCCGGCATCTGTTTAACTTTGACAAAATCACAGATGTATATTATCATGAAAAACGTGTTGTCTTTCCTGTTCTTCGTTCTTGTTTCTTTTTCAGTTGTTGCACAAAAGCTTAACAAATCTGATCGTGTTACATTGGCCAACCTTAAAGGGCATGTAAGTTTTCTGGCGAGTGATCAGCTGGAAGGCCGGAGAACAGGTACAAAAGGTGAAGAACTGGCCGGCAACTATATCAGTGAGCAGTTTCAAAAAAACGGACTGGAACCAAAAGGTGAAAACGGTTTTTTGCAAACATTTGAGATCAATGAAGGAAAGCAGGTATTGGCTTCTTCCTTTTTCATCATCGATGGAGAGCATCTGAAACAGGAGAAAGATTATTTCCCGTTTAGCTGGAGTAAGAATGGTACGCTTGAAACGGTAGCAGCTGCAGCCTTGCACGAAGGTGGTGGTGCGTGGTTCTGGGATATAAAAGAGTTGTTGCAGGAAAATCAAAACAATCCGCATTTTGATCTCTTAAATGCCATTCGTGAAAAAGAAAAAGATGCAGCACAGAAAGGCGCCATTGCATTAATGGTTTATAACAGCGGAACAAAAGAAGCGGGCATAAAATACGATGGAAAAGATCGTTCATCCCTGTCGTCTATTCCTGTTATCTGGTTGCAGAAAAAATGGGCTGCAAAAATTGCTGCTGATCCGTCGCACATGATGGACATATCTGTTAAGATCGAGCAGGGCGATAAAATCCGGAAAGGACACAATGTAATTGGTTACATCAATAACAATGCAGATAATACGATCATACTCGGCGCACACTATGATCACCTGGGTTATGGAGAAGATAATAATTCCCGTCATACAGGTGATGCATCCATTCACAATGGAGCCGATGATAATGCAAGCGGTACAGCGGCGTTGATCGAACTGAGCCGCCTCTTAAAACTGGAAGGAAGTAAAACAAGCAACTATCTCTTTATTGCTTTTAGTGGTGAAGAGTTGGGATTGTACGGTTCCAAATATTTTACGGATCATCCAACGGTGTCGCTCACATCTGCCAATTACATGATCAATATGGATATGGTGGGAAGGTTTAGTGATACAGCAAAGTCGATCACCATTGGCGGCATTGGTACATCACCTTCCTGGGGTACCTTGATCAAGGAAAAGAAACCCGTTTTCAATATTAAAATTGACAGCAGTGGAACCGGACCCAGCGATCACACATCCTTCTACAGAAAAGATATGCCGGTGTTGTTTTTCTTTACAGGTCTGCATACCGATTATCACAAACCAAGTGATGATTTTGACAAGATTAATTACAACGGACAGTTACTGGTGGTAAAATATATTACCCGTTTAATTGCACGCAGCAGCAAGGAACCCAAGCTGGCGTTTACAAAAACAAGAGAGCAGCAAACAACAACCTCTGCACGGTTTACCGTGAGCATGGGTATCATGCCCGATTACACATACAGTGGTGGCGGTGTAAAAGTAGATGGTGTAAGTGAAGGACGTGCTGCACAAAAGGCCGGTATAAAAGCCGGCGATGTGGTAACAAAGCTGGGAGAGTTCAACATCAATTCAATTGAAAATTATATGCAGGCGTTGAGTAAGTTTAAAAAAGGTGATGCTGCAAAAGTGAAAGTGAAGCGTGGTGCAGATGAATTGGAATTTGATATTCTTTTCTGATGTCGAAACTGAAGATCGATAACGAACTGCTAGCGGAAGAGTTTTTTGAAAAAACACTTTTGCTGGGTATTATGGCACCGCTCAACAGTCATCAGTTTGTGTGGCAGGTTAACCAATCCATGCGTTTCGATTTCCGAATCAATGATGAAATAGAAATTCAGCTTACCAAGAAAAAACGGCAGTATTTTTTTTCGGTGTATGAGTTCAGGGAACCGAATATGGCATTGGAATACTACCTGTATAAAAACCAGTTTGACGGAGAATATCTTTTACCGGAGTTCAAACACCTGGATTATTTATGGCTTACCAAAGGCGATCTACCGGGCAAAGAAGATGAAAACAAACTGCTGAATGATATTCGTATGATCCCGGGTGTGCAGTTAGTAGTGGAGTTAACCAATGAAAAGATCAAACACAAACAACACCTCATCTTCTAACACAAACAACAGTTGCTATGTGGACAGAAACAGATAATAAGCTATACCGCAAATTTGAATTCAGCAATTTTTCCGAAGCATTTGCTTTTATGACAAGGGTGGCCATTGAAGCGGAAAAAATGGATCATCATCCCCTATGGACCAATGTGTGGAACAAAGTAGAAATCTGGTTAAGCACACACGATGCAGGCGATGTGGTTACAGAAAAAGATAAAAAGCTTGCTGAACGGATCGACAAGCTTTTGTAATTCATTTCTTCAGACGACCCGTCGGACGAGATTGAAAGTCTTCATTTATTTAATAAACTGAAACCATTGCTGAAAAAGAGGGCCAACAACAGGCAGTGGTTTTTCTTCTCCATTGATAGCTGCCAATAAACCCAGCACCCAAAGTACAACCAGCAAGATCCAGACAACAGGCGATAAGAATCCGATAAACGGAAGTCCCCAAAAGAACATTCGAAATAAAAGTGAAAAGGCGACGCCAAGTACAAACAGTCCAAAACTTTGTCGCAAGTGAAACGTCGCCAATGAGCTTTTCGGATTGAGATTTCCAAATGAAACAAACGCAATGATCCAGCCGATTATGGTAAGATAGCTTACCCAGGCAATTGTTTTCGCATCCATAATAATTGGTTTAGGTTGTTTACAGACAACTAATATAATCATCAATTATTGCGATTGCAATACATCAGGCTAAAACCTGAATAACCTTTTCGGCTTTGGGGATGAAGCGACCTATAGGTGTTGTGTACGCTTCCAATCCATTGGCAACAAGCAGTTGCTGAACAGCTTCCAATCCATTTTCATTGACAGCGATCAACAGCCCGCCATTTGTTTGCGGATCAGGCAACAGATTGAACGCTTCCATTACATTAACGCCGCTGCCGAATCCAACTTTTGTACTGTAGCTGTTCCAGTTGCGATAGGTAGCATCCGGAACAATGCGTTGGGCGAGATATTCTTTTGCAGCTTCGAGAAAAGGAATCTGTTGATAATACAATTCAGCAGAGAGGTTACTTCCTTCGGCCATTTCAATTAAATGACCCAGCAAACCAAAACCTGTAACATCGGTCATGGCAGTTACAGCAGTTGATTGCGCAAGTACCTCGCCTGCTTTATTCAACTGCATCATTTGTGTAGCGGCCAAACCAATATGTTCTTCTTTCAATACATTTCTTTTTTCGGCAGTACTTAAAACACCTACACCAATGGGTTTGGTTAGGAGTAAATAGTCTCCAACACCCGCTGTGTTATTTTGTTTGAGTTGTGCGGTTGTTACCATTCCGTTGACAGCTAATCCAAAGAATGGTTCGGGTGAATCAATGCTGTGTCCGCCAGCTAAAGGAATACCAGCTTCGTTGCAGGTAGTTCTTGCACCATCCAAAACCTGCTGCGCAAGAGAAGCCGGTAACTTTTCAACGGGCCATCCTAAAATGGCAATGGCGAGCATGGGTTTACCACCCATGGCATATACATCACTGATGGCGTTGGCTGCTGCAATGCGTCCAAAATTAAATGCATCATCTACAATGGGAGTAAAGAAATCAGTCGTAGAGATCATAGCCGTTCCGTTTCCAAGATCATACACTGCTGCATCATCTTTACTGCTGTTGCCAACCAGGAGTTTTGGATCGGTAATAGTTGTTAAACCAGATTGAAGTATTTGTTCTAATACCGCCGGTGCAATCTTACAACCGCAGCCTGCACCGTGTGAGAACTGAGTCAATTTAATTGTAGCTGAATCCATGCGCAAATGTAAAGCAGGAAAGCTTACTTGCGTCGGATCTGTATAGCAGCACTCTTCTTTGTATCGGATGTAAAACGAATTTCATAGCGTTGCGCAGCATCACGTACAATCAGCACACCTGTGTTGGGAGGAATGGTTCCCTGGTTTTCGGCAAAAAGTGTAATTACAATTCCTTCGGCAGATGCAGGAATTGCAAGCGATTGTTTCAAGCCTTTGTCGGTGAGTGCTACCCGGTTTAAGAGTACATTGTTGTTGATGAAGACAGATACACTGTCACCATCGATCAACCCATCATCGTAGAGTTCAATGAAAATGGAGTCAGATGATGTTTCAATTACTTGCACAATATCTTTCATGCGGGAGGCAAGCTTCATTGAATCCTCATTCATGGGTTGTCTAAGGTTTACTTCATTTGTTGATTCAATCACCTTTTTCTGTTCCAGAATTTTTATGAGCCCCGATGTAGAAGGGTCTTCTTCTTTCTTCAAAAATGTTTTTCCTTCTTCTATAAATAATTGTGTGGTTCGTTTATTGGCCTGTTTCCATTCGCCGCTCACTTCCTGTTGGCTGCCATTCAAAAACAGGATATGACTTTGCAGCACACCACCATCTCCCGGCGGATTTTGATATACTGTTTTCTTTTCTGTTACCACAAAATAGCCATCGAATACACTGCCCGTTACTTCACACACGGCATAGTATTGTCCGTTGATGAGTGTTGAATACGAATAGCCGGTAAGCTTACTGCCATCCTGAAATAACAGCAATTCATATTTGTATGATGCAGATTGTTGCAAGGGATTGTTGCTGGTAAAACGGCCACGCCACAAACCTGCAACCGTTTGTGCGGTTGAATACATTGTACTCAACAAAAAGCATAGCAGCAAGATCCTTTTCATAGTGCAAAGAAAGCAATTCAACTTCAACCAAATTGTTATTCTTTTCGCCTGATAACAATAGAGGAGCTTTTGTTGAGTGTTGAACTGAAGTTTACCTGGTAACGTTGCTCATTGGTTGTAATAACCAACAGCCCGGTGTTTGGCGGAATAGAACCAAGATTTTCGGCAAACAATGTTAGCTGTACAACCTCGCCGGGCTTAATAGCGATCATGTGTTTAAATGCCTGTGCACGTAAACCTACTTTGGTAACAACAAGTTCGTTGTTTAGAAAAACGCTCACTGTATCACCATCAATTTCACCATTGTCATACAATGATAACAACACACTATCGCCGGTTACTTCGAGTGCATCGATGATCTCAGTGGTGCGTTTAATGATCATGGGATTATTGATCACAGGCGGTTTGCCGGATGCAACAGGTTGATTTTGCATTGCATCGGTATCTACTTTTCCAATGGAGGTAATACTTGTTTCAGTCTGTTGTTGCACCGGCGGATTAGTTACTACAGGCGTAACAGGTTTGCTGTTGTTTCCTGTTGTTGTCTGAGGCTGTGTTACAGCAGCAGTATTATTTTTTACTGAATCTTTTGTTGCAGGTGGTTTGTTAGTTGGCTGATTTGTTTGCTGCTTCTGCTGGTTAACAACCACATCTGTTTTTTGTGTGTTCACCTGTTGCTGATTAGTGCCAGTAGGATTTGTTTTCACATTGTCTTTCGACACAGTGGTTTCTGGTTTATTGGTAGTGGGGTTCGTTGTTTGTTGCTTTGGCTGGTTAATCACCACATCTGTTTTTTGTGTAGTCACCTGTTGCTGATTAGTTGCAGCAACAGTATTTGTTTTTACCGAGTCCTTTACGATGGTTGATGGTATGTTAGAAGTTGGATTTGTTATTTGCTGGTTATTTGTAGCAACAGTGTTTGCTGCCACTGTGTCTTTAGCAGGTGTAGATGCTTTGTCGTTAGGTTTGTTTTCTTGTTGTTTTGGCTGGTCAACAGCTACATCGTTTTTTTCTGTTTGTTTTGTTGTTACCGGTGCAGATACAAGCACCGTTTGTGGTTTTGCTTTTTCCTCAAAGAGCATTTCTTTTGCCAGATTCTTTTCCTCGAGCCGTTTGTATAATTGGGTAGATAAATAGTTTTTTTCTCTTTTAACGATAAGTTTACCCGGCATTGCATAAAGATTTCTTGATGCCGATGTGTTCCAGTCACCGGTTAAAACAGTAGCTGTATCGGCAATATCTTTAATGTTAAACATGTACACAGTTTTAATTCCTGTCCGTTTTTCTTTAAAGTTATTTGATACAGATTTTTCATCTTCAACAATTAAAATATCATCCTTTATACGTGCTTTTACTTTAACTAGGTTGTAGTATAAAACATCATTGATGAGAAAAAGACGTTGACAATAGCCATAATATTCACCATTTTTTTCTTTGAGAGTAAGTTCAAAATCTACAGTGTAGCTTAAACTATCAGAGACCATTTTTCCCCGATACACACCAGTCACCACCTGTGATGTTGCAGCAAAGGAGAGGAGGAAAGAGATGAATAGAAGTAATAAGTTTTTCATGTATTCAGAGTTTCGCCGAGGCTCTTATTGCGGAACCTGTAGCTGTAAAAGTTGTTTGGTATTGGATTCATCAACGGTTTTACAGGGTATTTTGTATAATAACGCTTCCAGGTTCTCTCTATTATGCAGCCCCTTGGAATACCATTTATCATAATAGGTAAGTAAGATACGAAAACAATCTTCTACCCTGTCTTCGATCAATGCATTCACAGCTTCTTTAGTTTCGAGGCCACCCAGTCTTTTTTTGATACGGATCACAGCATTGACCAATCGTTCTTTTTCAAGCTTGCCGTATTCAGCCACAATATGTTTTAAGCGTTCATCAAACGGAATGTCAATAAAAAATACCTGTGTTTTACGCATCTGGTGCCAGATACTGATGGGTATATTAACATCGCCGATGCGTTGACTTTCGTCTTCTAACCAAATGGTGTTTTGAGAACCGGCAGCGTGTAATGCCAGTGCCAGTTTATTTTCAAACTGTTCCTGTGATGGTTGTACAGGCATGCCAATATTTCCAAAGGCCGATCCTTTGTGATGAGCCAATCCTTCAAGGTTGATCGTTGTCTCCCCAGCTTTTTGCAGGTTGTTCAGCAAATAGGTTTTGCCACTGCCGGTGTAACCTCCCAATATGCGAAAGGAATATTGTTTTTCAAACTGCTGTAACGTCCATCGGCGAAAAGCTTTGTAACCACCGGCAAGACTATACACTTTAAACCCGTATAGATCCAGCAGCCAAGCTACTGCACCACTTCTCATTCCTCCCCGCCAGCAGTGCACAAGCAATGTTTTATTTGCTGATGCTTCTTTGCCTTTTGTCTTTTGCCAATTTTCGATTATTCCTTCTGCTTCCTCTACCATCTTCCGCATCTTGCCACCAAAATAATCAAGACCAAATTTAATGGCCTGTTCCCTGCTTTGCTGTTTGTAAGCAGTACCTACTACTTTGCGTTCTTCATCACTAAATAAAGGAAACGAGTTGGCTCCGGGAATATGTGCATGGTTATATTCTCCCGGACTGCGTACATCCAGCACCGGGTATTGTTGTGCTAAACGGAGAAATTCTTCGATATCAATTTTGTGAACGGGCATCTGTTACAAAGTTAAACTTCTCTGTTTCTTCGTGCAGCAACAATTGAAATGAGCCAAAGTACCAGCGACAATGAGAAGAACACGATGGTTACTTTTTTCGCAATTAAAAACAGCGACAGATCACTGGTTAAAAACCAGGCATAACACATTACCAGAAATGCAAGTATGCCAACGACACGGCAAATATTTCCAATTGACTGGAGCATGTAGAATGAAAAAAGTCCTGCTTGGGAAAGCAGGACTGGTATTTTAGTTTTCTTTGATTTCGATGTTTACTTCTTTTCCCTTCTTCTCCAGATTCACCTTTCCACCATCACCAGTTTTGATTTCAACTTTTCCATCTTTGCCTTCGATCTTGATCCCGTCTTTGGAATTGATTTTGATGCTTACACTATCTTTTCCGTCAGCATCGTTAATCTCAATTTTACTTTCACTTTTTTCTTTTTCATTATCACTTTTTTGCGTGTCATCGCAACTTAAGAGAAATAAGAAAAGGGCAGATGCTAATAGTTGTTTCATACTTGTTATATAAAAGGGGTTAACCATTCATGCTGATGAGGAACTCATTGTTGTCTTTGGTTCCACGCATATGTTGCAGCAATGTGTTGATAGCTTCTTCCGTATTCATATCGCTTATATGTTTACGCAATACCCACATACGTTTTGCTGTATCCTTATCAAGCAACAGGTCATCACGACGTGTACTTGATGCCACAATATCGATAGCCGGGAATACACGACGGTTGGCGAGTTTGCGGTCAAGCGCTAATTCCATATTACCGGTTCCTTTAAATTCTTCAAAGATCACCTCATCCATTTTACTGCCTGTATCAACCAGTGCAGTAGCAATGATGGTTAATGAGCCACCGTTTTCAATTTTACGGGCAGCACCAAAAAACTGTTTTGGTTTTTGCATGGCGTTTGCTTCCACACCACCACTCAACACTTTACCACTGGAAGGTGCCACGGTATTATGCGCACGTGCCAAACGGGTGATTGAATCAAGCAGAATTACAACATCGTGTCCGCACTCTACAAGGCGTTTTGCTTTTTGCAAAGCGATGGTACTTACTTTCACGTGTTTCTCTGCCGGCTCATCAAACGTACTGGCAATTACTTCAGCTTTCACACTACGTTCCATATCAGTTACCTCTTCCGGACGTTCATCAACCAAAACAATCATTAAATAACATTCGGGATGGTTGGCTGCAATGGCATTTGCCAGTTCTTTCAACAACATCGTTTTACCCGTTTTTGGCTGGGCAACGATCAATCCACGCTGGCCTTTACCTATCGGGGTAAACAGGTCCATGATACGTGTGCTGTAATTATTGGAAGTAGTAGCAAGATTTAATTTCTCGTAAGGAAATAACGGTGTGAGATAATCAAACGGTACACGGTCACGTACTTCATCCGGACGTTTTCCATTGATGGTATCTACTTTCAGTAACGCAAAATATTTTTCACCTTCTTTCGGCGGACGAACAGAGCCATACACCGTATCACCTGTTTTTAAGCCAAACAACTTGATCTGTGAAGGTGATACATATACATCATCCGGGCTGGATAAATAGTTATAATCACTGCTGCGTAAGAAACCGTAACCATCCGGCATCATTTCCAACACACCTTCGCCCTGGATAATTCCATCGAACTCGATGTTGAATGCCTGTTCACGTTTATTGTGTTGAGGACGCTGTTGCTGCTGTTGTGCAGGGCGCTGTTCATTTGGTTGCGGGTTCTCGGCTTCCTGATTTGATTCAGCTAATATTTCGCTGAGTTCCATTTCCGGTGGGCCGGCCACAAAATCATCTTCACCGGGTAATGTAAATCCTGGAGGGATAATGGGTTCGGGCAAAGGCTGCTCTGTTTTTTTCACTACTTTCTTTGGCGATGAAACAGGTTCTTCTTTCTTTTTACGACCGCCTTTCGCAGCCGGAGCGGTAGTTTCCTTATCGCCACTTTCCACAACAGCTTCTTCAGTACCGGAAGCAGTAGTGGTTTTTACAATTCGTTTGCGTTTGCCTTTTTCTTCGGCACCTTTGTTTTCACTTGCCATAACCGCCTGTTTATCGAGGATTTTATAAATAAGTTCTTGCTTGTCCATTTTCTTGGCGCCGGTCAGTTTCAGTTGCTCAGCAATATCAAGCAACTCAGGAACGAGCATGTCGTTCAGTTGGAGGATGTCGTACATAAAAGATGATTCGTTAACACGGATAGTTAAAACCTGGGACTTGTTTTTAGATCTGTAAGTTTGAATTGATGTGTTTAAGGGAACTTGGAACGACCGAATTTGATGAGCTTTGGAAGATCGGATTTTAAATTTCGGTCAGAATCCACTGCAATGTTACAGGAAATTTGGATAAAGCAAAAAAAAACGTACAAATTGGTGAAAACATCAAATTGCAGGATTCTTTGCCCGGGCTGGTAAATTACAAGCTTTCCAAGAATGGAGTAATTATCTTTGCCGCTCAAAATTTCAGTGTTTATGTTCAACAAACGGATCAAGATCAAGGAATTGCTCTCTTGGGAGCCACAGCAGCAGGAAGTAACGGTAATGGGTTGGGTGCGTACATTTCGTAACAATCAGTTTATTGCCCTCAATGATGGCAGCACCAATAATAACCTGCAGGTGGTTTTGGAGTTGGGCAAATTTGATGAAGAGTTGTTGAAACGTATCACAACTTCTGCTTCGTTGAAAGTAAGCGGTACTGTGTTGCCTTCTTTAGGCAAAGGACAAAAACTGGAGTTAAAAGCAAACGCTATCGAAATCTTCGGCGACAGCGATGCTGAAAAATATCCGCTGCAGCCCAAAAAACATAGTCTTGAGTTCTTACGGGAAATCGCTCATTTGCGTTTCCGAACCAACACATTTGGCTCTGTTTTTCGTTTGCGCCATGCACTGGCTTTTGCCGTTCATAAGTTTTACAATGAGAAGGGGTTTGTCTATTTGCATACACCCATCATTACCGCCAGTGATGCCGAAGGTGCCGGTGAAATGTTTCGGGTATCAACCTTGCCATTTGATAATCCTCCACGTAACGAAGATGGAAGTATTAATTATAAAGAAGATTTCTTTGGTCGTGCTACGAACCTAACTGTGAGCGGACAACTGGAAGGCGAATTGGGTGCAACTGCATTTGGGGAGATCTATACATTCGGCCCAACATTCCGTGCAGAGAATTCGAACACCGCCCGGCACTTGGCAGAGTTCTGGATGATTGAACCGGAAATGGCGTTCTGCGATCTGGAAGACAACATGAATTTAGCCGAAGAGTTTATCAAATACATCATCCGTTATGCTATGGACAACAACCGTGAAGATCTTGAATTTCTTGCACAGCGGTTGGCCGATGAAGAAAAGCAATTGCCGCAAGACAAGCGCAGTGAAATGGGCTTGATTGAAAAACTTGAGTTTGTGTTGAACAATGATTTTGAACGTATCACTTATACACAGGCAATTGATATTTTATTACAATCTCCGGCCTACAAAAAGAAAAAGTTTCAATATGACGTAAAGTGGGGTATTGATATGCAGAGTGAGCACGAACGTTATCTGGTTGAAAAGCATTTCAAAAAACCAGTGATCGTAACAAATTACCCTGCAGCGATCAAAGCCTTTTATATGCGACAGGATGACGGTTGTGAACCAGGTAAAGAAACAGTAGCAGCCATGGATATATTAGCTCCTGGCATCGGAGAAATTGTTGGTGGATCGCAACGGGAAGAGCGGATCGACAAATTGATGAAACGGATGGAGGAAATGCACGTACCTGCCGAAGAGTTATGGTGGTACTTAGATACACGCCGTTTTGGTACGGTTCCACATGCAGGCTTTGGACTTGGCTTTGAACGAATGGTGCAGTTTGTAACAGGTATGGGCAATATTCGTGATGTAATTGCCTTCCCCCGAACACCGAAGAACTGTGAGTTTTAAGCAACATACAGCGGAAAAAATCGTTATAGAGTTTACATATTCATGTCTGCTATGCAAAAAACCTTTAATACCTGGATAGCTTTTCTGTTGCTTTTTTCTGTTTCAAGTTGTAAAAAGCAAGGAGGCACAAATTCACCTGCTGATTCGGGAGACTACCAACCTCTGACTGTAGGAAGTCAATGGACGTATACTGTAACCGGAAGCAATGCAGGCACATTTACATTTTCCGTAGTCAACAAAGACAGCACCATCAATGGACGAAACTACAAAGTGATTGCTAATACGGCCGGTTCAAACGAGTATGTACACAAATCCGGTGGGGATTATTATCGTTATAACCCTGTTGTTGAACTCAATAATCAGGTTGTTGAGTTGTTGTATTTAAAAGACAATCTCGCTAAAGGTCAAAGCTGGACGGAAGTAAAAACAATTAATGCAACTATTACAGGTCTGGGTTTGGTTCCAATTACTGCCACACTCGTATGTACAATTGAAGAAAAAGGAATTGATTATGTTGTCAATGGCGTAACCTTTAAGGATGTAATTAAAGTAACGGTCAATCCATCTTTTACAGCCTTTGGAGCATCCGTTCCTGTTAATTCATCCGATTTGCAATATTACTACTCACGAAACGTCGGATTGATCTATAGTAAAACCAGTTTAGTTATTTCATTGGCTTCCGTTAACTCCAGCTCGGAAACAAAATTAGGATCATATACAATCAAGTAAGGTCCGATGGACTTTGTTCTACCGCATTCCGTAACGCATCGTTGCGAATTAGAGTAGTAACTTGCTCCTCCAGTTTTCGCATCCGTGCATACAATTTCAGAAGTACAAAATAGAAGAGCAGAATACAAAGATAAAAAATTAGGTCTGCACCCCTCCCAACACCCAGTTTATTGGCAATTACATTTGTCCAGTTTGGAAACAGAATAAAAAGGACGGCTGCCGTGAACATTACAAACAGCAGAACAACATCAGCAATTCGATTTTTCAAACGTACAAAGTAAAAAAGAGCAGTGAATAGAAAGCCTGAGATCAGAATAAGTTGAATCGCTGTCATTTTAGTAATTTATAGATTAGTAAGTCAAACAGTATACGAATGCTGTTCCAGCCCGATTGTCCTTTTTGGAGCGAATAGTGGTTGTAAATAACCACAACCGGCACTTCTTTGAAGCGCAGACTATACTTTTTTATCGACAATAGAATTGCTGAAGCGTGTGCCATCCTGTTTTCACGAATTGCTGATAATTGAGCGGCTTTTCGATTCATGGCACGCAATCCATTATGTGCATCAGTAAGCAGAAAGCCAGTGAAGAGAAAGTTTACAATACGGGCGCAGTGCAGCAAAATTTTCCGACGATAAGGAAGCCTTGTAGCTGAAACTAAAAACCTTGAACCAAAAACAATATCTGCCTGATTATTTATTACAGGTTCTATTAATTGTTCAATATCAGACACCCGGTGCTGTCCGTCTGCATCAAAATGTACGAGTACAGTTGCTCCTTTTTTTAATGCATACTCAGTTCCTGTTTGTAATGCAGCGCCTTGCCCCAGGTTTTGCTGATGACGTAGGATGGCGATCGGCAAATTTGTAAGCACCTCCGATTGGGATCTAATGGAACCATCGTCAACGACAACTATATGCTCATATTTCTGCAACAGTTCTTGAACTGTTTGTCGAAGCACAGCTTCCTCATTGTATGCCGGAACAATTATATAAACAGCTTGCGAATTCATTCAGAAAGTGAAGGATAAAAACATTAATCCAGCAGTTTTAATTGTTGATGTGGTTCAATATGTATGGAATAGATTTGATAGTTTTTGGTTTGGTATAACGTCTTCGCCTTAGTTTCTAAAGAAAGTTCGTTTGTATATAATCCTTTATTTTTCACAACAATTAAACATAGGTTCACTGCCTTAGTTGTTCGAATTGTATTTGATGATAACGATTTTATTCCGCTCTCTGTTACTGCTATGTTTTTATGATGAGGATAAAAGCCAACAGAAGGATCCTCTGTACATATTACTAATGGAATAGTGCTTTCATTCGCTTTTTTTTGTAAAAAGTCACCAATCAGTGTCCGTTCGCTTTCCCCTTCTGGCTTTTGTGAAGGAATATTCCGGTTTGCGATGTTATAATAAAATTTTATTGTTAATATCCCATTATAAAGTAGAACTAGTGACAAAATTAGTTGTATCAGTTTTTGTATTCTTTTCTGCTTTTGACTATAGTATTGTTGCATTAGCCAGAGACTTAATAGTAATAGCAGAATTGAAGGAACAATGAAATATCTCCCTTCCATCAGGAAGGTCCAGTTTCCATGTACGTTCTGCTGACTTTGGTTTGTAAGGGATAAAGCTGCAAGTGTCAGTATTATAAAAAGCAAAACTGATAGTATAAACCCAATTGTAAAATTCCTTGAGGGTTCAATTGTTTTAGATGTGCTCAGTTTTTTTATCAGTAAACAGCACCACACACAAAAAAGTAAAAAAGCAAGTAGAAAATAGTGATAACGATGAGGAAGAAAAAAATGCTGCCAGGTGTTTTCCAGGTAAGATGTATTGGCAAATGTTTTCGGAAAAAAGGGATAGGTTTCCAGTAGATTGCGAGGATATATACCTGAGTTATCTTGTTGCACAGGTGCTGTTATGGTTTGTCCTGTATAGGAATAGATCAATACCTCTTGGAGAAGTATAAATATTGCAACCAAAGTGAGGCAAGTCAAACTTGCTTTTGTGAGACGTTTATTTTTTGTATTTAGCCCGTAGAATAGTATTGCAACAGGAAAAATGATGCTGACCGGGTAATACTGATATCGAAAGGCAGAGGGTAAAAAAAACAGAAAGGATATCGAAATCAGTTGAAAGACTGTTTTAGTCTCACTGGTTTGTATCCATTCAATTGCTATAAGGATTGCCCACAGGCAAAAAAACACTGAAATTACATCACTAAGCCCGGGCTGTTTAATTACCTCGGGGTTAAGGGCAAGAAAAGCAAATAAGACGAGGCTCCAGTTTTCATTCAATGAAATTGTTTTTGTTAGTTTATACACAATCCATAAAGTGCCCAGCATGCTGACTGAGATAAGAATAAAATTTGCCAGCAGGGGATTTCCTGTTAGGTGATTCATTAAGGCTGTTACCAAAGTAATTAGCGGAGGCCATAGACGTAATCCTTCAAAATAGAAGTGGGAGAGATCCTGAACTGATGCCCGCTGAAAACCCATTCCATAGCCATTGGTTAAGTTGTCAGCGGCTGTCTCGATCAAATGATAGTCTGTTAAGTGAACGGGGAAAAAGTACAGCAGTAACAACCTTGTAATAGCTGCAATAAGGAAAACTATAAATAATCGAAGCGTGAAGGTCATACTGGACAGGTTGTTTTGATCACAGGAGTTTTAACTATTGGTTATTTTGCCTGGAATAAAATTGTTCTATTCTCAAGCGTACATTCTCCCTTACAGAGTAGTAAAACAAGTTAAAATCTCCTGCATGGTAGTTTTTCGTTTTCAAAAAAATACCAAACGGAAATTTTGGTCTGTTGATCCACAATGCACCTTTTACAATTCTTGCCCCATTTGTATATCGATAGGGCTTATTAAACTTGTATAACACTGCCCCTTTGTTTTCTTTTCGTGAAACAGCAGAATCCGACATAGACCAGCTTAGCGGATTCACAACCCAGCTGATACCGTCTTCTTTTAGAACATAGTCCGGCAAATACCCTTCACGAAATGTTCGCCATGTAACAAAGCATTGTGTGTCGGTAGCATTTGTACAGGGTCTTAATGTTGTAAAATGATCTTTCGGAACAGTCAGGCCCACAATATAGGCACATACCAATTGTTCCTTCAAGGGTTTGTTTTCAAAAAATTCTTTCAGCAAACGACTTGCGTGTAATGTGCCTTGGCTATGTGATGCAATAATGATTGGACGGTTGTTGTTGTGATGTTTCAAATAGTAAACAAAAGCGGCTCTAACATCTGCATATGCTAATTCCATTGCTGCATTTGCTTTTTCCTGATCGGCTGTAAAAAAGGAATAGATATGTGCTTGCCTGTAACGGGGTGCATATACATTCGCACTTTCATTGAATACACTTGCCTGATACAAAATCGATGTATAATCCGTTTTGGCATTAATACTTGCATCTGTGATGGATGCGTTCCACACAACATTTTCCAGATTCTTTGCAGTGAGTGTTGTTGGATGAAGAAAGAATACATCAACCTTTTTTTCGGATGATTGCTGTTGCAATGGTTTTGGAACACTATCTGATGGATCGTGTTTTAAAGGATGGGCTGCCCAAAAACGAATATCTGCATAATTTGGTACGCTGTCAGTTATTGAAAATTCACGTTCATAATCGTTTATATGAGCACGGTATGAAGGCGAACAACTGCCGAATAGAATAGCAGCAAATAGTAGACTCAAGAAAAAACCTTTCGTTGATTCAATCAATTTTGTAATTTTTGCAAACCAAACCTACTGTAATTCCAGTAGAAATAATACTAATAAAACGAATTTGTTATGACCATACCAGTTGTTGATCTTGCCGAATTTACCAGTGGTGATCCACTGCTTAAGCAAAAATTTGTGAGCGAGTTAGGCAAAGCTTACGAAGAAGTTGGTTTCGTGGCTGTAAAAAATCATGGTGTGCCCGACGACCTTATTCAGGATTTGTACAAATATGTGCAACAGTTCTTCTCGTTGCCACTTGAAAAAAAGAAATCCTACGAAATACCTGAGCTTGCTGGTCAACGTGGCTATACCTCGTTTGGAAAAGAACATGCCAAGGGTAGTGATGCACCGGATCTGAAGGAGTTTTTTCAGTACGGGCAAAAGGCGGAAGGAGAAGAGTACATTCCTGAAGAATATCCCGAAAATGTACAGGTAAAGGAGATCGCTGCGTTTAACCCTACGTTTCATGAATCGTATCGGTCATTCGAGGAGTCTGGCAAAAAATTATTACAGGCTATTGCATTGTACCTCGGCTTGGATGAATTTTATTTTGATGAATGGGTGCGGAACGGAAATTCTATTCTTCGTGCCATCCACTATCCACCAATTACAAATGAACCGAAGAGTGCTATTCGTGCAGAGCAGCATGAAGATATCAATCTCATTACCTTGCTTGTTGGCGCATCAGCTGATGGTTTACAAATTCTAACCAAACAAAATGAATGGGTAGGAGTAACATCGTTACCTGAACAAATTGTAGTGAATGTGGGTGATATGCTTCAACGACTCACCAATAATAAATTACGTTCCACCACGCATCGTGTTGTGAACCCTCCCCGGGAATTATGGCATACTTCACGATTTTCTATTCCATTTTTTTTGCATCCAAAGGGGAATATGTCGTTAGCTTGTTTGGAAAGTTGTATTGATGAGAAAAATCCCAAACATTACCCTGACGCTACTGCAGGTGAATATTTAGATGAACGTTTGCGTGAGATCGGTTTAAAAAAATAGGTAGCTTAACAATCTAAAAATTTATCACCTGAAGTTTATCCGTCACATTCCTTTTTTAAAAGCAGTATTACTTTATACGCTCACGGCATTTGGTGGTCCGCAGGGACATATCGGAATGTTGATGAAAATATTTGTAAACAAGCGAAGGGATTTAACTGAACAGGAGCTTACCGATCTTATTTCTTTTTGTCAGTTATTACCTGGCGCCAGTTCTACACAAACGATTACACTCATCGGTTATAAGCGGGGTGGGTTACCATTGGCGTTACTTACACTTACAGTTTGGGTGTTGCCTGCCTGTTTGATCATGGGCGGACTTTCATTCTTTGTTCATTTTCTGGACAAAAAGGCATTGCATACCGATATTTTTAAATTTCTGCAGCCAATGGCGGTTGGCTTTTTGATATATGCATCCTGGAATACCTATAAGACAGCTGTGAACAACCAAATCACTCGGTTGATCATGGTGTTGGCAGCGATAGCTGTGTACCTTTTTTTTAAAACACCCTGGGTTTTTCCAATCATCCTTGTGGCGGCAGGTGTTGTTACAAACTTTAATAAGAAACGAATACCACAGAAAGAAATACCACGGAGAAAAGTAAAGTGGACCAATATCTGGTTGTTTGCATTTGTTTTTATTGTTGCTGGTTTTTTGAGTGAAACAGCAAGAAAGCAACAGTGGGAGAACAGACGGGCTTTCAACCTGTTTGAAAATTTTTACCGTTTCGGAAGTCTCGTGTTTGGAGGAGGACAGGTATTGGTGCCCATGATGTATGAACAGTTTGTAATTCGGGAAAAAACACAATACATGACGGGTGAGGAATTATTAACCGGAGCAGGTTTTGTGCAAGGTGTTCCAGGTCCTGTTTTTTCAATGGCTTCTTATGCAGGTGGTATGGCAATGCGTGATCTGGGTAAAGAGAACCAGGTGTTGGGAATAATTGTTGGAGCTGTTGCTATCTTTCTGCCCAGTCTTTTGTTGGTACTTTTCTTTTATCCGATCTGGAATAATCTAAAAAAATATGCAGTAGTATATCGATCGTTGGAAGGGATCAATGCTGCAACGGTTGGTTTAATGGCAGCTTCTGCTTTTTATGTGGCGAGAGATATTTCGATACTCGATATGAAAGCCATCAGCTACCTCAACTTGTTAGTCATCTTTTCTACTACTGTACTTTTAACAACTACCAAAATTCCGCCACCGGTAATTGCATTCGTGTGTTTATTACTCGGATGGATTTTTTAGTTTGTAGTAACCAGCACTTTCAATTTCATCGGATACTGCATCAGGTACAAGGAAACGAATTGATTTCCCTTTTTGAAGTAACTCACGGATATGTGTAGCCGAAATTTCAAGTAAGGGAGCTTGCAAAACTGTTAATTGTTTTACGTCTGGTTGCGTAGCCGGAAAGCCCGGTCTTGTATATACATAAACAGGGTAGTTGTTCATGATCGTTTCTGCATTCTTCCACTTTGCCAGATTCTGTAGACTATCACTGCCCATGATGATTGAAAATTGATATTGGGGATATTTTTCTTTCAGGTAAGCTAATGTGGCTGTTGTATAAGATGGCTTAGGCAAACGGAATTCAATGTCTACAGCTTTCATCCCCACAGTTTTTTGAATAGCAAGGTTTACGAGGTGAAGTCGGTCGTATTCATTCAGTAATTGTTTTTGTTGTTTGAATGGATTCTGTGGTGAAACCACAAACCAAATCTGCGATAGATCGGTTTCGTTCAACAGGTGTTGCGCAATGATCAGGTGCCCGTTGTGAACAGGGTTAAACGAGCCAAAATAAAGTCCAATTTTCATTAATTAATTGAAATACAATTAGTTAGATGTGTTCACAAGAATACTTCTTGCTTCTTCAATGCGGAGGCTAAGCTGATAGCCTGCAACCTTTATACTGATAGGGTCGCCCAGAGGTGCCAACATTTCAACGAATACCTCTTCGCCCGGCACACAACCCATCTCCATCAGTTTTAAAAAGATCTCATCATTTTCAAACGAATGAATCACACCTTTTTGTCCCGGTTCTAACTCAGATAATCTTTTCATATGCAAGTACAAAAGTACCGTATCCTGTTTTGAAAGTTTTCCGAATTTTGGAGAATAATGGCAGACTCTCCCGTTCTATTTTTTTATCAGGAAGTGCGGTTCAATTTTCCCCAACGCACCATATTAAAGAAGTTCATTGAAAAGCTTTTTCGTAACGAAAAACTGCGCTTGCAACAAATCAATATCATTTTCTGTACCGACGATGCCTTGTTGGAAATCAACAAAGGCTTTCTGCAACATGATTATTACACTGACATCATTACGTTCCCTTTATCAGGAAAAGGAGAACCGGTTACAGCCGAGTTATACATTAGCATCGACCGTGTAAGAGAAAATGCCAAAGCAGTTGGCAGCAGTTTCCTTAGTGAGCTTCACCGTGTCATTTTTCATGGTTGTCTTCATTTAACAGGTTACAATGACAAGTCTTCACAACAAATTAAGAAGATGCGTGAACGGGAGGATCATTATTTGCGTTTGTATGCAAAAGCTAAATGATGCGTTCCCTTCTTGTTCTCCTTTTTCTTATTAGTTCAACCTTCTCCAATGGTCAGGGAGTAATTGTATTGCAGGATAAGCCATTTGTTTACAGCAATCATCGTGATACTTCTGTTTGGAATCAACTCTCGGCCAACACAACTTTCAATACACTATCAACACCGGAAAAGGAATTCTTTTACTGGAACAATCTTATGCGAAAAAATCCTTCCTTGTTTGGCGAAACAGTGCTCAAGGAATTCTTACTTCAGTTTCCGGAAGCAAACTCGGCGGAGGCAAAATCACTTCTTTCCGACCTGAAACAGACGAAGCCACAGCTTTCATTCCTGGTTCCGGAGGAGGGGCTCATCAAAATGGCCCGGCTCCACGCTGCGGATATTAAAAAGCGGGGTGGTATTATTTCGCACCAATCCAGTTCCGGGAAGGGCTTTGTAGAACGGATAAAGGAAGCGGGTGCCTATCGTTGTGGTGCCGAGAATGTTTTTGTGGGGACACCTGATCCTTTAAGTGCATTGATTCTTCTGTTGATCGACAAAGGAGTGAGGGACAAAGGCCACCGGAAGAATCTTCTTGACCCCACATTTAACCTCATGGGTGCTTCCTTTGTAGAAACAGGGAAGAACAAGGCTGTCTTGGTGCAGGACTTTGGCTGCAAATAAGTTTCACGAAACACAGTTTCAGGGTGAAACTGTGTTTCGTGAAACAGTAACTTTGTGCAAAATCAGGACACATGCCCCGGAAAAGATGGACCGCCCAAACAGATGTTACCCCTTCGCTTTTAAAATTCAGAGAAAAGAGGAAATGGCAGATTGCCTTAAGAAGATATCTTTTGGAGAGAAACCCCTGTGTTGGGTATGCACCTTACTTCGGGCTGGACATTGAAAGCTTCCGAAGCTGGATTGAAATGCAATTCACCCCTGAGCTTTCATGGGAAAGCTTCGGTGCAAATTGGCAATTTGAACATGTGGTGCCTGTTACCTATTTTGATTTTGAGAACGACCATGAACTAAAGCTTTGCTGGAACTTCATCAACATCCGGGTGGAAGAGATAGAAAAGAGTAAAGACAAAGGACACCGGATCGATGTATTACTGGCCAAGGATTACTTTGATCGGCTGTACAAGGAAACTGGATATAATGTTTGCAAAGAATTGCTGACGAAAATTGAAAGCATTGAAATAGCCGAAAAGATCTCAACCACCGAACAGGCAGCGTTTATCTGCAACCAGAAGGAGTACCTGAAGCATATCGAAGGGTTTACCTCTTATGAATTTGAATTGCTGAATTCAGGAAGAGATATTGAAGAGGTGAAAAAAGAAGCCGAGCTCATCAAAAAGCTTGGTCGTTAAGAGCTGCTCAGTTCTGATTATGAATCAACCACAAGTTGGCTAACTTTGCCGCCTATGTTTCCAGAATACGATGTAATAGTAGTAGGTGCCGGTCATGCCGGTTGTGAAGCCGCCGCTGCTGCTGCCAATATGGGCAGTAAAGTGTTGCTTGTGACCATGAATATGCAAACCATTGCCCAAATGAGCTGCAACCCGGCCATGGGAGGTATTGCAAAAGGACAAATTGTACGGGAAATAGATGCCTTGGGAGGCTATAGTGGAATTGTGAGCGATAAAAGTATGATCCAGTTCAGGATGCTCAACCGCTCGAAAGGGCCGGCCATGTGGAGTCCACGTACCCAAAACGACAGGATGCTCTTCGCCGCCACCTGGCGGGAAATGCTGGAGCAAACCCCAAATGTTGATTTCTACCAGGATATGGTGCGACAGTTACTGGTGAAGGATGGTCGTTGCTACGGTGTAGTAACAGGCTTAGGTCATGAAATCAAAGCCAAAGCGGTAGTGGTTACCAGCGGTACGTTCCTGAATGGCGTAATTCATATTGGGGAGAAGCAATTGGGAGGCGGACGAATTTCAGAAAAAGCTGCTACCGGAATTACAGAACAACTGGTTGAATTAGGTTTTGAAAGCGATCGTTTAAAAACCGGTACACCTCCCCGGATCGATGGACGCAGCCTGGATTATTCCAAAATGGAAGAGCAAAAGGGCGACGATGAGATCACAGGCTTCTCTTACATGGACGTACCCATTATTAAACCCGCCGAACAACGGAGTTGCTACATTACATATACCAGTGATGCCGTACACGATATTTTAAAAACCGGTTTCGACCGGAGCCCCATGTACCAGGGCCGCATTCAAGGCACAGGCCCCCGCTACTGCCCAAGTATTGAAGACAAGATCAACCGCTTTGCAGAACGGGAGCGCCATCAACTCTTTGTAGAACCCGAAGGATGGAATACAGTAGAGATCTATGTAAATGGCTTTTCAACTTCACTACCGGAACAAGTTCAATACGAAGCGCTTCGTAAAGTGGTGGGTTTTGAAAATGCACGGATGTTTCGCCCGGGATATGCCATTGAATATGATTTCTTTCCACCAACGCAGTTAACCTATTCACTCGAAACAAAACAGATTCAGAACCTGTTCTTCGCCGGACAGATCAATGGTACCACGGGTTATGAAGAAGCCGCCTGCCAGGGATTAATGGCCGGTATCAATGCCCATTTAAAAGCAACCGAACAGGATCCGTTTATTTTGAAACGGAGTGATGCATACATTGGTGTATTGATTGATGACCTAATCAGCAAAGGCACTGATGAACCTTATCGCATGTTTACCAGTCGTGCTGAATACCGTACACTGCTGCGACAGGACAATGCTGATCTGCGCTTAACAGCATTGAGTTATAAAATGGGATTAGCAACGCAGGAACGGATGGACAAAACAAACAGTAAATTGGAAGCTGTTGAAAAGATCAAACAAACACTCAACGAAATAACATTAACACCGGAAGAGATCAATCCGTTTCTTGAAGCGAACAACAGTGCCGCTTTAACGCAAAAACAAAAAGCAGCCCAGATCTTATTACGCCCCGGTATTTCTTTACAGCAACTCATCAATGCTTCACCCACCTTACAACAACTAACGGGAACGCCTACCGCAGAAATTACCGAGCAGGCAGAAATACAGGTGAAGTATGATGTGTATATCGAAAAAGAAAAAGAACTGGTACAACGAATGAGCCAGCTTGAAGATCTTGAAATTCCT
This sequence comes from Bacteroidota bacterium, assembly GCA_023428755.1. Classification (GTDB taxonomy): domain Bacteria; phylum Bacteroidota; class Bacteroidia; order Chitinophagales; family Chitinophagaceae; genus Lacibacter. The sequence goes on from JAEYWX010000012.1 coordinate 96,277, forward strand.
GCCAGCTTTGATTACAACAAACTTTCTTCACTCAGTACAGAAGCATTGCAGAAGTTTAAAAAGATCAAGCCACAAACATTGGGACAGGCATCACGTATTTCCGGTGTAAACCCAAGTGATGTGCAGATACTGATGGTGTATATGGGACGATAAGAAATAAACAGCTTCATTCTGTAAATTTCTGACAGCTTTTTCATTCTGTTAACTCCATTTATCTTTTTCGTTTTACTGCCTGTCATTAATTGCTACGATACAATTCGTTTTTCTACAACATTTGTTGTACCGAATCATCATGCAATATGGAACAAAGCCATGTTCGTATCAGCTGTTTTCATCAACAGGTGTTGATTCGGGTGTAGTACAACACTTGAACAATGAGAATTACGTTAAGCCTTATCATCACTTTTTTTGTTTGCATGGTTTCCGCTGCACAAACAACCGTGCGTGGAAAAATTACAGTGCGTATTGTAAACCAGGAACAGCAACCTGTTGAAAACGCAACGGCTGAATTGCTACGCAGCAATGATTCTTCTCTCGTAAAAACAGCCTTGTCGGATAAAACCGGTTTGGTTGAATTTGAGCAAATTCCGTTTGGAAATTACTTCATCCGTACCAGCCTGGTAAACCACGAAAAACAACTCTCAACAGTCATCAGTCTTTCCGAACAACAATCAACGGTTGCAGCAGCCGACATTACTGTTCGTCCATCGGCCACACAATTAAAAACCATTGAAGTAACCGGTCGCAAACCATTTATTCAGCGATTGGGAGATCGCATAGTTGTGAATGTAGAGAACAGTGTAGTAAATGCAGGAAGCTCTGCCTTTGATGTACTGGAACGTTCACCCGGCATTTTAATTGATGCAAACGATAACCTGAGCATGCGTGGCCGCAGCGGTGTTATTATCATGATTGATGGAAAGCCAACACCCATGAGTGGAGCCGATCTGGTAAATTATTTACGCAGTCTTCCATCAAATGCAATTGAACGAATCGACCTTATCACCAATCCATCTTCCAAATACGATGCAGCCGGTAATGCGGGCATTATTGATATCCGCATGAAAAAAGACCAACGCTTTGGTACCAATGGCAGCATTACTGCCGGTTACGGACAAGGCATCTATCCAAAAGCAAACGGCGGTATCAACTTTAATCAACGTAACAAATTCATGAACCTCTTTGGTGGATACAACTATGCCTACCGCATGAATCTCAACAACCTTTTACTCGACCGGAATTTTTATACCAACGGCGTGTTTACAGGAAAGGATGAAAAAAACAATTACACCAAAATTCCACTTGATTTACATACACTGCGTATCGGTGCCGATTTCTTTCCATCTAAAAAAACAGTGATCGGCTTTGTGGTAAACAGCAACCTGAATTATATTAATCCATACAATAACAACAGTTCCATTGTAATTGACGGAAACAAACAACCCGTATTTACATTCCGCACACAATCCGAAAACAGGAATCATAACCGCAACGCTGTTGGGAATGTAAACATCAAACACACATTCGACAGTACAGGCCGGGAACTGACAGCTGATATTGATCTTGGTTATTTCGGTTCCAATAATGATTCACGTGTGGCCACACAGTATTACAATCTCAACGGCTCAGCATTGCAACCCGATTATATACTCGATGGTTTCCAGGATGGCATCCTGCGACTTGCAACAGCAAAAGCCGATTATGTACATCCGTTACAAAAGAATGCACGCTTTGAAGCAGGATTTAAAACAAGCCTGGTGCATGCTGATAATGATGCCCGCTTTTTTGATATGAGCAGCGGCTCTCCGGTGGATGATGAAAACAAGACCAATCATTTTTACTATGACGAGAACATCAATGCAGCGTATGCCAACTTCAAAAAAGAATTCAAGAAGTTTGATCTGCAAATAGGATTGCGTGCTGAAAACACCAACGTAAAAACAAAACAGGTAAAAGGAAATGTAAACTGGGACACATCGTACACACAATTATTTCCCAGTGCATTCTTCAACTATAAATTAAAAGAAGATCATACATTGGGTGTATCAGTAAGCCGACGCATCGACCGGCCGAACTATTCACAACTCAACCCCTTCCTGTTCTTAATTGATGTTACTACGTATTCAACCGGCAACCCATCCCTGCTGCCGCAGTTTACCTGGAGTTATGAATTGAATTACACCATGAAGAATATCAACTTCACACTGGGGTACAGCCGTACAAAAAACAACCAGAACATTGTGATCACACGATTCAAAGATGTGTTCCCGAATATACCAAGCGATGATAATATTACCGTACAGATACCGGTGAACCTTACCTCATCTGATTATTACGGTTTAACAGTTGCCGCACCCATCCGCCTCAACAAATGGTGGAACATGATGAATAACCTCAACGTATTTTACAATCATTTCAACGGCAACCTGGCAGGTACTACATTAAATAATGGTAAAGCCGTTGTGAACATGAGTACCAACAATACTTTTACATTCGGAAAGGGATGGAGCAGTGAACTGTTTGGTAATTATAATTCCGGCGGACAATACGGTTTTATGGTGATGCGTCCGCAATGGGGTGTAGGTGCAGGTTTACAAAAAACATTGTGGAAAGGAAAAGGACAGGTGCGTTTCAACATCACCGATATTTTCTGGACCAATCTGCCACGTGCCACTATTACCTATAACAACTATATTGAAATATGGAGAGCTTACCGTGAAACAAGAGTAGCCAACCTCAGCTTCACCTATCGCTTCGGTAATAACAAAGTAGCACAGGCAAGAAGAAGAACAACGGCATCGGAAGAAGAACGCCAACGTGCACAATAAAGACCGCACATGATGTGATTGGATTGATGATGACTTTGATAAAAGAAGGCCGCCGTGATGATCCATCTCTTCTGCTCTGTAATTAAAACATCTACATTTTTTCTCATGTTGATATCGGGCTGGTAGTCTTGCCGGCCCTCTTTTTTTCTCAGCAAGCTGAGAAAAAATAATAAGCAATGGGCAATAAGCAATTGGCAAAGCATGAAACACTTCGATGGGCTGTATTTTTTTGCCTGTTGCAAATTGTCAATTGCATATTACTTATTGTTCGACCTGTATCGGATCAAAGGAATGATACACAAAGTGCAATTGCTCAAAGCTCATCGCTCACAGCTTCTTCACCTTAACTCTTTCTTCCGGGCAAGTTGCAATAACTGTAAATGGGGTTGTAAATGCAGCAGACTGTCTTTCTGTAAAAACTGGCGCAGATGTTTGTAGAAATGGCTGTAATCGTAATAGCCATACACGCCGTAATGAAACGATTGCGGTCGGGTAATGATGTGACTAACGGCCTTGCGTATACGCAGTACCTGCAGCGCCTGTTTGCTGCTGAGGCCGGTACTGGTTTCAAAATAACGCTGGAGTGTGCGGGTGGAAACATGGTGCTGCAAAGCCAGCTCTTCCACTGCCGTATGAAAACGATTATCGATCACTGCTTTTTGTAAAATGGATGTAACAATGCTGATGGGCTTTAACGAACCCTGGTACTGCTCCACCATCTGTTCGTAATGCTGGGTTAAATATTGTACTCTTTTTTCAAACGAGGGTAAATGCTTTACATGATTGATCACCGTTTGTTCCATCAGGTAACTCAATGGAAACATCGTTCCACTGTATTCTGAAAAATTCACCTTCTTCTCAAAGATCACCGGGCTTACTTTAAACTTGATACCAAACACCACATTGCCCGGCTGGTGAAACGCTTCAATATTATTGAGCCTTGGTAAAAAACCATCGCCCCGCAGTTGCTGCCGGTTCTGCTCGATCTGCATGGAATACGGTGTACCCAAATTGATGAGATAGGAATAACCAAGATTGGGAAACAACACATCACTAAACCCGTCGGGATATTTCTGCCAGAGATGTTCAAATTTTGTTTGCCAGAAAAATTCAATGAACAACGCCAACGGCCCCGTTACATAATGCCGGTAGTAGTTGGTTTCGAAGTGATCGGTATGAACAAACTCGATGTGTTGCACAGCGGCAAAGTATACAACAACACAAGACTATGCAATCGATTCATGATGAACGGCACACCGCTTATCAACTATTCGTGTTAACGCTTTATTAGCAAACCGACCATAGCAATAAACAATGGGCAATGAGCAACAGGCAATGTGAAAATGAGCTTATCTTTTCTTTTTGCGTATTGCAAATTGTCCATTGTCCATTCTCACATTCTTATCTGTGTTCCTCTGTGTCCATCCGTGGCTAAACCCATTCGTGTGCATTCGTGTAATTCGTGGCACAAAAAAAGCCGTCAGAAAAAATCCAACGGCCTTCCATCATAATCAGTAGTATAACTATTTCTGCTGTTTGCTCTGTGGCAAATGCACCGGCTTTAAACGAATGATGTGCAAGGCATGCATTACACGCATAATTAAAAACGTAAGATCAAATTCATACCACTTGCGGGCAAAGTTGGCATTGTCTTTATCCTTGTGGTGATTGTTCTGAAACAACTCACCCATCAGCAATACACCCCATGGTGTTGTGTTTTTGCTGTGGTCTTCAATTTTATAATTGCGGTAGCCCATTTTATGACCAAACCAATTCACGATCGCACCCTGGATCGGCCCCATTAAAAAATGAATGGGCAGTAACAAAAACCACCAGAAGCTGGGCGCAAAAAAGAAATAGAACGCCACATAACCCGCAATAAAAAAACCACGGGTAATATTGTTGTGGCCAAACTTATCGAGCTTGTCCCACACCGGTAAGTACTCCCGAGTAAATTCCGGATCGGGTACGTTTTTACCTGTTACAAATCCGCTGAAGATGCGTGCAGTGTGCACCATCATTTGCCAGATGTCTTTAAAGAAATGCGGCGAGTGCGGATCTTTTTCTGTATCACTGTACGCATGGTGCATGCGATGCATCACGGCATACGCACGGGGCACCAAAAACGAAGAGCCTTGTACAAACCACGTTAAAAAATAAAATGTTTTTTCCCAACCCGGCCTTGCCGTGTACATCTGGTGGGAAGCGTAGCGATGAAGAAAGAATGAGTGAAAGAACAAACTTAAAAACCAATGCAATGTAAAAAACAAGAGAATCGCTGTCATGAGAAACCAAATAGAATAAATGAAATAAGGTTGCAAAGAAAGCACATAAAAAGCAGACAACATGAACTGTAGAGAAACAATACAAGGTTTTGACACAATTACTAAACAGTTAGCCGTAGAAACAAACAACTGTATGTAAAATCGTTGCAAAAAATATCCCTTTGTTTGCCAAATACAATGAGTACCTTACTGGAACAGAACTCCCACCCGTTGATTACTGGCACATAATTCATCTCCCCTTGATTGCTGCCACTTCTATTTCAAAACTCAAAATCAATTCACGATGAAACATGTTATTTTGGTAGCCTGTATTATTGGCCTCATCCTCGCCTGCAACACTGACACAGAAAAAACAACGGACGCAACAACTACTCCTGCTACATCAACACCAACTGACCTGCCGTACAAAGCCAGCTATACCAGCAGTTGGGACAACAACGTATCGGATGCTGATTTGAAAGTAGTACTGATGAGTTACAAGCATTGGGCCGATGGTAACATCGATGGTCTTATGAATACCATGGGCGACAGCGCCTGGGTAGATCATTCCGATGGCGTGAGTAAAAACTACAGTAATGCCGACCTGCGTGCCTTCTGGTCCAAATCACGTGACAGCCTCAGCAGCGTTACCATTGACATGCAGGCCTGGGAGCGTATGCGCAGCACCGATAAGAACGACAGCTTTGTAGTTACCTGGTACAAACAAATTGATGTGTACAAAGATGGCCGTGTTGATTCGGCACAATACCACGATATTAACCAGGTGAAAGGCGGTAAAATTGTTTGGTACAGCCAGTACCGCAGAGCGTTGAAATAATACAGCACACAACAATGGTTGCAAAGCATCGATCGATTGGTCGGTGCTTTTTTCGGTCGGCCCGGCTCTGCCGGTCTGAACGATTATGGAAGAAGAATTTCTCAAACAGAGAGCACAGAGAACGCAAAGAAAAAACCTCAGCGTTATCCTCCTCTCAGCGTGAAAAAGCAACAGTCCGTAACCCGGTCGGCCCGGCTTTGCCGATCTGATCGATTGACATTACAATCATAAAGTCATTTGTAAAACAATAATATTTTGATAGTTTTGTAGTGCTTTGGGCTGCGGCCCGGAGCCTACGCAGCAGGGCGTTCATCCAAACGGGTGAACGCCCTGCCTGTTTTTACAGCCTGCTTAAAGCATCATAAATGGATTCATCAAACACCATCATCCGGTCGGCAATAAAGAGGTTTTGTTGTCGGGTAATAACCCATACCGCTTCTATGCTTTTATTCCGATCTGGTTGCAAAGCACCAATAATTCCTTTCTTGATATCCTGTATGGCATATTGTTGCTCGGCGAGGTTTAGTACGGCTATTTTTACTTTTTGCTGTGCACAACTGTAAATACAACGGTTAATGGTTGATTGCTTGATTCTTCTTGATTTATCAGGCGTTTTAATATCAGCAATCGATGTTCCGTTAATGCGGATATCCGGGTTTTTGTAGGCAAAAACATCGTGTAGAAATTCTTTTCTTAATTCAGTTTCAAAAGCAGAAAACGTTGGGAGCATTTCAATCTTATGTCCATGATCAGCCAGTATGCGGCAGGCTTCAAGGTTTTGTTGCAGCTCATCCTCACCATGTCGTGCGTGCAGCCATACATAACCTCCCGATGTGGATTCATAGATTTGCGAATAGCCGATCATTCTTTAAAGTAAATACATCAAGGGCAAAGTTCATAATCCTGCTTCCATTTGATGCGCCTCCGTTGCTTTCCTTGTTTTTTGAATTTGCGCCACGGGTATCTGTTTATTCAGTCGGCCCGGCTTTGCCGGTTTGAACGATGGGGGAAGAAGGGTTCACACGGAGGGCACAGGGGACGCAGAGGGTTGATGCGCTCCGCTTATCAAGAATTGGCCACGGATGAACGCAAAGGAACACAGAGTACACAGAGGGACACTGCTATACAATCTATGCGGCGCTGCGCTGGCATTTTTTTCACACAGAGAGCACGGAGGACGCAGAGGAATACAGATGGAGCCACGAATTACACGAATTGACACGAACAGTAATAGAAAGAAGGTGCAGGTGTGCCACATGCTTTAATATGGCTGTATCCATGCCTTTGTGTGGGCTTTGCATGGGAGTAAGGACTTTGTGGCAAGAATGGTGAAAAGCGGCATAGATGGCTGTTTCCGGCATAAAGTGGTAAAGTTGGCATAAATGGCATAATGCGGCAAAAGCGGCGGGTTGATTTTCAATCCGCCGTTTGTGTTTGTAACCTTGTTGTGTCGTTGCAACAGACGGGTTTTAAAAAATGTACCCAAGAAACATTTTCCATTTTTTGAGCTTTAAATTTTAAACCGATGGCACAACAAAAAGGAATCCTTCCGTTGAAGGGTACAATCGGTAACATCACTTTTTACAAAAGCAAAGACGGATACATGGCAAGAGAAAAAGGCAGCTTGAATGCTGAGCGTATTGCCACTGATCCTGCGTTTGCACGTACCCGTGAAAACGGTGCGGAGTTTGGCCGGGCCGGACAGGCCGGTAAAGTGTTACGCACTGCTCTCCGCTCTTTATTATTGAACACTGCCGACAGCCGTATGCTGAGCCGCCTCACCAAAGAGATGATGCGGGTGATCCAGGCGGATACTATCAATGAACGTGGTTTGCGAAATGTGATTGATGGCGAAGCGGAATTGCTGGAAGGTTTTGAATTCAATGCCAACAGTAAACTGGGTACTTCGTTGTTTGCACCGTTTACGACGAATATTGACCGTGTGAGTGGAGAATTGAGTATCAGCATTCCCTCCTTTGTTCCATTGAACATGGTGGCGGCACCGAGTGGTGCGACGCATTTCAAAATTGTATCCGCTGGCGTAGAAATTGATTTTGAAAACAAAACCTATGTAGTAGGTTTTGCAGACATCAATTCTCTTCCGATCAATTCTACTCCTACTGCTGTGGTGAACATCAGTCACCAGGTAACGGCCAATAGTACCAAGCCGTTGTTTCTGGTATTGGGGATTGAGTTTTACCAAGAGGTGAATGGCAACCAGTACAGTTTGAAAAACGGGGCGTTTAATGCGCTGAGTCTTGTTAAGGTACAAGGTTAAAGGGACAAGGCGCAAGGAAAAGAAGCCAAAAGGCAATGGGCAATTGGCAATGGGCAAGTTGAAAGCCGATAGCCGGTAGTCTTTAGTTGGTAGTAAAACGGGGCAGTCGATTCTTTCTCTGACGGAGCCTTATCCATGAATGGATTCAGCAATGATTTATTGCAAGTACAAATACACTCCTGTGCGGATGAGGAATTGTATTGCCTTTTGTTTTATGACTCTTCAGCTTCTGCTTGATGCAGGAAAGGTTCGCTCATCCTTCGACTACGCTCAGGATGGCTGGAAGACTCTTCGACTGCGCTCAGAGCTATTTTTTCAATTCACAAATTCAAAACATGAAAAAGATTTTGAAACGAGCCAAGCGACGTACGCCGAAGTTTTTTGTGCAGGTGCGAAACGTTGGTGTGGCGCTGGCAGGTGTGAGTGCTGCGATACTTGCAGCGCCCGTGGCATTGCCTGCGGTGCTGATCAAGGTGGCCAGTTACTTAGCGGTGGCCGGTGCTGTGGCAGGTAGTGTTAGCCAGACGGCGGTTACGAATGAACGCAAGTAATTACTCCTATGACAAGCTCGTACTTTTTGAAGACTGGTACAGCCGGTGGAACGCTTACGATTCTTTTTGCCAACATCCGCTCGGATGATTTGTTGAAGACGATGGTGCTGGCTGCGATTGGTGCAGCGGTGAGTGTGAGTGTATCGTATTTGATGAAGAAGGTGTTTGAGCGAAAGAAGTGAGCTGCAGGTTTGAGAGCCCCGAATTAGTTCGGGGCTTTTTTTATTCACGCAGGGTTTTGCGCTGCGCTTGCAAACTGGTTGGCCACAGATGGACGCTGATGAACACAGATGTAATACATAGAACCACGAATGGCACGAATGGACACGAATTGATGCTGTGCTTAGCTGGCATTATTTTTCACACAGAGGACAAAGAGGGCGTTGAGGTTTATGTAATGTATTCGCTCACACTTCGACTGCGCTCACACTTCGACTGCGCTCAGTGTGGCTAAACGACCCTTCGACTCCCGCTTTGTACGGGACAGGTTCGCTCAGGGTCTAACTGTGTTATGATTGGAGGAAGTCTTTGATGAGGTTTTCGTCGATGCCGGTGAAGAGGGAGAATTCTTTGATGGTGATGAATTCGTCTTTGGATTTGCCGAGGGCGGTGCGGATTTTCTGGAGGAGTTGCCGGGCGGTGCGGCCACGGCGGCCGGTAATGTTTTCGACATCCCGGGTGTAGAGGACTACACGCTGCGGGATCGGGTTGGGTATTGTTTTCATGGGGGCTGTATTTACAATAGTGAAAAATATTGTTCTACGTCCACTACTAAACTATTGCTTTGAGAGTAAAGAAACGAGGGGGAAATATACCCTTGTATGTCTTTTTTAATCGGCTTATTTTCCCTGCGAAAGTGCAGAAAACTGCATTTGAAGAGGAGAAAAACATCCGATCAAGATGATGAAAATGGGATTGTTTGGGCGATTCGAAATGCCGTGCTTCGTGGTTCACCAACTCAATATTGTATGAATCATTTTATTTCGCTCCAAGAAGCCATTGACATGACCAGTTTGTACAGGCAGGAAAAGGAAAACATTCTGAAGCCTGCGTATCAAAACCAAAACATTCTTGCCCGTTCGGAAGCGTTTGACAGGGCTGCGTTTGATACACTACTTGCAAAGAATGGTTGTACAGGATTACGGATTTATTATGGGATGGATACATCTCTGAAAGTACATGCGATTATTGTACCCATTGATGAAAACGGCAATGATATTTTGCCATCGGCTAATTCATTAACAGAAGAAGGTGAAGATGATATTGCAGAACGTGGTATCAGGTGTCCGGATAGTTGTCCGGTGGACTCACCTTTGAACAACTAAGTATTCAAATGGATTTCAAGGTAGAAGCGATTTTCAGTTTAACGGCAGGAGCCGGTGCATTGATTGGCTGGGTTAGAATTAAAAAAACTAACCCGGCCTATTTGCCTTTTATTCTTTTGCTGACAGCAGGATTTATCACGGAAGTGATTAGCCTGATTGTGACAACAAATGGATATTCGAATGCTTTATTTTATAACTTGTTTGCTTTGGCGGAGGCGTGTTTGGTTACGCATCTTTATTACCGGCTGGGCTTGTTTCGGAGCAGGAAATGGTTATTGGGTCTGCAATTCTTTTTCATCCTTTTCTGGCTATGTGAGAGTTTTTATCATGGCAACCTGATCAGTTTTTATTCTTACTTTCTCATCGTATATTCAACAATACTGGTTCTTCTTTCCATTCATCTTCTTCATTCGGTTGTTTTTCAAACTTCTTCCCGACTCTATCGTAATCCGGTGTTTTTGATCAGTATGGGGTTCATTATTTATTTTACTTACACGATTCTTGTAGAGTTATTCTGGTTTTACGGATTAAACCAAACACCCGATTTCAGGAACCGTATTTACGATGTATTCAGTTATATCAACCTATTCACCAACATCCTTTTTATTCTGGCAACGTTATGGATACCATTGAAACGACAATATATACTGCGTTCCTCATTGGCAGTATCGTAATCGGAGCACTGTTCCTGTATTTTGCGATCACGATGGTGCGCAATCACCGAAAGCACTTCGAATTGCTGCGCAAATATTATTTAAAAGAGGCAAGCCTGTTTGAAAACGACCGTGCACGGATTGCCCGTGATCTTCATGATGATCTTGGTCCGTTGGTGTCGGTGGCCAACCTGTTGATCCGGAATTGTAAGGGAGCTGATGAGGAAGAACGGGAGTACCTGGCAAAGGCAGAGGAATCGATGAAGGAATTAACGAAGCGGTTTCGGGAAACGGCGAATGGGTTAGCTGCTTCTGTTTTACATGACAAAGGATTACAGGCTGCGATTGATCATTTTTTGAATCGTTGCAAAACGGCTTCCGATATCCATTTTTTATTTACTTATCAACTGTTGCATGAACCTAGTTATGAAACCGGGCTGCATGTTTACAGAATGGTGCAGGAACTGCTGCATAATGCCATCAAACATTCAAATGCTACAACCGTGGAACTTCTTATAACCGAGCGAAAGGAGACGATTCATGTATTTTATTCGGATGATGGTGTTGGAATAACCACTGCAACGAACCCAGGAGGATCAGGATTGAAAAATATGCGAAGCAGAGTGAATGTTTTAAACGGCATTATGGAAATAAGCAATGATCTGCCTAAAGGAACTGAGATTTATTTTGCGATACCCAAACAACAGACATATGAATGAACCAACGACAATTGTACTAGCTGATGACCATTCGCTTTTCAGAGAAGGAATTCTATTGGTATTAAAAAAAGAGAAAAGTATTGTAATTGCAGGCGAAGCAGAAAACGGAGAGGCCTTGCTTCAGTTAATTGATGAAGTGAATCCCGATGTTGTAATTACAGATATTGATATGCCTGTTAAAAAATGGAATTGCGGTTACAAGAATTGTAAAACAGCAACGGCCCCAAACAGGAGTATTAGCACTTACCATGTTTGACGAAGAGCATTTGTTGGTTGATATGATGGAAGCGGGTGCGAATGGATACCTTTTGAAGAGCAGCAGGAAAGAGGAGTTGTTACAAGCGATCCAATCGGCGAAAGAAGGCGGTACTTATTTCTGTGAGCAAACAAGTACGCAGTTGAGTAAAATGATTGCTTCTACGAAAGTGGGTCGAAAAAAAGAAATGGTTTCATTTTCTGAAACAGAACTCCAGGTGATGAAATTATTGTGTGAACAGTTGGCTACCAAGGAAATTGCTGAGCGGACAAAGCTTACGATCAGCACTGTTGAGAAAACAAGAACCCGGATCATTGAAAAGACCGGATCGTCGAATATAATCGGTGTTGTGATCTATGCTATCAGGCATGGCTATTTTACTGTATAAGCAATTACAGATGCAAGATCAGTGGTGATTTGTTTGCATCATGAAGAAGCGAGTACAACAATCTGATTTGAACAAAATCGAGAAAGAGCAATTTGAAGAAATTAAATTGCTTCTTACTTCGAGTTCGTATCAATATAATACTCTTCTAACCTTATCCCAATTGGCAGGTATGAGCCTAACAAATCTCAAAAAAGGCTTTAAGCAGCTCTACGGTATCAGTATTTATCAATATTCGCTTCACGTAAGATTAGAGCAATCAAAACAACTTCTTTTAACAACAGATATGAGTGTGAAAGCTGTGGGGTTGGAATGTGGGTTTGTAAATAGTCAGCATTTTATTACGACTTTTAAAAAGCGAGTGGGTGTAACACCGGGGGAATATAAAGCGATGCAGGTTTAAATTGATTGATTTGCTTTTACAGAGAAGGCTTGCTACGCAAGTTGTTTCTTTGTCACTTTTTGTTTAGCCAATTCTTCGACAAGCTCAGAAGTAACCAAAAAGGCCCCCGAAAACCCCCGCCTGACCGTCGGGCAGGAATGTACAGCCTGGTTTTCGGAAATTGCCTTGATTTAGCCGAGGTACTACTGTAGTGAATAGCAGTTGAGCTTACACAATCACCCTGTGTGTTACAGGTTGATTCATTATTAAGGTAATGTAAGTTGAGATGAAGGGTTGGTAGTAGAAGTAAAATAATTGCTGTTATTTTCTTTCTTGATTTCGCTGAGGAATTATTTTGGTGAAGATTAGTTAAGCTTACACAATGATTCCATGTGAAACGGTTTGAATGGAATGTTGATGTTTTCATTTTTGCTTATGTGCTTGCTACGCAAGCATTTCTATTTTGTCACTTTTGCTTGTCCAATTCTTCGACAAGCTCAGAAGTAACAAAAAAGCCCCCGAAAACCCCCGCCTGACCATCGGGCAGGAATGTACAGCCTGGTTTTCGGAAATGGCCTTGATTTAGCCAAGGTACTACTGTAGGATCATCTTTTGCATTCTATTCAACTCCTTATGTGTAACAGTTTACTTCAGCAATAGCAGATTACACTTTAATTTTCACGCCAGCATTTATAATTATCATTTGATAGGGGCTTGTCAACAACTTTTTTGATTGTCCGAATTGAAACCAATAATGTCTTTTTTGAAACGAGGTTTATTTGCAATGCGTGAAATGATTTTCGAATTTTGATTATTGAAACAGTGGCGGGTTCATCTTAAACGAAAAGGATGAAAAAGCCAGCTGTTACAGAAATTTTTGCCAGCCTGTTGATTTTACTGTTTGCATACACTGCGACCAGTAAGTTACTCGCTTACCGATCATTTGCCCGTACACTTCGTGAATCACCACTGATTCATAATGGAGCAGACACAATTGGCTGGTTGCTACCCGCAATTGAGTATATTGTTGTTCTGCTCCTGTTTTTTCCCGCTTTGCGAACGATGGGTTTCTATGCTTCTGCCTGTTTATTGTTTGTGTTTACTCTCTATCTCAGTTATATGCTATTGTTTGTACCGCATTTACCCTGCAGTTGTGGTGGTGTATTACGAAGTATGAGTTGGCAGCAACATATTTTTTTCAATTTATTTTTTCTTGGTTTAAGTGTGTCTGGAATTTACCTGCATGCGAAACATAAACATATTAGTTGATCTGCTATTACACACCGGAGTACTACGGTTGCATACAGACAGCTATAAGGGGAAGCCGAAAACCTTGAACAGAGTAGGCGCTCATCTAAAATTTAAAGAATATGAAGAAGTTATTATTGCCCATGCTGGCGGTTTTATTTGCCTTGGGTTTTAGCGCATTCAAAATACCCGAAAAAATAAAACACACTGATCCCCTGTGGTACTTTACCGGTACGAGCACAGACGATCATAGCAACCAATCGCTTTATGAGCCATTGGATGATCAGGATGTGGAGGCTGAATGCCCGGGATCAAGTGAAGTGCGTTGTGTAATTGAAGCACCGGTTGATGGTATGACGGGTAAACCTAACCTGGCAAGTATCACGAACTTTGTTTCGTATAAGCCTTAAAAAGAAAAACACCGCAACATCTGCGGTGTTTTTTTGTACTATGGGTTTTGTGAAATACCTGTCATTTGAATAACAAGATCCGGAATTCTGAACGTGTAGCGATCACTGTGCGGCGTTAATTCTACGAACCCGTTATTAACGAAGCGTTTTATTGTAACTGCAGTTGCAGCGGATTGGTTCAATCTTCTGAGATCACTCCAACGGACCGAACGAAAAATCATTTCTTTTCTACGTTCGAGTAATACTTTTTCCAACGCATCATTTGAATCCAGGGCCGTAAGTGGAGTAAAGGTTCCCGTTTTCCAGCGATTTACCAATAACAGGTTGAGTGTATTCATTGCATCATTTGCAAGACCAGCCCGAGCAAGTAATTCTGCTTTCATGAGATAGAGTTCAGCAGAGGTGAAGCCATCGAAGATACGGGATGATGCATCGTGACTTCCTTTGAATCCATAACTGCCATCGGTATTTCTCCTGAAGTAAACCGTTTTTCTCTTATCGTTTGTATGATACGAGTTGTAAAGTGTGGTATCAATTTTTGCATCTGTATTCAGCATCGGTGCAGAAAGCAGTGTGGCGTGAAATATTACCTCTGCATTGAATAACGGAACAGGACGTGTAAGGTTTTCGTTAAGTGTATTGAAATCGAGGAATGTATTGCTGATTTGCAATGCCTGTTCAGTGATCGTTAACGCTTCTTCATATCGCTGCATTATAAGTAATATACGAGCGAGCAAGGTGAGTGCTGCTGCTTTGGATGGACGTGTTTTCCATTCCTGTACAACAGGAAGTAATTGTATTGCTTTTTTTAAATCGGCTATCACCTGATCGTAGGATTGTTGTAATCCTGACCGAACTGTTGGTTGATTAAAGTCGGCATTTAAACGAAGCGGAATACCCGGATCAGTTGAAGCGGTTGCCGGGTTGTAAGCTTTTGCAAATAGCTGCAACAAATGATGAAAAGCAAAGGCCCTGTAAAACAACGCCTGGCCTTCTGCATTACTGAGCTCTGCGTTTGTACCCTGTAAGCCTCCCTCTTTTTTTATTGCATCGAGTACAACGTTTGCGATGTATGCATTGGCATAGGTAAGTGACCATGCATTCCTGGGATTTTCGTTGAATACATCAACAGCCCAGATGTATGCGTTGCGTTCGGCCAGCGGACGTACCTGCCACTGATCGGTTGTAACGTAGTAATTATCTACACCCAATTCAATTGCTGCAGGCCATGATGCATTCAGCGCTGTACTGTTGTCGAGTAAGGCCAATGCATCTTTTGCCGACGTTGGGATGGCAAGATCGGATGATGGTTTTTCGTCGAGGAATTTTTTACAAGAGAGTAGTGTGATACTGGTTATGATTATTATAAAGTATTTCATGACGATGATTTTTGCTTAATTAATGCTGCTGCAAGCAGCAGGTTCTTTATGTCATTTTTTGCGGAAAAAAGTAACCAACCCTTCGACTTCGCTCAGGATAGCCCCGCCAACGGACACCCCTCGTTGGCGGATTGTACCTTGATTTAGCATTTGTACTACTGTCGCTTCAACAATTGAAAATACATGTGCATGATCTGTGTATCAGTTTGATTAATAGTTGACATCAAGTTGTTTTATTAATTAAATGGTACAATTTTAAAACGACGCTTTGATGCCGAAGGCTAAGCTGCGTGGTAAGGGGTAGCCGCCGGAAAAATAATCGGGATCGATATTTACTTTGTTTGCCCGCCAGATAATTCCGAGGTTATTGAAATACGCATAGCAATTCAATGCCCTTAACCAGTTTGTTTTTTGTGAAACAGGTACATCATATGATAACGATATATCCTGCAGGCGGATGTGATCTCCTCTTTCTGTATTTACCTCGGAGGAGCGAAAGAACGCATCACGGTTACTGTTTGGATTTGGATAAATAAACGAAGGAATATTTGTTGATAATTCATCGCCCGGTTTCTGCCAACGTTTTTCATAATCAGGATGAGCGTTGCGTCCGTTCAGAAGGTCGGTATAGTTTACTGTAGAACGCATGAACCAATAGCCCGCTTTGTAAACGATGTTAACGGAGCAAGTGAATTGTTTCCATTGCAGCGAATTCATAACAGAACCAAATACGAGTGGCAGAGCTGAGCCTTTAAAAGCCAGTTCATTTACCGAAACGTTTACCAATGCATTGTAATCGCTGCTGATGCTGTTATTGATATAGCCCTGCGGATTACCGTTTGCCGGATTAAGGCCTGCAAAGCGATGCGCATAAATGCTGTATAAATGACTACCGGCTACCGGGCTTATACCTAAGCCCATATTGATATAATTTCCTGCATTCCCTGCGGGCAGATTAAATTCTTTCACTCTTGACTCTACATAGTTTGCAATGAACATTGTTGACCATTGCAGTATGCCTTTTGTATTGATGCTCGTCAGGTTCAGTTCTATGCCTTTGCCTTTCATGGAAGCAACATTGCCTTTGTATGAGAAGGTGCCACCTGATTGCACGCCGGTAGTGGGATCGACCGGTGCAAAACCAATGAGATCGTAGCCATGTTTGCTGAACAGATCAATACTGCCTTTGATCCTGTTTTCCTTTGTGGCAAAATCGATACCGATGTTGATGGTTTTTGTTTGTTCCCAGCGAAGCGAAGGATTGGGAATGTTCTGCACGGTAGCATACGGCAGGCTGGTGAATAACGCACGGGTGGTATAGCGAATGGTGGTTACCGCTGCCATTGTATTATCTACATTGCCATTGATGCCATAGGTGAACCTGATCTTTAATTGCGGAATTGCAGTGGATTTATAAAATGATTCTTTGTTGATGATCCAGGCAATGCCGGAAGACCAGAGCGGAACTCCCTTGCGGTTTGTAGTGACACCAAAAATATTTGATGCATCTTTTCTTGCACTGAGTGAAACAATGTACCTGTTGTTTCGTGTGTATGCCGCATTTGCATATACTGATACGAAGCGGAAGATGTCAGTACCGAATGAACTGTTGTTGGGTATGGGACGCTGATTGAGTATATTGTTATAGAGCTGAAAATTGTCGGCAAAGTTTACATTGGTAAAAGTGCGTTGCCCGGGATCGTATCCAAATACACGATAGGATGATGATGTGGCTTTTGTTTGCCGTACTTCGGCGCCTGCAATGGCTGTGATATTGTTCGCGGATTTCCAGCTGTATGCAAGATTGTTTTGCAGCCTTGCTGTGTGTGCATGGGTTGATGAAAAACCCTGATCGAAAATACTGCCGACAGGGATATTAAATCTGTTAGCTGTACGGTTGTAATACAGATTGACCAGATTGCGGGTGAAGTATGTGTTTTGATTATTCAATTCTTCCCGCAGGCTTTCCTGTTTCTGAAACTGGTATGTGAGTTCGGTATTCAGGAAACGGAACCACCTGACAAGGGTTTGGAGATTGTACCTGTGTTCAGTTGTTTTGAAACGGTTATCGGCCTGCTGTAATTCTTCCAAGGGACGGTATTTCCAATCGAGAAGTGTTCCCTGCCCGGCCGTATCGGTAAATGTGCTGCGGTAATCTTTCGGAATGTTGAGGGCCAGCCCTTCTTCATTTACCAGTTGTGTATACGGATAGAGACCTTGTGTTTGTACCGGTATAAAATTCTGAGCCGGGTTGTTTGAAGTGCGGTTCGACTGCACCGTTTGCAAACCGATTGAAAGCTGAAACCAGTGAACAGGATTAAAAGTAAGTGCTGATCGCAGCGAGAAGCGGTTGTAATTATTCCGGCGAAGCGTTGTTTTGTTGTGATCGTAACCCACTGACAGCAAGTAACTGATATTGGCTGCTCCCCCGGAATAACTTAATGCCTGTTGTGTAGAGAGGGCGGGTTGGTAAAAATGTGTACCCAAGTGCCGGCGGACATCGTTTTGTTTCAGTTGATTCAGCTTTTGCTGTGCCTGCTGTGGTGAGATGGTACCTGCACGTTGTGCAGCCAGTATTTCGACCACAGGTGAAAGCATTGGATACGATACGGTATTGGACAGGGCTGCATTGTAGTGATTGTTATTAAACAGAAACTCTTCGATGCCGATGTATGCATCAGCAGACAAGAGAGGTGCATAAAACAGATCGGGTTTTTGGGAAACGGTGGTATTGGTATTGAATTGTAAAACGGGTTTCTGATTGAAGCGGCCTTTTTTGGTTGTAACGACAAGTACACCGTTAGCGGCCCGTGCGCCCCAGATGGAAGCTGCTGCTGCATCTTTTAATACGGTGATGCTTTCCACATCATTGGGGTTGATATTTTCTATATCGGCCTCGTAGGGTACATTATCGACAATGATGAGGGGGGCTGCATTGCCCAGAAAGGTGCTGCGGCCACGAATCGTGAGCGGCTCAGCAGCTCCCTGCCTGTTATCGAAGAATACCGAGCTGACCCCTTCGAGGCGCTCCAAGAGGTTTGTGCTGACCCTGCGGTTGAGTAACTGATTGTTTATATTTTCGAACGAACCGGTAGCCCTTTCTTTTGGAATTTTCTGGTAGCCGCTGCTGACGATGACCTCTGCCAGTTCATTTGGTTTTTTTTGCAGCCGGATGCTGTGCAGCCCCCTTTCATTATTGGGCACTTCCCTTTGGTAATAGCCAACGGCAGACACTACAATGGTATCTGTTAAACGAGATGTAGCAAAATAGAATGCGCCATCGGCGTCGGTTTGGGTGATTTGTGTTGTACCCTTGAGAGATACCGTTGCATTGATGATGGGTTCATTTTCGGTATTGACCACGGTGCCCCTGATGGAAATTGGCTGGCACATGGTAAAGAGCGGGATGATGCATGTGAGGAGGAGAAGTTTTAGATGCATAGTTGTTTGGTTGAGAATGGTTAAAAGTTATGAGTTAAGTGTCAGGGGTTGTTTGAAGGCAGCGGTGAGTCGTGAGTCGTGAATCGTGAGTCGTGAATCGTGAGTCGAGAATCGTGAGTCGTGCGTGAAAGACCAGCCCCTGGACAAGAGCCGGTGAACATGAGAAAACTTACTTGCTGTAACCAACCATTGTTTATACCGGGTTTTTGGGTTTTAAGGGGAAGAGCATTTCTTTTGACATGGTTACTACTTTTTAGAGAGTACAAACATTTCCACTTCACGCTCTACTTCTACGAGCTGCATTCCGTAGTTCTGTAACTCGATCTTTAATTGCTGCAGATCGTCCATTGCTTTGTAGGAAAGGAGGAGGTTTATGTTGGAACGGATGCCTGTTTCATCGACAATGACGGGCAAGCCAGTGCCATCATAATTGCTTTCGTTGAGTGCGTTGATGAGATAGGTTACCGGTTTCATGAGGCATTGCCAGTAGAGTGTTTTATCCGGAATTTTATTTGCATCGGGGAACTGTGCCAGCAACTGCATGGTGTTTGCTGAAGACCTGAGTGCGAGGCATTGGATGGTTCTTTTTTCCATGCGGCCCTGCCAACCCAGGTACCGATTGAGATCAGTGAGCATGAGGTGGTTGATCTTTTCCTGCTCTGTATGTTCCGGAACTGTGAGTTCATAGGTATAGAGCAGGTTGTTTTTTTCATCTTCTGTAGAGGTGGGATAAAGAATGACGTCGGCGGGGTTGATGTTTTCGATGATGACATGATTTGACCGGAAGCCGAGAACTGATTTGTAGAGGCTGAGCGCAGGACGATTGATAAAGTGGTATTTGAGGTAACCGTTGATTTTGCGTTTGCCACTGCTGCCGCCCCGGCCCAGGAGGCGACCTGCCCATTGGCTGCGGTACAGGAGGGCTGCCGAATCGTGACCGTTGGTATTGATGAACATGGGCTGGCTGGCATCGTATGGGGGCGGATCGGTTTTGAGGCGGAGGTTGGGTTTGTTACCTGCAAACCAAGTGTGGAGTATGCTATCGTTGACGAGACCTCCGGGGGTGATGGCCTGTATTTTACCGCCGGGGGCAATCCATACCTGGTGCGGGAGATAGCGGTAGGGAAAGAACTGCCGCAGGAGCCGATCGCCGGTGATAAAGGGAAGTGAAAGCCCTTTGAGTGTTTTGCGTGAGGTAAGGAAACGCATGACTGTTTCTTTTGGTTCGGCAGCAACCATAATGACGGAGAGGTTGTTTTGAAAGCGGCGCCAGAGCGTGTCGAGTGGCATGGTTTCTTTGATGCAGGCCGGGCACCAGGTGGCCCAGAAATCGAGAATGATAAACTGCTCTTTGTTTTGTGCCAGCTGTGCAGGCGCCTGTGCCTTTAGATAGTTCCAAACCACTGGCGGCAGCGTATCGCCAATGGTGAGGGGTTTGTTTTGTGCGAACATGAGGGTGGGGCAAAGCAATGCCAGGCAAAAAATGCGTTGTTTCATTTTTTCAGATTAACCCCCTCCATCTCCCCACCCCCTCACGAACTACGTTCCTTCCCTTATCGGGAACCCCCTTAAAGGGGAGAAAAAGGCAGGGAGGGTAAAGCGCTCCGAAAGGAGCTAGTGTCCCTTTTGAGGGGGCGGTTAAGAAATATGGTTTGCTCCGCCTACGCAGGGCTTCGGCGGACAGGCGGGATTGTTTGTAAGGCGGGAAGAAGTACCCTTACGAGTACCTGTTTGTAAGTAGTGAACTGGTATTACCCATGATCCTGCGGTTTGCAGGCAAATTTGGTTTGCAGTAAGTGGACTGCTTTGTGTTGGTGTTGAACTTTCATGCTTTGTATGGTTTAGGTTACGCTTGAAAGTCCCGTGTTTCGATAAGTGTTCTTTGCTGTTACTTCTTAAACGAAAGGCAAGTATACAGAAGTAAAAAGCGTGGAACTCAACTTACCGCCTTGAGGTCGTCGGAGACCTTGCCACAATAAGAGAGCCCACGCCGTAACGTGGGCATTCTACTTATTATCTCGTGGCCTTTGAAATTTCCGACGTTTCAAGACGAGACTCTAAGCGAATGCTTCAATTAGTAAATGAAGTAAACGCAAATATAAACTGTATTGGCTCAATAGATTATTACAACTATTGAACATATAATGTACAATATTAAACAACTATTTGTTCAATTTAAAATATTTCTGTTCATTTTTTTGGACAATTCTGTTTATTTCTTTAACTTATTGAAAACGAAAGGCAAACATATCCACAGGGGTGAACTATTAGCAAAAGTGGTGGCAGGAAGTCCTGTCTCTGTAACTAAGCTGGCCAAGCGTATGGGTATCAGCAGGGGCACTTATTACAATCATTCAGCTACAGCAGACTTACCTTTTGAATTACTTGAGCGATACGGTAAGATTCTTAAATATGATTTCAGTGCTGATTTTCCTGATATGAAAGCTTACACGTTTGAAGAACCGCTTGAAGCATACGGTGAACCTCCTACTATTGAAGAAGCAATACGACAAAGAGATTACTGGAAGAAAGAAGCTGATAAGTGGAAGGATAAATATATTGCCTTGCTTGAAGGAAAAGAATAATTGCTCTACTCCTACCTCTCTGATTTTATTACACATTCACAGCTATTCGTCATTACTGAACGCATGTGAACATTTGAAAAGAAGTTTATATAATTTATTTTATATTAGTGCTGCCCAGCATTGTGAAACTGCTACCGTGAGCACCGGAACAGCCAGAGCTAACGAACACCCAAACTCCAGCCTATCCAGGAATTGTTTACATGAGAGATACACAATTATGCTGCCATACCATAAGTCTTTTCTTAAGGTTGAAAATCATGATTATTCAGAATAAATTTAATTGCGAATTGAAATGAAAAAAGTAAGTAGTTATATTAAAAAAACGCCTACAAATCCGGTCTTATTATCGAAGAGAATTGAAAGCTTCAAAAGAACACTTGATGCATTATCAAGATCTCATGATATACATATTTCTTACCTCGCAAATTTTGCTAGACACGATATTAAAAATAGTATCCAAAGTATGGATAGTATTCTCTCGACAAATAACTCATCAGAGATAACTGATGAACATCTCCTGTCACTAAAAGAAAATTTGAAAGTTATTCGAAAAACTATTGATAATTTCTCTGAGTTAGTTCCGCATTCCGATGACGAAACATTTTCTTTAAATAGTATTGTGTCTGCACTTGAGCTTCTAAACAGAAATATCTTATTCGAAAAAAGAATCCTGTTTAATAAGGAACTTCCAGAAGATGTTGAAGTCAGATTTCAGCTTCCATTTCAGGCGATACTGCAAATGTTTAACAATTTGGTAATTAATGCGATAAAAAGCCTTGAAACTGTTGAAAATCCTAAATTGGTGTTAGAAGTCGTTATAGGAGATTTTGTGGAGTTTCATTTTCATGATAATGGCTCAATAATTGAGAAATCGAATTTAGCAAAGATATTTGACTATGGATTCTCAACAACCGGGGGATCTGGTATTGGTCTTTACCATGCAAAGTATCTTTGTGATCTGTTTAATGGAGGAATAAAGGTTACTGAGAGTAGAAAAAATGGCTTTACAAAGGCATTTCTTATATATTTACCAATGAAATTAATCGGATGAGAAAAAGCGTATTAATTATAGATGATGTTAAAGTGCAAGCAGAAGGCCTTCAAAAAGCTCTGTCTTCCAAAATAAAGGATGTACAGTTTGATTATCTTTTTGAAGAGAAAAGCATAATGCCTTACATTGAAAATAGATTTTTTTCATTGGCAATTGTGGATATCAGAATGGATGGGTTTCAATTTGACGGACTTGATATTGTCAAAAAAATATTTGAAGTAAATCCCTTTGCCAAAGTTATAATTGTATCTGCTTTTAAAGACGAGTATTTTTTGAAAATAAAGGATGTTCTTTTGTCTGGCAGAGTGGTTGACATTTTAGATAAAGAAGATTATGATATCTGGATACCAAAAATTGAAGCACTAATTGAAGGATATTTCAAAAAATTAGATGAGTCGACATCTGAAATAGGCAATGCTTTATTACAATTTTATGCAGATACTTTAAACGAAAAAGATGCCTATAAGAAAGGCGAACGTTTTGAACATTTTATTAGTTTGCTATTTCAGTCAATGGGTTTTAGGGAGATTCTTAAGCGTGTTAAAGATAAATCACTAAATGAAGTTGATTTAATTTTACGAAATGATATAGATGATACATTCATAAATAAATTTGGGAAGTATATTCTTATTGAGTGTAAAAACAAACCAGATTCTAAAGTCGATAAAAACGATTTTATTGTTTTTTATACCAAACTTAAAAACACCAACGGATTAGCCGAACTGGGTGTTCTCGTTACATCAAATGCTATTGCGAGAAATACGTACATTGAAGCTGTTCGCACATCGTCTGGCCCTCAAAAAGTAGTATTTATTTCAAGTGAAGAAATAAAACGATTAATCTATTCTAATAATAGACTAGATGAGTTTAAATCTATAATCGACGAGCAAGTGAAGGATAATTGATTACCCGCTTATTCAATCACCTAGTCAATAATAACCTTTATGTAGTATCCCATTAATCTACATAATCATACCCCGCACCATTTCTTTTTTCGCATTCATTCAGTGGTAACCGTTTTTTTATTGATTAATGCTGTTAAAAAAAGTATAGCGTAATCCCTTAAATTACTCTCTATATTCAAATAGCCGGGAATAACCGGATTGAACTACAAGCAATAGACAGGGTAAATACAATAATGTTGATTGGTAAATCTTGTCTTGTTTGCACATTAGTATATGATAATATATATTAGAGTTTTATTTGCAACTGCTCGACACTCTAATACATTGAACGAAAAATGATATGGCAAGAAAGGTATATTATAGTAAACCACTAAAATATTTTTGGCAAAATTTTTATGGAACTCAAAAAAAGCTAACGCCATATTTTACAGATGATCAGATTTTCGCATTACTCCGAAACAATATTATAAACGCCCCTCTAATGGCTTTTGAAACGCCTGATTCGAAACAATTGATTATATCAGGTTTAGAATTGTGGAGAGAAGATTCGAGAGGAGAGCTTTTGCATATTTTCTTTCTTGATAAACAATTACGAGACTTTCTTGAGACAACCTCATTATCAGATTTGGAAGGCGTTAAAAAATTTCTCTATGAAAAAGGACGAAGCAAAGAAGTTATTCATTTATACTCAAAAACACAAAGCAACCATGTAGTCTATCAATTTGCACTTCATTTACCCTTTGAATCAGAAGGATACGCCTTTTCTTTAAGCATCGAGGAAGACGGTAGCGTAGAATTATATTTTTCACTAGGGCAAAATGGCGGCCGTATGTCAGATAAATTCTATAGTGACGTGAATAAGAAAGGTGACGATATTTCTCTAACCCAATCAAAAATGTTTCGACTTGCGATTAATACGATTGCTTACATGAGTTGTTTTCCAGATTGTGTTGCCGACGGAGTTCCAAAGAATCTTTTTGAAAGAAGTGAAGATCTAACGGCGAAAAACTTTACAATACGGTTGTCTGAAAAGATTAAAGAGAGTGCAAATACGCCTTTTTCTAAAATACCGCATTTTAGAAAAGGGCATTTTAGATTACTGCAATCGGATTATTATACTAACAAAAAAGGGCAAATCATCTTTGTGACCGATACAATGGTTAAGGGAAAGGCTATAACTGTTTCTATGTCCCCAGAGTCTGACAAATTCAAAAGTAATAGTGATGACTAATAAATTAAACCAGGGTAATTGTAATTAAAATAACAATGCATTGACAGTATGTCGTAGTGGCAAAAAATATTCTCAACTGTAGTTGATTAAAGCTAATCTTCGTATTCATTATTTTATCTTTCAAAAAACACCTGTTATGCGCATTTTACTAACCTTACTTATTAGCTGTTTTACATTCGGCAACTTTCTTATTAAAACAAACAAAACCACTAAACATGTGGTAGCTCGGTGTACCGGCAGCAGCCCATGTACTGCTTGCAGCAATTGCAGCAGTTGTAAATGGTGTAGTGGTGGAGGCACCTGTGGAGTTTGTAAGAAAGCAACTAATAAAACCAAAGCAAGTAACCCGAGCACGAGTAAGCTTGGGGCTTACTCCAGTTCTCTGTCATCTCAATGCAAAGCGAAAACGAAAAAGGGAATATGGTGTAGTCGATCATCAAAATCGAATGGCTATTGCTGGCAACATGGCGGATAGTTTATATTTGCAGCATGAATCCATCTGCCATAAAAGAACAAATAGATGTTATAAAGAAAGCAACAAAAAAAGCCATGCGGAGTAAAAAGGCTGCACGGAAGTTTTTGATTAGTGCAGGGATTATTATTAATTCAAAAAAGCAGTTCAAGCAAGAAAAAACTCAGTAGTTACTTACAATAATGTGGATCGTTCTCAATTCCACTAAGTGTAGGATAACAGAAGTTCATTTTCGCACAAATAACTTTTGATATTGCTACTTTGATCTTGACTCCATTTATACTACTGGGTGCAAGAGCCATTTCATATGAATTCGGATTGACATTTTCAATTGTTACTATTTCTGTTTTATATACTTCTCCATTTTTTCGTATGTACTCAATTGAAATATCAACCTGATCAAGAATATAAGGAGTTTGATTCCCGACAGCTACTTTAAACTCGCTGACACCTCCTAACAAATAATTAATAGTAGGCTCTGTATTTTTAAATGTTATAAATTTCTCCCAATCATTGCGATAATCTTTGTTTTGAATTTCGAGCGCTTTTATTTGTGCCGCTTCTTGTTTTTCTTTTTCCTCCATTTCTGCCAACTTATTTGTGACAGCTGCAAATTCTGCTGAGGTATCTAAAAGATTAGGGTTTGCCGCTGTGGACTCATTATTTTTTATACCCAAAAAGATAGCCACACCAACAGCGACAGCAATACTTATGTACATTAATGGCTTTCTGTTCTTTTTTACTGCAACAATTTCTGTTGAAGACGAGGCTTGTGTGTAAACCGGAGGAGCAGTTTTTAATGGCGGTGGTGTGTTTAAGAATAAGGAAGAAAGCTCATTTATTTCTCCTGCGGTTGTCCAATCTTTTAAACCTTGATGCCAAACAGGCGTTTCTTTTACAATTCCTTTTAGTTTTAATTCTTCAATATCAAACGGGCCAGACTGGTTAGCTCCATCGTGGAGATAGTAGATTTTCATTGATTAATGGTTTTGGGTTGTAAAATGGCTGTAATGATACGATGTGTTATTTATATTTAAAAGAAAAGAAGAGAAACTTGTGGGTTTTACTTAACCGAAGTATGTGTAAATTACTATGCTAAGTCACAACGATAGATTAAATAATAAACCATGAATTATAACGAACTGAAATTGTTTTTGACGAAGAAGATGCGCATGTCGCATATTTATCAGCCTGTGATGATTAAGAAGTTGCTTGCAAGTAACGGAGCAGCTACAGATGAAGCAATTGCTACCCAGCTTTTACAATATGATCCCAGTCAATTGGAGTATTATCAATCCATTACCAATAATATGGTTGGTAAAGTATTGCGTAGCCATGCGATTGTTACTAAAAATAAAAATGAATACGCACTCACAGATTTTGAAAGGATGGGCAAAGAGGAAATAGATGAACTGATTAAAATTTGTAACAGTAAGATTGATGCGTATATACAAAAGCGTGGAGATGCGATCTGGCAACATCGAAGGACAAACCGCAATGCCATATCGGGCACGATCCGTTATGAAGTTTTAAAACGTGCGCATTTTCATTGTGAGCTTTGCGGCATCAGTGCGGATGAGCGTGCACTTGAAGTGGATCATATAAACCCTGTGGCTAAAGGTGGTGAAGACGGCTTTCATAATTACCAGGCACTTTGTTATGTATGTAATGCGAGTAAGCGAGACCGTGATGACACTGATTTCAGAAACCAGCAAGAAAAGTTTGCACACAGGAAAGAGGATTGTTTGTTTTGTAAGCCAGAAGGTAAGCGCATTGTTGAGGAAAACAGCCTTGCTTATTTAATAGAAGATAAATATCCTGTTACACATGGACATAGCTTAATTATTCCTAAACGGCATTTCGCCAGTTATTTTGATATTACGCAACCTGAATTAAACAGTATTCAAACATTGCTGCAGTATGGAAAAGAACGTTTGCAAAAAAAGGATGGGGGTATTGAAGGATTTAATATTGGCGTTAACAGTGGTGAGGTTGCAGGCCAGACGATTTTTCATACACATGTACATTTGATACCTAGAAGGCAGGATGATGTAGCTGACCCTACAGGTGGGGTACGGAATGTGATTACGGGAAAGGGGAAGTATAAATAGAAAGTCTGTTATTAAAACTGGATATATTGTGCCGGTACACAATCTGTGAGCCATACGTTATTTTCTGATAAATAAAAGAGATGCCCATCTTCACACATCTTTGGTGCATCAATTATCAAGATTACAGGCTTACCTCTTCTACTACCCACAAGCGTTGCTGTTTCTTTGCTACTGCTTAAATGTACATGCTGACGGCTCATTTTCTTTAACCCTTCTGCTTTGATGGCGGTAATATACTTATCGACTGTGCCGTGATACAAAAATGCCGGAGGTTGTGTTTCTTTTAATTGTAATTCCACTTCGATACTGTGACCCTGGGAGGCACGGATGAGGGTTTTATCCTCATTGAATGCAAAACGTTGTTTGTCGTTAGTGACAACAATACTGTTGAGTAGTTCATGATCTATTGATTGTCCAGTTGCATTAATTTTTTGGATAAGTTCCTCCACATTGGCCCAGCCGTTTTCATCCAGTTGAAGACCGATGGTTTCGGGTTTATGGCGGAGTATGAGGCTGAGGAATTTGCTGAGGTGTCTATGTTGTTTCATGGTGTTGGGCAAATCTAAAAAATACATTTTGTATCTGCTACAAATCGTTCTTTTCTATCATCCACACGTAAATTATTTGTGGTAATCATTCTCAAGGGTTAAAAAAATCATTATGCTGTTTCAACAATTCTTTAGCCGGTAAAAACTTATCGGGTAAGTTTATTTGTTTGCCTTCAAGCATCAGAAAGTTTTGGGTAATGGATATTTGTGGATTTTTTGTTTTTAGATTGGATGAAACACGCAGGGTATAGTCGTTTGCATTGATGGTGATAAGCCCAGCGTCGAAAGCCTTATCATGTAGTGGATTGAGACAAAGGCCGTTCATGGGATTGAGCCTGTTCTTTTCGTCTTTACTCCACGGTGTAATATGGCTGGCAATTAATAGTTGTGGATTGTTGATGCCAGTTATGCAGCAAGTATTATTGTAAGTGGCCATGACCACCTTACGAAACACCGACTGATTGACTCTTGTTTTGACCAAGCGTTCCTTTTCTTTACCCTCTTTGGGTATATCTGAAGTATCGATGTTATTCAGCTTTTCAATGGTGGTGTGTTTTTGTTTTGCCAATAGTTCTTCACTTGCTATTAAAGCTGCATCCCAATTGCTGAAAAAGTCGTTCCATATTTCAGCATCAAGCTTACTCGTATTGGGCAGACCTTTGATGCCTCTTGCTTTCAAGGTGGGATCGAAGCTGGCGAAGTTGCCAAGCTTGCGTGCAATGGCACTTGGCGAACGTGGAATGAGCTGTGATAACGCAATGATATCTGCATTGCCCTTGTGCATTTTTCCAAAGGGGAGTTTGCAATAAAGATTTACTGCAAGAATTAATTCGTCTTTTGTCCAGAGTGATTGACCTTCTTTCATTTGCAGTTAGATTAACTGCCACAATTTAAGGGAATAATTATCCTCTTCTTCATAGCAGATTAAAGCGCAGTTTTTGTTTAAACATTGTTGTACATAACGTTTGGCGTTTGTATGATAAAAATCTCCGAGGGTTTCGCATCGTGCGCTGCAATGAGGGCAGGTGAACGGTTGCTCATTCATTAAAAATATCTCTAGTGGCTGTATTAGGTTGGTAGTGATCATTGTGCAAAATACCTGTAGGATGATCTGTAGCATTGGCTTTTCAGTCACATTTAAAAATAGTGGTTGTTGGGTTCGCCAGATCTTTCAGCCAGTTTAGGATACCGGCCGGTGGGCCCTCCTTCACAAAGGTTTCGGAGGGCAGGCACCCCTGCCAACGCAATGGCTTAAGCGGGTGACACACCGAGGGGGCGTTTGGACCGGGAGGATGGTTGCGTTCTAAGTCGGTCAGACCGGCGGGGCCGGGCCGACCGGTGCGTACCTGCCTATTGATCAGGGTTTCGGAAGGATGTGGCCTGAGGTGGCGTTGCCTTTCTGATCGAGGTAGCGGTCGATGGCGTCCTGCATATCCCGCAGGGCCATGGAAGCTTCCTGGTAGTTGGTAGTGTTGATTTCGACTTGGTTATTTTCTTTCAGGATGCTGCTCTGACTTCATGTCATACATGATGTAGTGGCATATTTTATGAGTAATCTTTTGACTAAATACTTTAAAATGGCGAAATCAACTACTTCGAAGCCAACTCAGGCTCCAAAGCCTGCAGCTAATCCGAATTACCCCAGCACTACCGGAAAGCCATCTGGTGGAGGAAGAGGTAATACACCAAAAGGAAAATAAGCGACCCAGGTCATTTATTTTCGTGAATGTCTGCATCTCATAGCGCAGAGATGCAGACATTTTTCGTTTATACGTGTTGTTATATGAGTGTTTTAGTTCATGCAGGCTGCATACGCATTAAGACCGGGAAGAACAATGGTCGAGTTTGAGGAGGCGTAACGAAGGTGAGAGCGGCTGCCTTGTTTTATGGTTCGCCGGTGGGCCACCCTTGCCCATATGTTTGATGCGGCGCTTCGCTGGCATTTGTTATCACACAGAGGGCACGGAGAACACAGAGGGATATTGTTGCTCCTGAAACGTTCAGGCCGGGATTAAAGATCAGCCGGTGGGCCACCCTTGCCCACACGCTATGGCTTAAGCGGGTGACTCACCGAGAGGGGCGTTTTGACCGGGAGGATGGTTGCGTTCTAAGTCGGTCAGACCGGCGGGGCCGGGCCGACCTTTGCTTTTCTTTGGAGGTGGGGGTATTCTTGTCCATTTTTTTGATGCGGCGCTGTGCTGGCATTTGTTATCACACAGAGGGAACGGAGGGCGCAGAGGGGTTGCTGCGCTACGCTTATCAATTGTTGGCCACTCCTGCCCGACTGGTGACATTCCCATCCGGACCGGCACGGGCAGGCAGGCGGGGATGGACGCAGAAGATCACAGATGAAAACAGATAAGCCACGAATTGCTCGAATTGACACGAATGTGCTTACTGGCTGATCGTTGGGTTGCTACGGATACATTCATTTGATGCGGCGCTGCGCTGGCATTTGTTATCACACAGAGAACACAGAGAGCGCAGAGAAAGATGTTTTACTGAGCTCTGTGTCTTTGTGTCTCTGTGGTTCAAAAAATGATTGTGTGATTGTTTGTGTTTCACTACAGGCATTATTCTTTTCCAAACCGGTAACGCAAACCCAGCTCCCAATAAAACGTATTCTCCAGCACTTCCTTTGTTACAGTACCATTCTCGGTAAAGCTGGAAGGGCTTTGCGGGAATACATACACCGGATTAAACTGTAAGGTAAACCGGTTGAACGCAAATGTTACAGGTGCACTTACCTCCAGCGACAGTAGTTTAAAGGCGGCTGATTCTACCAGCATGCCTGTTGTTGCAGTTGCCGGTCCACCGGTACCGCCTCCCGGTCCGTTACCATTACCAGCACCGCCCTGCATACCATAATGCCTGCTGCTGTAATAGGCATCGTAATACCGTTGCGTACCAAAAAAAGTGTAAAAAACGGGTGTAATACTCAGCCGGTCGGCTGCCAGGTAAAAAGGACGGCTGAGTTCAATGCCGGTAAAAAAATCACTGCTGCTGCCAAAACTTGCCATCGCATCTGCATAAACTGAAACAACATCGTACACATTGTAACCGAAATAAGCCAACCCGTAACCGCTCATAGCCGATTGCACATTGTAACTGTTTTCAGCAAAAAAGTATTTGCTGAACTGCACACCTGTTGCCAGTTGCTGGTTGCTGTAACGGTAACCGCCTGTAAAAGTATACAAATCGATCCCGTTTTCATTTGCTCCCGTAAGCAGGGAGAGTGACCCCTGAGCATACACTCCCGATTTGTGAAACCAGCCAATACCCGGTCGCAAGTAAGGAACAGCTACCGAATCTTTACGGCCTGCAAAAACAATATTGCTGATGTAATCGGCACTCAGTTCAACATACGATTTTTTTGTACCCGATGTTATTGCAGAGCTGTCAGCTTCTGTTTGCGCAGTTGCCTGCAAAACAAAGAGCAGGCACAGCATTACCACAATAGAAACCTGTTTCATAAAAAATGAATTACAGTGAAAAGGAGGTACACCTGTTTATACCACCGGTACCAGGTGTAACTCCTGCAATTGTTTTTTGAATTTGTTTATTGTCCGCCACGTTTTTGGCGGTTGCCACTGCCCTGGCTTCCACGGTTCATATTGCTGTTTTGATTGCGGTTCATTTGACTTTGCCGCATCATTTTGTTTTTGTTGAATTTGTTTTGATTACGGTACTGGTTACCGTTCATGTCCAGGCATTCACCGTTACGCAGGCGTAACTGTGTTTTGTCTTTTAACTGGCAGGTGCCATCCGGATTACAAATGGTTCCGTTTTTTAGCTGAACCTGTTTTTGAAGCTGGGTGCGTTCACCGTTATGGTATTGGTAAAATTTACCATCCTGAAACATCAGGTGATCTTCCTGGTGAATACGATCTCTTTTTTGAATCCTGTCTTTTTGTTGTGTTTGATCCTGTGCATACAATACACTTCCTGCCAGCAAAAGGGCAAGAATCATCATCATCTTTTTCATGATGCCGATTTTAGTTGTTAAGAATAAATAAGGTCTTTACCAAACGGGTAAAGCCTGTGTTAGAAATCAGCGGGATGGTTTGTTCATTATTCCATGGGAGTTGCCTTTTAAACGACGGCATTTGAACTGGCGATTACAGAAGTTGTAAAACTTCTTCTATTTCTATAAGACGACAACAACAATAAATGTTTACACCTGCCTTCTGAAAACAGGGCATGATTGTCGTCAGTTTTATTTTAGAAAGAAGATAAGCCCGGGTCGTTTGCTGAAACTGCAAAAGTGGAATTGTATTGGTTGTAACCTATATCAATAGAAGAGGTAACAACTGGCTTGTTCAACCGACGTGCATCTTCGGGTTACTTTACCAACGAAATGCATAGTTGAAGAAGGTGTTGTTTCTCTTTCCGCTTAGTTTTTCTCGTAAATATTGAAGATGCGTTTTACAGCCGATACAATGGTTGTGGCAAGAATAGCACCGGAGAAGGCGAGGAAAATATCTTTTTGAGCATCCCAGATATCGCCCTGTGTACCGAGGTAGGCATCGCCTTGTGCTTTGAAAAACACATCAGCTACGGCCCATTCGATGAGCTCATAAAATGCACTGATGGAAAGGGTGATTTCAATGGGTAATATCCACGATACGAGTTTGGGATAGCCCACCCATTTCAAAAACAATTCCCGCATTGGGTAAGCCAGCAAAAAACCAAAACTGAAATGCACAATCCGGTCGTAGTGATTCCGCTCTGTCGCAAACACATCTTTCAACCAATAGCCAAACGGATTTTCGGCGTAGGTATATTTTGATCCATACACATGCAAACAGAGATATACACAAACCAGCAGGTAACTCAAATCGCTGAACTGATACTTGCGGTAGCTGATCAGCAGGAACAACACAAACAAAAACGTGAGTGTATTTTCGAGTAACCAGTTGTTGATATCGGTGGTACCAACGAACGTATTGATCCAGATACCGGCGAAAACGGTGAGGAAGATCCAGAGCCAGTAATTTTTGAAAAACGGTGTGCGGTAGCTGGAAATCGCAAGACTGAACGGCATGTGGTTTTGGTTTGGAAGCAAGATAAGCGATGTAAAAGAATTCTCTTTTCAGGAATTGATTTTAATTTAAGGGTATGAAAGCATTCCTTGTTTTGATTGCGATCGTGTGTGGCATGTTGTTATTGGTTCAGTGCAGCAGTACCAATGTCGAAAATAAAAAAGACCTCGATGAAAACATGATCGACCTGGCCATGTATGCTGATAACCTTGGATTGTACCTGCGTAAACAGGATGCAGCTTATGCATCGTGGTTACTGGAGGGAATGGACAGTACCTTGCGGGTGCTGACTGTAACATTTACCGAACACCGCAAACTGGTGCGGCCGTTTAAACAATCATACCGGAAAGAACTGGCTCCACCCATTAACGATATCCGCAGGGCGTTGCAAAAAACTGATTTCCCTGCGGCTGTTGCATCGTACCGTTTACTCATTAACAACTGCAACGATTGCCATATTGATCTGGAGATCGATAAAACGGTGGTGGACTGGAGTAAAGAGGGGGTGCATGAGCAGCGTTATTAAGAGGGTGTTTGGTGAATTGCTGTATGCGTTTTTGTTTACGGTCAGACCAGCGGAGCCGGGCCGACCGCAACAGCAGGATTGTTACCTACAGTTCAACGAGTACATAACTCGTACTTCGTCCGCCACCTACTTCCTTTTCCAGTATTTTCTTGTGCAACAAATCCTGTATATCCCGCAGGGCTGTATCCGTTGATGTTTTGGCGATCTTCGCCCATTTGGAACTGGTAAGTTTTCCTTCAAAACCATCCAGCAGTTTATTGAGTAAAAGACGTTGCCGTTGGTTCAACTGAGTGGCAGCATGCCTTTCCCAAAAGCGGGCTTTCTGCAATATGGCAGCCAGTGTTTCATCGGTTGCCAGCAAAGAGCGGTTCAAACATTCGAGAAACCAACGTAACCAGGTGGTAATGTCAAGCGATCCTTTTTGAGTGGTTTCTAACACATGATAATATTCTTTTCGTTCTTTCCGGATCTGGGCACTCATACTATAGAAACGACGAGCTGAACCGTCGGCCCTTGCCAGTTGCAGATCGGCAATGGCACGGGCGATCCGTCCATTTCCATCATCAAACGGGTGAATGGTTACAAACCACAGGTGGGCCAGTGCTGCTTTCAACAGTGGGTCGTTGGAGGTATCCTGGTTAAACCATTCAATAAATTGTTCCATTTCTGCAGGAAGCCGTTCAGCATCAGGTGCCTGAAAATGCACCGTTTCTTTTCCGGAAGCGCCCGACACCACCTGCATGGGGTCGTCTGTTGTATGCTCCCGCCACGCTCCAACTTGTACTTTGTGCATGCCGCTGTAACCCGTAGGAAAAAGAGCTGCATGCCAGCTAAACAGGCGGTTGGCAGATAAGGGTTGTTGAAACTGCTGGGTAGCATCGAGCATCATTTCAACAACTCCTTCCACATGCCGGTCGGCCGGAACAAGACCTGCGATATCGATGCCTAGCCGGCGGGCAATGGAAGAACGCACCTGTTCTGCATCAAGCTGTTCTCCCTCAATTTCACTTGATTTAAGCACATCCAATGTGAGCGTTTGAAGTGTGGCTTCCGTTTGTAAAGAAAAACCCAGGCCGTCCATTCGTCCAAGCAGCCGGCTTTGCCGGTTTTTTGTTTCGGCAAGCAAAGGAGCGATTGGCTCATTGCTCCATGTAAACCTGGGCCAGCTTGATAGTTGATGGATGTAAACGGCCATTTAAAAGAAATTTTGCGGTGAATATACGAATTAATCGCCGCATGAATATCTATTCGCCGCAAATTATGCGGTGAATAGAGGAGTTAATCGCCGCATGAATGTTTATTCGCCGCAAAAATCAGCTGCGGTCAGACCGGCGGAGCAGGGCCGACCTTTCTTTTCTGCAATCTCTGCTTCCCTGCGTGGACCGTTTTTCACGCTGAGAGGCGAAGGACGCAGAGCTTTTTCTGCGGAAGAATTAACTATGAGCATGTTCAAACTCTCTACTTATTCCCACTCTTACCTGATCGGTCAGACCGGCGGGGCCGGGCCGACCTTGTGCGTCTATCATTTGCCGATTGCTTATTGGCGATTGCCAATTCTTCTGCCTTCTCTGTGTCTATTTGTGTTCATCCGTGGCCACTATTCCTCCACTTCTTCTTCCTGCACCGTTGGCGATTGCGTTACAATACCAAACTCAAACTGCATTTCGTTGAGTTTGCGGTAGAGTCCGTTGTGGTTCATGAGTTCGGTATGGGTACCGCTTTCGGAAACAACACCTTTATCGATCAACACAATTTTATCGGCATTGCGGATGGTGGAAAGGCGGTGTGCAATCACAAACGAAGTGCGGCCTTTCATCAGATTGTCCAATGCTTCCTGCACCAGTTGTTCGCTTTCACTATCGAGCGAAGAAGTGGCTTCATCCAAAATTAAAATAGCCGGATCTTTTAAAATGGCACGGGCAATGGCAATGCGTTGCCGTTGTCCGCCACTGAGTTTAATACCCCGTTCACCAACAATGGTATTGTACTGTTCCGGAAACTGTTGAATGAATAAATGAGCATTGGCACTTTTTGCAGCAGCCATAATCTCTTCGTCGGTAGCATGGGGGTTGCCATATGCAATGTTTTCTTTAATGCTGCCGCCAAATAACAATACTTCCTGCGGCACAAAGGCCATTTGCCGGCGCAGTTGCGAAAGCGGAAACGAAGAAGCCGGTCGCTCATCAAAATACAAGATGCCGCTATCGGGTTCATAAAAATGAAGCAGCAACGAAGCAATGGTTGATTTACCGGCACCACTTGGTCCAACAATAGCGATCTGTTCGCCATTGGATGCACTGAGTGAAAGTCCTTTTAACACGGGCACATCTTTGCGGCCGGGATAACTGAACGCCACTTGATCGAACCGCACATTCCCTTTTAGTTGATGTGGTGGTTCCACTTTGGTATCGGTTAAGTCAACTGCTTCTCCTTCGGCCCGTAAAATTTCACGCACACTTTGTGTGGCCCCCAATGTTTTTTGCAGTTGCGAAAACAGATCGGCAAAGCCGGCAAACGTACCACCCACAAACATGGAGAAGATCACAAACATGGTGAGTGCGCCCAGTGTGAGTTCGCCTGATTGAATCATGCCCACACCCACCCACATCACAAAGGCAATGGCACCAAACACACTAAAGATCATAAAGGAAATAAAGGCACCCCGGTAACGGGCATTGCTGATGGAAGTGGTTACCACCGACTGAATACTTTTTACATAACGACCAATCTCGTAAAACTCACTGGTAAATGCTTTTACTATAGAAATTCCCTGGAAGGTTTCCTGTACAATGGTACCGCTTTCGGCCAACTGATCCTGTGCTTTGCGTGCCATTTTACGAATACGCATCCCAAATACAACTGCTAAGATGGCGATAACGGGTACTACCGCCAGCATAATCAAGGCCAGCTTGGCACTGATCCAGAAAATAAACAGCAAGCCGATGATAAGGGTGAAGATACCCCGCAGAAATTCGGCCAGTGTAAAAGAGATGGCATCTTGTATCTGCGACAGATCACTGGAGATACGATTGCTTAATTCGCCCACCCGTTTTTCGGTGAAATAACTCATGGGCATGGTGAGCAGTTTGCTGTATACATCTTTGCGCATGTCGGCCAGTGAACGTTCACCCGCTGCCGTTAATAAATACACCCGCATAAACGAAAACACTGTTTGCAAACCCAGCTGTGCAAAAATGAGAAGCAGCGTTGCGTTCAATGAGAGCTGAATATTTTTCAATCCAAAATCGAATTGCGACATACTGCTCATGCCCGGAACACTGGCTCCTGGCGAAGCGGCATCGATCATTTTTCCCAACAAGAAAGGAAACAGGCTGGTGGTAAATGCAGAGATGGCAATAAACACCAGTCCCCAGATGAACTTTCCACGATACGGTTTTAAATAGGTGAACAGAATGAGCGCCTGTTTGAGACTCTCTTTCGAGATCTTGACTTTGGCTGATCCTTTATCGTTTGTATTGTTTGATCGTCGTGTTGCTCTGGCCATGGTTTTGTAGAACGAATGGTTTTTGATATTACTCTATCCGGGCTGCAAGGTACAGAGAAACAAAACGGTGAGTCACCCCAAATACATGCGGGTGACTCACCGAAGAGAATTATTTCAATGCCTGCGCAACCATCGGCACCAGTTTTTCTGCCCAGCGTTTGTATTCAAGTCCGGACGGATGCAACCCGTCGGCAGCGATCAAACTTCGGTTGGTGCGTCCTTCACGTGTGGATGGTGTAATGTTGAGGTAGGGACAGTTGTGTTGCATCGTTACATTATAGTTGATGTTGTTGAACCAGTCAATTTCTTTCCGGATCTGTGCGGTATCATATGAAGCAGCAAACGGCGCTACACTGTAATCGGGGATAGAAACTACAATTACGTTTTGCTTTTTTCCGTTGGCCAGTTCAATGGCTTTTTCCAACAGTGTTGTAAAGCGTTGGCGATAACCAATTGTATCCCGTTGCTGGTATTGATCGTTTACACCTATGAGTAAACTTACAATGCTGTGTTTGTTGGGATTGGTTGTGTTAATAGCTGATTGCAGGTTTGTGCTGGTCCAACCGGTGGTTGCAATATAAGTAGGTGATTGGATCTGCATGCCCTGTTGTAATAACAGTGCTGCAGTTTGCGAAGGGAAACGTTCATTCGCAGCAACGCCTTGACCAATGGTATAGGAATCGCCGAGTGCCAGCCATGTGTAAATGGGAGCAGGCGGCTGACCGGGTATTGTAGTTGATGCAGGCTCCTGTTTTTTTACGCAGGCAACAACATGTAGCATGGATATGATTGCAAACAACAGTTTCATTGTAATAATTACGAATGAAGGGGGAAGATGGTTCAACGGTGGGTCACCCGCTTGCCTTCAAGGGTGGCCCACCGTACTTATAAGGTTGATTGCTCCAGCAGCTTAATCCCTGTTTGTGTAAGTTCAATTTTTTTCTCTTTGTAGAGCTTGCCCACCGTCATCTTAAATGTTTTTTTACTCATGCCGAAGAAGGAATAGATGGCTTCAGGTTCGCTTTTGTCGTGATAGGGCAAATAACCGTTGTGTTGCTGCAGCAGGCGTAAAATTTTGGCGGCTTCGTCTTCTGTTTTCTGGTAGCCGGGTTTACCCAGCGATACATCGATCTTATTATCGGGGCGGATGGTTTTAATAAAGCCTTCCACTTTGTCGCCGATATTCAGTTCCTGGAACACTTCATTGAAATGCAGCAGGCCAATGTGTTTTTTGTTGATGATCATGGAATAGCCAAGATCAGTTTGGCGGTAGACGATAAGATCAACAATGTCCATTTCTTTTACAGTGAGCTCGTCGTTGCTTAACAAATGTTCAATGTATTGGGAAGCGGCAGCACGACCGGTTTGTTCATCAATGTAAACCTGCACCAGGTATTCGCCACCCAGCCGCATGGCGGAAATCTGTTTACTCTTGGGTACAAAAAGATCTTTCATCAAACCCCAATCAAGAAAAGCACCGTGGCTGCTGGTGCCTACTACTTTCATCAATGCAATATCGCCCACCACGGCAGTCGGATGCAGGGTGGTGGCAATCAGGCGGTCTTCTGAATCGTGGTACACAAACACCGTTAGTTCATCGCCGATCTTTGTACCTCGGGGCACAAAACGTTTGGGCAACAGGATACCTTCGCTGCCATCATCTAAATAAGCACCGGCATCTTTGAGTCGCTGTACAATGAGGCGGTTGTATTGACCAACTTGAATCATGGAGGCGAAGATAGGATTTTCGCTGCGCTCAACTTTTTAATCACAGCGTTACTGCGTTAAAAGACATGTGAAGCTTCAACAGGTAAAATCGACATTGTGCGATACTGATGGGGTTGTTTTTAGACTTGTTTAGTGAACTGAATTTTATCTGTGGCTAAAAATGGATTTAAAAACTTTCGGTATCTTCATCCTCCTGTTTCAAAGCAGGCAGTACTTACCAAAAAATTATCCGTTATGTCGTTGTTTAATACAGGCAAGAATAAGAAAGATAAAAAGAAGAGCAGCTTACCAGCCAACAAATCGGCGTTTATGGCACCCAAAGGCGGTGGTAAAGCCAACACCAAAACATCGAGCAACGCCGGCAAGCATGTTGGTGGCGCACAACGGGGCGCTTAATTCATGATCAGTTAAAATCAAGTCCTTTGGGTTTTGTGCGTGCAAGCAACGCCTGCATGGCCTGTGTTACAGCCAGTGAAACACCCGACCCTTCGGTACTGTTTACTTTGCTGATCTCTCCGTTGCTGTCATATTCTACATCGATAGATCCTTTACCGGACACGGTGATCTTTGACGGCTTACCGATGCTGTTGTATTCATAGGTAAGCACACCGTCTTCGTATTCCATTTTTACAATCTTATTGTCTTTGTTGTAGCTGAGGGTTACCCATTTTTTTCCTTCGGTTGCTTTTATGAGATCACCGTTACTGTTGTATTCAAATGTGTTGATGCTGGTATCACCTGTTGATTTATCGATGTATTCGGTACGGGTGATTTTGTTCAGTTGTTCGTTGTATTCCGCTTTTGCGATATAGCTGCTGTTTTCTTTGTACACCAGGAAGCAATTGCTGTTGTATTGAAACGATGTGGTTCTGTTTCCTCTGCGTTTCATCAATGGGTTGTTACAGTTTTCGCTGTACGTTGTTTCTGTTTCAATACCGTTGATGCGTTGCAGTATGCGATAGGTATAACTGGCTCCGTTTGGTTTTTTCCGCACTTCGTATTCGTAATAGTTACTGTCGGGTTTATTGCTGTAGCTGTTTTCTTTGATCACCCAGGTAGCATAATGGTTGTCGTTGATCTTTCCTTCTTCATCATAAAAATTCTTGTACACATATTCAGTAACCTCTCCGTTACGATCAGTGATCTTTTTTACAAACAGTGTTACGTTATAATATTCAATTTTTAAAAATGAACCATCACTGTAGCCGATGCTGGTCATATTGTATTTATCATCGTAGGTATAGTTGTATTTGTTGCCGCCGGCATCGATTGTGCTTATGAGGCTGTTACCGTCATAGATATAAGTAGAAG
Source organism: Bacteroidota bacterium (assembly GCA_023428755.1). Classification (GTDB taxonomy): domain Bacteria; phylum Bacteroidota; class Bacteroidia; order Chitinophagales; family Chitinophagaceae; genus Lacibacter. The sequence continues at coordinate 136,249 of JAEYWX010000012.1, forward strand.
TTCCCTGGCTTGTTTGCAGTCGTGTGATCAATCCTGCATCGTTGGTGGTAATATTGTATTGATTGCCGCCCTTATCTGTGATCAGCGAAATTTGCTTTTTGTCATTATAAGCAAGCGAGTAAACCAGTTGATCGTATTTATCATATTTACCGGTAAACAGGCCATCGTTATTGAAAAGAAAATAACTGCCATCGCTGTAACTGCGTTTAAATCCGTTGCTTGTTTTGATAACTTGCTGGCTACCCATGTCACGTGAATTCCATAATGTGTTGTCAACAAAAGCCGTTGGTTGCAGCAGTCCGGCAGCAGCATATTTTTCCCAACTGTTTCTGCGTCGTTCTTCATTCTCCCGCATTTGTTTTTTAAAGTTGTTAATGGCAACCGGGTTGTTGGCAATATCTCCTTTTTCAATCGCTGCCGCTACCAGGCTGTTGATGCAGGAAGTAAGCAGCAGTTCATTGGTTGCAGTTTGTACGAAACTGGTTACACCGCCGCCACCATGTTCACGGATATAAATACTTCCATCGCCAACTGTAAAGAGACGGGTTTCCAATTCAGAGCCCCAGCCAAAACCAAACAAACCAATGGAAGTTGTTTTGGAATTGTAGGTACGATCGATGCTGATACCGTTTCGTCCCTTCAGATCATGATCGGTATAGGTAATATAAAAATTTCCATTCTTCAGATTTACACCCGCTTTGCTCAACAGCGGAAAAAAGAGAAGTAAACAGCAAAGCTGTAACAGGTTGTTACGGTTCATGATGTTCATATTTTTTTCGTTGGCAGCAGTACTGCAACATTACATATCAAAAGTAATCGACGTTTCGCTGATGCGTTTTTGCAACTCATTGTAAACAGCTTCGATGGTTGCCGCAGCTTCTTTTCCCTGTTTGCTTTCTTTTTTCAGCAATGCACCTTCTTCATCATAGATGAACCGCAGCTCACCTGTTCCGGCAAGTGTTACAGAAATGAGTTGTTCAAACTTATTGTATTTATACAAGAGCTCGCCTTTTTCTGATTTGATGGCAGCCACTTTTTGTGCGGCCGTATAACTGATGCTGGTGGTATGCCCGCCTTCTGTCATCAATACAGGATTGCCGCTGCTGTTATACTGGATATTTTTTTCACGTACTGTTTTGGTTTTCTTATTTGTAAACAACAAACGACTGGCTTTGTTCCAGGCTGTATCAATATCGGCGATAATACGCAGGGTATCATTTTCTTTTGAAACAAGAATGCAGTTGTTATTGTAGGTAAAACTGTCGATCAATGTTCCTTTTCGAACATAAATGGGCATCTCACATTCTTCGTTGTTCAGCTCTTCAAACTCTTCACCGTTTTTGTTGTAATAAAAATGATAGATGTAAGAACTACCATCGGGCTTGTCTTTGATCTCATATTCATAATAGGTGCTGTCGGTTTTTGTACTTCCTTTTGGTTTGGAAAGTACAAGTGTAGCGTAATGGTTATTATTTACATTTCCATCGGCATCATAAAAGGTTTTGTATTCGTACTCGGTTACATCGCCGTTGGGCTGCGTTACTTTTTTGCAAAACAGCGTAACCGTTTCATATTCTATAATCATACTTGTTCCATCGGTATAATGAATGCCGATCATGTTGTAAGAAGAGTCGTAAGAGTGTTTGTAGGTATTGTTGGCAATATCGGTTGTTTTCACCAGCACCAATCCATCGTACCAGTAATACGATGTGCCTTGCCTGCTTTTGATGCTGATGGCCCGGCCTTGTTCATCCAATGTAAAGTTGAAGACGTTACCGCCTTTGTCTTTGAGCGATGCAATGGTATTATTTGCAGCATAACTAATTGTATAAACTACCCGACCGGTAGCAGTAAAGCGACCTGTAAACAGTCCTTTGTTATTGAAGAGATCGTAACTGCCATCATCATTGGTTCGTTGAAAACCGGTTTTTGTTTTTACCAATTCCTGGTAACCCAGATCGTAACTGATCCATTTTTCGTTGAACGATAAAACAGGTGGCTGCAACAAACCTTCTTCTTCATACAGCATCCATTTTTTAAACCGATCTTCAAGACTGCTGCGCATCAACCGACGAAATGCATTGATTGAAACAGGGTTGTTCTCGATGTCTTCATACTCCAATGCTGCTTTTACGAGTTGATTGATACATTCGGTAATGCGTGCCTCATTTTCTTCCACCGGCGAAAACTGGTTGGGTGCACCGGCGCCATGTTCTTTGATAATTACATGGCCATCGCCCATGATGTAAAGTCTTGTTTCAATTTCAGAACCCCATCCAAAACCAAACAATCCTTTTTCCACTGATTTGGAATTGTAGGTCCGCATAATTTCAAATCCGTTGTACTTGACAAGATCGTGATCAGTGTACGAGATATAAAAATTTCCGTTCTTGATATTTACACCTGCTGTTGCAGTTGTAGAAACGAAGAGGAGAAATACAAATACAAGTTGTGGGATGCGGATCATACTATGGAAGAAGTTTCAGTTTGTCTAACAATTCAATACTGGTTGCACTGTACAATTTGCTCCAGCCATTTTTATTTTTCCAGTTACTATTGGTTTGATTTTCTTTCTGCAGCCATGTGGCAGCTTTTGCTTTGTCGCCGGAAGCAAACAGGGCCGCAGCAAGGCCAAGATAAGACGGGTTGGTTGCATGTGATAGCGAACGCTCAAACAGTTTGATGGCTTCTGTAAAATTTCCGGCATCTGCATTACACCAACCCAACAATTGCAGAAAACGGTAACGATAATTTTCTGATAAATCTGTTAGCTGTATTGTTCGTTCCAATAACGGAATGGCTTGTTTGTATTTTCCTTCGAGATAATATAACTGCGCCGTTTTGATATGATAGGCCGGTTGATCGGCAGGGATCCAATGACCTGCCAATGCAAGTAATTCCAGTGCCGCACTGTTTTTGCCTTCCAGCAATAAATTATCGGCTTTGTCAATAAAGATCAGCACCAGGTCTTTTATCGGAAACAACAACGGATCATTTTCATTTGCCTTTTTAAAATACAGTACTGCATTTTTGAAATCGTTGATCTCAAGTGATGTGTAAGCAAGATTGCCATAGGCATTTGCATAGCTGCTGTCGGCAGTAAGTGCTTTGGCATACTGTGTTGCTGCCTGTTTAAAATTTCCGGCCGCATAATAATAGTTGCCGAGTAAATTATAGAGATCAGGATTTTGATCGAAGTATTGTTCGGCCTGTTGCAGAATGGCCAGGGCGCTATCTTGTTTGTTTAATTTGATCCATGTTTCGTGCATCCACTCATAGCCATCCCAGTACCACGGACTAACGGCCATTGCTTTTTTATACCACTGCATGGCTTTGTTGTACTCTTTCGTGAGTTGAAAATATCGTCCATAATAACCGTAGGCCGATGGTTTATCGGCATTGATGCGAACGCTTTCTTCAAACAAACGAATGGCTTCAGCCGTATCTTTCAATTGTGCTTTGCCCCATGCTTTTCCTGCATAGCCCCAGGTGTAATATGGATTGTTGCTGATAGCTGTGCTGTACAAACTGTCGGCCAGTTTCCATTCTGCAACTGATGGGCCCATGCGATAATAATCTGCTAACTCTGCCAGCCCTTCTGCAAAATAGGGTTCACGTGTAATGGAACGAATCAACAATTCGGACGTTTGTTTGGCGTTGATTTTTTCGTAGAGTTCTGCCAGGTGATGATAGGCATATACAAAATTGCTGTCGGCAGCAAGTGATCCTTTAAAATAATCTTCTGCTTTTTTAATGTTCCCTCTGTCTTTCGAAATCAATCCCAGGTTATTCAGTTCTACGGCCGCATCCAGTGTGTCAATTTCAATGGAGTACTTGTACAGCTGTTCTGCTTCTTTGTATCGTTTCAAATCATAATACACATTGGCAAGGTTGTTATACGGCCAGCTGAAACCCGGTGCCAAACGGATCACTTCTTTAAATACATCAATGGCTTCGGTGTAACGGTTCTGATCACGCAGTGCATTCCCAAGACTGCTGCGTGGATAGGTCCAGGTGGGGATCAGTTCTATCGCCTGCCGGTAATATTTTTCTGCTAACGGAAAATCATCCTGGTATTCTGCTACCAATCCTAATGCATGCAATACAAACGCAGCATCCTGTTCCTTCAGCAAAGCTTCGTGTAACAGTTGCTTGGCGGTAGTGTACATTTTATAGTTCTTACCACGTAAGTATGAATACGCTTCCAGGTAACGGGCGTAGATATAATAAATATCGTATCCATAATCGGCCGTATCAAGAATGGAAAGAATCAATTTGCTTTGATTGGCGGCTGCCATAAAAAAAGCAGCAGCAGGCGGATTGTTTTTTCCCAGCAACACGGTGTTCACTGCCTGTTGCGGATCAATCCCCATTTGCTGTACCAATTTCAGTTTTATGAAACGTAACCAATCAGGGGGAAATGATTTTTGTTTTACAAATAATTGGTACAATGCAACTGCTTCTTTGTATGCAGGCGTTGTTTGTTTTAATAAACCGTTTAGCTTATCAAGTTGTTGTTGTTGAACTGTGTTCAACACGGTGAGCATTGGATTGGGTTCAATGCCAACGGAACGGCCGGTTCTGCCCGACTCTTTAATTTCAAGCAATGCATTTTGCCGCAGGTTGGCCAACGCAATATTTTTTATTTCGGGTGAAATGGTCATCACTACTTTTCCGCCCGATGATGCACCGATGTTCGGCTCCTGTTTTTCTTTCGACTCTTCGTACACGCTGTTGTACACGTAAATATTGAGCTCGTTTACTTTGATCTTGTTATCGGCCGGGCTGTTGTCAGCAGCACCCATCATTCCCTGCACTAAGTAGTAAGTAAAAAATCCATGACCAATGCTTTCACTTTCAAACGAACGCTGATTGGCGCCGCAGCTCAAATAACGGATCGTGTTCCGGAATGATGTAAGAGCCGATTCACTTAAGAGATCGGCACCTTCTTCATTCACTGTTTGTCCGCTATGGCAAGCGTCCAGTACAAGACTTACTTCGATTCCGTTTTGTGTGAGAAACGAAACCGTTTCATTGAGGTCTTTAAAACTCAAGGTGCCTTGTGCACCGGTATAAGCCCGTTCAATATTTACATCGCTGCAAAGCAGGTAACCTACATAACCATCTTTGTTGGCAGTGTCTTTTGATTTTTGGATATCACCATGTCCGGAAAAGTAAATGATCACTTCATCGCCCTTCTTCATTTTCTTTTGCTGTAAGGAGCGGATGGCTGCATTCACCGCCTGACTGTTGGCTTTCTTATTCAGCAACAGCTGGATATTTTCTTTGGTAACCTTTTTTGTTTCCAGTAAAAAGCGTGCATACAGGGCTGCATCTTTATCGGCTGCATTCAGCTTAAGCCGTGGTGCATCGTATTCCGACACACCAATTACAACTGCAAATGTTGTTTTTGATTGGTTGGTTATTACTTCTTCTTCAGAAGAACCCTTGGCTGTTTCCTGTGCTGAAAGTTGAATTGTTGCACCAAACAACAGGAACAGGGATATGGGTAGAAAAATTCGCAGGGACATGATTGTTTAAAATTAACGATTATCGGCCGAAGAAGAGATACCCACAAATCGGTATTTCTGATCAATACGCAAAAACAGATGTGCCGCATACGAGTAGCGTTGTATGCTTGTTATTTTTTCTTTCTCCACAGCAATGCATCTCCCGTTCGCAAGCCGTAAATTGCAGGCTTATTTCGTTTTATGATTGATTATTTAAAAGGACTGAACGAGCGGCAAAAAGAAGCGGTTACGTATATCAACGGTCCGTTGATGATTGTAGCCGGTGCAGGCAGTGGTAAAACCAAAGTACTTACCACACGCATTGCCCATTTAATGGCGCAGGGTGTGGATGCATTTAATATCCTGGCACTCACGTTTACCAACAAGGCGGCGAAGGAGATGAAAGAACGTGTGGAGCATATTCTTGGTAACCAGGAAGCAAGGAATTTATATATCGGCACGTTTCATAGTGTGTTTGCACGCATTCTCCGCAGCGAAGCAACCAGGATCGGGTATCCATCCAACTTCACCATTTATGATACCGATGATGCCAAGAGTGTGATCAAAACGGTGATCAACGAAATGAACCTGGATGATAAGCATTACAAACCGGCGACGGTGTACAACCGTATTTCATCGGCCAAAAATGCATTGGTTGGTCCGGCCGAGTATGCAACCGATTATCATATTCAGCAGGAAGATATACGGGCCAATCGTCCGGCCATTGGACAGATCTATGCTGCCTATGCCAACCGTTGTTTCAAAAACGGAGCGATGGATTTTGACGATCTGCTCATTAAGTTTTATGAACTGCTGAAAAATGTTCCGGAGAGTTTAAGCAAGTATCAACGCCGCTTTAAATACATTATGATCGATGAGTACCAGGATACCAACCCGGCACAGTACGAGATCATTAAGCTCTTAGGAGCCATGCATGAAAATGTGTGTGTGGTGGGCGATGATGCACAAAGTATTTACAGCTTTCGTGGTGCCACCATTGAAAACATTTTGATGTTTCAAAAAGATTACGACAATGTGCACGTGGTAAAACTGGAGCAGAATTACCGCAGTACAAAAAATATTCTCAGTGTTGCCAATGAAGTAATTGCCAATAACAAAGGACAGATTGAAAAAACGTTGTTCACAGATAATGGGGAGGGAGAAAAGATCCGGCTGGTACGCACCATGACGGATAATGATGAAGGAAAATTTGTTGCTGATACCATCCAGGAACAGAAACTTCGCAATCATTACCGGAATAAAGACTTTGCCATTCTCTACCGCACCAATGCACAGAGCCGTGCCTTTGAAGAAAGTCTGCGCCGCATGGGAATTGCATATATTATTTATGGCGGCATCAGTTTCTATCAACGCAAAGAGATCAAAGATTTTATTGCGTACCTGCGCATTATTGTGAATCCACGAGATGAGGAAGCATTAAAACGCATCATCAATTTTCCTGCAAGAGGAATTGGTAAAAAAACCATTGACAAATGTGTGTTGTATGCCAATGAACAAAACATCAGCATGTGGGAAGTGCTCACCCGTGCACAGCAGTTCGGTTTTAAAGCAGGTACACTCGAAGCCATTGATGGGTTTGTTACTATGATCCGCAGTTTTGCCAGCATGCTGCAAAAGCAAAATGCCTACGAAGTGGCAGTGCATGTAGGCAAGCAAACGAATATTGTAAAAGAATTATTTAACGATAAGAGTACCGAAGGATTGCAACGGTACGAAAACATCCAGGAGTTACTCAACTCCATTAAAGAGTGGGTAGATGATACGGCCAACAGAAGCCAGATCGATGATGATGGTGTGGTGATACCCCCTGCGCCCCCTGAAGGGGGGACTGCCGTTTCACAGCCCTCGCTTTTCAACGACTCAACGAGTAATGCAGGTTCTTTGACAGGCGAGGCTGGTGCGGTTGAGGCTTCCCCTGCAGGGGGACGGGAGGGGGCTTCCGGGGCTGTTACACTCGGCGCTTATCTGCAACAGATCACGTTGTTAACAGATGCTGATGATAAAGATCCTGATGCTGACAGTGTAAAGCTGATGACCATCCACGCTGCCAAAGGACTGGAGTTTGAATGTGTGTTTGCTGCGGGTTTGGAAGAAATGTTGTTTCCCAATGCCATGAGCATTAATACACGTGAAGAGCTGGAAGAAGAACGTCGGTTGTTTTATGTGGTGATCACCAGGGCCAAGAAAAAACTCTGGATCAGTTATGCCAACACCCGTTACAAGTTTGGACAAATTGTACAGAACGATCCGAGTCGTTTCCTGGAAGAATTACCGGAACAGTTTGTTGATAAGAGTTATGCAGGAGGTGGTTCACGCAACCAGGGTTCTTCGTTTGGCGGCGGTTCGGCATTCGATCGTATGAAAGGATGGGGCAACAAAGCCGATGGCAACGATGCTGCCAATGCAGAGAAACGATACGGAGCACCACCGAAACCACAACCCAAGCCTTCTTACTTAACACCATCCACACGACCACAAACGGTAGAGCATACACCGGCTCCTGATTTTGTGGCAAGCGATACGTCCAACTTACAGGAAGGACAAAAAGTGGAACACCAGAAATTTGGTTTTGGTGAGGTGGTGAAAATGGAGGGCAGTGCACACAACCCCATTGCAACGGTGAAGTTTGAATTGAATGGCGAGAAGAAGATCATGTTGAATTATGCAAAGCTGCGGATTGTAGAGTGAGCGGATGAGAAAAATTATCATACAAAAAAAGACATCGATATCGATGTCTTTTTTTATAGACATAAGTTGTGAGAAGTATGCCTTTGTTGGTCGCCTGACCAACAAAGGATTTCAAGAACGGTAATGCGTTAAAAAACGAAACTCAGTTTTCCCTGTTTCATAAAAGCCAGCACTGCTCCAACGATACAATTCTGGCAATGCAGCCAGCGCCCATTTCGGCTGTACCGGATTGTTATGAACATAATCTAACTTTTGAAGAAACACTTTTTCTGTAAACAGATCTATGCTTAATGAATTACGCTCCCATATTTGGAATTGCCTGTCTGCTGCGTCTACTTTTAATGCTTTCAATATTGGATCGTCGTGCATGCGCATAAAGTTGAGCAGACTTCGTGCAGTAAACTTTAAAAAATCCCGTTGAAAGTTAGCTCTGTTAATGCCGTCGCGCAACTGAGAATAAAAAAAGACATCGATCAACGATGTCTTTTTTTGTATCAACAAGGGCGTTGTATCAAAACAATCCTTCAATACTAAAGTAACGTTCGCCGGTATCATAGTTAAAGATCAATACACGACTTCCCTTCGGCATCTCCGGAATTTTTTTAGCAGTGGCAGCCATGGTAGCACCACTTGAAATTCCCTGGAAAATTCCTTCTTCGCTCGCTGCACGTTGTGCGTACGAAAACGCTTCCTCTTTACTTACCTGTATTACACCATCCAGTACATCAGTATGTAAATTCACCGGAATAAAGCCCGCACCAATTCCCTGGATCGGGTGAGGGGAAGGTTCACCACCACTTATCACCGGCGATAATTCTGGTTCCACCGCAAACACTTTTAGGTTCGGGAATTTCTTTTTCAACTCCCGGCCCACAGCGGTAATATGTCCGCCGGTGCCAACACCGGTAATCAAATAATCAAACCCTTCCGGAAAATCATTTAATATTTCCTGTGCGGTTGTTTTCACATGCGCATCAATATTGGCAGGATTGTCGAACTGTTGTGGCATCCAGCTGTTGGGTGTAGCTTCCACCAGTTCTGTTGCTTTTGCAATGGCACCCTTCATTCCTTTTTCACGGGGCGTTAATTCAAACGTGGCACCATACACGCTCATCAATTTGCGACGTTCAATACTCATGCTTTCAGGCATTACAAGAATCAGTTTGTATCCTTTCACCGCAGCTACCATTGCCAGACCTATACCTGTATTACCACTTGTTGGTTCAATAATAACACTGCCTTCTTTCAATAGACCTTTTGCCTCCGCATCTTCAATCATGCTTAATGCAATACGGTCTTTGATGCTGCCGCCGGGGTTTGCACGTTCCAGTTTGCTCCATACTTCCACATCGGATGAAAATAAACGGTTGATGCGAACATGGGGTGTGTTGCCGATTGTTTCTAAAATGTTATTTGCTTTCATCGCTGTATCGTTTTTGTTGTTGTTAGATGATTGTTTGTTTAAATGATAAAATTCAATGGTTCGGTAAAATCTTTTTTATCGGTTACAACGGTTTCACTTTTGGTGTACACCACGCTGTGAGGTATCACACTTTGTGTGATCCAGGTATTACCACCCACAATACTATCATGACCAATCACAGTATTGCCACCGAGAATGGTACTGTTGGCATAGATCACCACGTTGTCTTGAATAGTTGGGTGTCGTTTTGTTTGCGCATCTTCTTTCCGCACTGCCAATGCACCCAGCGTAACGCCCTGGTAAATTTTTACATACTTCCCGATCACCGAAGTTTCGCCAATTACAATACCCGTTCCATGATCAATAAAAAACGGGCAACCGATCGTTGCGCCGGGATTAATATCAATACCTGTGCGGCTATGCGCCCATTCACTCATCATTCGGGGTAGAATCGGAATTTTCTTTTTGTACAAAGCATGTGTTAAGCGATATACAATGATGGCATAGAAGCCGGGATACGAAAGCACCACCTCTTCAATGGAATAAGCGGCCGGATCAAATTCGAGGATCAGCTCAGCATCTTTGATCAGCTCCTGTTTGATCTGTTCCAGTTCTTCAAAATACTGTCCGGTAACCGTCAGCACATCCATTTCATATTTCTGTGAAAGGGGTGTAAGTATTTCAATAAACTTTTTATGAAGCGATGCCTGTGTACTGGCCTGCGTTTGTGCAAACAATTTTGGGTCGCTGATCAGCGGGAAAAGATAATTGATCAGCTCTTCGGTAAACGTAATCACCGATTGCCGTGACGGGAAATTACTGCTGAGCAGATAGCCGGGAAATGTATGCATCTGAAAAAAAGTTTAAACGTGCTTTTGGAAGGCAGGCAATCGGTGATCCGTCACTTTTCAGCAAGCGATCTGGCGAAAATAAGACTTCTTTTTGTTTAGTCTACCAATTCAGTTGATTTTTAGCAAGGCTGCACCCGCTTGCATCTGAATATGACAGAACCTTAACAAATTACTTTATTGCAAGGCCTTTTTCAAGGCTTCCACCGTTTTTTTATCGTTGCCCACAAAAATTTGTTTGCCCAGGATGGTTACCGGTCGTTTGAGAAAGGTATCCTCTGCGAGGATGTAATTTTTATAATCGTCCTCGGTGAGTTTTTTATCCTTCAGCCCCAGCTCCTTGTACTTGAGGGCCCGGCGGCTGAACAAGGCTTCGTAGCTGCCTGCCAGTTGTTTCATTTCTTCCAGTTGTTTGGCGGTAATTTTTTCTTCCCGGATATTCTGGAATTCAATACCCGCAAGGTCGGCACCGGTTTCTTTGATTATGGCCTGGCAGGTAGTGCAATGAGCGAGGTGATACATTTTCTTCATCATGATCTGCAAAACTGAAATTTGAATGTAACTTAAATGATTTTTACACTACATATACATTTACGCAAACCAATTGGTTGAATGACCACCAACCCGGAACAGGATTTTCTGCAACTGGTGCAGGAGCACCAAGGCTTATTACGCAAAGTATGCCACTTGTATGGCCGCAGTGATGTGGACAGTGACGACCTGTACCAGGAAATTGTGATCCAGTTGTGGAAAGCGTTTGGCAGTTTTCGGGGCGATTCGAAAATCAGTACCTGGATGTACCGGATTGCATTGAACACAGCCATCAGCAACCTGCGGAAACAATCACGAAAAGTAACACTCAGCTTTCCGGAGTTTATTCCACGTGAAGAAGCCGATACAAACGAAGAGCGAATCAAAGAAGAAAAACTAAAAGAAATGAATGCTGCTATCAGCCGCTTATCGGAAGTTGAAAAGGCAATTGTGATGCTTTATCTCGAGGATAAAAGTTATGAAGAAATGGAAGAGATCCTCGGTATCAGCAACGGAAACCTGCGGGTAAAGATGAACCGTATCAAAGACAAATTACGTACACTTACTAAAGCAGAAACGTATGGAGCTTGACCAGTTAAAAGAAATGTGGGGCAATATGGCTACTGATAAAAAAATTTCTTCTGATGAGGAGATACAGGCCATGCTGCGCAAAAAATCGAAAAGCCCCATTGCGAAATTGAAACACAATCTCTTCTGTGAAATGCTTGTGGTTGTAGTTTTATACTCCTTCACTATTGTTTACTATTTTCTGAAATTTGAAGGCGCAATCCTCAGCGTTGCCTGGATGATGTTGATTGCAGGCTTACTATATATGTTCTATTATTTCAGGAAACGAAAACTTCTCAATGACATGGAATGTGTTGCCTGTGAAGTAAAGTCGAATTTGCAACAACAACTCCAGGTACTTGAAAAATACATCCGACTCTATCTTGTTATTGGCACCTTGCTGTTTCCGGTTATTCTGCTCTTTGCGGGTGTCATCATTTTTCTCTATGATTCTTCTATTAAGCACGCACCGGATTCGATTTCTTTCTGGAAATTTTTCCTGATACTTTTTGTGATTACAACAATAATGACCATTCCTGTTTATTATATCAATAAATGGTATGTTCGTAGGTTATACGGACAGCATGCCGATAAACTGAAAGCAATTCTGCATGAAATGAGTGAAGAAGAAAATCAATTAAATCATGAAAAAAATTAGCAGCACATTCGTATTGATCATTGCATTTATTACATCTGTTTTAGCACAACAACCCAAAAGCAGTTTACTTTGGGAAATATCCGGTAACAACCTGCAGCAACCCTCGTACCTGTTTGGAACGGTGCATATTATTTGTGCCGACGATTTTTTCTTTCCTTCCATTGTGCAGGAAAAATTTATCAATGCCGGTGAAGTATTTCTGGAAATGGATATGGATGATCCTGCGATGATGATGAAAATGATGACGCTGCTGCAATTGCCCAAAGGTCAAACCATCAAACAACTATTTGGCGACAGTGCTTTTAAAGCATTTGACAAACAGTACCAGCAGATCACCGGTGCTTCGGCCATGATGTTTAACAGCTTTAAACCGTTTATGCTGATGAGTATGCTGGCGCAGAAATCACTGAACTGCCCCACTACCGAATCATACGAGCAAACGTTTATTTCCCTCGCAGCCAAACACAAAAAAGATATCAAAGGATTGGAAACAATGGAAGACCAGATCGCCGTGTTTGATGCAATACCCGACAGTACCGAAATTGCAAACCTGCAAAACATGGTCAACGATTTTGATAAGCAAATAGAGTCGTTTCAAAAGCTGGTGGCTGTATATAAAACACAGGATGTGGATTCCATGTACCGGTTCACCAACCAATCGCCTGAATTAATGGAGGCCGAGGAAGAGCTGCTGACGAAACGAAATAACAAGTGGATACCGGTAATGAAACGCAACATGGAAAAAGGCAATTGCTTTTTTGCGGTTGGTGCGGCGCACCTGGGAGGAGATATTGGTGTAATTGCATTGTTGCGCAAAGAAGGATATACCGTGAAGCCGGTGAAGTTGTAACAAATAAATATCTGTTTTCCAATTACCACAATCAACAAACAAACCTGATATATTTTTTATAACCCCGTGTCTTTAGACCGGGGTTTTTTGCATGAACGAACGTCGGCTTTAGCCAGGAATGCATCAGTTAAATAAGTGGGTTAAAACCCATTCGTCTTTTTGCCTCCGACCCCGGCTTTTAAGCCGGGGTCTTTACATCAACGAACGTCGGCTTTAACCAGGAATGCATCAGTTGAATATGCGGGTTAAAACCTATTTGCCTTTTTTCATTTGTCCCCAGCTTAAAAGCCGGGGTTAGTATAAACTCAATCGTTGCGAAATAATTTGTGTGAATTTTCTGAACATCATCGTACCATATTTTTCGACGAATCATTGTTCAACGTTTTATATGTGACGAAGTAAAGAGGGTTTCTATAACCCCGTGTCTTTAGACCGGGGATATTTACAGGAAGGAGCCCGGCTTTAGCCATGACACAAAGGATAAATTGGTTCAGCCCATTCGTATTATTGGATCTACCACTACTTATCTTCGCAGCATGCAGCACATCGCTATCTTTTTATCCAACACATACAACAAGCAATTGCTCATTCAACAGGTGCTGGATAAAAAAGCCGTTGGCATGTTGGCGCAGTTCAACAGTAAAGAAGTACAACTCTTTTCGCCTTATACCTTGCAGCAATATTTATTGGAAGAAGATATTCATGGCTACTCGGGCATTGAAGCTGCACGAACGCAAACGCTTCGCTCCATGTCGAGTGGTGAACAGAAAAAAGTGTTGCTGCAACATGTACTCTCCTTACAGCCTGATGTGTTGTTGCTGGATAATGTATTTGATAATTTAGATATCGTTGCACAACAAGCACTCAAAACAGAATTGCAGGCAGCAGCAAATAAAACCATTTTTCTCCAACTGTTTCATCGAAAGCGGGAACTGCTTCCATTCATTGAGCAAGTAGTTACCATCAATCAGCAACAGGAATTTGTTTCATTCGAAAACGATACAAGTGCCAATGATGAAATAAGCCAGCAGGCAATACCTGCTCCGTTGCATCACTATGAAATCAACGGAAAGGAGCTCGTTCGCTTTGCAGATGTTAGTGTGAGTTACAATGGCCGGCAGGTGTTACAGCATATCAACTGGACCATCAACAAAGGTGAGTTCTGGCAATTAAAAGGCCCGAACGGGTCAGGTAAAACAACACTGCTCACCATGATCACCGGAGATAATGTAAAAGGTTACGGACAGGAACTGTATATTTTTAATCGGAAAAAAGGAAGCGGTGAAAGTGTGTGGGAGATTAAAAGTAAGATCGGTTACCTCACACCTGCCATGACCGATCTCTTCAACACACGCCACACATTGGAGCAAATGATCGTATCTGGTTTTGTCGATCAAATTGGGTTGTATTCCATTCCAACGGATATGCAGCAACGTTCAGCATTTGAATGGTTGCAATTGTTGCAACTGGAACACAAAGCAAGGTTGCCGTTTCATAAACTGAGTGCAGGTGAACAGCGGTTGGCATTGGTCGCACGAGCAATGGTAAAACATCCACCTTTATTGATCTTAGATGAACCCTTGATGGGACTGGATGATGCAAATGCTGCAACGGTAATAGCGCTCATCAACAAACTCGCAGCAGAAAGTAATTCAGCGATTTTGTATGTATCGCATCAAACAGAAAAAGGATTGCAACCGCAAAAGGTTTTTGAATTATTCAAGACCGAAAGCGGATCCATTGGAAAGGAATATTAATCGGCAACAGGAAATTGGCAAGGAGTACAATGGACAATAGGCAAGTAAAACAATGAGCTGGAAAAGCCAAACGACAACCATGCATTTTCAATCAGCAAAACAAACTGTAACTTTTTGCCTATTTCCAATTGCTCATTGATAATTGTCTATTCTTTCAATCAAAACCTCGTCTCCAGATAATGCGGCAGCAATGCACGCCAAGTATTCCAGTCGTGCGGCCATTCCTGTCCCCAGATGTCTAATTCGTAGTTGATGCCTTTGTCGTACAAAATTTTTGCAAAACGTCCGCTGCTCGATGGATCTTCGTACGCACCGCTGCCACTGAAAATATGAATATGATTGCTGTGCCGTATTTGTTCCAGTATGGCATGATCAGTTAAGTTCGGCATATAATGCATGGGGCTGTTGTAATACACCTGCTCATCGTAATAGCCTTTTGTGTATTCAGTCAAGTCATACACGCCACTCATTGCAATTACACCATTGATGAGGTCGGGGCGTTTCAAAAACAAATTCATACTGTGCAGGGCACCAAAGGAAGCACCACAGGTAATGATGGGTGTATCAAATGATGTATTGGTTTTGATGAACGGCACTACTTCATTAAAAATATATTCGTTGAACTGGTTTTGACGGATGGCTTTGTGTGCACCTTCCATTTCGTTGTTCATCCAGCTTTCAGTATTGATGCTGTTAACGGAATACACTTTTACCTTACCCGCTTCGATCCACGGTTTCAATGTATCCATTAATTGAAAACGTTCATACTCCAGGTAATCGGCAGCAGCCGTTGGAACCAGTAAAAGTGCAAAACCAAAATGACCGTAAATAGCGATGGGCATTTCTTTATTGAGTGCAGGGCTATGCCAGCCGAATAATTCTCTATGCATGTGTGTTGATTTTGATGAAAGCGGATGCTGCTGCAGCAATATACTTCCTTTCTGTTTGCGTAGTGCTGCAAACAGAAAGGAAGTGAAAGATCGTTCTGTTATTCTGCGCCGGGCTTACCGCCTGTTGCGGCACCGCCCATGCTGGAAACATCACGGTCAAACATATACAAACCGCTCTTATCGCCGCCGATGAGTTTCAGTTTGTCGAGGATATGCCTTGCCAGCGATTCTTCTTCGATCTGCTCACTTACATACCATTGCAGAAAATTGTGTGTGGTGTAATCTTTTTCTTTGAGGCAACTGTCAACCAGCCGGTTGATCTCTGTGCTCACCAATATTTCATGGTCCAGCACCTGTTGAAATAATTCTTTTACGCCTTTGTATTTGGCTGCCGGTGCTTTCAGTTGCGGAATCACGCCGTGTCCGCCACGTTCGTTAATGAACTTTACCAGCTTCAGCATGTGCATGCGTTCTTCATCACTGTGTTTGTATAAAAAAGCAGCTACGCCACTTAATCCTTCCACTTCGGCCCAGCTGGCCATGGCTAAATAGATCTGCGATGACTCTGCTTCGAGCAATACCTGCTCGTTCAGCGCCTTTTCAATTTTTGGGGATAGCATAATTGTATCGTTTTATGCTTCTAATTTACGATTACTGGAACTTTTACCGCCTGATATGGGCAGAAATATTCGAATTACGTAAAACCTCAACCAAAACCCATCGTTTGTTGTTATTTTTGCAGCTTAAAGTTTCAAGAATATGATACAAACAGGTAACCCCGTTATCAGCATCTATACCGAAATGACCCCGAACCCGGAAACCATGAAGTTTGTGGCCAACAAACTTTTATACCCGGGCAAGAGCATTGATTTCCCCGAAGTGTCAACAGCGGAAGCATCGCCCCTGGCGCAGGAACTGTTTGGTTTCCCGTTTGTGAAGGCCGTGTTCATTGCCAGCAACTTTGTAACGCTTACCCGTTCTACCCCCGATACCGAGTGGCAGGAACTGATCCCCACCGTGCGCCAGTTTCTGAAAGATTACCTGGAAGAAGGCAAACCCGTGATCGATGAATCGAAGATCGTGGAGCCGGTAAAAGAAGAAGTGGTGTTGAGTGGCGACGAGAGCGATGTGGTAAAACGCATCCAGGAAATTCTGGAGAACTATGTGAAGCCGGCCGTTGAAATGGACGGTGGTGCCATCCAGTTCAAAAGCTTTAAAGATGGAAAAGTGAACCTTGCCCTGCAGGGAAGCTGCAGCGGATGCCCTTCTTCCATGATCACATTGAAAGCCGGTATTGAAGGTATGATGAAGCGTATGATCCCTGAAGTGGAAGAAGTAGTGGCAGAGGCAGAATAAGACCGTTGCTGATTTGATTCAATGATTTAACTGATAGAAGCGTTGCATGAAAGTGCAGCGCTTTTTTTATAAACAACTTCTCAAAATTGAACAAATGTAGCAACGTTTGAAACTGTCAGACCCTTGCAGGGTACTGACAGCTGAACCCTTCCAATTATCGGAGGCTGAAGTCAGAACGTCGGTAAGACGTCAGATATCTTTTGATTATTTGTACAATCAAGTCAAAGTGAATCTCTTTCACGTTTCAAATACACAAAAAAACCCGGAAAGAAATCCGGGTTGTAACACATCAAATGAATAGAACCATTTTACCACTCTATAGATTTATGCTGTAGTCGTTGCGTTCAAATTCTTGCTCGTATAAAAAGGAATAGCATAACAATCTTTAACCAATTATTTTAATTTGGTTGAAACGGAAGTGACGATTTGTGTACGATAATTCTGAGTTTACCATCTTTTCCTTTTTTGAAGACCCAGGTTTTATCTACCATCACTTCTTTACCATCTTTCCCTGTTACCCATACATTGCCCATGGTGATTGCTACCGAACCATAAATTTGAATGCCTTCATTTTTTTCGCCGGCATTATCGTAGCGGGCTTTCACCCAAGGTGCCAATGCAAAACCTTTGTCGTTCGGATAGTCGGGGTCTCCGCCAACAAAATATGCTAAGGCTCCTTTCTTGTCGTTTCGGAATGTTTGATCGCCAAAAGCCAGTGTTGGCTTAAAGAACACTTTGCCAGAATCATAGTTATAAGCTTCAGAAAGCACTTGCTCTGCAAACGCTTTATAATCGCTTCCTTCTTCTTTTCGTTTTCCGATTTCCACCAACGCATCGCACCAGGCCTGCTGAGCTGCATTTACTTCGTCGTATGTAATAATTGTTTGCGCACCTTCTTCAACATACACCAAACCCAATTCATCAATTACTTTTTTAACGTCATCGCTTGTTTGTGAAACAATTTTGTCTGTTTGCTCTTTTGCCTGTTGCACCTGGTTACAGGACAGCAAACTGCTTACAGAAATAAGGACCCCGAGAATTGATTTCGTTCTTTTCATGTGAATTTTTTTTGCATATTCATTGAGCTGCTGAAACAGGAATATGCAGTGAGGAAATGGTTGAATAAAGAAGCGGAAAACTGTTTTATTGTATAAAAGGTTGCCGCTTCTTTATTATTACACAGCACCGTATCAACCGGCATCTGCAACTGTAATAGAAACCACCGAACGGATCTCCAGTTTTTTACCGGAGTCGCCCACTTCACGAAACAATTGCTGCAACTGTTCCATGCTGCTGGTTAAAGCTGCAATGCGGTTGGTATGTGTAGGATCATCTTTTCCAAACCGTTCATTGGCACTGAAATTTTTGATCTCATGAAAATTTGTTTTTCGTGAAAACAGATCAATTAACAGCTCACGTGCATCTTCCGGTGAAAACTGACCGTTGATCAGATCTGCATGTAGTTCTTTTTGCATAAATGGTTTTTAATGATTACTGGTTAAGAATATTTTTTTCGGGTTTGCTTTTCTGCACTACCACCTGGCTTTCTTCATATGATAAGATGCCAATGGTTAACAGTAGAAAAACTACTGCCAGCGCCATCAATAAAAGGCTTTGCGTTTGGTGGCCGGCAAAAATGGAACAGAGAAATAATGCCAATCCTGTAAGTAAACTAAGAAGCGAAAGCAGCAGCTGTTTCATGCTTGTGTTTTTTTGTTTCGAGGTGAATAATTGTATTGATTTGCAACGGCTCGTTTTGTTGTGACAGCACATTACGGATTTCAGCAAGTTGGTGTTGCAGCTGCTTTAGTCTGCTTTCACGGTACTTGATATCTTCTTCACTGCTGAGCTGTGCAATTTTGCTTTCATGGAATTTGATCTTTACCTGGATCATTTGGGAAAGGATGTCCAGCGCATCCTTGTCGGAAAATGTTCCTTTGATTAATTCTAGTTGCATGGTTGTAGTTTTTTATTGTCCCTGGCCGAGTGAGAAAGCAGCTGTACCATCGAAGCTGTATAGGTTTTCTGTTTTAATGGTATCGATCTGTTTTTCGGCTGCTTTGCGTAGTAACTCAATGATGTCTTCTTTATCCATTGGTTTTCCGTTGGCAGGTTTAAAGCGGCAGCGCCAGTGATCGGTACAAAATGTTTCTTCAAATCCATCGGGCCATACTTTAATACCACGGTTGGTGATCATGGAGAGTTGTACTTCGCTTGATTGCAATGGTTGCAGCAAGTTCGCCAGTTCGTTGGCTGATGTACCGCCCCAGTGTACAAACAGATCCACACCTTCCAGTTTTTTAGAAGCAGGTTGTTTGCGTTGGTACTTGGGCAATTGCAGTGGTGTGGCCGAAGCATAACTTACCGACTGCAGTTGCTGCGGCTTTTTACCGAGGTTGGAGATCACAGCTTCAGCAAAAGCACGGGTGCCTACTTTTTGTTTGCTGATGCCTTCTCTGTAAATATCATACGTGTGGATACCGTCTTCGATGGTACGCAACCATGCGTTTTGAATGTTGGCTGCCACATCTGTTTGACCAAGATGGCTCAGCATCATAATTGCTCCCTGCAATAAACCCGATGGGTTGGCTTTATCCTGTCCTGCTACTCTAGGAGCCGAACCATGAATGGCTTCGAACATGGCGCAGGCTTCGCCAATATTGGCTGAACCGGCCAAACCAACTGAACCGGTGATTTGTGCTGCTACATCCGATAACACATCACCATATAAATTCGGCATCACAATTACATCAAACAACTCAGGTGTATCGGCCATTTTTGCGGCACCAATATCAATGATCCAGTGTTCGTTTTCGATCTCCGGATATTCCTTTGCTATTTCGTCAAACACTTTGTGAAACAAGCCATCGGTTTGTTTCATAATGTTGTCTTTGGTGAAGCAGGTTACTTTTTTCCGCTTTTGCTGGCGTGCATATTCAAATGCATAGCGAATGATTTTTTCACAACCCGGCCGGCTGATGAGTTTTAAGCATTGCACCACTTCATCGGTTTGCTGGTGTTCAATGCCTGCATACAGATCTTCTTCGTTTTCACGGATGATAACGATGTCCATAACCGGATGTTTGGTTTGTACAAACGGGTGCAGGCTGCGGCAAGGCCGCACATTGGAATACAAACCGAGAAACTTACGGGTGGTAACGTTTAAACTTTTATACCCTCCTCCCTGTGGAGTGGTAATAGGTGCTTTCAGGAAAATTTTGTTGCGGCGTATTACATCCCATGCTTCGGGAGCAATACCTGATGTGTTACCGGCGAGATATACTTTTTCGCCTACTTCGATTTCATCAATTTCCAACGCTGCGCCGGCAGCTTCTAAAATAGTGAGGGTGGCATCCATTATTTCCGGGCCGATCCCGTCGCCTTTTGCTACTGTAATACGTGTCATAGTATGAAGGTTGATTTTGATGGACACAAAATTGCAGCGCTTTAGTCATAAGTTTTTATTTATATTTACTATGGTAAACATAAAAACTATTTATGCATTATACATTGAACCAGTTACAGGTATTTTTAAAAGTGGTGCAAACAGGCAGTATTACAAAGGCAGCCGAAGAACTTCATTTAACACAACCGGCCGTGTCGATCCAGTTACGCAACTTTCAGGATCAGTTTGATATTCCCTTAACGGAAGTAGTTAGCCGTAAGCTGTATGTAACTGATTTTGGAAAAGAAATTGCTGCTGCTGCTGAACAGATTTTGCAACAGGTGCAAGCCATCAACCACAAAACATTGGCGTTTAAAGGCCAGTTAAGCGGACGTTTAAAAATATCAGTGGTGTCAACCGGCAAATATGTGTTGCCTTATTTTTTATCTGCCTTTGTTAAAGCAAACCCGGGCATTGATCTGCTGATGGATGTTACCAACAAGTTGAAAGTGGTGGAAAGCCTGGAGAACAATGAAGTGGATTTTGCATTGGTATCAATTCTTCCCGAACAGATAAACGTGGAAAAAGTAGATCTTATCCGTAATAAACTGTTTCTTGTTGGAAATACGGAACAGCAGTTTAAAAAGAAAGAATACACAAAAGAATTGTTGAAAGAACTGCCGCTTATTTTCCGGGAGAAAGGATCAGGTACCCGACAAACAATGGAGCGCTTTCTTAGTCGGCATAATATTTCCATACAAAAGAAAATGGAACTTACTTCAAACGAGGCGGTGAAGCAAGCCATCCTTGCCGGTTTGGGTTATTCCATTATGCCACTCATCGGTATTCGAAACGAACTGCAAAACGGTGAACTGCAAATTATTCCTGTAAAAGGATTGCCCGTAAACACTACCTGGAGCCTCACCTGGTTAAAAGGAAAACAACATGCACCGGTTGCTGCGGCTTTTCTTCAGTATATCAAAAAAGAGAAAGCAACGATTGCTGCTACTACATTTCATTGGTACGAGCAGTATTAAAAAAGCTGTAGCAGTAGTTACAGGAATGAAAACGATAGTGAATCGGATAAAAAGTTTTTGAAGTTTTGCATAATGTATTTGCAGACGAATTGATTCCGTTAATTTCGCTGCCGCAAAACGCAGCTGCAATGAACAAACTAAATGTGTATTCCCTTCTTATCGTATTCCTTACGATTTTTACAACTATCAGTGCCCAAACTACATCCGCTAATCAAAAGCCGGTTCGTTTTCTGCTTGGTGCGGCCTTGGAATTTGGAGGCGACAACCTGGCCGAAGTATATTTTACCGACGGCAGTGTACAAAAAATGAATGCCGGACAAGGAGGAACCTTGTTTGCAGGCGGACAAATACGATTAACCAAATCAGAAAAATTATTTCTGCGTGGAAGTGTGGGTATCAAATACCTTACAACGAAAGCTGATAATGCGCACATACGTCTTACCCGAATTCCGTTGCAACTTTCGCTGAACTACGTTCCTGTTAAAAAACTTCGTCTTGCAACAGGTATTGTTTCGCATCAGGCGATCAACTTAAAATTTGACGGGTTGGGACAGAACGCAAAATTCAAATCATCTCCGGGTTTGCAGTTTGAAGCGGGCTATGGTTTGTTTGCATTATCGTACACACTCATGACGTATAAAGACTCCGACAATACAGCATACAAAGCTAATGCAATCGGCATTACTATTTCAGGTGTGTTTTAATCTCATAACAAATGAAAAAATGAAAACGCCTCCATTTTTTGGAGGCGTTTTCATTGATAACAGCATAAACTGTTGAAGTAAGTTGAAAAGCACCGGGCAGAACATCCCTTGTAAAAAAAGGGAAGTTTCCTTTTTCGTAAATCGTTTTCCCGATACGGCATGTCTTTTTGTTTTCATGCAGTGAAATTTGCCTTCAAATTTTTTAACAGTTATGAGATATATGAAAGGCCTATTGTTGATGATCGCTGTTTTAATGAACAGCATCATTCATGCGCAGGAAAAAACAGGAACAATCAAGGGAACTATTACAACAAACGATGGAAAACCGGCAGCTGATGTAACCGTATTGCTTCAGCCAGGTAATAAAGGAACCATTACTGATGAGAACGGAAACTTCGGCATTTACCGTATTAAAGAAGGAAGTTACCTGCTGACCATTTCGCTTACAGGTTACGAAACCATCGAAGAAAAAGTTGAAGTAACAAGTGGATCTGTAAAAGAACTCCGAATGCAATTACAACTCTCCGAAAAACAATTACAGGAAATCATTATTACAAGCGGCACCAATAAGTTTGCCCGCCGCCAAAGCAATTATGTGGCACGTATGCCATTGACTAATCTCGAAAATCCGCAGAACTACACCGTAGTTAGTAAGGCATTGATTGAAGAACAGGTGATCACGAATTTTAATGATGTAGTAAAAAATTCATCAGGTATTGATAAACTCTGGTCTTCTACCGGACGTGCTACCGATGGTGCTGCTTATTTTGCAATGCGTGGCTTTGCAGTGCAGCCGTCTATGATCAATGGAATTGCGGGACAAACAAACGGTGGTCTTGATCCTGCCAATATTGAGCAGGTAGAAATTATTAAAGGACCATCGGGTACTTTATTCGGCAGCAGTTTAATTTCCTTTGGTGGCCTCATTAACATCGTTACCAAAAAACCAACAGAAGTAACAAAAGGTGAAGTAACCTATACCAATGGAACATTTGGTTTGAACCGTGTAACAGCTGATTATAATACAGCCCTCAATGCTTCCAAAACTGTTTTGTTCCGCATCAATGGTGCGTATCATTACGAAAACAGTTTTCAGGATGCAGGTTTTCGCAAATCGGTATTTGCCGCACCTTCACTTATTTACAAACCGAACGACCGCTTCAACATTCACCTTAATGCAGAATTTTATAATTCTGAAACTACCAACCCGGTGATGATTTTTTTGAACCGCAGCCGTCAGTTGATCTATCGTACACCACAGGAGCTGAATATTGATTATACCAAATCATTCACCAGTAATGATATTACTGTACGCAATCCAACCTTCAACTTTTTTGGACAGGTGAATTATAAACTAAGTAACAACTGGACTTCACAAACCAGTTATTCGCAAAGTGTGCGACGTAGTGATGGATTGTACCAGTATGTGATGTTTCTGCAACCTACGAACGACACCTTACTGGATCGCTATATCGCCAACGTGAACTTTACAGGCATTACTACCAACTTCCAACAAAACTTCATTGGCGATTTTAAAATTGGCTCGGTACGTAACCGCATGGTAGCTGGTATAGATGTGTCGCAACAGAAGGGACAAAACAACAACACCGCTTATATTCTCTTTGATCGACTGAACAGCCAGAAATACGATAGCCGCTATGCACAGCTTACCCGGCAATCGGTTGAAGCAAGACTGGGTGCAAACAGCAGTCCTGCAAAATCAATCAACGATTTGTACACGTACGGAGCGTATGTTTCTAACGTAACCAATGTAACCGACCGTTTCCTGTTAATGACAAGCTTGCGTGTTGATCGTTTTGATAACAAAGGCACAAAGAGTTTCAGTACAGGTGTTACCAGTGGTGCGTTTGCACAAACAGCTGTATCGCCCAAGCTTGGAATTGTTTATGCTGTATTGAAAGACCGTGTATCGGTATTTGCCAACTATATGAATGGTTTCCGCAATGTAGCACCCGGCACACAGCCCGATGGCAGCGTAACTGTATTTAAACCACAACAGGCAAACCAATGGGAAGCAGGTGTAAAGCTTGATGCATTCAAAGGGCGCTTAAGCGGCAGCGTTAGTTACTACGACATTCTTGTAAAAAATGTGGTGATACCCGATCCGGAACGTACAGGCTTTACCATTCAGGAAGGAGATGTAGTGAGTCGTGGTTTTGAAATGGACATCATCAGTAATCCCTTTGCCGGTTTTAACATTGTAGCCGGTTACAGTTTTAACGACAGCAAGAATACGAATGCAGCACCTGCAACCAAAGATCGTCGCCCCGTAAATGCAGGCCCGCAACAGTTAGCCAATCTGTGGCTCAGTTATGCCCTTCAACAAGGAAAACTTAAAGGTGCAGGCGTTGGTTTTGGTGGCAACTATGCCAGCGAAAATATAATTACCAACAGCAGTACTACCGGCGAGTTTACCATTCCTGCCTACACAGTTTTCAATACAGGCTTGTTTTACAATACACGTGCGTTTCGTGTAGCAGTAAAAGCCGACCACATAACCAACCTGCAGTATTGGAAAGGATGGACCACTATTGAGCCACAAATGCCACGCAGAATATCTGCAAGTGTTGCAATTCGTTTTTAATGAAAAACAAATACAGAAAATACATTCGACTCATTCACCTCTGGCTCGGACTAGCATCCGGGCTGGTGGTGTTTATTATAGCTGTTACCGGTTGCATACTTGCGTTTGAACACGAGATCAAACACTACACACAACCATGGCAGTATGTGCAGCAGGAAGATAAACCTTTCCTGTTGCCTTCGCAGTTAAGAGCCATTGCTGAACAACGTATTTATGGTGATAGTGCAGGATATCCGGGCAAACAAATAACAGCAGTGCAATATTGTGGAAGCAAGAAGGCGGCAATTGTAACGTATTCGCAGTCGAAAGCAGGTGTTACATTATTGTACATGAATCCGTACAACGGTACTGTTCAAAAAGAAAAAATACTCAACAACGATTTTTTTCGCATTGTGCTCGGTATTCATTTCTATTTATTGCTTCCACCGGATATCGGACGACCACTGGTAGCAAGTTCTATTCTCATATTTGTTGTACTTCTCATTTCTGGCATGATCTTGTGGTGGCCACGTAGATGGAATAAAAAATCATTTAAACAGGGCTATACTATTAAACGGGGCGCCAGTTTTAAACGCACCAATTATGATCTGCATAATGTACTTGGGTTTTATTCTTTGTTCTTTACATTGATACTGGCATTAACAGGTTTGGTGTGGGGCTTTGAATGGTACGAAAAGGGTTTGTACAAAATAACCTCAGGTGGTAAAACGCTGGAGAAACTAAAACGACCCCTTTCTGATACCACAAGCAATACAGCTTTGTATCAGCATCCGGAAGATGTATTGTTTTTGCAGGCCGCAAAACAACATGATCTTTCTGATGCACGTTTCCAGCTAACATTACCTGCAAAATCGTCCGATCCGTTTACTACCAACTACAATCCCAGTCAAAGCACATATTATAAAAGAGAGTTTCGTTATTACGATCGTAACAGTTTGCAGGAACTGAAAGGTGAAGGCATTTATGCCAAAGCCTACAAAGAAGCAACCGCTGCCGATAAACTATACAGGATGAACTATGATATTCATGTAGGAGCGATTGCCGGGCTGGCCGGTAAGATACTTGCATTTTTTGCCAGCCTTGTTGCAGCATCTTTACCGGTAACGGGTTTTTTAATCTGGTGGGGAAAGCGAAAAAAAGCAGTACAACAAAAGAAGATACAACCACAAAAGAACATCGTATCGCCGGATGTGGAGTTGGAACCGGCTTTTGCAAAATAATTCAACGACTTTCGAACATATTAGTTTTGGAACCAACGCCCCTGTAGTCTTGCAGGGGCTTTTTTATGATATTTTTTTGTTGAAGCAACAATTCAAAAAAAGAAACGCCTCCAAAACGGAGGCGTTTGTATGTACACGATCAATTTAAAATTGAATTAAGCTAACTGTTCAGCAAATGGCAACTTGTGTAAACGTTTGCCGGTAGCAGCAAAAATAGCGTTGGCCAGTGCTGCTGCAATGGGTGGTAATGCAGGTTCGCCCAAGCCGGTTGGTGCTTCATCGGATTCAACAAACTGCACATCAATTTCTGATGGTGCATCTTTCATACGAAGGAACTTATACGTATTGAAGTTTGTTTCAGCCACAGCACCATTTACAAATGTTACTTTCGGGAACATAGCATGGCTGATGCCATCAACAATCGATCCCTGAACCTGATTTTCTGCACCGCTTACATTAATAACACGGCCACAGTTAACAGCACAAAATACTTTTTTCACTTTTGGCTGCCCGTTTACTAATTCTACATCTACTACCTGTGCTACATAGGAACCAAACGAAAACCAGGTGGAGAAACCACGAAACACGCCCGGCGTTTTGGTACCCCACTTACTCATCTTTGCCACGAGTTCAACAACACTTTTGTATTTATCAGGATCATAACCAAGACGACCCACCGGTTCTTGTTTGGCCTTTTGAAATAATTCCAATCGATAAGCAACCGGATCTTTTTTCAATGCAGTACACACTTCATCCATAAAACTTTCAGCAACAAAGGCCAATGTGTTGGCTCCCGGAGCACGCCACCAGCCGGTGGGTGTATTGCTCGTAAATCCTTGTCCTTCGGAACGGTAATTGACAATAGCGCCTGCCACATAACTATCCCCACGTACGCCTCTTCCAATACCAACACCCGATTGATGCCATGCTAACAAATTATCAGCAGAGAGTGCAGCCCGGAATCGCCACATTTCAGCGGGCCGATAAAAATCGTTTTGCATATCATCTTCACGGGTCCATTGTACCTGCACCGGGCATTCAGCAGCAGCAGAGATCAATGCCGCTTCCACACCATTATCGGTCATTAACTTTCTTCCAAAACCACCGCCTTGCCGAGGTGATGATACCGTGATATTTTCTTCTGCAATTCCTAGCAGCTTCGACACTTCTGATCGTACAGAGCCCGGCACCTGTGTTGGACCAAACAGTTCAACCTTTCCATCTTTTACATTCGCAAAAAAGTTAAGCGGTTCCATTTGTCCGTGCGACAGGGTTGGTATTTCGTAAGTAACATCCAACAGCTTTGTTGCGTTTTTACCGGCTGCTTCCACATCACCATCATTACGTGCAGGAGGTGTAGGTGCCGATTTGTCGAGTAAAGTTTTGAATGCAGCAAAATGATCGGCACTGTTCTCTAATTTCTCTGTTGCATTCCATTGGATCACCAAGGCATCTCTTCCTTTCTTTGCGGCCCAGGTTGAAGTAGCAAGAACAGCCACAGCGTTTTTGATTTTCACTACTTTTTTTACACCTTCAATTTTTAAGGCCGCTGCATCATTTACTTCGCCCAATGTTTTTCCATAGGCAGGCGGACGGGCAACCATCGCAAACAACATTCCTTCTCTGCGGGTATCAATACCAAACAACGGTTGACCGGTTACGATTTTATGTGCATCAATATCTTTTACACGTGTGCCGATGATTTTAAAATCATTAGGATTTTTTAAGGTTGGTTTGGCTGGTACTTCCAGCTTGGCTGCAGTGGATGCGAGCTCTCCGTAACTTAATTTTTTACCGCTGGCTTTATGAATTACTTCCCCGTTTTCGGCTTTACATTCTGAAACCGGAACACCCCAGGTTTGTGCGGCGGCTGCCACCAGCATTTCACGTGCGGTTGCACCAACCGTACGTAATTCTGTAAACCGTCCCCGTACCGATCCACTACCGCCGGCTGTTTGTCGTCCGAATTCTTTTTGCAACGGAGCTAATTCAACCTTTATTTTTTCCCAGTCAACTTCCAGTTCTTCGGCAACGATCATTGGCAGCGATGTTTTTACACCTTGCCCGATTTCGGGGTTGGGAGCCAGCAACAGAATGGAACCATCTGCACCAATTTTAATATAGCCATTGGGTGTGAAGATGACTTCTTCCAATGCTTTTGCTTCAGCAGAAAAATTCAACAGGCTAAAGCTGATGAGCATGCCACCACCGGATAAAGCGGAGACCTTCAGAAAATTTCTTCTTGAATATGTTGTTTCCATCATTCGTTTTTTAGTTTGTTTTTTCTGCTGCTGCATGAATTGCTTTTCGAATGCGGATATGTGTACCGCAGCGGCAAATGTTACCCGACATGGCATCATCAATGTCTTTGTCGGTGGGCTTTGGTTTGCGTTTGAGCAAAGCGGCTGCACTCATGATCTGCCCCGCCTGGCAATAACCGCATTGCGATACATCCAGCTCTTCCCATGCCTGTTGCAATGGATGATCGCCTGTTGCACTCAATCCTTCAATGGTTACAATGGCATTGTTCTTTACGGCAGAAACCGGTAAAGAACAGGAGCGTACTGCATTACCGTTGAGGTGCACCGTGCAGGCCCCACATTGGGCAATACCGCAACCGAATTTTGTTCCGGTTAAATTCAAATGATCACGCAACACCCATAACAAAGGTGTATCGGCAGCAGCTTCAACCTGCAGCGTTTTACCGTTTACTGAAAGCGAATAGTTCGGCATAAGTGATGGATATTTTTTGTTAAGCTGAAACCTGTATCCAAAAGTTTCGCTTCTAAAATTAATTTTAATCAGCGTTAAAACAATAAGATATTTAATCAAAGGGAGAATAGCAGGATGCTTGGTGAAATCATGGCCAGACAGTCTTATTTTCTATGCTAAGTACCCAATGTTCGTCTAATGATAGTCGAAATAGTTGCTGTGTGTATTAAACGGCAAACAATAATGTGCGAAAGGCTACAGCGGCTTTGTGTACCAGTTCATTCCAGTCGTCTGCAGCTTCACCATTGGCACCATCCGAAATATATTTTAAGCAGAGAAACGGAATGTTTTCTTTTTGTGCGATAAGTGCCAGCGGATAAGCTTCCATATCCACAACGGTATAATCAGTAACGTCGTGATTCATTTCAAAACTATCGCCTGTACCACAAATGCCTTGTGGTAAACCATCGATCTGTAAACCATATTCCAGCACGGGAGCAATACCGCTCAGCGGTGTTTCGTAGAGTTGAAAACCGAGTCCTCTTACATCCATATCACGCTGAATAAATTTTGTACAGCAAACAATGTCGCCTTTGCTGAAAGTATTACTGCCTGCTGATCCCAGGTTGATGATCATTGCCGGTTTGTGTTGTGCAATGTATTTGGTGAGTGCATACGCTGCACTTACTTTTCCAATGCCGGTGATGAGTGTATTGCAGTCGCTAAACTCTTCTGCCGCTTCCGATTCCAATGCAAAAACAAACAATGTATCTTTTAACGGAAGCTGATGTTGAACAGATAATGCTGAAGCCATGTTGCAAAATACAAAACCATTGGCATTGCTTATTTTTGTTTCGCATGTATAAGCAACAACTCACCAAAGAACAGGCACATCAAAAAGCAAAGCATTATTGTGCGTACCAGGAGCGTTGCCACAGTGAGGTAAAAGAAAAACTATATGGTTTTGGTTTACGTAAAGTGGATGTGGAAGATTTGTTGTCGAAGCTGATCGAAGAGGATTATTTGAACGAAGAACGGTTTGCTGTACAGTTTGCAGGCGGGCGATTTCGCATGAAGCAATGGGGACGGGTGAAGATCAAATACGAACTGAAACAAAAGCAGGTAAGTGAGTATGTGATCAAAAAAGCGATGAAGGCTATTGATGAAGAAGATTACTGGGCGACTGCACAAAAACTGTACGATCAAAAACTGAAACAGCTAAAAAGCGAAACCAATCAATTTGTAAGAAAACGGAAACTCACCGATTATTTATTACAAAAGGGATTTGAACACAGTATTATTAATGAATTGTTGCGTTAACCGGGATGTTCTGTTTTTCAGTAATCTTGTAACCACATGTTGAAACCAGCCATTGTTTGTCTGCTTTTGTTTTCCTGCTGTGCCATTGTGCACGCACAGGATTCGACTGCTGTTTTTACAAAAGAGTTAACGCTGATCACTGAAAACGATAATTACAATCTCACCAAAAAAGACCGTTATTATTCCAATGGTTTTTTTCTTCGCTATCAATGGTTGTCCAGGCAATTGCCAGCTACTGTTGCAGCAAGGCTTCACCGGGTGGAAGCCGGACAAATGATCTTTAATCCTTTTCTCAACCGTCGTTCATTGGAGCAGGTGCTGGAACGGCAAGACCGACCGTATGCCGGTTGGCTCTATGCCAGTTACGGGCAAACCA
The DNA here is from genome assembly GCA_023428755.1 of Bacteroidota bacterium. Classification (GTDB taxonomy): domain Bacteria; phylum Bacteroidota; class Bacteroidia; order Chitinophagales; family Chitinophagaceae; genus Lacibacter. The sequence continues at coordinate 166,707 of JAEYWX010000012.1, forward strand.
ATGTGCGCAGCAACAAACGTATTGTACAATTTGATGCCACGCTTGGTGTACTTGGCCCTGCTGCAAAAGGAAAGGAAGTACAAACAAATTATCACAAGTTCATTGGCTTGTATAAACTGTACGGTTGGGAAAATCAATTGCAAAACGAAGTGGGTGTAAATGCATCGGTACGTTATTATCACCCGATCATCCCATCAACAAACAATGTTCGGTTGCATGCTGCAGGGAAAGCCAGCATCGGCAATACATTTACCAATGCAGCAATGGGTGTGTTGCTGCAGCTTGGCAAACTGGAAGTGGAACAGTACTCATCGTATTGGACAGACCGGCTTGGACAAAGGAAACAGCAACAACGCCATCAAACGGAATTCATTTTTTTCCTGGAACCCACACTTGTTGCGCAGGCATACAATGCTACAGTGCAGGGTGGATTGTTCCGTACCAACAAAGGAAATTATGTTTCAGAACTCAATCCATTCCTTTATCTCATTAAAACCGGTATTATCCTGTCTAACCGGCAAACTTCGTTTTCGGCCTACTACCATATCAAGCAACGGGAAGCAAAATCCATGATCGATCCGTTTGAAGTATATGGAGCTTTTGCATTCAGCATACGCTTTCGTTAACTTCGTTGCATGAGCCATCTTACATTCACGCTGATTCAAACCAACTTACATTGGGAAGAGAAAGCAGCCAATCTGCAAATGCTGGAAGAAAAGATCAACTCCATTCAGCATCCCACACAGATCATTGTATTGCCCGAAATGTTTAACACGGGCTTTAGTATGAAGCCGGAAGAACTGGCTGAAGACATGAACGGACCAACCGTTGCATGGATGAAACGCATGGCTGCAGAAAAGCGGGTGATCGTTACCGGTAGTTTAATGGTCCGGGAAGAAATGGCTCAGGCCGGTGAAACCGGCCCGACCCTGAAATATTTCAATCGGCTCATCTGGATGTTGCCCAACGGTCAATATGGTGTGTACGATAAACGTCATTTGTTTGGTTATGCAGATGAAGACAAACATTACACGGCCGGCAGCAAACGTTTGATTGCTTCGGTGAATGGATGGAAAATCAACTTACAGGTTTGTTATGATCTGCGGTTTCCGGTGTGGGCAAGGCAGCAGGCCAGTCGTATCTCGACTCCGCTCGATACTCCCAACCCGTCCTTCGACTCCGCTCAGGACTCGACTTCCGCTCAGGACTCGACTCCCGAATACGATGTGCTCATTTATGTAGCTAACTGGCCCGACCGCCGGGTGCATGCATGGAAAACATTACTTACAGCGAGGGCGATCGAAAACCAATGTTATGTAATTGGGGTGAACCGAACAGGAGATGATGGCAACGGTATTTATCACAGCGGCAACAGTATGGTGATTGATGCAATGGGTGAAGTGCTGTATGAAAAAGAACATGCAGAAGATGTTTATACCATTACACTCTCCAAAGAAAAACTGGAAGAGACAAGACACGAACTTCCTTTTTTAAAAGACGGGGATGCATTCAGCATTTTATTATAACAACAACATGTTAGCATTTTACAACGGAAGAATATTTACAGGCGATCGGTTTTTAAACGGATATGCAGTACTCGTGAAGAACGGATTTGTAGAATCTGTTTTGCCGGCAATTGATCTGCCTGCTGACTTAGATCGGTACGATCTGCAGGGGAATGTATTGGTGCCGGCGTTTATTGATCTGCAATTGTATGGAGGTAACGGTTTGTTGTTTTCACAATCGTTGAATGAAGAAGCCATTCTTGCAACTGATGCGTATTGTGTAAGCGGTGGTTGTACAAGGTTCCTGTTAACGATGGCTACCAACAGTATCGATGTTTTTCTGAAAGGCATAGATGTAGCAAAAAAATTCGTTCAAAAAAATCGAGAAACAGGCTTGCTGGGTTTACATCTCGAAGGTCCGTATATCAACCCGGTAAAACGGGGAGCGCATTTATTGCAACACATCAAGCAACCAACAATAGATGAAGTAAAATTATTGATCGATAAAAGCGAAGGCATTGTAAAGATGATGACGCTTGCACCGGAGCAATGCAGTGATGAAGTAATTCAATTGCTACTGGACAACAAAATTATTGTTTCGGCAGGCCACAGCAATGCAACGTATGAACAAGCAACCGCTGCATTCAACAAGGGAATCACTACTGCCACACATTTGTTCAATGCCATGTCGCCATTACAAGGCAGAGAGTTGGGAATGGTAGGCGCTATCTACGATCATGCAACAGCTTACAGCAGTATGGTATGCGACGGATTTCACACTTCGTTTGCTGCCGTTCGCATCAGTAAAAAAATGATGCAGGAACGGTTGTTCTTAATTACCGATGCTGTAACTGAAGTAGCAGAAGGAGCTTATCAGCATGTATTCAAAGATGACCGGTATGTGTTACCGGATGGAACATTATCCGGCTCTACACTTACCATGTTAAAGGCTGTAACGAATTGTATAGAACAAGCGGGTATTGAAATGGATGAAGCGTTGCGGATGGCATCGCTTTACCCGGCAAGGGTGGCACAGTTGCTGGAGTTTGGAAAAATTGAAACTGGTTTCCGGGCCGATTTTGCTGTTCTGTCCCCACAACTTCAGATCAAACAGGTAATCCGGAACGGTACAATGTTATTGTGAGTTATGTTGCAAAAAAAAGACCACGGCATGAATCCCGCAGTCTCAATCAACATGAATGCCTAACTAAAAAAATTAATAGGCGGGTACTTCTTCTTGCGTGTGTTTCTTTTTATGTTCGGGAATGTTCGGAAGCGGCTTTGCCATTCTTTGCAGTTGTGCCGTTTCAGCTTTTGATCGTTTGTTGCTGAGGTAACGGGTGAGTTTTAATTTGTAGAAATCGTAGAAGATCACCACAACAAGAAATAAACTCACTACATAAAATAATCCAAAACCCATAAACATGTATGTAAAACCTGATGCGATGGCACCTAATAAATAACCGGCTGCAATGGCTAACAACAGTTTCGCTTTCCCGATCAATTCTTTATTCTGCCGGTATTCTTTTCTTGTAAACATCGAAAAGAGAATTCCAAGATCAGTAGTAGTACCGGTAAGGTGTGTGGTTTTCACTGCAAAATTGGAAATGCTGGCAGTTAAACCGTTTTGCAAACCCATTGCAAACAACATTAATGATAACAGCACTTCTGTTTCTGCTAATGTTTCGTTGTAAAAAAACGATCCATAGGTTCCAACGGCCACTAAACAAAGTATTTCCAATACAACCGGAATTGCATGTGCTACATAGGCATTGCGTTTATTCAGATGTATCACAAACATATTTGATACAAAACTCCCAAAGAAAAAGAGGAAGATCCAGGCAAACACTACGGCACCCTGGTACAAATTACCTTTCACCACTTCAGATGCGAGAATGGCAAAGTGTCCTGTAATGTTGGAGCTAAACGAAAAGAACAACAGTAACGATGCGATGTTTACCATCCCTGCTGAAAATGCTGTTAATACTCCAAGCCTGATATTATCTCCCAGTGTTCTGCTGTTACTGTATTTCCTGAGCATAGGTATTTGTTTTATTCCGTTCAAACGTTAAGCGGGCAATGCCCCTGGCCTGTACGTCTGATTCAGCGTCCAGTACCATTTTGTCTTTGCTTAACTGGGTTAACTGATAATTTTCAACATGGCCCGGTGCGTATTTGATCTGCAACACATGGCCACGGCCTTTGATGTTCCATTTCAATTGTTGCACCTCATCGTTAACGGTCACCCGAAGTTTACCACCGGGTAAAAACTCCCAGTTTTCTGCTTCGTGTAATGAAAAACCCTGTAAAGGTTTTGTTTGTGTTTTACTGGCTGCGGCAATATCAGCACCAATGGCAGAGCCTTTTTCGTACTTCCATGTTTTTTCATCCCATGGCCCCAGTATTAATTTTTCAGGACTTGAAGACGATTGCATCATTACTGTAAAACCTGTTAGTCCCAGTGCAAACACAGCTATATAAATGAACCAAAGTTTCATAGTAAAGAGTTTAAATGTTAACCCATCGATACACGGTTGGCAAACAGCTCGGCCACATTTCCTTTTTCAGGCATGGGCACTTCAATGGCTGAGCCAATGGTTGTAATATTCAAATTGCTTGCTTTGATATAAGGAAGCAGATCAAAACTGTTTTTGTCTTTAAACTTCGGATTGTAAAGTATAGGTAAGCATACTTCATTCACACGGTTGGCTTCAACAAACTGGTTGAAGGCGGCTTGCGTAAAACCGGTAAAAATATCTTTGCGCATAATACGAACCTGCGAAGCATATTTATTTTTTAATACACGCAACGCTTCTTCAAATGCCGGATTTGTGAGCGATTCAAGCACTTTAGATTTCGAGAAGAAAAGCAGGTTGGTAATTGAATCGGTCTGGTGCAACCCATGCAGCAAAATGATATTCACTTTGGTATCGCTGTCCTGTTCATTGAGGTATGATTTTACAATGTTCAACGAGGCAATACTGAAATCTGTGGGAACTAAAACTGTTTTTTCCATAGCATTTTTGTTTTGCGATTAGAGAGCAAATTTGTACCCGAGTCATTAAAATGACCTAAAGGCACAGTTAGAATGCTATTAGAATATGGACAAAGAAATTAGAAACGCATTAGAAAAGCGGGAGGCAAATAAAGGTTGTTCAACAATTTGAACGGGAGCCCTTTTGTTTTTTCAACACAACTTTTAGAAAGGATGTTGACATTATAATTGGTACTGCCCAACTGGAAGATTGATTTGCACGGTGGTACCTTGTTGTACAATGGACGATACAATGATTTCACCATTATGGATACGGATGATGTTTCGTGTTAGCGGCAATCCAATTCCATAGCCTTCGTACTTGAGTGTATTGGATGCACGGAAAAACGGATCGTAGATATATTTCAATTCAGCATCGGGAATACCAATGCCCTGATCTTTTATGATGATGAATACATTTTGATCGGATGCGCCAATGGAAACATGTACCACTTTATAATCGCTGTATTTGCAGGCATTGCTGATGATATTACTCAGTGCAAGATGCAATAGCTGTTCATTGCCTTTTACTTTCAGTTTGGCCGGATTCTCCGGCAGCAGACTCATGTCGATATGAATATTGCTGCGGGGATTTATTTTTTCGATGGTTTCTTTTACATCCCATAAGAGTTGATCAACACGCACTTTATCAAACTTCTGGCTTTTTCCATTAAACCCTGTTTGTGCAAGGAACAGCAGCGCTTTTGTTTTTCTGTCGAGCTTTTCAGCTTCGTCCAGTATCACCGTAATGGTTTCAATGTACTCTTCCGGTTTCCGGATCTTGGATAAGGTTACATCTGCTTCACCAATAATGGCTGTTAAAGGCGTACGCAATTCATGCGATGCATTGCTTACAAAATTGTTTTGCGTTTCAAATGATGTTTCAATACGATCGAGCATGTTGTTGAAGGTGCGTGTAAGCTGTGCCAGCTCGTCGTTGTTATTATTCTGATCGAGACGGAGGTGAAGATTTTCGGAACTGATCTCCTGTACCTGGTCTGTAATTTTTCGAAGCGGCCTGAATACAAACCGTGAAAAATACAACGCAATAAGAGCGGAGAAAAGAAACGCAGCAATGATTGCAAATACAAGCGTACGCCGTAAATAAGCAGAGTGATGCAGTTCAAAATAGTTTTGAGCAGAAGCTACAACAATGTATTCACCCTGTTTGCTTTGATAGCGGATACCTTTATAAAACATGCCGTCATTATTATATTCCGCTTTTCCATCTTTCAGCACATTGTTGAAAAAAGAAACCGGAAGACCAACCTTTTTTGCTTCTCCTTCAAACGATTCACCTGGTGAAATGCGGAAGAAACGATCCTGTTCCTGGGGCAGCTTTTCAAAAAATTCATTGCGCAGATCTTTGATATCGGCTTGTGTAGATCCTTCTTCCTGATCGAGCTCCACTTTTGCAGCTGTAACAGCACGGATCTCAAGCAGCTTGTAAAAATCTTCGTAGGAATAGTTGGAAACAGAGAGGTACACAAATCCGCTGAACAACAAAATGATGGTTAAAAATGCTGTTAACAGAATAAGCATGGTCTTGAACTGTATCTTCATCTCTTCCGTAATTTAAAAATGAAAAAGCGGTACTATTAGTGATCTTTCAACACATAACCCATCCCAATAACAGTGTGAATGAGTTTTTGATCGGCATAGCTGTCAATTTTCTTTCGCAGGTAGTTTACATATACATCTACCACATTGGTACCAATATCAAAGTTTACACCCCACACTTCTTCCAGTATATCAATGCGGGACAATACTTTGTTTTTGTTTTTCATGAAATACAAAAGCAAGCGATACTCCGTTGTTGTGAGAGATATCACTTTGCCATCACGTGTTACAACTTTTGTATAATCATTGAGTTCAAGATCGGCAAAGCGATATACATGCTCTTCCTGTACTTCGGGTGTTGCTGTTGAATTGTCCGACCGGCGAAGCAATGTTTTTATACGGGCCACCAATTCAATAAACTTGAACGGTTTTACCAGGTAATCATCGGCACCGGTTTCAAGCCCCAGTACAATATTTTCGGAAGTGCCCAACGCAGTAAGAAAGAGAACAGGAATGGAGTTGTTTGTTTTTCGAATTTCCCGGCACACTTCCAGTCCATTTTTATCGGGCAGCATAATGTCCAGTATTACCAGGTCAAAATAATTGGCAGCAAAGAGTTGCAGGCCGGTGGAACCGTCAAACGCAACGGTTACATCAAACCCCTCTTCTGTAAGACCTTTTTTGATAAATGAAACAACATGTGTTTCATCTTCTACAAGTAATATTTTTTTCATGATGGCTTCACACATTTAACAGCATCAGTCATCAGTATGCTGTACTGCTGTGCAAAGGTATCTGTTACAAAACAATAAAAAAGGAAAAGGCAGTTAAACAGTGGCAGATAACAATTACTATCGCTTGCGGATGCGTTTTACCTCATATACATCCATGGGCTCGGCACAAAAGCATTGATACGTTTCAGTTGTTTTAATAATACAGGCCGATACAGCGAGGCTATCGGTCAGGTACTGTGCAGGAATATCTTTCAGTTTTACAACACGTGGAAGTGCTTCCGATTCAAAATACCATCCAAGTCCGTCCGCTGCAGGTTCTCCGCCCCAGTGTATCACGCCATCGGTACACAACTGGTCTTTCTGACAAGCGTTGAAAAGAAAAAGTACAAAACAGGAGATAAGGAGTTGCTTCATACGGTTATTGACATGCACATCAACTTTTCCGTTGCATGATCAATTCAATCGTTTTATCCATTTTCGGATCACGGTTGTTACGGATACTTTCGGCACTGGCTTTCACTTCTACATCGGGTAACACACCAAGCCCGTTTTTTGGATAGTTTGTATTGTTTACGATGCGGTACAACGGGATGCGTACACGCAGTTTGCTGTTGGGTAAAATCATTTCCGGAATAAACACCCCATTGTTTCCATAATAACCGCCGCCTGTTTCTTCTCCCACAATGGTAACATTGTGCTGTCCTTTTACTGCAGCTGCAAATAAGGTGGTGGCCGAAAATGAATAGCCGCCTGTTAATACATACACCTGGCCGTTGTATTTATTTTTCAACGGTGTATATTGTTTATTGGCAAAGAATTTAAATACATACATACTGTCACTTTGTTTCTTACTCAGAAAAAAGAGACCAAGGTTGTAAATAAACCGCTTGTACAGCTTTGCATCCGATCTCAGTTTTCGATGAGTGGCATAAATTGAATCAGCAAACGTAAAGGGCTCCTGTTTTACAAGCCTGGTTAAGCAAAGTGATGTTTTAATTAGCCCTCCGCCATTGTTGCGTACATCGATTACTAAATGATTGACTTGTTTTTTTTGCAGCTGACGGAAACTTTTTTTCAAAAAATGTTTACTTAAACTGGTGCCAAAACTATTGATACGCAATACAGCAAATGTGCCTGTTGAATCAATATTGAATGTTCGTGTGCGTTGCAGGCGGCGTTCACGTTCAGTGATGGTGGGTGTTGGTGGTGAAGGAGGTGTTGGGGCCGGCGTTGCAGCAACTGACGGTCTGCGTCGTGTGGTATCCCGTTGCGGATCGTACACTGGCAAGTTCAATTGTCTGCTCACACCGTTAAAACCTACAAACTCAACTGCATAACTGTTTTGTACACCAAACCGCATATTGTAATACGTGGTGAAATTATTGCTGAGGTTTTGATAGCTGAAGTTTTTTGCGTTGCCGTCGATTGAAACCAGGGGTAGCATTGAATCAATAATAGACCTGGCTGAAAAACCATTGATGGAAAGTAATGGTGTGCCGGGCCGGATAACGGAATCTCTTCGGTTGAGGTTGATGGTTACAACCAGTGATGAATCGTCCGTTATTTTGGCCAGTAAGGGGAATGTTTTTAAACGTCTTCCTTCAATGTAGTTGTAATAGTTTTTTGAAAACCGTACGCTGGTATGTCCGCAACGGATCGGGAATAAGGTTTCTGCTACAATGGTTCTGAACTGAATTTCATTGAGCGAATCGGTGAGGCGTATATACGCTTTTTGAAACGACGCATCGATCTCTTCTTTTGAACTGTACCAATACAACGAGGGATGATTATCCTTCAGCGTTTTTTCCATCACCTCCACATCTTCCCGCAACTGAGCAGCACTATACTTCCGTTCAGGTGTATAGTTGAGATTGCCTGTTGCAGAACAGGACACAAGCAGGGAGCCCAAAATCAATACATAAAAAAAAGAGATGTTCTTCATTACACAAGTTATTTTCCAAATGCATTCCAGCCCTGTGCTGTTAATGCATATTTATTGCCGCCTCTTGTAAGAATATGGGCGCCTTCTTTTTGTTCGGTGATGTAACCTACAATGCGAATTCCGTTTACATCTTTTACTTTATCATAGTCGGCTTGCGAAAGGGTAAACAGCAATTCATAATCTTCGCCACCGCTTAATGCGCAGGCAGTAGGATCGATCTCTAATTTATACGCAAACTCTTTTGCATCGGGATGTACCGGCAACTTGTCTTCGTACAAAACAGCGCCTACTTCACTTTGCTTGCAGATGTGCAACACCTCGCTGCTAAGACCGTCGCTGATGTCCATCATCGAAGTAGGGACGATGTTTTCTTTTTCAAAGAACTCGATAATATCTTTCCGTGCTTCCGGTTTCAGTAATCGACCGACAATATAATCCCGGTTTTCCAAGTCAGGTTGTACGCCTTTTGTTTCCAGAAAAATTTTCTTTTCACGCTCCAATAATAACAAACCCAAATACGCACCACCAAGGTAACCGCTTACACAAATAAGATCGTTCACCTGTGCGGTACTTCGTTTCACAAATTTATCCGGTGCAACTTCGCCTATAGCGGTAACACTGATTACAAATCCTTTTTGCGAAGAAGTGGTATCGCCACCAACAAGGTCTACTCCATATTCTTCACAGGCCACATACACGCCATCATAAAATTCTTCCAGCGCCTCCAGGCTAAAGCGGTTGCTCACCGCAATGCTCACTGTAATTTGTGTTGGAGTGGCATTCATGGCATAGATATCACTTACATTCACCACTACACTTTTGTAACCGAGGTGTTTTAATGGTGTGTACATTAAATCAAAATGCACGCCTTCCATTAACAGATCGGTTGTAACCACTGTTTGCTTCCCAAAATGATCGATTACGGCTGCATCATCACCCACACCTAAAATGGTAGATGCGTTCTGATGTTCAATATTCTTTGTCAGATGGTCGATCAAACCAAATTCACCAAGGGTGGATAGTTCTGTGCGTTGTTCACTCATAACTTTAAAATGTTTGATGTTAGATGTACGATGTACGCCCCTCTCATCGGGACGAAACAATCGAACTAACAATAATCTTTAATAAGGTTTCACCTTCTTTATAAAGTTCAGCTATTTCCGGCTCAATGTCTTTATTGAATTCATGTAATAATTCCAAAAAGAATAAGCTTTCGTCTAATTCTTCTTCAACTATTTTGAGTTTGTTTATAAAATCGGGTTTTGATTTTGCCCTTCTTGCGGCTCTGTAGTTTGCACCTACTGAACTCGAAGAACGAATAATCTGGTTTTTATAGACACGGTTAATTTGATCGTCTGGAATTTTTTGCGTTAGTCTTGCAACATTAATCGCAAAAGCTTTCGTCCTTCTTTTCATTTCTTCGGCATCCATATTGTGCAAATTTTAAGATGTTTCGAAAAAAGGCACGCCCGTACACCGTACACCTGACATCGTACACTATTTAGCCATTAAAGCTTTTTCTTATCGTTCACCACCTCCAGCAACTCCTGGTGTATTTTTCCATTGGTTGCAACAAGGTGCGGTTGATACGGTGAGTAGTGGGCGCCTTCGAAGTCAGTAACAGTTCCACCTGCTTCTTCCACCATCAAAAATCCGGCGGCGCTGTCCCATGCCTGTAATTTATGTTCGTAAAAACCATCGAAGCGACCGGCAGCAACCCAACACAGATCAATGGCTGCACTACCCAACCGGCGAACGGGTACGCCTTTGCGGATAAAACGTTCAAACACCTGCAAGGGACCATTCGGCATATCCAGATACGTGTAAGGGAAACCGGTTACCAAACAGGCTTTGATGAGTTGATCCTGGCTGCTGACATGAATTTGTTTGTCGTTGAGGTAAGCGCCTTGTCCACGTTCAGCAAGAAAGAATTCATTCATGAACGGGTTGTACACAGCACCCAGTACCATCTTTCCTTCGTGCTCTACAGCAATGCTTACACAACAGATCGGAATACCGTTGGCAAAGTTGACAGTACCATCAATTGGATCAATGATCCATTTGTAGTTTGAGTCCTGTATAATTTCACCGGCTTCCTCACTCAATATATAATGCTCCGGAAAATTGTTGCGGATCACTTCAAAAATGGCTTTCTCCGCAGCATGATCAGCTTCGGTTACAAGATTGTTGACACCTTCTTTGTGATGAACTGCAAACTCATTGTTGAAAAAATGAGTGAGTTGTGCGGCGCCGGCTCTTGTGGCATCTATAAGGGTTTGTTTAAGCATGCGCAAAGATATAACGACGCCCCCATCCCCTGAAGGGGAGTAGAAAAAACATCTATCTTATTATAATCAACTTGAAATAACAACGCTGAAGGACTATTTTGCAGGTTCAACAAATACACTCCTTTAGGGGACGGGGGAATGCAACTTTCCATCATAATCGTCAATTACAACGTAAAATTCTTTCTGGAGCAATGCCTGCTTTCGGTGCAAAAAGCTGTGGAAGGAATGGAGGCGGAGGTTTTTGTAGTTGACAATGCGTCAAATGATGGAAGCCGGGCCTACCTTGAACCAAAGTTTTCAACTGTTTCGTTTACCTGGAATGTCGATAATGTAGGTTTTGGAAAAGCCTGTAACCAGGCGTTGCAACAAGCAACCGGCGAGTTTATTTTATTCCTGAACCCGGATACCATTGTACCGGAAGATTGTTTTAGTGCCTGCATTTCCTTTTTCAACCAAACAACAGATGCCGGTGCCCTGGGCATTCGCATGCTCGATGGCAGTGGTCGGTTTTTACCGGAGAGCAAGCGTTCGTTCCCATCGCCTGCTATTTCGTTTTATAAACTTAGCGGACTGTCGTATTTGTTTCCCCGCTCAAAAACCTTTGGCCGTTACCATTTGGGTTATTTAAGCGAACATCAAAACCACGAAATTGATGTGCTGGCCGGTGCTTTTATGATGATACGGAAAGAAGTGCTGGATGTTGTTGGTGGATTCGATGAAAGCTTTTTTATGTATGGCGAAGATGTAGATCTGAGTTACCGTATTCAAAAAGCAACCTGCGAAGCAACCGGCGGTTGTTATAAAAATTACTATTTCAGTGAGCGTTCCATTCTTCATTTCAAAGGCGAAAGCACCAAAAAATCGTCGGTGAATTATGTGCGGATGTTTTACGAAGCCATGAGCCGGTTTGTAAAAAAACATTACTCTTCGTCCAGTGCAGGTTTGTTTACCACATTGATCAACGCTGCGATTTGGGTTCGGGCATTGATGAGTTTGGTAAAGCGATTCATACAACGGGTAGGGCTTCCGTTGTTAGATGCCACACTTATTATTGGAAGCTACCTACTTTCCAAACTTGTATGGACAAAATATGTCCGTCCGGAAATTGTGTATCAAAACAAATTATTGTGGACCTCGTTTATTGTGTTCTCTTTCCTGTTTTTAATTGTGAGCTACTATACAGGGTTATACGATAAACAGTTCAGGTATAAAAATCTCTGGCGCTCTACATTTATCTCATTACTCATTATCCTGGCAGCGTATTCGTTGTTACCGGAAGAATATCGTTTTTCACGAGGCATGGTGCTCATGGGTTCATTCTTTAGCTATGTTGTATTGTATTTGTGGCGAAGAATTCTTTTACAAACCGATGTGTTGGAACGGGCAATAGAGGAAGAAGATTATTTTTCGCTGGTAGCCGGCACACAGGCCGATCTGGGAAAAGTAAACAACCTGTTGCAGCAGTATGGCCGCACACAAACTATTCAGGGTTTTGTTAGTCCGTTGAACGAAGAACATGCATTGGGAAACATCAGCGAAATACAACAGTTGTTGCAGAATACACCCGCCAACGAGTTGATCCTCTGCCAGAGCAATGCACTTTCGTTTGCACAGATCATTCAACTATATGAACAAACGGGTAAACGTGTAAAGCTTCGTTTGCATGCTGAGGCAAGTGAAAGTATTATTGCCAGCGATTCAAAAAATGAAGCAGGCGAAGTATTGCATCAGCAACACTTCTGTATTTCACAAGCAGTGAACCTGCGGTTAAAACGCTTGATCGACATGAGTACGGCTTTGCTTTTTCTGTTGAGTTTCCCACTTCATTTCATCTTCAATAAAAATCCGCTCCGGTTGTTGCAACATAGTCTGCAGGTATTATTCAATCAAAAAACATGGATCGGGTTTTCAGCCAGTCGTGCACACATGCCCGTGTTGCCGCCATCCGTTCTTGGTCCGGCCGGGTTACCACACAGCCGATCCACCTTAAAAGCAGAGGGTTTGTTGCTGGCCGATGAATGGTATGCACGGGAGTATGAACCACTTTATGATCTGAAAATCATCTTTACGAATTATCAAAAATTAGGCAGTAAGTAAGGCCTTGAGTTATTACATTTGTCAACATTGAACGGTACGCATGTCAATATTTGAAATCAACCTCCCCAAGTCAGTTAGTAAGGCATTGAATCTGCCGGTTAATTCACCGAAACGCCAGCAGATCAAGGTGCTGAAAAAGCTGTTGAAAAAAGCAAAACACACAGGCTTTGGTCAAAAGTACCGGTTTGATGAAGTGTTGAACAGCCGCCACCCCGGAAAACGCTTCCAGGAGCTGGTACCCGTACATGATTACAATAAAATTTACAAAGACTGGTGGCATAAAACACTGGAAGGACATACGGACGTATGTTGGCCCGGTAAGATCAAATATTTTGCACTCAGTTCCGGTACCAGCGAGGCAGCCAGTAAATATATTCCCATCACCAACGATCTGATGCAGGGCAACCGCATTGCTATGATCAAGCAACTTCTCTCTTTGCGTACGTATGAAAATTTACCTGTACGCAGTTTGGGAAAAGGCTGGTTAATGTTGGGAGGAAGTACTGATCTGCAAAAAGGCCCGGGTTATTACTCCGGCGATTTGAGCGGGATCACCGCCAAGAAAATGCCGTTCTGGTTCAGTCCGTTTTACAAACCCGGAAAGAAAATTGCCAAAACAAAAGACTGGAATATTAAACTCGATTACATCGTAAATGAAGCGCCGAACTGGGATATTGGTTTTGTGGTGGGTGTGCCGGCGTGGATACAGATGTGTATGGAGATGATCATTGAACGGTACCAACTGAAAAACATTCACGAAATATGGCCCAACCTTGCCTTTTTTGTACACGGTGGTGTTTCGTTTGAACCTTACAAGCACGGTTTTGCCAAATTACTCGGCAAGCCGCTCATTTATATTGAAACCTATTTGGCGAGTGAAGGTTTTATTGCTTACCAGGCACGACAGGACGCAGATGGTATGCGACTCGTTACCAACGAACATATCTTTCACGAATTCGTTCCGTTTGAGTCAAAGAATTTTGATGCCGATGGAAATATTGTAGAAAAGCCGGAAGCATTGATGTTGCATGAAGTGGAAGAGGGCAAGGATTATGCGTTGCTTTTAAGTACAAGTGCAGGCAGCTGGCGTTATTTGATTGGCGATACCATCCGTTTTACCAACAAAGAGAAATGTGAAATTGTCATTACCGGACGTACCAAACACTTTTTAAGTTTGGTGGGCGAGCACCTGAGTGTTGACAATATGAACAAAGCCATTCAACTGGTGAGTGAAGAGTTGAATATTTCAATTCCCGAATACACAGTGGTAGGTGAACCGCATGGTAATTTCTTTGCACACCATTGGTATGTGGCATGTGATGACAATGCAAATGCAGAAGAGCTGCGTACAAAAATTGACAATGCGTTGAAAGAGATCAATGATGATTATGCGGTGGAACGAGGCAGCGCATTGAAAGATGTGTTTCTTGATATTTTGCCGGAATCAACATTCATGAACTTTATGAAGTTGAAAGGAAAAATTGGTGCACAACATAAGTTTCCACGGGTATTGAAAGGGAAAATGCTGGACGATTGGCAACAGTTTTTAACGACAGGTAAGCTGTAAGAAATCGATCTACCGAACGTTACTGATTCAACAGAAAGAAAACGGATTTTTGATTGACTATTTGTGATTCGCTGTTCAATCCGTTTTTCAATCAATTCTTCTGAAACATGACCGAAGCAATCATCAAAGGTTTGGCATTGGGTTTATTACTGGCGATCAGCATGGGTCCGGTAATTTTTTCCATCATCAAACAAAGCATCAGCAATGGCCACAAAGGCGGGTTGAGTTTTGTGTTTGGTGTTGCTGCCAGTGATCTTACGCTTGTACTCATCAGCAATGTATTTACAGAACTCTTTAACCGGCTTCTCAAATTTGAAAAAGTGATTGGGCTGGGCGGAAGTATTTTATTGATCGGTATTGGTGTGTACTTTCTGTTTTTTAAGAAGATGAAGATGAACGATCTGGGCGATGGTATTGAAATGAAACGAAGTGCCGGTGATTATGTACGCATTTTTTTCGCCGGTTATTTTATGAACACACTGAACCCAACAGTTATTGCTTTTTGGTTTACCTGGGCTACCGCATTTATTACCATGCCGGTTTCGGAACGTATCGCCACATTTGCTGCCTGTTTAAGTGTGGTGTTGGTGGCAGATCTGTTGAAAGTTTTTTTGGCAAACCGTTTACGCAGCAGGCTCACGTTAAAAACAATCAGTCTCATTAATAAAATTTCAGGAACAATTCTGATTGTGTTTGGTCTTATTCTCATTGTTGGATTGCTGTTTTACAAAAGCAATGGATAATTGTAATTTGCAGCTACTCTTAACAAAGCATTTCATTTTTCTGTTGTTCTTTTAATGCAGCGCATGAAACCGATCTTTCTGTTTTTGTTTCTTTCACTGGCGACCACACAGGCAGAAGCACAATTCAACGAGTTGGTGCTGCGCAAAAATGGTATTGCCAAAAAACGTTATGCAGAGGGATCCGTAATAACACTCCAGACAAAACTGGGCTTAAAATACAGCGGCATCATTTACCTCATTCAGAACGACAGTATTTATTTTTCAGATGGTGGTATTCACAAAAGGGACATTGCTGTTGTGTTTAAGCGGGCTTCGAAGAAGCACAACATTATTCCATTCAGCAAAGAAGCATTTTTGTACAGTAATCTTGGTATTCCGTTGTTTACGGCGGGCCTGGTCATTAGCGGAGAACCGTTGTTGAATTCGGCATTATCAGGAATAGGACTTGTGTACATTCCTATTGTGTTATACAATGCACAACAACTTATTTTTAAAAGCAACAAACGGTACCGCATCGGTACGAAATACGATCTGCAGGTGCTCGATCTTTATCCGTCGGAAATACTGCCCGAAAAAAAACAGTGATGTATATTGCAGCAATGGCAGCAGGTACATCCAATAACCGTACTTTTTTTCAAAAGGCGTTTCGTTTCCTGAAACGTTTATTCATGGTTCTGTTTATTGCACAGCTTGTTTATATTGTTTTGTTGAAATGGATCGATCCACCCATTACCATCACACAACTGGTTAGCGTTGTAAAAGGTGAAGGACTCAAACGGGATTACATCACTATTGAACAAATGAGCAGCAATGCCCGGCTTGCTGTAATTGCAGAAGAAGACCAGTTGTTTCCTGATCATGGTGGGTTTGATTGGAAGAATATTGAAAAGGCAATGGAGCATAACGAAAAAAAGCCAAATCGTATCCGAGGGGCCTCTACAATTTCGCAACAAACAGCCAAGAATGTTTTTTTGTGGCAGGGGCGTAGTTGGTTCCGCAAGGGATTGGAAATGTATTTTACCAAAATGATCGAATGGATCTGGGGAAAGAAACGGATCCTGGAAGTGTATCTCAATGTAGTGGAAATGGGAAAAGGTGTGTATGGCATTGAAGCGGCAGCACAAAGCAATTTCAATAAACCGGCTGCCAAACTTAGCCGGACAGAAGCGGCACAAATTGCAGCGTCCTTACGCAATCCAAAAAAGTACACAGTGAAGCCGTTGACCGTTCAGGTAGCATCACGCACCCCTTGGATCTTACGCCAAATGAATAACCTGGAAGCTGATGAAGATATTCAACTACTGATACGGGATGATGTGCAACCCAAAACAGAAAAAACGAAAAAACAATCAGCGAAGTAATGCATCAACTGCTTTCGCTGCTTTTTGAAAACGTTCTTCAAAATTTCCACTGATGATAGTCCAGGGAGTTGTTTGTTGTTGCATCAGTTCTTTGTAAACTGCAAACAGATCGTTGCGTACTTTTTGTTCGGGGTATTCCCGCAACTCATCTTCCACCCAGGGTATATCCGGCTTGCAAAGAAGATATAGATCGTATTTCTGTTTTTTCAGCTCCTGTAAGATCCACGGATCGCAGGAACCAAAAACCACTTCACTCCATACTTTCATTACATGCATATCCGTATCAAAGAAGATGCTGCTCACTTGTTTTTCCAGCGCATCAAGGGTGTATTTTTCGGCAAGTTCAGTTTGGTTTTTTGCAATAACCAGCAAATCTTCAGCCGTATAAGGCCGCCCCAACATCAGTAAATACTCACGGGCATACTCCGGACACCAAACGGATTGGTAATGCTTTGCCAATCGTTCGCTCAAAAAAGATTTACCTGTAGATTCCGGGCCGAGTAATACTACTTTCTTCGGGAAGTTCATAAAGGTTGCAATGTAACAGGTGATACAATACAAAACAAGGGTAAAACTGCTATCGTAATTTTACTCTTCGTTTCCATTCAATTAAGCCAAATACTGCCATGATCAAGAGTACTACGTAAAAAACACTTGTAAAAACAAGCCCCTTCACAAAATACAAAGGTACTGAGGCAATATTTGTTACGATCCACCAATACCAACTCTCAACTTTTTTCTTTGCCATTAACCACATGCCGGTAAATGCTGAAGCTGCAGCAAGGCTATCGGCCCAGGGTATTGCTCCGGCATAAAATCCATTTTTTAAATAAGTGAGACAAACAAAAAGCGTCACATAAAAAGCAGCAAAAAAACTGAGCTGGTAAATCCACCAGCGCCGGTTAGAATGACTGATCTCCACAACAGGATGATGAGATTTGTCTTTCAAAGACCAGAGCCACCAACCATACAAGCTCATAGCGGTGTAGTAAATATTAACGGCTGCTTCGCCCAGCAGATGGTATTTATAACTCAGGTAACTATAAATAATTGTACTTGCCAGTCCTGTAGGATAAACCAGAATATTTTCTTTTCGGCTGTACCATACACTCACAATTCCACTTACCACTGCAATGTATTCGTACCAGGTTGTTCCTTTCATACCGATTACAAACTGCTGCCAGATAGGATCGATCATATTTCAAAAGTGCATTGAAATTTTCAGAATACGTGCTAAAAAATTTTCGGGCATCTTTGCAAAAAAGTTTGTGCTATGACGATTGCTGTTTTAGGTGCCGGTATGGTAGGTCGTGCTATTGCACTTGATCTTGCTGGGGTATTTGATGTTACTTCATTTGATGTAAGTGAACAAAACCTGCAACTGTTACAACAAAAACACAGCAAGATTAAAACGGTTGCTGCTGATCTTCGTAATACAAAAGCTTATTCTTCTATGTTGCATGGGTTTGATTTGGTTGTAACGGCTGTACCCGGCTTTATGGGATTTGAAACATTGAAAGCAGTGATCAATGCCGGGAAAAATGTTGTTGACATTTCTTTTTTTCCGGAAGATGTGTTGCAGTTGGATGCATTGGCCAAAGAAAAAAATGTAACTGCTATTGTTGATTGTGGCGTGGCGCCGGGTATGAGCAACTGGATCATTGGCCGCTACAATGCAGAACTAAAGATCGATGCATTTGAAATTTATGTAGGTGGATTGCCGTTGCATCCGCAACCGCCGTTCTTTTACAAAGCACCTTTTTCGCCCATTGATGTAATTGAAGAATATACCAGGCCGGCACGCTTAAAAGAAAATGGAGTGATTGTAACGAAACCAGCCTTAACAGACCGGGTGATGATGCAGTTTGAAGGCGTGGGTACATTGGAAGCATTTAATACCGATGGTCTTCGTTCCTTATTATTTACCATGCCGCATATTCCTACGCAAATTGAAAAAACACTACGTTATCCTGGTCATGTTGATTTGATTGTGGCTTTGCAGCAAAGTGGATTTTTCAGTAATGAAAAAATAATGGTTGACGGGAATACGATTGCTCCCATGCAACTTACTTCACAGCTGCTCATGAAACAATGGAAGCTGGGCGAAACAGAAGAAGAGTTAACGGTGATGAAAGTACTTGTTCATGGCGAAGGGAAAACAATTGAATACAATTTGTTCGATACATTTGATGCCGTTACACAAACATCATCGATGGCCCGCACAACGGGTTATACCTGCACAGCTGCTGTTCATTTACTGGCAACTAACATGGTTACAAAGAAAGGCGTATTTCCGCCGGAGCTGTTGGGCGATGATAAAAACTGTTTTGATTTTGTATTGAAGTATTTAGCAGAGCGAAAGGTGCATTGGATAAAAAAGTCATAAAAACTTTCATTGGCCCGGTTTGTGAAGAACCTATTTTTGAATTAGATTTACCAACTCAACTAAAAAACAAATACTATGATACGTCACGCAACAGCCGTTTGGAATGGCTCTGGTAAAGAAGGTAACGGACACCTTACAACACAAAGCACCGTATTAACTGATACACAATATTCGTATCTCTCCCGTTTTGAAAGCGGAGTAGGTACCAATCCGGAAGAACTTGTAGCAGCTGCACATGCGGGCTGTTTTGCAATGAAGCTGAGTTTTGTATTAGGAGCAGCAGGTTTTACACCTGAAAAAATTGACGCCAAATGTGAGATCACGTTTGTAGAAGGTACATTGTCAAAATCACACCTTACTGTATCGGCTTCTGTACCCGGTATTGATGACGCAAAATTCCAGGAGTGTGTAAAAGATGCGGAACAAAATTGTCCTATTTCAAAACTGCTGGGAAAAGGATTAGAAATTTCAAGCACTGCAACACTGCTTGCATAATAGAACATTTATTTTTTACAGCCGGTTTTCAATTGAAGACCGGCTTTTTTATTTTTAGTATATGGAAAAGATCAACCTCGCAGCGAAATTTAATTTGTTTCACGACTACTGGAATCCGCAAATTACCGGCGAGTTAAACGGACAGCATGTAAAACTTGTAAAGTTCAAAGGTCCGTTTACATGGCACCATCATGAAAACGAAGACGAATTGTTTTATTGGTGAAGGGAAGTTTTGATATGGAATTCCGGGACCACACTGAAACCATTCATGAAGGTGAATTTATTATTGTACCACGTGGAGTGGAGCACCGCCCCAATGCAACGGAAGAAGTGCATGTGCTGCTGTTTGAACCGGCTTCTACACTCAACACCGGGAATGTAGAGAATGAGTTTACAAAGAAAACACCAGGGCGTTTGTAGGCAAATGCAGCATTGAAGCACTTCACTTAAGCAGCCTGGATGTTATCATCACAGCTAATGTTTTCATGCATCATTTTACAACTGGTATTAGCGAACATTACTGATGCTGTTCTTTGCTGTATCATGTTTTGTTTTTAAAACATTAGATATGGTTGTATAACGTGTGCCAAGATTCAGCAATGCAGATTGTACAAGCTGCATTCTTTGCTCAACAAGAAGTGATGCAGATTGAATGGTTGCAGCATTGTCTCCATTCAAAGCTCGTTGCAGATCAAACAAAGCATTTTGCAGATTTTTGATATTGCTGCGGCTGGTATTGATACCTGTTCTGTTCGATGTATTGTCGTTATGCAACAGATCTTCAACTTCAAACACCGTTTGCAATAAATCATTTACCTGTGCTTTCGTTTTTGTTGAAACTCCTCCTCCCGGATTGGGTGCAACAGAGCTGGCGGTTTTGTTTGAACTTGATGAGTTATGATCTTGCGCTTTTGTTTTTGATGTGTCACCTCCCGGATTAGGTGCAACAGAACTTGCTGTTTTATTGGAACGAGAAGAGTTATGATCCTGTGCACGGGTAGTGGCATCGCCTTCACTTATATCTCCCACTTCAATGGTCGTTTGATCGTTGATATAAATTTCATACCCTGCGGAGATACTATAGTTTCCTGCATCCAAACCGGTAAATTCAAATTCGCCATAATCGTTGGTTTGTAATTGACGCATTTGACCACCGGGATTTTTACCCCCTTTAACAATAATACCCTTGATTGGATTGCCGGGCCGTGCTTCGATTGCTGCGGGACTGATAGTTCCCTGGTTACCGGCCAGTATTGGAGGTTCATCTTTTGCAGTGTTCGTATTAAAATATAGTGGCAGACGCTTTACAAAAACGGGAGATCCTTCAAATGCAGCAGCAGGAAGACTGCTGCGATTGGTTGTTTCGGATTGCGAAGTAACCGCCAGATTGCTCCGTGGGCTCCAGATAAAATCCGGTTGTGCATCACCGTCACTATCGCCCAACTCAATGCTTATTTGAAATACTCCCGGCGAATAAACGGTTTCTGCCAGCTGCGTTGCTTCACGTGTGTTGCCATCGCTGAACGTGCCTGTTACTTTCAATTCCCTTACTCCGGTTCCGTTTGTGCCATCGCCAACTGTTATAGTGGCCTGTTTAATATTCGAACGGGAGGTATTGATGTTTGCTTTTTGTGCAGATGAAGAATAAAACGGAATTGTTATTTCTGTTAAGCCCGGCTTTTTTCTTACAATCATGTCGTTAACAGGAACTGTCCTCCCATTAGTCAACAGGGCAGTGGCAGTAAAACGATCGCCAATGCCGTCGCCATCTGTATCGCTTCCAATCACAATAATTCCTTTGGTATTGGAACGGGAAGTATTAATATTAGCTTTTTGCTGCAGCGAATCGGAACTGTTTCCTCCATCACCTTTCATTGTATTTTTATTACTTCTTGCTGTATTGTGATTTGCTTTTAGTACACCAGTTCCTTCATTGGGGGCATCAAATTCCAATTCGAAAACATCATCGCCTAACAAAACTTCTCCGGCTACATCTATAGCATTCATATCGCTCTTTGCCATGTAGTATTGATATCCTTTTCTTCCGTAAACCATTCCATCAATTTCTACGGTGTATTTTCCGGTGGGTACATTTGCAAACCAGAAAGCACCTTCCTTATCCGTGCTTGTACTGGCAAGGACAGCACCGGTTGTATTATCGAGCAAATGAACAGCAATACCAGACAAGTCCGCCGCATTGTTTTCATCTGCAGCACCGGCTACTCCGCTTCCGTTTCGTTGCGTTGTACTATCGCTTCCAACATTTCGACCTGCCTTAATAGTTAATCCGCCAATTGGATTTCCCGCTACTGATGCTGCACAAGTTGTGCAGGCTAAGCCGCCGCTTTCAGAATAAAATGGTTGATACTGTCGACGCCCTGTTGCCATGCCGCTTCCTGTTTCTCTTGAACGTTTACCAGTTGCCATACCGCTGCTGTGTTCTCTTGCATAGAGGTTCATGCTTATTCCAGTATTTACATTCACTGCAGCATCAGCATTTTGACTGTGAGAGCGGTTGGTAACAATACTGGTGTTTCCTGAAGCAGTTCGATGAATGATTCTGCCAGAAACAATAGATCCTGCTGCTTGCAAACCCCGATTTACTTTTTCACCAAACGTAGCACCTTGTGTTTGTTTGGGTACTGTTACATTCATGGAAATACGATTCGGCATTCCACCGTCAATTTTTGTTTTATAGTTGGCCGCATCATCAGGGCAACTAAACGTTTGCTCTTCTATTGTTCCATCGGGATGAGTTGTTTTAGTTGTAACAGGTCCGCAGCTTTGTGTGCTTGTACGGTCGTTACTTTGATTACTGCGTGTTTTTGTTTTCAGTACCCGTTTAGTTTCTGGATCAATAATGCTCTCGCCATCATCATCTCCATCAGGGTTGTTAAAGGTTGATGGTGAATATTGTCGCCGTCCGGTTGGTAAACCACTTCCAGCGTCACGACTTCGTTTACCTGTTGCAAGACCACTACCGGTTTCCCTGCTTCTTCTGCCGGTTGGTAATCCAGAGGCCGCATCTCTTTTTTGTTTTGTTTCAAATGATTTGATAAATGATATGCCTACGTTAATTGTTTGCCAGTTACGTTTTTGTTCAACGGGAATATCAATGCCCTGTTGTGGATCATATAAACGAATGGCAGAGGCTGATTGTAAAAAAGAAGCAGATAGCAAAAGTGAAGATCCGTCCGCAACAGGATATGCAAAGGATGCCGAGCCACTGTAGCCCGGGTATAGCGATTTGTTTCCGGCACTAAACTGATACAACGAGCGTACAGCTCCCGGTTCGGCAATCACTAATCCGCCACTTTGATTAAAAAATAATCCGGCTTTGATAGATGTAACAAATTGTACTCTTTCACCCAATCGTAATGAAGGGCCGGCAAGTAAAAATGAGTTTTGTGATGAAGAAGATGTGATGCTGCTTGTTAAAGGAAATTTCCGGTCAATCATAAATTGATTGATGGCTGAACTGTTGAGACGACTATTCATAAAGCCTCCATCAATGCCTAACCCAAACCGTCCAAAAAAATACTGACTGTTTAATCCGCTGATAATGCCATTACCACGAAACAGGTTGGCATCGCTGCTGTTTATGCCAATTGAAGCTCCGGTGTTGAGTCCGAAATTCCATTGATTGGTTTGCCCTATAGCAGCATGTTGTGCATTGAAAGTAAAAGCAAGCAAAAGGAATATAAGTTTCCCCGGCAAGAATCGGTTATTCATGTATTGGTTGTTTTGGTACAACCAAAGTAAACATTCTGCCCGGTAAAAAAAAGACATAGAGCCGGGATTTGTTGATCAGCCAATGGAATCCGTTGCAGAAAGGAGTAAAAAAGCGCATAATTCATTGAATTATGCGCTAAAAAAATCATGATCGTTTGAAAAATTATAAGCCCGATTTCAATGCATTAAACGAAGCATCATATGCTTTCTTTTTTGCACCAACCGGATTGTATAGCAATGGAAAGTCAGCTCCGTTTCTATATCGCCAGCTTTGATTATCCAATATGCCCCAAATAGTAACGCCATATCGTTGCGCTTTGGGTACATGACGCATGTACGATGAAATGATATAATTATACATTTCTGCCTGAATGCTTTCAAGATCCTGCGTAAACGTTAAGCTGGTTGCGTTGTTGGTGTTAACACCTATATCCAGTTCCGATACATGAATCAATAAACCGGTAGCAGCAAGTTTCATGAAATGATTGTCGATCTGGCTCTTACTGGTATTAATGCTTACGTGCATTTGCGTTCCAATGCCATCCACTTTTGCACCTTTACCCCTTATTTCCGCAACGTAGGCAATAAGAGAATCCAGTTTGGCTGTTGAAAATTCCAGGTTATAATCATTAATAAACAATTTTGCATCGGGATCGGCCGCAGCGGCATAGTTAAATGCTTTCACGCCAAAATCTCTTCCCAGGTATTCGCTCCAAACAAATACATCATTTGCAGTAGCATTGGCAGTATTTGTATTATTGCGGATAACGCCTGCGGGTCCATCAGCAAACATTTCATTGATCACATCCCATCCACGCACCTTTCCTTTAAAATGTCCGGCTATCTGTTCAATCGTTGTTTTCAATAAACTATCAACTTTTGCATAATTGTTTCCCGGTGAGCCGCCAGTTATTAATTCGTTTACACTCAAATCGTCAATAAAATATGTATTACTGTTACGACCCAAATCAAACAGGATACGTGTTTGTGCTTCGTTGGCTGTGATGAGCCAGGTTACCTGCTGCCAGTTTGTACCAATGGTTTGATCGCCTTGATAGAGAGGAGAGGGCTGCGTAGACAATCGTATTGAACCGTTTGCCGCTGCTGCTTTTACCCAATAACTGATCTGGTATTGCTTTCCTGCTTCAAGTGTAATTGGGTCTGTGGCTACCTGCACACGCCATTGTTCGGTGTTGTACGCTGTAGGGTTCACCACTTTCAAAGAACGTGTACCGGTACGTACCTCAGCTGATCCGGAACCAACAGATATTGTAGCCGTTCCTGCCGGATTACCAGAGTTAAAAACAGAAAAGTTCGTAAAGCTGCTTGCATCACCGTTTTCAAAACCGGGATTCAATGCGAGGTTTGTTGCACTGGGCGAAGCTGCATTTAAGATACTCCTGTAATAAGCGCCTTGTGATTGTGAGTGCCACGCCAAAACGTGACCATGAATTTGAAGATTGGCAGCTTGAGCTGCAGCTACCATTGCATCAGCCGTAGTAAAGTTATATGCGCCTGAACTGTTTACTAAAGCGTTATTCTTCATTTCGTTTTCAAAAGTGATACCATTAAAGTCACGTTTGAGAATAGCAGATGAGAGTGACGTTGTGATAAACGAATTGTTACTACCTGCTGCAGCAATCGGAAAAGTTGCCACCGATTTTAATGGCCCTGATTCTGTAACGGGAGGTGTAGTGGAACCTCCTCCGTTCCCATCTTTTTTTTTGCAAGCTGCCAGCAAGCCAACGAGCAAAAGGAGCCCGCAGATTTTTCTTTTCATAAGAAGCATGTCGTTTTAGATGTTTATAATAGTAGAAAAATAGTCATTTTTACAATTGTAGTTTCGTTTTGTTGAACGTGAAAATTTTCAAACCAGCGGCTTTCTGCAAAACGCTGTAACAAAGTCCATACAGTATTATATAGCCTAACAAAAGTTAGCAGAACAGTAAGCTTTAATAGAGTTCAATGAAAAATTTTGAATGAATACGCTATAGCTGTAATGTGTACTGCCTCCATTGCACTTGGTTCAGATCAACTATTTTTGCGCCATGCGTTTGTTACTCACCACCCTTAATGCAAAGTATATTCACCTCAACTTGGCCATCCGGATTTTGTATGAATTGAACAAGCACCACGAAGGTTTATCGTGGAAGGAATATACCATTCGCATGAATGTGGATGAGATCGCCAAAGAGTGTGCGGATAACGATGTGGTGGCCTTCAGTTGTTATATCTGGAATATTACACAAACGCTGAAGGTAGCCGAACGCATCAAGGCCATTAACCCCAACTGCAAAATTTTACTGGGTGGACCGGAAGTCAGTTATGAATGGGAAGAGATCATTGCCAACGATTGTATTGATTACATTATTACAGGTGAAGGTGAAATTCCGTTTCATGAGTTTTTAACGCATTACCCCGATGTAAGCATGGTGCCGAATCTTGTTTACAAAGTTGATGGCGAAGTTCGTTACGAAGAAAAATCGGTGACGTATGATGTTAGCAATTTCATCGGCGTAAATCCATATATCAACGATCCGGTTGAAGACTTGTACAACAAAGTATGTTACATTGAAACGAGCCGTGGCTGTCCGTACAAATGTGGGTTTTGCTTGGCGAGTTTAGATAACAATGTACGTTATCTGCCAATGGCCGATATTAAAAGCAACCTGCTGTATTTAATGACGCATGGACGTGTGATCAAGTTTTTGGATCGTACGTTTAACATGAAGCGTGATTTTACACTCGATGTATTTCAGTTCATTCTCGATCATCACAAGCCGGGCAATGTATTCCAGTTTGAGATTACGGCTGATATTCTGCACCCGGATATTATCAAGTTCATCAACGAAAAAGTGCCGAAAGGTTTGTTCCGATTTGAAATCGGTATTCAAACAGTGAATCAAAAAGCAAACCTCGAAGTAAGCCGCAAACAGAATTTCGAAAAAACAAAAGGCATCATCAAACAGGTACAGGATGTGGTGGATCTCCATCTTGATCTCATCGTTGGTTTACCGCTCGACTATTTTGAAGATATTAAATACAGCTTTGAAGAAGTCTTCAAACTCTTTGCACCGGAATTACAACTGGGCTTCCTCAAATTTTTAAAAGGAACACCGGTACGCAAAACAGCAACAGCTCATGGTTATATCTACGATCCTGTTGCACCTTACCAGATCATCGAAAGCAACTACCTGAGCAAAGAAGAATTAAGAAAGGTTACATTGGCTGAAGAAGCATTGGAAATTTACTGGAACAAGCCTCGTGCCATCAACACACTCAAATATGTTACGGCTTATTACAGTGTGTTTGATTTCCTAAAAGGGTTGGGCAATTACTTCGAAACCCATTGCGATTTGCACAAGCATGATTTAAAAGATGTGTACACGATCTTGTTTGCGTATGCAAAAGAATCTTATCCTGAAGATGCGGTGATGCAACAACTCATCAGCATTGATTATTACCTGCAGCATAAAATAAAACCGGTGTCGCTTTTACTGCCCGAACTTGATGCATCCATCAAACAACAACTCATCGAAGCAAACAAGCTCAATCACCACAAACTGCGTTTTGCCATGTTGCCTGTACGTTTCAATTGGATGGAGTTTGTACAGCACAATCATATTATTGAAGCCGATGCGGTAGTGGCTATTTCGTTTGATGGAAAGAATAAACCGGAAGTGCTGGAAGGAATTGAAACAAAAACGCAAAGGTTTTGATTAGATTATAGATTTAGAATAAACTTTAATCGGTTATCCCGTTTCAAGTACAGCAAAAGTATTTTAGTACATGCGCCACTTCCTGCACAAATACAAACAGGTATTTCTGTACGCTGCTTCATTGGTAGCATTGCTGATACTGTTGCAGGTATTGCAATACAGGTTTGTGCTGCTCAGTCACTCCTATGAAATTTACATTTTCTGCATCGCCATCATCTTTACCGGTTTAGGTATTTGGCTGGCCTTAAAACTGGTGAAGCCAAAAAAGGAAATTGAAACCATTATTGTAGAAAAGAACGTGTATGTAACTACTCCAACTGAAGAAGAGTTACAGCAGATGGAAGCGGAGCGGCAGAAACTTGGTTTAAGCACCAGGGAAGGAGAAGTGCTGCAACTGATGGCCGAAGGATTAAGCAACCAGGAAATTGCCGATCGTTTATTTCTGTCGCTTGCAACGGTGAAAACACACTCATCGAAACTGTTTGAAAAGTTGGATGTAAAACGGAGAACCCAAGCTGTGGAGAAGGCAAGGCAGCTGGGATTGATTGCCTGATCCTCCTTCTTTCGTATGATTTTGTGCCGGTAAATCCTATTTTCATACTTTAGTATGAGGTCTTTCCGCATTGAAACGTTCATCTTTACTGCACAAAAAATTACAAAATGAAAAAGAATGTAATCGTCTTTGGCCTCATCTCCGGCCTGATCGTTTCCACGCTTATGGCCATCAGCATGATCTATATGTACAACAATCCAAATGCTGGTCATGGTGCCGGTTCGATGGTGGTTGGCTACCTCAGCATGATCATTGCCTTTTCCCTCATTTTTGTGGCAGTAAAAAATTACCGGGATAAGCAGAATGCTGGCGTCATCAGTTTTGGCAAAGCATTTAAGATTGGGCTGCTCATTGCATTGATCGGTTCTACCATGTATGTGATCATGTGGGCATTGCTGTACAACTTTTATATGCCCGATTTTATGGAACGCTATTGTTCGCAAATGATCGAAAATGCAAAAGCCACATCAACGCCAGCCAAAATACAAGAGTTAACCGAGCAACTCAATACCCAAAAAGAAATGTACAAGAACCCCGCTTACTTTGTACTGTTTACTTATTTTGAAATTTTTCCGGTGGGGTTACTGGTATCGTTGATTACAGCGTTGCTCCTAAAGCGGAAAGTGGTGTAAAAATAATTATGAAGTCTTTTTTATAATTTACCCGACTGGATGGCCTTAAGAAAGTCATCCTTTCTTCTTGTTGAAACTTCAACAGTAGAGTTGTCGGTAAGCGTTACATATCCACCCTTGCCTTTATTATAGGCTTTGATATATTGAAGGTTGATCAAATGTGAGTTATGAACACGGAAAAACTGATAATCTGACAACAGTTCTTCAAATTCTTTCAGTGTTTTTGCTACAACCAGTTTCTTTTTATCTTTTAAATGAAGTGTGGTATAGTTTATTTCACTTTCGCACCGGATGATTTCTTCCGTTTCAAGAAATACCATTCCGCTTGTTACGGGAACACATATTTTTTTTGAGCTACCTTGTATGTTCTTTATGTTATGAAATAAAGCATCCAGCTTGGCTGCAGTATCACTCTTTGTTGTTTTCTCTTTGAATTTTTGAATGGCAACTGCCAATTCATCTTTATCGATCGGTTTCAGCAAATAATCCAGAGCACTGAACCTGAACGCCTGAACTGCAAATTTTTCGTAAGCTGTTGTAAAAATTACATCAAATAAAGTTCTATCAACGGCTTTTAAAAGATCAAATCCGGTTTTATCATGTATTTGCACATCTAAAAAAATCAGTTGAGGTTTCAGTTCCTGTATGGCTTTAATTCCTTCTTCAACTGTTGAAAACGACCCTAAGAGGGTTATCTCGTCATTATGCTGGTTTGTAAGAAGATTTGTTAAGCGCTCAATACAATGCTGTTCATCATCAATCAAAATTACCGTTACCATTGTGCTGATTTAGTATGTTTCAAGTGGCAGGCTTAATTCAACACGGGTACCCTGAACAAGATCGATAAGTTGAATCCCCGCAGATTTATTTTTAACTTTATTGAGAATATTGATCCGGGCCATGGTTATTTTCATACCTAACGATTTCTTTTCTGTCGTTACCTGCCGGCTGTTTCTTTCTTCTGCCTGTTTTCTTCCAATACCGTTATCTTCCACCACACACTTAATCATACCTTCACGCTGTAAAATATGAATTAAAATTTTTCCAGTTCTATCTTTGTGTGCAATTCCATGCCATATGCTGTTTTCAACAAAGGGTTGTAACAAAAGGGGGGGGACATAGGTATTTTCCATATCAATATCCGGATCAGTTTTTATTTCATAATGAAATTTTTGATTTAAACGAAGCGATTCAAGCTGCATATAGAGTTCCAGAGCTTTTAAATCATCGGCAAGGCAAATCTCTTTTTTTTCTGAATTTTCCAATACCAAACGCATAAGTTTTGCAAATTTGGTTAAATAATCAGTTGCAATTTCCGTTTTGTTTTTGCTGATGAAATTACCAATAGAGTTGAGTGAGTTAAACAGAAAATGCGGATTCATCTGGGCGCGGAGTGCTTTCATTTCTGTTTCGGCTACTTCTGTTTTAAACTCAGCTTCTTTTTGCCTGGCTACTGCATTTCTTTTACGCTGGTAAAACAGGAATGATAAAATACCTCCGGCTACTAAAATACCGGTACCAAATAAAATAGCATACCTGGTTGTTTTTTCCTGTTGTATCTGTGATTGATGAGTGGCTTCAAGGATGGCCTCCTTTTTGGCAAACTCAACCGCTTCCTGTTGCCGGGCAACACTCTCAATCACATCTTCGTTTATAACACTATCATTCAATTCAACATACTTATTCAATGCCTGATAGGCATCTTTGAAATTTCCTGATTTGCTGTACGCCATACTCAATCCATGCCATGCATTTGACTCCAGCACCTTATTGCCTGCATCTTTTGCATAGTTCACAACAGCTTGAAACAAAAGCCCGGCTCTCTTATATCTTTCAGCAACAGGCACCGTACTTTCTTTAAAAAAAGTATCTGGTGCGGAACATAAAAGTTCACCAATGTTTATATCAACGTGTTTTACATCCTGTTCAAATTTCAGTTCACTGAACATGGCCTTTGCTTTGGTCATGTATTTATATGATGAATCAAATTGCTGCTGACTCTTCAGAACAATTCCAATACTGTTCAACAGTTCAGCCATCTTTCGTTGCTGATTCAGTTTGGTACTGATTGCAAGGGCTTTTTTAAAATAAAACAAAGCACTGTCACTTTTTCCCTGCTCGTCGTAAGTGATTCCAATCCCCTGATAAATAAATGCAGTGTTTGATTCATTATTGATTGAATCTGCAAAACGAAGTGCGTTTTTATACTCTTCCAGAGCGGTTGTATAACGCTTCAGTATCCGGTTATTTCTTGCAATATTTGTAATTGTAGTAATGTAGTTAGGAAGCAGTTTTGCCTTTTCAAAATAATTACCCGCTTTTAGATAGTAAGAAGTTGAAGCCGCAAAGTCACTTACATATGAATAACAAACAGCAACATCATTATGCAGGGATCCAAGAAGTTCGTTATTGTTTTCTTTTAGTGCGTACTCGATTCCTTTTTTGAAGTGATTGATTGCTTCATAGTAATGCGACTGCAGTTGAGCAATAAATCCTTTTTGCCGAAAAACCTTAATAACACCTGTTTTGGAATTTGTTTGTGCGTATGTAGAATCTGCAAGGTTAACATAATGATTGGCTGAAACAAAGTCGCCGTTGGTTGTTAATTCAATTGCTTTGTACAAATAGGCTCTGCCTAATTTTTCCTTTGCATTTAGCTTTATTGCTAATGAAATTACTTCATCTAACAGGCTGATGGTTTTCTCAAAATCTGTTGAGCCTGCATACACTTCAAAAAGCAAATTGATTCTTGTAGTATCTTCTTTTGAGTAGTTTTTCAATTTAAGAACAAGCGAGTCATTATGTTGGGCATGGCACTTATTGTATAGAGTGCCTGCCCACAAAATCAGTAAACAGGTGATAGTTATTTTTCGCATAGCAGGTAGTCTAAGTCTGATCGTTTAAAAAATTAAGATACCCCGTCTTTTTCAAATTATCAATCAACTGCTGCAAAAAATAAATGTACACAGGCATTTAATCAATGCTGGTTGCACACAGTATGATGACGGGTTAAGTTTACAACATCATTCACCCCAAAATTAGTTTTATGAAAAAGATGTTTTTTGCCGCAGCAGTGCTGATGCTATGCATTTGTACAGACAATCTTATTGCCCAGGCTAAGCAAAAGCCGGTTGCCAATACTAAAACCACTGTAACGAAAGAGCCTGACTTACAACCCGTAACACCTGAAAAAGGGAAAGAGGTGATCGCTATCTATCCATTTACCACGTCTGCTCTCTATGGATACGACTTTGCTTTAAGTGCAGGTAATGCTGTAGAAGCAGGCTTTGTACGCTCAAAACGATTTACAGTTGTTGAACGAAGTCGGTTTGGCATCATAAAAGAAGAGGAGAAGTTCAAAGAAGCCAATACAGAGGAGGTTGTTAAAAAGGCATCGAAGCTCGGTGCAAAGGTTTTGGTAACAGGACATATCATTGCCGTAACAACTGCATATGATCCAAGCGGATCTACAAATCCTTTCCCTTCAATTACTGTAAAAAACCATATTGCTCAGATAAGCCTTTCATTTAAAATTATAGATGTAGAAACCGGCTCCATTAAGAAAAGTGAAACCATTCTGGGAAAAGGAAGAGGCTCTACTCCTGCAGAAGCCATGCAGGATGCTTACCAGGAAATTGACCGTTTGGCACGTGCGCAGGTAGCTGAGTTTCTACCACAACGGTTTGTTTATGCAAGTGAGGTAGAAGTTGATAAAAAGAACCGGTTAAAAAAGTTTAAAATATGGGGTGGTTCAGACCAGGGACTGAAAGAAGGCGACTTAATTGAAATATACGAACTCTCCTATATTACAAACCCTACTACCGGCAAGCGCATCGAAGAAAAAAAATTAAGGGCCACTGCTAAAGTAACAGAAGTAAACAGTACCGAAACAGCAACTTGTGAACTGCAAAATGCAGGTTCGGTAGGAGAACAGATTTTACTTGATCTGAAAGCAAAACCCGACGCAATGGTATTTGAATACAAAGGAACTACCAAAAGGAGAGGTTTGTTTGAACTTCCATAACCGGATATAGCATATTCAAATCGCTGCAGGTGAATGATAACCGGCAACAATTGCTCAGGCTGGCCCTGGAAACATTTGGTAAACAGGGCAGCCGGGCAATCAACTTCACGCAAAGTAAAAAGCCGATGATATTTTCTTCATCAGTAACAACAATATGCAACAGAGTTTGAAAAAATATCAAGCTACGCTGCAAAAACTAGTTTTTTATAAAATCCTGTATAGTTGTTTTTCCTGTACTTGCAATTGTACTTCCTTTGTTATAGTTTAGTGAGATTCTTTGAGCTAAATTGTAAATCCACTGCTCTCCCGGTACTGTTAATTGAAGCTATGGGCTTATATGCGTGCTACCGGTACCAATTCCTGTGCATTTCCTGTTTTCATTTTGTGCCAACATTCGTACTGCTATGAACATGCTGTTCATCCGATTTTTATTTTCTAACATTTAATATACTCAAATGAAGCAAACATTACTTTCTGGCTGTTTAGCATTGCTGTTATTGTTATTTACTATTACTGTACACGCTAAGGTATGGAGGGTTAATAACGTATCGAATTACAATGGTACTACGTTGTATGGCGAAAACCTGGGGGGCACACAAACAAATCCGGTATTTGCTCAGTTAAACCAGGCGGTAACAACCAATTTTGTATTAGCGGGAGATACAATACATCTGGAAGGTGCTGTGGCATCTTATAGCAATGCAGATATAAATAAAAGGCTCGTCATTATTGGACCGGGTTATTTGTTAGATGAAAACCCTGGTTCATCAAACACATTGCTGGAAGCTAAAATTGGAGGGATTGATTTCAATACAGGGTCTTCTGGCTCGGAATTGATCGGTGTTTCTATTGTTGGGAGTAATCTGTCAATTGATATTGGCGTTGGTGTAAGTAACATAACAATAAAACGATGCCGGATTGATTATGATATCTATGTGGCTTATAATAATGCTGATATTTTTATTTTACAGAACTATTTTGCTAATATAAATAATTCACAGGCCAGCGCAATTTCGATTAGTAACCTTGGATTTCCCTCAAATTTTATCTTTAACAACAACATTGTTAAGCGTCCTCTTTTATTGTTTTATTCTTCAACAACTTATACTGCTGCAGAGGTAAAGAATAATATTTTTGATTGCCCGGCTATAACAGGTAATCCAAGCATACGGCTTAACACGGGTTCTTTCCAGAATAACATTCTTAAAAACCCGGCAGCAACTGCTAACGTTAATAACAACAATTCTGTAAATGTTTCGTATAACGTAAGCTCATCCAATAGTAATCAATTTGGAACAGCCAATAACAATATTGTAGTTACCAATATCAATTCCATCTTCGTTGATCCGGTAACAAATTCAACAGATGGAGACTACCAGTTATTAAGTACATGGGCAACAGCTAACCCGGGTGCCGATGGTGCACCCCGTGGTGCATTTGGCGGCGCTTCACCCACCCGACGATACACCCTATCAGGTTTAGCGCCCATTCCTGTTATTTACGAGATCAATACCAGTGGTGTAGCCGGGCCAGGTGGCTTACAGGTTACCATTAAAGCGAAAGTTGTTCAATAATTAAACTTTACGAACATGAAAATCATCATAACAGCATGGATGCTGGTGTTGTGTGCTTGCTCTAAGGCTCAAACAGTAACGCAGGTCGAATATGCTTTTGATACAGATCTGGGCGTGGCCAAAAATAATCTCATCACTATCAATCCGGCACAGGCAGATGTAAATTTTTTATTTACAATTCCTTCAACCGGTTTAACGCCTGGTTATCACAAACTTTACCTGCGTACAAAAAACAGCGATGGTCATTGGAGTCATACCAGTATGCGGCTGGTGGAAGTGCCATTTACAAGTAGTCTTTATACCGTTAACACTGGAGAGTATTTTTTTGATGTTGACCCCGGCTTTGGCAACGGCTTGCCAGTTGCAATTACGCCCCAACAGGCGGCCATTTTGCAGAATTTTACTGCTGCTACTTCATCACTTACCCCCGGCTATCATAAATTATACATCCGTGTAAAAGATGGTTTGGGGAATTGGTCGCACACTTTGTTACGTAACATAGATATCATGAACACACTATCTCTGGGCGCAGTAGAGCGAATAGAGTATTTCTTAAATAACGATCCGGGTGCAGGAAATGCAAATGCGGTTGTTGTAACCAACCCACAGAGTGATGGCAGCTTTACTATCAGTATTCCTCAAAACCAACTGCAGAATGGTTTGGATACACTTTATTTCCGGGTAAAAGATAATGGTGAAAAAAACTGGTCGATCACACAATGGAAAATGCAGATTATCAGCATCACTACTTCTGTTTTTGACTTACAGCTTTCAAATGATGTTCAAACCTATCCAGTTCCGGTTGCCGATAATTTGGTTGTCAATAATCAAACAAATAAACCGGTTACAGTGGAGTTGTATGATGTCAATGGCAGGATGATTACCAGTTGGAAGTCGGTTCTGAACACACAACTCATTTCTTTTACCTTGTTGCCCTCAGGCACATATTTGTTGAAAGTAACAGATGAAAAAACAAAGAAGATGTTTACGAGGAGAATTGTGAAATAACGGAGCCTGCTTCCATATACAGTAAATCAATACCGGTTGTACATCTGCATAGCATAGTTGTATAAACCAACTCCGTAAAAAAAGATCGAGGCTGTCTTTACAGGCAGCCTCGATCTTTTATAATACTGAATAATCCTTTTTTACGCTAGCACCGCAGCACCATACATTTCCTGCTGCAATTGTTTTACTCTCGGATCTTCGAGGTATTCATCAAAGGTGGTTAAACGATCAATGATGCCGGAAGGCGTAAGCTCAATAATACGGTTGGCGGTTGTGTGCATGAAGGTGTGATCATGCGATGTCATCAACACAATTCCTTTGTATTCGATACACTGTTCGTTGAAGGCCTGGATGCTTTCCAGATCAAGATGGTTGGTTGGCTGATCGAGCACAATCACATTCGGGTTCTGCATCATCATTTTACTGATCATACAACGCACTTTTTCACCACCGCTCAACACGTTGGTCTTCTTCATGATGTCATCACCACTAAACAACATCTTTCCTAAAAAGCCACGAAGAAACGGTTCATCAGCATCGGTTACATGGCTTGGCACATACTGACGCAGCCATTCCATCAAATTCAGTCCATCAGTAAAAAAGCTGTTGTGTTCTACCGGCAGGTAGGCTTTCGTAATAGTGGTACCCCATTCGTAGCTTCCTTGGTCGGGAATTTCTTCGGCATTAATGATGTCGAAAAAATGTGTAACTGCCAATGGATCTTTACTGATGAAAGCGATCTTATCGTTCTTATTGACGGTAAAGTTTACTTTATCAAACAGCACACGACCGTCAACTGACTTTTTTAATTTTTCAACGTGCAGGATCTGGTTGCCCACTTCACGCAAGGGTTGAAAAATGATACCGGGATATTTGCGGTTCGATGGTTCAATTTCTTCGATGGTAAGTTTTTCCAACGCTTTTTTACGGGAGGTAGCCTGTTTACTTTTTGATGCATTGGCGCTAAAGCGTGCAATAAAGTCGATAAGGGCCTGGCGTTTCTCTTCCACTTTCTTGTTCTTATCGCCCAACTGGCGAGCCATTAACTGGCTGCTCTCGTACCAAAATGTATAGTTACCGGTAAACACCTTGATCTTTGAACGATCCACATCGGCCACATGCGTACAAACAGAATCCAAAAAGTGACGATCGTGACTCACCACCAATACAATGTTTTCATAATCGGCTAAGAAATTTTCCAACCAGCCAATTGTTTCAATATCCAAACCATTGGTAGGCTCATCGAGCAACAGAATGTCCGGATTACCAAACAAAGCCTGCGCCAGTAACACACGTACTTTTAAGTTCGAAGGAATATCCTTCATCAGCATCTGGTGGTATTCATCTTTCATACCCAGGCTGCTGAGAAATGTAGCTGCATCGCTTTCGGCGGTATAACCACCCATTTCACCAAACTCAGCTTCCAGTTCACCCGCTTTCATATAATCATCTTCCGTTGCGTCGGGGTTGGCGTAAATGGCATCTTTTTCGTGCATCACATCCCACATTTTTCTGTGGCCCATCAACACCGTATTCAACACCGTTTGCTCATCAAATTCAAAGTGGTTTTGTTTCAATACGGCCAGGCGTTCGCCGGGTGTAATTTCCACGGTTCCTTTGTTCGGCTCAATTTCGCCGCTTAAAATTTTTAAAAACGTACTCTTACCGGCGCCATTGGCACCAATAACACCGTAACAATTTCCTTTTGTGAAGTTGATATTTACTTCATCGAACAACACCCGCTTACCATAGGAGAGGGTTATATTTCTTGCACTGATCATAGTTGTGATTGAGTTTCAAGAACCTGTGTGCCGTTTTCAACTCCGGGCCACCCGTTCTCGATTTTTGAAGCCGCAAAGGTACGGGAAATCAGGCAGGGATGGGGCTTTGAAGAAGAGAGGATTTTTGAGGCGGGCTACGCTGCAAAGGGCAGCTGTTGTTGCGTCGCACACTTGAGGCTACGGGATTTCAAATCATCAGCCGAAGTTTTATTTTGTTTACTGTATCTGTAACTGAACTTCATTCAATCTTAATTACGACATTAAACCAGTATCTATTCCTCCCGCCGTACTTCCTTTTTAAACAAGTACACATAATCAGTGTTATCAGTTGCATTACTAACAACATGCATCATCTTCCATCCTTGTTTCCCCACATAATTCAATGCATCTACCCGTGATTTGAATTTGATGATGCGGTTGCTGCTGTCACGTAACCGTTGCGTGAACAGATTGATCACATCGGCTTTTGTACCATCATCAACAGCAATGCTGGCTTCACCCGCAAACGCATTCCAGAAAACCTTTACCATGCAATACTGTTCAATAGTTTGCTCCTGCTGTGCAGCTGCATTGGAAACAAAGAAGAAGAAAGTAATACCGGTTAAAAAATATTTCATCTCTTTTTTCAGCAATCTACTCAGTCAAATCAAAACATGCCGTTAAAGCAAAAGCTGTTGCGTATAGTACACAACAGCTTTTGCAGTTCGTTAACTTGTAGGGAGCGCTGCTATTTACAAGCGTTTGATCTTAATATTTTTAAACCACACATTGTTTCCATGATCCTGTAAACCGATACGTCCTTTTTTATACGTACCAAAATCTTTCATGTCTTTAAACTTACTGCCGGCGATCATTTTTTTCCAGCCTTCGTCCCACATGGTGGTTGTTACCACTTTTGTTCCGTTGAGATAAAATTCCAAGGTTCCGTTTTGTGATTTGATCTCAGCCGTGTTCCATTCCAATGCCGGCTTCACAGTTTCAGGAGCTGCACTGATCAAGTCATACAAATCGCCTGCACGGTGCTTTGTAATTTTTGCATCAGGATGACAACTATTATCCAGTATCTGCATTTCAGGACCCGTCATCCAGGGCCATTGATATTTGGCAGAATCCTCATGAATGTTAAAAACAACCCCGCTATTACCACAGGTATCAATTTTCCAGTCGAGTTTAAAATGAAAGTTTTCAAACTCTTCGTCGCTTACAATATCGCCACCATCTTTTATTTGCCAGTTTTCTTTTTGCGACGCATCAAGGAACAACATGCCATCCACTACTTTCCAGGCACTGCCAACAGGAGCTCCACCATACTTGTGCCATCCCTTTGTTGTTTTCCCGTCGAACAACGACACCCAGCCATCTTTGATTTCATCTTCCGTTAACAAAACCGGAACAGTGGGTATTTCTGCAGTTGATGTGTCGGTTGTATCTGCACCTTCCCCTTCATTGTTGCAAGATGCAAACAGACCAATGGCTGCTATCATTAAAATAGAACGGATCATGCTTAGTTATTTTTCAGTAAGAGAATGTATTTTACCATCTGTTCTGCATCGGCTTGCGATACGTTTGGATGTGGTGTCATCGCTACATCGCCCCATACACCGCTACCGCCTTTGATCACTTTTTCAGCCAGCATTTTTACATTGGCTTCGGTGTTTTCATACTTGTTGGCCACTTCACGATACGTTGGCCCAATAATTTTTTCATCCACCTTGTGACAGGTTAAGCAATCACTTGCTGCAATCAATGCCAATCCTTTTTCATAATCAGGATTATCTGACAGAGACGGCGCTGCTGCTGTTTCCTGTTTTGCTTCTTCTTTTGCTTGTTCTTTGTTTTCAGTACCTGATCCGCCACAGGCGATGAGTACCAATGCAACTGCTGATGTAAATACAATCTTTTTCATTTTATTTGCGTTTTTGGTTGTTGTATAATTTGAAATGAAAACAATTTAATCCAATCCTAATATTTTACGATTGGTAGCAACATCACTTCCTGCACCTGCAAAATCATCAAATGTTTTATCAGTTACACGAATGATGTGATTTTTGATAAATTCTGCGCCTTCTCTTGCGCCATCTTCAGGATGTTTGATGCAGCATTCCCATTCCATTACCGCCCAGCCATCGTAACCATATTGTGTAAGTTTACTGAAGATGGTTTTGAAATCAACCTGCCCATCGCCTGGGCTACGGTAGCGGCCTGCACGGTTGAGCCAACTTTGATAACCACCAAACGTTCCTTGTCGGCCACTGGGATTAAACTCCGAATCTTTTACATGAAATGCTTTGATGCGTTCGTGATACAGATCAATGTATTCTATGTAATCGAGTTGCTGTAATACAAAATGTGATGGATCGTATAACAAGCAGGCACGCTTGTGATTGTTTACTTTTTCCAAAAACATTTCATATGTAATACCATCAAACAAATCTTCACCCGGATGAATTTCGTAACAAACATCCACACCACATTCATCAAAATAATTGAGGATGGGCAACCAGCGTTTCGCTAATTCTTTAAACCCTTCTTCTACCAATCCATCGGGACGCTGTGGCCACGGATGAAATGTATGCCACAACAACGAACCACTGAATGTTGCATGTGCAGTAATGCCCAAGTTCTGCGATGCTTTTGCTCCGTACATTAATTGTTGTACGGCCCATTCCAGTCTTGCCTTCGGATTGTTCTTTACTTCATCTGCAGCAAATGCATCGAACATGGTATCGTATGCCGGATGCACCGCCACCAACTGACCTTGCAGGTGTGTACTCAGCTCAGAAATTTCCAAACCGTAGCTGTTGATCTTTCCTTTCAGCTCATCAGCATAGGTTTTGCTTTCTGCTGCAAGCTTCAGATCGATCAATCGTTTTTCCCACGTAGGAATTTGTACTGCTTTAAAACCTAATGATGCAGCCCATTCGCAGATTGTTTCCAAACTGTTGAAGGGAGCTTTATCGCCCATGAACTGGGCTAAGAAGATGGCTGGTCCTTTAATCGTTTTCATATCGCTTTCATTTGAGGTCCACGCTGGGAGGCAGAGGACGCAGAGTTAATTTATTATTCATCAAGATAATTATTCGCAATTCGTTTGATACCATCTTTCAGATACTCAACATTAAAATTAATTACCAATCCAATCGAAATTTCTGTAAGACGTAAATATGTTTTAAAAATTTTATACTCTACAGGTGAAACTGTTTCTTTTGATTTTAAGTCTACCAATACTTTATTTTCAATCATCAAATCGAAACGAAGTTCTACGTCCAGCTTCACCTCTTCATACACCAATTCAATCTTCTGTTGTCGTTTAACATCAAGTCCACGCTTTTTTAACCGGTAAGCCAAGAGTTCTTCGTATACCTTCTCCATCAATCCCGGACCAATATCTTTATGAATCCTGATTGACTCTTCAATGATGATGCTGGTGATTTCATTTATTTCCATAAGCTAACTTTCACCTTACAACTTCACAAATCTCTGCGCCCTCTGCTTCTCTGCGTGATTTCTCTACACGGTAAACTCTTTCCACTTCACCTCACTCTTTCCGCTCTCAATCACATTATCTACAAATGCCATCCCTCGCACACCTTCATGTACACCCGGAAAATCGAGCCACTCTTGTTTGGGTTGCTCTCCATTCATTTTTGCACGAACAGTGAAGATGAAATTGCGATATAAATTACCGAATGCCTCCAGATAACCTTCCGGATGGCCTGCAGGTACACGTGTATTATGCGAAGCAAACGAACTGTTATAACCTCCGCCTGTTCTATAAATTTCTGTTGGTTTATCGAGCCATTTTACGAGTAAAGTATTGGCATCTTCCTGTTTCCATTCTATTCCGCCCTTCTCTCCGTATACACGAATCTTTACATTGTTTTCTTCACCGGCTGCAATTTGTGTCGCCATCAATACACCTGTTGCACCATTGTTGAATTTTAAAAAGGCAGCACCATCATCATCCAGCAAACGACCCTCAACGACTGTGTTGATGTTTGCACAAAGATGTGTTACTTCCAAGCCACTCACGTACTCAGCCAAATTGAATGCATGTGTACCAATATCGCCCATGGCTCCGGCTTTACCACTCTTCTTCGGATCGGTACGCCAGCTGGCTTGTATATTACCGGTTCCTTCAAGGAATGTACTTAACCAGCCTTGCGGATATTCCACATATATTTTTCTGATCTTTCCTAGCACGCCACTTTTTACCAATTGCTTCGCCTGCTTTACCATGGGGTAACCGGTGTAGGTATGACAAAGCAACAAGCTCAATCCTGTTTCTTCTACTTTCGCTTTGAGTTGTTTGGCTTCATCCAATGTAAACGTAATTGGTTTTTCTATTACTACATTAAACCCTTTTTCCAATGCCATCATTGCCGGATCGAAATGAACAAAGTTGGGTGTAACGATACTTACAAAATCAATCCGCTTATCGGCCGGCATGGCTGCTTCTTTTTCCAGCATTACTTTGTAATCGGTGTAAATACGCTCTTCATCAAGAAACAACATTTTTCCTGATTCAATTGCAACAGGTGGAACAGCACTTAATGCACCTGCCACCATTTCAACCTGTCCGTCCATGTGTAATGCAATGCGATGTACGGCACCAATAAAAGCATCTTTACCGCCACCGATCATTGCCATGCGAAGTTTTCTGCTCATAATATCAAAAGTTCAAAATGTTTATGTAATTAATGTTGTGAATTGTCAATGGTGAATTGTGAATAGTGTCACTGTTATATTATTGACCATTCACAAGTTTACCATCCCGCTCTGTACTCTCTCTTCACAAACTGATTGGCTTCATCAAAGTTGGTGATCTTCATATTCGCCGCATCCCATAACAATTTTTTACGCCCCAAATATTTATCGCCCCAACCGGTAAGTTTCGGATTTTTGATCATCCATGAACGGATAGCAAGGTTGCCCATCAAAATGCTTTCTGTAAACGGACCTGCATATTCAAACGGTGAACTTGTTTCTCCATCTTCGTAACCTGCAATACATGCATTTACCCATTGTACATAATGCCCTTCGGGTACACGTTTCAGTTTTTGTTTGGGCAGACGATCCTCTTTCATTCGCTTCGTTGGCAATAAGGTTGGGCTTTCACCATAGCAACCACTCATCATCTTACCTTTTGTGCCTTCAAAAATCACTCCGCCATCCCAGTTGCCCATTGCTTCATCGGGCAATAATTCTTCAGGACGTTTTGGTAATAATCCACCATCCATCCAGGTAACTTTTATTTCGCCTTTGTCATCAGTACGAGGGTAGTTAAGATGAATGATGGAAGCAGGCGGACAACTGTCGATATAACCCGCTTCGGTCCATGCAGCCGTAAATTGATTGGGCAAACTGCATTCTACTTCATTGGGATAAAGAATCGGTAAGATGCGATAGATAGGATCCATGATGTGGCAAGCCATGTCGCCCAATGCACCTGTACCAAAGGCCCACCAGCCACGCCAGTTGAATGGATGATACGCCGGGTTATAATCTTCGTATTTCGATGGGCCGATCCACAAATCCCATTTCATAGTAGATGGAACTGTGTGTTTACCACCGGGCTTTGCCAAACCTTGCGGCCATACGGGACGATTGGTCCATGCATTGACACTGGTTACTTTACCGATCAGACCGGCCTCATACCATTCTTTCATTAACCGCACACCATCGCCACTGCCCCCTTGGTTTCCCATTTGGGTTACCACTTTGTATTTCTTCGCAGCTTCGGTAAGCATGCGTGCTTCATAAATATCATGCGTTAATGGTTTTTGCACATACACGTGCTTGCCCATTTCCATAGCTGCTAATGTTGCAATGGCATGTGTGTGATCAGGGGTAGAAACAGAAACAGCATCAATGTTATTCTTTTCTTTTTCCAGCATTTCACGGAAATCGTAATAGAATTTTGCTTTCGGGAAACGCTTTACTGATCCTGCAGCCTGTGCTTCATCCACATCACAAAACGCAACAATATTTGCTTTGGGACTTTTGGCAAACTCAGCAAGATCACTGGCGCCTTTACCACCGGCACCAATGCCGGCAATATTCAACCGGTCGCTTGGTGCAATGTAGCCCGGACCTCCTAACACATGGCGTGGTACAATAAAAAAACCGGCAGCCGCTAACGTACCGGATTTAAGAAAGGCTCTTCTCGACTTGTTGTTACTCATACAAGTTGTTTATGGTTCTGCAATCGTATAAATTTTAGGCTTTGGTATCGAACGATACACATTCTTTCAGTTCTTTCTCGGTATAAGCAAGTCCGTATTGTTGCAACACATCATCGGGCACACCATTCCATTGGTTGGGCGTGTTTCCAATATAGCCAATATCTTTTACTCCTATTTCAGATGTATAAAAACCAGTGGCTGTTAAGTTGCGCATGAGATTAAAGAAAGCAACACCTTGTTTCATTTCAGGTTTTGCTTTTTCAGGATATGCGATATCGTCTACAATAGCGATCTGTTGTTTGCTGTCGCAATCCACAAATGCTTTTTCAAAACGCTTACTGCTTTCCAGATCGAGCCAGCGCAAACCACCACGCATGGGCGTTTGGTGCTGCGGCATATCTTTTACGATGAACTCGATAAAATCGGGCACACCAGCTTCAGTTGCACTGCCGCTTACTTCATCTTTTGGGATGATGATATCGCTCAACACTGCAATGGTTGCCATTTCGTGTTTGGTGAAAAAGGTTTCCGCCATCAGTTTGGCTTCCAGCTCAGCTTCTTCTTTTGTACGGTCGATGGTACTTGCAGACGATGATGAAGATGCAGTTGCTTTTTCATCCGCTGTTTTACATGCATCTACCAAAACCGATGATGCAACAGTGCCAACTAAAATGGCTTTAATGGAATCTCTTCTTTTCATAATGGCCTCACCCTCGTTCCCTCTCCTGTAGAGAGGGAGGCCGGGCTTTGTTTTATTTGTTCAACAATAGTAATTAAGCATTTCTGCAATCTTACTTTAGTCATCATCACTTTCAAAGTCTGCACTTTCTAAGACCACTTGCATAAGCAAGGGTTGTGCGTTGATGGCCTTCCCTTTGGGAAGGTCGGGATGGGCTGTTTATAAATTCCCCTTCTTCAATTCACTCACAATATATTCACTGGCACGCATGCTCAATGCAAGTATCGTCCAGGTAATATTTTTATCGGCCTGCGAAACAAAAGCAGCACCATCTACCACAAATAAATTTTTACAATCGTGTGCCTGGTTGAATTTATTCAAGGCGCTTCTTTTCGGATCATTCCCCATGCGGGCTGTACCTGCTTCATGAATAATTTTACCCGGCGCTTCTAATCCATAATTGTTTTCCGGGCCATCATCACCGCCCCAGGTAATAATCGCACCCATGTTGTGCATGATTTCTTTGAAGGTTTCCTTCATGTGTTTGGCCTGCTTAATTTCATGCTCACTCCATTTCACATTAAACTTCAACACAGGAATACCATACTGATCTACCACATCAGGATCAATGGCACAATAGTTACTTT
Source organism: Bacteroidota bacterium (assembly GCA_023428755.1). Lineage (GTDB taxonomy): Bacteria > Bacteroidota > Bacteroidia > Chitinophagales > Chitinophagaceae > Lacibacter. The sequence goes on from JAEYWX010000012.1 coordinate 210,953, forward strand.
CTAACGGAATGGCTTCACCACGTCCGGCCATGCCCACATTGGCTCCATAGAAATAACGCATATCTTCTTTGAGCGATGTACCATAGCCACCTGCTTCTTTTTGTTTACCGGCAACAGCATATTTTCCATTCATCATTTGAATGTTCATGCCAAAACCATAAGCCGGTTGTCCCATGCCTCCCCAATATTCAATATGATAACCCCGGGGGAAATCGAGTTTCTTATTATCTAACCACCAGGGACTGTACACATGCATACCACCCACACCATCTTCATTGTATTTTTTGCGGCCAAAGAGTTTAGGCAATACACCGCCCAGTGCAGCACCTGTGCTGTCGTGCAAATATTTTCCTACCACATCACTGCTGTTGGCCAATCCATTTGGATGACGTGGCGATTTTGAATTGAGCAATAACCGTGAACTTTCGCAGGCACTGGCAGCAAGGATCACTACTTTGCCCATAACCTGGTATTCGTTAAGGTCTTCTTTGTTTACATAACTTACACCGGTTGCCAATCCTTCTTTATTGGTAAGCACTTCACGAGCCATGGCATTGGCAATTACATCCACATTCCCTGTTTTCAGTGCAGGATAGATTAATACATTGGTTGATGAAAAATCGGCTTTGGCTACACTACAGTTACGTCCGCATTGTGCACAATAAAAACAAACACCACGCTCAGTGGTACTTTCAATTTTTTTGGTGAGGATGGATAAGCGTGAAGGAATCACACGCACGCCTGCCTGTGTTGCTGCATTTTTGATAAACAGTTCATGCAAACGTGGCTTGGGAGGTGGAAGAAAAAATCCATCGGGATCATTTTCCAATCCTTCGTTGGTGCCGAAAATACCGATCAATTGATCAACCCGATCGTAGTATGGTTTGATATCATCATAACCAATGGGCCAGTCTTCTCCCAACCCATCAATACTTCTGCGTTTAAAATCTTTTGGACCAAAGCGGAGAGAGATGCGCCCCCAATGGTTGGTACGTCCGCCCAGCATACGTGCACGCCACCAATCCCACTGCGTTCCTTTTTCTTTTGTATAAGGTTCGCCATCTAATTGCCAACCACCATAACAAGCATCAAAGTCGCCAAAAGGACGATACTTGGTGCTGGCACCACGACGTTTACTTTCCCACGGATTTTTTAATTGTGTTACATTTTTTTGCGGATCGTACATGGTACCTGCTTCCAGCAAACACACTTTTAATCCCGCTTTACTTAATTCATAAGCAGCCATACCTCCACCGGCACCCGAACCTACTATCACTACATCATAACTTTTTGGCTGAACTTTTACCTGGAAATCTCCCATGACATGCAATTGGTTTGAAGATTCTAAAGGTAATGACTAAATCAAAATAACAAACTAAAATAACGAGTAGTCAATTACATTTTATAGAAATGAGAAGAACTGATTCAAATGGATGCTGTTTTCAAACAATGCTGCTTTTTTACTTAATCGATTTCGTAGTATTAACGACTGGTAGTTGCAAACGTTTGCAACAATCCACGCAAAAAATTTAAGCTTTTCGCTATGCAGAAATACCCTAAATTTAAAACCTCGAATTTCGGGTGTGTTCCTGGCAACTTTAATTAACCAACCAACAAAACGATTGCAGCATGAATGCTATTAACCGTAACCAATTATTTATTGGAAGCTGTCTTGCTCTATTAGTTACATCCCTTTCATTTGGTATCAGAGCCGGTATACTCAGTAAACTTGGAACCGACTTTTCATTAAGTGCAACGCAATTGGGAACAATTGCTGCCACTGCATTCTGGGGCTTCCCGTTGGCGGTAGTTCTTGGTGGTTTCGTGGTTGATTTAATTGGAATGAAACGCTTACTTGAAATGGCGTTCTTCTTTCACCTCGCAGGTATTCTGCTAACCATTTTTGCAGGAGGCTTCTGGAGCTTATTCTTTTCTACCTTATTAATAGGTATCGCAAACGGAACTGTTGAAGCTGCCTGTAATCCATTGGTAACAACGTTGTACCCCGATAACAAAACAACCAAACTCAACCATTTTCATTTATGGTTCCCGGGTGGTATTGTAATAGGTACATTGATCAGTTTCTATTTTTCGAAAATGGAAATCGGTTGGCAAATACAGGTTGGAACCATGTTGATTCCTACACTGATTTACGGCTTCCTGTTTTTGAAATTGAAATTCCCGGTTACAGAACGTGTAGCTGCCGGAGTAAGCACAGGTGAAATGTATAAATCACTCGGCAATCCGTTGTTTTTATTTATGATTATCTGCATGTTTGGTACGGCCATCACTGAATTGTTTACCGGACAGTGGATCGATGTATTGCTGCGTAATGTAACAGACAATGCGATTCTTATTCTTACTGTAACAACACTGGTAATGGTGATCGGCCGTGGTTTTGCCGAACCCATTGTTCACCGGCTTTCGCCAACAGGCGTGTTACTGATCTCGGCCATTTTATCTGCCGCCGGGTTGTATATGTTAGGCCACAGCAGCGGGAACACACTCTTTGTCGGAGCGATTGTGTTTGGTATGGGTGTTTGTTTCTTTTGGCCAACCATGTTAGGTTTTGTAGCAGAATACTTACCCAAAACCGGAGCAGTTGGTTTAAATCTCATGGGCGGTGCAGGTATGTTTGCTGTTTCTGTTTACATGATGTTTATGGGTAAGTTTTATGATGAAAAACTCATTGCCAAACTTCCGGCAAATGCAAACTTGTCTGATTATACAGCTGCTGCTGTCGATTCTGAAATGGGCAAAGCATTGGCACAGGCCAAAGTAACTGCCGGCCCTGAAATTATCAATGCCACACTCATTATACCGATTATATTAACCGTTGCATTTGCAGGTTTGTATTTCTTCATGCGTGGCAAAAGCAAACAAACTTTAACTGCAGCGTAATCTAATATTGAACGAAAATGAGTAATACCAGAAGAGAAGCCATTAAAAAATTTGCTGCCGCATCGGTAGCACTTACAGCAGGCAGTGCTGTAAACGCCGGTGCCATGGAACGAATTATGGAAGCAGAACCGTATAAATTAAAAGGTAACATCAACCACTCGGTTTGTAAATGGACATTCGGCAATCTATCGCTCGATGAATTGTGTGTGGAAGTAAAAAAGATGGGCTTTAATGCCATTGATCTGCTTACACCCGATGAATTTCCCATAGCCAAAAAGCATGGCATTCATTGTTCCATGTGTTATACCAAAGGCAAAATCAGCTTAACCGAAGGCTGGAACGATAAAAAAAATCATCCGCAATTGATTGCTGCTTTTACCGAAGCCATTCCACTGGTTGCAGCAGCAGGGTATCAAAACCTGATTTGTTTCAGTGGCAACCGCAACGGAATGGATGAAGAAACAGGTTTGAATAATTGTGTGGAAGGATTGAAACAAATTATGCCGCTGGCTGAAAAACACAATGTTATCATCCAGATTGAAGTATTTAACAGCAAGGTTGATCATAAAGATTACATGGCCGATAATACAAAATGGACGATTGAATTGTGTAAGCGACTGGGTTCGCCCAACTTTAAAATTCTGTATGACATCTATCACATGCAGATCAGCGAAGGCGATATCATTCACACCATTCAGAAAAATCACCAGTACTTCGGTCATTATCATACAGCAGGTGTACCGGGCAGACACGAAATAAATGATGCGCAGGAGTTAAATTATCCCGCCATTATGAAAGCAATTGTAGCCACCGGTTACAAAGGATATGTTGCACAGGAGTTTTTACCCACCGGAAAAACAAACGAAGAAAAACTGGCAGCGCTGAAAGATGCGGTGAAGAGATGTGATGTGTAAGGCGGGAATTGGCAATGGTGAATAGGCAATTTGCAAAGCAGCATGGCTATTCACCATTCACAAAAAAGATAAACAGTATTACCAACTGTACAAGTGTGCGACGCAACAACAGTTAAATAGACATAGAGAAGTTTAGTACATAGAAACAATAACCACTCAAATAAGATAACATGCCGGAAAATAATGTGTACGATGCCATTGTGATTGGCTCAGGAATCAGCGGAGGATGGGCCGCCAAAGAATTGACCGAAAAAGGTTTGAAAACGATCATGCTGGAGCGTGGTCGTGATATTAAGCATGTAAAAGACTATGTAAACGCTACCAAGGAAAGCTGGGAGTTTCCGCATCGTGGTGGCCGCACGCAACAGATGATCGAAGATTATCCTGTGTTGAAACGTGATTATCCGTTGAATGAAACAGTACTTGATTTTTGGGTGAAAGATAAAGAGTGCCCGTATGTAGAAGAAAAACGTTTCGACTGGTATCGTGGTTATCATGTGGGTGGCCGTTCACTCATGTGGGGTCGTCAAAGCTATCGTTTCAACAAATGGGATTTTGAAGCCAATGCCAAAGAAGGTATTGCTGTTGACTGGCCCATCCGTTACGATGATATTGCACCGTGGTACAGTTATGCTGAACGTTTTGCAGGTATCCAGGGAAGTAAAGAAGGGTTGGAAGTATTACCCGATGGCGACTTCATGCCAGCCATGGAATTAAACTGTGTAGAGAAAGAAGTTAAGAAACGGTTACTCGATCATTACAAAGGCACCAGGCATATGATCATTGGCCGCAGTGCAAATATTACACAACCACATCACGATCGTACAAATTGTCAATACCGCAACCGTTGCTGGAGAGGATGTCCGTTTGGTGCTTATTTCAGCACTCAATCGGCCACTTTGCCTGCGGCCATGGCAACCGGTAATTTAACATTGCGTCCGTTCTCCATCGTTACAAAAATTTTATACGATAAAGACACAAAGAAAGCAACCGGTGTTGAAGTATTAGATGCTGAAACAAATATGACGTATGAATACAAAGCAAAAATTGTGTTTGTATGTGCATCGGCATTGAACTCCACATGGATCTTAATGAACTCCGCTACTGATGTGTGGGAAGGTGGCTTGGGAAGCAGCAGCGGTGAGTTGGGTCACAACGTAATGGATCATCATTTCCGTTGTGGTGCAAACGGTAAAGTGGAAGGCTTCAGTGATCAGTATGTGTATGGTCGCAGACCAACCGGTATTTATATTCCCCGTTTCCAGAATATTTATAACGATAAGCGTGATTACCTGCGTGGTTTTGGTTACCAGGGTGCTGCCAGTCGTGGCCGTGGCATTGAAGTGGCTGAACTAACCATTGGGCCGGAACTGAAAGAGGCAATGAGTGTTCCCAGCGATGATTGGAGTATTGGTATCACTGCATTTGGTGAGATGTTGCCATATCATGAAAATAAAATTACGCTCGACAAGTCGGTAAAAGATAAATGGGGATTGCCGGTATTGAAGTTTGATGTAGAGATCAAAGAGAATGAAAAGAAGATGCGGATCGATATGATGAACGATGCCAAAGAAATGCTGGAAGCAGCAGGCGTTAAGAATGTAAACACATACGATGGAGGTTATGCACCGGGTATGGGTATACATGAAATGGGAACAGCACGTATGGGTCGTGATCCAAAAACAAGTGTACTCAATGGCAACAACCAGGTGTGGGATGCAACAAATGTTTTTGTAACAGATGGTGCATGTATGACCTCTGCGTCTTGTGTAAATCCATCGTTAACATACATGGCATTAACAGCACGTGCTGTTGATTTTGCAGTAAAAGAATTAAAGAAAGGAAATCTCTAATCGACCAAACAGTAATACCACATGGCAGAAAATACATACGATGCAATTGTGATCGGTTCCGGAATCAGTGGAGGCTGGGCAGCCAAAGAACTTTGTGAAAAAGGACTGAAGGTGCTCATGCTGGAACGTGGTGCCGAGCATAAGCATATTGTTGATTATAAAACTGCCACGAAGATGCCGTGGGAATTTGAGCACAGAGGTAAAACAACACAGCAGCAGCAGGAAGACTATCCGGTTGTACATAGAGGTTGGGCCGCCAATGAACGGGTGATGGATGCATGGGCCAATGAAAAAGATTCGCCCTATACAGAAATAAAACCATTTACATGGTGGCGCAGTTACCGCATGGGTGGCCGCTCTGTTTTGTGGGGCAGGCACAGTTATCGCTGGAGTGATCTGGATTTTGAAGCTAACGCAAAAGATGGGTTTGGAGTTGACTGGCCCATCCGTTACAAAGACATTGCTCCCTGGTACGATCATGTGGAAAAATTTGCAGGCATCAGCGGATCAATGGAAGGCTTGCCTTATTTACCCGATGGACAGTTTCTTCCGCCTGTTCCATTGAATATGGTTGAGAAAGATGTGGCTGCAAAACTCAAGCAGTTGTACAAAGGTGAGCGGCACTTGATCAACAGCCGTGTTGCAAACATTACGGTGCCGCACGATCAACGGCCGGGCTGCCAGTTCCGGAACCGTTGCTGGGAAGGTTGTCCGTTTGGAGGTTATTTCAGTACACAGTCTTCTACGTTACCGGCTGCGATGAGAACGAATAATCTTACAGTGCGTCCACTCTCGTACGTCACAAAAATTCTGTACAACAAAGACACAAAAAAAGCAACCGGTGTAGAAGTGCTCGATACAATGGACAACAAAACATACGAGTACAAAGCAAAAATTGTGTTCGTTTGTGCATCGGCGTTAAACTCAACATGGTTGTTAATGAATTCAGCAACGGATCTCTGGCCGGGCGGTTTGGGCAGCAGCAGTGGTGAGTTGGGGCATAACGTAATGGACCATCATTACAACCTCGGTGCAAGTGGTGAAATTGAAGGATATGAAAACATAACGGAATATGGAAGAAGACCTGCTGGTTTTTATATCAGTCGTTTTGCCAATATTCCCGGCGATAACAAGCAACGGAATTTCCTGCGAGGTTATGGCTATCAGGGCAGCGCCAGCCGACAAGGCTGGAGCCGAACGGTAGCAGAGATGAACATTGGTGCCGAATTAAAAGAAGCCTTGAGTGAACCTGGTGGATGGAGAATTGGAGCGACCGGTTTTGGTGAAGTACTTCCCTATCATGAAAATAAAATTTCGTTAGACAAAGAAGTAAAAGATAAATGGGGCCTGCCTGTTCTTTCGATGGATGCGGAAATGAAAGAGAATGAATTGAACATGCGCAAAGACATAAAAGAAGAAATGGTACAGATGCTGGAAGCGGTGGGCGCAAAAAATATCAACACCTACGATTCCGGTCATGCAATGGGCCACGGTATTCATGAAATGGGGACGGCACGTATGGGTCGTGATCCAAAAACATCTGTTCTCAACGGCAACAACCAGGTGTGGGATGCAATGAATGTATTTGTAACCGATGGTGCATGTATGACGAGTTCATCTTGTGTAAACCCATCGCTAACGTATATGGCATTAACAGCAAGAGCTGCAGCGTTTGCAGTGAGCGAATTGAAAAAAGGAAATCTTTAAGTAACTTATAAATCAACGATTATGGATCGCAGAGAACTTTTAAAAAAAATAGCCTTACTTACCGGTAGTGTTGTTATTGGCGGCGAACTGTTTTTAACCGGCTGTAAAACCGGTGCGAAATCAGCAGCAGAATTTACACCCGGTACCATTTCATTGTTAGATGAAATTGGTGAAACCATTATTCCTGCTACCACAACACCCGGTGCAAAAGCTGCACAAATTGGTGAGTTTATGAAGGTAATGGTAACAGATTGCTACACCCAGCGTCAGCAGGATGCATTTATGAGTGGTGTTGCGGAAGTGGATGATGCCTGCAAAAAAATGCACAGCAAATCATTTGTGGAATGTACACCTGAACAGCGCAAAGAGTTTTTGGTGAGCCTCGAAAAAGAAGCGAAAGAATTCAATGAAAAGAAAAACGAAGCGGATAAACCGTTGCGTGAAGAACATAAGAAAAGGAACGAAGCATTGCCATGGAGCCAGCAAACAGAATTTGAAGGTTCGCCCAATCATTATTACACCATGATTAAGCAGTTAACATTGCTCGGCTTCTTCACTTCTAAAACCGGGATGACGGAAACATTGCGTCATGTACCTGTACCTGGTAAATATGATGGTGCATTTCCTTATGCCAAAGGTGACAAGGCATGGGCTGAATAACATTCAACAGCCTCATCTGGTAAAAAAGAAAATTTAAAAGAGAGAATTAAAAACTATACAACATGGCGTACAACCGCAGATCATTTTTAAAAACCTCCGCTGCTGCAACAGCCGGTATTTCATTGGCAGGACTTCCATTGATTTCCTGCGCAGGGAAAGTAACTGCCGATACAAAAAAGTATGGACTTCAGTTATACACCGTGCGTAACGATGTAGCAAAAAATCTTACCGGCACATTGGAGTATGTTGCAAAGGCAGGCTATTCGCAAATTGAATTATACGGTTTTGATGGTACTACCTTCTTTGGAAAATCGCCCAAAGAATTCAAAGCTATGTTTGACGGTTTGAAATTAACATCGCCCAGCGGTCATTACAATTTTGGCGGGGTTTTACAAAGTGGTAATCTGGATTTCTGGAAGAAAGTGTTGGAAGCAGCCAATATCATGGGTAATGAATATGCAACAATTCCCTGGTTAGATGCCAATCAGCGTGGCAACGATACACTTCCCAAATTGGTGGAACTGGTCAACAAAGCAGCTGAACTTACGAAAGCAGCAGGGATGAAGCTGGCTTACCACAACCATGATTTTGAATTTAAGAAAATGGATAACGGCAAAACATTCCTGCAAACATTACTGGATGGCACCGATCCTTCCATGGTTGATTTTGAACTGGATATTTACTGGTCGAGTTTCATGAATGAAAATGCAGTGGATTGGTTCAATAAATATCCCGGTCGTTTTACCATGTGGCATGTAAAAGATCTTACCACGAACAAAGAAGGAAAAAAAGAAAGCACACAGGTGGGCGATGGCACTATTGATTTTGCCAGCATTTTTAAACATAAAAAACACGCCGGTTTAAAATATGCTTTTGTGGAGCAGGAAGCATACACAATGCCTGAAGAAGAATGCATTAAAAAAAGCATTGCCTATATGAAAAAACAAAACTGGGGCAACGGTTAAGTTTTTTCGATCAACGATACAAAGCACAGGCGTTAGCTGTTATAGTATGAGATCGTTATTTTTAGTATTGGGGTTATTTTTTTCCTGTGTCGTTTGTGCACAAGATTGTTACTGTGACAAAGACACAATGCTTAAAGAATATATTTTTTGTAAGCCCACATACCTGGACAATATGTCAAAGCTTTACTGGAGCTTCAACTGTGACTCTTCGTGGTTAACCTTTGAAAATTTTCAGGGACAGAGGAAAATCATTTTTTCGTTAAGAGACGACCTGGTTTCGTTGACAACCCGACTGGGACACGTTTCCTTCACAGAATTCAAAACGACTTTTCTTGTTACAAATAAAGTGATATCCGGTTGCTGTGATCCTGATGACTATTATCTGTATGATAAAAGATCGGGCAGTCTTATTAAATATTTAGGACGTGCTGTGTTTGTAAGTGAAGACAGAAGGTTACCGTTAATTGTTTCAGTTACGAAGAGTAATTACAGACGAACTTCAAAGCCAGACCTTAATACGCTAACAATTTACAATCTGGACACGAGAAAAGAATATAAATTGTCAATTCCAAAGGGCGACATCGAAAAAGGTATGAATAACAACAACTTTATGTTTCCTGAGTATGTTTTTGACACTCCATTTGTTTCAGACAGCATATTGACACTTCGCTATTTTACTCAAGATTATTTAAAAAACAAACAGGTGAACTACAGGACTATTGTTATTAACTTAAGAAAATACAGCAGCTAGCATGGTACTCATGCAATGGAGGCTTACTTTCAACCCGTCCTGCAAGCTCTTGTTTTTGCCTTAGCTTGATCCGTGAAAATTCGTGTATTCGGGGCTTCAATTTTAGTTACATTCAAGTTATGAAACAATTACTCCTTCTCCCGATTCTGCTGTTTTCATTGGCAAGCTTTGCGCAAAAAACCGATGAGCAACAGATCCGCAGTATTCTTGATGCACAAACCAAACACTGGAACAATGGCGATCTGGAACAGTTTATGATAGGCTATTGGAACAACGATTCATTAATGTTCATCGGAAAAGGCGGTATTACGTATGGCTACAGCAATACACTGGAAAACTATAAGAAAGGCTATCCCAGCAAGGATGCAATGGGTACACTCAGCTTTCCATTCATTCAGTTGAAACGTATTTCTGCAGATGCCTATTTTGTAATCGGACAATGGCAACTTGCAAGACCCAAAGAAGGAGATATTGGCGGACATTACAGCTTATTGTTCCGGAAAATAAACGGAGAATGGGTAATTGTTGCTGATCACAGCAGTTAAAGAATGGATAATGCGGAGTACACAAAACCTCTGGTTTTTTTTTACAACTTCCCTTTCCACAACTTGTAATAGAAATAAATCAACCCTGCAAGCGAAGCAAGAAAAACAATATAGTAAATGATATTGCCAATGCGTGGTGTGTTTTCAAAAAAAGCCCAGTTGAGATACAATCCAAAGGTCATGTGCAGTAACAGGAACAACATACCCACCGAAACCGTTTGAACGATCCGTTTTAAAAATTCCTGGGCTTCCGGTTCCATACCACTCATAGCAAATCAATTTTGAGGAAAGTTACGAACATAAAAAATGCTGTTGCAAACTACTACAACAGCATTTCAGTGATTTTGTTTTCTTACAACGTAAAGCGAATCGCAAACCCACCCCAGTTACCATTGAATCCATTCCGTGTACCGCTGCCCAGTTCAACACTCGGCTGCCAGTCGAGGGCAAGGTTCAACGGAAGATTATTGAACTTATAATCGATCCCTATCACACCATCAATACCTACAGCGGTAATACCACGGTACAAACCAACGTGTGCACCCGGCCCCGCATACCATTTCAACGAACCTTCTGAACTGAGGTTGCCATGGATTTCATACAAACCGGTAATACGTGTGCCGAAACGATCAAAGTATCCGATAAATTCGAGTGCATTACGTTCATTGATAAATGTTTTGAGCGATACACCTCCGCCCGCCCATAGTTTTACACCAATGGCTGTTTTATAGTCCGGACTGTTTGTCGTTCTGTTCTGCGCCATCAAACAATTGAACGAAAAAACTACAACTGCTAACAATAAGATTTTTTTCATCTGTTTCATTTTTATTTACGGTCTGTAAAGAATTTCCAATATGCTGTTTACACTGCCGGTGCTGCAAAAGTAATTATTTCAACAGCAGTTTTTCAAATTCAGTACTGTCGCCATTAAATACATTGAAATCTACTTTTCCTGCAATACCATTTACACGACCACTTTCGCTGTGCTGCCAGAAATGCCAGTGGCGTTCAATACGTGGAGCAAGCGGTCGCAAATAATGCGCCACCCACAGCGGATACTCATCAAATTCTCCTTTGAGATATTGCTTGTAAAAATCAGCATTGGTATAAATGATCGGCTTCACACCATACGCAAGTTCAGCCGCATACAAAAACGCCTTTACCCGTTGCTGTAACAGTTCTTTGCTTACACCATTGCGTTGTTCCACATCCAATACCGGAGGCAGATCACCTGCAGCAAGTTTTACATTCGAAATAAAATGACGTGCCTGTTGTGTGCCATCTTTGGATGCGATAAAAAAATGATAGGCACCTCTTGTTATACCTGCTTCTTTCGCCTTCCGCCAATTACGTTTAAAGTATGAATCGGTGCTGCCGGTTCCTTCTGTTGCTTTGATAAATGCAAACCCGATGTTAACAGCTTCTACATTCATCGCTTTAACGGTATCCCAATTGATCACCTGCTGGTAACGGCTTACATCAATACCATGTAAACTGTACTTTGTTGGTATGGGAATCCCAAACTCACGGTAACGGATCATACCAGCCTGTCGTTCCAGCCACCAGTTACGTCCATACAGGAAGGCACCTGCTGCAAACACAACAACAATGATAATGATGGGAAGATAACGAAGTGATTTCTTTTTACGACGGGTCATAAACGGTTGCAAATCTAATTTCAGCAATCGTGATTTACCTGAATGTGGACAGATTTAATTTTATTTTAGCTTACACAACGCATGGAGCAACATTTCATTTCGTGGCAGGATGCAACCATTTCTTACCTCAAAGGAGGAAAAGGAAAAAAGATTGTGCTTTGCTTACATGGATTTGGTGAAGAAGCAGCTACATTTTCATTTCTTGAAAAATATTTGGCTGATGATTTTACAATGTATGCAATTGATCTGCCCTGGCATGGAAAAACCGACTGGAACAAGCATCTCACTTTTCCGGTAAACGATCTCATCGACTTGTTAACCAATTTGATCCCAGATTATGAACATCAAAAGCTGCATTTGTTATGTTACAGCATGGGTGGACGAATTGGATTGAGCTTGCTGCAAAACATTCCACATAAAATAGAAAAGGCGGTGCTGCTTGCTCCCGATGGATTACAAATGAACGGCTGGTACTGGCTGGCCACACAAACATACCTTGGAAATAAACTATTTCGTGTAACGATGAATAACCCGAAATGGTTTGGTTCTATGACCGATTGGATGAACCGTCGCAAATGGATCAACAGCAGTGTGGCAAAATATGTGCATCATTATATCGATGATCAAAAGGTAAGAGATGATCTGTATCGCATCTGGACAACTATGCGCAAATTTCGACCAGAACTGAATAAGATCAAAGCAACAATTCAGCAATACCAAATTCCAGTTCACCTTGTATTTGGTGAATACGACCGTATTATTCTTGCAAAATATGGATACCGCTTGCAACAGGGAGCGGCTGATCTCATACACGTTCATGTTGTTTCATCGGGCCATCAATTGCTGCGGGAAAAACATGCAGCGCTGATTATTTCTTTACTGGCTGCTGAATGATTATTTTGCAGTCATGCTGTGGCTGTTGCTTTCACTTCTGTTACTTGTTCCTTACACTGTATTGCTGTTGCTCTACCGTTATTGGTGGAGCAAGCAGACTCCACTTCAAGTGCCCACATCATTTCAGCCAACTACAAGCTTCAGTATTGTAATTCCCGCTAGAAATGAAGAAACAAACATCAAGGCCTGTCTCCAATCAATTCAACAACTGAATTATCCGGCACATTTGTTTGAAGTAATTGTGGTAGATGATTTCAGCGATGATGGAACTGTTCCAACAGCAAAGCAATTCCCCGGCGTGCATGTAATTGAGTTAAAAGATATACTCAACGAAAAGATCAACTCCTATAAAAAGAAAGCAATTGAAGTTGGTATTGCAAAAGCAACTGGCGGGTACATTGTTACCACCGATGCAGATTGTATTGTACCCGCCAACTGGTTACGCAATTTTGCTTTCATCATTCAACAGCAACCAACCGTTTTTATTGCTGCGCCGGTTGCCATGAAAGAAGAGAACTCAGCAATAAAGATTTTTCAATCGTTGGATTTTTTAAGTCTGCAAGGAATTACTGCTGCTTCAGTCGGCGCAGGTTTTCACAGCATGTGCAATGGCGCTAATTTGTGTTACAGCAAAGAAGCGTTTTATAAAGTTGATGGTTTTACAGGCGTGGATCATATTGCCAGTGGCGACGATATGCTGCTGATGCATAAACTGTACAAACAATATCCTAACGAAGTGCATTATTGCAAAGCAGCAGATAGTATTGTATTGACCGAACCGGTTGAAACGGTTGCAGCATTCTTTCGCCAGCGGATACGTTGGGCCAGCAAGGCTGATAAGTACGATGATCAACGCATCATTGCCGTTTTGTTACTGGTGTATCTGTTGAATCTGTGGCTGCTGGTGCTGGCAGTAAGTTGTTTCTTCATCAGTAATAATATTCAACTTTTGCTTTTATCACTGGTAGTGAAGACAATTGCTGAATTAATTTTTCTGTTTCCGGTTGCCCGCTTTTATCAAAAAACGAAACTGTTGCTGTGGTTTCCGTTGGCACAGCCTTTTCATATTGTGTACACCGTTATTGCCGGATGGCTGGGAAAGTTTGGCAGTTATGAGTGGAAGGGCAGGCAGGTGAAATAAGCAGGCAGCAGCAAACAGCATTCAGGTAAACAGTATTATCTTCATACAACCGCTGAACCAAATTGTTATAGGCCTGTATGAAAAACAGCATTCTGTTTCTTACTATATTTTTTCAAGTTGCCAAATCGTATACGCAGGATCATGTATTACCTGTGGTACGGCATCTTGATCTGCAGAGTGGCTTGGCCGATCATCACGTAAAATATATGTTTCAGGATCAGCGGGGCATCATCTGGCTCAATACAGCCAATGGTTTGCAGCGCTTCAACGGCAACCGCTTCTACACATATACATATAATCCGCAGCAACCCGTTCAATCGCTTCCGTCCGGCATCATGAATTTTGGAATTGCAGAAGATAAAGCAGGAAACATCTGGTCGGTAACAGAGCATGAAGGTCCTGTAAGGATTCAGCAGGCAAGCGGCAACGTTTACAACTACAGGCAATTTGTAAACAACCGGGAACAACTTCGTACGCATACCATCATCTGCACCAACAAAAACAAACTGTACGTTTCAAGTATCAAGGGCTTGCAGCAAATCATCAATGATACATTGTATACTGTACCTGCTGATGAACAAATTATCAATGATAAGGAACGTACAAATCAACGAAGCATCCTGCACGATAAACAAGGCCGGCTCTGGATCGCTACCGGTAAAGGATTTATAATGATGGATGAAAAACAGAATTGGTTTTACAGCGAAAAAAATCCGAAGCGTATCAAACTGCTGCAACATCAGTATAATATTTCAGCGGTGTTGAAAGATAAAGACGAACAGATCTGGTACAGCACCTGGCAATTGCAGGGTGCTGATCAGCGGTTTCTTTACAAATACGATATCCGGAAAAATACAATCGACAGTGTTTTGCTGCCGCAGCCAAAAACAGGCAGCGATGATTTCTACAGCATACCCATTGCGTTTACACAAGATCAGCAGGGGCATATCTGGATGGCAACGTTGGGAGGTCATTTGTTTGTGTACAACAGTTCCATGCAATTACTGAACGATTACAGCTATCTGCAATGGGGTGAAAAAAGAACAAGAGCTGAAAGCTTGTATTCACTGTTCTGCGACCGTGATGGAAATGTATGGATCAGCTGTGCAGAGGGTATTTTCATCACCACACCGAGGTCAAACAGTTTCAGCAAAACCATTTCAACCGATCAGGAAAATTTTTCGATGCAGGATGATAACACCACCGTAGTGGTGGCTGCATCAGGCGAAGCCTATGTTAACAATAAAGGGAAAGGTATTTATTTTTGGAACAAAGAAATCAATCAACTGCAGCCCATCCCACAAACTGCGGTTACCGGCAACTGGAAAAATTTTCAAACTTTTCTTACCTCAGCACAACAGCGGTTGTACTTCACACCCTGGTTCAGCGATGCAGTGATCTATTATGATGAACGCAAGAAGCAATTTCACCGCTTTATTGAAGCAGGTGTGTTGCAGCACTACAATGTAAAAAGTATTGCACTCGATCAACACTTACTCTTTGCAGGAAAGTATGCGATTAAACGATACGCATTGGATGGACAGTTGATTGATTCAGTACAACTAAATCAGCAGCACAGCATTCTTACCGACTGGAAAGCAAACGGCAACAGCTGCTTACTGATCGATACAGGTGCAACTATTTACCTGCTGCAAACAAAAGGTGCACTTACTGCAAAACAAATTGCTTCGCTTGATCTGCGTGGGACGGTGTTTAAGATCAGCAGCACCAATCGCCATTACCTGATTGGTACGCAATACGAGGGCATGAAGATCATTGATAAAAAAGGGAAGTTGGTAAAAAGCATCAGCACAAAAGAAGGACTACTCTCCAACAATATCTCCAATATTTTTACAGATGAAGAAAACAGGATCTGGATTGAAACACCTAATGGGTTCAACTACATCAGCGATCCGAATAAACTGGACGTATATGCGATTCCGCAATTAGATAAACGCTATAATCGTTTTATCTCTGCACGCCATGATGGTCATTTGGGATTTTACCTGTTGTATAACGACCGGGTGGAGCATATTCCTTATCTCTCGTTTGAAAAACCAACTGCAAAGCCGTTTGTATTTACATCGGTTCGTGCAGGTGAACAATCGTTACCGCTGCAAAGCGAACAACAGCCTGTTTCACTTTCCTGGAAAAACAACAATCTCAGTGTTGAGTTTGCTGCGTTGGATTATATCCATGCAGCGAGTATGCAATACCGCTATCGCCTCAATGGAAAAAAAGATGATTGGATCGCTGCAGGCAACAGCAACAATGCCATTTTTGCCAATCTCAAGCCAGGAAATTATTTACTGGAAGTACAGTACCGTCATCCCAACGGTAACTGGCAACCGAAAAGTTTAGTGTATCGTTTTGAAATACGCTCACCTTTCTGGCAACAATGGTGGTTTGTCGGATTGCTATTGCTCGTAATTCTTGTTCCCGTTTTCATTATTCTGCGAAGGGAGTATCTGTCACGCAAACAAATTGAACGGATCCGCTGGCAACTGTCCCGTGATCTGCATGATGATGTTGGCTCTACGCTCAGCAGTATTGCTGTGTACAGCAGTGTGTTGGAAAACAGGCTGCAGCAGGAAAAAGAAAAAACCATTGTTACAGAAATCAAAGAAAAAGCAACCGACAGCATCCAGAACATGTCGGATATTGTTTGGGCCATTCAACCGGAGAATGATTCCCTGCAGGATTTTGTACAACGCTTTAAAGCTTGGGCTATCCCATTATTGGAAAGCAGGAACATCGCATTCATAATTAAAAGTGATACAGACGATGCAACTGTTTCTCTCAACATGCTGCAACGCCGGAACCTCTACCTGGTATGTAAAGAGGCGTTGAACAATTGTGTCAAATATTCGCAGGCAACCACTGTTTCTTTTTCTTCCATCCTTACACGTGATACATTACAAATCATTTTACACGATAATGGAATTGGGTTTGATGAACAGCAGCTCACCCGCCGCAACGGATTGCTGAATATGAAACACCGCATGGAAGAATTGAAGGGAACATTGATTGTTGAAACAGCACCGGGTAATGGATGCCGTATTATAGCTTCGTTACCATTGGCATGAGTTACCTGCATAATTGTGCAGGTAGCTATAACATCATACAGGCAAAACGTAACATTGCAGTAGTGAATGAACAGGAGCAAATATCAATTGTGATTTTCGAAAACAATGAGGCTTACCGTAAAAGTCTTGAATTGTATTTCGAAGAATTTCCCGGTATCTGCATTGCCGGCAGTTATGGCGATGGTTTGCAGGCGGCTGAACGTGTAGCAACAGCAGGTGCTGTATTGGTACTGATGGATATTGATATGCCGAGCATCAACGGGATTGAAGCAACCATTCAAATCAAAGCTGCGTTGCCCGATGTACAGGTGCTGATCTTAACGGTGTTTGAAGATAACAGCCGTGTATTTGATGCTATTTGTGCCGGTGCCGATGGCTATTTACTTAAAAGCACAGCACCGCATGAAATTGTAAAAGCCATTCGTGATACATTAAATGGCGGTTCTCCCATGACGGCTTCTGTTGCACGAAAAGTATTACAACTGTTTGGTCCAGGGAAAGCTGATAAAAGCACCGGCACTGAAAACAATTTAACCGAGAAAGAAAAAGAAGTACTCAAACAACTGGTGAATGGCAACAGTTACAAAATGATTGCCGATCAACTGCAGATCAGCGTAGATACGGTTCGCTTTCATATCCGTAATATTTATGCCAAGCTGCATGTAAACAGCGCTACCGAAGCAGTAGCGCTGGCTCTCCGAAAAAAACTAATCTGATACCACGTATCGTTACCTGCATAATCATGTGTTTTCCTGCTCAGGGCTTTGCTTGAATTTTACTGCATCAATTCAGTCATCATCAAACAGCTTTACATGCTTACCAATTTTACAAGGCAATTACTGATGCTTTCGGTTATTACTGCCTTAACTATCACCTGCGCCAATAACAATAAATCATCTGAACAAACTCCGCCGGAAGAAAAACAAGTGGCGCCAGCGGAAACAACCAGTACAATGCCTGTAAGCAATACTTCCACCAAAGAAACACTGGCGGCGATTGATTGCGGAACCATTCTTACCACTGCAATGGTGGAAGAGCTGTGCGGTAAAACAGGCATTGTGGAACGTATCAGTTCTATTGAACGCAAAGGCGCTAACTGTAACCGTCTTTACGGTGTAGGAAAAAATGCTTGGGGCGATGAACTGGTATTTATTGTAACAGTGCTGAAAGATGCAACTGCTGCTGCATCGGGTATTAATCGAATGAAAAAAGACAATGCTTCGAACGGATTGGAAACAGTTAGCAATATCGGTGATGAAGCTTTCACACTTGTATTTAAAGATCCGCTCACAAAACGGGAAAATCACCAGTTGGTGTTTCGTAAAAGCGGATTTCTGGTTGAACTGAAAACAAACGAAAGCCGCAGTGCCAAAACACCGTGCCCTTGTTACGAAATGGAAAAACTGAAAAAACTGGCAACGAACGTGGCCGGTAAATTATAAGCACATGCGTTTTGTTTTGATCATAGGAATCTGTTTGCTGTTGGGTTGTGCAAACGATTCGTCCAATAAAAAAGCGGAGAATACAGAGCAGGTACCCACTCCAACCACTGTTGCTGATGCTGTACCCGATAAGGCCGTTGCTGACCTTCCGCTTTCGGATGAAGACAGACAATACATGTCAATTGCAGAAGAAGGCGAATTGTATTTTCAATCCATAAAAATGTTTGAGCAAAAAGGTGCGGCCGGCATTGAACGAATGTTTAAACAGCCTGTTGCCAATGCCAACGAACTGTATGTGCTGCAACGGGAGAAAATGATTGCACAGCGAAAAAAAGTGGGCTTTCGTGTACCTGCTGTAAATATTCCTGCTGCATGGCAACAACCACAGTCGATCAGCTACGATACAGAAACAGCGGATCTGCAATACCGATACGGTGATGCGGATAATTTCGGTTACGGATGGCCGTCAGGTTTCGATCCGTTCAGCGGTGAAAGCACACCCAAGCACAAGTACCCGTTTTATCCGGAGCCCGATGATCCTGCAGGTACCGACCGCATCATGGTCATTTCCGGTTATCAATACAGCAAAGAAACATTCTCGATGAAGAACAAGGCCGATGGTTATACAAAATCAACCATGCGGCCATACAACCAGCCGCAAAAATTAATGTTGCAATACGATCTGAAAGGGAAAACCATTCAGCACGCATTGTTGCAATTATTTGTAGATGATTTTCAATCGCCCACTTATCAATCCAAGTTCAGCATTTGGCTCAATGGAAAAGAGATCACTGCCATGACTGGTATTTTGAATGATCTCAAACAGGGAGGCCCCATTGGCAAACTCATTTCGTTTCAAATACTGCCCGATTATTTTCCTTTGTTGCAAACAGGTAAGCTGGAATTATTGATTGATGGTCCAACCACGAATGCAGGCGATGGATTTGCCATTGACTTTGTACAGCTGCTCATTAATCCCAAAAATATTCCGGTATCATCCATTGAAGGAAAAGTGATTGATGCCAAAACAAAGAAACCCATTGAAGGAGCTTTGCTGAAAATATCCGGTGCAGGTGAAGCCGAAAGTGGCAGCGATGGAAGTTTCAGCATCAGCAATGTGCCTTGTGGTGTGGTGATAGTGCAGGGAAACAAAGCCGGTTACAAACAAGGCACAGTGAGTACTGATGTAATCAAAGAAAAGACAAGTACGGTGATTGTAAAACTGGAGCCTGAAACCAACAACACTTTGCAGCAGCAGTTAGAACAAAAAGGAAAGATCGAATTGTATGGAATTTATTTTGATACTGACAAAGCCACACTCAAACCAGAATCAGAAAAAACATTGAAGCAACTGTTTGCATTTATCAACGCCAATCCCGGCACTGCATTGGAAATAGGCGGGCATACCGATGCGCAGGGCGATGATGCATACAATCTTCAACTGTCGCAGCAACGTGCAGAAGCAGTTATCAACTGGCTCAAACAAAACAAAGCAGCCGTCAATCATCTTACAGCAAAAGGCTATGGTGAAACAGAACCTGTTGCCGATAATTCAACAGAAACCGGACGTGCATTGAACCGTCGTGTAGAAATCAAACCGAAACAATAAAATGAACATATGAAAAAAATGATCCCCTTTTTCCTGCTCACCATTTTGTTAACAGCTGTTCAGTCCTGTGGCAGTAGCAACGCAAATAATAGCTCAACAGAAAAAGAAACCAGCGAAACAACCAGTGCCATGCAGGAAACAACAACCAATAATGATTCAAACGAAGACATGCCATCCGAAAAATGCGAATTCATTTTTCCTGCCGGTTTGAAAAATGAGTTGAAAAGTGATGCGGTGAAAGCCAATTTTCCTATTCAAACAGACAGTGTTTGTATGCAGATGTTTGAAAATAGAACAACCAAAGCGGAGCTTACAATCATTGCAGAAAAACACACCGACCTGGCACTACTTGAACGGAAAGTAAAGGCATTTGAATACATGCCCAATACGAGAGGAAAGATCGATGCCGGTGATGCAGGAACGCTGTACAGACAAACAGAAAAAACCAGCGATATCATTACGGCTGTCTTTCGTGTAGGTCCATATGGCTGCAGCATTACCAGCAAAATGAAAACCGGCGATCCTGCCGGCAACGGTATTCTTTTCGATGAAGATAAAATTGCGGAGCTGGCCATTGCATGGGCCAATCAACTTAAACAATTACTGCAATGAAAAAATTAATTCTATTCATTCTTCCATTCTTTTGTTCAACGCTGGTTATTGCACAACCTTTCAACCTGGATAAGAAAATAAAACCGGTTAAGCTGCAGCTGAAAGAACAGAAAGACTGGAAAGGCTCCAAAGCCACTGCAGCAAAAGGAACGCTTACTGCCGAAGGTGATTATTATTATGTAAAAGGCGCTTCCATGTTTCAGCCTATTGATATTTTTTTAGTAGGTGATGACGGAAAGAATATAAAAATGGAAGTGGTGAAAAACAACTGGAAGGATGTAAGTACACGGGCTTCTACCAACGATGCGGCCGATGAAATTGCCAACATCAAACTAAGAACATACGGCGATTTCGGCATTCGTGTATTTGCAGATGAAGAAGGAGGCAACTATCAGCTCATTGTATATGCAAGTCCGGATATTAAACATGCATTGGCTTCGCCTTTTGTACCATTAAAAGATGCGGCCAAAACAACAACTCCTGCAAAAACGAAAGCAACCGATAAAGAAGAACAAAAAAGCAATCCATTGCTGTGGATATTGGGCGCTGCAGTAGTTGTATTAATTGGCGTGGTGGCTTTTTTACTTCGAAAAAAGAAAGCTGCAGGTCTTTTACTTGCCACCGTATTGCTGCATTTGATTTCGTACGAACCCGCAACTGCACAACGCAGAGGAATTGAGATTGATTACGAAGGTGTGTGGGATGCAGTGCAGGGAGAAAAAGCAGAAAAGCTGGCCGAGAAAATTAAGAAGCTCAAAGAAGCAATGATGAGCACCAAAGATCTTGCTGAGCAATATATGGGACTGGGCGAATGTTTGAGCATGCCGTCACCTCCCGGTATGCCATCAATTCCATCATTCTGTACAGCTGAAGAAGAAGGAGCCATGGGTACAGTAAGTGGAGGTGCAGCTGATTGTGCCCGTTGTTTTATAGAAGCCCGTACAGAATTCAATAATGTGCGGTACAACTTAGAGCAGCTTCGCATCATTTACAAGTGCACCAAAGATTTTTCAGATAAGGCCATTTCCTTTGGCGATAACGCTTCAGGTGTGCATGGAGTATCTGGCATGGTATGGCAGGCCGAGCGTGCAAAGATCGAAGGATCGGTTAAGAGGTTAAAAGATGCATACGACTCAAAATATACAGAGCTGCTGGCAAGGCTGCAGCAAAGTATGATGGAACTATCTGCCTGCGAAGAAGAGTTTGGCACACCCGACTGGTACGATCGGTACGGCTATATGTTCTATGAGTTTGTAAAAGAGAAATACAAACGGAGTGGTGATTAATAATAAAAATATAAGTATGAAAACAACCTTCACAATTTTTGTTACAATGCTGTGGCTTTCGATGGCCACAGCACAGGAAAACAGTAAAGCAGTTACCAAACCTGGTGCATCTGCTGCCAACAGCAAAGCAATTACCGACTGTAAACAGATTAGTGGCGGTAATGTAGAAACCACCTTGCTGAACGGCGCATTCAAAACACTTGATTTGAAATTAGATGAGAAAGAGGGATTTCTGAAGATCGGCAACAAACGATCTGCGTTTCGCATTGCGGAGTATAAGATCAACAAGCCGGGCAACAACTGGGTGTACTCCGTTAAAGACATCAACTCGTTCAAGCATTTTCTGAAAGCAGAGAAAAACAATTTCTATCTCTACATTGAATTTGAAGGTAACGGTAACGAGATCAAAGGCGAATGTCCCGGTTGTGCCAAAGCATTTGAAGACAGAAGGGCTCCCGACATCAACTGGAAAGGGGCACGTGTTGCACGCATCAAACTGAAACCGGTTGCGTTTCAAAACAGCATCAGCTTCCAGGTACAGGAGGTAGAGCTGGAAGGTAAGTTTGATGTTGACGGGCCTATTGATATTATTATGCCTGCTGTAAACTTTTTGGAAGTAGCCATCAAAAAAGCAATTGAAACACAAATGAAAAAACATCTCAATGATGCTGTTATTAAGAAACAGATCGCTGCTGCGTTTCAGCCAGTTACCAGTCAGCTGGGCTTCATGAAAATAAAAAATGTGTACATGAGCGAAGGGCAACTGTTTGTATGTGGCGAAACCACGCAGCGGGTGAATATTAAATAACAAGTATTCCTGTAGCAAATTTCAAACAACGCAATCACTGGAAATGAAACAACTGTTTTTTCTATTTATCATGATCTTGTGCGGATCACTTACCATAACGGCACAGTTAAAAGAAAAGATCAACACCGGAATTGGAAACAATAAAACGATTGCACCAGGTATTGGTAAAAAAGTGTACAAGCTTCCACGCATCAGTAATGCCGATGCAGAGCTGATGAATCAACTTGACATCAGTAAAATCAATACACTCAATGCCCGGCTGATTGAAATTGCAAAAGAGGACCTGGACCGTAAAAAAGTACGCACCTGGAATATCAATCCCAGACGCCCGGTTTTAGCCAATATGCGTTTCTCCTATTATGGCTGGGCCGGCGGAGAATATTATTTTACGATAATGCCGTTAAAGTATCCGGGTAGTAATAATTATTCCATGTTTCCGGGGGCTGTTCATTTTGAAAATGCAGTGGCAGGGAAAGAATACCGCATGCGGATGAACATAAAAATTGATCCTTATGGGCCAAATGCAAATGAACGTGGAAAAGTGTTTATTGGGTTTACTCCAGTGAACAGCTTTTATTATGAAATCAAACAAAGCGACTATGTAACCGGTGGTACTGAAGAAATTGTTTTTCTGTTCACCTCAGAAGAAAGCGGACATGTCGTGATCAATATCAGTGCTTTTATGTTCAGTGGTCCACGCATGGACCAGGATCCCAAACCGTTATACGTCAGTTCCATTTCAATTGAAGAGTTGTGATAACTGCTAGCTATAAAAGCAACACAACATTTTTTGCTTTACTTTTAATCCATGCCGGGTCATGAATATTCATTCACAAAAGTTTTCTGGAAAAAGCTGCGCCGCAACAAAGGCGCTGTATTTGGATTGATCGTGATTGTGCTGTCTATTGCTACTGCTTTGTTTGCGTACGTACTTGCGCCCGATGCCACACCTGATGCCAATCGGATTATTGTAGAAATTGCAGCAAAGAAACCCGGTTACAAACAACAGTTTTTCAAACTTCAACGGGATAACAGTACTGCTTCCGGAAATTATTTTTCAGGAAAAGAAGATGTGTATCAGTACATCCCCATTACTGCTTACAAAATGTTCAACGACAGTATTGAGCTTGATAAATATGTGGATGAAGGTATAATAGAAAAAATACAATTTCCGCTCCATGGCCGTAATTCGCAAGAAGCTGTAGAAACACAAACCTTTTGGCTTGGTACAGATAAATTCGGCCGGGATATTTTAAGTCGTTTGATTGTTGGTGTACGTGTTAGTTTAAGTGTAGGACTTATTGCAGTAGTTATTTCACTGACTGTTGGAATTTTTCTTGGTGCCGTAGCCGGTTACTTTCGTGGCTGGATAGACGAAGCCATTCTCTGGCTCATCAATGTGGTGTGGAGTATTCCCACCTTGCTGTTGGTGTTTGCAATTACACTTGCATTGGGCAAAGGTTTCTGGCAGGTGTTTATTGCCGTTGGTTTAACACTGTGGGTGAACGTTGCCCGTTTGGTGCGTGGACAAATCCTCAGCATTCGTGAACTGAATTATATTGAAGCAACTAAAGCCATGGGTTTTTCGCACAGCCGCACCATCTTCAAACATATACTCCCCAATATTATGGGACCGGTAATTGTAATTGCTGCCAGCAATTTTGCCAGCGCCATTGTTATTGAAGCCGGTCTTAGTTTCCTTGGTGTAGGTGTGCAGGCACCACAACCCAGCTGGGGACTTATGATCAAAGAAAACTACAACTTCATCATCACCAACAATCCCATGCTTGCCATTGCACCGGGCATTGCAATTATGTTGCTGGTCCTTGCATTTAATTTATTGGGTAATGGTTTGCGGGATGTGCTGGATGTAAGAAGTTGACAGAAGGGGTTTTAAGAATTGCTAGCATATTGAATTGATAAATTGCGGATGTGAAACAAAATCTTAAAACAACTCCTGCATCTTCAACGGATCAATATTAAATGACTTGCGATGGTGCTCACACAAGCCATGCACTTCAATTGCTTTCCGGTGTTCTTCGGTTCCATAGCCTTTGTTCTTTTTCCAGTTGTATTGCGGAAACTGTTGGTGCAGGTTCAACATGTATTCATCACGGTATGTTTTGGCTAAAATACTGGCCGCAGCAATGGAAGCAAATCGTCCATCACCTTTTACAAATGTTTTGTGTGGGATGCGTTTGTACTTGATAAATCGGTTGCCATCGATCAGCAGTAGTTGTGGTTTTTGTTTTAGCTGATCCAATGCCAGGTGCATGGCTTTGAACGATGCTTTCAGAATATTGATCTGGTCAATCTCATCCACATCCACTTTCGCTACAGCAAAAGCCGTTGCCTGTTCTTCAATAATCAGCCGCAATTCATTCCTGCTCTCTTCTTTCACTTGTTTGCTGTCGTTTAGCAGCGGATGATGAAATTCTTTTGGCAAGATCACTGCTGCTGCAAACACAGGTCCGGCATAGCAGCCACGCCCTGCTTCATCGCAGCCAGCTTCCAGCAATTCATCCTGATAAAAAGAAAGTAACGACATGTGTTCAAAAGTAAGTTAACAAGCTATTGTTTCTTCAATCCAAATAAAATTTCAACATTTGCATATGGCTACGCAACAGGTACAAGACGATCTTCTCCGCAAAAGTTATCCATTATTTGAAGATAACCTGGTAACAGAAATTGAAGAGCAAGGTGAATTTAAAACCTTCCCTGCCAATGAAATTCTGATGCGGAAAGGTCAGTACATCCGCAGTACCATGTTGGTGCTGGGTGGACTTATCAAGATCTATCGGGAAGATGATGAGGGGAATGAATTTCTCATGTATTATCTGAAGCCCGGTGAAGCCTGTGCGTTATCATTGGTTTGCGCTGCCAGGCATGAGGCAAGCCCCATCATGGCAAAAACGGTTACCGAAACAGAGGTAATGATGGTGCCGGTTGATACCATGAGCGAATGGATGAGTAAATTCAAAAGCTGGTACCAGTTTGTAATTGAAACCTACCGCACCCGTTTTGATGAGTTGCTGCTTACATTGGACAATGTTGCTTTCCGCAGTATGGACGAACGGTTGGAATTTTATCTCAAACGTGCAAAAGAAGCACAACAAACTATGTTACTAAATATCAGTCACCAGGAAATTGCACAGGAGCTGAATACATCGAGAGAAGTAATATCAAGGCTGCTCAAAAAAATGGAGCAAAAAGGGTTGGTTGGATTACAACGCAATGCTATTGAGTTGAAAAATTTATAATTGTTTCCCTGTGTGATTTGTATCACCTTCTGCTGCTGAAATAGGAACCACATTTGCAGCATGGAAATTATCGGCTATCTCGCTTCGATTGTAATTGGCATTTCGCTTGGCCTTATTGGTGGCGGCGGCTCCATTTTAACAGTACCGGTGTTGGTATATCTGTTTGGTGTAAATCCGGTATTGGCAACTGCGTATTCATTATTTATTGTAGGTGCTACATCGTTGGTTGGTACGTTCCCAAAATACAAACTCGGTCTGGTAAATCTTAAAACTGCACTGATCTTTGGTGCACCCGCTATTGCTGCGGTTTACGCCACACGAAAATTTATTGTACCTGCCATTTCTGAAGAAGTTTTTACAATAGGAACATTTACAGTTACCAAACCCATTTTAATGATGCTGCTGTTTGCAGTGTTGATGGTATTTGCATCGTACTCCATGATCAAAGGAACGAAGGAAGAGGAAAACGGAAATGGAGGCGAACAGAAATTTAATTATCCATTGATACTTGTGGAAGGAACAGTCGTAGGCATTTTAACTGGATTGGTTGGTGCAGGTGGTGGATTTTTGATTATCCCTGCATTGGTACTGCTCAGCAAGTTGCCTATGAAACAAGCCGTTGGCACTTCGCTTCTGATTATCGCTGCCAAATCATTGATCGGCTTTTTGGGTGACATCGGTCATCAGGTAATCGACTGGAAACTGTTGCTCATTGTAACCACATTAGCCATTGCAGGTATTTTTATCGGTAACGCATTGAGCAAAAAAATTTCCGGTGATAAACTAAAGAAGGGATTTGGATGGTTTGTGCTGGTGATGGGTATCTACATAATTGTGAAAGAATTGTTTATTCAATAATATTCAAACGAAAGCTAATTCTTGAAACAATGTTAAAGTGTCAGCAATCTGAACAAATTTATTCAACTGTTTGGCCTCCCTCTCTGGAGGAGAGGGAACGAGGGTGAGGCTATGTGACAAAAGTCATAGTTATCCCCCTTCTGAAACCTCAACTTTACATCCATCAATTAAAAAACAAAAAATAAAAACATACAAATGAAAATTGAACAGATCTATACCGGTTGCTTAGCACAAGGCGCTTATTACATTGAAAGTGATGGCGAGGCAGTAGTGATCGATCCACTGCGTGAAGTAAAGCCTTACCTTGAAAAAGCAAAGCGCAACAATGCAAAAATCAAGTATGTATTTGAAACACATTTCCATGCTGATTTTGTGAGTGGCCACCTTGATCTTGCAAAAGAATCAGGTGCTAAAATCGTGTATGGCCCAAATGCACAACCCGATTTTGAATTTCATTCGGCCAAAGATGGGGAAGAGTTGAAAGTAGGCAAGCTTACATTCAAAGTATTGCACACTCCAGGTCATACAATGGAAAGTACCTGTTATTTGCTGAAAGATGAGCAGGGAAAAGACATTGCCATTTTCACCGGCGATACACTGTTTATTGGTGATGTAGGCCGCCCTGATCTTGCACAAAAAGTTGTAGCCGATCTTACACAGGATAAACTGGCCGGACATTTATTTGATTCTCTGCGTAACAAAATTATGCCATTGGCTGATGAGATCATTGTATATCCTGCACATGGTGCCGGCAGTGCATGTGGCAAGAACATGAGCAAAGAAACTTCTGATACATTGGGTCATCAAAAAGCGACCAACTATGCGTTGCGTGCCAACATGACCAAAGAAGAATTCATTAAAGAAGTTACCACAGGCTTGGTAGCACCGCCGCAATATTTTCCGTTGAATGTAATGATGAACATTCATGGGTATGACAGCATTGAAGAAGTATTGAAGCGTGGTACACAAGCCCTGAGTCCTGAAGCATTTGAAACAGCAGCCAACGAAACAGGTGCGTTGATCCTTGATACAAGAGATGCAGAAGTGTTTGCAAAAGGCTTTGTACCAAACTCTATCAACATTGGTATCGATGGAAGTTTTGCTCCTTGGGTGGGCAGCATGATCGCAGATGTTAAACAGGAAATCCTGTTGGTAACGGATGAAGGACGTGAAGAAGAAGTGGTTACCCGTTTGGCACGTGTGGGTTACGATTATTCATTGGGTTACCTGAAAGGAGGCTTCAATGCATGGAAAGAAGCAGGAAAAGAAATTGATCAGATCAAACGTATATCAGCAGATGAGTTAGCTGAAATTGTAACAAAAGATAACAATGCAAATATTCTTGATGTACGTAAGGAGAGTGAGTTTAAGAGTGAGCATTTGCTGAATGTAGAAAATGCACCGTTGGATTTTATTAACGACAGCATGTTGAAGGTTGATAAAAACAAAACCTATTATGTGCATTGTGCAGGCGGTTACCGCTCCATGATCTTCGCTTCTATTCTCCGTGCACGTGGTTACGATAATCTCATTGATGTACGTGGTGGTTTTAAAGCGATCAAAGAAAGCGGCAAGTTTAACTTAACCGATTACGTTTGTCCAACAACACTTTTATAATCACTCATATTTAAACTGACGAAAGGAGGTTGTATTGCAACCTCCTTTCATTTCAAATAATTCTATGAAGACCAGAATCTTTTTCCTCGCAGTTGGATTCTTTGCTGTTCTTTCTGCAATGGCGCAAACAAAAACAGTATCGCCTGCATTTGCTGAAAAGAAATTCAATAAGAAAAAAGTAGTGGTGCTGGATGTGCGTACCACACAGGAATTCAACGAAGGCCATTTGCCCAACGCAGTACACATTGATGTGATGGATTCAGTTGCGTTTGTGCAGCAGATCAGTAAGTTGAAAAAAGGAAAGACTTACCTGGTTTATTGCAAAAGTGGACGACGCAGTACCAAAGCAGCAACGATGATGGAGCAACAGGGCTTTCGTCATATCTGGAATATGGAAGGCGGCATCACTGTCTGGAAAGGAACAATTCAACACTAAACAAAAAAATATTTGATATGAATCTGAAAGAAATCGTTCAAAACCCGCAAACAAAGTTTGTGGATGTTCGTTCAAGGGAAGAATTTGCCGATGGGCATTTTCCCGGCGCTACCAATATTCCGTTGCCTGAAATAACAAGCAATGCAGAAGAATTAAAAACATTTAACGGCCCGGTGGTATTGTATTGCCGCTCCGGTGCAAGAAGTATGAATGCTTACTTTCTGCTGCAACAACTCGGGCTTGAAAACGTACACAATGCCGGTGGCTTGTACGATTTATTAACCTTGAAAAATCTCAATTAATATGATCAACTTCATTAAAAAATTATTTGGACCCGGTACAGATTTTAAAACATTGCAACAGCAGGGTGCAGTTATTATTGATGTGCGTACTGCCGGTGAATTCAATGGTGGCCATATCAAAGGTGCCATCAATATTCCGGTTGACAGTATCCGTTCAAAGATCAACGACATTAAGAAAAAAGGAAAGCCGGTTATTACCTGTTGTGCCAGCGGTATGCGCAGTGGTTCAGCTACATCCATGCTGAAGCAGGCAGGTGTTGAAGCTTATAACGGCGGGTCATGGATCAGCTTACAAAATAAAATAGCATCATGATCTTATCGTGGCTAAAACAATGGAATGGCATGCGGCTCTTGCGTGTGGGCATCGGTACTGCAGCTATTGTGCAGGGATTTAATTCGCCCACGCCTTTCCTCTGGGTAATTGGTGCCGTGTTGGTGATACAGGCTGTTATGAACATCGGTTGTATGGGTGGTGCCTGTGCTGTTCCGCAAAGCAAACAACTAAAACAAGAAAGCAAACATGAAGAATCTCTTTAAAAAAACGATCTGGGTATTACCGGGATTAGTGCTGGGAGCTGTTGGCGGTTTCTTTTACTGGAAATTCTATGGTTGCAATGGAACCTGTTTAATTACGTCCAGCCCTGTACGGAGTATGATCTATTTTGGAGTAATGGGTGCAATTGCTAACAGCATGTTTAAACCAAAAGAAACAAAAGAGCCCGGCGAAATTTCGAACAACAATTGATCTTATCCGTTTCATTCATCTGTACTCTCGCTGAAAGCGGCTCTGTACGTTTTATCACACAAGAGAGCAGTGAAGAGTTTTATATTGCATTGATCACTTAAACCAAACGATTCATGAATTTCATCGAATTTATTAAACAACCGTGGCCCTGGTATGTAGCCGGTCCGCTCATTGGGTTAACCGTGCCCACATTACTTATTATCGGTAATAAAACTTTTGGTATCTCTTCTTCGCTACGGCATATCTGTGCGGCCTGTTTACCTGCAAAAATCCCCTTCTTTAATTATGACTGGAAGAAAGAAGTATGGAACTTGTTTTTTGTGGGAGGCATTTTACTGGGCGGAATTATCGCCTTTCTGTTATTGCAAAATCCCGAGCCAATGATTGTGAATCCAAACCTGAGTGCCGAACTGGCCACTTATGGAATTACCAATTACGATTCACTTGTGCCAACGGAAGTGTTTAGCTGGAGCAGCCTCTTTACACTGCGTGGATTCATTATGATGGTAGCGGGTGGTTTCCTCGTTGGATTTGGAACACGTTATGCCGGTGGTTGCACAAGTGGCCATGCCATCATGGGGCTTTCAAATTTGCAGTGGCCATCATTGATCGCAACCATCAGTTTTATGGTGGGTGGTTTTATTATGGCAAATCTTATTCTTCCGTTCATTCTTAAACTCTAACGATTCATGGAACAAAATAAAAATACAGCTGAAGAGGAATTGGTGGTAGAACAAAAGCACCATGAGTTTCTTACAGAGAATACTGATTTCGAAATGCGTTCGCTCGATGCTACCTGCTTCAACGAATCAGAGTTGCAGCATCCGTGGTGGCATAATTTCAAATATGCATTTGTAGGATTGCTCTTCGGCATTCTCTTCGTAAAGGCAGAAGTAGTTTCGTGGTTCCGAATCCAGGAAATGTTTCGTCTCCAAAGTTTTCACATGTACGGCATCATTGGTTCGGCAGTAGTGGTGGGTATCATCAGTGTATGGCTTATCAAAAAATTCAAGATCAAAACCATTTATGGAGAACCAATTGAGTTTGTAAATAAAAAATTCAACAAAGGTCAAATTTATGGTGGGTTGCTTTTTGGTTTGGGTTGGGCCGTTACAGGCGCATGTCCGGGACCGTTATTTGCACAAATTGGAAGTGGTGCCACTGTTATTGCGGTAACATTGTTAAGTGCAATTGCAGGCACATGGGTGTATGGTAAATTCAGAGAACAATTGCCTCATTAATTTTACAGAATAGAAATTGAACACACAGAAAACCATACTTGTTTTCATTATCCTTTTGTTATTAATTACAGCTACGCAGTTTAGTTGTAATGATGCAGGAACAAAAGGAGCTGTTGCTTCCGATTCAACCATTCAGCAAACTGTTTGGATAGGAGCTCCGGCAAACCAAATTCCGTATTACTCAAGAGAAGATGGTAAGCTCATCTGGTATGGTCATGAACTGATCGCTAATACTTCCAAATATCTTGGCCCCAAAGGATCAGTACTGCAAATCACCAATGGTATGAATTGCCAGAACTGTCATTTAGATGCCGGTACAAAACCCTGGGGTAATAACTATGGCGCAGTTTATACCACGTATCCAAAATTCAGAGATCGTTCCGGCGGCACTGAAACGATTTACAAACGGGTGAACGATTGTATGGAGCGTAGTTTAAATGGTACTGCACTTGATACAAATTCAAAAGAAATGCAGGCCATCTATGCATACATCAAATGGCTGGGCGAAGACTTAAAGAAAGGCGACAAACCAAAAGGATCAGGCATTGTGGAACTGCCTTACCTCAACCGTGCAGCCGATCCGCAATTGGGAAAAACTGTGTATGTGCAGAAATGCCAAACCTGTCATGGTGTAAATGGTGAAGGATTACTGAACATGGAAGGGAATGCATATGCCTACCCTCCCTTGTGGGGAAAGAACAGTTACAACAGCGGTGCCGGGTTATTTCGCTTGTCACGCTTTGCAGGTTATGTAAAAAATAATATGCCGCAGGGAGCTGATTATCATGCACCGCAACTCAGTGATGAAGAAGCATGGGATGTGGCCGCATATGTGAATTCGCAACCACGTCCCTCAAAAGATCTGCGTGGAGACTGGCCCGATATTTCAAAGAAACCAATTGATCATCCGTTTGGACCTTATGCTGATTCATTTACCGAACAGCAACATAAATACGGCCCCTATGGTCCTATTAAAGATTACAGGGAGCAGCAAAAAAAATCCGTTTCTCAAAAATCAAAGTAAACGATTGCAATGCCAGAAAAAAACATTACTCACCTGAACAATTGTTCATGCAGCAGTTGTTCAGATGATTCACAAAGCACACCCGTTGCTCAAAACTCCCGTAGAGATTTTTTTAAATCAGCTTCTGCAATTGCAGCCGGTGCGGTATTGCCGCCTTCGCTGGTAAATGCTGTAAGTGGCGATGGTTATCATGAAAAAGAATTGTTTGGAAATAAAGCCGTGAAAGATGGTAAAGCAAAAGTATTTACGCTTTTACATACTTCCGATATTCATGCACAGCTCAATACGCACGATGAATTCTTTTTTGAGAACGGAAAGCCTGTTTATAAAAAACGTGGTGGTTTTGCGGTGTTAAAAACAATGCTGCATACACTTAAAGCACAAAATCCGGCCAACACAATTATTATTGATGGCGGCGATTGTTTCCAGGGAGGTGGCGTGGCAGCATTAACTGAAGGAAAGGGAATTGTACCACTCATAAATAATATTGGTTACGATCTTATTCTGCCCGGCAACTGGGAAGTTGTATATGGGAAAGAAGTGATGTGGAAAGATCTGGGCGGATATAACAGTGCAAAGATTTGTGCCAACATGTTTCACGACACAAATGATGAATTTAAAAACGAGCTCATTTTCCCTCCCTACTGGACCAAAATGTTAGGGGGTGTAAAAATTGGTTTTATTGGCTATAATGATCCGCTTACGCCCAAACGTCAATCACCGGCATACAGCAGAGGTATTACGTTTACAAAACCGGAAACAAATGTGGCGAAGTATATCAAAATTCTGAAAACGTATGAGAACTGTGCAATGGTATTCTTAGTTACGCATATGGGTTTGGCACAACAGGTTGATCTTGCTAACCAACCCGAATTACAAGGTGTTGACTATATACTCGGTGCCGATACACATGAACGTGTACGTGTTCCTATTCAGGGAAAGTATGTAAAGGTTACAGAGCCCGGCGCTTTCGGTTCGTTTGTAGCGAAACTTGATATTGTGATTGAAAACGGGCAGATAAAAGATGAGAATTACCAGTTACTGGATGTAGATCCGGAAAAATACAAACCGGATACAGCAATGGAAAAACTGGTTGAAGAAGTAAGTGCTCCACATAAAAAAGAACTCAGTAAAGTAATTGGCAAAACCAAAACAACATTGGTTCGCTATTATGTAATTGAGAACCCTATGGACAATCTGATCACTGATGCATTGATGTGGAAGTTTAAAGATGCAAATGTAGATGTGGTGGTGAGCAATGGTTTTCGTTTTTGTCCGCCACTGGTTGCTGATGCTAAAAAAGGATATGCAGACATCACCAATGATTTTTTATGGAGCATGTTGCCGGTTGAAAGTGAGGTAAAGATGGGCGAAGTGAGCGGTGCACAAATGCTTGATTGGATGGAAAAAGAACTGCACAATGTTTTTGCAAAAGATCCGGCCAAGCGTTTTGGCGGCTGGGTGGTTCGTTTCAAAGGAATGGAAATGAATTTTACAATGAACAATGATCTTGGTAAACGGGTAAACTGGATAACAGTTAACGGGCAGCCGCTTGATAAAAACAAACAATACACAATGCTCGCCTGCGAACGTGATGGTGATCCTGATGATACCTTGTGCCGTTTGGAGAAAGTAAAGAACCCACGCAAACCGGGTTTTACATTACACGGCATTATGCGTGAATACCTGGCCGCACATCCGATGGTTGCGCCAAAAATTGAAGGCCGGGCAACGGCAACCGATGCACCTTCAACATTATTATCGCAACTGGAAGGATATGATTATACCTTTATCTGATAAAACAACTCTTATGCAAGGATTAAAATTCTTATTCGTATCAGCTTTGGTTATCAGTTCATCATTTTTAAAGGCACAATCAAAAATTGTATGGGAAATGGCTTCAGGTGATACAGCCAAGCAACGTATCTTATTTAAACAGATCGGTAATGTATTGGCTGCTGCACCCGATACAAAAATTGAAATTGTATTTCATGGCCCCGCTGTTTATGGTTTACTGAAAGACACCGGTTATTTTAAAGAACAGATCACTGGCTTTCATAAAAAAGGTGTGGTAATGGCTGTTTGCAACAATGCACTCAAGAACAGAAATATCAAAACCGACAGAGTGATACCTGAAGGAACCATTGTTCCAGTTGCCATTTTGGAATTGGTGAAGAAACAGGAAGAAGGATGGAGTTATATAAAAGCCGCTGATTGATCTGTTTGAAAAGAAGGACGAAACATGCAACAAGGCTTACACGAAAACAGAAATCAATTTATCCTGCTGGTGCTCGTAAATGCATTTGTGGGTGCCATGGTTGGTTTGGAACGAACCGTAATGCCCGATTATGCAGCTGCACGTTTTCAAATGGATTCAACGGTTGCATTGGTTTCATTTATTGCAGCATTCGGCACAACGAAAGCGATCTTTAATTTACTCACGGGTTATTTACACCAGCATTACAACCGCAAACAAATTTTATTACTGGGTTGGGTTGCGGCCATACCTGTTCCTTTTCTTTTATTGTACGCTCAAGACTGGTGGATGGTAATTGTTGCCAATATTTTCCTCGGCATCAACCAGGGATTGGCCTGGTCATCAACTGTTGTAATGAAAGTTGATCTGGTAGGATCAAAGAACCGTGGACTGGCAATGGGCATTAATGAGTTTGCAGGCTATGTGGCAGTTGGTTTGGCAGGCTATCTTGCAACCAACATTGCACATACATATGGTGCAGGATTTTATCCTTTTGTACCGGGTATCTTTTTTCTTGTGATCGGCTTTTTACTATCGTGGCTGTTAGTGAAAGATACTACGGCTTTTGTAACACATGAGCAGCAATCAACCGATCAACGAACTTTCAAATCACTTTGGAAAGAAGTAAGCTTTCGTCATTTCAATATGGGCAGTGTCAACATCAACGGGTTTGTGAACAACCTGAACGACGGTGTGCTGTGGGGATTGTTGCCCATCTGGTTATTATCGAACGGTTACAGTATTCTGGAAGCAGGAAGTATGGCAGCTGTCTATCCCGCAGTGTGGGGCATCAGTCAATTATTTGCAGGAAAACTCGGCGATAATTATTGTAAAAAACAACTGCTCACTGTTGGTATGTTATTGCAGGCAGCCGGTATTCTTCTTCTTGTTCTTGGCACTGCAAAAATTTTTGTGATTGGCGCAATGGTACTCATAGGATTGGGAACAGGAATCGTTTATCCAAATTTTCTTACAGTAATTGCTGAAAATCTTTCACCTGCACAGCGCTCAAAAGGATTGAGTATTTTTCGTTTCTGGAGAGATCTTGGCTATGTAGCTGGTGCATTAGGTGCCGGGCTCATTGCACAACTCTTCAGCATACCAGTTGCATTTACAGTTGTTGCAGCTCTTACGGCAGCGGCCGGCATTATGGCCAACATAAGGATGTGTTGCACCTTTAAATTATTATGGCGTAGCCATACCTGCACGGAAGCTGCTGCATATTGAGCTGTGTCTTTCCTATACAAACCAACAATAATTGTTTCCGATTTATCAGGGCTAAAGCCCAACGATAGCTGCTTCAATGAACCCGGGCCTTAAGGCCCGGGTTATGAAAGTAACGACACTTACGGGCTTTAGCCCTGATAAATGATTTTCAGCAGACAATGATGAAGTGCATGCATCAAATAAACAGCATGTGAACACCTTCGCCTTCACTGCGTTTATAAAAATCTCCTACGGTAATAATATCATCAACACCTTCGTACAAGTCTTCTTCTTTGTAATGGAACATATCAAACGCCAGTTTGCAGGCCCACATTTTTACTCCTGATGCATATAAAATATCGAGGAACTCAGGTATCTCCGGCATATCCACTTTCTCCATTTCTTTCTTCATCATCGTTGTTGCCAGTGCTTCCATACCGGGCAATCCACCGATCATAGTAGGCATATGCATGGCAGGGTTACCCACCGTTGCAATATGCAGACTATCCATTTTCTTTTTATTGATCGCTTCCAATCCAAAAAATGTAAAGAACAATTCTGATTCAATTCCTTCCATGCGTGCTCCGTTGGCTAGTACAAAAGCAGCGTATACGTTTTCCAATGATGCTTTGGATAAGATGATCATCATCTTTTTTATTTTTCCTTTCTCTTCATTCATGATTGACACGTTTTAAATATTTAAATACAACTGGCAGGCTTGGGGATACCCGCAATTTTGGTGGAGGTTTTTAATGGTGCATTTGGAAACAGTGAATAAAATTCTTTTATATCCACCACACCACTTTTACCTACACGCCTGATGCTGAGTGCAACCTGGTTCTGTTGTTCTTTTTGTAAATACTTCAATACTTCCCAATGGCGGGGAGTGAGATCAATGTTTGCCTCGCTGGCTAATTCTTTTCCAACATTCTCATCCCATTGACTGAAATCAGTTAAATAACCTTCTTCGTTTACGGCAATTGTTTTGCCGGCGATTGTCTTTTCCATAACATGTATTTAATAAGTGAATGATCTAATTATATTGTTTTCCGCTTTCGCTCATAGTGGCAGACACAAACGGAATATGTGTGCCTTTCAGTAATACATTCCAGTAGATCCAACGAAAAGCGAGTTTACCCATGTGGTTCATGCGGCTTTCTTTCAACAACCGCAATGGTCCAATTCCTGCAAAAGGAAATGTTCCTTCAACCGGTTCATGTGTATAGTTGAAATCGATGAGCAACGCTTTACCGCCACCTGTTTCAATAAAGCAGTTGGCATGTCCATCAAATTCTTCTTTTAATGGTTCGCCTTTTACATAGCGGAGAATATTTTCTGTAAGAATTTCTGCTTCAAAGTGTGCAACTGATCCTGCTTTCGATGCAGGAATATTGCTGGCATCACCAATCACAAATACGTTTGCATAATCTTTTGATTGCAGTGTTGCTTTATGTGTGGGCACATAGTTTAGATCGTCGCCCATACCGGAACGTTCGATCAATGCGTCACCCTTGTTGGTAGGTACTGTAACCAGTATATCAAACGGAATTTCTTTTCCGCCATAGTCAACAATGGTTTTCCTTTCATTATCTACATGCTCAATGGCGAAATCACTTTCAATGTTGATTCCTTTTTCATGCAACAAATGCTCCAGCGCTTCTGTTGCTTTTGGTTTTGTAAATGCACCACTTAACGGAGTAACATAGGTAATCTCTACTTTATCACGCATATGTTTGTGCTTAAAGAATGAATCAGCAAGAAATGCAAATTCCAATGGCGCAACCGGGCATTTGATCGGCATTTCGGTAATATGCACAACCAATTTACCACCTTCCCACTCTCTTAATTTATTGCGCAAAGCCAACGCACCTTCAAAGGTGTAGAAATCAAAAACAGATTTTTGCCACTCTGCTCCACCCATGCCTTCTGTTTCGTCGGGTGCAATTTTTGCACCTGTAGCAATAATGAGAAGATCATAATTTAAAACTGTACCATCTTTCAGTTGAATGTTATTTTCTGTTGGAACAATGCGTTCAATTTTACGTTTCAGCAGTGTTCCATCTTTTGGAATAAATTCTTCAATAGTTTTTACAATGTCTTCGGGTCTGTAGATATCAAACGGCAGAAAAAGATAACCGGGCTGGTAATGATGTTCTTCACGCTCATCAACAATTGTAATTTGCCAGTCGGGTTGTTTTAATTCATGATGCAGATGGTTGGCCATCATTGTACCTGCGGTGCCTGCGCCCAGTATGATCAGATTTTTCATTTGTACTTGTTTTTATGTTTGATTTAAGACGGAGTAAAAGTCGATCAGCATCAGCTCTTGTTTAATGACCTCTGTACTCATATAAAATGATCCTTATCAAGAAAAAAATGCGCAACTGTTTCTTTTCGACTACTTGTGTGATTTTTGTCACAACAAAAACCGCTGAAACGCTTGCGCTGTGTGACTTTTCGCAC
This sequence comes from Bacteroidota bacterium, assembly GCA_023428755.1. Lineage (GTDB taxonomy): Bacteria > Bacteroidota > Bacteroidia > Chitinophagales > Chitinophagaceae > Lacibacter. The sequence continues at coordinate 249,194 of JAEYWX010000012.1, forward strand.
ATACCGAAGCCTTTCGAATAACAGGCTATTTTATGATTAAGATCACCTGTTCCGGTTTTCAGTTCTTCTACTTTTGACAAATCAAAAACCAAAAAAATAAAGAATGAAGTATATCATTGTAGGTGCCGTTGCCGGCGGAGCAAGTACAGCAGCAAGAATCAGACGATTAGATGAACAGGCGGAGATCATCATCTTCGAAAAGGGGGAATACATTTCGTTTGCCAACTGTGGCCTACCGTATTATATCGGCGATGTGATCAAAGACCGGAACAAACTCTTTGTACAAACAGCAGCAGCGTTCAATCAACGGTTCAATATTGATGTACGTGTACAAACTGAAGTAACAGCTATCAACCCATCTGCAAAAACTATTACAGCAGTAAAACAGTTAAGTGGCGAAGTATATGACGAAACCTACGATAAACTCATTCTTTCACCAGGAGCCGAACCTGTTCGTCCGCCTTTACCCGGTATTGGAATCGAAGGTATTTTCACTTTGCGAAATGTAAGAGACACTGACTATATCAAAGCCTATGTTCAGCAAAAAAAAGTAACACGTGCCGTGATCATTGGTGCCGGTTTTATTGGACTGGAAATGGCAGAAAACTTTTATGAGCTTGGGTTGGATGTTACCGTTGTTGAAATGATCAACCAGGTGATGGCGCCGGTTGATTATCCTGTTGCAGCATTTGTGCAGCAACATATCCGTTCAAAAAGAGTGCATCTTCGTTTGAACACAGCCGTTACCGGTTTTACAAAAGTGGGCGATCGAATTGAAGTGGCATTGAACAATGGCGAAGTGTTGATTGCCGATGTGGTACTATTGTCCATTGGTGTTCGTCCCGATACAAGACTGTCAACAATGGCCAATCTGAAACTCGGACAAGCAAAAGGTATTTGGGTAAATGAATTTTTACAAACATCTGATCCGGATATTTATGCAGTGGGTGATGCCATTGAATTTGAAAATCCCATCACACATCAATCGATGATCACATACCTCGCAGGTCCGGCCAATAAACAAGGACGGATTTGTGCCGATAATGCAGTGCTTGGAAATGTGCGTTCGTACAAAGGTTCCATCAACACAGCCATTGTAAAGGTGTTTGACATGACGGTGGGTACAACCGGCACTGCGTCCAAGCATTTAACAGCAGCAGGTATTGAGCATATCGTTTCAACCATACATAACGGATCGCATGCGGGTTATTATCCCGGAGCAAAACAAATGACCATTCAACTTGCATTTGCTCCGAAAGACGGACGGTTACTAAGTGCACAAATTGCAGGATATGATGGTGTTGATAAACGGCTTGATGTATTTGCATCGTACATCAAACAAGGTAAATCCATTTACGATCTCATTGAGTTTGAACATGCGTATGCGCCACCGTATTCATCAGCAAAAGATCCGGTGAACATGGCCGGATTTGTAGCGGAAAATATTTTACTGGATCGGTTGCGTGTATTTTACTGGAATCAACTGGAACAACTGAAACCAGATGACCTGTTGATCGATGTGCGCAGGAAAGATGAATTTGACGCAGGTAATATTACCGGAGCCATCAATATACCTTTAGATGAATTAAGAAACCGGTTGCATGAAATTCCAACGGATAAAAACCTTTATCTCTATTGCGAAGCAGGTTTGCGTGGCTACCTGGCGCAACGCATTTTACGGCAAAGCGGATTCAATAAAGTTGCCAATCTTTCCGGCGGCTATATTTTGTGGAAGGCCTGTACAACTGAAGCCAATAAGCTATTAACTGTTGCTGAGGATTTTCTGGTTCATCAATAAAAATGAGAACTGTTCCTCGCCTACCTTTGCCAACGATATGATGCAAACCTCTACATCCCGCAAAGCCGTAGCCAACTGGTTAATGTTTGGCGTGTTTATGTTGATCATCCAGATCTTGCTGGGAGGTATCACCCGTTTAACAGGTAGCGGCTTAAGCATCACGGAGTGGGAAGTTGTAACAGGAACCTTGCCGCCATTGAACGAAACAAAATGGCTGGAAGAATTTGCAAAGTATAAGGGAACACCGCAGTACCAATTACTCAATGCTGATTTCACTCTCAGCGATTTTAAATTCATTTTCTTTTGGGAATGGTTTCACCGTTTGTGGGCACGGGTAATGGGAATGGTGTTTGCCGTTGGCTTCATTTATTTTTTAGTGCGCCGGTATTTTAAGCAAGAGATGATCAAACCCCTGCTTATTCTGTTTTTGTTAGGTGCATTGCAGGGAGCTGTTGGTTGGATTATGGTGGCAAGTGGTTTGGTGGGCGATGCAGTGTATGTAAAACCAACAAGATTGGCACTTCATTTTATTTTAGCAATGGGGTTGCTTTGTTACACGTTTTGGTTTGCATTGCAGTTGAGAGTTAAAAAAGAACAGATCACACAAAATCGTTCCATCAACAGTTTTACAATGTGGTTATTAATTTTACTTGTTGTACAACTGATGTTTGGTGCATTGATGGCGGGGCATAAAGCAGCAACAGCAGCACCGTCGTGGCCGATGATTAATACCGAATGGATTCCGGCTTCTTTGTTCAAAGACTCACCGTGGCTCATCAACTTTATTGAGAACAAGATCACCATTCATTTTGTACATCGTGGATTGGCTTACCTGCTTACTGCACTCATTGTTGTGTGGTATTACAAAGCTGCCAAAGTAAAAGGCAGCGATTTATTCCAGGTAACACGCTTTCTTCCATTATTTCTTGTAGTTCTTCAAGTAGTGCTTGGCATTGCGTCGGTACTTACATCACCACAAATTATTCCTAACCGTTGGGGCTTGTTTGAGTGGATGGCGCAATTGCATCAACTGGTGGGCATGTTCTTATTGCTCAGCTTTGTGTGGGTGCTGTACCTGGTGCGCAGAAAACAAGCAGCATAACATTCCTTGCAAAGCAGCGTTCTTACGTAAATTGTTTTCTTTTACGTAACTTCTGTCCCATGAAGAAATACCTGCTTGGCATATGGTATTCATTTCCTGTTCAATTGATTTTTCTGCATTTCAGGAAATATCAGCTGTTGCTCTTATTCTGGATACTGCTTGGCAGTGCTGTGAGTGGTGGCTTTATGAATAATTTCGGAGCAGACTCCCTTTTTCTTTCGCCTGAATATTTAGGTGAGGTAAATTTTTTCAGCGCCTTATTTGTTGGTGCTGCCTTTGGTGGTTTCTTAATGAGCTGGAATATCACCACGTTCATTCTGTTTAGTAATTATTTTAAATTCTTAGCTACTACTTCAAAACCATTTTTAAAATACTGCATCAACAATGCCGGTATTCCTGTTCTGTTTGTGATCAACTATTTTATCCAGGTTGTTTTGTTTGATAAATACAAAGAGTTGATGAACGATGCAGATATTCTCCTTATTATGTTTGGATTTATTGCGGGGCTGGTAATTTTTCTGCTCTTTTCAATGCTGTATTTCTATGGATCCGAAAAGGCCATTCTGCGGAATATGCAACCGGTGTTGAGCAACCCGCAGCAGTTCATGGAGAAATATAAACCCATGCCTGTAAAAGATGCACATGAACCGGTGATTACTGTCAATTATTTTCTTACTAACTTCTTTACGTATAAGAAAACAAGGAATGTGGCACATTACAGCCACCTCTTTCTTGATGTAATTTTTAAACGGCATCATTTCTCTGCCGTACTCGCCATCATCCTTGCTTTTCTTACGCTGATGATCTATGGTCTTTTCCTTGATCATCCTGCGTTACAATTACCGGCAGCAGCCAGCATCTTTGTATTCTTTTCAATCCTTATAGCAGCAGCCGGTGCATTGGTGTATTGGCTAGATACGTGGAGTGTTACTGTTTTTATTTTGCTGATGTTCATTTTTCATACACTGTTCCGGTACGAGTACATTGATATTCGCAATAAAGCATTTGGACTGAATTATGAAGACCGGAAGAATCGCCCCGTATACTCATTGAACGCAATGCTTCAACTCTGCACAGCAGAAAAAATGAAGAAAGATAGTTTGCAAATGATCCGGGTGCTGGAAAACTGGAAACAAAAACAGCGTGAAGAAAAACCGTTCCTGTATGTGCTGAATGTGAGTGGTGGCGGAAATCGTTCTGCAACGTTTACCGTAAATATGCTTTGCCGGCTTGATAGTGCGATGAACGGACAGCTGATGAAGAAGACATTTTTATTTTCCGGTGCATCAGGTGGCATGTTGGGCCTGGCTTATTACCGGGAGTTGTACAGGAAGCAGCAAAGAGGAAACAAGGTTGATTTGTCGAAAGAAGAACTGGCTGCAGCTATTTCACGTGATCTGCTGAATCCAATTTTTTCTGCGTATGTAACCAGAGATTTAATTACTCCGGCGCAGAAATTTTCGGTTGGCCCTTACCGTTTTGTAAAAGACAGGGGCTATGCATTTGAACAACAATTGAATTACAACACAGGCAATATTCTGGGCGATCAATTGAAAGATTACAAAGAAGAAGAATTTACGGCGAAGATTCCATTGGGCATTTTCAGTTCTACTGTTTCGCAGGATGGGCGAAAGCTCATGATCTGCAGTCAGCCTGTTAGTTTTTTAATGCGGCCGCAACACGACAGCAGCAAAGGAATTACTGCCGAGCCGGATGCCATTGACTACACTGCTTTCTTCAAAGATCTGGACCCATACAATCTCCGTATTCTTACAGCACTTCGAATGAATGCAACGTTTCCGTATGTGTTGCCGAACGTATGGTTGCCTACCAAACCAATTGTGGATGTAATGGATGCAGGACTTCGTGATAATTACGGGCAGGAAATTACATTACGGTTTCTGCATGTGTTTGCAGAATGGATCAAAGCCAATACTTCGGGTGTGGTGTTTATACAGATCAGGGACCGGAAAAAAGGCGAATGGACCGATGATTTAACAGAACCTGGTATTGGTGATATTTTGTATAAACCTGTTACCACATTGCAGAACAATTTTTATAAAGTGCAGGACTATATGCAGGAGACCATGATCAGCTATTCACGGCACTCATTTCCGTTACATCGCTTTTCGTTTATGTATCAACCCAAAGACAGTAAGAAAGGAGCAGCACTCAGTTTTCATTTAACCACAAGAGAGAAAAAAGATATTGCGGAAGCTGTATTGGATTCTTCCAACGAACAATCTGTACGAACATTAATGCGTTTGGAAGATGCTTTTCAACCAGGGAAATTAGCTCAGGGCATCAGTAACGAATAAGCAGCCGGAATTACCTGTACTTCAAATTTTACAGCCGTTGGTTTTCCATCGCCATCAATATGAAACGGTGCTTCTTCCGTATTCTCAATGATCAAATGATCTGTTTGAAAGTAGGTGATGCCTTGCCGTTTGCCGAAATTGCTAGTGAATGTTCCAAAACGAATATGCCACAGTACACGCAGCAACACAAAGAACAGGTTTGTTTTTTCAACAGCTACTATATCCAGTTTGCCATCCTGCAAACTTGCCTTGGGTGCAATGGTAAACTGGTTACCAAACTGGTTGCTGTTGGCAATGCTAATGAAGTACGCATCGAGATTTAGATCAACATCGGTTGCTTTTAATTTGAATGGATAGGTTTTAATACTTCCCAGGTTCTTAAGTGTGAGTTGTGCGTATTTCCAAAATCCTCTTTTCTTCTGCCGGTCGAAATCATGTGCTACCTGTGCATCAAAACCAATACCGCTGAGCATACAGGAAAAATGTTGATTGATATAAAACGCATCTACCCGCTGTGCACTTCCTTTCAAAATAATGTCCAATGCTTTGTTTGGATCTTTTGGAATACCGGCCGCAAATGCTAATCCATTTCCTGAGCCCCTTGGTATAATACCAATGTTAACGGGTAAATCACGAATGGCCGCTATTACTGTACTGATTGTGCCATCACCACCTGCCACAACTACATCGGTTACGGAATCGGTCTTGATCTTTTCCCGAAGTGAAGCATAATCTGCATCGGCCCGGCTCTGTTCAATACTAAATTCAACAACGGCTTTTGTACAGCGTTCGCCAATGAGTTGCTGTAAAGGTTTTCCTTTTTGCACACCGGCACGTGGGTTCAGTAAAAATATAAAGCGACGTTGCATAGCGAAGCAAAACTACTGTTGAAACCGGAATGATACGAAAAAGCTTAGCGTTTTGGGAAAAGAATATCTCTGTTATAATGCCAGATGGCATCCTGCAGCTTAATGGATGCTTTACGCCTGAACAAAGAGCCAACAAGATTAATACTGTTACCGCTCAGCACCATTATATAGCCGGGTGTGCGGTTTTTCTGCGCTACAAATATTCCTCCGATCACTGCTGCCGTACCAAATAATGGAAGAATGGTGGAAACCCGTTTGCTTTTCAGGTATTGCTTGTAATAGTTCGTTGCATCAGGCGATACTAACATCAGATTTTTTACAGTTGTGTTTTCTAACATCATTCCGTTCATCGTTATGCGGGCGCCCAGGCGCATTGTTTTTTGATTGTACTGCATACGCATGGAATCGATATTGCTTTGAGCAATACTTTGGATGCTTACAAGGAGTAGTATAGAAAGCAGAAACGGTGGCAGTATCTTTTTCATTTTACGGTGATGAGATGATTTTCGTTTACACATTCCCGAAAGTATCAAATTTATTCTTGAACAAAAAAGCCCAGCTGTTCATTTGTTCTTAATAATGATTGATTCTTTAACGCTGTTGTCTTACTTTTGCCAAAACTTTCTGCAGGACATGAAACAACACAACATAAGAATTACACTTTCGATATTGCTTACTGTTGCTGCTGTTATTTCTATTGGCCAGTTATTGTTTCGTCCATTTAGCAACGATCAGCAATTCCTGCTCATTGTACAATCGTTGTTGTTTATTTATCTGGCAGCCACGAATTATTCAGACAGGTTTATGCCGTTACTGGGGCGCAAAAGAACACACTATGCCATCCTCATTCTCCTTACCATTGTACTTTCAGTAAACAACTATTTCCTTGTAACAAAAGATGACTCTGATGCGGTTCGAATGAATTCGCTTTCTGAATATTTCGGTTCCTGATTTGCGTTTCACTTCATTATTACCATTTTAGTAATGCACTGGCCCAGGTAAACCCGCTGCCAAAAGCTGCCAAACAAACAAGATCGCCTTCGTTTATGTGGCCATTTTCCCATGCTTCGCATAAGGCAATGGGTACCGATGCTGCAGTTGTGTTTCCGTATTTCTGAATATTATTATATACCTGGTCGTCTCTGAGTTTTAACTTCTGTTGAACAAACTGGGCGATACGAAGATTTGCCTGGTGCGGAATCAGCATTTTTAAATCGGCCGGTTGGTAACCGTTTGTGTTCAATGCTTCCATAATCACTTCCGGAAATTTCACTATAGCCGTTTTAAATACAGCAGGGCCATCCATATTGGGAAAGAGTTCGGCTTTGTCAATCATTTCATGACTCATGAACATATCTGCAATGTCTGATTCATTGAAGCTTGCCAGGTTTTCTTTCCAATGATTGGCATGCGTACCGGGATTGTACATAGCCAATATTTCAGCATCTGTACCATCACTGTGCAAATGTGTGCTGAGTATGCCACGGTTTGCATCGGTAGTTGGTTGCAGCACAACAGCTCCGGCGCCATCTCCAAAGATTACACTTACATTTCTTCCTCTGGTACTCATGTCTAATCCAAATGAATGTTTTTCTGCACCAACAATAAGTATGTTTTTATACATGCCAGTTTTGATAAACTGATCGGCAACAGAAACCGCATATACAAAACCACTGCATTGATTGCGCACATCTAATGCGCCCACCTGTTTCATTTTCATAGCACGCTGCAGCAACACACCGCAACCGGGAAAATAATAGTCAGGGCTAAGCGTAGCAAACACAATGAAATCGATATCCTGTGGAGTAATACCTGCACGTTCGATGGCGATTTTTGCAGCTTCCACCCCCATGGTAGTGGTTGTTTCTTCGTTGCGGTGGGCATATCTCCGCTCTTTAATACCGGTGCGTTCCTGGATCCATTCATCATTGGTATCCATGTATTTTGTAAGATCATTATTGGTTACAACATGGGAGGGAACATACATGCCGATGCCGGCAATTTTACTTCTGGTCATATGGCAAACATTTGGAAGAGAAAGTTAGGCAATAGAAACGAATTGTAACTGTTTCAGTTGAAACAGTTACAAGGTCCTTCATTTCCTTTCAATCGGTCCACTACTTTGTTGCTTGTAATTGTTGTGCTTCTGCAATGCGTGAGCGATAATCGTCTATGTATTCAACAATAATACCATTGGGGAAAAGGCATTCATCATCGTAATAAATTGCATCGGTAAAATCTTGCTGCTCCAGGCCACTGCAATTGATAAACCGGGTGCGTTTAAAATCAGTAGAATGGAACTGAACATTTTTAAATACAATATTCTCAAATACAACTCCTTCAAAGTTTACTTTGCTGAAATCGGTTTCAGATATAGAGCCGTTTCTGAACGATGATTCTTTGATCTGCGCATTTATAAACGAATTTCGTTCAAATGCAATATTGAAAAAATTAGTTTCAGCAAATGTTGCCGAGCCAAATGCACTTCGTTTTATTTTGGTAACAGTGGTAGTTACTTCCGACATAAACACGTAATTGAAATCATTTTGAAACAGATCCATCACCAGATTGCCCCGTTCTTTCGCCAAAAATGCTTTTCGCATAAAGGCAGCGTAGGCATCTGCCGTCACCTGTTTATGCCATAGCAGTTTGTATTTTTGATACGAAAACAGGTCGAGAAATTCTGCTTCATATTTTTTTTGTACAAGTTCTTTATTGCGCACAAATACTTCGGCATCCACTTTTTTATCCGCCAGCATTTTGCTGTAGGTATCGTTCCCAAAATGACGATTACTTTCATCTAAGGTTTTCAGTGCATTGTCAATATCGTTCATGCGCATGTTTAACGGATATACCTGCGTAAAAAAATTACGGTTAATATCCTGCAACCCCCTTGCAATGTATAACAACTCTTCCCGGTTACTGTCTTGAATAAGTGTGGTTAAAATCGAATTGATTACATCGTAATCCAGTTCTGTGTACAAGCGACTAAGCAACACATCAATTGTATTTTTTTCAAACTCTGGATCACGTTTGAAAATACTGAGTGTGGCAATAGCCGCCAGCACTTCCTGCTTTCGTTCCTTAAACAGCGAAGCATTTGTTTCCTTGAATTTTTCCAGCCTTTTTTCGTAGCGGAGTTTTTTTAGTGCCCACCAGCCGGTGATCAGTGCAGTGATAATGCCAACAATCCATGGTGTGGAGCTGCTGGATAGCAATTGTAGTAGTATTTCCCACATGATGATAGTATTTCCATAGAAAATTACTCCAATAACTTACCAATGTCAATACCCGAAAACGGTAATAAAAAAAGGAGGCATTGCCTCCTTCTTGTTCGTATCATTTTTTGATTACATGATTTCCCACACTTCATTCCCCCGAAGCAGTTTGTCGAGATTGCCTTTCCCTTTTGATGCAATCACGTCTTCAATCTGCAACGCCATTACGTCTTCGTAGCAGGCTCTTTCTGTTTCATAAAACACACCAAACGGACGTGGCAGATGACCCACATTTCTGGGATCGTCAAACATGCGAACCAATATCTGGGCTTTGTAAAAATCATTTTCATCATGCACCCATAAATCATCTTTGCTATGGCCTTCACCCAGGTTCACAACAACCGGCTTAAAGCCATCGAGCTTAATTCCTTTATCTTTTGCAGCTCCAAATATCAGCGGTTCGCCATGGGTAAGAAATAATGTTTCCTCCGGCTTACTTGCTTTTTCAGTAAACACTTCAAATGCGCCATCGTTAAAGATGTTACAGTTCTGATAGATCTCCAGGAATGAAGCGCCCTTATGTTTTTGACTGCGGATGAGTGCATCCTGCAAATGCTTTGGATCACGATCCATACTGCGTGCAATAAATGTAGCGTCAGCACCCATAGCCAGTGCCAATGGATTGAACGGATGATCGATACTTCCAAACGGTGTACTCTTGGTTACCTTCTTTGCTTCGGATGTTGGTGAATATTGTCCCTTTGTTAAACCGTAGATCTGGTTATTAAACAACAGCACATTTACATCAAAATTTCTGCGCAGCAAATGAATGGTATGGTTACCGCCAATGCTTAACCCATCTCCATCGCCGGTAACGATCCATACACTTAAGTCTGGTCTTGCAGCTTTTAACCCACTGGCAACAGCTGTTGCACGGCCATGGATCGAGTGCATACCATATGTATTCATATAATAGGGAAACCGGCTGCTGCAGCCAATACCACTAACAATTACAATATTTTCTTTGGGAATACCCAGTGTTGGCATTACTTTTTGTACCTGTGCCAAAATGGAATAATCACCACAACCGGGACACCAGCGTACTTCCTGGTCGGTTGCAAAATCCTTTGCTGAAAGGGCGGGGGCTGTCGTTACGTCGCTCATAAGATTGTATTCGATCAAATTTACGAGGAAAATCAACTGTAATGGCTGATTTTAATTACTAATTAGGCTGATGCGATCAATTCTTCCCAATATTCGGCGGCTCTCCTTGTATGCGGAATCACGATAGTGCCACCAACAATATTGGCCACGGCGAAAATTTCATACATCTGCTCGGTTGTGATTCCCTGCTCATGGCATTTGCCGAGATGATATTTGATGCAGTCATCGCAGCGGAGTACCATACTTGCTACAAGGCCCAGCATTTCTTTTGTTTGGGTTGAAAGTGCTCCTTCGGCATAGGTATTGGTATCGAGGTTCCAAAGACGTTTGATCACCAGGTTATCCTTACTTAAGATCACTTCGTTCATTTTGGCTCGGTAGTCGTTAAATTCCTGTATCAGCTTGCTCATAAAATTTTTTGCCAAAGATATTGGGTTGTAAGTTGATGGTTGGAAAAAGCAGGGAGTAATGTAAAACGTGAGTGCTTTGCTGCTGATTAAATTGAAACAGAATGTTGTTTCAGCCATTCTGCAATTTCCTCAAACGTTTAGCACCCGTTGAAATATCGATCACAAATTGATACAACTCTTCATCTGAGGAAGTAATTCGAAAACCTTCCAGCCGCAGCAATACCTCCATTAAAACATACCCTGTTCGTTTGTTGCCGTCAACAAAGGGATGATTCATAATGATACTTTCTCCAATGGCTGCGGCCTTTTCAAAACAGGATGGATATAAAAAGTTTCCTGCAAAAGTCTGGTATGGTCTTGCAATTGCTGATTCCAAACCGCTCATGTCCCGAACGCCATTTGCACCACCATGTAACTGCACAACTTGATTGTGAATCAATAAAATTTCTTCTTTTGTAATCATCTACTGCGCCAGTTTTGCAAGTACCTTTTCACGTTCTTTAATAATTTCAAGTGCATGTGTCATTACCGAAATTTTCACATCTGGTTCATTATTTATTTGCGTAATAAAATCGTTCACCAACTTTAATTTACTTTCTTCAAGATGATCTACCTGCTCGTGAATTTTCTTTTTCATTTCTGCTACACTCATAACAAACAATTTAAGGCTTAAAGTTACAGTTTATAATACCCGTTTCCCAATAAAAAATCCCGCAAAAGCGGGATTTAACAGGATCATTTTTTATCAGAACTACATCACTTCTTTCACTACGTTATAAATTACTTTGGGGCTGCCAAGTGTATAATAATGTAACACCGGCACACCAAATGCTTTCAGTTCTTTTGATTGCTGGATGAGCCACTCCGTTCCTACACGTTTGCAATCCTCATCGGTTTTTGCTTTCATGATCTCATTGCTTAATTCTGTTGGAATATCAACATGAAACGTGCGGGGAATAACCGATAGTTGTTTTTTGCTCGTTAATGGTTTCAATCCGGGAATGATAGGTACATCAATACCGTTGTCACGACACTGCTTAACAAAAGCAAAAAACTTGCTGTTGTCGAAAAACATCTGTGTCATTATATATTCTGCACCCGCATCAACTTTATCTTTTAGGCGCTGCATTTCAATTTCAAGGTTGGGTGTTTCAAAATGCTTTTCGGGGTAACCGGCAACACCGGCACAAAAATCGGTACGGAATCCATCACGGATGTCTTCTTCAAGATAAATACCATGGTTCAGATTGATGGTTTGTCGCAACAGGTCGATCGCCAGCCGGTTCCCATCGGGGTGCGGTTCAAAATTAGCTTCGTTCTTTGCCGCATCGCCACGCAGTACTAATACGTTTTGCACGCCAATGAAATTCAGATCGATTAACGCATCTTCGGTTTCACGTTTGGAGAAACCGCCACAGATCAAATGCGGGACTGCATCAATATCGTAATGGTTTTGCAGGGCCGCACAAATTCCAACCGTGCCCGGACGTTTTCTGATCTCTACTTTTTCGAATGTACCATCCGCTTTTTTCTTAAACACCTGCTCTGCCCGGTGATAGGTTACATTGATCCACGATGGTTTAAACTCCATCAACGGGTCCAGATGATCGAAGATTGAATTAATGGTTTTACCTTTTAGAGGAGGCAGAATTTCAAACGATACCAATGTATCTTTTGACTGTGCAATGTGTTCGGTTACTTTCATTTGCTGTTTGCTTTGGTGCTGTTGCTTTTTTCTGTTCAATACCTGTACAGGTTATGAATGGATTGCGCTGCAACAATCTTTAACCGGAGTGCAAGAAGCCGGTATCAAAAAAATTTCATGCAAACATATAACAGCAGCGGTTCTTAATCAAACAATGTTTGCCAGATACTTTCACATTTTAAAAGGAAATGAACAAGTGTTCATAAAGCGGAATACGGTATTTTCGCAACTACAATTTTTTACATTGAGTTTAAAGATTCATACATCTGAGCTGGTAAAACGATACCGCAACCGAACGGTCGTAAACCATGTGAGCATTGAAGTAAACCAAGGCGAAATTGTGGGGTTGCTTGGCCCTAACGGTGCCGGTAAAACCACAACGTTTTACATGGTGGTAGGGTTTATTAAACCCGATGAAGGCGAAGTGTTTTTGAATGATGACAACATCAGCAACCAACCGATGTACAAGCGGGCACAGATGGGCATTGGCTACCTGCCGCAGGAAGCCAGCGTGTTCCGCAAGCTAACGGTGGAAGAAAATATTGCAGCGGTACTGGAGATGACCAAACTGAGCAAACAGGAACAACGGGAAAAATTAGAAGACTTGTTGAGTGAGTTCCGGTTGCACCATGTACGTAAAAACCAGGGTGATTCATTGAGCGGCGGCGAACGCAGACGTACTGAAATTGCCCGTGCACTGGCGGTTGACCCCAAATTTATTTTACTGGATGAGCCATTTGCCGGAGTTGACCCGATTGCGGTTGAAGACATCCAGGCCATTGTTGCCAAACTGAAATACCGCAACATCGGCATTCTCATTACCGATCATAATGTAACCGAAACCTTGTCGATCTGCGACAGGGCCTACCTGCTGATCGAAGGAAAAATATTCAAACACGGCACTGCGGAAGAACTGGCGGAAGACGAACAGGTGCGCCGCTTGTACCTTGGCCGCAATTTTGAACTGAAACGAAAGGATTACCTGCACGAAGAAGCAAAAACGACAGCAGGCGAATAGCCATCTTAACACGCCCAAAATCACATAACTTTTTTATCTTGCCGCAAGATGAGACTGCTTAGCCCTGCTATATCAAGACTTGCTCGCCTGCGGATGTGGCGCATCGAAAGCTGGATGAACAATCCGGTGGCAGCGCAGCGGGAAGTATTGCAGGACCTGGTAACCACGGCACAGTACACACAGTTTGGCTTACAATACAAATTTGCAAAACTGTTTAACCTCCGTGAATTCAAGAATACGGTACCGGTGCATGAGTACGACGACATCAAACCTTATATTGAACGGATGATGAAGGGGGAAGAAAATGTTCTGTGGCCCACACCCATCACCTGGTTTGCAAAAAGCAGCGGCACCACCAGCGATAAAAGTAAATTTATTCCGGTGAGTGATGAGAGCATGAAAGATGGCCATTTCCAGGTAAGCAAAGATGTACTTACACTTTACTACAATAATTTTCCGGCGTCTGATCTGTTAACCGGCAAAGGATTGGTAATTGGTGGCAGTCATAACATTTATTCATTAAACGAAGAGATACAATACGGCGATTTAAGTGCGGTGCTGATGCAGAACGCTCCTTTCTGGACAAACTGGATACGCACACCGGAGTTGAGTATTTTGCTGATGGACGAATGGGAAAGCAAAATTGAAAAGCTGGCCGAAGTAACCATAAAAGAAAATGTAACTTCTATTTCAGGGGTACCCACGTGGAGCCTGGTATTATTCCGTCGCATTTTAGAATTAACCGGCAAACAAACCATTGCTGAAGTATGGCCGGAGCTGGAACTGTTTATGCATGGCGGTGTATCGTTTGTGCCTTACCGTGAGCAATTTCAGCAACTCATTGGTAAGCCTATCAACTACCTGGAAATGTATAATGCCAGCGAAGGTTTTTTTGCTGCACAGGATAAACCGGGTGAAGAAGGGATGCTGCTGTTTGCCGATCATGGTATTTTTTATGAGTTTATGCCGCTGGAAGAATATGGAAACCGTTTTCCAAAAACAATCGGTTTAAATAAAGTAGAGCTTGGTAAAAACTATGCGATCATTATCAGTACCAATGGAGGCCTGTGGAGGTATATTGTGGGTGATACAGTGCAGTTTACATCATTGCAGCCTTACCGCATTAAAGTAAGCGGACGTTTAAAGCATTTCATCAATGCATTTGGCGAAGAGCTGATGATTGATAATACTGACAAAGCGATTGCCATTGCCTGCGAACAAACAGGTGCCATTGTAAATGAATACACGGCCGCACCTATTTACTTCAGCCACAGCAGCAATGGTGCACATGAATGGCTGATTGAGTTTGAAAAAGATCCTGTTGGTCTTAACGATTTTGTGTACGAGCTGGATACTGCTTTAAAAAATCTCAACAGCGATTACGAAGCCAAGCGGCATAAAAATATAGCGCTGCGTCTGCCGTTTGTACAACCAATGCGCAAAGGTACATTCCATGCCTGGATGCAAAGCAAGGGCAAGCTGGGCGGGCAACACAAAGTACCCCGCCTCAGTAACAACCGTGAATATGTAGAGGATATTCTCCGTTTCAATCAATCACATGAAGCTGAAAGATAAACTCAAAGATTACAAGCCGCTCCATTGGATCTATAACCTGCTTCATGTAAAACAACTGCAGCATAACAAGGAAGCATACAACAGGTACCATCTAAATAAACCGCTGTTCGATTCCATCAGCAGCAAAGATTTTCCTGATAAAACATCAAGTGCATGGCTGGATGTAAACGACTCTGCAGTTGTTGTTTCCGACAAAGAAAATTTTCAAGCGTTTAATCCGGATGTACAACAGCAGTTACTGCAATGGAGCAGCAATGGATTTCTCCACATCAAACAGCATTTCAGTGAACAGCAGGTTGATGAAGTAAACAACGCAGTGGATGAACTCATTCACCAAAAACATTTACCCATCACCCACGACAATAAGGTGATGTTTGGCTACAAGCATTCATCCGTTATTAAACAAATAATGCAGGATGGAGGACTGATGAAACTACTTTCCTTCATCTTAGATAAAGAAGTGGTTCCGTTTCAAACGCTCAACTTTGTAAAAGGAAGCGGCCAGCGTGCACACAGCGACAGCATTCATATGACCACCTATCCATTGGGCTATTTGATCGCTGCCTGGATAGCGCTCGAAGATATTCATCCCGACAGCGGACCTTTGTTTTACTATCGTGGCAGTCATAAACTTCCATACTTACTAAACGATGATTTTGAAAACTACAGCACCCGCTTAAAACTGGGCAATAAACAATACAGCGATTATGAAGACATGACGGAGGAAATTCTTGCCCGGAATCAGTTCACCAAAGAAGTGTTTCTTCCCAAAAAAGGAGATGTATTGATCTGGCATGCAAATTTGATACACGGCGGTATGCCGGTTGCAAATCCATCCCTTACACGCAAAAGCATGGTGGTGCATTATTATGCAAAAGATGTGATCAAATACCATGAAATAACAGAACGTCCTTCTTTGATGGAAGAAGAATAAACAGCCTGTATTATATTTAAGAATGAATCAGCCAAAACACACCTGCAAAAACTGCGGTAATTCTTTCCAGGGCAAGTACTGCAACAAATGCGGTGAAAAAATTTACAGTGAGCACGACAAATCAATCATCCATTTCCTGGAAGAGGGTATTCATTTTATCACGCACCTGGAAGGTACGCTGTTTACCACTTTACGAACCATCTTTTCAAAGCCGGGCAAACTAAGTCTCGATTATTGCAATGGTATTCGCAAAAAATACTTCAAGCCGCTTTCCCTTTTTATTCTCTTAGTGATCATGTATTTGCTCTTTCCGGTTTTCGAAGGACTGAACATGAAAATGGAATACTACCCCAAACAGGATCTTTATGGAGCATATGCTCAACGAAAAATTGATGCAAAGAGCAGCGAACTGGGACTAACCATCAGCGAACTTTCAGAAAAATTTCATACAAAATCCGAAAAAGCATCAAAGTTTCTGTTACTGGTGATTATTCCGTTTACAGCCTTATTGTTTTTTGGCCTTGCATTTTTCAAACGCAAGTACTTCTTTGATCATATTGTGTTTGCGGCAGAGGTAAACTCGGTCTATCTTTTATGGGGATTTCTGCTGTTGCCGTTGCTTCTTTCCTTCATGAACCTGCTTGCATACTGGCTTTCGGGTACTTATATTTCCGTTTACGATCGTGTGTTGGGTATTCTTATTTACAGTGGATTATCAATTTACCTCGCTATTGCTGTAAAACGGTTCTATGCATTTAAATGGTGGCAATCGTTGTTATTCGTAATTGTGTTTTTCTTTGTGCATTCATTTATTGTTTACAGTTTGTACAAATTCCTTTTATTTGTAACTGTTATTCATCAAATTCATTAATATGAAATTATTAGAAGGAAAAGTAGCCATTGTTACCGGTGCCGCCCGTGGTATTGGCGAAGCTGTTGCCATCAAGTTTGCCGAGCATGGTGCACATGTTGCGTTTACGTATGTGAGTGATGGCAGTAAAGAAAAAGCTGCAGCATTGGAAACAAAACTGCAAGGCATGGGTGTAAAAGCAAAAGCCTACCAAAGCAACGCTGGCGATTTTGCAGCTTGTGAGGCATTTGTAAATGATGTGCTCAAAGAATTTGGTACCGTTGACATTTGCGTAAACAACGCCGGCATTTCCAAAGACAACCTGCTGTTGCGCATGAGCGCTGAGCAATGGGAAGATGTGATCAAAGTAAATCTCAACTCGGTATTTTATATGACCAAGCAGATCATTAAACCAATGATGAAAGCCCGGAGCGGCTCTATCATTAACATGAGCAGTGTAATTGGTGAAATGGGCAATGCCGGGCAAACCAGCTATGCAGCCAGCAAGGCCGGGGTAATTGGGTTTACCAAGTCGGTAGCGAAGGAACTGGGCAGCCGCAATATCCGTTGCAATGCTGTTGCACCGGGTTTTGTAGAAACTGACATGACGAGTTATTTAAAAGAAGGCGAAGCTGCTGATAAATACAAGGCTGGTATTCCGCTGGGCCGTTTTGCAAGTGCAGAGGAAATTGCCAACACCTGCCTGTTTTTGGCAAGCGATATGGGAGCCTATATCACCGGACAAACAATTAGTGTTTGTGGTGGCTTAAATATTTGACAAACGGTTGATAGCCAATTGTTGTTTAACAGTAAAATGATAAAGGTTTTTATACCTTTATCATTTTTTTATGTTAATCTCGCAGTTATAGGTATATTTTTGCAGGCCGGTATGAAGAAAAATCTCATTAGCATTGTACTTACGCTCGTATTGAGCATTCAACTGTTGCCCCTGGTGCAGATCAGTACAATGATGTATGAGAACCAGCAAATGACAGAAGAAATTCCGCATAGCGACAAACCGGCTACCCCATCGTTTACTGAAGAAATTCATAAGCACTTTGTTAGCGCCAGTTATGAAGAATTGATGCAGCTGGCCGAACTTCGTATTGTTGAAAGCATTCATCATGCAGAAGCTATCTACTCCCGCTTTTCAGATGATGTGCAAACGCAACCTCCCAACGCCTGATGGCTTACCCAGCCGCAACCCATCGCATTTGGTTTTACCATGAATTGCCGGGTTGTTTGAAGTGACTTTTTTCTTTTCCCTTTTAGATTCTGAATCTGTATTCGTATTAAAACTTGTACGTGCCGGATATAAAATGATCGAATGAATCCTCATTCTCATCACTGCATGGTTTTAATCCGTAAAACGTGTGTTAACAACCAACAGATGCAAATTTGAATTTGCCTGTTAAATCAACTGAATAATGAAATTGAATACAAAATATTTAAAAACAGATTTGCTTTCGGGCCTGATTGTGTTCCTCGTTGCTTTGCCTTTGTGTTTAGGTATTGCTTTGGCCAGTGGTGCTCCGCTTTTTTCAGGAATTATTGCCGGGGTAATCGGAGGCATTGTGGTTGGTGTGCTCAGCGGTTCACAACTGAGCGTAACCGGACCAGCTGCCGGTCTTACCGCCATTGTACTGGCAGGTATAAACACCCTTGGTTCTTTTGAACTGTTTTTAGCATCTGTAATGATCGCTGGTGCCATTCAATTTATCCTTGGCATTATTAAAGCCGGTACCATTTCCAATTACTTTCCATCGAACGTAATTGAAGGAATGCTGGCCGGTATTGGTATCATCATCATACTAAAACAAATACCACATGCTGTAGGGTACGATAAAGACAGTGAAGGTGATTTTGCATTCATCGAAAACAATACCGGGCACAATACGTTAACGGCAATTACTGATGCTATTAACTCTGTGCATTATGGCGCCATCATTATTACGTTGATCTCGGTTGCAATTCTGATTGCATTCAACAAAGTGCCTTTCTTAAAAAAGATCAAAGTAATTCCGGGTGGTTTAGTTGCTGTTATTGCAGGTGTACTTGTTAACGAATTATTTATTGCAACCGGCTCAAAACTTGCCGTAGGTAAGGAACACCTGGTAAGCCTCCCGATCGCTGGATCTTTCAGTGAGTTTATCGGCCAGTTTTCTATGCCCGACTTTTCAGGATTTACCAATAGTTCTGTTTGGATATTAGGTGTAACCATTGCGATTGTAGCAAGTATTGAAACCCTACTTTGTCTTGAAGCTGCAGACAAGATGGACCCGTTGAAACGCTATTCAAGCGGTAACAAAGAATTAAGAGCACAAGGCATTGGTAATTTATTGTCGGGTTTAATTGGTGGTATTCCCATGACCTCTGTAATTGTGCGTACATCAGCTAATATCAACTCGGGTGGACGTACCAAAATGGCAACCATTGCACATGGTACATTTTTATTACTCGCAGTGGTTCTGATTCCAAGTATTCTGAATAAAATACCATATTCCACACTTGCTGCAATACTTATCCTGATCGGTTTAAAACTTGCCAGCCCCAAAGTGTTCAAACACATGTGGCATAATGGCAAGTTTCAATTTATACCTTTTGTAATTACAGTTGTTGCGGTTGTGTTTACCGATCTGTTGAAAGGTGTTGGTATTGGTCTTGTGTTCAGTATCCTCTTTATTTTACGTGGCAATATGAAACTTGCCTATTTCTTCCGTAAAGACAGACACAAAGAAGGCGAGATCATAAAAATTAAACTGGCACAGGAAGTATCGTTCCTCAACAAAGCAGCCATTAAGCAAACGCTGGTGCATTTACCGGATGACAGTAACGTAGTTATTGATGCCAGCGAAACAGTTTATATTGATCATGATGTATTGGAGCTTATCAAAGATTTTGTTGATTATACCTCGGTAGATAAAAACATCAAAGTTGACCTGGTAGGCTTTAAAGATGCATATAAAATTGAGAATACATTAAGCCATGTTTCCGGCATGAAAAAAGAAATGCAGGAAGAATTAAATTAATACATTTATAAAAATCAAAATCAACCTTTAACATGAAATCATACGAGAAACTGTTAGTCGAAAACAAAAGCTGGGCCGAAAGAAAAGTAAAAGAGGATCCTGAATTTTTCAGTCGCCTTGTAAACGTACAAACCCCCGAATTTTTATGGATCGGTTGCAGCGACAGCCGTGTACCACCTAATGAAATTACGCAGACAAATCCAGGTGAAATCTTTATTCATCGTAATATCGCCAACATGGTTGTGCATACCGATTTGAACATGTTAAGTGTTTTGGAATATGCAGTAAACGTGTTGAAAGTAAAACATATTATTGTCTGCGGCCATTATGGTTGTGGTGGTGTAAAAGCAGCGATGACCAGAAAAAGTATTGGTTTAATTAATAAGTGGTTGCGGAATATAAAAGACGTTTATCGTTTTCACCGTGAGGAAATTGACGCAAATGAGTCAGAAGATGCAAGAGTAAACCGTTTGATTGAACTGAATGTACAGGAGCAGGTAATGAACCTGGCGAAGACTTCGATAGTACAAAAAGCATGGAAGGAACGACATGCGCCGCATTTACACGGCTGGGTGTACGACCTGCATGATGGTATTATCAAAAATGTATTTGAAATGGCGGCCGGTACTCATCTCGATGAACTTTACGAATTTGACAATCTCTAATAAAAATCCCCCCGCAATAACGGGGGGATTTTTTTATGCTTCTACTTTCAGCTTCCGTTTTTTAATATACGCATGCCATAGGATCATAGCTGCTACTGTACGGTAAGGCCGCCACGGTTCTGCAATGGCCAGCATTTCTTCTTTGCTGATGTGCGGATCTAATTGTTTGGTTTCTTTTAAACTGTTCACCAATGCGATATCGCCCAACGGAAACAGATCGGTTCGTTGCAAGGCATGCATCAGGTACACATCGGTTGTCCAGTTTCCGATTCCTTTGATGGAAGTTAAATGCATACGTACTTCTTCATCAGTCATTGTACTGAATTTTTTTAACGGCAGTTGCTTTGTAACAACGGCAGTGGCAAGTTCCTTTGCATACACCTGTTTCTGCCGGGTAAAATAACATTCACGTAATTCTTCATTGCTCATGGCCAGAATTTTGGCAGGTGTAACAATTCCGATCTTCGCTTTCAGCTTTTTGTAAGCCGCAAAAGCAGCAGCTAATGAAACCTGCTGTTCAAGTATGGTAAGAATCAATGTTTCAAATCCCTGCTTGCGGGTCCACATGGGCGGGTAACCGTGTTGTTTGATGATCGCTTTCAGATGCCTGTCTTTTTTTGAAAGAAGATCGCAGTAAGTTTGAAAATTATCGGCAGTGAATGTTTGAATCATTTGTTACAAATAAAAACAGAACAACTGAAAATGCCTCTTGTTCAAGAGGCATTTCATTTTTATTGTTCGAATTAGTTAAGGGCAACATTCAATTCTTTGCTTTAAATTTTGCAATGGCGTGTTTCGTAAAATCACTCAGCACCAAACGCCCACTGATTTTTGCCCGTTCTGTCAAGAGTTCATCCCAATGCTCGGTTCCCTTCCAGAATATTTTCTTCATTTCGGCCATTGCATCGGGTGAAGAATGGGTAAGTGTTGTTGTTAGTTTTACGATTGACTCATCCATAGCTTCAATGGAAGGATGTAATTCTGCAAACAAACCTTTCCGCTTGGCCCAATCACCGTTGCGCCAGTTACCTGCATCGATCGCTAATTGTGAAAAAGCTGAAGTGCCAATCTTACGTTCAACTGCCGGGCCTACAACAAAAGGTCCAATACCCACAGCCAATTCACTCAGCTTTACATCCGACCCCTCTACTGCAATGGCATAATCGGCAGCAGCAGCAATACCTACGCCACCGCCCACGCATTTTCCGTGGATACGTGCAACAATAAATTTCGGGCATTTCCGCATGGCATTGATCACTTTTGCAAAACCACTGAAAAATTGAAACCCCTCTTCTTCATTTTTTATTGCAACTAATTCATCAAAACTTGCACCTGCGCAAAATGCCTTTGTTCCACCCGATCGCAACACAACCACATGAGTTTTGGGTTCGGCGGCCGCCTGTTTGATGTTTTGCGCCAGTTCATTTAATAAATGACCGGGTAACGAATTACTCTGCGGATGAAAAAATTCAATTGACGTTATTCCCTGGTGTGTTTCAGATTTTATGTACGCTTCGTTTATCTCTGTTACCATAACTACCTGTTTTATTATACACTTAAATTACGCAGCAGTTTCCGTATTTGCAATGAATTATTGTTTCAATTTCTTTACCATGGTTAAAATGGTGGCAACACCTGTCAGTTCATCTCCTTCATCAAAAAACTCTACCAGCCATTTCACAATTCCTTTTTCAATATCATCCCCCCGTTTAAAATCTTCCGGCTTTTCTACCACCCGTTTATCGTTGGGCAGTTTTTCTTTACAGGTAAAACGGATGTACACTTCAGCACCGGGATAAACGGGTTTGG
The DNA here is from genome assembly GCA_023428755.1 of Bacteroidota bacterium. GTDB lineage: Bacteria > Bacteroidota > Bacteroidia > Chitinophagales > Chitinophagaceae > Lacibacter. The sequence goes on from JAEYWX010000012.1 coordinate 271,658, forward strand.
TAAAGCGTAACTCATCAATACCATAATTCAACAGCACAGGATTTAGTTCGTAACTGTCAACAAACAAACCGGCAGCAATGCTCATAATGAAATAACCATGTGCCACCTGCTGTTCAAACATTGTGCCGTTGAAATCTGTGGTTTTAATATGTGCGTAGAAATGATCACCGCTTAAATCTGCAAAGCGATCGATGTCTTCGCTGGTGATCGTTCTTTTTTCAGTAATGATCTGATCACCGATCTGCAGCTCTTCAAAATATTTTTTAAACGGATGTTTACCGGGTTCTTTCCCCTTTGCGTTTTGCTGATACACATTGGTAACTGCAGTAAGCGTTGTTGGCGAACCTTGTATAGCTGTAAGTTGCAGATAATGCTTTACACCACGCAGTCCGCCCATTTCTTCTCCACCGCCTGCACGGCCAGGACCACCATGCACCAGCAATGGTAATGGCGAACCATGACCTGTACTTTCCTTTGCACATTCATTGTTTAACACAAGTATTCGACCATGATGTGTTGCTGCACCAATTACATATTGTCGTGCAGTTGTATGATCGGCAGTAACGATAGAAGAACACAAACTACCCTTGCCCAATTTGCTTAATGCAATGGCTTCATCCATTGTTTTGTAAGGCATAATAGTACTTACAGGGCCGAACGCTTCCACTTCATGCACTTCTTTCGATGCAAACGGTTTTTCATTCATCAATAAAATGGGTGAAAGAAAAGCGCCTTTGTTAGCATCGGCATCAACCACATCAACACTATCTAAACTGCCGTACACAATTTGTGATGAGGCCAATAATTTCTGCACCTGTTCCCGCACTTCTCTACGTTGTGTTTCGCCAGCAAGCGAACCCATCCGTACTTTTTCATTCAACGGATTACCGATGGTTGTTTGCGAAAGCGATGTTGCAATGGCTTTCCACAAATCTTCCATTTTATTTTCCGGAACAAATATTCTGCGGATACCGGTACAACGTTGGCCTGCTTTCAACGTCATTTCTTTGCGTACTTCTTTTACAAAAATGTCCCACTCCGGCATACCTGGGTTTACATCATCACCCAATACAATACAGTTGAGCGAATCGGCTTCCATATTGAAGGGCACATTTTCTCTGAGGATATTTGTGTTGCTCTTCAACATCAATCCGGTTGATGCACTTCCGGTAAACGTTACTACATCCTGGCTGTTTACATGATCGAGCAGATCGCCGGCGCTGCCGCAGATCAACTGCAATGCACCTTCGGGTAATATGTTTGATGCGATGATTTCTTTTACCACTGCTTCTGTTAAATAAGCCGTAACTGTTGCAGGTTTCACCACTGCAGGAACACCTGCCAATAAATTCACCGCAATTTTTTCCAGCATACCCCACACCGGAAAGTTGAAGGCATTGATGTGTACTGCTACGCCTTCTTTGGGTGAAAGAATATGTGTACCCATGAAGGTATTGTTCTTGCTGAGGTTGTGGCTTTCACCATCAATACAAATTACATCATCGGGAAATTTGCGACGCAGTGATGCGTTGGCAAACAAATTACCAATGCCGCCTTCAATATCTACCCAGCTATCGGCTTTGGTAGCGCCTGTTTGATAAGAGACTGCATAAAATTTGTTGAGATGATTCCGCAGATGCAAGGCCAAAGCCTTCAACATATTTCCACGTTCATGAAACGTCATCTTGCGCAACGCTGGATTACCCACTGTTCGTCCATAGTGCAGGATCGATTGGAAATCCAATCCTTTTGTTGTAGCTGTTCCTACAGGCTCGCCTGTAACGGCGTTGTATAAAAGCTGACCATCACCGTCGCCATTGATCCAGCTGCCGGTGATGTAGTTACCAAGTTTATTCATACGTGCTAATAATCGTTAGGTTAGCGAAGTTAAGGCAGGAAGCAGTTTCAGAAATTGAGCCTTTTCATTTTTCTTATATCACAACAAACCAAACTGGCGTAGATGGTGCGTTACATGTTTGTAATGCAGCCGTACCCATTCTTCGTAATTCAGTTCACCAAAAACCGGATGTTCTGCTGTGATATCCGGTTCATCAGCATACAGCTGAAAAAAATAATTCACTTCTGCAAGCAATTCCTGCTTTGCTTCTTCAACCGTTTCATAGCGATGCGGAAACGGCTCTTCGCCGATGATGTTTGCCGGAGCTTTGGTGTTTTCACGAAAGGGTTTGTCACTCATTAAAAATTCTTTGAGCTTGGGCATGTGCTCGGGTGGCGATACCAGCGGATAGTGCTGCTTACCGGTTGATACCTGTATAAAATCGGCCACATGTTCCAGCATTTGCTGAAAATCCATCTTGCCCCACTTTGCTGTAGCATTACTGTTAGCCTGTTGTAACAGTGCCGGAAATGTTTCTTTTATAAATTGTTCTTTCTCTGTGAGCATACGCATCATTTTAAAAACAAAGAAACAGCAGCTTGCTGCGTTTTACAACTATCCCATTCATAAATCTTACAGTTCTGTGACTTTTCGCTGTAATACCGATATTCTTTTACTTTTTTTTACCATTTTCAGAAATTGTATTCGTGCTACCTTTGCAGCTTCGTGAAAAAAATCATTTCATTTATCTTGGTTCTGCTGTTTGTAAACAGTGCACTCCTGTTACCACAGGTGCCGGAATCGTTTACAGCTCAGCGTGAGGGTAGCGACGACCACATGGGTTCGCTGATTGAATGGGTGACTGAAATATTACTGGAGCAGAAAGATGATACTCCTGACGAAAAAGATGACAAAACGCTTGATAACAGTATTGAAGAAACCTATTGTCATCGTTTATTTCAACGAAGCGATCTTATACCACACCCTGCAATTACAGGTAACAAACAGAAATTTGCAGAATACCGTGAAGGAAGTTTACCCATTCTTACTTCCGATGTAATTGCTCCACCTCCCGAGCAAAAGCATTCATAATTTTTTTTATTGATTCATGGTTGCAATATGCAGCCATTGTAGTATTTAATTCATCTGGTCGGTGACCAGATCTGTATTGTACCATCCAAAAAATTTACTGTATGAACTATTGCCAGACAAAATCTGCCGCAGTATATGTATTGTTGTTCGCCGCTTTACCCATTACCATTTTTTCTTGCGCATCGAAACAGAAAGAGACAGATACCAAAGCTGAAAAATACCAGGTCATCAAACCAATGTTGGTTGATACGGTCTATCAGGAAGAATATGTTGCAGAAATTCATGCATTGCAAAATGTTGAGATTCGCACTCGTGTAAAAGGGTTTATTGAACACATTCATGTTGACGAAGGAAAAGAAGTAGCTGCAGGACAATTACTGTTTACACTCAGCAGCCGATCGTATAAAGAAGACTTATTAAAAGCAAATGCACAATTAAAAAGTGCAACTGCCGAATTAAAAGCAATAGAAGTAGAATTAAAAAATACAAAGTCGCTCGTAGAAAAAAATATCGTTTCCAAAACAGAGCTGGAAATGGTACAGGCAAAGAAAGAAGCGATACAGGCAAAAATAGACGAAGCCAATTCTGCTATTGCCATGGCAAAACTCAATCTTTCATTTACAGAGGTACGTGCACCATTCAATGGTGTTATCAATCGCATTCCCAACAAACGGGGAAGCCTTGTTGAAGAAGGTACATTGCTCACAACTATTTCCAACAACAAAGAAGTATTTGCGTATTTCAACTTATCAGAAAGTGATTATTTAAACTACATCACCGCAGGTAAGAAAGAGCAGTTTAAGACTGCACAGTTGCTGCTTGCTAACAACAGTATGTACGATCATACCGGCACCATTGAAGTATCGGAGAGTGAGTTCGATGCCTCATCGGGCAATATTGCGTTCCGTGCACGTTTTCCCAATCCGGAAGCAATACTGAAACATGGCGGTAACGGAAAAATTATTATTACCAAGCCACTCACCAATGCAATGCTGGTTCCATTGCGTTCCACTTTTGAAATACAGGATAAAGTATTTGTATTTGCTGTTGATGAAAAAAATAAGGCTGTACAAAAAACCATTATTCCTAAAATGCGCATTCCGCATTACTATGTTGTAGAACGGGGCATTACAAAAGATGACAAAATAGTGTACGAAGGAGTAGAGAATGTGAAAGATGGCGATGCCATCAACCCACAACTCATCCAACCTGAACCCGCAACGTACATCAGCAAAAACTAAAGAACCAACATGACATCGAAGTTTATTCATCGCCCGGTATTATCCATTGTAATATCGGTGATTATCACTTTGCTTGGACTTTTATCGTTAACACAACTACCCGTAACACAGTTCCCAGATATTGCTCCACCCGAAGTAACAGTAACGAGTAAGTACACAGGTGCCAATGCAGAAACAGTTGTAAAAGCAGTTGTTACTCCGCTTGAACGTGCCATTAATGGTGTACCCGGCATGGCGTACATGTCGTCTGTATCGGGTAACGATGGTACCAGTGTAATTCAGATTGTATTTAAAGAAGGAACTGATCCTGATGTGGCTGCTGTAAACGTGCAGAACCGTGTATCATCAACACTCGATGAACTTCCGGAAGAAGCAATCAAAGCCGGTGTAATTGTAGAGAAGGTGCAGAACAGTATGTTGATGTACCTGAACATCCTCGGTTCCGATACAACGCTTGACGAAAAATTCCTGTTCAACTTTACCGACATTAATATTCTGCCAGAGCTGAAACGTATTGAAGGTGTAGGTTTTGCCGACATCATGGGCTCCCGTGAATACGCCATGCGTATCTGGTTAAAGCCCGACAAAATGGTGATGTATAATCTGTCTGCTACAGAAGTAATTGCCATGCTTAAAGCGCAGAACGTAGAAGCAGCACCGGGAAAAATTGGTGAGAGTTCAGGTAAGGCCGCTCAATCGTTACAGTATGTATTGAAGTATACCGGCAAGCACAACAGCAAAGAATCGTATGAAAATATGGTGTTACGCAGTGAAGAAGGAAGTGAGCTGTTACGTTTGAAAGATATTGCAGATGTGGAATTCGACTCACAGGAGTACGATGTGTTATCGAAAGAAAACGGTAAGCCGTCTGCTGCTATCATGATCAAGCAACGGCCGGGCACCAATGCAAAAGATGTTATTCAAAATATCAAAAACCGGATGCAGGAAATTAAAGCAGCTTCGTTTGCACCCGGCATGGATTACACTATTAGCTACGATGTATCTGCTTTTCTGGATGCATCCATCAGCGAAGTAATTAAAACATTGATCGAAGCATTTATTCTTGTAGCGTTGGTGGTGTTTATCTTTTTGCAGGACGGTCGCTCAACCATCATACCTATTCTTGCCGTTCCTGTTTCATTGATCGGCACGTTCTTCTTTATGCAGCTGATGGGTTTTTCACTCAACCTCATTACCTTGTTTGCATTGGTGCTTGCTATAGGTATTGTGGTGGATAATGCCATCGTAGTGGTAGAAGCAGTGCACGAAAAAATGGAACGAACGGGTATGGGTGCACGCCGTGCAACCGAACAGGCCATGCGTGAAATCAGCGGCGCTATCATTGCTATCACCTTAGTAATGTCGGCAGTGTTTGTACCTGTTGCATTTATGGAAGGGCCAACAGGAATTTTCTATCGCCAGTTCTCCTTAACCATGGCGGTATCCATTGTGTTATCGGGTGTAACAGCGTTGACCTTAACGCCTGCGTTGTGTATGATGTTTTTGAAAAATCCACATGCAGCAAATGCGCATCATCCAAAAAAGAAAAATCTGCTTACACGTTTCTTTGATGGTTTTAATAAATGGTACAATGGTTTATCGGCACGGTATAAAAAGTTACTCAGCATTATTGCCAACCGCAGAGTAATTACGTTTGGAGCTTTGCTGTTGTTTACTGCAAGTGCAGGGCTTGTTGGCAAACTTGTTCCATCTGGTTTTATTCCAAACGAAGACCAGGGCGCTATCTATGCCAACATCACTACGCCATCAGGTGCAACACTGGAGCGTACAGATAAAGTGGTTGATGAAGTACAACGGATCGCACAAAAGATGGATGCGGTAAGTTCCGTATCAGGTCTTTCGGGTTACAGTGTATTATCCGAAGGTGTGGGTGCGGTGTATGGTATGAACCTGATCAGTTTAAAAAACTGGAAAGAACGTAAACAATCCGATGCTGAAATTATTCGTGAGCTGGAAGAAAAAACCAAACACATAAAAGATGCAAACATCGAGTTCTTTACACCACCACCTGTACCTGGTTATGGTAACTCCAGTGGTTTTGAATTGCGTTTGCTTGATCGTACCGGTAGCGGTGATCTGCAAAAATTACAGCAGGCAGCAGATGCATTTGTTGCAGAGTTAAACAAACGGCCCGAAATCAACAACACCTTTACCACTTTCAATGCAAAGTTTCCGCAATACCTCTTGCACATCGATGGGGATCTTGCTGCACAAAAAGGAATTACTGCTGATAATGCCATGGGTACATTACAAACACTCATCGGTAGTGAATATGCCACCAACTTTATTCGTTTTGGTCAACTGTACAGAGTAATGGTACAAGCGTTGCCGCAATACCGAGCACAACCTGATGATCTGTTGAAACTGTACATCAAAAACGATAAAGGCGAAATGGTTCCGTTCTCCTCGTTCTTGCGTGTAGAAAAAGTGTACGGACCCGAACAGGTGACACGTTACAACATGTATCCTTCGGCGATGATCAACGGACAACCTGCTGCAGGTTATAGCAGCGGACAAGCCATTGCAGCGATTAAAGAAGTAGCAGCAACAAAATTGCCGAAAGGTTATGGTTACGATTGGGCAGGTTCATCGAGAGACCAGGCGAATGCAGGTAACCAGGCCATTTATATTTTCATCATCTGTTTGTTATTTGTGTATTTACTACTTGCAGCACAGTACGAAAGTTTCTTACTGCCGTTCCCTGTAATTCTTTCATTGCCTGTGGGTGTGTTTGGCGCATTATTCATGCTAATGTTGATGGGACTTGAAAACAACATCTATGCACAAATTGCCATGATCATGCTCATTGGTATTTTGGGTAAGAACGCCATCCTCATTATTGAGTTTGCCGCTATGAAACATCGGGACGGCATGAAACCATTACAGGCAGCCATAGAAGCAGCAGCACTTCGTTTACGTCCTATTCTCATGACATCTTTTGCCTTTATTGCCGGATTAATTCCGTTGATGCTGGCATCAGGTGCTGGCGAGATCGGTAATAAAACAATTGGTTCTGCAGCAGCTGGCGGTATGTTGTTCGGCACCATTCTCGGTGTCATCATCATCCCTGGATTGTATGTTGTATTTGCAACAATCTCCGACCGACATAATAAAAACAAACGCAAAGAAGAAAAACCATTCACCGAAACAGTATAAGTAATGAAACAAATTTATATCGCAGCACTTGGTATTGTTGCCGCCAGCTTTTTGTACAGTTGTGTACCAACACAACAGGTGCAGGAAATAAAACCTGTTGTACTACCCGCATCGTACACCAATACAACAGACAGCAGCAACAGTGCACTTACCAGTCCGCAGGAATTATTTACCGATCCGTATCTCAGGCAACTCATCGATACAGCCATTGCCAATAATTACGATTTGCAAATGGCGTTGCAACGCATTCGTATTGCACAATCGGATGTAATACTTGGCAACGGTGCATTAAAACCAAGAGTTGATGCATCGGTTGTTGCTGCATTGCGCCGTTATGGTTTGTATACGATGGATGGTGCAGGTAACGCCAGCACATTTATGTTACCGGGAAAAATTGTACCCACTAATCTGCCCGATTATTTTCCGAGTTTTCAATCGAGTTGGGAAATTGATTTGTGGGGAAAGTTAAAGAACAGAAAAAAAGCAGCCGTGTCACGTTACCTAGCAAGTACAGAAGGAAAGAATTTTATTCTTACCAACCTTGTAAGTGATCTTGCATTAGCGTACTACGAATTACAATCCATTGATGAAACCATCCGCATCATTGATGAAACCATTGTATTGCAACAGCAGGCATTTGAAGTGGTAAAAGCAAAAAAAGAAGCGGCTGTTTTAAATGAGCTTGCAGTAAAGCAATTTGAAGCACAGCTCATCAACCTGCAGGCGTTTCGTACCAGTTTATTACAACAGGTGATAGAAACAGAAAGTAGGATCAATTTGCTTGCCGGAAGGTTGCCGCAAAAAATAGCACACAGCAAAACATTTGCAGCAAATGCGTTTACAGGTACAATTAAACCCGGCATTCCTGCTGCATTGCTGGAGCATCGACCCGATATTCGACAGGCTGCATTACTGGTACGTGCAACAAAAGCGGATGTGGCTGCAGCAAAGGCAGCTTTCTATCCATCGTTAAACATTACAGCAGGTATCGGTTACCAGGCTTTTCGCCCTGATTTGTTGTTTCAAACACCACAATCAATTGCATATAGTTTGGTTGGAGGAATAGCAGCACCACTCATCAACCGTGCAGGTATAAAAGCCGCATTCAACACAGCAACTGCAGCGCAACAGGAATCGCTATACCAATACAGTAAAACCATTGTTCATGCTTATACCGAAGTGTACACCGGTTTACTGCGTGCAGATAATCTGAAGAAAGTCTATCAACTGAAAACAGAAGAAACCAATGCACTTACTCAATCGATTTCCGTTGCGCAGGAATTATTCCGTACAGGAAGAGCTACTTATCTAGAAGTATTGTATGCACAACAGAATACATTAAAAGCAAAACTGGAATTGGTTGAAACTAGAAAGCAGCAACTGTTTACTTCTATTCAATTGTACAAGTCGCTGGGCGGCGGATGGCGTTAATCTACAATTCAGATAAAAAGAAGAAAGCCCTCATATTGAGGGCTTTCTTTATGCATTGAATGAAGCGATAGCAATTAACCTAACGCTACACGTTTGAATGAAGTTACTTTTACATCGCCTGAAGATTTCAGGTAATCAGCAACACTCTTAGACGCATCTTTTACGAAAGCTTGTGCCAACAATGTTTGTTCTTTAAAGAACGCATTCATTTTACCTTCAGCGATCTTAGCGATCATTTCTTCAGGTTTGCCGGCCATCTTCGGATCTTGTTTCATCAAGTCCATGATGATGTCTTTTTCACGTGCTACAACATCAGCAGGTACGCTGTCAGCATCAACCGCTACAGGGTTCATAGCAGCAATCTGCATTGCTACGTCTTTACCTGCATCAGCAGCTTCCTTATCTAAGCCAACCAATACACCCATGCGGTAAGCACCGTGAATGTAAGAAGCTACATAAGGGGCTTCGATACGCTCAAATTTGCTGACACCGATTTTTTCGCCGATAGCAGCTAATTTATCGTTGATGAGGTCGGCAACTTTTGCACCGTTTACTTCAGCAGCATTCAGTTCTTCTGCACTCTTTACATCGTTTGCTACAGCAGCATCTGCAATAGATTGTGCAAAAGCAACGAAGTCTGCATTCTTACTTACGAAATCAGTTTCGCAGCTGATGCATACAACAAAACCAACTTTATGGTCGGCACTTGTTTGTGCAATTACCACACCTTCTTTCGCTTCACGGTCGCTACGCTTTGCAGCCACTTTTTGGCCTTGCTTACGTAACCAGTCGATCGCTGCTTCAAAATCACCGTTTGTTTCAGTTAACGCTTTACGGCAATCCATCATACCTGCACCAGTTGCCTGGCGAAGCTTATTAATATCCTGTGCACTAATTGTTACAGTTGACATTGTATAAAATTTGAAAATTTAAAATCAGGTTTATTCGAAAATGCTTTCTGCAAAAGTTCATGATTCAACTTAAGCAGAAAGCATTTTTATTTTATGAGATTGTTATACTTCTCAAGGCTTACTTTCTGCAAAAATTATCTTGCAGATGTACGCTTTTGTGTACTTGGTACACGACGCTTTGGTGCGCCACCAGGACCACCGGCATTACCACCGGGACCACGGCCACCGCCACGATTACCACCACGACCACCTCTGTCACGACCGCCTTCTTCACCTTCATCAAAGCGTGGACCTTTTTCTTCCACTTCTTCTGAATCATCTTCTTCTTTTTCAACCTGGCGTTCAGCTAAACCTTCAGCAATAGCTGCAGTGATGTATTGTGTAATGATAGCGATCGATTTTGTTGCATCATCATTACCCGGAATGAAGTAATCAACTTTGTTTGGATCGCAGTTTGTATCAACCACACCAAAAGTTGTAACGCCTAAACGTTTTGCTTCAGCCAAAGCAATGTGCTCATGACCAATATCAACCAGGAACAATGCAGCAGGGATACGGCTCATGTTTGCGATACCACCCAATACTTTTTCCATTTTCTCTTTATCACGGCTCAATTGCAGACGCTCTTTCTTTGTAATACTGTCGAAAGAACCATCGTTCAACATTTTTTCAATGCTCTGCATTTTCTTAACACTCTTACGAACAGTGTTGAAGTTGGTTAACATACCACCCAACCAACGGTCGGTTACGTAAGGCATGTTTACTTTTTGTGCGCACTCAGTAACAATTTCTTTTGCTTGCTTCTTTGTTGCTACAAACATGATTTTTTTACCACTGCGTGCCAATTGCTTCATGGCAGCTGCAGTTTCCTGCAAACCTTCAACAGTTTTGTTGAGGTCGATGATGTGAATACCTTTCTTTTCAGCAAAGATGTAAGGCAACATCTTGGGATTCCACTTCTTCTTCAGGTGACCGAAATGCACACCTGCTTCGAGTAATTGCTGTTGTAATGAAGTGTTATTTTCCATTATAATTTGTTTATCGTTTTTTGTTTCTTGTTTCCTGTTTGGCAGCGGGAAAGTGGTTTAACAATAAACCACAAACCCACAACCATAAACTATATTAACGTTTAGAGAACTGGTAGCTTCTACGTGCTTTCTTCTTACCAAATTTCTTACGTTCAACACCACGTGGATCACGCTTTAATAAACCTGCAGCTTTTAATACAGGACGATATTCAGCATTTACTTCCAGCAATGCACGGGCAATACCCAGTTTTACTGCTTCTGCCTGTCCTTTAATACCACCACCGCTTGCATTGATTTTGATATCAAACTTGTCTAATGAGTCAATAGACTTTAAAGGAGCTTCTACCTGATTTTGTAAATACACCAGGCTGAAGTATTCTTTGTAGTTTTTGTCGTTCACGGTAATTGTTCCGTTACCCTTGCTCAGAAATACACGGGTAATGGCTTCTTTACGGCGACCAACTGCGTTTTTTTGCTTTTCCATTTATAAAATTTTACTCTCCTCCGGTTGGCGGAGATGGGGGTTTAGAATTTCAGTTCTTTTGGTTGTTGTGCTTTGTGCTGATGTTCTGCGCCAGCATACACAAATAATTTTTTATACATCTTACGACCCAAACGGTTTTTTGGCAACATGCCTTTTACTGCACGCTCAATTACCACTTCCGGGCGACGACGCATCAAATCTTTTGCGATTTCAATTTTCTGACCACCTGGGTAACCACTAAAGTTGTGATATTCTTTGTACTCCGTTTTTGTACCTGTAAATACAGCCTTATCAGCATTAATTACAATTACATAATCGCCACAATCAACGTGTGGTGTGTAATACGCTTTGTTCTTGCCACGTAAAATAGCAGCAATCTTCGAACACATGCGGCCAACGGTTTGATTGGTGCCGTCAACAACGTACCAGTTACGCTGCACGGTAGCCTCGTTCGCATGTTTTGTAGTGAAATGTAGTTTACTCATTGTTTGTTGTTTTTCCACGCCATCCCGTGGTTTATTGAAAAATTTCCCGTTTTTAGCAACGGGTCGCAAAGGTAGGCCTGCCGGCACCACTTCTCCAAAGAAATACAGGAGTATTTTTTATTGCACTTTCACAATAAATTGATTTTCAATGAAAATTTTGCTCAATTATTTTAGAGCATGGCTGAAACCTGCGCCAAATAAGGAAAACAGAAGGGTACAATCGGTAAAAGTGCTGCTGGCTGTGCGTTAAGCTGTGGTGTTTAATAACCGGTTGGGCACTTGTAAGAAGTAATACTGAAAGTAACACCAAGCGTTGCCATAATATATTGATCACGCTGGCCGCTGAAGCCACGTTGGGTTCCGGCCACACCAATAGGTGTTCCTGTTTCGTAGCTGCGGTCTTGTAAAAAAGAAGCAGGTGAGCCAACGGGAAATGCTGCAATACCGGCATAAGTGCCTGAAACATCATCAATGAAATCGGTGGTGGTAAAGCGGTGTACAATTTCGAAATTAAAGTTCACCCGATCGTTCCAGGCATATTTCACCCCCACACCTAATGGAAACGCAAAAGCGGTGGTGGAATATAGTTTCCTGTCGGGGTAAGCGGCAGAACCCTGGCCTTCTGTGCCTAATGGACGAAGAAAGTATTTTTCGCCGTTCAGGTAAGCATACGGATCGAAACTGATAAATCCTGCACCAAAGGTTACATAAGGAGTAAAGCGTTGGTTGGGATTGGTGGGGTTGAAACGGAAAAAATTAAAATCGCCCTGCAACATCAGCTCCCACAAATTGGTATTGAAACTGAGGTTCCGGCGCATCTGAAACTCATTCTTCTTTTCATAGATATCACTGTAACCCAACTGAGCATAATTGGCTCCGATACGTACTGCTACATAATCGTTGATTTGTTTCCGAAAGAAAATACCGGCTGCTATTTTGGGGCGGTTCAATCGTTTATCAGGATTCAGATCGCCAAAATAATGAGCTGCTCCAAGGTGAACACCAAACTCCCCATCATGACGGTATCCATCGTACTGGGCATTAACAGCAGAAGGTGTTGCAACTAAACAAAGGGCGAACAGGCTAAACAGTAATTTTTTCATCAGTATGAATTCTCAGAAATGTAATAACGCAAATATCAGGGTTTTCATATATCGGACTACTGTAACTGCTAATTTCTCCTGTCGAGCCCCCACGATAATTTGTTCCGCAAGGTTTGCAGAAAATTATTTTCATTCAATCGGATGAGGCTTACTGTAAATTCTTCTTTCTTAACAGCCAGTTGAATGGTTTTTTGTACGATCTCTTTGCGGGAATCGAGCGTACATAAAAAGCTATCGGCTCTTCCTTCAATTTCAAATGAAATGATATTGTTGTCCGGCACCACAATGGGCCTCACATTGAGATTGTGTGGGGCAACAGGTGTTATTACAAAACTACCTGAATCCGGAAATACAATGGGGCCATTACAGCTAAGCGAGTACCCGGTTGATCCTGTTGGTGTGGCCACGATCAAACCATCAGCCCAATAACTGTTCAGAAACTCTCCGTTTAAATATGCATGAATCTTGATCATGGAAGATGTATCCAGCTTATGAATGGCAAACTCATTCAACGCATAAGGCGTATCGCCAAAGAGCGACATGTTACTATCCAGATGTATCAGCGTACGTTCATCTTCTACAAACGTTCGATTTTTTAAAGAGGCCACCACGGTTTCCAGCTCTTCCCGGCCAATACTGGCCAAAAATCCAAGTCGGCCAAAGTTGATACCGAGCAATGGAATATCCTGGTTACGCACCATGGTAACGGTGTCGAGTAATGTACCATCGCCACCGAGGCTGATCATGCATTCAAACGAGTCGTTGAGGTCTTCTGAAGAGTGAAAAAGTGACGGTTCAGTATCAAATGAAATATCCTGTCGTATCTGCTCATAAAACCCACGGTACATGCTTACGTCAATATGCTGATCTTTCAATTCCTGGAGTAAACGCTGTACATCTTCTTTCTGATCCGATTCATATACCCTGCTGTAGATAGCTACTTTCATCAGCTTATTTTTTTCGTATGGGTTGAAGTTATTAGTGTTGTAGAAACAAGTTGATCAGGTGTTGTTAAAGGGTTTGTTTAAAAATCTCTGCGTACATGTAAAAATAATCCCTTTTCGCCCAATTGGTTAAAGGAATATTCGAAGCGGGCTACAAAGTCGTAATAGCTTAATACATCTATGCCGGCACCATAGGTATATAAAAATCTGTTGTTGAGAATACTATTGGTGTAGGCAGGCAAATGACTGGCACCAATATCACCGTATACTTTTGCTATGATCTTGAATGGGATTTTTTTGTACTTCTCATTTTTGATGATAAATGTAGGTACGTTGAGATTCAGCACTTCCTGTCGCAGCGTTCCTTTCAATATGCCTGCTTGTACACCATCGATTACATAGTATTCCAAACCACGCATGAAATAATCGCCATAGCCCAACGCTCCCATATTATACATTGGTTGCTGAAAGGGAACTTTTACAAGGTAATAGCCAATAGCTGATGCAGATGTTTTTTTTGAGAGTTGAAAAAACTTTCCTGCTTTACCGGAAAACTGCCAGAGGTTCATTCCCTTGGCGCCTAATCCTCTTTGTGTAAAGATGCCGCTGAACAAAAATCCTTTCCATGGATATACATTATTATTGGCATTGAAATATTGATAGCTGTACACAAATTCGCCATAGGCCTGCCGTGTTTTGTTATTGTTGAAAAACGGGAGAAAGCCTTTCAATGAATTATCGGCAATCAGTTGGTTTACACTGTCGGGAATTTTTTCATCTACATAACTCAGCCGGAAAGTGTGACGGTTATTAACCCCTTTGCGGATAGAGTAGCCAGCTTCAATTTTAAATGTGGTGCGTACAAATTCATTGATCTGCGCATTACTAACGGGGAAGAATACCTGCTTGTTACTGTCAGTAGCATAGGTCATCTGGCGAAACTGTTTGTAATAGATGCCGCCCAGAAAACCTCTCTCCAGCTTTTTATCGGCATACGGCTGCTCGTAAAAAATGGAATACTCTCGTGTGTAGCCGTTAATAAAATTGAAGTTGAGTTTATCTCTTCTGCCCGATACGTTGTCCCAGTTCAGCTTTAATCCATAATTCACCCGTTCAAGACTTCCGCCCTGCTCCACTAGCCATTGATTGGGATTACGATCTACCAATTTAAAATAGGGGAATGGAAATAGGTACCAGCGTTCTTTTACATCAAAAACGAGATCAACATGTTTTTCGTCCCACGAAACAATGCGGGGAATCACCTCCAGAAAAAGCAATGTATTCAACACGTTCACCCGTGCCTGCTCTATTTGTTCTTCCAGTTGTTTTGGAGAAAACTCGGCACCTGCCCGGAAAGGAACTTCCCGCAGAATGATGTATTCTTTTGTTTTTTTATTTCCAGTTACAATCAGTGTGCGGATTTTGAGTTCAGCGGAATCAGGAAATTGACGAATGATCTTTTGAAGTTTTTCTTTTGCTGTATCAATCGCAACCGAAGGCTGTGCACAAATGCTTGCAAACAACAATTGAAACAGAAAAAAGAAAAGGGTGCTATATAAAAACTTCAGCAGCATAGTTTGTTTTCTGCTAAAAGCAGAACCTTAAATGTACTATGATTTGAGGAGAAAAATGATTCTGTGGAAGAATCTAAATGTTAAGATAATTCATGAGGTGATCATAGTTCAAACGCAATTCTTCTTCTGACAGATTTTCGCCAAAATACTGAATGATATTGTACTCGTACCGTTCAAACGAAGAGAGAATATCCTGAATATCGCTTTTGTTTACTTTAATGGCTACCATTAATTCACCGGTTGAGGGGTCGGTCCAGGTGTTGAGGTGAATGATCTTTGCATTATTTGATTCAACAATACGGCCTATTTCAGAAATGTAAAAACTATTGGGCGCCATTTGCAGTATAATAATACCACCGGGAATTGCTGCCGAATTATAATGAGCCGTAGCCTGCAGCAGATCTTCCATTGTAATAACGCCCATCAATTCCCCATCTTCTTTTACCACTGGCAAAATACTCAGCTTTTGCTGATGCATGATCTTAAGCGGCACAAGAAAAAAATCAGCTGGGTTAATGCGTGCAGGTACACCGTTATGCATGAATGTTTCAACAGTTGAAGTTTCTGCTTCAAATTCCAGCTCTTCTTCGTGTACTAAACCAATGTACTTGTGATCCTTTACAACAGGAAGTTCAGTAATGCGATGTTCTTTCATGAAATCCAACGCCTGCCGAACCGTATCTGTGGCCTGAAGTGTGGGTATGTGGTTTGATATAAGCTCGGCTGCTGTCATTGTCATTTGTTTCTTCGTTAGACGGGTACCGGTGTATTTAACTTGGTAAGAAACCCGTTTAATATTTCGTTAAACTCATCGGGCCGTTCCATCATGGGAGCGTGGCCGCATTTATCAATAAAATGTAATTCAGAGTTTGGAATAAGTTTATTGAACTCTTTCCCTACAAACGGTGGGGTAATGGTATCATTGTTGCCCCAGATAAGTAAGGTTGGTGTTTTAATTTCTTTTAACTCATCGCCCAGGTTATTACGAATGGCACTTTTTGCTAACGCAATTACCTTAATCACTTTGAGCCGCACATTTACAATTTCATACACTTCATCAACCAGCTCTTTCGTTGCCATAGCAGGATCGTAAAATGTTACTTCCGTTTTTTTGCGGATGTATTCATAATCACCCCGCTTGGGATAGGTATCGCCCATGCCGTTTTCAAATAAACCAGAGCTTCCCGTTAAGATCAACGATTTGATCCGCTCCGGATGTTTGAGTACATGCACCAAGGCTACATGTCCGCCTAACGAATTCCCTAATAAATGAATATTATTATAGTTCTTGTATTCAATGAATTTTTGAACATATTTCTCCAGCCCACCAACGGTGGTATGCAACAGATCCAATTCAAACAAAGGCAACATGGGAACCACCACCTTGTTGCGTTTGCTGAAATAATCGATCAGGTCCTTGAAATTACTCAACGCACCAAATAACCCATGAAGCAACATCAGCGGCTCGCCTTCGCCTGCTTCGATATACTTAAATTTTCCTTCCTGTATAATTTCGTAGTTCATGTACTGGCAGCAAATAACGGTTGTTAATTGCTAAAATAGTCGATTTGTGTGAAAAATTGTAATTCAGTTGCAGATTGATGTTATTGCGGTTGCAGTTGACCTCCAAGCTTTTCGAAGAAGGCTTCGAGCTCCGTAAACATGTTGCTGAAAACCGGAATAATAACGCCGATCATTTCAATAACTTTTGGACCAAATGGCTGAATGATAGAATAAGTACGGGAGGCTGCTATTGCTTCTGCACTTATCAAATTCATCTGCGATGCATAAAAAAACAACACACTTAAAATAAGTGCATAAAGTATTGCATAAACGAGTACACCTGCCAGTTTATTCATCCAGCCCATCCAGGCCATATCAACAGCCTTTTCAATAAGCTTTGCAACGAAACGTATGGCAAACACTGTGATAAAGAATACCAATGCAAAGGCAATAAAGGGCAGCCATTGCATATTGATGTTGGTTGATTGCGAAAGCCACGCTGCTACAACTGTGCTGAGTTTTAATGCTGCTGCCAATCCTATTACAAATGCAAGAATAGAAAATACAGCGATGATTAACCCATTGCGGATGCCTTTTATCACTGCAAATGCCATTGCTATAATTACAATGATATCAAGCATGGTGCTTATTTACTTAGAAGTTCTTTTACAACGGCACTGATGGTTTTTCCATCTGCTTGTCCTGCAAGTTGTTTGTTGGCTGCTCCCATTACCTTTCCCATATCCGCAGCTGATGATGCGCCTGTTTCCGCAATAATTGCAGCAATGATCGTTTTCAACTCTTCTGCATCTAATTGTTTGGGCAGGAATTTTTCAATGATCGCTATTTCTTCTTCTTCTTTTTGAGCCAGATCGGCACGGTTCTGCTGGCGATAAATATCCAGTGAATCTTTGCGTTGCTTCACTAATTTCTGCAGCAATTTTATTTCATCATCGGCTGTAAGCTCTCCGCTTCCGCCTGAGGTTTTTGCCAGTAAAATAGCAGCTTTAATAGCACGTAAGCCACGTAAGCCGGCTTCATCTTTTGCTTTCATGGCATCTTTCATTTGTGCCATGATCTGTGTTTCAAGACTCATAGTGTATTACTGATTTTGTTTTAATTGTTCCTGCTTGAATTTTTGCATGAAGCTTTTTGCAAACGCTTTCATTTCTTCACTCAATTGTGGTTGGTTGGTAGCACGGTTGAATGTATCGGCCATAGTCATCAATAATTGATAATAGAAATCGGCCATTTCATCCACCATCATATCTTTTGTCCAGAGATCGATCCGCAATGCCGATTTATCAGCGCCATCCCAAAATGCAACCATCATGGCTTTGGCTATCTGTTCCATATCTGCATTACTGTCGCTGGCTTTCCACTTAATTTGTTCCGGCACTTTCTGATCGTCCAGGTAGACGTCGATTGAAATATTACTTTTATGCATACGAAAATTTGTGCGGCAAAGGTAGGTTATTCAGTAACGGCAGCCAGCTCAATGCAACTCCACATTTTTTCAGCAGCCGCATCCCAGCTAAACAGGTGCATGCGCTTTCGCCCGTTTTCAATCAAGCGGCTTCGCAAGGCTTCATCTTTATAGATGAGGAGCATTTTTTCAGCGATATCTTTTACATCTTCAGGATTGATATACAAATACGCATCACCCCCCACTTCCGGCATAGCGCTGTTATTGGAAACAATTGCGGGTACGTCACATTGCAATGCTTCAAGCGGAGGCACACCAAAACCCTCAAAATAGGAAGGATAAACCATTGCATAGGCCGATGCCACCAATGAGGCCAGCTCCTTTTTTTCGAGATAGCCTGTAAGCAGAACATCGTTCCTGAACTTAAATGTTGCCAGCAGCTTTGTGAATTCGTCGGTTTTCCAGGCAAGCCGGCCGGCAATTACCAATTTCATGTTGCTGCGTTGCCATTTCTTGAACTGCGAAAAAGCTTTGAGCAGATGAATGAGATTTTTGCGGGGATGAATGGAACCCGTGTAGATAAAGTATTCACAACCAGCGGTGTATTTCTCTTTAATCCGTTCCCTTTCTTCGTAATCCATCGGCTGAAAAACCGGATTCGGAGCATTGCCCACAATATGAATCTTCTCAGGATTAACTGAATAGTGGTTGATGATATCATTTTTTGAAAAGGCAGAAACAGTGATGACCGTCTTTGCTTTTTCAAGAAAACGACCTGTATATTTTCGATAAAACCGGAGATGGGGCTTACTTATAAAATGAGGGTAATGCAAAAAAGCCAGATCGTGTACTACGAGGCATTGCGGCACTTTGGTGCGGAGGGAGCAAAAGCCATCCGGACTTACAAACACATCTGCTTTTATTTTTCGAAGCACGGAGGGTACTTTCCAATTATACCAAAGCTGCCAAAGGATAGGAAGCCTTGCCTGCGGACTTACAATAACCGGTTGAATATTAGGTGTATTTACAAATTGTTGATCGTATGGCCGATCAAAGAGAAAATAAAATTGATGTTCCGGATGCTGTTGAGCAATCCGGGAAAAAATCTCTTCTATGTAATAACCATAGCCTTCCATTTTTCCGGGAAGCAACGCTTTTGTGTTTATTGCAATCACCATATGAGAGCGCAAAGGTAGGTGTGAAACAATTTGACGGGTTCAATTTGCTGTTATTAGACAATTTAGTTGGTGAGCTTAAGTAGCCAGCAAATCGTGCAGAAGAAACGTTGATTTCCTAAGCATTTATTCAAAATAAATACGATTGTTTTTTTTTGTTGTTGCAATTATTTTTACACTAAATATGTAACCTTTTGCTTGTTTTATCACACTATCTCAAATGAAAATGTAGAATTTACGGTTCCGGGATTAAGCATTTTCCCTTAATATTTGAAAAATATTCTACCCCCTTAAAAAAAAAATGAATGAGGTTAAAAGTTTGGAACAGTAATTGCTATTTTTAAAGAGATAATTTGATCGAAAAAAATATAATAAATAATTGCTCGTTAATTATTTATAATTTAGAAATAATTCTTTCGCAACAGGGAAGAGTCAGGATACATTGATGGTTTTACAATGTGGATTTTGGGTAAACGACCCCGCTTTCCAGCGGGGTCTATTTTTTTTATAGGGAAACACCTATTGTAAAGTTGAAAGCTTCACAATACATTTGTTTGGTAATCCAGTGTTCAATATCCAAAAACGTATTCTATGAAGAAGCTAGTCTTTCTACTTTCGTGTAGTTTTCTTTCCATTCTATCTTATTCCCAAGAGGTCAAGTTCGAATCAGGTCGCCAGAAGCATGATGGTAAGCCAGCTGTGTTCAATACAGTAGCGGGCAGGTTTGCGCCATCGCAAAACTTCATTAACGATGTGATGAGCTATCGCTTAAATCAACAAGTTGATTTAGTTGTAACCAATGGTTTTCGTTTTAAAGGTGAAGTAACTGCTATCACCAGCGATGCGCCCGGTCTTACAACTGTTACTATTCAGTCAACTGACCGTCCGGGTCTTTTACTTTCCATTTCGAAGATCACATTACCTGATCAAACGATCAATTACCGTGGTGTTATGCTAAGTAAAAAATCAAGTGATATGCTGATGATGGAAAAAGATCCTGTTACAGGAAGTTACACCTGGAATAAAGTACAGGTTTCCAATATGCTCGCTGATTAAATCTATCTGTTCCAGCAGGTAATTTATATTTCTTTAAAATCCACAACTATGACACGTATCCTTTTAACAAGCTTTCTTGCTTTTATAGCAATGGCTTATACCTCAGCGCAGGTGCCAAAACTCAACAGCAACTCCAGCGCAAGCGCAACCATTTTTCTAGATTTTGATGGCCATACAGTACAGAGCCCTTATTGGAATGGGGGGACACATTTTTACGCTACCCCGTCAGGCTTATCTAACACTCAAATTATCACAGCCTTTTATCAAATCGCAGAAGACTTCAGTCCATTCAACCTTAATATAACTACAGATTCAACCGTATACTTTGCAGCTCCCATAAACAAACGGCAACGTATCATTATTACAGCTTACAGCAGTTGGTACGGAAGCGCAGGCGGTGTAGCTTATCTTGGTTGTTTTACGTGGGGAATGGAAATTCCTGGGTTTGTGTTTGCAAATCTTTTGGGATATAACGAAAAAAATATTGGTGAAGCAGCATCGCATGAAACTGGTCATACGCTTGGCTTAAATCACCAGACATTGTATGATGCCAATTGTAACTTTGTAGCAGAGTATAATCCAGGTACAGGTTCAGGCTCCACAAGTTGGGCTCCGATTATGGGTAACAGCTATGGCAAAACGCTTAGTTTATGGCACAAAGGCACCACTACACAAGGTTGCAGCAAATTGCAGGATGATCTGGCAATCCTTGGCAACTCAACAAATGGCTTTGGATTCAAGGTTGATTCTGTAGGTAATACCCACCGCACTTCCACAAAAGTAACAATGACAGCAGGTGCGCCGCTTAATTCTCCCCAACCAGTAACAAAATCTTTTGCTGTACAAAGTAAAATTAATACTACTGATGATATCGATATTTTCAGGATTGATATCACCGAAGCTTCCCGTTATCAAATGACAGCCAATCCTGCTCCATCTGGAACTACAAAACCTAATGTGGATTTGCAGCTTGCTATTTTAAACGATAGAGGAAATACGATCACAACCTATAATCCCGCCAATACGTTGAGCGTTTCGATTGATAGTGTGTTTACCCCCGGCACTTATTATTTACGTCTAAGTAATGCAGCTAATACAAACGTAACCAACTATGGAATGCTGGGCGACTATGTAGTAAGCGGAGCCGCTTTGCCATCTACATTACCTGTTCAAAGCATGAAGCTTACCGGTAAGGCAACAAACAACAAACATGAATTGAACTGGAACATCATTGCTGATGAACCAATTGAATCAATTGTGGTGGAAACTTCAACGAATGGAAGCAACTTCAGCAGCTTGCAATCAGTAAACAGCAGCAGCACTCGCTACGAACATCTGCCAACAGAAAAGCAAACAGTGTTCTACCGTTTACTTGTAACTACCGCTTCTCAATTAAAATACTACTCCAATGTTGTAGCATTACGTGAAGTTGGTAAAAGTTCAAAATTCGATGTAGTAACCAACATCATTAATAAAAATGAAATTGCACTCAACAGCAAAGGCTCTTATAACTGGCGTATCCTGGATATGAGTGGCCGGGCCGTAGCAAATGGTAAAACAAGCACAGGCTTTAACCTTTTACAAACCGGCGCAATTACCAGTGGAATGTACCTGCTTCAAATTATTGACGGGCAGGAGATCACAACAGAAAAAATAGTGAAACAATAAGTTTTTCGATAGTCATAGTTTACCACTGGAACCAGCTGCCCCAAAAGGGCAGCTTTTTTTATCATCCCTTTGCTTACATTTGCTTTTACAACTATGGAATATAATACAACCAGGAATCATTTAACCATTCGTGAATATGGGCGCCATATTCAAAAAATGGTAGATCATATCCTGACCATTGAAGACAGATCGAAGCGCCAGGAACAGGCGCATGTGGTAATTGAGTTAATGGGTTTTCTGAATCCGCATTTGAAGAATGTGGAAGATTTCCGGCACAAGCTATGGGATCATTTATTTCTCATCTCCGATTTTAAATTGGATGTTGAAAGTCCCTATCCCATTCCAACACGTGAATCATTAAAGGCAAAACCAAACCCATTACCGTATCCAAAACGTTACCCCCGCTTAAATCATCTTGGAAAAAATATTGAGCTGGTAATTGACAAGGCTTTGAAAGAAGAGAACCCGGAAAAGAAACAGGGCTTTGCCAACGCCATTGCTTATTACATGAAGCTTTCGTATAACAACTGGCATAAAGAAAATATTCACGACGATGCCATCCAGGCAGAATTAACTGCTATTACCAAAGGTGAACTTGAATTTAATAACCGGCCGTTTGTACGCCAATACCGGCCGAGTGACGATTTCAGAGAAAACCGTGGCGGCGGTGGTGGAAAGTTCAAAAAGCATTTCCAGCAACGTAGTGGTGGTGGTGGCGGCGGACGAGATAACAGAGGAGGTGGCCGTGACAACCGTGGCGGCAGCGGTGGTGGCGGAAAGTTCAAAAAGAGGTATTGATCGTTCGTTCGGCAAACGATTTGAAAGGTTAATAAGAAATGTTCTTGTTAACCTTTTTTATTTCCCTGTACTTTGTGATATTCAAGCCTTGTAAGGCAACACACTTAAAACATTTAACTACAGGCCATGCATTCTTTTGAAGTAAGAGGTGGTAAAAAACTCAACGGTGAAATTGTTCCGCAGGGTGCCAAAAACGAAGCACTGCAAATCATCAGTGCTGTTTTGCTTACACCCGAAAAAGTAACGATCACAAACATCCCCGATATTGTTGATGTAAATCTGCTGATTGAATTGTTGGGCGAAATGAATGTGAAGATCGAACGTCCGCAACGGGATACCTGTATTTTCCAGGCTGATGATGTAGATATTGATTACCTGCACAGCGAACGATTTAAAAAGAAAAGTGGCAAGCTTCGTGGAAGCGTAATGCTGGCCGGACCAATGCTGGCCCGTTATAAAAAAGCATTTATTCCAAAACCGGGCGGTGATAAAATCGGCAGAAGAAGATTAGATACGCATGTGATTGGTTTTGAAAAATTAGGAGCAGCATTTAATTATCATGCAGAAGATGGCTTCTTTCATTTAACAACCGATGAGTTGAAAGCCGCTTACATGTTACTGGACGAGCCTAGTGTAACCGGCACAGCGAACATTGTAATGGCGGCCAGTATGGCCACCGGCACTACTACCATTTACAATGCAGCATGCGAACCCTATATTCAACAATTGTGTGCCATGCTCAACCGCATGGGTGCAAAGATCAGCGGTGTGGGCAGCAACCTGCTTACCATTGAAGGTGTTGATTATTTAGCAGGTACAGCTCATCGTATTTTACCCGACATGATCGAAGTAGGTTCGTTCATTGGATTGGCAGCTATGACGCAGAGCGATATTGTGATCAAAGGTGCAGGTGTTGATCAGCTTGGTATTATTCCTGAAAAATTCAGGCAGTTAGGAATTGATCTGAAAATTGACGGAGATGATATTCATATTCCTGAGCAGGAGCTGTATGAAATACAACGGTACTTCGATGGTGGTGTGCTAACCATTTACGACCATCCCTGGCCGGGTTTTACGCCCGATTTGTTAAGTATTGTTTTGGTGACAGCGATCCAGGCAAAAGGAAGTGTACTCATTCACCAGAAAATGTTTGAAAGCCGTTTGTTCTTTGTAGATAAACTCATTGACATGGGTGCACAAATTATTTTATGCGATCCGCACCGTGCTGTTGTGATTGGTTTGGAACGTGAACAAAAGCTGAGAGGAATTACCATGAGCAGCCCTGATATTCGTGCCGGGCAAGCCTTACTCATTGCGGCGTTAAGTGCAGAAGGAAAAAGTATTATTCAAAATATTGAACAGATCGATCGAGGCTATCAGTACATCGATGAACGTTTACGAAAGTTGGGTGCAGATATTAAACGTATAGAAGGATAAATGAATCGTTTGAAATAAAAAATCCCCCGATTGTTATCGGGGGATTTTACTTTTATCGCTTATGCCATTTGTGCACTCATGGCTTTTGATTGCTTCTTTCTTTCTTCTTCATCCAAAATCACCTTCCGCATACGGATGAAGTTGGGTGTTACTTCAATACATTCATCAAACTGAATGTATTCCATACACTCTTCCAATGTCAGCAAAGTTTTTGGAGCAATACGTGTTGCATCATCGCTGCCGCTTGCACGGTGGTTGGTCAATTTCTTTCCTTCCGTTGCATTCACAACAAGATCACCTGGTTTAATGTGCTCAGCAATAATCTGTCCGGCATACACATCTTCACCCGGATCAACAAAGAAAGTACCACGGTCCTGTAATTTATCAATCGAGTAACCGGTTGTTTTATCCTGAAATTTCGACAACAATACACCATTGTTACGGCCTGGGATTACACCCTTCCATGGTTTGTATTCGCTGAAGCGGTGCGCCATAACAGCTTCACCGGTTGTAGCAGTTAACATTTGTGTACGCAATCCAATTAAACCACGTGAAGGAATATCAAATTCCAGATGCTGCATTTCACCTTTTGTTTCCATCACCAGCATTTCACCTTTGCGGCGTGTCACCAGGTCGATTACTTTACTTGCAAATTCCTGCGGCACATCTACTACTAAGGTTTCGTATGGCTCACATTTTTTACCATTGATCTCTTTGGTAATTACCTGCGGCTGACCAACAGTTAATTCATATCCTTCACGACGCATGGTTTCAATTAAGATACCAAGGTGAAGAATACCACGACCATACACAACCAAACTATCACCATCTTCACTATCGGCTACACGGAGTGCAAGGTTTTTTTCTGTTTCTTTCATTAAGCGATCACGCAGGTGACGGCTTGTAACAAACTTACCATCCTTGCCAAAGAACGGTGAGTTGTTTACGCTGAACAACATATTCATCGTTGGCTCGTCTACACTGATCACCGGTAATGCTTCCGGATTTTCAGCATCGGCCAATGTATCTCCAATATTAAAATCTTCAACACCTACTACTGCACAAAGATCACCGGCAACAACTTCTGTTACTTTCTTTTTACCCATTCCTTCAAACACATACAGTTCTTTTACTTTCAGTTTACGAACTGTGCCATCGGCCTGCATCAATGCTACCTGCTGACTCTCTTTGATAGAACCACGGCTTACTTTTCCAATGGCAATACGGCCAAGGAACGAAGAATAATCCAATGAAGTGATTTGCATTTGCAATGGACCTTCAGCTACTTTAGGCGCAGGTACATGTTTAATGATACCTTCTAATAACGGGAAGATATTATCGATCTCAGTCAATGAATCGTTGAACCAACCATTCTTTCCACTTCCATAGTAAGTAGGGAAATCAAGTTGCTCCTCTGTCGCATCGAGGTTAAAGAAAAGATCGAATACAGAATCATGCACTTCATCGGGGCGACAGTTTGGTTTGTCAACCTTGTTGATCACCACAATTGGTTTCAAATTCAACTGAAGCGCTTTCTGTAATACAAAACGTGTTTGAGGCATCGGTCCTTCAAATGCATCCACCAGCAGAATTACACCATCGGCCATTTTCAATACACGTTCAACCTCTCCACCAAAATCGGCGTGGCCCGGCGTATCAATTACGTTAATTTTTACATCATTATATACTACGGCTGCGTTTTTTGAAAAGATGGTAATACCACGCTCTCTTTCGAGATCGTTACTATCCATAATCAGTTCGCCCGTGTCCTGATTATCACGAAACACCTTGGTAGCGTGTAAAATTTTGTCTACCAGGGTTGTTTTCCCATGATCTACGTGAGCAATAATTGCTATGTTGCGAATATTCATAATCAATGCATTAGGCATGTAAACAAAGTTCCGATGCCATTTTTAAGGCGGCAAAGGTATGTCATTTAAGCGGGGTGGCAAGGGAAAAGGAGGTTAATGTTTGGTTACGAAGATTTGTTCTTAAAGGTGGATCCGGCCTTCCATTTATTGAAAGCTGTTTGTTTAATTCTTGAGTTTGTTTAATTCACTTGCTATTCGCTCTTTTACGATCTCTTCCTGTCTGCGATAAGCTGAGTGATTTTTTGGGTCTTCGATGAATTTATTTTTTATCTCAATTTCCATTTTACGTAGTTGGATATAGTTTTCAATAACATTGGCTTTCTCTTGCATTTTTTCATTCACATTTAGTTTCAGAATCAGAGAAGAAATGCTGTCAGCCTGCTGCCAGATAGGATAAGCCTGGTTCTCTAACACAACTAAGTTATTCCCGTTTTCGGCGTAAAGTGCCAATGCCTTTTCGTTAAGGTTTATAAATTGATCATACAATTCATTAAATCTGTCCAGATCAATTGACCCGTCTTTTCTCACAAATTCCACAATCGGCTGCCTTTCTTCAGCTGTTACTTTGTTTTGTTTCAGGTAAAAGCCACAAATAAATACGCTAACAAGAGCAATTACAGGCGAAACCCAGGGTACCTTTTGTTCCCGCCTTTCGATTTTAATGCTGATTGCAAACAGGTAACCAATGAATATTCCACTAAGCAAACCTCCAACATGAGCTGCATTATCAATACCCCCTTTTACACCATAGGCCAAATTGAACAATACAAAAACTATAATACTTTGCAGTAAAGCCCCACGTACAGTTTTGGGAATGAGGCTGGTAGTTAGTAAAGCCAGGAATACTCCATACATACCGAACACGGCACCCGAAGCACCTGCACTGTTTACAGGTTCGGTATGCCACCATAAGCTTACCAGGCTTGCAAGGATACCTGTACACAAATAAGCTGTGAGGTAACGAAGCTTACCAAGCATTGGTTCAAGATAAGCTGCAATAGAAAAAAGCGCATACATGTTTAGTAGTAAATGAATAACACCGTAATGAAGAAACATAGCAGTAAATAACCGCCACCAATCGCCGCTTAATGTAAGTGGGCCAAAGTTGCTTCCCCATCTTATATGCACAAGAGGGTTTGCCGAGAAAATGCCCGCTCCCTGTATTGCCATTAATATGAAAATGATTATGTTGATAGCTATAATAATATAAGTAGAACTCGTGCTTCCCTTGTCGAGATTAAGAGCTTCATTGAGTTCGGCTATTTCATT
Organism: Bacteroidota bacterium; assembly: GCA_023428755.1. Lineage (GTDB taxonomy): Bacteria > Bacteroidota > Bacteroidia > Chitinophagales > Chitinophagaceae > Lacibacter. The sequence goes on from JAEYWX010000012.1 coordinate 299,168, forward strand.
GATTTCCTGCTCTGCAGCAACTCTTGTATCTGCAATGAGTTGTTGAACTAGCTTTTTATTTATCTCAATAGTTTCTGATGAAAGAGCAGTGCTTGTTTCTTGAAATACTGAAGAAAAATCCTCAACATTTTTTTGATTCTTCTTTTTAATGTCCATCAACTCATCATGAATCATTTCGCTTGATACAAGCAAGCCTTCAGGCGTTACGGTTGCAACAATCTCCATACTTTTTGAAAAAGCAGATACTGGAGTGTAGGCAATCAGGCTTTCTTCGGTTGCATACCTTATGTCCCAGTTTACTAGTTGAAAACTGCTGTAGCAAACTGCTAACACGGTGGCCGGATCTGTAGTGTCAATCGGTAGGGTTTTTTCGTAACGTGGCATGAGTGTCCTCTCTGGTTTTAGACTAAAAATAAGTGTTGTTGCAGAATCAGCAAATCAGGAAAACAAAAAAGGTTGTCAGTTGACAACCTTTTTACTCTCACACTGAAAATATTATTGTAATACCGCATTCGCTTTTGCCCGTTGCATTGCTTTTTCTGCACGCTTGAATGCTAATTGCTTTTTGTAGTTGAACCATTTTTGTCCACGGATCTTGAACATGATGTCATCGAATTTGCGCTGGAGTGTTACATTCCATAAACCGGTTAAGATAGTGCCAACACTGGCGCCAATGGTACGCACCGATAAACCAAACCCACCTTCCGCATATTCAATGTGGTGCCAGTATCCGCTGGGCATATACAAGGTATCACCATATTCCAGTATTCCGGTTACACCTTTTGCATATTGCATGGCAGGGTATGTTTCGAAATCGGGTTTATCAATATCAACCAAACCATGTACGTTAAATGGAAGACGATACAGGAAATCGCTCTGATCGGGCGGAAACAACACCACCCGGCGTTTTCCTGCAAACTGTGTAAGGAACACGTTGCTCATGTCAATATCCATGTGCATACGGGTTACCGAATGTTTCGGTCCGAAAAACATGAACGGAATTTTGATGTAGCGGCCAGTGATCTTTGGATAACCAAAATCTTTCAGCAGTTCGGGTTTGTGTTTGAAAACAGGGAACAAGAACAAACGCAGATCGGTTGGTTCTTTTTCGATGAGATCGAGATATTCATTGAACTTCATTTCAGCATGTGCCACGCTTAATGTTTCGCTGGGATTGGCCTGCTTGGTACTGAAGAGTTTTACTTTAATGTCGCCCATGGATTGTTTGAAATAATCCATTGTCCATTTTTCGTAAGCAGGGTACTGTTTCCACAAACCACGCAGAATAACCGGCTTTTGCGGCTTCAGATAGTTCTCGGTAAACTCTTTACGGGTAATGGTAGTTCCGTCAACAATAGGAATTGGTGTATCAATATTCATCTTCATATTTGCCACTTTTTACATTTCCTTCTAAGGAGGCACAAATTTAGGTCAATTCGGCAAATGGCGTTCGGACAAAAGCTGATAGTTGTCAGACAAAGGGAAAGGCAGCCACATTACCAACAACCAATCGAAGCTCCACCATCCGAAATCAGATATCTCAAAGTTTTTCCCAAACCGATTTTGCAAAATGCTCCAGTGAGGGGTCACGGGCTCCCATGAGCAGCAGTACACAGTCTTCAGTAAAATGCGGGCGCATGCTTTCAACCAGCTTGTTGCGGTCTTCTACAAAAAATGCCTGTACGCCTTTTGCTTTGAGATCGTTGATGAGATCATTGGCAGAAATATCTTTCACCGCTGTACCACCGGCATAAAAAATTTCGCTCATCCAGATTTCATCCTGCGGACGAAGGGCCCTGCTGATCTCTTCCACAAAATCGTGTCGCAGAAACTTAGTTGGTCCGTAGCCATGCGGCTGAAACCAGGCAATCACTTTATCGGCAATCGGCTGACAGGCTTCGATGCTTGCCGCACATTTGGCGGGGTTATGTGCATAGTCATCGATCAACCATACCTTATTCTTTTGCCCGATAATCTGGTGACGACGGTAAATACCTTCATAGTTTTTCAACGCTTCGGCTGCAGTGCTTAACGGAACGCCAATAAGATTAGCGACTGTTGCTGCGGCGAGGGCGTTTTCCATGTTGTGGCGGCCAAGGGCGTGAAGTATGAATGATGAGTGATCAGTGATGAGTGGTTGCCCTCCGTTTTTTTGAATATTGAATGAAATACTAAAACCGTCCTGTATAAAATCTGTTGCATGATAAGCTGCATCATCGCCAGCATCAACTGAAAAATTATGTGCAGGATTGGCTGATAATTTTTTTGCTAATGCATGCGATTGGTTCACCACAAAAAACTGTGTTGTATTCTTTTTAAACTGATCGAATACATCCATCAACACATCAATTTCTTTGTGGTCTTTATCGATGTTGAGTAGTAATCCAACCTCGGGTGTGTAGTTGACAATGCTGCCATCGCTTTCATCGGCTTCAATCACCAGCCAATCGCCGCTGCCCACTTTTGCATTGCCAATCTTCCCTTCTTTAATAATACTGGTGAGCCCGGCACCACTGATGATGCTTGGCTGCATACCTGCATGCTGCAGAATATCAAACAACATCGCACTGGTGGTTGATTTACCACTGGTACCGCCAACGGCAATCGTCTTTTTACTTCTTGCAATAATAGCCAGTAGTTCTGCACGCTTAATGATGGGAATGTTGAGCTGTTTGGCTTTGATCACTTCTTCAACGGTATCCTCCACAGCTGTTGACACAACAACAAGATCGGTTGCGGTACTTATGCCTTCGCCATTCTGTAAAAAGCAATGGATACCTTCTGCTTCGAGTTTTTCTTTTGTTTCGTTGGGCTCGCCGGGATGAAAATAACGGTCGCTGCCGCTTACTTCTTTACTAATGCCTTTTAAGTATTGTGCAATGGCGCTCATGCCTGTACCGGCAACACCGATGAAGAAAACATTGTTGAAATCGTTGATGGATTTAATCATAAAATACGCTGTATAAAAAGCGGTTATTTAATTTATAATTCTGAAGCTGTATGTTAAAAATAAATGCCCTTTCCTTAAGGGAGGGAAAAAATCAGTATTTATCAGATTGACAGGCGGCAGGAAACTAAAGTGAATTTTGTTTCTTCCAAATACAACACCTGATCCTAAATTAAGGTGAAAGTTAAACGGTTTGTCATCGATAATAGCATTTTGTATTACAGTCGATGTTGACGATGGATTGCCTGCACTATAGTTTTTTCTGATAGCCGCACCAAATAAGTTTGAGTTATTTGCTGTAAATCCCACCGAAATACCTGGCTGTAAATAAAACTTTACGTCTGCGGCCGGATTTATTATAATTACAGGAGACAATGAAACTAAAACCATTTTTTGTTCGAGCTTATATAGTTCTTCTCTTGTTGTGGATGTTAGTCCGTCAGTAGTTGAGTCTCGTCGCATTTCATCGAAATTGAACGAACTATAAAGTACTGAAGCCTGTACCTGAAATCTTCCTTTTGTTCTGGGAAACGAATAATTAAAATCTATACCAAGCAGTGGTTTTATCTGATTACTGGTATTAAAGGTAAACGAAGGTGTAAAGAAAGCGCCTTCAAATGTGGAAGGCCAAATTGTATAATTGATGCCGGCAACAATACCTATCGATACTTTTTGCTTTTTTATACTATAATTAGTTACACCCGATTCTTGATTTATAGCCTGCACAAGGCGTGCAATATCTTTACTATTATAACTTAAGTTGGCGAACCATTTTTCTGTACGGTTTATTACATTGTATTTTGTACATAAAGCTCTTAGCTGAGCTTTGTAAACATTGTCTTCCTCCAACGAATTCTGATTTAATTTAACTCGATAAATCAATTCTCGGGTAATGCCATCGCCATCTTCAGTAAAAAAATAGTTTCGCTGTTTTTCCACAAGCTCATATAAAGAAACAGTTCCGGATTCAATTACCTGAACAAATGCTTCTTTCGTTACTACTTCATTACTGAAATCTGAAGGAGCCAATGTGTATTCAATTGGATTTGTATGTACAGTAATTTTTCTTTTCCTGTAATGAACGATACCCGGCAAGCCAAATCCATTTACATCAGCAATTGTTAAAACAATATCACCTTCGTTAGCATGTACTGTCACGGATGCTGGCGTTAGATTTCCTTTTTTGAAACTAATAGCAGAAAATACTGTATCTCCGGAAGGTTGAATATAATATCCAGTTTCTTTTACCTGGGCATAACTGCAAATGCTGATAAAAAAAAGGAAAACGATGTAGAGAATGTGTTTAAGCATAACAGCAAAATAAATACAGATTAGTTATCAAACAACTGGCTGACGGTCTTAAATTCATAGCCAGTGTTTCTCAATGTATTAATCAATTCATGCAAACGATCATAGAACTTATCGCTTCGTCTTGGATCAGTGCCAATATGCAGCAGCAGAATAAACCCGTTTAAGCCTGCTGGTTTTGTTTGTTCATAATTGAGAATGGATTGGAATATAGCTTCGCTGCTTTGGTAATTCTTCAGCTCCGGCCAGGTATAATCAGCAGCTGATCTAGTTCCCGGTGAATAGTTAATGAGCTGCAAACCCATTTCTTTCGTCCATGCTGCAATGGAATCGTTATACCATTCGTAAGGCGGCAAAAAGAAAGTTGCATTTGTTTTGCTGACGCCGAACTTTTTCATCTCTGCATAATTCTGTATTAAATCGTTTTTGAATTGCTGTTTTGTTACAAGCAAACTATCACGCTTATTCCAATCAGCATATAACAAATGCTGATCTGAATGGGCACCGAGATAATGTCCTTCCTTCTTCAACTGCTGAATAAGTGCTGTAAATTTTTTGTTGCGATAAAAATGTCCTGTAAAGAAAAACGATGCTTTGATGTTTTGCTGTTGCAATGTTTGTAAAATGCTTGTTCCGCCATCTGCAAATTCATGACCTGTGAACACCAGTGCCAGTTCTTTCTTTGTTGTATCGCCACGCACAATGGCATCACGGTCGTATCGAAAGCCTCCTGCGGAGGCGTTTACTTTTTTGGCTTGCTCTGCGCCTCCATCGCTGCCAGCAAATAGATCAATGACGCCGTGCCATCCATGGTTGGTTCATTGGTACTGTAATCACCATAGTCATCATGATAGACTGCTAACTCACTTTGAAATTGTTCGTATTCATCGGGCTGGTACAATTTCAATCCTATTAAGTTTTTGAAAATACTATTGTACACCGGACCATCTACCAAACCACCATCGATGGGATAATTTTTCAAGTGAGTAAATGCACTGTGCGGATCAACAGGTGTATCGCCCCAGCTTGGTAAACCGTACACCATACTGGTACCCCATGGATTGCAACCAAACAGCCAATCGATATTTGCCTGTTCTAATTGTTCAAATTGCCGGTCGTTGGTTAATTCCTTGTACCAATAACATTGCATGGCAAATGATACGGTTAAGTTGTTGCTGCACCAGATGAATGGCACACCCCGATAGAATGCATTTTTTTTGGCCTTGCTCCAAACACGACTAATGCCTTCTTTATAAAAACTGATGATCGTATTGTGATCGTTTAAGAAACGAGACTGCCATGTTGAAAGTTCTTTTAATAATTTGGCTGTTTCATAATGACCAATATTTACGAACGGATACCATTGATAGTGTTCTGCAGTGTCTTTTCCCATCCATGGAGAGATTGGTTCTTTTAAAGGGTAATTCATTATTCCATCAAAGTAGTTAGCACAATCAATCCCTCTTTTTGCTCGCATATTTGTTATTGATGACCATGCAAGTTCCATGTCATCAGTCCAGTTTTCTTCAGCATAGATATATGGCGCTTTTACTGAAGCTGTTTGAGTAACGCCTAACTTTTTTTCACCAAAGTTGAATGCAGAATTTGACTTACTATATAAAAGTGAAGAATATGCGGAATCAATTTTATTAAAAACAAGATTCCCCAACGCAAACGCACTTGCAAACTTTGCAGCAGTTGAACTTGTTCCGGTGGTATTGTTCAAAAATTTCCCCCGCTGTTGTTTTTCGCCAGTAATAAAATACACTGGTCTTTGAAAACCTCTTCCGTATTGTGAATCCATTTTTGGAATTCGCATACTGATATGATCTCTGTCATCACCCAACTGGTTAAACATCCAATCATCACGTGGATGCATTTTCATCAGCCAGTCTAATCCCCATTTGGCTTCATCCAAAACATCAGGCAAATTGTTTTTTCCATCCAGCCCGTTTGCCAGCTTTTCATCAGTAAACACATGTGGAAAATCACGATACGCCATTAACAAATGATACGTTGCATTGGCACTGGTGGTGGAGTATTGCAGGTAATCACTTGCATCGTGCCAGCCACCGCTTACATCAATGAATGTACTGTCGGGCAAACCTGCTGCTGCTCCGTACAATGTGTACCCATCCTGTGTATGACAGCTGTCTTTTAAAAACGGATTGAAACCGCTTCGTTGCTGGCGCATATAACGTAAACAAAAATCCGCAGCTCCTTTGTACACATCTTCCCCAATGGTAAACACAGGCGATTTTGTGTTGCGTGTTTGTAAATAATATTTCCCTGGCTGTTGAAACCCGGAGAAATTCATTCGTTGTGTTTGTTCAAACGGGCCGTATTTTCCAAAGCCGCTACTGGGTTTACCGGTAAACACAGGTTTGTTGGTTTCTGCATCGATCAATTGAAACGATCCGATGGGATTATTTTCTTTACTGCACCAAACCGCCACTTTTATTCCGGTTGGTGTGTAGCCAAGCTGATTGATGCGGATCCATGCCGTTGATTCTTGTTTAACAGAAAAACCAACAGAACAACAAACGAAAAGAAATAACGAAAGATTCTTCATGGCATCAAGTTAATGAATTTTCATTGCAGCTGTTTTCTCTACCTTTGGCTCTCTTCAAAAAACGAATTGCATGAACTGAGCCATAAAAATCATCGGGAAATTTATACAAGTAACAACGATGCTGATTTTTATGGCGAACAACATATGACTAACTAAAAATGAAAATAAACATATGAAATTGATCTCCTACTTAAAAGATGAACACGAACAGTTAGCTGCATTGCACAATGGAATGGTATATGATATGGATACATTGCATCCCGACCTGCCAACCAGCATGAATATGTTTCTGCAGTATTGGGATGAGTATCTTGAGCTGGCACAGGCAAGTTTAAAAGCGGTGCAGGAAGGCAGACTGATGCCGGGCAACGCACAGCGTATTGAGGATTTGCAATTACTTGCTCCCGTACCTATGCCGCCGAGCTGCAGAGATGGTTATGCGTTTCGTCAGCATGTGGAAGCCGCCAGGAGAAACCGAAAGGTGGACATGATTGCTGAGTTTGATCAATACCCCATTTTTTATTTTACGAATCATCACAGCATACAAGGTCCGGGTGAGGTGCGTTGCATGCCCGATCATTTTGAAAAGCTCGACTTTGAATTGGAAGTGGCCATTGTTATCAGCAAACACGGACGTAACATTCGTGCAGAAGAAGCAGATGAATACATTGCAGGTTTGATGATCATGAACGATTTGAGTGCTCGTCGACTGCAAATGGAAGAGATGCTGCTGAATCTTGGTCCGGCGAAAGGGAAAGATTTCTCAACCTTGATCGGTCCTTGGTTGGTTACACTTGATGAATTGCAAGCGTTTGTTGTTCCGGCAAAAGAAAACCACGTTGGTCTCAACTGGAATTTAAATATGAAGTGTTGGGTGAATGGTGTGCAGGTGAGTGCAGGCAATGTAGCAGATATGAATTGGACCTTTGCAGAAATTATTGAACGGGCGAGTTATGGTGTGGATCTTTATCCCGGTGATGTCATCGGCAGCGGCACGGTTGGCACCGGTTGTTTCTTGGAGCTCAACGGCACCGGCAAACTCAACGATCCGAATTATACCGAGCAATGGTTACAGGAAGGCGATGTGGTAGAAATGGAAATTGATGGATTGGGACGATTGAGTAATACGATGGTGAGGGAGGAGGATGATTTTTCGATTTTAGCGAAGAAGAAAAATATATAACCACAGAGATACAAAGAGCACAGAGATTCTCTGCGTACTCTGTGCTCTCTGTGTGAAAACTGATAACATGATAATTGATTTATCTACATTAAACCCCATGCAAAAACAACAATGGCTGCAACATGCTGTTGCGCCGCGGCCTGTTTGTTTTGCATCAACAATTGATAAAGAAGGAAACGTCAACCTCAGTCCGTTTAGCTTCTTCAATTTGTTTTCTTCCAATCCGCCGATTGTGGTGTTTTCGCCAGCACGAAGAGTGAGAGATAATTCTACCAAGCACACATTGGAAAATGTATTGGAAGTACCGGAAGTGGTGATCAATATTGTGGATTATGATATGGTGCAGCAAACAAGTTTGGCAAGTTGCGAATTTCCAAAAGGCACGAACGAATTCATCAAAGCAGGATTTACACAGGAAGCTGCATCGTTGGTAAAACCGCCCATGGTAAAAGAAAGCAAAGTGAAAATGGAATGCAAAGTAGTGGAAGTAAAACCGCTGGGCAACGAAGGTGGTGCTGGCAACCTGGTGATTTGCGAAGTATTGCGCATGCATGTAGATGACAGTATTCTCAATGCAGAAGGAACCATGATCGATCAACGCAAACTGCAGCTGGTTGCACGCCTCGGCGGCGATTGGTATTGCAAAGTTGATGAGCAGAGTTTGTTTCATGTTGCAAAACCCAATACACAACTCGGTATTGGTATTGATGCATTGCCCGAAACAATCCGCAACAGTGCTGTTCTTACCGGTAATAATCTTGGTCAGTTAGCGAATGTGCACGACTACCCAACAGTTGATGCGACGTTTGAAGATGAACGCTTAAAAAATATCATTCAGTACTTCTCCATCAATCCCGATGAGATGGATAAGGAGTTGCACACGTATGCTAAGGAATTACTCGATGCCGGAAAAGTAACCGAAGCCTGGCAGGTGTTGCTGGCGGATAGTTAAACGTTCTGTAAGTAACTTCAGTCGTTAAAGTAAGTTTACATATGCTTCACCCCAACGGTACATGGATCAGTTATTTCCTGGTGATCGGCGTCCGGTATTTGGTTATTTCCGGACTGGCCTTTCTTGTGTGGTATGTTTTACTGCGCAACAGAATTTCGTTTAAAAAAATTCAGCTGCGGTTTCCTTCGGGTAAAGATTATCAACGGGAGATTTTCTTTTCGCTCTGCACCATGTTTTTGTTTGCATTTATTCCTTGGTTTTTTCTCGGTCATGAAGCCATCAGAAAAACAACTACGTTTTACAAAGACATTCATCAACATGGGCAATTGTATTTCTGGCTGGCGTTTCCGTTGATGTTGCTGATACACGATACTTATTTTTACTGGATTCATCGCCTGATGCATCATCCAAAGTTGTTCCGCATTTTTCATCTTATTCATCACAAAAGCACCAACCCATCGCCTTGGGCGGCATTTTCATTTCATCCCTTGGAAGCAATACTGGAAGTAGGAATATTGATTGTGTTGATCTACACCATTCCTGTTACAAAGGCACATCTGTTCTTTTTCTTTTTATTCCAGATGTTTTACAATGTGTATGGTCATTTAGGATGGGAGCTGTTTCCGAAAAATTTTCAACGCACATGGATCGGTCGCTGGATCAACACATCGGTAACGCACAACCAACACCATCAATATTTCACCGGCAATTATGGTTTGTACTTTTTGTTTTGGGATCGGCTGATGGGCACCATGCGGGAAGATTATGAGGCAAAGTACGATGAAGTAAAGAGTAGAAAACAATAAGCATTCCTGTTAACCGCCATGCCGGTGTGCATTGTCTGTAGCATGCATAGGTCCAAACTCATTGGTATAAATTTTAAACAGCAGCATAAAATAACTGATCAATAACGGTCCGAAAATAAATCCCCAGAAACCAAACAAACTCAATCCAACAATTACTCCCAATACCGTGACCATTGGGTGTACATCGCCCAGTCGTTTCATTAAAGTTACTCTTGCGAGGTAATCAACATTTCCGGTTACAATTAAACTGTAAATAAGTAAACCAATTCCCTGGCCGGTATCGCCACGGGAGAAAAGAAATACAACCAGTGGTGCCCAGATAAGTGTAGTACCAACGATTGGGAAAAAGGCAAACACGCCGGTAATAAAGCCCCACAATACAAATTCATTAATGCCAAAAATCCAATAACCAATCATTGCAAAGATTCCCTGTATCAATGAAATTAATGGAATACCAATTGCGTTGGCTCTTACAACGCTCATGGTTTCGTTGGCAAGAATATCAATATTGTCTTCGTGCAATGGTAAAAAGTAATCGAACGATGCTTCCATAGCTTTGCCATTGGTGAGCATAAAGAAATACACAAACAACATCATCGCCAGGTTGGAAAGAATCATGGCTGTGCTGTTGAGGAATGCGGGGAAAAAATTGGCGATCCGTTTCTGCAGTTCAATCACATTCTCATCAGTAAACAATTCCTGTCCCGTCCATTCTTTTATTTGTGCCGAAACAGATTTTAATCCTTGCACCACTTCATCGGAATGACTGAAGATTTCAGTGATCTTGGGCGACAGTAAATTAATAATATAATATACCGGCAAACCAAACAGCACCAGAAAGCCTATCAGAAAAAGAGTAGCCGTTAAACTCTTGTTCCATTTTTTCCTGATCGTCAAGTATCGATACCAGCCCCTGCTGAGAATATACAATGTGATTGCGCCTAAAAAGCCCGGCAGGAAAATGTACAGCTCTTTCACGAGCAACAGTCCTAACGCAATTAACACAACAAGGAGTAGAATTTGCCGTAAACGGCTGCTGAATGATGCCATGCAATGAAATTACAAAAGAGAAATTAGACCAGAAAAGAAGAATTATTCTTCCCACACTTTTAAGCCTTCACTGCAGTTGGCGCAGATGTCGATGTTTTTGCGGCTCGTCATCAGTTCTTTGCGGAACTGTTTGTAGTTATCGTTGTGCCATACCTGTTTGAACGATTGCATTTTTAAATTACCCAGCTGGTGCATGGCATCTTTATCAAAGCAACAGGGTACTACCAAACCATCCCAGGTAATAACATTGGCATGCCACAACTTCCAGCAATGGTTTTGTAATTTATTCTTGGGTGAATAAGAACCATCGGCATTCTTTTTATAACGACTGTATTTGTTCAGCGTTGGTATGAGTTGGTTGGGGTCGTTTTCATAATCGTACACCTGTGCCGTTTTAAACCACACATCATCCACACCCACTTCTTTTGCCAGTTGCTTTACATCGTCCAGTTGATGTTCGTTGGGCTTTACCACCAAAAACTGAAATACGACAAACGGTGTTTTACTGTTGAGTTCTTTTTTCCACTTAACGATGTTCTTTGCACCTTCTATTACTTTATCAAGCTTACCACCAACTCTGTATTGTTGATACACATCCTGTGTAGTGCCATCAATGGAAATGATCAAACGGTCCAATCCGCTTTCTACTGTTTGCTTAGCTTTTTCATCAGTTAAGTAATGGGCGTTGGTGGATGTAGCGGTGTAAATTTTTTTCTGTGCTGCATACTTCACCATCGGCAAAAACTCCGGATTTAAAAACGGCTCGCCCTGAAAATAGAAGATGAGATAAAGCAAGTCTTTATGGATATCATTGATGGTCTGCTCAAAAAAACTTTTCTGCAACATGCCTGTTGGCCGGGTAAACTCACGCAATCCACTGGGACATTCAGGACAACGCAGGTTGCAACTCGTGGTTGGTTCAAACGAAATAGAAACAGGATAACCCCATTGAATGGGTTTGTTCAACAAACGGCTCAACTGATAACTGCTCCACACTTTCGTCATGTTCCATGCACGGCGTGGCGTAATTTTTGAAAACAGGTTGAGTATATCGTTTCGGTGTAATTGCGGCATTGAGGAAGCAAATATACTTGCAATTGAAGTATCTAATTAAATGACCCAATAAAGAGCAAAGCCTGGTGCTTCAATTAACAACAGGCTTTTATTATTTTATTTCAAAAATGGCTGCCGCTTCCAGTACGTTAAACTGCGCCAGCACCATTCGAGTGGACCAAAGCGGAAAAACCGTAACCAGAGATGGCTCCAGATAATCTGTAGTAACCAGGTTGCAGCAACCACATAATACATTTCAAAACGGCTCAGTTTTCCGAACATGCCAAAACCAACTCCGTAAAAAAACAGACCAACAAACAACGACTGTGTGAGATAATTAGTAAATGCCATTTGGCCAACAGGGCGCATCAATACAAACAACCATCTGAACCAACCCGATTTATACAGCAGCATGATCAACCCAAAAATACCAATGGAACGGAAGGTTCTGGAAAGCTCATAGAATTCGACATGTGGCCGTTTCATGAGTTCAAAAAAATTGAACTTGTGTGTGATCAATGGTTGCAACCGCAAATACGAAAGCCATAACCCAATTCCAAGACCGGCAATACAAAGAAGAAGATAAGTGCGTACAGGAGCCTGCCCTGTTAAGATACCGGTTTTGTAAAACGCCATTCCCAAAAACAGGAACACCAGAATATCCCAAATTCCAAAATAGGTGAAGTAAATCTCACCTTCAAAACTTCGGTTGCTCTGATAGTCGTACAACTCTCCATAATTCCCACGAACAGTTGCCAGGTTTTTTTCCATTTTCTTTTTCTTTTCTGCCAGTGATGATTTTTCTTTCATTGCCATCATCGCTCCCAATTCTTCTTTTTGTTTGTCGTTGAGTTTCGTAACAGTTGTATCAATCTTTTCAATGGCTTCTCCTTTTGCTATGGTTTTATAATCACGATAGGCATCAACATTTTCACGTGCCGTCATCAACAGCAGCGAAATAAATGCAGCAATGAATAAACCTTTGGGTGCTAATCGTCGAAATGTAAATGCAATCATTCCAAAACAGGCATACTGGAAAAGGATATCCCAAAACCACAGCAACACAAATGCATTGAAGATGCCAAACACCAATAACCATAGTTGTCTGCGGAAAAAATAATCCGCCGGCCACAATCCTTCGCTCTTTCGTTCCTGCCGGCTGATAAATAAAATAATACCTGCGCCAAACAACATGGAGAACAAGGCACGCTGACTGCCTTCAAAAATCCAATCAACATAATACCAGGTTTGAAAGTTGATGGTTCCCCATTCGTTTAATACAGAGGGATCGTGATGAACCGGATCGGGCAATGCAAAGCCGGGGATATTCATTAATAAAATGCCAAGGATGGCGATTCCTCTGAGCGAATCAAGCAGTACGATCCGTTCTTCCTGCGATACAGGAGCTGCCAGGTTGGTGGTCATGTTGATTTGGTTTTGGTGGTGAAAACGGGAGAAGCTTTGCGCAGGGAGAGGAAACGAACTTTAAGATACTCTTTTAGGAAAAAATTTGCCAGCTTTCGGGAAGTATTATTATATTTGAGTAGTTGCATAAACAACTATATGCCAAACAACCAATTTAAAAAAGGCGAGTTATACAGCTTTATGACGGGCAAAGCCAGCACCGCTATAGCACGGCGTTTGCAGAAGAATATGAAGCAGGGCGGTATTGACATTACCGTTGAACAGTGGAGCGTTTTATATCATTTATGGAAGAACGATGGGCTTAGTCAGCAGGATTTATGCAATGCTACGTTTCGGGATAAGCCCAGCATTACCCGGTTAGTCGATAACCTGGAAAAGCTGAAACTCGTAAAACGGGTAGCCAGCAAAAACGATCGCCGTATTAACCAGGTGTTTTTAACCGAACAGGGTCGTAAGCTGGAGGAAGAAACCATGACCGTAGCCAATAACACATTGAACGAAGCATTGATAGGTGTGCCGGCCGACAGAGTTGACATTTGTAAAGAAGTGTTACAGATTGTTTATGACAATTTGAAGTAAGCGGCCCCCTTCCGACTTCCGCCAATAGGGGAAGCCATCAAGGCACAGCCCTCGCTTTTTTAAGATGTTGAGTATTATCAGAGATTATACTAATTGATGAGAGAAAATTGATAGCTGATGTGGTAGAAATAAAGTATAGACACGAGCTGCTGTACCGCTCCTTCTCTACCGGAGAAGGAGGTGGAGGATGAGGCTGAATTTTTAAACAATTTAAATACTATTGATATGAGCACCGCAACGATTGCAACAAAACTGAAAGGTGGCGAATGGCTGATTAAAACCAGCACACCGCAGGACACATTTATTCCCGAAAACTTTAACGAAGAACAGGTAATGGTAAAAGAAATGTGTGCTACGTTTCTTGATACCGAAGTATTACCGCTTGTGGCCCGGCTTGATAAAATGGAAGAAGGCCTGATGCCTTCGCTCATGGACAAAGCAGGTGAACAAGGTCTGTTGGGTACATCAGCTCCGGAAGAGTTTGGCGGCCTCGGTAAAGATTTCATCACTGCCACATTGGTGAACGAAGGTTTAGGTGGCGGTTATTCGTTTTCGGTAGCCATTGCTGCACACACAGGTATCGGCACATTACCCATTTTGTATTTCGGTACGCCGGAACAAAAAGCAAAATACATTCCCAAGCTGGCAAGTGGCGAATGGAAAGGTGCGTATGGTTTAACCGAGCCCAACAGTGGCAGTGATGCCCTGGGTGCAAAAACAACGGCTGTACTAAGCGAAGATGGAAAGCATTATATATTGAACGGACAAAAATGCTGGATCACCAACGGTGGTTTTGCAGATGTGTACACCGTATTTGCAAAAATCGACGGGAAAGATTTTACCGGCTTTATTGTAGAGCGTGGAATGGAAGGTTTTACACAGGGGCAAGAAGAACACAAGATGGGCATCAAAGGTTCTTCTACAGTACAACTCTATTTCCAGGATTGTAAAGTGCCTGTTGAAAATTTATTAGGGGAACAAGGCAAGGGACATGTGATTGCTTTCAATATCCTCAACATCGGTCGTTTGAAATTAGCGGCTGCTGCTTTGGGTGGTTCCAAACGTTCACTCAACGTAGCACTAACATATGCTGCCACACGTGAACAGTTCAAACAACCCATCCTCAACTTCGGTGCTATCCAACACAAGCTGGCAGAAATGGCCATCCGCATTTGGGTATGCGAAAGTGCATTGTACCGCACCAGTAAATGGATCAATGATATGGAACATGATCTGTTAGCTGCAGGCAAACCATTCAACGAAGCGTTACTTGGCGCTGCTGAAGAATACGCCATTGAATGTGCCATACTGAAAGTAGATGGCAGTGAAGTACTGGATTATGTGGTGGATGAAGGTGTACAGATACATGGCGGAAATGGTTTTAGTGATGAATATGATATTTCACGTGCATACCGTGACAGCCGTATCAACCGTATTTACGAAGGAACAAACGAGATCAATCGTCTTTTAACTGTTGACATGGTATTGAAGCGTGCCATGAAAGGCCGTTTGGATATTATGAATGCAGCCATGAATGTGCAGAAAGAACTGATGAGCATTCCTGATTTTGGCAGTGAAGATGATACGCCGTTTGCAAAAGAATACAAGGCCATTGCCAATTTCAAAAAAGCCATCATGTTAGCGGCAGGTGCTGCGGTACAAAAGTTCATGATGAAGATCGAACACGAGCAGGAAGTGCTGATGAATATTGCAGATATGGCGATCCAAACTTTTAATGCAGAAAGTGCATTACTGCGTGCGGCCAAGCTGGTTGAAGAAAAAGGCGAAGCAGCTTGCCAGTTTGAACTGGATATGATGCGTACGTATTTGTATGATGCAGCAGATCGCATCAACAAGTATGGTAAAGATGCCATTAATGCATTTGCAGAAGGCGACGAACACCGCATGATGTTGCTGGGCTTGAAACGTTTTACAAAAGTGGATCCTTTCAATACAAAAGAAGCAAGAAGGCGCATCGTAGCAAAGCTGAGAAACGACGGAAAATATCCGTTGTAATTACGGTGAGCTATCCGCCGCAGGCGGATAACTCACCGGCGGAACTTTTAAAAATCCTTTGCCTAATTTGCAAAGGATTTTTTATTTCAATCTGTTTGTATGCGTATTCTTTTTTTCTGTTCGTTTTTACTCGTTATGTATCACGGTGCTGCGCAGAAAGTGTTTCTGCGGTTGGCAACACCCACCAAAAATCAAAATACGGTTACAACAGCCCGTCAGTTTATTACAGGTGCTACCTGCGTGGGTTGTAGCATCAGCATGAATGGTGAAGCAATGCGTGTGTGGCCAACAGGCGCATTTGCGTATGAAGTGAATCTGTCGTTGGGCGACAGTAGTTTTCAACTCATTGCAACCAATGAAAAAGGTGAACGTGTAACACAGAAATTATTCTATACCTATCAACTGCCTGCCAAAGAAAAAGAAGTAACTACCAATACAGTGGAGTACTGGCGTATTGAACCGCAAGGCAACCTGTTACTAAAGCCTGGCGACCGTTTACGCATGACGGTGAAAACAATACCGGATGCAATTTTGAAACTGCAGAACGGGCAAGAGTTCAAAGAAGTACCGGCCAACAATGCCAACGGAATACGTGGTATTTACAAAACAGAATATGTAGTAAAAGAGAACGATGATCTGTTTACTGAATTCAAAAGCAAACTCAAACTGCTGGTACAACCCGCCGCAGGTGATTTACTGGAAGTAGGCAGCCGAAGCGAATTTGCGTTGATGCAATCGAATGGACTAGTGCTGCAAACAAAAGGAAAATTGCCATACCTGTTGCTGGGTTTGGGTGAAGACAGGCTCGGCGGCACCAAGATGGGTTATCTCGATTCAATGATCCGGTTAAAAGCTGTGAGCAAAGTGGGGAACAAGTATGCAGTGCAGTTAAGTAAAAACCGGCAGGCGTATATTGAAGAAGAACATGTAACCGTTTTACAGAACGAATCGTTTACACCGGCATCGCTTACTAACAGTATGCGTGTGTGGGGCGACAGCAGTTTTGATTATGTATCACTTTCGTTGAATGAGCGCTTACCTTATCAAACATTCCAGGAGGTCAATCCATCAAAAATTATTGTGGATGTATTTGGAGCCATATCCAATACTAACTGGCTTACACAAATGAGCAGTACCAAAGAAATTAAAAACGTGTACTACAATCAAATTGAAGAAGATGTTTTCCGCATCAGCATCGATCTTACACATCAGCAACACTGGGGGCACAGCATTTATTACAGCGGTAACAATCTTGTCATCAGAATAAAACGTCAACCTGCAACTCTTTTACTCAAAGACCTGGTAGTGGCTGTTGATGCAGGACATGGCGGCATAAACAAAGGTGCGTTTGGATTAACCGGCATCATGGAAAAAGAAATGACTTTGCTCATCGCAAAAGAATTAAAACAGGCATTGGAAGCTGAAGGCGCAACGGTTATCATGTCACGAACAAAAGATACCACATACGACAATCACGATCGGTATACCTTCTTCAAAGAAAAAAATCCCGACCTGGTTGTAAGTATTCATCTCAACAGCAGTGCCGATCCTGTTCGTGTAAAAGGCGTAAGTACGTATTACAAACACATTGGCTACCGAACGCTTACACAAACCATCCTCAAACAGATGCTGGGCATGGGATTAAAAGAATATGGTAACGTTGGCAACTTCAATTTTCTGCTCAATGGTTTTACTGAATTTCCGAATGTATTGGTTGAAACATTGTTCATCAGTCATCCCGAAGATGAAATGAATGTACTGAACCAGGGCTATCGGAAACAGATGGCCGATGCTATTGTAAGGGGCATCAACGATTGGCTGGAGCTATGTAAAAAACAGTAAAGTTGTTTCCTTTCATCCATACGGGTTTTGCCATTCAGCAAGCCAGTCGGCATTTATCATTTTATTAAGAGTAGCTGAAACCCTTATCTGTAAAGGGTTTCATTATTTGTGTATGTCCATGTTACACTTGTTGCATCCGTTCATCACTATGAAGGTTGTGTTAACAGCCTTTTGTCAAGAATCGCTTGCAGCAGCACTTGCCCCCGTTTACTTTTACAGCATCATCAAATAATGTTATCTGAAAAGATACATTAATCATTAAACCTTAAATATGTTCATCATGAAAAAGATTTTTGTCCTGTTAGCAGCAGTGGTATTAACAGTGTCCACAAAAGCAAGTGCCTCTCCCATTCTTGAAAATGAAGTGGTAACCGCCGCCTTCCAAAAACAATTTACTGAAGCAACCGATGTAAGCTGGACGCAAAAAAATGATCTCTACCTCGTATCGTTTAAATACAATAACGATCGCATGCTGGCCTGGTACCGCCCCGATGGGGTAGTGGAAGCCGTTCAGCGTATGGTACAACTGGAGCAAATGACTTACCTGGCATCCAGTGCCGTGCAGGAATTATCGAAAGACAAAGCTTTACTCAGTATAGCTGAGATCAGTAAAGAAGGCGAATTGTTTTATCTCGTAAAAACCGATGATGAAAAATGCGTGTCTGTTTATAAAGTAACCGCCACCGGCGATTACACCCGTATTGATCGAACAAAAAAGAAAAAATAAGTACACTACAAGTGTTGTTTTGGAAACAGCCTCACCGACATTTTCGGTGGGGCTTTTTTATTGAGAAATTAATGCACACAAAGCGACGGAATCTTTACTTTTGCTGCTCTTTCGCAAAGTCTCCCCGACCGGAGCGTCGGGGATCTGAAGGCGGTCACTTTTAAAATTTAAAAAATGAACAAAGGACCCGTTTCACAATTCATTCAACATCATTACCGTCATTTTAATGCAGCCGCTTTAATGGATGCAGCCAAAGGGTATGAAACACATTTGAACGAAGGTGGTAAAATGATGATCACGCTTGCAGGTGCCATGAGTACGGCTGAGCTTGGTTTAAGTCTGGCAGAAATGATTCGCCAGGATAAAGTGCAGATCATCAGTTGCACCGGTGCCAACCTGGAAGAAGATGTGATGAACCTCGTTGCACACAGCCACTACAAGCGTGTGCCCAACTATCGTGATCTTACACCACAGGACGAGTGGGATCTGTTAGAAAATCATTACAATCGTGTAACTGATACTTGTATTCCGGAAGAAGAAGCGTTCCGTCGTTTGCAAAAACATTTGCACCGTCAATGGGTGGAAGCGGAAGCAAAAGGTGAGCGTTATTTTCCACACGAATTTTTATACAAAACTGTTTTAAGCGGCGACCTCGAACAGTATTATGAAATTGATCCGAAGAACAGCTGGATCGTAGCTGCAGCAGAAAAAAATATTCCGATTGTAGTACCAGGTTGGGAAGACAGTACTACCGGTAACATCTTCGCCAGCTATGTGATCAAGAACGAACTGAAAGCAAGCACGGTGAAGAGTGGTATTGAGTACATGGTGTGGTTAGCCGATTGGTATCGCCAGAACAGCAGCGGTAAAGGCGTTGGCTTTTTCCAGATTGGTGGTGGTATTGCGGGCGACTTCCCGATTTGCGTTGTACCGATGATGTACCAGGATCTTGAATGGCACGATGTTCCGTTCTGGAGTTATTTCTGCCAGATCAGCGATTCAACCACATCGTTTGGTTCTTACAGCGGTGCGGTGCCTAACGAGAAAATTACATGGGGTAAACTTGATATTAATACACCAAAATTCATTGTAGAGAGTGATGCGACCATTGTGGCACCGTTGATCTTTGCATGGATCTTAGGCATGTAATACTTCTACAAACTTTAATTCGTGAACCGCAGCAACTGCTGCGGTTTTTTATTTCCACATCTTCAAAACCCAAAAGAAATTATTATTTTACTACTTCATCACCAAACCAACTCTATTTATGGAACAACAAACAAACGTGTTACACGAATTTCATGAACCGGCTTATGAATTTGCCAGCACCGGACAACGCTTCCTCAATTACCTCATCGATGTTATTGTATTTTACATTCTCATGCTCATCGTGGGCTTTATTGTAGGTGCTGCGTTTGCATCGTCTATCAGCGATGGTGAAGTGGAAGGCGCAATCGGTTTTGCCTTTGTTACCTATCTTCTCGTGTTTGTTATCTTCTTTGCCTATTACACGTTCCTGGAAGGATCAAAAGGAAAAACACTTGGCAAAATGATCACAAAAACAAAAGTGATCCGTGAGGATGGACAGCCAATGACATACGGTAAAGCACTGTTACGTACATTATGTCGTCTTGTACCGTTTGAGTTTATCAGTGCATTTCTCGGCCAAAAGATGTGGCACGATCAATGGACCGGAACGATCACCGTCAAAGACAACTAATCAACTTTTTTATAGAACCTGCTCACAAAAAGCAGGTTCTGTGATTTTCATTAGTTTCTTCATTCAACTTTACCGATAGTTTTACTGTATATTTCGCTACCATGAACTGGTTTCTCCAACTACTGCTCGAAGAAAGTATTCCGCAAACGGTTATTATTTACGGCATCGTTATCGCCATTGGCACATGGCTGGGTCGTTTAAAACTGGCCGGCATTTCCTTAGGTGTTACCTGGATCTTATTTATGGGGCTGGCCATTTCGTATGCCGGTATTCATATCAATAAAGAAACAGAACACTTCCTAAAAGAATTTGGGTTGATCCTTTTTGTGTACTCCATTGGCTTGCAGGTAGGGCCGGGCTTCTTTTCATCGCTCAAAAAAAATGCAGCAGTTACAAATGGATTGGCTGCACTTATAGTTGGTCTTGGTGTGCTAACGGTCATCGCCTTTTATTTTTTCTTACAGCAACCCATTACCACGCTTACTGGTGTAATGAGTGGAGCGGTAACCAATACACCCGGCCTTGGTGCGGCGCAGGCTGCAGCGAAAGATCTGCAACTACCCGCCAGTGAAACTTCGTTTATAACGCTGGCGTATGCACTGGTATATCCGTTTGGTGTGTTTGGTATTATTGCGGCAATTCTGATTCTCAAAAAAGTGTTTCGTGTAGATCTTGAAAAAGAAAGGGAACTGCACCGCAAGCTGGATATCATCAAATCAAACAAGCCAGTGTCTATTCATTTGCAGCTGCAGAACAAACAACTCATCGGTAAACCACTACGCACCATTTTTGAATTGCTGAAAGAACCGATTGTTGTGTCACGGTTATTTCACAACGGCACGGTGATTACACCTACACCACAAACACATTTAGCAGAGCATGATGTGTTGCTGATTGTGGCACATAAAGAACAGATCGATGTGTTGAAAATGATCATTGGTGAAGAAAGCAATATGAACCTGAAAGAAATTCCGCAAAGTGAATTGATCTCACGTATAGTGGTGGTTACGCAAGCCGATGTTACCCATAAACGATTGGGCGATATTGCTGCGTTGCACCAACACGATTTTACATTGACCCGTTTAAGTCGTGCCGGTGTGGAAATGGTAGCACATGGCGATATTGTGCTGCAACTCGGCGATCAACTGAAAGTAGTGGGCACCAAAGAGGGTGTGGACAGGGTCACGAAAACCATCGGCAATCAATTGAAGCGATTGGATGTGCCTGATCTAGCACCGATCTTTATCGGCATTGTTGCGGGTGTTGTGCTGGGCAGTATCCCCATGTATTTTTTTGATATGCCGGTGCCGGTAAAAATTGGATTGGCTGGCGGACCTTTGCTGATCGCTTTGCTGCTGAGCAGGTATGGCGGTAAATTGTATTTGAATCAATACACTACTTACAGTGCCAATTTAATGTTGCGTGAATTAGGAATAAGTTTATTCCTTGCCAGTGTGGGGTTAAGCAGTGGTGCCAGTTTGCAAACAGCGTTGAGTGGTGGTAATGCATGGCTCTGGATCGTAATGGGTTTAACAATTACACTTGTTCCATTGCTGATCGTTGGAATGATTGCACACTATGTATTTCGCAAAACATTTTTTGAAGTGTGCGGTTTGCTGTCGGGTGCAAGTACCGATCCGCCGGCATTGGCCTTCTCTACACAATTAGCAAAAAACGAAGTGGCGTCTGTTACATATGCTACTGTATATCCAATGACGATGATTCTTCGAATTATTGCAGCGCAATTGCTGATACTTTTCTTTTCGTAAACTGTTTACACACTTATCATTACTAAAGTTATCATGACGAAGGTCTTCAAGTCTTTGCACTTAATAACCCCGGTCTTTTAGACTGGGGTTATTGATACGCCTAAGCTTCCGGCTTTAGCCATTTACAACTTTACAATCTCTTTGGGTATTTATTTACCCCCGTAAAAACCTATTAAACGTTCTTACGGAACGTACACGTCATTTACATTTTGTTCTATCGATCACTTGCCCCGAAGGGACAAAAAGAAAAACCCCGGCAAACTTGCCGGGGTTTTGTAATGTGTTTTGTTCACAACTATCTTGGAGGAACATTCAATGGAATATCACGCACAAACATATTATTTCTGTTTGCCGCATCCCATGCAAGGAGAAACACCAAACGTGAACGTTTTTCATGCAGATCGTAATTGATCTTATCAGGCGTATCACTTGGCTTGTGATAATCTTTATGAATACCATCAAAGAAGAATACAATGGGAACTCCTTTTGCTGCGAAATTGTAGTGGTCGCTGCGGTAGTACAAACGGTTGGGATCTTTTGGATCGTTATATTTCCGGTCGGTAATAATTTTGATGTACATATTGTTGATGCTGTCAACAAAACGTGGCAATTCGCTGCTCAGCTTGTCGTCACCAATTAAATACACATGGTTGTTACTGTCAAGTGATTTGAGATTATCATCTTTACGGCCGATCATATCAATGTTGATATCGATGCTGGTTTTCTCTAATGGATAAACCGGGTTATTAGCATAGTAAGCACTGCCCCACAAACCTTTTTCTTCACCACTTACTGCTAAGAACAAAATACTGCGGCGTGGACCTTTGCCTGCTGCTTTTGCTTTCGCAAATGCCTCGGCCACTTCCAATACACCTACTGTGCCGCTGCCATCATCATCAGCACCGGGATGAATTTTGCCACCAATGATCCCAACGTGATCGTAGTGAGCAGAAATCACAATCCACTCATCTTTTTTATCTGTTCCTTCAATCATACCCAGCACGTTTGATGCCTGGATGGTTTGAATTTCTTTATTGAACGTAATCGCCAGTTCTGTATTGAATACTTTGGTGCCGAGGGATTGATCTTTTGCAGCGGCAAAATCACTCTTCAGAATTTCTGTACCCATATCTTCTGAAATACGAATCGAAGTAGCTGACTGACGTGAGCGATACAACGAAAAATACATACGACCACTCAATGGCGAAGGTTGCTTATCGATACCTTGCTGAACAACGAGCAATACTGCCGGTTGACGTTGGTACAATCTGAAAATTTCCTGTTGGGTTGGTTGCTTACCCGCAAGAATTACAGCTTTCCCTTTTATGTCGGTTACAGTATCTCCTTTTCCCAGGTACACCACTTCGCTGATGTACATCGTTGAACTGTTGATGCTGTTAAGCGCTGCAGTAAAATCTTTACCAAACACAAATGATTTGCCGTTGATAGCCATTTTTGCATCTTTCAACGTGTCTTTGTACAATGGATAAAACTGCTCGTAGCTACCGTTGTTGGCGGGAGCAATGCCAATGCGTTGAAACTGTTGTTTCAGGTATTCAGCTGCTTTTCGCTGACCTTCCATTCCTGTTTCCCGTCCTTCCATTTCTGGTCCGGCCAGGATGTAGAGATGGGTTTTGAGATCATTGGCGGTAATGGTTTTTGAAAACTGCTCGGCGGTTTTGTTTTTCTTTTGTGCCGATGCAGAAACTGCCAGCAAACTAAGTGCGGCGAATAAGTATGTCCTCATGCATTCAAATTTTTTGAAGCCCGAATATAAACGAAAATCCCGCCATTGGCGGGATAGTTGTATGAATGGTAGTAAATCCGCCACCTGGTTTTTTACACGCAGGCAATTTTGTTCACACGTAATCCATGCCTGCCACCTTCAAATTCAGTAGTCATAAATGTGTGTACCATTTTTTCAGCATCACCTTCCCGCACAAAACGGGCCGGGATACAAATGATGTTGGCATTGTTATGCGCCCGCACCAATTGTGCAATTTCTTCGCCCCAGCAAAGCCCTGCACGGATGCCCTGGTGTTTATTGGCTGTAATGGCCACGCCATTGGCACTGCCGCAGAGTAAAATACCAAACGCTGCTTCTCCATTTTCAACAGCACTTGCTACCGGATGTGCAAAATCGGGATAATCAACACTGTCTTTGGAGTGTGCACCAAAATCTTTGAACATAATTCCTTTCCCTTCCAGAAACGAAATCAGATCTTCTTTATAATCGAACCCGGCGTGATCGCAACCAATGGCAACGGGTTTGCTCATGTCAAATATTTGCATAGCTTTTTTATTAAAAGTCAAAGGTAGGTAAATAGTCGTTAGCCGGTAGTAGGTAGTATGTAGCCGATAGCCGGTAGTAGATAGTAAGAAGTGTCTTAATATGGCCGACTACTCTGTTGCGAAAATTCAAAAAATTTTCTAATTTGAAATGAAAACACCTCATATGTCTGGGTACAAAACTTTAAAAGCATTTGAGAAAGCAAAAGAAGTTACTAACTTAATTTTTTACGCCTCGAAAGATTTTCCAACTGAAGAAAAGTATAGTTTGACTGATCAGATCCGGCGAAGTTCAAGATCAGTTTGCGCATGTATCGCAGAGTCGTATCGAAAGAGAAAATATCCTGCACATTTTGTAAGTAAACTTACAGATGCTGATATGGAAAATGCAGAAACAGAAGTGTGGCTCGATTTTGCAAATGAATACAATTATATCGATCAGGAAACCTATCGAAAAATCTATTCACTCAATGAAGAAGCAGCAAAACTTCTGCAATACATGATTAACCATCCCGATAAGTTCATGTGAAGAACTATGACTAACAACTAATCACTATCGGCTATGAACTTAAGACTACCGGCTTCTTCCTCGTCAACTCCACTCCTCAATATCTTCCTGCTTGATCTGCCGTTTGTAAATACGCATACTCAGGGCAATACTGAATTCATACAAACCATAGAGTGGAATGGTAACCAATGCCAAACTAAACGGATCGGTTGAAGGTGTAATAATGGCGGCCATGATAATGATCACCACAAAGGCATATTTGCGGATACGGCGGAGTGTAACCGGAGTAAGCATCCCCACTTTGGTAAGCAGCATCACCACCACAGGTAACTGAAACAAT
Source organism: Bacteroidota bacterium (assembly GCA_023428755.1). GTDB lineage: Bacteria > Bacteroidota > Bacteroidia > Chitinophagales > Chitinophagaceae > Lacibacter. The sequence continues at coordinate 324,254 of JAEYWX010000012.1, forward strand.
AATCCCACACCTACAGTTAAGTAAATCAGGTTCTCAAAGTAATCGCTGATGGTGGGACGAAAATCAATTAACGGACTGAGTGAATAATTCGAATAAAAATTTACCATGAAGGGAGTGAGTACAAAGTAGCCAAACGCAACTCCTAAAAAGAAAAGTGATGAGATCCAGAAGATGGCCCCGGTTGTTCCACTGCGTTCTTTTTCGCTTAACGCCGGACGTATGAATTTCCAAACTTCCCAAAACACATAGGGAAACGCCAATATAAAGCCCGATGTAAAACCAACGGTAAACGTTGTAAGGAACTGCTCTGTCATGGCATTACTCTGGAACTTGATGCTGAAATCACTCAGGCAAAGTGCATCTACGTTCATCCATTTACCCAGATCGCACAACCAGCGGTAGGTAATAAAATCCTTATGCGCCGGGCCCATGTAAATATTGTTCACCACATAATCAATGTTGAACAACACAATCAGCGAAGCAACAATAATAGCAATCACGGCACGTACCACATGCCAGCGAAGTTCTTCGAGGTGATCAATAAAACTCATTTCGGCTTTTTCATCGCCTTTTGCACCCCTGATGCGTTGTATGATCGATCGACGTTCTGATTTTGTTTCCGCCACGGTTAATGATTTCAGTTGCAAATGTAACCCGAAATAGATGAGCAAAAAAAGGGTTGCCAACCTTAATACATGGCTGGCCTTAATTCTGGTTATGCTGAAAGTTGGCAACCTTGAGCTGTCACAAAAAAAGCGGCCCTTACGGACCGCTTCTATTTAAAAAGACGTAGTAGTTTACTTTACTGCCAGCGCTTTATCGATCATAAAAATAAGCATGCTGCGGTGTGCACGTGTTTGCTCGTTTGGCGAAACGGCCGTACCCAGCAATGTTTTTATTTTGCGAAGCGTGTTGTAGGCTGCACTCTTCGATGGGTTGTCGTACCCTGTTTTTGCTTCCACAATGCTGATGGCTCCTTTCACAAACTCACTCTGCAGGTTTTGGCGGTACACATTTACCGCACCGGTTGCATCGGCTTTAAAGATGGCATTCATCAAATCGTTCATTACATCTGCTACACTGTAGGTGTTTCCATACAATGCGCTGTTGTTGATACGGCGCAGTGTTGTGGGGTGTAACAGTTGTGCAAGAATGTTGGTTTGAAAGTTCTGTACCAGTGATGTGTGCTTGGGATCTTCCGGTGCCCCAAAGAAATTAAAGCCACGACGTTGAACCTGTAAATAAGGTAACACCTGTTGATCGGCATCAAACGCATTGGGTGCAAATACATGGGTTGAAAGGAAGTTCATCGCTCGTTTTTGATAAGCTACCGGTGTAACCACAAACGGCTTACTGCCATTATTCTGGCCGGGGAAACTCCTGTCTACCTGTACGCCACCAATATAACGGCTGATGGCGTTTGCCATGGATGAACGTTGTGCATTCAATACATTGTAACGGATCATGATCTCCTGGTAACTCTTGTCGCCTTTTGCATATTTGCTTACCAGTTTGCCCATGGCACTGTTTACAAATTTGATACGGTCTTCGCCATAGGTAACCATGTCGTTACTCATATCATTGATCATCACACGTGGATCAATCCCATTGCCGGGGCTGCGCATATCATCCGCATCGTTTCCGAATGTGAGATAAGGTTCATGGCTGCGGCTGAGAATTTTTTTCAACTCGGCTGCTTCCTGTCCGGCAGGAAATTCACGGTATCCAAATTCAATCGCCCACAGATCATACGGCCCGGGCTTCATGGTGTAGTAATCACCTTGCTTGCTTCTGTCGCTGTGGATATTGATGGAAGGATAATCCATTACAGAACCCTGCAATCCTAATTTTTGCGTGATGGCTGTATTGTGTACTTCTGCCGGGCTTAACATCTGGCTGGCTTTCATGTTGTGGTTCAAGCCAAGTGTATGACCCATTTCATGCAGAATGAGATAATACAAAAACTGCTCGTGTGCTTTGCGTACTTCACCGGCAGGAGCACCTGCTGTGGTGATCAATGTAGAACCGGCCATGTATTGTTTTGCTAATTCACTTCCAATGGCACAGGTGGCCCAATGTTTCCGCATATGCGACGGCACATTGGCCATCATTTGCTGCTGCAGTTCGTTGGCAGTAGTTGCATTGTTATCCTGGATCACATCTACAAACGGAGTTTCGGCACCGCTGGTCCACTCAATGGTAATATCACTTCCGAGAATTTGTCCCGTTTTTGGATTTACAAAGCTGGGCCCGATTGCTCCGTACGGAGGATAGGGTGACGATACCCAGCGGATCACATTGTAACGGATATCTGCCGGATCCCAATCGGCATCTTCGGGCATGATCTTCATCACTACTGCATTTTTAAACCCCGCTTTTTCAAACGCTTCGTTCCAGCGTTCGCCTGCTGCTTTTACAATTTCACGGTACTCAACCGGTGTGGTATTTTCTACCCAGAATGTAATGGGCTCAACGGGTTCACTTAATGCAGCAGATGGATCTTTTTTCTTGAGATGCCAACGGTTGATTACATCACGATAGTTCACAATTTCATTGGATGTAAGATCATCTACTTCCTGTGAAAAGTATCCAACACGTGGATCATCAAAGCGGGGTTTGAAATCATTCACCGGCATTTCAATAAATGAATGCTGGAGTTTGATGCGTACAAAGCGTGCATCGGTAATATCTTTTCCGCCCTGGTTAAATGGCATGGGATTATCATATGCCAGATCCACCACTACATCACTGTTGTTGGGATACGAACGGATATTGCTGTACTTACTTTTTGCAGCATTGTATCCGCCTAAATTAAATACGGCACCGGGAGGAATGGTGGGTGGGAAAATTGGTTTTACCGGATCCAGTTTATCGCTCAGGAACAACTGATCTACACTTACGAGATAGCCATCTGCATCTTCTACACTGAATTTATCGGTATAAAAAACCGCATCGGCCACATCTACATTGGCCGCTTTACTTACTGCATTGTTTTTATCGTAATAAAAATTCGTGTTCACGGTGCTGAACTCAATTTTATCAAATGCTTTTTTCATTTTAAATACGAGTGTTGCACGATGCATACTTTGGTGCAGAAATAAACCGGTAGGGCCACTGAGTGAAAAACTCTGGTAAATAAAATCTTTGTTCAACTGATCTTTCCGGATATACATCTGTACACTACCTGTAACCGTATCCTGGTACAGTGTAAACAAACCGGGAAGTTTTTTACTGGCTTTTACTTTTTCTGCAACGGTGGGTTTGGGAGGGGCCTTTTTAGTTGTGTCGGCAGGAGCAGGGGCTCCGGGTTTTGCCTGGGCAGATACTTCTGTGCCCAGTAACAAACAAACTGCTGATAAGGCCAAGACGAAACGCTTGTTCATAAATAAGGTTTTGATGTTAACGTAATAAAGAAAGATAAAATAAAGTTTTCGTAGACGGGGATGCTTTGTATGAGCGGACAAAGTGGCTTGTAACTGGTTCTACAACAAAATAAAAATTACCGGAGCACTTTTATTTTTACCGTTTCAATTCTTGTTTCGCTTACAGAAAGGATATCAAACTCGTAGTCGTCAATAATGATACGTTCTTTTGCAACGGGTATGGTTTCGTGGTGTTCTACAATATAGCCTGAAAGTGTTTCGGCATCGGTTTCTTCTTTAAATGGCAGGTTGTATTTTTCAGTAAGATAATCCAGCTCTAACCGGCCACTGAAAATAAACTCATCTTCGGCCAGTTGTTTTTCTACAAACTCTTCGGTATCGTATTCATCCTGTATCTCTCCAAAAATTTCTTCCAGCAAATCTTCCATGGTTACAATACCGCTGGTACCACCAAATTCATCTACTACCCAGGCAATACTTTTGCGTTCTTTTGTAAACTGTGTAATGAGATCGGTAAGTCCCATACTTTCCGGAACAGCAGGGATGGGTTTTAAAATGGATTTGATATCGGTTGGCTTGCGAAACATGTCCAACTGGTGTACGTAGCCAATGATGCTATCAATATTTCCTTCGTACACGATCAGCTTACTCAATTTTGTTTCAACAAATTTTTGCCGTAGTTCATCAATGGTTGCCAACGCTTCTACACCAATAATTTCTTTACGGGGAATTAAACACTCACGCACTTTTACACCCGGCAATGACAATGCATTTTCAAACAACTCGGTATTAATATCCTGGCTTTCTTCATTGTTATCTTTACTCTGCTGAATAAAGTGTTCCAGGTCAACCCGTGTAAACGCTTCTTTTTTATCGTTCACCCGTACATCAAATAAATATTTCAGGATCCATTCGGCCAATCCAACAAACAATGAAGCAACGGGTGAAAACAGTGTATAGAAAAAGCTGGTAGTGCGGGAGAAAAAAGAAAGCACTGCATTGCTGCGTTTTCGGAAAATGGCTTTGAACACCATTTGTACCAGCATGGCCAGTAATGTAGTTACCAGAATTTCAATAACAATTCGGATCGCTGAGTTTTGAATAACCGATGGCATTTTTTCCCATAACGGATCAAAAAAACGGGTAACCAGTAATACAAAGATCACCAACGCCAATGTGACACCTACCAGCAACGAGCCGATAAACTTACTTTGGTTCTCAATAAAATTGCTGATGATGCGGCCGCTGTTAACGCCTTGCTTTTTTTTCAACTCAACAGAGAAACGGTTCAATGAACCAAAGGCTGTTTGCAAACCGGCAAAAAAGCCAACAAACAGCAAAGCCAACACAACGCCTATAATCAAATACCAATTCATGAATCTTAAAAATAGTGTTTTTGAAAGGAAATTCAAATGCCATTATGGTGTGGCGAGAAACGCTTCGGTGATGCGTATGGCTTCGGCTACTGCTTTTGGCAAATCATCGTTTACAATTACATGCTGAAACGAATGCTTAAATGAAATTTCATACGCTGCTTTATTCACCCTTGCCTGCAATGATTCCGCTGTTTCTGTGCCTCGGCTTTCCAGTCGGCGTTTTAATTCATCGATGGAAGGCGGTTCAATAAAAATGGTGAGTATTTGTTTGGGATACAGGTCCTGCACATGAATGGCGCCTTTTACATCAATATCCAATACCGGAACCTGATTGTTGCTCCAGATGCGTTCCATTTCTGATTTCAGTGTGCCGTAATAATTTCCTTCGTACACCATTTCCCATTCCATAAATGCATCGTCCTGAATTTTTTGCTGAAACTCTTCAATGCTCATGAAATAATAATCAACTCCATCCAGCTCGTGTTTGCGTTTTGCACGTGTAGCTGCTGAAATAGAAAATGCCAGTTGCGGAAAATGGTTCATCAACTGTTTGGTGATGGATGTTTTTCCTGCGCCGGAAGGAGCGGTGATGATGATGATCTTATGATAGTCCTGTGCCATAAAGCGTCAAAATTAACCGAAAGCTTGTAATAGTTGGTTTAAACAATTACAGCAGCAGAAAAGCAACTGACTTATGATTGTAAACCCGGCTAATTATCAAATCATTTCTGTAAAAAACAGAACCGGCATCAGGCAATCCCTAACGAACGACGGATATTGTTGTGAAACTCACGGATGGCCTTGGTGTGAAAGAAGGGATAGATCAATTTATCCCGCAGCCATGATCCGCTTTTATAAATAGTGTGATGCGAAATTTCGGTGAAGCCTTCTTTGCAGGTACTTAACTGAATACGTTGACTGCCCAGTGATTTTCCTTTCACGAGGTAACTTGTTTCAAGGCATTTTTCCTGCTCGTGCACCGCTGTAATTTCGTGCCCAACAGCCACTTTTGCCAAACCACCCAGCGCCTTCACACGAATCAATACAATTTGACCGGCTTTTGCTCCGGCATATTCATCATCAATATAAGAGATCGAATTATTCTTGCGGCAGTACTGCAATCCAAACTGCAGCATATTACCACACCAGGCTTCTTTTGGATGGATACTTTTGTAAGCATTCCACACTTTGTCAATTTCTTCCTTGATATGAAATGTTTTATGATGGGTATAAAAGGCTTTGGTACAATTTGATTTCGGACAAAACGATTCCAGCGCTGCAAAGTCGTGTAACTTATACAACTGGTTGTCATGAATAAACGATACCACCTGTTTGTTGGAAATGCGTTCGAAATTTACGTCCTGTGTATGTAGCAAGCTCAAGATGAGGATTTTGGCTTTAAAAAGTTGTCAACGAATATAAACAGTTTCACCGTTCAGGCAAACCTTGTGTAACAAACTGGGGTGATTTTGATAAACAGTACTACAAAAAACCTGTTAAACAAGTGTGTTTTCGGCTACAAAATGGCTATTGCAGCGCCTGGTAGTGATTTTGAAGGCCAGGCCTTGGTTTTACAAGTGGACTGCTTTACACAAATTTGTTTGCTGTTAAATTGAAATGAGGTTAGCCGAAATCCGTTAACTTGCACCCCTTGAATTGAAAAATTATGGAATACGGAAAATTAATAGCAGTAACCGGAATGCCCGGTTTGTTTGAACTGATAAGCAGCAAAACCGATGGTGCGATTGTGCGTTCACTGGATGATAATTCAACCAAGTTTGCGTCAACACGTCAGCACCAGTTTTCGCACCTGGAAAGTATTGAAGTGTACACTGTTCGTGATAATGTAAATCTTGCTGATATTTTCAAAGCAATGGAAGCTGATGGCGGCAAGCTGCCCGATGAGAAAGATGCAAAAGCCATCAAATCGTATTTTGAAAAAGTATTTCCTGACCTGGATTTTGAAAGGGTATATACCAGCGATATGAAGAAGATGGTGAAATGGTATGGCATCATCAAAAACAAAGGCATTGAAATTAAACTTACCGAAGAACCGGTGGAAGAAGAAACCGCACCTGTTGAAGAAGCGGCGGTGGAAGAAGTGAAACCGGCAAAAAAAGCTGCTAAAAAGAAGGCAGAGCCTGCAGCAGAAGCAGCAACAGAAGAAGCGCCGAAAAAGAAAGCTGCCAAGAAGAAGAAAGAAGATTAATTGTAGATCCCCATATTTTTTTGCCGGTAAGACGGAAGGCAGGAAGTTCAACTTCTCATCTGCTTACCATCTTACCGGCATCATTTTTTAAACACTTGTGTTATGTCATTAACAGCCGATATTCAACCCATTGAACGGAAATTTTTACCGAAAGATTTTACCATTACCACTTGGGAAACACTGGAGCCTTACTTTACGCAATTGCTGGAACAACCCATCAACAGTAAAGCAGAACTGGAGCAATGGTTACAGAGCAGCAGTGAACTGGAAGCTGTGATCAGTGAAGACGCCTGCTGGCGCCAGGTACGCATGACCTGCGACACTGAGAACAAACAACTGGAAGAGGCATTCAACTATTTCTATATGGAGATTGCACCAAAGATGCAACCGTATGCGGATAAGCTCAACCGCAAACTGGTTGAGTGTGCCTTTACCAAAGAACTGGATGCGGATAAATATTTTACCTATTTACGTTCCATTAAAAAAAGCATTGAACTGTTTCGTGAAGCCAACATTCCCATTATGGCTGAGATGAATGTGATGCAGCAACAGTTTGGACAAATTGCAGGTAAAATGACCATTGAAGTAAATGGTAAAGAATACACCTTACAGCAAGCCGGAAAATTCTTAGAAAATCCGGATCGTACGTTGCGGGAAGAAGTGTACATGAAAATCCAAAACCGCCGTTACCAGGACAGGGAAGCGCTGAATGAGTTGTTCAATAAATTAGTTGAACAACGGCATAAGATCGCTTTGAATGCAGATTTTAAAAACTACCGTGATTATAAATTCAAAGAACTGGGTCGGTTTGATTATACGCCACAGGATTGTTTCAATTTTCATGAAGCCGTAAAGCAACATGTAGTGCCGCTGGTGAAAATTATTTATGAAGAACAACGTAAAGCCATTGGTGTAGATCGGTTACGCCCCTGGGATATGGATGCAGAACCAGCAGGTATCACACCGTTACAACCTTTTACAAACGGTACTGAATTGACCGAAAAAACAATTGAATGTTTCAACCAGCTCAATCCCTTCTTCGCTGATTGTTTGCAGAAGATGAAAGAGATGAAACGGTTCGATCTTGACAGCCGCAAAGGAAAAGCTCCCGGCGGTTACAATATGCCGTTAGCTGAAACAGGCGCACCGTTTATCTTTATGAATGCAGCCGGTACATTGGATGATGTTACTACCATGGTACACGAAGGTGGACATGCGGTTCATTCGTTTTTAACGCATAACCTTGAGCTGACTGGCTTTAAGGAATACGGTGCAGAGATCGCAGAAGTAGCAAGCATGGCCATGGAACTGTTCAGCATGGAGCATTGGGATATTTTCTTTGCCGATAAAGAAGAGTTGCGCCGTGCTAAATTCAAACAATTAGAACGTGTGCTCACCATTCTTCCATGGATTGCACGTATTGATGCATTTCAACATTGGTTGTACGAAAATCCAACACATACTGCAACAGAGCGTGGTGAAAAATGGATGGCATTGGCCAATGAATACAGCACGGGCCTGATCGATTATAGTGGTTTGGAACAATTCCGCCCGTACGAATGGCAGCGTCAACTGCATTTGTTTGAAGTACCGTTCTATTATATTGAATATGGAATTGCGCAGTTGGGTGCCATTGGTTTGTGGATGCAGTTCAAACAAAACCAGCAGCAGGCATTGCAGCATTATATTAACGCATTGAGCCTGGGTGGTACAAAAACATTGCCCCAGCTCTATGAAGCAGCCGGACTGAAATTCGATTTTTCGCCCAATCATATCAAAACTCTGATGGATTTTGTAAAAACAGAAATGGATAATCTGAATTAATACCGATATTTGCCCTGCTAAATCAGAACATTAATCATGTCCTGCCGTTTCTACGGGAGGGCATTTTTATTTTAACTTGTTGATCTGAAAAATGGAAAATCTTTTCGCTGTGGTCCGGGCTCTTTGATGAATAGAAGCCATAGGAGATATAAAACACCTGCAACCAGAATTAATACATAGAGCCATTTCGGTATTTTATCCTCCTCGTTTATGTTCTTATTTGTACTCACAGGTAGCTTAATGCAATTATTCTTAACTCCTGCAATCACTACAAAATCCATTCACCACCATATTACTTTGATGAGGTTGAAAGCCTTTTGGCAATTTTACTTCCGGCACATGTACATCGTCCAGGCAAATGGTTTTGCTGCATTTTTCGCATACAAAATGTACATGGTTATCGTGGTGGTGACCTTCGGCACATTGATCTTTACACAGTGCATATTTCACCGAGTTATCAGCAGTAGGAATGGTGTGGATGATCCCTTTTTCTTCAAAAGTTTGCAGTGTACGATAGATCGTAACCCGGTCAATTTTATCACTGGCTTTTTTTTCAATATCAGCATGCGCCAGTGCACCGGGCGAATGGTAAAATAGATCCAGTATCTGTAACCGGCTATCGGTTACACTCATATGGTTTTTTTTCAACAGTTCTTTGATCGCTTCACTCATACCCGAATTTACTTAATTGGGATTGTTCTGAAAAATTCCGTTCACAAAACGGGGACCGTCGTAGCGTTCTTTCATTATCAGTTGAATATCTTCTTTCAGTTTGGCGACCTCCTGTTTATCAAGTCCGTCGTACACGCCCCTTACTTTTCCGCTTTTATCAACCAGTGCAAATAATTGTGTATGGATAAACTGGTCTTCAATAGCTTCTTTGTCGTTGTTTTGATCATCGAGCAGGTAGCTTTTGCGTGCCGCATAATAAAGTTTCTCTTTTTCACCCGTAAGCAACATCCATTTGTTCCCATCGATCTTTAATGAATCGGCATAGTATTTCAACCTGCCCACTGTATCTACATCCGGGTCAACCGTATGACTCAGCATCATAAAATCTTCTTCGTCTGCAAAGTCAGCAGCAATCAATGCCATATTGGTATTCATTTTCGGACAAATACCGGTACAGGTGGTAAAGAAAAATTCCACTACCTGCACTTTGCCGGCTACATTTCGATTGGTAATGGTATCGCCAAACTGGTTCACAAATGCAAACTCCTTTACCTCATTCATAGTGGGTAGTTTTTTGCGCCATAAATCGGTGCCCCAGAAAATGGCAAGAAAGAAAACACCCGTTAACAACACAAAGAATCCGAGGTAAAACCACAATTTTTTCGACATATACTTGAAATGAACTGCAAAGGTACGGAGCGAAGGGAGGCGATTGGCATTTGAAAATAAAATTTGCAACATAATTGCAAATATGTATTTTTGCTGTCCTTTATGAACATGCGTATAAATTGGGAAGCCTTAGGAATCGCCGCCTCTGTAGCCTGTGCCATCCACTGTGCTGTGGTACCATTATTCATCACCAGCTTACCACTATTTGGGGTGAATATCATTCACAATGTGTTTTTAGAAGTCCTCTTGCTGGGAACAGCTTTTCTGATCGGCTTTTCAACGCTTTGGCATGGTTATAAAAAACATCACCACCACTTGGGCACGTTGGTTCCGTTTTCAGCCGGTATGATCTTGTTTACACTCAACCAGTTTATCAAATTTCCTTATTCAGCTTTTGTATTTGTAGTTCCGGCTGTTGCGTTGATCATTACTGCACATTTACTGAACCACCGGTTTTGTAAAAAAGCAAATCATTGCCATACCACCGATTGTAATCATTGATCTGTTCGTTTCTTTGCAACATGAATTTAAAACCACTTCAGCTTTTACGGAAAACAGGCATTGCAGAAGGCATCTCCTTTTTAGTACTGTTATTAATTGCCATGCCGTTGAAGTATATATTTGATCTGCCGCTTGCAGTGAAGTATGTAGGCTGGGCCCATGGTTTATTGTTTGTTGTATATGTTGCACTCGCTTATTACGTAAAAGAAGTGTACAACTGGCCCTTCAAAAAATTCCTCCTTGCATTTATTGCCGCCTGGTTGCCATTAGGCACGTTCGTGTACGACAAGCAGTTGAAGAAAGAAGAACAGTTGCTGGCGGAGAAATAAAACAATTACATACTTACTACTGAACACATCGCTTATAGTTTGTGTATTGCTGGCAGCAGGTAGCGTACAGCTTTTTCTTACTGCTTGAACATTTCCGGATGCACATCGTCCCAGCTTGTTGCCTGCTGAAATAAGTTACCCAACTGCAACAGTGTTGCCTCATCGTACAACTTTCCAACCAATGTAATACTGGTTGGCAATTTCCGTTGATTAAACCCAGTTGGCATTACCAATGCCGGATGACCTGTAAGATTGGTGATGGCCAATTGTCTGCCTCCATACGTTGGCGTGATCACAATATCCACTGTTTCAAAAAACGATTTCATGTGCTGCATCAGTAAATAACGATGACGGGTAGCGTTGATGTATTCAACTGCCGGAATCAATCGTGCTGTGCGGAAAAAGTTGGGCCAGTCGTTTTTATTCTGCCGTGTTAACTGATCATCCAATCCCGTTACAGTAAGTTGATCAAATGCTGCTGCACTTTCTGCACCAATGGTGATGCCCACAATATCGAATGGATACGCAGCACTGTCTGGAAAGTTGACTGGTATCAGTTGAATGCCCATCTGTTCAAATGCTTTCAACACTTTCCATTCGTTGGCACTTGTATCACGAATGCGATCGAAGAAATTTTTTGCATAGCCGATACGCAACTTTTTTACATCTTTCTTACTTGTATAATTAAAGGGCATATTTACAGCACCTGGATCTTTTCCATCAGTTCCATGAATATAATTGAACACGATTGCTGCATCTTCTGCACTGCGGCAAATAGGCCCGGCTTTATCAAGGCTCCACGAAAGTGTCATGGCACCACTACGGCTGATGCTTCCAAATGTTGGTCGTAACCCGGTGGCGCCACAAACAGTAGATGGTGATACGATAGAACCGAGTGTTTCTGTTCCAATGGCAAAAGGAACAAGTCCGGCCACTGTTGCAGAAGCGGAGCCAGCTGATGAACCTGATGATCCGAAGTTGAGGTTCCAGGGATTTTTGGTGCGGCCACCAAACCACCAATCACCCATCGCCAATGCTCCAAGCGTAAACTTCGCAACCAGCACAGCACCTGCATCTTTCAATTTTGTATACACATAACTGTCTTCTTCAATCGACTGGTCTTTGTACGGCTCGGCACCCCATGTTGTTTTGGTTCCTTTTACAGCAAACAAATCTTTTAAGCCATAAGGTATGCCATGTAACGGACCACGATACCTTCCGTTGGCGATTTCAGCATCCGCCGCTTTCGCCTGTTGCATCGCAATTTCTTCTGTTACTGAAATTACACATTGCAAGGTGTCGCCATAACGACGTATGCGTTCAATGAAAAACTTCGTCAGCTCTACTGAACTGATCTTTTTGTTTTTAATGAGTGATGCCAATTGCAGAATATTATAGAATGCCAGGTCGGCTTTGTTGGCAGGCATTGTTACATTCGAAGGGATCTTCCATGTCACCGGTAATTGCTTTGTTTCAAACTGCATGCCCGGCAATACGGGACTTTGCCAGAGACTCATGGGTACATTGTTGTTCAGCGGCAGGCTGTGCATACGCACATACTCCGTGTAATTATCTCTTACATCACGCAACATACTGTCACGTTCCGGTTCAGTAAAATCAAGGCCAATGAGTTTGGCTGCAATTCGGATATCTTCTTTTGAAATGGTATCGGGCTTTTGCGCCGATGCAAAAAATGAAAGCGAACAAATAAATGAAAACAACAATACCTTCAACATACATGTAAGTTTAAAAAAGAAAACTACAAAAATTGTTGATAGCAGCTTGCGTTTGTTAAGGATTAACGTTACAAATCACCTGTTCAAAAACGATACGACATAAAAAAAGCTCCCGGAGGAGCTGTGAGAAAATTTATTCTAATCGAGCCGGAGATACACTTCTTCATCTTTCTCAAAGAAGAATGATAGCTGCATGTTTTTTTGGATGAATGCTTTTAACTCTGCTGAACTGGAAAACTTTTCATCGATATTTTCAGTAACTGAGCTTAATGTAATGCGTGATCCGCTGGGTGATACGTCCATTTTGTAGAGATAATATTTTGTACCCGAACTATATTCGCTCAGCTCAGACACATTCAGAAACTTCATCGTACCTATTTCAGAAATGAAAGCTTCATATTTCTCCACTGAATCATCCGGCTTTGCATCTTTCTTTGTTTTAATGATGGTGACTACAAAATCATCTTTCCGTTGAATGGTCAGTACATCATCACTGGAACTTTTGGGCTCCCATTTGCCGAACAGTGTTGCTGGAAATTTTACCGATGGTTTATCAATCGGCACTTCCGTTTCATACGGACAAGCCATTAATAAAAATGAAGCACTGATCACTGCAATGAGATGGAGTATTCGTTTCATGTGTATTGTAAAATGAGTTCAAACGAAAGTAGCGTTATTCGTACGACCCTGCAATACCTTTATGGGGGTATTCCCGAAAACAGAAAGGCCCTCCGGAACGCATTGCTGCAACCGAAAGGCCGATACTTACAAACAAACCCGAAGTTTACGAAGCCGCTGCTCCGCTTTGAATTTCTTTTATTTTTTCACGAATTTTTGCTTCAATTTCATTGGCCATACCCGGATTATCAAGCAGGAGATTTTTTACTGCATCTCTTCCCTGTCCCAGTTTATCGCCATTGTAGCTGTACCAGCTTCCGCTTTTCTGGATAATGGCAAGATCAACACCCATATCAATAATTTCACCTGTTTTGCTGATGCCTTCACCAAAAATGATATCGAATTCGGCAGCTTTAAACGGAGGAGCTACTTTGTTCTTTACCACTTTCACTTTTACACGGTTACCAATGGCTTCGTCGCCATCTTTGATCTGGCTCATACGACGAATATCCAAACGAACCGATGCATAGAACTTCAGGGCATTACCACCGGTTGTTGTTTCGGGGTTACCGAACATCACACCAATTTTTTCACGCAACTGGTTAATGAATATGCAAATGGTATTTGTTTTAGAAATGGTAGCGGTGAGCTTACGCAAAGCCTGGCTCATTAAACGGGCCTGTAAACCCATTTTACTGTCGCCCATTTCACCTTCCAGTTCACCTTTTGGTACAAGTGCTGCCACAGAGTCGATCACCACTACATCCAATGCACCAGACAGGATCAAACGATCGGCAATTTCCAAAGCCTGTTCGCCATAATCAGGCTGCGAGATCAGCAGGTTATCTACATCCACCCCCAGCTTTTGTGCATACACACTGTCAAACGCATGTTCCGCATCTATAATGGCGCAGATGCCCCCTTTCTTTTGTGCTTCAGCAATAATATGGGTAGCAATGGTTGTTTTACCGGAACTCTCAGGGCCATATATCTCAACAACTCTTCCTTTCGGAATTCCGCCAATACCTAATGCTGTATCCAGTCCAATAGAACCGGTTGAAATAGCTTCGATCTCGTGCACGCCTTTTTCATTCATCATCATTACACTGCCTTTGCCGAAATCTTTATCAATCTTGTCGATGGTGAGCTTTAACGCCTTGAGCTTTTCATTGTTCACATTGATGCTCTCTTTACTCATTTTTTCCTTTTTTGGTTTCTCCAAAATTAAAGTCTCTTCCATAACGGGTTTGTTTTGTTTGTTAACACTAATTTGTTTAGCAAACCTAAGCTAATTCTTTTAGAAGCCAAATATTTTAGCAAAATTTATTTTGAAGAGCGGCTGAGTTAACTGATCATACCTTTTTCTACCGCCGCTTTAATAAGCCCGGCAATATTGCGGGCGCCAAACTTGGAGAGTAAACTGGCCCGGTGGGTTTCAACTGTGTTGACTGATACAAATAGTTTCTCTGCAATTTCTTGCGAGGTGTATTCTTGCGCAATCAAATCCAATACTTCCTGCTCACGTCTTGAAAGTTTCGGGATATAGGTTGTTTCCTGTTTGATGCCAAGACTGTTCTGCAACAACAGTTTTTCAATTTCTTTGTGCAGATACGTTTCACCATTTACTACTTTGAACAGACAATCCAGTAACTCTTCTTTTTGCATATTCTTGAGCAAAAAACCACTGGCGCCGCTTTTCAATGCACTTTTTACAATGGCCGGTTCCGACAAACTGGTAAGCATAACAATTTTTACTGCAGGATAAGTTTTATGTAATTGCTTGCAGGCAGCCAGTCCATCTTCATTGGGCAAATGAATATCCAGCAGCAACAGATCGGGTAAGCTGTTGCTGCCCGCAAATTCTTCAAACGCCTGCACAGATGTAAAGCCTCCTGTAAATTTCCATTCCTCTTGATCAGCCAACATTCGTTCCACTCCTTCGAGAATAAGTTGGTGATCGTCGATAATACTAATATTATGCTGCTTGTTCATGTTTGTTCAACAATATTTCAATGTACACAGAAGTTCCTTTTTGCTGTTCGGAACGGATATCCATTTTGCCGTTGAGGAACGAAACCCTCGATTGTATATTACTCAACCCAATTCCATTTCCTGTTTCTTTTGGTGAAAAACCTTTGCCATTATCTTCTACTGTAATGGTGAGCATATGGTTGTGGCGATGCAGCTGAATAAACGTTTCAGTAGCACCTGCATGTTTAATGCTGTTGTTGATGAGTTCCTGGATGATGCGGTAAATGCTGAGTTCAGTTGTTTGTGCTAACCGTTCTTCCATCCCTACCGATTCGTAATCTAACTGCATCAACTTGCTTTCGGAAATGGAACGACAGTATTCCTTCAACGCTTCGTTCAATCCATAACGAAGCAATGTTTCGGGCAACAGGTTATGTGCAATGCGTCTTGTTTCAGATGCGGCTTGTTGTATGAGACCGGCTGCTTTTTCCTTATCGGTTTGTTGCGGAACTTCCAGTTGACTTACCTGCATTTGCGCAGCAGCCAATATACCACCCAGCCCATCGTGTAACTCACGAGCCAAACGGTTGCGTTCTTTTTCTTCTCCGGTCATTAATGCTTTTAGTAAAGAAAGGTCTTGTTCTCTTTTTAATGTAAGCAATGTTTGCTCATGTGTTTTTTTCCGTTGGGCATATAAAAAGAATAATAACAGTATTGCTAATGCTGCAGCTGCTAAACCAATACCCAGCAACCAAAGCCGGTTATTTTTCTTAGCGAGCAGTAATTGCTGTTCACTGATCTGTTTTTCTTTTTCGGCTGTTTGTAATTGTACATTCAGTTCGTTGATCTGTTTGGCAGAGTTTTCTGAAAACAGTGAGTCGTTAACATTGTAATAGGTTTGTTGGTAAGCATAAGCATTTTTAAAATCACCCATTTCTTCGTAAGTATTGGCAATATCTTTTTGCAGATCGAGCCACTGATTAAAGTTGCCGGCATTTTCATGCAGTTCTTTTGCAAGCAGAAAATACTTTAATGCTGTTGTATAATTTTTCGCAGTATATGCCATACCCGCACGAATGTACAAGGCGGCTCCTTGCATGCGGGCATCATTTAGTTTGTTGGCCAACCGCACTGCTTCATCAGCCAATGCTTCTGCTGCTACGTAGTTATCTTTCTTTGCCTGCAATTCTGCACCACTCATAGCAACCATAAAGTGTAATTCGCCTTCAACTGGTAATTGTTTGGCCAGTTCTGCGGCTTTGTTATTATAATAAATACTGGAATCCCACATTGCCTCTACAGAAAATGCACGCACCATATTACTATAGGTTAATCCTGCATCCATCTTTGCACCAAGTGCAAGATATTTTTCCACCGCAATTTTATAATTAGGAATAGCCTCTTTTGCTTTGCGAAATTCAAGTAAGCTGTTGCCGATGGTTTTATAGGTTTGAGCCAGCCAAAATTCATCGCCCAACTCTTTAAACAAATTGGCAGCAGGTTTTAAATAGTCCATTGCTTTTTCCGGCTCACGGCTTCGCAAAAATGCAACGGCTTTTACATACAAACCTTTTGCTTCGCCCGGCTTATATCCTTTTTGGCGTGAATATGCAATCATGCTATCGGCATAACTGTGCTCAAGCTCACGCTTGCCGGATAATGCATAATAATTACCGAGCAGCTTGTAGAGGTCGGTCTGGATTTTTGGGTTATCTGTTTTGCGGAGCAAGCCATTGATTTCCGCAGCAAGTACCGGTACTTTTTCCTGCTGCCCCTGTTCAAAATAATTGATAGCTGCTTTTAATAACAGACGGGCTTTGCCGGTATCGGTTTTACTGGCGGCAGCTTCCTTTAGTAATGAATCGGGCGATAACGGATCCTGGCTGAAAAGCGGTGTAGCAAACAGAACGAAAACAAGGAACAGAACGGTTACAGGAAGTTTCTGCATGGGTGTAAGCATTGATTTATTTTCAAATATAATCCATCTGCCCACAGCGTAAAAGCCCTCACGGAAAACCATGAATTATTTTTTTCAGGTGTTTGCCTTATAAGCAGCAACGGTATGGTTTGCAGCTTTGCGTTCTCATTCACCATTAAATATTTTATCGAATGCGAACACTTATTCTCTTCTGTTTCACACAACTGTTTCTGCTTATAGCGAATGCACAACTGATTAAGCGGAAAGTGGAAGAGGCAAAAACAAAAACAACTGAACGTGTTGATACAAGAAGTTCAGAGGGTATTGATAAAGCATTGAACAAAGCAGAAGAAAAGATCGGCAGTATTTTTAAAAAGAAAAATAAGAAAGAAGGATCGGATACAATTGGCGACAAGGGCTATGATGCGCCTGTAACAAATACGGATGAGCAGGGTAATACTGATTTTACACCGTATAAAAATTTCGATTTTATTCCGGGTGAAAAGATTCTGTTCTTCGAAGATTTTGCTGATGGTTCAACGGGCCGTTGGGGTGCTTATGACAAGAACGATCTTTCGATCATCAACCAGGAAAATAAAAACTGGTTAGATGTGAAGAGCAGCAATTTTTTCCCTCTTGGGTTAAAAACACTTCCTGCAAATTTTACGTTGGAGTTTGACGCATATATTCCTGATGGATCAAGTGGCACATTGGATCTTAGGTTTCTTCACAAATCACAGGCAGATGCGTTGGCCGATCCCTACCTGGATAACAGCAGTATCATCCACATCAGTCCCGTATCGCAAATGCCGAAAACCGGTTTAGGTGGTTATGTAACCAAAGTGAATAATGAAGAAGTGAGTCCAAAAAATGAATTTACATTTTTCAGCTGGCAGCCACAGTTGGGAAATTATTATGCACGCATCAGTTTCAGCAGAAAGGGCAATACCGTTTCGCTTTGGATCAATAAAGAAAAAGTACTGAGCGATGTGGATCTGTTTGTTGCAGGTACAGAGTATGTGTTGTCGTTTCATTTGCAAAACTATTTTGTTGCAGAGAACAGGATGGCCTTTACCAATTTTCGTTTAGCTACCGGCGCAGCACAGCCGAAAACAGAAATGGTGACAAAGAAAAAATTTGTGACACAGAATATTTATTTCGATGTAAACTCAGATGTGATCCGCCCCAACTCCTATTCCATCTTAAAAGAAATTGCAGATGGTATTAAAGATGTAACAGGTATGGTATCAATTATTGGACATACTGACAGTGACGGCAAGGACACAGACAATCTTGTGTTATCGCAAAAACGTGCTGCTTCTGTTAAACGGGCACTGGTAAATGAATTTGGGATTGCAGCAGAAAAATTAACTACCGACGGGAAAGGCGAAAGTGAGCCACTGAACAAAAATGGTAACCCCGCTGAAAAGGCACAAAACAGAAGGGTAGAATTCATTTTACAATAACCATGAAATTATAAGTAACAACAAATGAAAACAATTACATCAACTATCATCTGCATCTTAGTGCTAACACAATGTTTTGCACAATCATACTCAAACGGTACTTACAGCACAAATTATGGAACTGTAAAATTTGTTACCGAAACGGGTTTTGAATATCCCAATGGGGGTATTATCTACGGCGATTACAAAGACAATGGAACCATTACCGGCACCTTTCTGAATAAAGCAGGCGAGATAGAAGGTCTGTTTCATAACGGAGCTGCAGAAGGAAAATTTGTTTTCTTTCCAAAAGGCGGCA
>JAEYWX010000030.1 GCA_023428755.1 Bacteroidota bacterium
ATGGTGATATCCATTGCACAGTGATATTCCTTCCCGTGAAGGAGGAACACCTTTTCTTTTTTATCGATGATCATGCAAAAATATTTTCAGCGAAAAGATTCATCCTTTTCTGATTTAGGCAATTCCGTCAAAAATGATAGTGGATGTCAGCGATGACAGCCCTTGTAAACACTGACCACCCGTTCTAGTTTTACGTACTATCAAAACTATAGTAAGTAACAAAATTAAACAAGCATTATGAAAGCAGCAGTATTTGGAACAGGTGTCGTAGGACAAGTGATTGCCCGCCGATTGGCGGACCTTGGTCATTCGGTAGTGGTCGGGACGCGAAGTCCGGACGAGACGCTGTCGCGGACGGCGAAAGATGGTTATGGCAATCCCCCTTTCAAAGAATGGTATGAGCAACAAAAGAGTCGTATCAATGTCGGCACATATTCGGAAGCCGCTTCAGTGAGTGAGGTGATCATCAATTGTACGAACGGGCAGTCATCGATCGCAGCGCTGGAAGACGCCGGTTCAAAAAACCTGGATGGAAAAATTCTGATCGACATTGCCAACCCACTTGACTTTTCGAAGGGCATGCCGCCCACGCTTTCTCCGGGGAACACGGATTCACTTGGCGAATTGATCCAGCGCACATTTCCGGAAGTTAAAGTAGTAAAGACCCTCAACACGATGAACTGTTATCTTATGGTGAACCCGGCGTTATTGTCGGAAGACCACACGGTATTCATTAGCGGCAATGATTCGGGGGCGAAGGCCACGGTTAAAAATCTCCTCGAAACGTTTGGCTGGAAATCGCAGAACATCATTGATCTCGGCGACATCACCAGTGCGCGGGGAACGGAGCAATTGCTTCCCATCTGGCTCCGGCTTTACGGGACGCTGAAGAATCCGACGTTCAATTTTAAGGTTGTGGTGGGTGAAGTGAAGACCGGGTGAGCGGAATAAAGCAGAGAACGTTGTCTCAGAAGTGCGGAACTATTATTTGGAAAATCTAATCTGATGAAGCTCGCCGTTCGGAAACCGTTAACGGCGAGCGAAGTCGGGATGACTGGATTCGAACCAGCGACCTCTACGTCCCGAACGTAGCGCACTACCGGGCTGTGCTACATCCCGAAAACCGGGCGCAAAATAGAAAAGAAAGAAATCTAAACCATAAATCCCTCCTTCGAAAAAGTGAACAAAATAACGGACACTTTGCAATAGTTTACGCCGGTCTCTTATATTTGCACTTCCTTTTTAAAAAGGGTTAGGATTCGGCCTAAAATCAGGCTTTTTCATTTTGGTGATTGCTGATTGTTATCCGGAGTCCTTGTTAATACGTGAGGAAAACTACTGGAGAGGTGGGTGAGTGGCTTAAACCAGCAGTTTGCTAAACTGCGGTACTGGGCAACCGGTACCGGGGGTTCGAATCCCCCCCTCTCCGCTGAAACGGTCCAACTGGATAGAGGATTCCGTTTAAGGGGGGAAGGTTCCGGTTGAAAGGAGAAAAAAGGAATGGTCCGCTAGCTCAATTGGATAGAGCAACTGCCTTCTAAGCAGTAGGTTCCGTGTTCGAGTCCCGGGCGGATCACGGTAAAGAATAGTTCGGGGTGTAGCGCAGTCCGGTAGCGCACCTGGTTTGGGACCAGGGGGTCCCAGGTTCGAATCCTGGTACCCCGACTTAAAAAGAATGCCTCGCCGTTTTGGCGGGGCGTTTTCCGTTGTACTTAATTGTTGTTCAAATGTTCTATGTGTACATTCTGTATAGTGCCAGGCTTAACTCGTATTACGCTGGTAGCACAAATGATCTGACTGATCGAATTCATCGTCACAACACAGGCCAAAGCAAGTATACACGAAAAGGAGTACCGTGGGAACTGGTCTACGTTGAAACCCTGCCATCGCGAAGTTTAGCCGTGCAACTGGAAAGGAAAATCAAAAAGCGAGGGATCAAAAGATTTCTTGACGAACATCGCTAGCGCATCCCGCCCCGGGCGGGAGGGTCCCAGGTTCGAATCCTGGTACCCCGACTTTTTAACCGCCGTTGTTAAGCAACAGCGTTTTTTTTGCATCCACACAACAAAAATCCGTCATTCAGAGCGGTGGTTTGAGCTAAGGCTTGCGCGAGCGAAGAATCGCCCATGCGGGGTGAAAACCTCGAAATGCATGATTTAACCAAATGCGAGGGAAGGAACCAGTACCCCCCGAATCAAGTAAAGGCTTCGGTATTGGCTGCGCGTTTTGGTTTCGTTTACCCTAATGGTCTTTATTAAAGCCAAAGCCTCGACTTCGTCAGGCTTTTCCTCCCTCCCACCTTCTATCCGATAAGAGGCCTCCCACTTCCTTTGTTATTCCTCCCGTTCAAACCGTTTCGCTGGTTGTTGGTTTCCGGCGAAAAAGAAAGACTGGTGATACCCCCTTTCGTTTTGACTGCCTTTTCTTACACACGGCAAGTCCCGGGAATTCGAGGTGCTGAAAAAAGTGCTCCTCCCCGCTCACCCTTCAATTGTTAGGAAAATGAGTTGTCACCTCGCGCTTTAAACAGTCGCGGCTTCTGGTAAACTGGTTGATTTCCTTACACGGCTGTGCGCTTCATCAGCGGCGGAACATATTTCGCTTTACTTTTGAGGCTTCTCGAAACCGATATGAGAAATTTTTTAACCTCTCTCCTGCTATTGGCAGCTTTTTTCGCTACGGACCAGGAACAGGACTCAACCGATCTGGCTGAGTTGTTGAATCTCAGCGCCGTCACCGACGCGTCGGAGCTTCAAAAGAAACTAAATGAAAAAGTAGGCGCTGCGTCGAAGAAGGCGTTGTCGTCGCGTGAAACGCCGAGCATTGTCTCGGTAATTTCAGCTGACGATATCCGTCGGACGGGAGCCCGGGATCTGATCGACGTTTTACGACTTGTGCCGGGTATCGACTTCGCGGCCGATGTCAGTTTCGTAACGGGCATCTCCCTCCGGGGCGCATGGTCAATGGAAGGCAAGATCCTCATTCTCCTTGACGGTCATGAGCTCAACGAACTGATGTACCAGAACGTCGCGTTCTTCAACCGGTTCCCCGTTGACCTCATACACCGGATAGAAATCATCCGCGGGCCTGGCTCTGCGATCTATGGTGGTAACGCGGAGTATGGAGTGATCAACATCATTACCAAGGGCTCCGTTGATGAAAACGCATTAACCGCTTCGGCCAGTTTTGGCATGCTACCCGACAGTTATGGTCGTAAGAATGCACAACTTTCCGTTGCCAAAAGCATTGGCGAAAACGCCGTCGTCGACGTCTCTCTCTTTCGGGGACGCGCAATCCTTAGTGATCAGCATTATCAGGATCTTTATCAGGAAGACGAACCGGTAAACCTCACAGACATCACGGAAACCGATACCTATTTCGCGAATGTTGGTATACGCATAAACAAGCTTCAAATCCGGGGTATGCTGGAAGATTATCAGACCGGCGATCCTGTATTAAAAACAAGTTTCCGAAGTGCCTTCGTTAACATCAAAAACGAATTCCAGTTAAATCCAAAACTAACCTTAACACCGTTTGTTACTTACACCCGTCAACGACCATGGCGCCAATGGTATAACGAAGACGGTGAGTATTATTTCGATAACATTGCCAGCAGAACCAAAGGTGGAGTATATGGATCATATGATATATCGCGGCGCTTCAATCTCGTAGCAGGCACTGAATACTTCCGCGATGACGCCAGGTCCATTGCGGAAGCGGATTATTTTGCCGGAAAGGAAAGTGTCTCTTTCAACATGTACTCGTTTTATTCACAAGCGCTGTTCCGTCACCCGTATGTAAATATCACCGGCGGATTTCGGCTCGACAAACATAATGCGTTCGGCGCAGCATTCGTTCCCAGACTAGCCTTGACGAAACGCTTCGGGAATTTCCACTTTAAGGCATTGGCCAGTGCGTCGTACCGGGCTCCCGGCATTGACAACATCAACCTGAGTGAAAACATTAAACCCGAAAGATCTACCGTGTACGAACTCGAGGCCGGCTACCAGCTAACGCCCGACATGCTTCTCAGTGTCAACAGCTATCTGATAAATACGAAAGACATAATAGTCTTCTACAACATTGACCTTGGTGGTGGTGACTATGACCAGATTTACGGCAACAGCGAGCGATTCGGAACCCGGGGTATCGAAATGACATACACGTTCCGGAAAAACAAGTGGATGTTCGAAACCAACTACTCCTTATATCAGGCCGGCACGAGTACCGTGGACCGCTATGCTATCGCGCACAACGACAAGGCGTTTGTCGCTTTCCCCCAACACAAGATTATCGTCAACGGCGGATATGACTTCACCAAAAATCTGAGCCTGAATGTTATTGTCAATCATTTCAGCGAACGGTGGGCCTACACGACCATAGATGAGGAAGAGATGCCAATGCTCACGAAACTTGATCCCTATACGCTGATCAACGCTAACCTGTCGTACCAGAATCTTTTTGTTAAAGGTCTGACGTTCTCTTTGGCGGGATTTGATCTCCTGAACGAAAGACCTGTCATGCCGCAGGCGTACAACGGAGACTTCGCACCTGTTTCAGGGCGCAGTCGTGAGATAAATGTCAAAGCCCTTTACACGATTCCTTTTACCAAATAAAGCTATGTTACAAAACAGTTTTTCCCGGTTGACATTCACGTTGTTTTTTGTATTGACTATTTCCATCTGCGGAAATGCACAAACCACGAACTATAAGACCTACAGTGTATTCCTGTACAGCTTTACCAAATACATCGAATGGCCCACTGATGCACGCAACGGCGAATTCGTGATTGCTGTTTTGGGGAATCAGAAACTACTACAGGAGATGCAAACTGCCGTAGCCGGACGTAAGGCCGGAACACAGACGATTAAGATCGTTGAATCGAAATCGCTGGATGACCTGAACCAGGTTCACATGGTCTTTATCAGCGACCTTAAAAGCGGAACTACCGACGACGTTGTTGCGCGCCTGAAAGGTAAACCAGTGTTGATTGTCACAGAGCGGGACGGCCTGGTGAAAAAAGGTGCCGGTGTAAGCTTCGTTGTAGCTGAAGACAACACGCTGAAGTTCCAGGTGAATGAACAAGCGCTGACAGAACACAAACTGAAAGCTTCATCAGCCATAATCTCCCTTGCCGTAAGAGCGATTTGATCGGTTCCCCGAAAGCGAAAAAGCTTTTTTTCCGCATCACATCATTATGTGATAATGATTCCTGGCAAAAGATATTCCACGAAGCTACTTTCGTG
>JAEYWX010000027.1 GCA_023428755.1 Bacteroidota bacterium
AGGTATTTTTTGCCTGCGCACTGCATCCTCAACTTTATTCATCAACCTATTTTAGGATCAATTATCTTAGTAAACCAATAACAGGATTAATTAACCAAACCAGTCAACTAATTTTAGGACGAGACATATTTTCAATCAGCAGCGGTTATGGGCAGACGGAATTCTATTTCCCAACCTGCATAAAGCCCTGCTCGTTAGCTGCAATACAATTGGACACTTCAAACTAATGACACATTTTGACAAAACTAAATAAATATCAAAAGTTCATTCTTATTCTTTACGGGATTTGCTTTATATATTTTTCTGTAATCCACGTACCTTTTAAAGTCTATGGCAGTGACGAAATTGTTTACGACACACTTTTTTCTGAAAGAGCCAATTTGGTTACAAGCAGATTGATTTTAATTCTTATTGTCATCTCAGTTGCATTTGCAATAATTCTTTTCTTAATTAACAGCCTTCATCTAAATTTAAAAGTTCAGCCGGGACAAAAACAAAGACTTAAAATAGCCTTGTATATTTTGGCTGTAGTCGCAATTATCGCTGCTGCAACATACTTTTTGACAAAGAACAAAAATTTATTTACTAAACCTCAAAAGGTATCAGCAGACACAATTGCAACAAGTGCCATAGTAGACACCACAAGCAGAGCGATTGAGAAAGAACAGCCAAAACCAATCTACTACGACGTACAAAATGTAAAATTTTATAGCAACGAAAAATTTCAAGAATTTGTTTCTTTCACATTTCATAATGTTTCAGACGAGACTATAAGCAATATAATGTTCAAAGAAGCTTTTTTCCCTGTAAAAAACAAGAAAAACGACTTCACAAATAAGCCAGTTACTTTGCAACCAAAAGACAGCATAAAATTTACTTTTAATAAAGACCATGATGAGCTTTTTGTTTATAAGATAAGGTTTGCATCTGGCAAGACCATTACTTTTGACGATGGCTTTCTTAATTATGAAAATATGATTTATAGTAAATTAGGAGAAAGCAAAGATTGACAGCAAAGAAGCTAATAAAAGACTTCCCACAAAATAAATGAGACGACCTTTTCACATAGAAAGATTGGGCGACCCTAAAAACTTCGCTGAACTTATTAAGGACAAAACTATCAGACACAATAGTCTAATAATAAAGAAATATACAAATCAATGTCTCATTTTTTGAAGATTTCAGAACAGTTATTGAACTTAATAAAACAATGGAAGACTTGTTGACAGAGAAATATGTTTTCTTCAAACTTCCCAAAATAACCGCTTTTCTAAAAAAACGGAATCAAGATATTGACGACTTAAAATTTGAAGTTGAAACCTTTGCACTTGTTGGTATGCTAAAGAAAAAATCACGTCGCCCTTGCTGTGTGTTTTCACCAGCAAGGGATTTCAAAGAAGAATGAGAAACCGAAAAAACATTTCGACTTCATTTCCTTGATCTCGTTGTTGGCGATACTTCGACAGGCTCAGTACGCTCAACAACGGCTGAAGTGCATTTATTCAACATCAATACCAACAGCAGCAGGAATGTTGTACAATCAATGAATTCCCTGCCTTTGCAAATACTCTAACTTTGTACGAAACCCTGTTAGGCACATCATGCAATCAACAAATCCTAAAGACATATTTACCACTCTTCATTTGGTTCGGGCAGGACTTGTAAGCGGACTATTAACTAAAGAAGAAGTCATTGATTGGGCTGACAAAATCATTACTAAAGACGAACATCCAGACATTTTCTTTATTGACCTGGCTTTATCAAGCTCAAAAAGCAGAAATGACATTATTTATTACTTCAGCGACTATTTAAATTTTGAAAATCCTGCTGTACAGGGACGACCATTGCTTGGACTTTTGTATCAACAATATAAAAGCAAACAATTAAATCTTGAGCAAACAGTCAGGACTTTATTTAGATTAATGAATGAAGCCATTTTTACTGAAACAGAACAAGGATTTATTTACTCAATTGACAACGACTTTGATTTAGCTCAAGATAATATCTATGGCTCTATTGAAAAGGTACAGAAAGAAGCAGAAAGATTTTTGGAGTATTACAAAGATTACTCAATTAACAATTTTGAACAGTGGCATTACTTAGATAAAAAAATCGACGACATTCTTGAAATAGAACGAACGCAGCAATAGGAGCAATATGAAATGCTCCAAACTGCAAAGAGCAAAAAAAATAACAAACCTTGGTGGAAGTTTTGGTAACACTTGCCGATACGTTCATTATTAAATTTGTACAAACATTTGTTTACTACAAATACTGCTCTTCAGCTACCCTATCTATTTGCCTGTTAAACTTCAACCTTAGCTCAACCAACTACGTTCTCATTTCCCAAAAAGATTTATCTTTCAGCCCAATCACGTTCTGTTTGTATGAACTTCAACCTTAGCATCCGTTCAAAGATCTTCATTGCGGTTTTCTGTTTTGGCATTGCCATTGTTGGCTTTATGCTCAAGCTCCCGTCGATGTTCCGGGGTATGGACAAAGAAATGCATGCAGCGTTTTATTTTGCAGCAGCAGCCTTTTTAAACCTGTTGTTTGCCAAACGAAACCTGTTGATCCATGCATTCATCTTTGGCTTTCTGTATGTGTTTGGTTATAGCATTGAACTGGCGCAGGAATATTCCAATCGTTTTTTCCGCCGTCGTATTCACGGCCGTTTTGATCCGGAAGATGTAGCTGCCAACCTGCAGGGGTTGATTTATTTTTCTGCTGTGTGGGTCGTAGTGATCGCAATCAGCGTTATGATAAGGAAACCAGCCAACAGCAGGAGTAGCTCATTGTAAGCCTTACAACTTTTTGATTAAAAGATATTTTGTAGATTTGGTAAAACGTAGAAGATATGGCAAGAACACTAAAATATATGGTTGACGAAAATGGACAAAAAACTTCTGTGTTGGTTCCAATAAAAACATGGGAAAAGATGACCCAGGAATACAGTGAACTTCAAAACAAGCTAAAATTGTTTACTGAAATAAAGGAAGGTATATCGGAGGTAAAAGAAGCGAAAAAGTCGGGGAAGAAATTGCAAACCCTGAAAGATTTTCTACGTGAAAGTAACAGTTAGAATTACCAAATCGTTCAAGTCTGCCGCTAAACCTCTTCTTAAAAAATATAAGTCTTTATCAAAAGATTTAGTGCAGCTTGAAAAAGAGCTTATTTCAACTCCCCGACTCGGCACTCCTTTGGGCAAGGATCTCTATAAAATTCGTCTTAAAATCACCAGTAAAGGAAAAGGCAAAAGTGGTGGCGCAAGGGTAATTTCATTGATTGAAACTTCGCTGATTGGTTATGCAGAAAAAGTATCAGATACGGAAATCACCGTTAACCTGATAACAATTTATGATAAGGCAGATGTTGGAAATATCTCAGAAAAAGAATTGAAAGATCTGGTTGAAAATTTCAAAATTGACTGAGCAAGTAATGTTCAAACTTCTCTTCCGTTACGTTAATACGGTGCTTACAAACGTAACAATCCAACTTTATACAACGTACTCACCGGTTTATTATCCCAGAACAACTCAAAATCGTCGAATCCCTGTTGTTCGTATTCATCTTTTATTTCCTGGAGGGTCATGAGCTTCTCCTGGTTTACAGTAAGCCGTGGCAACAGTTGCAGGAACCACTCCCCTTTTTCTTTCTCCAGTGTAACGGTACTATTTTCTTTCCGGGTGGCAAAAGTGATTTGCAGTACTTCCCAACTGTTTCCCTTTTTTGATTTGGTAATCACTTCGGCATTCAACACATGGCCGAGAAATACCACTTTCGCTGCCGGCTTAAACAAGGGAGCTTCTTCATCACGTAAAATGGAAAGAATATGATCAGGAGCGATTGTTGTTTTCGGCACTTTCATGTCAAACCATTTGTGCAACGGATCATCAAGGCAAACGCCCTGCATATAATTGAACAAGGATTTCTTTAAGCCAAAGCTGAAACTTTCATGATCAGCTCCTGTTTCATCAACATGCTCCACATCATTATCGGCAAATAAGATCGCTACTTCTTTTGCACGCTTCACCTTAAATTTCTCGGGATTCATTCCCACAGGGCTATGTGCCGTCATTGCAAACTGGTGCCAGAAGGCCGATTGCAGCACACCTGTTTTAAACAACTGCCGTACCATCTCCAGCGAATCAATTGTTTCCTGTGCTGTTTGTGTTGGGAAGCCATACATGAGATAGGCATGCACCATAATGCCTGCTTCTGTAAAATGTTTGTTCACGGTTGCCACCTGTGCAACGGTAACACCTTTCTGAATCAATGCAAGCAATCGATCACTGGCCACTTCAAGCCCGCCACTTACAGCAATACAGCCGCTGGCTCTTAACAGCAAACAAAGATCACGGGTAAAACTTTTTTCAAAACGCACATTCGTCCACCAGCTCACTACTAATTTTCGTTTGATGATCTCTAACGCCAATGCACGCATCAACGCAGGTGGCGCTGCTTCATCTACAAAATGAAAACCGTTGTTGCCTGTTTGTGCAATAATGGTTTCCATCCGGTCGACCAACAACTTTGCAGCAATGGGTTCGTACAGTTTGATATAGTCGAGTGAAATATCGCAGAAGGTGCATTTGCCCCAATAGCAACCATGCGCCATCGTTAGTTTGTTCCATCGTCCATCGCTCCAGAGGCTGTGCATGGGATTTACTACTTCAATAACAGAAATATAATCGTGCAGCAACAGATCCGAATAATCAGGTGTACCTACTTCTGTTTGTTTATAATCGGTACAGGAACTGTTGTTGATATACGTTACTACTCCATCCTGCAATAAAAAAGTGCGTTTGAGTTGCGACAGGTCAATTTTGTTGTTGCTATATTTCAGCAATTGATCAATGGGTGCTTCGCCATCATCAAGTGTAATAAAATCAAAAAACTCAAATACACGTGTATCTTTTAACGAACGCAGTTCTGTATTCGGGAAACCGCCACCCATGGTTACTTTGATGTTAGGATGATTGGCTTTGATCCATTGTGCACTTCTGAATGCGGCGTACAAATTACCGGGAAACGGAACAGATACTGCAACAAATGTTGGTTGCACATTTTCAATATGCGTCTTCAGTCGCTCAATTAATAATTCATCCACCAGTGTAAGCGGTTTTTGCAACTCTTCATACAACTCATCAAAACTGTTGGCACTTCTTCCCAGGCGCTCGGCATAACGGCTGAAACCAAAATGCTCATCGATACATTCTTTGATGAGGTCGGCAATATCTTCGAGGTATAAGGTAGCAATGTGTTTGGCTTTATCCTGCAAGCCCATACTTCCAAATGCCCAATGGAAATCACTTAATTCATTGAAACGATCAGCTTCCGGTAAAAAATTACGGGAAGCAATTAAATGAGCAATGGTTGGATTTTTTCCCTGCAGAAAAAGCACCACATCATCAATGCTGCTGATGTAATCATCTTTCAATGCAAGGATGCGTTTTGCATTCTCGGAACAAGAAGGCTCCAAAACAATTCGTGAAAACAATTCCGTTAATCCTTTTTTTGAAAACAAGTCCAGGATCACTTCAATACCTAAATCGCTTTGAAACGAAGTAATGCCTTTCGTGTTGAGAAATCCTTTCAGGTAAGCCGTTGCAGGGTACGGCGTATTTAACTGTGTAAACGGAGGAGTAAATAAAAAAACGGTTGCGCTCAAATGAGTTGATTAAACCACAAAACTATCTATAAAAGTTGAATGCTCATGATTTCCAGCTGGCAAGCAATTGCCTTGCTTCTGCCTTAATGGTAGGATCATCGGCAGCCGTATTGGGCAAACGCAGCATATAATTAAGTGTTTCGATTGCTTTTGTGCGTTTGTTGCTGCGATGGTAGGCTTTCGCAAGCTCCAGGTAATTCAATACAAACTCCGGACTGAGCGTTTTTACTTTTTCGTAATAATGAATAGCTGAATCGAGTGAGTTTTTTTGCAGGCCACCAAAGAATACTTTTACGGCTGCTTTTTCAACGGCGTTGAGATTACTTACTTCGTAATGCCAACGGGCAATGACAAAAATGGCTTTGAAATTGGCGGGGTTATGAATCACAGCCCTGTCGGCGTAGGTTTTGATTTCACGCACATATTCCACTTTTTCTTTGCCATTCTTCAACAACGACATACGTGCATACGCTAACGACATCACCACATTGGCATCACTGTCTTTTGGATTGATACGCAGAGCCCGCTCGGCATAGATCTTCGCTGCCTTGTAGAAATCCATTTGCTTTTCTTTGGTTGACTGTCTTCTTCCTATACGGCTGGCCAGTTCGCTGCAATGCACCAATGCACGAAGATGCTGCGGCTGCTGTTTGATCACTTCTTTGTATTTCTGGTAAGCTTCTTCTTCTTTCAACTGTGATTCCAGCAGCTCGGCCTGCTTCATTAACTCATCAACCGACTGTGCAACAGATGCAGCCGCATAAACAAGAGCAAGAACAGTAATCAATAAAATTTTCTTCATGTTTCCGGGTTAAAATGTTTTGTGCATGGTTATGCCTGTTTTACCCTTAAAGTTTTCAATGGGAGGCGAACATTTATCAATATCGAGTTTTATTTCGGTAATAACGGGAAAACGTGTCTTAATCGTTTCACAAATATCTTCTGCTACTGTTTCCAGTAGACTGCTCCGCTGCATCATTCGTTGCTTTACGATCTCAAACAACAGCACATAGTTAATTGTTTGATCGATGGAATTGATGCGCCCGGCGGGCTGGTACCATACAGACAGATTAACTTCAAAAGGACCGCCCGTTTTCTCTTCACCAGGGTACAAGCCATGATGTGCATGAAATACCAACTCTTTTAAATGAACTGCTATCATGTACCGAAAATAAAAAAGTCCCGCAAATACTGCGGGACTATCTTTTGAGGTTGCCAACCTTTGGCAAGGAGTTTCACCACATCTAAATGCTGTTACAAGGTTGGCAACCTTGCAAGCCTTGTGATTAAACCAATCCTTTTGCCGATAAATAACGCTCAGCATCCAATGCTGCCATACAACCACTACCTGCAGCTGTAACTGCCTGGCGGTAAATTTTATCCTGCACATCGCCACCTGCAAACACACCTTCCACATTGGTTTTTGATGTACCCGGAATTGTTTTGATATAACCTGCTTCGTCCATATCAATAAATTCTTTGAAGATGGCCGAGTTGGGCTCATGACCGATCGCCACAAAAAATCCCTGCACCGGAATCACTGATTCTTCGTTGGTTTTATTGTTCCGCACTTTCATGCCATCTACTTTGTTTTCGCCAAGTATTTCTAAAGTGTCGGTGTTCCAGTAAATTTTGATGTTGGGTGTATTCATTACCCTGTCCTGCATTACTTTACTGGCACGCATAAAATCTTTACGGATGAGCATGTGAACAGTTGAGCAAAGCTTGCTCAGGTACAATGCTTCTTCTGCAGCAGTGTCGCCTGCACCTACAATGGCCACTTCTTTCCCACGAAAGAAAAATCCATCGCAAACGGCACATGCACTTACACCATATCCATTTAAACGTTGTTCACTTTCAAGACCAAGCCATTTGGCGCTTGCACCGGTACAGATGATTACACTGTCTGCTTCAATGAGTTTTTCATCATCAATCCATACTTTATGAGGCGTAGAACTGAAATCAACTTTTGTGGCCAAGCCATAACGGATGTCGGCTCCCATACGGGCTGCCTGCTTTTCAAAATCCACCATCATTTCAGGCCCTTGTACACCGTCGGCATAACCGGGATAATTCTCTACTTCTGTTGTAATGGTTAACTGTCCGCCGGGCTGAATTCCCTGGTACAATACAGGTTTCATATTTGCCCTGGCTGCATAAATAGCGGCGGTATAACCTGCCGGACCTGATCCTATGATCAAACAATGTACTTTTTCTGCTGCTTCCATATTCGTCTTTTCAAAAATTTTAAGTCGACAAATTTAGTCTTATCTCAGCAATCGAAATGTAACCTGCGTTACATCTGCTTTGCTTGTGGATAATTAACGGGGAATAATAACCGTAGTAAACTGGTTGGCATAGCCTCCAAAGTAGCCAAGTGCTCCGTTGCTGATATTGCCGAGAATTTTTGTGGGAGTTGAAAAGGGATTACCAATACTCTGGTAACTGAATTCTACCGTTCGCCAGAAATCAAAGGTGGCTTTATTGATATTGCTGAACTTGAGTGTTACTGTATCGCCCCGTCTGAAAAAGCCGTAATCATCAAAATCCAATTCTGCATTACGGTCAACACCTCTGTTTACATCCACAGTGTAGGTAACACCATTTACAAATGCATCATCAAACACAGAACTGAAGCCCGGCAGAAAATTACCGCTGTTCACCCGGGTAAAATAACGGGCATAGTCGCCAAAACCATCTGGATCAACCACACGTGCACGTACTACCGCACGGGTGCTGGTATCGGGTGTATTGGGAGCTTTTACCCACCATAAGGAATCGATCACTTTGCGAAGCTGAGGGATAGTGGTACTGGATGTATATTCTTTCCCTTTCCACACAATTCGCAATTGATAGCTTTTACCTAACTCACCTTTGATGATGGTAGATGGATTTGTTAAATCACTGCTGTAAAAGCTAAAGGGAATTGTGGTGCCGGGTACAACCATATCGTAGCGACGGAGCTGATGGGTTCTGGTACCATCTGTAACAAACACCTCGGCATCTTTGATGATGGTATTCCCTAAAACTTCAGCTGAAATTTTAGAAAAATAGTTGAGGCTTTTTGTTAGAACCACTACCGGATCCTGTTCGCTTTCAATACTTGCATCAACAGTCAGCAATTCGGCCGACTGGTTTAGATCAAATTCTACTTTCTTTTCACAACCCAGGAATAACAATACCAATCCAATCAAAACAAAACGTTGCATAGGTCAAATTTACGATGAGATATTGGCAGATAAACATGAAGGTTATGCTAATTGTTGCATTTCGACTTCGCTCAATGCAAATAAAATGCCCTTCGACTACGCTCAGGACATAAAAAAACCCCGACACGAAGGTCGGGGTTGATACTTAATACCCATTATAAATCAGTTACCAAGATAACTCTTGAGTGCATTGCTGTAACGAGCTTTTTGCAAACGCTTAATGGCTCTTTCTTTGATTTGACGGATACGCTCTTTGGTAAGGTCGTATTTCTGTCCGATCTGCTCAATGGTAACACCATTTTCGCCATCCAGTCCAAAATACGCATTTACAATCTCCGCTTCACGTGGGCTGAGTGATTTCAATACACGACGGATTTCATTGCGTAATGAATCTTTCATTACATCTTCATCGGTATCATCGCTTCCTTCCAGCAAATCACCCATAGCCACATCTTCGGCTTCGTGCACTGGCGCATCCAGTGATGTATGACGGGTGTTGCTTTGGAAAATATTGTTGATCTCTGTTTCGCTCATTTCCAGGATATCAGCCAGCTCTTCGGTTGAAGGCTCACGCTCATGCTCCTGTTCAAACGCCATGTAAGCTTTGTTTGCTTTGTTATATGTACCGATTTTGTTTTGTGGCAAACGAACCAAACGACCCTGCTCAGCCAACGCCTGCAGAATTGATTGACGGATCCACCAAACAGCATATGAAATAAACTTAAAACCTTTGGTTTCATCGAAACGTTGTGCTGCTTTGATCAAACCGAGATTACCTTCATTGATCAGGTCACTTAATGATAAACCCTGGTGCTGGTATTGTTTCGCAACGGATACTACGAAACGAAGGTTGGATTGAACCAGCTTGTCTAAGGCCCTTTGATCGCCCATTTTGATCCGCTGTGCCAGCGTGGTCTCCTCTTCGGGAGTGATCATGGGGATCTTTGAAATTTCCTGGAGATACTTTTCAACCGCTTGTGAATCACGGTTGGTAATTTGAGTTGCAATTTTGAGCTGCCGCATATTAAATTCCTCTTAATTGTTTGAAACGTTACTAAGACAGGGAAATCAGACCTGAAAATGTGAAAGACTGGTTAAGAATCCACTGTGACCGTCAGCAAAGGTACTCATCAATCGCCGTTTTTCATAGCCCATGTTAATAATTGAAGCTGATTGGGGCATCATTGAAACGTTTACAGCAAAAACATTCTACTGATTCTTAACAATTTATCGTTTCAGAAGGTTTATTTTTCCGCCATAATTTTACACAAACGGTACATTTGAAGTTTTAATAAACCACTGATATGGAATGGATTGATCTGCGAAGCGATACTGTAACCCGCCCTACTCCCGGCATGAAAGAAGCCATGTTCAACGCCAAAATTGGCGATGATGTATTTGGGGAAGATGAGAGTGTGAATAACTTGGAAAAAATGGCCGCAAACATGTTTGGAATGGAGGCCGGTTTATTCTGTCCATCGGGCACCATGACCAATCAAATTGCTATTAAAATGCATACCCAACCCGGCGATGAGGTGATCTGTGATGAGCTGTCGCATGTGTACCAATACGAAGGTGGTGGCATTGCGTTCAATTCAGGTGCGTCTGTTCATTTATTACATGGCGACCGTGGCCGTGTTACGGCTGCACAGGTTCGGGAAGCTGTCAACAATACAGAAGATGTGCATAAACCACTTTCCAGTTTGGTGGTATTGGAAAATACCAGCAACCGTGGTGGCGGCTGTTGTTATGAACTGGAAGACATCAAGGCGATCAAACGGGCTTGCATTGATCATGGATTGATTCTGCATCTGGATGGTGCCCGCCTGTTCAATGCTTTGGTTGAAAAGAAACATAGCGCCCTCGATTATGGCCGCCTGTTCGATTCTATTTCTATTTGTCTCAGCAAGGGACTGGGCACACCTGTTGGAAGCATACTGCTGGGTACAAGAGAGAAAATCAAAAAAGCCCGGCGTCTTCGCAAAGTATTCGGCGGAGGGATGCGCCAGGCGGGCTTTCTTGCTGCTGCCGGCATATATGCATTAGAACATCATATCGATCGTTTGGCAGTTGATCATACACATGCAAAACTGATTGAAGCGGCATTACTTTCAAATCCAAAAGTAGAAACGGTATTGCCGGTTGAAACCAACATTGTGATTTTCCGGGTGAAAGAAGGAATCAACGCAGAGCAGTTGGTGGAGCAGTTGAAAGAAAAAGGGATTCGTTGTTTTACCATGGGAAAACAACAAATACGGTTTGTATTGCATTTGGACATTACGGAAGCGATGGTACAACGCTCCATCGAAATCATTCAGAAACTATAAGCCCCGGCCAGTTTGAAATGGCCAGGGCTTTTATTAAAATAATTCAATCGAACTATTATTTACTGTCGGCACGACCTGCCTGCTTGTTCAGCGCAATGAAGTATTGCTGAATCATATCGTTCATCACATTCACTGTTTCACCAAGATGAATATCGTTCTTCAACCGGTTCACAAAAAGCTTATTACGTTCTTCTTTATTGGTATTTCCTTTGATAGCAGCAAGATCAACATCCAGATTTGACAACTCAAGCGGAGCTTTCAACTTTGTTAAAGAGTCGATGGCCTGAATTGCATTTCCAAGTGTTTTCTTTTCCTGGCGAAACTTATCGATCTTCAGTGAATACTGCTTGTCGTTGTACTTCGAAAGCCAGTTGCTTTTTTCAACGATCATATTGAACGATTGGTTTTCGCCGATACGTTGCTTACTCTGATTAATAATGTAATTGAAATCAAAATCAGATTTCCAGGTTTTGAATTGCGTACTTGAGATTTCGTCCCAAGGCAATGCATAGGGATCATCTTTTTCACGAAGCTTCAGATATTCATACTGGTCGGGCAATACAATATCCGGCACAACACCTCTTAATTGCGTGCTGGCACCTGTTACACGATAAAACTTCTGCAATGTGAGTTTGATATTTCCCAGATCAGAAGGATTATTGCTTGTCCAGCTTGCACGATCCAGTTCAATGTTCCGCTGTACAGTTCCTTTACCGTAAGTAGAGGTACTGCCGATCACCAAACCACGTTTGTAATCCTGAATGGCACCTGCAAAAATTTCTGATGCAGAAGCGCTGAACTCATTCACCATTACCGTTAAAGGACCATCCCACAACACATTCTTATTTCTGTCACGCAAAATTGTGGGCGACTCGTCCCTGCTTTTTACCTGTACCACCGGTCCATCTTCAATGAAAAGACCAACCATTTCCACCGTTTCCATCAATGAACCACCGCCGTTGGTGCGCAGATCGATGATCAATCCGTTTACACCCTCTGCTTTTAACTTAATGATTTCCTTTGCTACATCCTGTGCACAGCGGTTGCCATTGGCATCCTGGAAATCCGCATAAAACGCAGGCAGGTAGATATAACCGATTTTGTGCTGATCGGGCCCTTTGATCACAAGGCTTTTTGCACGGTTTTCTTCCAGATCAATTTTTTCACGGATCATTGCTACCACTTTAATAGCACCACTTGGCTTTTTGATCGTTAACCGCACTTCAGTATCTTTTTTACCACGGATAATGCGAACAGCATCCGGCACTTCGTAACCGGTAAGGTCTTGCGGTTCTGCATTGCCCTGTCCTACTTTTAAAACGATATCACCCACCTGTATTTCGCCCGATTTGGCAGCAGCGCCGCCAGGAACAATGGATGTGATCTTGATATTACCATCTTCTTCTAACAAAGAGGCACCGATACCAAAGAAGTCGCCACCACTCATTTGTTCATCAAACGCAATTTTGTCCAAAGGAGGTAAATAGCTGGTATGCGGATCCATGGTTTCAGTGATTGCGTTCACCATGTAGTTAAAACGGTCTTCATCCTTAAATCTGTTGCGGAAGCGATCGAACATGCGATCAAATAATTTCAATACACGCTCTCTTGCTTCTTTTTCAAGCTGGGCATTGGTTTTGGCTACATAGCCTTCTTTGCCTTTGCTTTTTTCCTGTTGCTCAACCAAATCAACATAGCGGTCAAGCGTATAATATTTCAATTTTAAACGCCACACTTCTTTCCGCTGTGTTTCTGTTTTGGCATAAGTTTGTTTTTCTTCATCATCGATGTATTTCTCTTCTACCGTAAAGTCAAATGGCTTTTGCAAAATTTCTTTGTAAAGCAACGCTACTTCTTCCATGCGCTTTTTGTACACGGCATTAATGCTGTAAAACGATTCAAGGCGTGCGCCATGAATTTCATCGTCGATCTTTGTCTCGTATTTTTGGAATTCGTCAATATCCGATTGCAGGAAATAGCTTTTATCGCTATCGAGGCTTTTCAAAAACTTTTTGAATACCTCTTTTGAAAATTTGTCATCAATTTTCTTAGGGTTATAATGCCCTTCTTCCAGAAACTCACCCACCAATTTCAAGATACGTTCAAACCGGTTGGTTGGTTCATTACGGGTAGCAGACGATTGTACGGCGTAGAATATACTTCCTCCCAACAGGAGTATAAGTATGATCAATAGGCTCTTTTTACTAAACATATATTGGATAAAATTTGACATAAACGAATACCGTAAAAATAACGAGAAAACACGAAGCCATATTGGCCATTTATCCTTTTCCCAGCTTTTAACAAGCTATTTTGACAAAAGTTGGCCTGAAAGTAAGAAGATTTGGGGGCTAAATCAGCATTTCACTCAGTTCAGTCCGCCCGGGGTCTCACATTGTGGACCCGGGGATTTTTATAGACGAACTACAAGGTCAGTTACACCAGGCACTAATTCGATGAAAGCAGAATACATTAATTGGAAACTTTCTTGTACGTCATCCACTGCTGGTTACCCCCATTTACTGTTATCGAGTAGGTTGTTAGCCGAACGCCATCATTAGAAATAATTCGCATTGTATCACCATTCAAAACAAATGTGGAAGAATCGAGTAGCTTGTAAGGCGACCAACCGGTTGCATTGGTTGTATGATAAGTATAAAACGCTGTATCTGTTTTACGAAACTCAACAAAATCACCACGCTCATTTGGATAAACAGTAGTATCACTTGCACCTGCACATAAAATCTTAAAGGCTCCTATTTCCCAATTCCCCACAATGGGATTATAAATTGTTGCCGCAGTTGGCGCTGATCGACTGCTGCCTGTAATCGTAGGTATTGTGTTTGTAATACCCGAGTCAAGCGTTTCTTTACTGCAGGAATAGAAAATAACGACAATCAAGCACAATAACAGGTATGTATTTTTCATATTGGTTTTTTTGACGATTCTACAAGATATGAAGTATGGCTTTGAATGCAAGCTATACCCGCCTTAATATTTATTATTTTTTTGATAGAATCGCACGTGCTTGATTTGGGATTTATTTTTTCGTAGCCATGTCTCCTGAAAGGGAACTGGCGTAATCACAATTCAACGCTGTTTCACAATGTGAAACACTGTAGCATGTGCAATGGCTACCGGTCTTATACCCCACCAAACACCTCCCGTAAATTGATTTCTTCAATCACATAGTTTGGACTTGGCCTGACTATTTTTTTTAAAACTCTAACCCAAAAATTTTTGTCTGAAAAATAATGTGTCATGCTGTGGAGTTCCTGATTGTACCCCATAGGCTTGCTTACTGTTGAAAATTGCAACTTACCATTTAGAAAGTACTTGGCTTCAGTTCCATGTAAGCCCGACTTTAAAATTTGATAGATACCGTCAACATTCACTTCACTAAACGGTAGCCCCACTTTTACAAATCTGATGTTGCTACTTTGTTCAAAGTCATTTTCATAGAAATACTCTATCTGTTCGGCATTGTGGCCGGGCGTTTTGGGGTTAGTAATATCCAATGTAACAAGTCGATCACCATCAAGATAACCTGCTTTAATAACTGTTTCATTATCGCCAGATTGTTGGCGGTAAAACTCGAACGTAGTTTTATTTAGTTGATTTGTATCAATGAGCTGAAACTGACCATTGTTGGTCAGCAAAGTATGAATATACGCTTGCCATTTATGCTGATTTTTCATGTTCCTTCGTTCGAGTTCTTATCAATAAAACTTCATAATTCAAACTATAGCCACTATGAGATGGAAACCATACGCCGGACCGACGACAGATTTATCCATGCTTTATACCAAATTATCCCCTGAATGGATACAATTCTTTTAATGAAGCACTGGAAACTTGGCACCAAAGCAACGGATATTCGTTCAAGTATTAATACGCCCACATCTTTATTCGGGTTGTATCAACAAATCTTTTCATGATTCTAATCTCGTTTTTAGGTGGGTACAAACTAATAAGTTTGCCATTTAAAGATGGAACATTTTTATAAAAAAATGTTTTTTTTGTCATCTTATTGTACAGTGGATCTGAAAACTCTGTAACAACTACAAATGATGATACCAAAATTGCACTATCAAGAATTCCGATTCTTGGAAGGAAAACAAAATGGAGGTTTTCGGCTCCAGGGTTTAAATCAGAAACGTTTTCATCAAAATAGACTGGTCTAAATAAATCTAAAAAATATAGAGAATCCTTCGCCCTAACAGTTGGCAAAAAAAGCAGTACCCTTGATTTAAGATTTCTCAGCTTTCGACCACCGGTATTACGAAATTTATAGGAAAGAATATTTTGATCTGAACGAAGATTACTTTTCTCAAATTCAATTTGAGTTATAATTAAGTCTGAAGCATAACTATCCTTTAAAAAGTTTGTTTGCTCATTTGTGGAGACAATCTGACATCTAAATCTTTGGTTAAAGGCAGTAATCTCTCCTTATCATTTTTGGTTTCCTTTCTTACCCTATTTGCAGGGTTAGTTCCTTTCAAGGTTCTTGCTAATGCCTCCTTTATTTCAATAGTCTTATTCTCCAAGTTGATACTTCCCACTCTAAGGCCAATGGCCTCTGCATTCCTAACTCCAGTTTTAAAAATAAAGTAAACAAAAGGGTAATAATGGGAATGTTTGAATCGGGAACTTTTGGGACAGTATTTATCTGTTTTAATGGCATCAAGAATCTTTTTTATTTCCAATTCAGTAAAAGGTTTTCGTGATGGGTTTTTACCCCTTTTCACTTTTTTCCTGGCTACATCCTCCAAAGGATTTGTAATCCAAATTTTGGACTTCACAAGCCACTTACAGAAGGATTTCAGCATATTCAACCTTTCATTATAAGTGCCCGCTCCAAATGTTTCAGCATTTAATTGGGCAAGTACATTATCCTCTGTTACAGGTTCCCATTTTCTAAGCAAACTCCTCATTGCATTGTAATGAACATTGACATTGCAATCCATTTGTCTGTAATTCTTAGTCCAGCTTTCAAAATGTTGTACAATAGACTTTACAGGACTTTTTGAAGCCTTTGTGATTGTAGATGATTGTTCCTTCTCTTTTTTTTCTTGAAGGCCAAGGATATTATCATCTTGAGGCTTATACCTCAGTAATGATGAATCAAATGATCCTGAAAAAATATCACTTTCAATAAGCAAGGCAATTTTTTTCGCCAGTAGAATATTTGGCTTACTAAAATGAAAAAGGTTGAGGGAGTATCTTAATCCTTGATACCTCCATCTCAACCTGATTCTTTGATTAGCATTGGTAATGCTAACTGTTCCTTTTTGATTTTTCTGACCCATTCCTGACCCAAATTGAGGTTGTGGGCCACGTATTAGGCAAAATCAAAAATCATAATTAATTGATTATAAGTCGGGATGACTGGATTCGAACCAGCGACCTCTTCGTCCCGAACGAAGCACGCTACCGGGCTGCGCTACATCCCGATGAGATGCAAAATTATTTATTTTTTTGTTGAATGATAAAGACACCGGGTACTGCACGCTGCCCCTCTTTATCACTGGGCTTAATGGTTTCTTTGCCATTCACCAGCATACAACTGCTGCCGCCACCATCAAGGTTTAACGCTTCCACACATCCGAGATCAAGTAATAGTTTTGCAAGCTGCGTTAACGAAGCACCTTCTGCAACGCCCGGCATACGTCCCTGTACCACAAGAATAATGAGCTTACCATCGGCTGTGTAACCCATGGCGGTCCGGGGATGTTTATCGTCAATCGCTTTGCCTATGAACATGCGTTCGTCATTGTTACTCACTGCAATGTTTCCGTTTTGTATCAATGTAGGCCCACCTGCAATAGCTGACTGCATCTTCCATTTAGCAGAACGCTTCAACAACTGTTGATTCAACACTGTTGGAAATGAATCTTTATAAAAGCCGGGTACTTGTTGAAATGCTTTTGCAAAGCGTGCAGATGAATCAGTGTACAACCAGGCAACATCTGCCTTTCGTTTTTTACTGATGCCGATCGCTGAACGAAATGTATGCATATACAGCAGTGTATCTTTCCCTCTCATTGCTGTTGAATGCACATTGTACGATACAAGCTTCCCGTCTTTTATCACTGCATTCAAATTTCGGTTGCTGGCAAAATCAAAGAAAGTTCCATTCACTACCAGCAATGGCTGTTGATTCTTTTCATAAAACTGTTGTGGAGTAAACCTGCGCTGAAAGGTTGTATCCGTCGTAAAATTCAGCTTTCTGTCTTTCAAATCTGCAATTACATAATACGCAACATTCGGTTTGCCTTCAATCAAATCAGTTTTTGTAAATACGTGTACAGATGAAGGCAATGATCCATACAGCGAATCAACATTCTGCCACTTCACCTGCGCCAAACAAAAAGGAGCAGTGATGATGTACAACACTGCTCCGAGTAATAGTTTCTTCATAAAAATTTATGCAAAAAATTTGCTTTCTCTTCTTCCCATTTTGCTTTGCCATATCCGGGAAGTACATGTTTTTCGCTGTGATAGCTTGAACGCACCAACGGACCACTTTCTACATAATCCAATCCTATGGTATAACCAATTTCTCTGTACTCAGCAAACTCATCGGGATGCACAAAACGTTGTACGGCCAAATGTTTTTTAGTGGGTTGCAGGTACTGACCAATGGTTACCACATCAACCCCATTATTTTTCAAATCATGTAAGGTCTGGATCACTTCTTCTTTTGTTTCACCCAAACCAAGCATAATGCCGCTCTTCACCCGCATACCATTTTCTTTCAGGTAACGCAACACATCCATACTACGCCAGTATTTTGCCTGGATCCGCACCTGCCTTGTTAAACGTTCTACTGTTTCAATATTGTGCGATACAACTTCGGGATGCGCTTCAACGATACGCTGTACATTCTCCATCTGTCCTTTAAAATCAGGGATCAAGGTTTCCAATGTTGTATCGGGATTCAATGCTTTTACTGCACGAATGGTGTTGTACCAGATAATACTGCCACCGTCTTTAATTTCATCACGATCAACAGAAGTAAGTACGGCATGCTTCACCTTCATTAAATGAATGGCTTCGGCTACACGTTGCGGTTCGTCCCAATCGATCGGATCTGGCCGGCCTGTTGCTACCGCACAAAAACCACAGCTGCGGGTACAGGTATTGCCCAATATCATAAACGTGGCTGTGCCTTCGCCCCAGCACTCGCCCATGTTGGGACAATTACCACTTTCGCAAATGGTATGAAGTTTATGTGTATCAACGAGGTTACGTACGTTCTTGTATGATTCACCGATGGGCAGGCGCACACGCAGCCAATCCGGTTTTTTTGGTTTCTGCTCTGCGGCAGATTCATTCACTACAATTTCCTGCATAATTTCAACTAAATGAGGGGCAAAGTTAGGCTACTTTCGTTTACCAAACAGAATGGCGATATAGCCATTAAAAAACACCTGCTGCGGAGGGTTTAAGAGCATGATCTCTACCTTACGGCTGTAGGCTTCCAGGTTTAATCCAATTTCAATGGCAGCAACGGTTTCGTTGAAACGGCCATAGTCGAAACGCAATGCCGCTTTTGCATGAACCCCCGGAACTACTTTCATTTCGCCCCAGCCTTTACGAAGGCCGGTTCCTGAAATAATATTCCCGGGTGCCAGAAACGCCGCACTGTCTTCCTGTGTATATTTTATATCCCGTGTACCATCGGGGCCACCGTTATCAAAAACTCTTACATAATACGGACGCTCCAAACCCACTGCCAATCCACCACCATAGATTGAATAAATGGCCACACCGTTTTTATTGGTTTTTCCACCAATCATCCGTTGCTGACCATACGATAATTTCGCCTGGTAAAAACTATTTCGCTTTCCATAAACATACGGCGTACCAAAAAAAGAAAAGCCTCCGCCTGCAGGTATCTGTAATGATTTTTTCTGCTCTTTGGTATGTCGTTTTTCGTTTAATTCAATTGAAAAATAATTCGCCAGTTTCGGATTCTTCATGTATGCTTTTTCATACATCAATCCCAAACCATCTGTATTGAGGCGCACACCAAACACACTTTGTTTATTAAAGATGAGCGCTCCTTCTTCCTGTTGGCGGATGAGGTTATCAATTTTTTGGCGACGTTCTTCTTTTTTGGCACTACGCTCCGTTCTGCGATCATTTTTTTCCTGCGCAAACGATCCTACTGCAAGTACAACGAAACAAATGTTCAGGATGATTCTTTTCACAAGCCTTGTATTATTGTTTGATGGTAAATTTACAGATTAAAACGATAGATGTCACATTGTGGTATCTTGCCGGCCAAAACTTCACAAATAAATTAACAGGATATGACTTCTTCCATTGTTTACAAAGGTGAATTACGAACTGAAGCTGTTCACCTCCACAGCCAATCGGCTATTGAAACAGACGCTCCATTGGATAACCAGGGAAAAGCGGAACGGTTTTCACCCACCGACCTTTTGGCTACATCATTAGGTAGTTGTATGATGACCATTATGGGAATCAAAGCACGGGACATGCAACTTGACCTCACCGGTGTAAAAATCGATATTCAAAAACACATGAAAGCAGACCCACGCCGTGTTGCCGGTATCGACGTACATTTTCATTTTCCCGATCATATTCAGTTAGATGAAAAACAGAAAACGATCCTGCAAAATGCAGCCCTCACCTGCCCTGTTGCAAAAAGTATCCATCCTGATATTGAGCAGCGGGTAGAATTTAACTGGTAACTGTTTTTTTGAGAATACTGTTGCCGATCGCACATTGCAAACATTGCTTTGCATCGCAATAGTTTTTTTTGAGATAGAGCAATGCCTGCGAATCAAAAGCAGATTGATGGGTAACGCCGATGGCTTCCCATTGCTGTGTAATGCGGTTTTGCTCTTTTTTCATTTGCTGCAACCACTGCACTGCTTTTTCTTTAGCAGGTTCATCGTTGTGTTCGGCCGCATAAACAAACAGTACAGGAATTACACAGTTGATGAGCAGGTTATCGATCATTGCTTTACCCAACTGTTTTTTCCGGTAAGCCGCCGGCTCATCAAACACATAATGATAATGCCAGTAATCGTTTGCTGTAACCGTAAACATTTCACGGATGGCATCAACTGATTTTGCTTCCAGCACTTTGGAAAAAAGATGACTGGATTGGTGAATAAGCTTTGCCAGTTGTGCCAGTCGAATGCTTGGAAAATTAGACGGACGCATGCGCAAAAACTGAAGTAGTTGTTTCACCGGTTTCAGTTTATACTTCGTTTGCAGAAACCGATATTCTTTTTGCAACATGATGGGATATTCTTCAGTAAATTTTCCGTTGAGCATTCCTGCCTGTCCCATCAACATGGCTTCTACCTGGTGAATTTGTTTTTTGTGTTTGGCCAATAATGTAACGGGTAGTGTTTGTGCCATTGCTTCAAACACATCAGCATT
Organism: Bacteroidota bacterium; assembly: GCA_023428755.1. Lineage (GTDB taxonomy): Bacteria > Bacteroidota > Bacteroidia > Chitinophagales > Chitinophagaceae > Lacibacter. The sequence goes on from JAEYWX010000027.1 coordinate 20,631, forward strand.
CAGTGGCGTACCAAAACTGCGGGCCAGCAATTGCCAAAACGTTTCTTCCCAATGTTGTTTTGTGCTGTGTAACAGGTTGCGGATCTGTTCGCTCTTTTGTTGCAGCCGTTCGGCAATCATCCGCTCTTTCCAACTGCTCCATACAATTTCGTTTACATCTTTTGCCTGCTTTTCGCAGGGAATAAATGCATCCTGCAACATGAATTGTTCATAGCGTTGTAAAAACGATGTTGAAATTCGATCCTTCAATTCCAGTACCGGAATCGCATTAACATCTTCCTGGTCATGTTCATACACCACATGTAAAATAATGTTTTGATAATGCGGATCGTTTGTATGACGATGTTTTATCCAATCGCTGGTTTTGAGATGCAGTTCCACATTGCCTGCCCAGGTAACATTGTTGATGTGAATAGTGGCGTGTAAAAAATCGGGACCTTGATTACTATTGAGTAATCCCTGTGACTTGATGGAAACAGGTTCCTGCGAAACTGTTTGCAGATTCTCTTTGTTGAAATAAAGATGTTGCCAGATGAATTGTAACAGGTGCTCGTTCATAGCAGGCATGTTGAACGGTTAAAACAGTGATTGATTACACAAATTCAATACCCTGTTATAAAAGTAAAACAATCTGCAAGTAATCGAAAATTATATTTTAAATTATTTACATATTTTCCATTTGCTGCAGTGCCCGCACCACCCTGCTTACCGGCAAGCCCATTACATTGTAGAAATCGCCTTTTACACGTTTGATGCCTACTACGCCGATCCATTCCTGTATTGCATATGCACCGGCTTTATCGTAAGGTTGATATTTATCTACGTAAAATTCAATTTGTTTGCTGCTGAGTTGGTGAAATTCTACTTCGGTAATATCAGCAAACGCTGTTTCCGTATCATCCCGCATCAGCACCACACCTGTTATCACCTGGTGTGTTTGCCCCGACAACTCACTTAAAATTTCGATGGCATTTTCCCGGTTCACGGGTTTACCAATAACTTTTCCATTCAACACAACAATTGTATCAGCTGCCAGAATCAGCCGGTCGTGGCTTAATTCATCTTTCACCGCCAATGCTTTGTTGCGGGCAATGTACACCGGCACTTTTTCAATACTCAGCGAAGCCGGATACATTTCATCTGTTTCCTTTACCATCACATCGAATGGAATTTCGGCCCATTCCAGTAATTGTTTACGCCGGGGCGATTGGGAAGCAAGAATGATTCGTTCCATCAGGCAAAAAATTTAAACAAGATCATCGAAACAATTCCGGTGAAGATCACTGCTTTGATCCATTTACTCAGTAAAGTGAAATCGCTTGTTTTTGTTGCTTTGAATAAGAGGTATACGATATAAGCTGTTGGAAGAATGATCAACAGCAAATTGTAGCCGGCCGCTACCCACATGCGGAACTGCAACACATAAAACATCACCACAATCAATAACACCAGCAGTATTACCAGCCAGATCGAAACAAATACTTTTGAAAAGGAAACACCCCACACAATCGGCATGGTTTTACAACCATACTTCGCATCGCCTTCCATATCCTCAATATCTTTCACCACTTCACGGATGAGTGTGATGATAAATGCAAAACTTGAATAGAGAATGGCCAGCCGCAATAATTTTTGATGAGATCCGGGTTGTACAGGATGCATCAAATCAACTTGCTGATGAATGGTAAGCAAATACACCACAAACACCACCCATGCGGTTAACAGCGAAATGAGGATATTCCCCGTCAGCAATCGTTTTTTAAATGTGGTGCTGTAAAACCATAAGACAAACACACAGCCCATGTTGGCAAATCCAATGATCCAGTTACCATTCTGCAAGCCAATATAAAAACCCATGAGTACACCGGCAAATGAAAAGAACATGTGAAAGAAAATAGCCCAGCGACGACTAATGCTCCGGTCAACTACCATCCGGTCGGGTTTATTCACCAGGTCAATATTGAGATCAAAATAATCGTTGATCACATAACCCGCTGCTGCAATAAAAACAGATGAAATACAAAGAATCAGAAACAGTTGATGATACTCTCTCGTCATGTATAAATCGCCAAACATCACAGGTTCTACCACACAATAGAAAAACAATACCTGTGTTAATGCAATAAAAACAAGGTTGGGCCAACGAATGAGTTTAAAAAAATCGGAGAGTTTTTGCATCAGTGAATTTATGCTGTGAAGATAAGCTGGAATCGGCGAATAGGAATTTGGATTTGGGAATTGGGGATCAGGAACGCACAAATTGCGAAAATGTTCTTACATCTTACTTCCTACATCCTAAATCAGACATCTTACAAGGCACTTACAGTCTGCGCATCCACCACCCAATCATCATTTAACTTCAGCACTTTTTCGATCACTTCCCGCACACAACCTTTGCCGCCGTTGATCGTGGAAATAAACGTTGACACGGCCTTGATCTCCGGTACAGCATCGGCCGGACAGGCAGCAAGCCCTACCAGTTTCATTACTTCCAGATCAGGAATATCATCGCCCATAAACAGGGTTTCTTCCCACTTTAAATGATTCGATAAAAGAAACTGCGCCAACACTTCTTCTTTGTCTTTCACTTTCATAAACACATTGCGGACTCCCAGATATTCCAGGCGTTCGGCTGATGGTTTGCTTACACTGCCGGAAATTACCACCACATTGTATCCTTTCTTTACCGCTAACTGTAATGCATAACCGTCTTTTATGTTCATGGTGCGGATATACTCATTGCCGGGCATGATGATGAGTGAGCCATCGGTCAACACACCATCCATATCAAATACAAATGTTTTGATCTGCGAAAAGCGTTCGAGAAGATTCATACGTAATTATTGCAGCTGAAGTTCTTACTTTTTTCGATACAGCCTGCGGATACTCTCTGAAAGTTCGTGGTACAGGTCCTGCAGGTGTTCATCAATTTCCAGCAGCATCAAATGTTTTTTGATGGTTTCTTCATCGCCCCTGCGTGCGGGGCCGGTTTGCATATCCACTGCCCTGCCCTGTGTTAACCGGCAGGCCACTTCAATGATCAATGGATGCAATAACTTAAAATCAAGTTTGCGGTCGTTGCAGTAATCTTCCGTTAAGGCATATAAATGATTGGTGAAGTTGCTTACCATTACTGCTGCCAAATGCATTTTCAATCTCGTATCATCATCGGCCGGCTGCACATTATCGGAGAAGGATGCTGCAAAATCGGCCAGTAACACATTCACTTCATCCGAATTGCCATCCACCAAAAAAGGGACGGGCGGAATAACAATCATTTCTTTCCGTAAACTCTGTAAGGGGTATAATACTCCATAATTAGGCGAACTGTTACGCAACACATCTTTGCTTACACTGCCGGCTGTGTGTACCAGTATTTTTCGTTTCAACCGTAACTGCGTTGCCAGTTCGGGAATGGCACTGTCGGTGACAGCCATAATGCAGATATCAGCTTCGGTTGTAATGTCGTCAAGAGATGCAATGGCTTTTGCGTTCACCTTAGCCGCCAATGCTTCGGCATGTGCTGCATTGCGGCTCCACACCTGCGCAATTGTGTGGTCTGCTTTTTTGATCATTTTCGCCAGCACTGTGGCTGTATTTCCCGAACCAAGAAGAACAATATTCATACATCGCAACAGTTAATGAAACGGAAGAAGTAATTTGCAACAAAGTAAATCATCCTGTTCAAAAAATGAAACTCGCCCAAAAATTAGTGATCGGTTATTACCGCACCAAACTCAACATCTTTGCGAAACTATCGAAACGTAAAGCCGCCGAAAAAGCATTTGAATTATTCTGCACACCCTACACATCCAATAAAAAGAAGGCTCCGGCAGTATTTGAGAAAGCAGAAAAGCTGCATTTGAAATTTGAGCGATACAATCTTGTTGGTTATCGCTGGAATCATCCGCAACCCAAGAAAGCATTGATCCTGCATGGGTTTTCGTCTACCGTTAAAAAATTCGATCATTTTGTAATGCCGCTGGTGAAGAAAGGTTACGAAGTAATTGCGTTTGATGCGCCCGCCCATGGCGACAGCAGCGGCACAACCATTAACGTTTACCAATACCGTGATACGATTCAAAAAGTGTACGAACGCTTCGGTCCCATTCATTCCTTTATTGCGCATTCGTTTGGCGGACTGGCACTTTCATCATTTATGGAAGAACAAGCTTACCAGGAAAATAAAAAACTGGTGTTGATTGCACCTGCTACCGAAACTGAAAGTGCACTCAAGAGCTTTGCAGATTTTTTGAAAATTGACGATGAAGTAGTGGAAGAAATGCGCAAGATCATTTTTGAAAAAAGCGGACATACCAGCGATAAAATTTCTGTACGCCATGCTGCGCAAAAAATAAAAGCGGATGTGTTGTGGATACACGATGAAGACGACGATGTTACCCCCTGGGCCGATGCAGAAAAAATAAAGCAGGACAATCATCCCAACTTTCAGTTCATGCTCACCAAAGGTTTAGGCCACCGGCGGATTTACAGAGATAATAAAGTGAAGAAGGCGATTATGGAGTTTTTGTAAGTTGTTTGCACACCTGAAGGGTGTCTGTACAACTTGTACTTTTTAGTTTGTGATGTACAGTCACCCGTTGGGTGAACAGACATCAGCCCCATCCCTGACTGCAAACATCCCCTCAGCCCTCCCCCGCCAATATTTTTGCGTACAATAAATAATATACGCATGGCTGATGTTAGCAAACCACTCGTTTACTCCTGTTCCGGCTGTTCCAGTGCGGCACAAATGGCCAATCATCTTGCCATTCAATTAGACCGTTCGGGCAAAGCCGAAATGTCGTGCATTGCAGGTGTGGGTGGAAATGTAAAAGCCTTGGTGAAAACAGCCAAGTCGGGCCGTAAGATCATAGGCATCGACGGTTGTCCGCTTGCCTGCGTAAAAGCCTGTTTAAGTAATCATGACATCAGCCCCGATCAGTATTTCGAATTGTCGGGTTATGCTGTAAAAAAACAGAAAGGCGTTGATTTCGACATGGATGAAGCAAATTCAATTCTTGAACAGATTTTATTCAAACTGTAGCCTCCCCACCACTGAGAAGAGCTTAAGACACCGACGGATGTACATGAACGATAAAGTGAAAATTGTTGGAATCCATTGCATTTTGCAAAGCTGAACCTATAAGGGACTGATTGCATACTTATTCATTTATATGTTTAGTCAGATAAGGCCGCCATTTTTTTTAACAGATCATAGAAAAATATCGCTTTTAGGTATTGCAACCTAAATATTGTTTTTTTTATATTTGTTTACATCTTAACCGGAATATCCTGACACAGCGGTCATTCTGAAGGTAAGGGCTAAAATTGAAAAACAAACACTTATGAAATGGCTTAATCTTTCTATCATTCATCTTTTTATTTACTCACTATTCCTTGTTGGCTGCTCAAAAGAAAACAATTCACCAATTGAAAATGAAAACACTTCTACCCCTGTGAGAAGCAGTGGAGTAAAAGACATCGCTTCAAAACAAAAAACTACTCTCAAAGTCAAACCAATTTCGATTAAAGAACTCGCCAAAATTGCAGATAAACTCAAAAACAAAAAAAGACAACTAATGTTACTGGAAGAACAACGGAATATTTTGAAGATATCCCTATCGATGAAAACACTCCAATAATTCAAGATGAATAAGAAATCAGAACCATTATCAATCCTTTAGTTGAAAACGGACGTCAAGTCTACAACGAGCTTTTGGCTACTGCCATGAATAGTCCAGAGTGGCAGTTAGAATCTGAAGAAGACAAACAAGCCATGTTGAACTTCACAGATGACTCACAGTTTTGTGACTTAGCACTGATTTATTCAACCACACAAGTGTCTAGCATTGAAGATATCACGGCCGCCCGAATAAGCACTGATATTATTAAAGATTGCGTTGGTCTTGCTATTGGCGTTGATGCAATTAAAGGGTTAATTAGCAATACTACTGCTTTAATGACCGTTCAGGGAACTATACAAATATTAAAAACAATAGGAAAGCGATATCTTAGTTATCTTGGAATCGCTTGGATGATTTGGGACTTTGTTGACTGTATTTCACACTTTTAAACTGCTAAATATGACAGGCATAGATAAAGATATTGATTCTACAAAAACAATTAAGAGTGTAATAATCACTTCAACAGTAGTTTGTTATATCATTTTCTCAATCATTAAAAGGTGGGGAAATAACGAACAACTATTTTGGATACCTCTTGTATTAACCTTAGCAAATGTTGCTATCCTTTTAGAAATTATTTTTACTCAAAAAAAAGGTCAGATAAAAGATAAATTCTGGCTATATCATCAAACACTTCTAAACCTGATCCTCGCAACACTTGTTGTTTCATTTTTGTACAACTGGTAGCTCTATTTTTTTCATCTTTTTAAACACTGCAGGGTAAGTAATCTGCAGTGTTTTGATTTTCACTACTAAATCCTCCATCCAACAGATCTCGGGTTTAAGCCAGATCAGGAATTATAGAAAGAGATGATTGATTTTCTGGATCACAAACGATGTCGTCACAACTAATTCTATCAACACCATTTTTTTCTTCACACGAGTATTAAGTTCACATATTTTTAATCACTCATCGCTCAACATTCATCCCTACTGCCCCATTCTTTTCTTCCATTTATCAATCATTTTATAATATTGTGCCGCCGATGTCCGCTAAAAACCGGCTAGTTTAACCAACTTATGGCTAAGAATTTATTGATAGTAGAGAGCCCTGCCAAAGCAAAAACGATTGAAAAGATCCTTGGAAAAGACTTCGAGGTGAAGAGTTGCTATGGCCATATCCGTGACCTGGAAAAAGACGAGATGGGCATTGATGTAAACAACAATTTTGAACCCCGTTATATTGTACCCGACGAAAAAGAACGGGTGGTAAAAGAACTGAAATCGCTGGCCAAGAAAAGTGATGAAGTATGGCTGGCAACGGATGAGGACCGTGAAGGAGAAGCCATCAGCTGGCATTTGTGCGAAGTGTTGGGCCTCGATCCGTATAAAACAAAACGTATCGTTTTCCATGAAATTACCAAGCCCGCTATTCAAAAAGCGGTGCAGAATCCCCGCACGGTAAATATGGACCTGGTAAATGCCCAGCAGGCACGCCGTATCCTCGACCGTATTGTGGGTTTCGAACTCAGTCCTGTGCTTTGGCGCAAGATGAGCATGCGCAACAACCTCAGCGCAGGCCGTGTACAGAGTGTGGCTGTGCGTTTAATTGCCGAACGTGAACGGGAAATCAACGCATTTGCTGCTACGTCTTCGTTTAAAATAGAAGCAGTGTTTACAGCCAAAGACCTGAGCAACCGTAACGTAACCTTTAAGGCTGAAGGAAAGAAACAAAATGCAGCAGAAGATGCAGAAAAGTTTTTGAACAGCTGCAAAGGCGCTACCTATAAAGTAGCAGACATTCAGGTGCGTCCGGGTAAAAAATCTCCGGCACCACCGTTTACCACTTCTACCCTGCAGCAGGAAGCGAGCCGTAAGCTGGGTTATAGTGTAAGCCGTACCATGCAGCTGGCACAGAAGCTGTACGAAAGTGGTAAGATCACCTACATGCGTACCGACAGTGTGAATTTGAGTGATACTGCATTGGCTGATTTGACAAAGACCATTAAAGGCATGTATGGCGATAAGTATCATCAGTTCCGCAAGTACAAAAACAAAAACGAAAGTGCACAGGAAGCACACGAAGCCATCCGCCCTACCTACATGGAAAATACAACGGTGGATGATGCGGATCTGAAACGTTTGTACGAACTCATCTGGAAACGTACCATGGCCAGCCAGATGGCTGATGCAGAACTGGAACGTACTACAGCAAACATTTCCATCTCTACCAATAAAGAAGAATTAAAAGCCGAAGGTGAAGTATTGAAGTTTGATGGCTTTTTAAAAGTGTACCGTGAAGACAAAGATGATGACGACATCAATGAAGACGAACTGCAGGAAGGCATGTTGCCACCGTTAACTGTTGGCATGAGTTTGCCCTTGAATGAAATGAATGCGGTGGAACGTTTCACCCGTCCTGCTCCCCGTTATACGGAAGCATCGCTGGTAAAGAAACTGGAAGAGCTGGGTATCGGTCGTCCTTCAACCTACGCTCCTACTATTTCTACTATTTTGAAAAGAGGTTATGTAGAGAAGCGAGATAAAGAAGGAACGCCGAGAGATTTTCGTGTATTGCAGCTGAAGAATGATAACGTAAGCAAGAGCATGCAGCAGGAAAATACCGGTGCTGAAAAATCGAAATTATTCCCCAGCGATTTAGGTTTGGTGGTTACCGACTTTTTGAAACAGCATTTTGATGATATTATGGATTACGGCTTTACAGCCAAGATCGAAAATGAGTTCGACGAAGTGGCCGAAGGCAAACTGAAGTGGAACAAAATGCTGCAGGAGTTTTACAAACCGTTTAAGAAAGATGTTGACAATACGATTGAAACTGCAGAACGTATTAAAGGCGAGCGAGAGCTTGGCTCCGATCCTGTAAGCGGTAAAAAAGTAGTTGCCCGTATGGGTCGCTTTGGACCAATGGTTCAGATCGGCGATGCAAGCGAAGAAGAGAAACCTCGTTTTGCAGCCTTACGTAAAAATCAAAGTATTGAAACCATTACGTACGAAGAAGCAATGGATCTGTTCAAGCTTCCGCTTACGCTTGGCGAATACGAAGGTGAAGAAGTAAGCGTAAACGTTGGCCGCTTTGGACCGTATGTAAAGTTTGGCGAACAGTTTATTTCTATTCCACGTGGCGAAGAACCATTGGATGTAACGATGGATCGTGCCATTGAACTCATCAAAGAAAAACAAACTGCCGATGCACCGGTTGCCATGTTTGAAAACAAACCGGTTACCAAAGGCAAAGGACGTTTTGGTCCGTTCATTAAATGGGATGGGTTATTTATTAATGTACCGAAGCGGTATGACTTTGATCACCTGTCGCAGAATGATATTAATGAGTTGATCGAAGCAAAAGTGGAGAAAGAAGCCAATCGTTTTATTGTTCGCTGGCCCGATGAAAATATTGCCGTTGAGAACGGACGTTGGGGACCGTTTATCCGCTTTGGTAAAAAGATGCTGAAGATCGATAAGAAGAAAGATGGTGAAAAATATACCACTGAAGAAGTAGCGCAAATGCCGGTGGAAGAAATTAAAAAAATGATCGTGGCACAAATGCCTGGTGCATTTGATAAACAAATCAAAGCAGCTGCAAAAAAAGCAGCTACGAAAAAGAAAGCGGCTGCACCGAAAAAAGCTGCAGCAAAGAAAGCAGCACCGAAAAAAGCTGCAAAGAAGAAATAAAAGTATATGATTGAATTACAGTACACTCCCAATTTAGAGGATTTTATTGAGTTCAACCTTTTTCACAACTGGACTTCCCCTGAAAAAAGAAAATCCAGGGTAAATTATTATCTGCAAACAATCTTTTGGGCTATTGTTCCTGTAGCCCTTTACTTTGTGTTAAACAGCTTGTTTTTAAAATTTGACAACCTGGATTTTGCAATTATTATTTATGTAAGTGTGTACTCAATTTACATGTTGTTTCTCCTGTTTAACTTAAAAAAAGCATTTTCCAGAAATGCCATACTCTTCTATTCAGATAAATTGAATAAGTCATTTTTAGAAGAAACAATAATTGAGATTGGTGATGATGAAATAAGGGTTAATCAGAAAACAGCTTGTGTGAGATATTCTAATGAGGCAATAGTTAAAGTAGCAAAAAACAAAGAAGCATTCTATTTATATGTAAACTCCATACAAGCCCTTATTATTCCCAAAAGAGCAATAAACACCCCTGAAAAAAGGGATGACATTGAAAACTACTTGCGTAGTTTGAAGATCAACATCATTTAAACATTACATACATCTTGACTTGTCTTAACAAGTCAGTTTCACTTAAAAGAGTCATTCAACCGATTGCACAAACTGTCATTTTCAATAACACTCATTCATTAGCCTTTCTCAAATAGAAAAACCGATTATTAACACCCCTTCTACCTCTATCTTTGCGGCGATTATAAACTTAAAACGATGAAACTGCTAAAAATCTCACTCTCGAGTCTAGTGCTCTTGAGTGCTTATTCCAATGGTAATGCACAGGAAAAAGAAATTGAACTGGATCCCATTACCATCACAGCTTCCCTTACTCCCGTAAGCGCTTCAAAGACCGGTCGTAATATTTTAATTATAAAAGGTGATGCATTGCAAAAACTTCCCGTGCAGTCGATTGATGAACTGCTGCGGTATGTGCCAGGTGTGGAAGTACAAAGCCGTGGACCAATGGGTGCACAAGCCGATATTACCATTCGTGGTGGCACGTTTCAACAGGTGCTGGTGATTCTCGATGGCATCCGTTTAAATGATCCGTTAACAGGTCACTTCAGTGCATACATTCCCATCTCGGCTGCTGAAATTGATCGTATTGAAGTGTTGAAAGGTGCTTCATCGGCCATTTATGGTACAGAAGCAGTGGGTGGTGTGGTGCACATCATCAGCAAAACTTTTGCTGCCAGGAAACATACAAACGGACACAAAATCAATGCACAATTAACCGCCGGCGATTATGGTTTATTCAATGTGCAGGCAGGTGCATTCATACACGAAAAAAATACAACTGCATCTGTTGGTGTATTAACCAACAATACACAAGGCCAGCAACTGCGTGGCACCAAAGGTTATTTCAACCTCACTACCATTTCTGCGTCTGTAAAACAGGCGCTATCAGAAAATACAAGTATTGCTTATCGTTTTGGATATGATGACCGTGATTTTAATGCACAGAATTTTTACACTGTAACACCACTTGATTCGGCAACAGAATCAGTGATCAGTCGTTGGCATCATCTTAAATTCATGCACAAAAAAAACAAACATAGTTTTTCGTTTGATGCAGGTTACAAACAGGCCGATGATGTGTATCGCTTCCGCAAAGCTGTGAGTGCAAACGTAAACAACTCATCGTTGTTGCAGGCACTCGCCGTTCACGACTATGCGATCAATGACAATGCTACGTTTACATCCGGTGTGCAATTCATCAGCCGAAGAATTACGTCGAACGACAGAGGCAATCATGAAGTAGCAAATGCAGGAGCATTTGTTGTATTGAATCAAAAGATCGGTAAAGCGTTGCAGTTGAATCCTGCATTGCGTGTTGACTGGAACGAACGTTCCGGCTGGGAAATCATTCCGCAACTGAATGCATCGTATCGTTACGAATCGTTTTTGTTCAGAGGAAGTATTGGCCGCACAACAAGAGATGCTGATTTTACAGAACGCTTCAATAACTATCAACGTAATCCGGTACCAACCGGTCAGCGTATTGGAAATCCTGATCTCATTTCCGAATCATCTTTGAGTTATGAAGTGGGTGCTGATTACTATATCAACTCTTCATTAAAAATTTCAACAACCTGGTTCGAACGTTTCCAGCAATCGCTGATTGATTATGTTGCTACCCCCTATGCGGATATGCCACGACAGGTAAATCTTGTACCCGGCGGTAATTATTTACTGGCCAACAATATTGATAAAGTAAATACAACCGGTATTGAAACCGATATTCAATACACACATCAATTCAGCGAAAACCATTCATTGGCAGGCGGACTTGGTTTTGTGTGGATGCGCAGCCGTAGCAGCGATACCATTCCCTCGCTTTATGTTTCCAACCACGCAAGAGAGCTGATCAATTTTAATGTAATGTATCGGTATAAAAAAATTGCTGTCAGCAGCAATGGATTATTCAAAGCAAGAAGACCACAAGCAGCAACAGCCGGACTTTCAGTTCCCGTTAGTGCCAATTATTTTGTGTTGAATACACGTGTTGATCTCTTTTTATTGAACGATAAACTGGGTGTATTTGTACAAGCAGATAATATTTTCAACCGTCGTTACAGCGATCTGCTTGGCAGCATTATGCCAACACGTTGGTTAATGGGCGGTGTAAAAGTGAATTTGTAAAGCAGTATGTTTATCCCCTCCCGGGAGGGGTTTCAGAGTGTTACATAGAAAAATGACAGAAGGGGTGGGTTATCAAAAACTCTCCCTTTCTTTTTATCCAAACTAATTTCAGGATATTTGCAATCTATTTAAAACGATTGTATGCACGATTTTATCAAACAACTTGGAATTCAACAAACGAATGATGGCGTTTCAACCGGACTTAACTGGTTCACATCAACCGGCGAAACAATCACCTCCTTCTCTCCTGTTGATGGAAAAGAAATTGCTTCCGTTACTACAGCCGATAAAGCAACGTATGAAACAGTGATTGCAAAAGCACAAGCTGCATTTGCCGAATGGCGCACCTGGCCTTCACCAAAGCGTGGTGAAATTATTCGACAAATTGGTGAAGCATTACGTGCAAAGAAAGAACCGCTTGGTCGTTTAGTATCATACGAAATGGGAAAGAGTTTGCAGGAAGGTTATGGTGAAGTGCAGGAAATGATCGACATCTGTGATTTTGCGGTGGGCCTCTCCCGTCAACTGCACGGATTAACGATGCACAGCGAACGACCCGGCCATCGCATGTATGAGCAATGGCATCCATTGGGTATTGTCGGCATCATATCTGCTTTCAACTTCCCGGTAGCTGTATGGAGCTGGAATACCATGCTTGCTTGGATATGTGGCGATGTATGCATCTGGAAGCCATCCGAAAAAACACCATTGTGCGGTATTGCCTGTCAACACATCGTTGCAGAAGTATTTGCAAAAAACAGTGTACCGGAAGGTGTAAGTTGTTTAGTGCAGGGCGGAAGAGAAGTTGGTGAATGGATGAGCCATGATACACGTGTACCATTAGTTTCTGCAACAGGAAGCACACGCATGGGTAAAGCAGTAGGTGCTGCCGTGGGTGAACGTTTGGGCAGAAGTTTATTGGAGCTGGGCGGTAACAATGCCATCATCATCAGTGAACATGCTGATCTCAATATTGCCATCCGTGGTGCAGTGTTTGGTGCGGTTGGAACAGCCGGTCAACGTTGTACCACAACCCGTCGTTTAATTATTCATGAAAGCATTTATGATACGGTAAAAGAAAAACTGGTTGCTGCTTACAAACAATTAAGCATTGGCGATCCGTTGAACGTAAGCAATCATGTTGGTCCGCTCATTGATACCGATGCAGTAAAAAATTATTTGCATGCTGTTGAACAATGTAAAGCAGAAGGTGGACATTTTGTTGTGGAAGGGGGGGTACTCGAGGGTGCTGGTTATGAGAGTGGTTGTTATGTAAAGCCTTGCATTGCAGAGGCGAAACCTCACCTTAAAATTGTGCAGCACGAAACCTTTGCACCCATCTTGTATTTGCTGAAGTATAAAACAATCGGTGAAGCCATTGCGATCCAAAACGGTGTTCCACAAGGTTTATCTTCCTCCATCATGACGCTGAACCTGCGGGAAGCAGAACAATTCCTGTCTGTTGCGGGCAGCGATTGCGGCATTGCCAACGTAAACATTGGTACAAGCGGTGCGGAGATTGGCGGTGCATTTGGTGGTGAAAAAGAAACCGGCGGCGGTCGTGAAAGCGGCAGCGATGCCTGGAAAAATTATATGCGCCGTCAAACCAATACCATCAACTACTCAACTAATCTCCCTCTGGCTCAAGGAATTAAGTTTGATATTTAAGGAGCTGTTAACAGACGTTCTGCCTTTTCCAAACGACTTATCTGCAGCCACTGTTGTAAAAAAGAGCAGTGGCTGCGATCATTAAAAAAATCTGCAAAATGTGGGTAAACGGTATGTTTATTTGCCCAACAAGCTGCAATTTTACAAATCGTTTAAAATCAGAAAAAACATATGCATTTCAACAAATTATTGCTTGTCAGCTCAATCTTTACCCTTTCTGCTACCCTCTCCCTCGCTCAAACTTCTGTGAAAGAAGATCAGTTGAAAGGATGGCATCTGAAGGATAAAACCAATGATGGTTTTTATGGCATCAGTATGGAACAGGCCTTTGAGTTTGTTAAGAACCGGAAAAGCACCACCGTTATTGTAGCAGTGATCGACAGTGGTATTGATACCCTGCACGAAGACCTGAAACCAATCCTCTGGCGCAACCCGAAAGAAATCCCCAACAATGGTATTGATGATGACAACAACGGATATGTTGATGATTATTATGGATGGAATTTCCTGGGCGGAAAAGATGGCCGTAATGTAAAAGAAGACTCATACGAAGCAGCACGCCTGTATCATGCACTCAAACCAAAATATGGTGGCGAAGTGGATGAAAGCAAATTATCAGCCATTGAAAAAGAAGAATACCGCATTTTCAAAAAAGCACAGGGCGATATTGAGCACGGATCAACCGAAGCACAATCGCAGGTATTATTTTTACGCAGCTTGTATAACAAATCATCTGTTGCCGATAGTATCCTCAAAGAAAAATTCAAACCTGAATACAACGGTAATGATTTGGTTACATTTAAACCATCCAATTCAAAAGAAGCGGACGCTAAGTCAACCATGCTGGCTTTGTTCAGAGGATTTGAAATGATGGATGCTACCAACGATTTCATCATTAAAGAATTCAGCAGCTATTTTAAAGGACAGGAGAAAAAAGCCGAAGCATCACAAATAGCTCCCAAAGATTACCGAGGCGAAATTGTAAAAGATAATTACTACGATTTCAATGATCGTTATTATGGCAACCCGGATGTGATGGCCAGCACACCGTTTCATGGTACACATGTAAGCGGTATAATTGCTGCAGCACGTAACAATGGAATTGGCGTAGATGGTGTAGCTTCTGATGTACGCATCATGAGCATCCGTGCAGTACCCGATGGCGATGAACATGATAAAGATATAGCTCTTGCAATCCGTTATGCCGTTGATAATGGTGCAAAAATCATCAACATGAGTTTTGGTAAAAGTTTTTCGCCCCAAAAGAAGTGGGTAGATGATGCTGTACGTTATGCACAAAGCAAAGGTGTATTACTGGTGCATGCGGCCGGTAACGATGGAAAGAATGTTGACAGTACCGAAAACTTTCCCAACCCGAATATTGCAGAAACAAAAACAAAAGCCAGCAACTTTATTACAGTAGGTGCAAGCGGTGACCCGAAAACAGGTGGTATTGCTGCTGACTTCAGCAATTATGGTAAAAACGAAGTAGATGTATTTGCACCCGGTGTAAAAATTTATTCAACCATTCCCGGTGGTAACACCTACGGCTTTGCACAAGGTACCAGCATGGCGAGTCCGGTGGTAGCTGGTTTAGCTGCGTTTATTCTTTCGTACTATCCTGAATTAAGTGCAGAGCAGGTAAAGTATTGTATTGAAAAAGGTGCACAAAATCCCAACATGGAAGTTGTTAAGCCAGGCACTACAACCAAAGAAGATTTTGCAAACTTCAGTCGCACAGGTGGTTTACTGAATGCGTATGAATCGATCAAGATTGCCGCTACATTAAAAGGCGAGCGAAAATCTGAAAGCGGTCCTGCTCCAAAACCGAAAGTAAGCAAATCGAAAAAAGGTTAATGATATTCTAAAAGGTCCCGCTGCGAAGCGGGATTTTTTTTAAGTTTACAATAATTGCAGATGTTTGCTGTTTCTGTGTTCGAATAATAAACCTTTTCACATGCCAAGACCAACCACACATGACTATGCTTCGTTTTATCACAATTATGTAATGTATGTACAGGAAGATGATGTACGTATAGCCTTTCAACAACAAGCTGCTGTTCTTGACAACTTCCTCTCCTCTATTCCTGAATCAAAAGCTGATTATGCTTATGCCGAAGGGAAGTGGACCGTAAAGCAGTTGCTGCAACACATCATCGATGCCGAGCGCATTTTTACACACCGGGCATTGTGGTTTGCCCGCCGGAGCCCTGCCCCGCTTTCGGGTTTCGATGAAAATGAATATGCAGAAATTGCTGATGTGAGCAACCGTACCGTAACATCATTGGCCGATGAATTGAGAGCAGTACGAAAGAGCAGCGAATTTCTCTTCAACAGCTTTACCGATAAAGATCTTAACACCAGCGGCACTGCAAATACAAACGCCATTACTGTAAATGCGTTGGGCTTTGTAACGCTGGGGCATTTCCTGCATCATAAACGCATCCTGGAAGAACGATATCTTTAAAAAAGGTCAGGCCTCCAATCGGAGGCCTGATGTTTTAAAAAATACTGCAAACCTGTAAGCCGGATTTTGTCGGGAGCTATCATTTATCTGTCCCGAAGGTTGCCCAACGGGATCAATCTGCCTACCCTCCGTCATCGAACGAGCCGTTCTCAAGCGACGGTTTATGTGGCATTTCAGCACGAAAGGTTTACCCCGCTATAACATTACTGCTATAACCCGTAGGCTCTTACCCTACTTTTTCACCCTTACCCTGCTTTGCAGCGAGGCGGTTATTTTCTGTGGCACTTTCTGTTGTTTCTTTCGAAACACCCGGCTCTTCACCGGTACGTTGCTCTGTGCTGTCCGGACTTTCCTCTTCCGCCAAAACGGAAACGATAGCTCAGCTTGCAGCAACGGCGAAGCTACGAAATAAAAATCCCTCAACAGCTGTTGAGGGATCAATCCAGTAAAACACTGCAGATATTAGTTGCAATGCTCTTCAAATGCACTGATGAGATTTTGTGCGATCATTTGCGCCGGACGGCCTTCGATGTTATGACGCTCAATGAAATGAACCAACTGACCATCTTTAAACAACGCAATAGCCGGTGAACTTGGCGGGTAAGGCAACAAATGCTCACGGATCTTTTTCACCGCATCAATATCAAAACCTGCAAAGCTGGTGAGCAAATGATCAGGACGCTTGCTGCTGTTGTTTACAGCCATCAATACGCCCGGCCGTGCACTACCTGCGGCACAACCACACACTGAATTAATGAACACCAGGCTTGTACCTTGCTGTGTTAAAGCTGTATCTACTGCTTCGGCTGATAATAATTCGTCGAATCCTCCTTCCGTCATTTCTCCCTTCATGGGAAGTACTATTTCTGCTGGATACATAGTTGAAATTGTTTTTAAAATTTATGCAAAGCTACAGGAATTGAAAACTCAATCAGCGAAAAAAGAAATTTTGACACACATATTGCATACAAGTAGACTTTTTGTCGCACTTCTGTATTCAAATCGGAAAGGAAGGCGCACAAAAACGGGTTGGAATGTGCTTTGATGATTTCATACCATTATTCAAAAACAATAAAACTTTAATACTATGACAATGGTAAAATTGCACAGCCCCGTTCAGAAAAACATCAATACTTTTTTTGATGAATTTTTCAATGAACTGCCAGCATTCGGCAAAACAGTCAACAACATTTTTTCGCCGGCGGTAAACATCCTCGAAACAGCTGATGCGTATCACCTGGAGTTGAATGCTCCCGGCCGTAACAAAGAAGATTTCAGCATCAACCTCGACAAAGGTTTGCTTACCATCAGTTACGAAAAGAAAGAAGAAACAAAAAATGAGGATGTAAAAGTTGTTCGCCGTGAGTTCAGCTATCAAAGTTTCAAACGCAGCTTTACTGTGGATGAAAAGATCAATGCAGATGGCATCCAGGCGAAATACGAAAATGGTTTGCTGAAATTGTTTCTTCCAAAACAAGTGGAAGAAAAACAACCCGTGAAAACGATCAGTATTCAGTAATGATTTCTATATAGCTTGTTTTATAGCAGTTGGTTTTGGTTATCCCCCGTTGTTTTTACAATGGGGTTTTTTATTTGTATTAACAACTGTTTCATCATTGATGGTTATCTTCGCCAATATCGACATGAAGACCTCTTTAACCTTTTTACTTGGATGTTTACTTGTGTTTGCTGCAAAAGCACAAGATGTGATTCCCGACACAATTCCACTGGAGCCGGTGAATGTTGATACGGTGTTACGTATCCGTAACCTCAACCCGTATTTCACCATGCATGTAGACAGTTCGCTGAGCTACAAATTAGAGATCAACAAAGAGCTGAAGAACTATTACTGGTATTTGAAAAACTCGCCTGTTGGCCTACGCATCAATAAAGACAATGGTTTGCTTACGTTTAAAGCAGACAAAGCTTATTTTCTTTCGGGCCGTTTAAAGTACGATGTGGAGTATAAAGTACAGGTGGGTGTGCAGAACCTGAATAATGCAGACGAAAAACTGGATACATTTTTTACCATTGTATTTTTTAACACAGAGATCATTGCTTCAAAGATCCGTCCTTCTGTTTCATCAACCGTTACCGTTTACGAAGGCGATACCACACGATTTGTATTGAATTGCGAAAACGGAAACTTCCCCATTGAATACATCAATTTTGAAAGCAGTACACCTATTACGCCTGCCTACCCCATCAACAGTTGCAAAGATGAATTTGTGTGGTGGATCCCGTATGACTTTGTAAAAGACAATGACTCTGGCAAACTAAAAGCCTTTAATCTGTTATTTATCGGCTCCGATAAATTCAGGAATAAAGATACAGCAGTGGTGCGTGTAATTGTGAGAGATGCCATCAACTATCCATTAAAGAAACAGGAGTACGATAAACTGGTAAGCGATTACAACCGCTACATTCAACAGTTGAAATTTACGTTCCGGACAATGGATCGAAAGATCAAGAAAACAAGAAACAGACGAGTGGCTTTTGATATGACATCCTCGTCATCAGCATTGGCTGGAACCATCCTCAGCACTTCTACCAACGATAACCAGAAAAATGTAGGTCGTGTGTTACCGGCAGTAGGTGTTACACTGGTGCCGGTAAAAGAAGCCGTTGCTCCGAATAAAGTGAATGATCAAAACTCTGTATCGCAGGTACGTACCAGCATCCGTCGATTGGAATACATTCTTTCGGAAAATGTATTGATCGGTGAAAAAGATCCGGATATTATTCAAAAAATGACCAAGCTCCGGGCCGATCTGAAACAAATTCAATTGCAGTTGATTGATGTACCACTGGAAGAAATTGAGATCAGCGATGAGAAAGATGCCAATAAATATTTTGATGATCCGAAAGTGAACAAGAAATACCGCTCGAAAAAACGATAATAAAAAGTCCCGTTTCACAACGGGACTTTTTATTGCTGCATTATTCAAATTCGTTTTAGTTGCAATTGTCTTTTCTTCTTGTATCGATCAGGTATTGAATTTTCCATTGTCCGTTGATGCGTACCAACTGAAATGAGTTTACACCGCAATGACTGAAATTACCTTTGAAATAAAATTGATAGGGCGTCCACACACTTGCCAATGCACCATCAATATGCACCGCACCAAAACTGATACGTTCATCTGCATCACCCTTGGTTGATTTTCCTACAAAGGATGCAAAGCCGGCTACTTCATCTGTACGGATGATGGTACCACCTTCTTTGTTGCGACTGATAGTTTGCAACACGGCCCATTCAGAAAAAACATTTTTCACGCCAACAGAGTCAGCTGTTTTCATAGCTGTAAACAGATTGTTAATAACAGCCTTTACTGAATCCTCTGTTGTTTGTGCATCAGCTGAAAAAGCGATCAGCATTGTTAAAGAAAGCGTAAGAACGTACTTCATAGTAATTGTTTGAAACCTTTGGCAGGTTGTTTGGATTACAAGAATAAAAAATTACAAACTATGCGAAATCTAAAATTGTACAAATGGTCACTGGTGCTGATGGTGTTTGTTACAAGTACCGCATCGGCTCAGATCTTCCCGAGAAGTAACGATATTTTTGGCAGCCGCACCAACAAACCTGTGGTTCGGCAGGATGGCAGCCGCCAATGGCCCGATGGCACCATTCAATACCCCAATGGTACAACAAGATATCCGGATGGAGCTATACGCTATCCTGATGGACGTATGGAATATCCCCGCAACCAACGGAACAATAATTGGGGTAACAACAATAACCACAATTGTGTACACAACATGCCTCCGGGACAGGCAAAGAAAAAATATGGCGGCCATGCACGTGATTATGCAAAAGGAAAAAAGAATTGCAATCACAACCGTGGTAACCGGGACAGAGATTGGGATGATGATGACAGAAACGTAAGACGATATCCGCAACAATACCCACAGTATCCCAGCTATCCGCAATACCCTGGTGGTACACAACAAGGTGGTGGAAAGCGCCCCAGCCGCACCACAAATCCTAATATGTAAAGTGCAGAAGTTGAGATAAAGAAAATGCCCCTTGTAATTGCAAGGGGCGTTTCTTATTTCAAACCAAATTTCACTAATAGCCTAATATCTTCAGCATGCTCTGCGCTGTTTGCTCTTTGGCATATACCCAGTCAACCAGCTTCCCATTTTTATCATGCCCCACAATAATATGTTTCGGTGATGGGATCATGCAGTGTTTGATACCCCCATATCCACTGATCTGATCCTGGTAAGCACCTGTATGAAAAAATCCTACATACAATGGCTCGGCTCCTGCTTCTCCATTTAACTTGGGTAGAAACACTTCGTTGATATGTTCTTCTGAATCATAATAATCATGACTATCGCAGGTAATACCGCCCAGCACCACACGCTGGTATTCGTTATCCCATTTATTGATCGGAAGCATCAGGAATTTTTCACCAATACCCCATGTATCAGGTAAGGTTGTAATAAATGATGAATCGATCATGTACCAGTTCTCACGATCGTTCTGCGTTTTTTGTGCCAACACAGAATAGATATGCGCCATGCTTTCTCCAACGGTAAAGCTGCCAAACTCTGTATAAATATTCGGCATGGGCACTCCGGCTTTCTTACAGGTTTTTTTAATTGTGGCAACAATTTCATTGATCATGAACTGGTAGTCATAATCAAATCCAAGTGAATGTTTGATGGGGAATCCACCGCCGATATTGATTGAGTCCAGCTCCGGACAAATCTTCTTCAGCTGGCAATACAGGTTCACCACTTTGTTCAACTCACTCCAGTAATAAATGTCATCCTTAATTCCTTTGTTCAAAAAGATGTGCAGCATCTTCAACTGAAAACGATCTTCGTTTCCTTCGATCTTATCTACATAAAATTCAAGAATATCTCTTGCACGTATTCCCAAACGTGATGTATAGAACGGGAAGTTGGGTTCCTCTTCTGCCGCTACACGAATACCTACTTTAAACGGAACCTTCACCGTTTTTTTATATTGCTGTAACTCTTCTTTATTATCAAGAATGGGCGTTACATTTTTAAACCCGGTGTTCAGTAATTTAGCAATGCGGGCGATATAACTTTTCTGTTTGTAGCCATTACAGATGATTTGAATATCCTTGGTGATCTTTTTCTTTTGATAGAGTTTGTTGATGATCTCAATATCATATGCAAACGAGGTTTCAAGGTGCACCTCATTCTTAAGTGTTTCTTCCACCACAAAAGAAAAGTGACTGCTCTTGGTACAATAGCAATAAAAGTATTTGCCTTCGTAGCGATGCTTTTTGAAAGCTGTATCAAACATCTTCTTCGCCTTTTTGATCTGCATGCCGATCTTTGGCAGGTACGTAAGCTTCATGGGCGTACCATACTTATCGATCAACGCTTTCAGGTCAAGGTTATTGAACTGCAGGTAACCGTTCTGCAAATGAAAATCTTCCTGTGGAAAGTTGAATGTTTGATGGACCAGGTCGGTGTACGTTTGGTTGGTCAGTTGGAAATTACGTGGGTCGTTTGTCACCTTTAAAATTTTGCACAAACTTATTGTAAAAAAGCATGCACAGGCATGAAGTTTTTGGAAGAGAAAGCTGCGAGCCGTTAGCTTTGAGCCACGAGCCAATACATTCAAGCCGATAGCCATTAGTCTTTAGCCGGTAGCGAAAAACAAAAAGCCCCAACTTATCCAGTCGGGGCTCATATCAATCAATTGATGATTTTTATTTTACTGAATCAACCAGTTTCTTAAAGCTGGCTGGCTCGTTCATCGCCAAATCAGCAAGGATCTTACGGTCCAGGTCGATGTTCTTGGCTTTGAGTTTATTGATGAATACAGAGTACGTTAACCCTTCTTCACGAACGGCAGCGTTGATACGTGCAATCCAGAGTGCACGGTATTCTCTCTTTTTCAATTTACGACCAACATAACTGTAGGTCATACCTTTTTCTACAACGTTTTTGGCAACAGTATATACGTTTTTACGTTTGCCATAAAAGCCTTTGGCTTGTTTGAGAATTCTTTTGCGACGGGCTTTAGACGCAACTGAGTTTACTGAACGGGGCATATCTTAATGTTTTTAAATTATAAATGTTTGTTTACAGTTGCCTCTTATTTCAGACGCAATAAACGTTTTACAAAGTGTACATGAGATTGTGCTACCTCTCCGTCCTTACGCATGTTACGCTTACGTTTCTTTGATTTTTTGGTGAGAATGTGACGCTTGAAACTCTTTTGATGCATGATCTTACCGGTGCCGGTTACTTTAAACCTTTTTTTGGCACTCGAGTTCGTTTTTACCTTTGGCATTTGTATGCGCTTTAAGATGATACCCTGCTGGCGGCTCTGCACAGGCAGAACACTTAGGGGGCCGTTTGGGCAATATGAGCTTCGGAAAGCTCCCCGTTTTGGGAGCGCAAATGTAGGAAAAAACAACGAAAATCAAGGGTTTTGTGGCAGAATTCTGGATTTCAGATTGCAGATTTGCGATTTCCTTTGCCGCAACCCCTCCAATAACATAGGAAGCCCTCGTTGGGCCAATTCATCGGATGTGCGCACTTTTCAACCTATCAACTTTTTAACCCAACACTCCCTAAACCCAAACAAAAAACCGCCTCTTTCAAAGGCGGTTTGTGTATTAATCTGCATTCTCTTTCTTCTTTTTCGCCGTTTTGGGCGCAATGATCATCAGCATCCGCTTTCCTTCCAGCTTGGGTAAGCCTTCCACCTGTCCGGCATCTTTGAGGCGCTCGGCAAATTTCAGCAATACCAATTCTCCTCGTTCCTTGAACTGGATGGCACGACCTTTAAACTGCACATACGCCTTTACCTTATTTCCTTCTTTCAGGAAGTTTTCGGCATGTTTGGCTTTAAAGTCAAAGTCGTGATCGTCTGTATTGGGCGTAAACCGGATCTCTTTCAATTCAGCCGATTTACTCTTCGACTTCATCTCTTTCTCTTTCTTCTTCTTCTCGTAGAGAAACTTATTATAGTCAATTGCTTTACACACGGGTGGTACGGCCTGCGGAGAAATCTCTACCAGGTCGAGCCCTAATTCCTGTGCAATCTGCAATGCTTTTTGTGTGGGATAAACACCTACTTCAATGTTTTCACCAACCAAACGTACTTCCGGTACACGGATCATGTGGTTGATGCGATGTTCTGGTTCTTTACGGGGAACAAAACGTCCCCTCGGAGGTCTTGATGGAAATGCCATATTCGAGTGCCCTCATCCCCTGCCGGAGGGCGGTTCATTTTTAATTTTTATTGTTTACTCTTTCGGGGAAAAGAGTGGTTATTCTGCTATGCGTTCGCTGATCTCGTTTGCCGCTGTGGCAATAAAAGCATCTGCATCCATAGTACCTGCATCGCCTTTGCCTTGCTTGCGTACCGATACTCTACCATCGTTCACCTCTTTCTCACCAATCACCAGCATATACGGTACACGTGCCAGCTCCGTATCCCTGATCTTTTTACCGATCTTTTCGCTGCGGTCGTCAATCTCTGCACGAATATCTGCTTTTTTCAGCTTTTGCAACAGGGTTTTTGCATAATCCATAAACTTATCGCTGATCGGCAGGATTTTTACCTGCAGCGGTGCCAGCCACAACGGGAATTTGCCGGCATAATGTTCCAGTAAAAAACCAATGAAACGCTCATGTGTTCCCAATGGTGCACGGTGAATAATGAGCGGCACTTCCGGCTGATTGTTCTGGTTGGTAAACGCCAGTTTGAATTTGTTACCACTGTTGAAATCAACCTGGTTGGTAGCCAATGTAAACTCACGGCCAATGATGCTCCATATCTGCACATCGATCTTTGGACCATAAAACGCAGCTTCGTCCTGTACTTCTACAA
The DNA here is from genome assembly GCA_023428755.1 of Bacteroidota bacterium. Taxonomy (GTDB): domain Bacteria; phylum Bacteroidota; class Bacteroidia; order Chitinophagales; family Chitinophagaceae; genus Lacibacter. Next base: position 44,581 of record JAEYWX010000027.1, read on the forward strand.
ACGGAATATTTGATTCGATAAGCACCTTGCGTACCATTGCTTCTGTTTCCTGCCACAGTTCGGGTTCGTTCACATATTTCTGACCCAGCTTAGCCGGATCATGCAAACTCAACCGCATCACATATTTCTCAACACCAAATATTTTAAAATACTTCAGATACATATCATTTACTGCACGGAACTCATCAGCAAACTGTTCCCGGTTGCAGTAAATATGTGCATCGTTCATGTGCAGACAGCGTACACGCATCAAACCAAACAATTCACCACTTTGCTCGTAACGGTAACAGGTACCATATTCGGCTATACGGAACGGTAAGTCTTTGTAACTCTTTGGCTCTGCATCAAATATTTTATGATGGTGCGGACAGTTCATGGCTTTGAGATAATATTTCTCCCCGTCCATTTCCATGGGAGGAAACATACTATCAGCATAATACGGTAAGTGACCGCTTGTGAGGTACATACTTTCTTTTGCAATATGCGGTGTTACCACACGCTTATATCCGGCGGCTGCTTCTGTTTCCTTTGCCAGCTTTTCCAGTTCTTCAATAATAATGGTACCATTAGGTAACCACAATGGCAAACCCGGACCTGTATCATCATCCATTGTATAAATACCCAACTCCTTGCCCAGTTTGCGGTGATCACGCTTTTTCGCTTCTTCCAGCATGGCTAGGTACTCATCCAGTTCTTTTTGCGATGGGAAGGTTACACCATACACACGTGTCAACTGTTTGTTTTTTTCATCGCCTTTCCAATACGCACCGGCAATGGAAGTGAGTTTAATGGCTTTGATAAAACCGGTATGCGGAATGTGCGGTCCACGACAGAGATCGGTAAAACCACCCTGCGAGTAAAAAGTGATCTCACCATCGTTGAGGTTTTGCAAGAGGTCTAATTTGTATTCATCGCCCTTCTCTGCAAAATAAGCTACTGCATTCTCCTTTGTGATTTCGATGCGTTGATAAGGATTGTTCTTCTTCGCCAGTTCATTCATCTTCTTTTCCAATGAAAGAAGATCTTCTTCGGTGATCTTGCGGTCGCCCAGATCCATATCATAATAAAACCCTTTTTCCAAAGCAGGGCCCACCCAGAACTTTACACCAGGAAACAAGCTCTCTACCGCTTCGGCCATCAAATGCGCACTGGAATGCCAGAACGTATTCTTTCCTTCAGCATCATCCCATGTGAGTAATTTCAAAGTAGCATCATTCGGGATAGGTCGGGTCATATCCCACACCTCACCATTAATACTTGCGGCCAATACTTTACGTGCCAACCCTTCGCTGATCGATTTGGCAATGTCCATTGCCGAAACGCCCTGTTCGTACTCCCGTACTGCTCCATCCGGAAAACTGATCTTCATGAATTATTGTCTTAAATTTTTATTGACTGCGAAGGTAACAAATGATTGCGGATGCTGATAAAAGTAAAATTAACAAAGCCTTTCGCCCCTGCCTTTTTTTCAATTGCGTAATTTGCAGCCGGGTACAGCACTTACAGTATGAAACAATTTTTACTTTTCGGTTTTCTTTTTTGCATTGCACAGGCAGCAACAGCACAGAAATACAGCGGACAATGGAGCGGCAGCTTTGATGCAACCGGCGAACCCGGCAACCGTACTGAATATTTCCTGGAGCTGGAAGTAAGCGGCACCAAAGTAGAAGGCACTTCCACCACTTACTTTATGATCGAAGGCAAACGCTTTTACACCATTTGCAAAGTAATTGGCACACTCGATCCCAACAGCAAAACGATTGTGTCAAAAGAAGTGGCTCGTATTAAAGCCAATACACCCGAATGGTTCAAAGATTGTTTCCAGGAACACACACTCACCTATTTCAAAAAAGGTGATACCGAAGAGCTGGAAGGCCGCTGGAAAGGTGCAACACCTGAATCGAATTGCGGAACAGGCAGCACTGTACTTTCACGCAAACAGTTGGTAAAAAACATGATCACCACTCCGCCGCCGCAAAACAATACGGCCCGGATGAACCCCGCTCCCAACAAACCGGCTACACAAAAACCAGCAACGAATACTACGAAACCCTCTACGCAAAAACCAAACAACACAACTGCAAAAACACAGTTGAAGAAAGAAGAACCGGTGAAAAATCAGCCTACGATCACCAAAGTGGAGAATGAAAAAGAATCGGATAACAAAACAGAAATAAAACCGGTTATAACTGCACCTGCATTGCCGGGCCGTTTGGAAAAACGTGAAAGCAGAGTGTTTGAAACGATTGGTATTGATGAAGAAGAAATTACGGTGAATCTCTACGACAATGCTGAAATAGACGGCGATGTGATTACTGTGTTGTTTAACGGTGAAGTAGTGGCTTCGCAAAAAACACTGAGCGATAAACCGATCACGATCAAACTGAAAGCCGTTCGTGGACGAGATAACACACTTACCATGTATGCCGAAAACCAGGGACGTGTACCACCCAATACTGCTATTATGCGTGTGCAAAACGGCGAACAGTATTACAAAGTATTTTTAAGTGCCGATGATAAAAAGAACGGCAGTGTGGTGTTCCGGTTTAAGAGCTAACTGTACAACACAGTGCCATAAAATTTTCTGATTTAGAATTGAAGCCATCTTGTTTTGCAAGATGGCTTTTTTGTGTGCAGAGGTTTGGGTGCAATGTTTATACACGATAAAGAATTAACAGATTGTGCTAACAAGAATAGAATAATTATAACATAAGCTTTTTTACTTTCAAGTGCTGCTTTCTTAGATTGTATTGTATTATACCATAAATTAAAGTAATAGCTTTAACATTATGACACCCTCCTTTAAAAATATAGTTGTAATATTCGTCACCTCACTTATTGGTTGCAGTACTTCAACAACTGACACAATAAACAAGAAAAAACCATTAATCGCTAAAGACACAACAAACGAGATTGAAAGGAGAAACAAATTATTTGTTTTTGTAGGAGAAAAAATTGACGTTACGGCAATCCCTCACAAACCTGGTAATTTTAACTATGGAGTGAAAGCAAAATATAAAATTTTACAACCAGTTTACGGTAATTACAACAAAGCTGTAATTGAGTTTGAAGCATACGACCACTATGGAATACCAAAATTTGTAGAATATAAAACCGTATTGCTTTTCGTTTCCGAGTATCAAGGAAAGTTCTATCAAGAAAAATATATGTTTGACCCACTCGCTAAAACAAAAGATGGGCGTTGGGCTGGACCTTATTCAAGTGAATATGGCCATCCATACATAAAACATACAACAGTAAAACCCGAAAGGATTGACTTTGTTGAGGAGATTTCTTATCCGACAAAAATCACTGACGGCGACAGCCAAGAATTTACCCTTAGTTATCCAGAGCCTTACTTCAAAACCATTGGTGGTAAAGCAATCGCTGTTTATGGCAATTATATCCCAGAACTTTTTAAGCTTAGGCGAGATGGTGTTTTGACAGCAAGAGATTTATTTCCGGGAAAAAAGAAAATTGAATTAGAATTGAGCAAAGACACAACTTCAGAAGAATTTTAAAATTAACGAAGAATGAAATGCAGCCTACAACAGGGAGTTTGCTTCTATGCTGGTTGAGGAATATAATCTCATCTTCATATCACTATCAGCCGATTTTCAGCCGACGGAATACCAAGCCTTCATTAATGTCCCACAAATCAATAAAGCTAAAAGTCATACCAGTATATCCGAAAAGCTCTCTACTCAGTCCCCTGCTTCTACCTTTCAAATTTGCGCTACATTTGAAAAAGCAACTCCGCATGAAGTAATTCAGCAGCACTCGTACACCCACAGGTAAATTGAAGTAAACCATGTTCAGACATAAAGGCAAAGCAAGAACCTTAGCTCACAATTTGCGGATTGCTTCTTTATTGTCGTTTGTTGCAGGACTGGTAAATGTGGCCGGATTTTTAGCCGTACAAAAATTAACCACAAACGTAACCGGCCATTTCGCCTTTTTTGTAGATGAAGTGTTCAAACAAAATTTCTGGGCAGGGTTCAATTACTTCCTCTATATCCTGTTTTTCTTTTTAGGTTCATTCTTTTCCAGCTTTTCCATTGAACTGGTCACCAAAATCAACGAACGGCTCATTTACCGGATTCCTGTGATCATCGAAAGCCTGATCTTGCTGCTTGCCGCAGTATTTGGACAGGTAATGATTGAGCAGGCGCCCAATATGCTGGCCTATGCATTACTCTTTGCAATGGGTTTACAAAACTCACTGGTAACTACCATTTCCAATGCAACAGTACGTACCACACACTTAACAGGGCTCTTTACCGACCTTGGCATTGAGTTATCACAACTGTTCTTTTACAAAAAACCGGAGCAAAGAGAAAAACTGTATTCATCGGTTAAACTACGCTTAACAATCATCAGTTTTTTCTTTTTCGGCGGATTGTTTGGTGGAATTGTTTATACGGCTGTAAAGCTTTATGTATTGGTGATAGCAGCCCTCTTATTGCTGATCGGTTTAGTGTACGATTATCTCAAACTGAAACTGAAACGCCAATTGAAATGATGAACGTATAAACTTTGCAACGAATGAGTAACAAGCAATACAGTTGGAAGATATTCCTGCAATAAACATATTTTAAAACGCAACTATTTTACACAGCTCATGAACTGGTATCAACTCAGCAACGCTAGTACAATCGACTCTCCTGCCCTGCTGCTTTATAAAGAACGCATTCAGCAAAATATTGACCGTGCAATCGACATGATCGGCGATGTAAACTTGCTGTGGCCACATGTAAAAACAAACAAAACGTCTGAAGTATGCGACATGATGATGAACGCCGGTATTACCAAATTCAAATGCGCTACCATTGCCGAAGCTGAAATGCTGGCTATGCTGAAAGCAAACGATGTGTTACTGGCCTATCAACCCGTAGGGCCAAAAGCACAACGGTTATTGCAATTGGCAGAGCAATATCCGCACACGGCATTCAGTTGTATTACCGACAATGTGCAAACAGCAAAGGCATTGTCTACTTTGTTTGCTGCTGCAGGTAAAACCATTTCAGTGTACATCGATCTCAACACCGGTATGAACAGAAGCGGCATCAAACCCATGCATGCAACTGCACTTGCTGCAGAGTTGATGCACATGCCCGGCATTCAACTCAAAGGACTGCATGCCTACGATGGACATTTGCGGGACAGTGACCTGGCGCAACGTCAGCAAAAAAGCAATATAGCGTTTGATGAAGTGTTGCAGTTGGCCAAACAAATTGAAAATAGTACAACGCAACCCATCACAATTGTGGCAGGCGGCTCTCCTACCTTTCCCACGCATGTGCAACGAAGGGTTGAATGCAGCCCCGGCACATTTGTATATTGGGATTGGGGTTACAAACATCAACTGCCCGACGAACCGTTTGAATATGCTGCATTGGTTTTCACAAGAGTGATTTCGATTGTAGATGAACACACTATCACTACTGATCTGGGACATAAATCAGTTGCTGCCGAAAATCCATTTCCACGTGTTCATTTTCTCAATTCACCCGAAGCAATACCTGTTGCACAAAGTGAAGAACATTTGGTATTGAAGGTTGAAGACAGCAGCAAGTTCAACTTGGGCGATGAATTATACGGCGTGCCTGTTCATATTTGCCCTACGGTTGCGTTGTACGAAAAAGCAGTGGTAGTGGAACAGAGCAAAGCGGTAGCTACATGGAAAGTAGTTGCACGTGACAGATCGATCAATGTATAAGCATACATTGCTTCCATCATCGTGCAACTACTGCTAAACCTATTGTTTCAAAAAAGAAATTATACAAATGCAGGCTTGTTTACAACCTCCAATACTTTCAGTTGCTTTAAACCGGCCGGCATTTTCCATACAGCTTCTTCGCCTTCACGAAAACCAATGATAGCTGCGGCCATGGGCGTAAGCACAGATACTTTCTTTTCTTTGATGTCTGCCTCTTCGGGCATCACGATTGTAAATTCATGGGACTTTGCAGTTGCCACATCTTCCACTTTTACTTTCGATCCAAGCCGTACCGTATTGGGAGGAAACGCATCATCTTTTACAACAATGGCCCGGCCCACTTCGTAAGCCAGTGTCATTTCATTTGCTTCGGCAGTTCCGTGCATATTCACGATCTGCTTTAATTTGGAAAAGTCCTCTTCGCAGAGAACAACGGGATTTCTGTCATTGTTCATGATACAATCAATTTAAAAAATTAAAAAAGGAAAGGCACGTACGTGAGGAGCCTGTATTCTATTTTACGAAAACAGGCATACTACTGAGAAAGACATGTTTATATAAACAATAACCGTGCATGGCTGCAAAGGTAGCATTCTTCTGTTGCCGTGCGGGATACACACGACAAAACACCGCAGCAGCGTATAAAAAATTAACAGTCTGTTTTTTTTACAGGATGAAACGCAAGTGATACCACAGGAGAATTTTAACGTTGCGGTTCTTTGGATACATCAGGTCAAAATGACTTTACAACTTAAAATTCAGTGTTACACTCGGAATTACCGGAAACAGCGATACCTGTCTTGCTTCCACTTCGAGCGTACCCTGCAACGGATTACCCGTTTGATCGTAGTAAATAAAATAAGGATTCTGACGGCTGTAAGCGTTGTACACACTAAACACCCATTCTGTTTTTAGTTTCCGTGGTCTCTTTGGCTGTGGTGTGTAGATGGCTGAGAGATCAAGCCGGTGATAATCGGGTAAGCGGTATTGATTAATGCGGCTATACTGCTGCGTTAGTACCCCGTCTACTAAAAAGAAACGCTCGGGTAATGTAAATGCGTTGCCGCTGCCGAATACAAACACGGCGGAGTATTTCCACTTTTTTGTTTTTTGATAATTGGCTACAATACTCAAATCGTGGCGGCGGTCGAATCGTCCTGGATATTTATCACCATCGTTCAGCTCTGCAAAGCGTCGCCATGTCCACGACAAGGTGTAACCGATCCATCCCGTAAAATTTCCTCTTGCTTTGTTTACATAAAACTCAGCACCATAACTCCAGCCTTTACCGAATACAAAACTTTCTTCGGGATCACCAATGCCGGGTGTATAGCCCTCTTTGTATTCGATCTGGTTGGCCATTGATTTATAGTACAACTCCACCGATGTTTCCCACATATTGTCTTTAAAATTCTTATACAATCCGGCCGCATATTGCCAGCCGATCTGTGGTTTTACACGAAACGTACTCGGCACCCAAATATCCTGCGGCAACGTAGTTCCTGCATTACTCACCAAATGAATGAACTGCAGGTTACGTGTAACAGCCGCTTTGATGGAAGTTGCATCATCGAGTGCATACCGCAGGGTGATGCGTGGTTCCAATCCACCGTACGTTTTTATTCCCTGCCCTTTTCCAAAAACCGTACTGTCGAGTTTATTTCCATTTTCATCTTTTACGTAACGGGTGTAAGGACCCACCTGCTGAAAGGTTGCGTAGCGAACTCCGTAATTTATTTTCAGGTGATCATTCACTTCCCAATCGTCCATTACGTACGCTGCCAGTTCGTGTGCAAATTTGTTGTTGACACTTTGTGGTTCAAACACAATATCGCCGCTTTTACCACTGGTAGTTTGCGGATTGAATTTATGATAGGTATAATTGATCCCGTATTTGATCTGATGACCGGTGACAGGATAATAATCGAAATCTATTTTGGCACCCACATCCCGAATAGCCGATTGCAGATTGATCTCAAAATTACTTTGCGCTCCGCCGAAGGCAAACTGGTAATCATTCCACACTACAGACGTATTGGAAAAGAGTTTACTGTTGAACACATGATTCCAGCGCACAGTACCGGTTGAATTGCCCCAGGGAATACGTGCTTTAAAACTACGTTCGCTGTTGTTGAATGTAAACACATCACGCCCAAAATATCCGCTGGCATATAAGCGATCCTTTTCTGAAAATTTATAATTGAATTTAGTATTGAGGTCGTAGAAATAATAACCGCTTCCGAAAAAAGCGCTTTCTTTTTTGATGAAGGGCTTAGCCAGGATATCAACATACGTACGCCTTGCTGATATAATAAATGATGCTTTTTCTTTTACAACGGGGCCCTGAATGGACACACGGGAAGAAATAGTACCGATGCCACCTTCAACCTGAAACTTTTTACTGTTGCCTTCTTTCATAGCAACATCCACCACACTACTGATTCGTCCGCCATAATTCGAAGGCATACCACCTTTGATAAGTGTTACATTTTTCAACGCATCACTATTGAACACGGAGAAGAACCCAAACAAATGTCCGGGATTGTACACCACCGCATCGTCGAGTAAAATTAAATTCTGATCGGGACCGCCGCCACGTACGTACAAGCCGCTGTTACCTTCGCCTGCATTGCGTACACCTGGCAATAACTGTAATACTTTTATGGGATCTACCTCGCCGGCCAGTGCAGGCACTGAGCGGATCTGGTTCATGCTCAATTCAAACTTACCCATCTGCGCTTCTTTCACATTGATGTCACGCTTGCGGGCATAAATGATCACTTCCTGTGAAATACTGATGCGGGGTGAAAGGTCAACATTCAGTTGCCGGTTTTCTGACAGATCAATCACCAATTCTTTTGCTTCAAATCCCACATGCGATACAACCAGCGTGTAGGTTCCCTTTGCAAGCGAAATGGAGAAAAAACCATATTGATTGGAGCTGATCCCTTTTGTTCGGCCTTTGATGGCCACCGTAGCGCCAATAATGGTTTCATTACTGGTACTGTCTTTCACATAGCCGCTGATGGTAAACTTTTCCTGTGCAAGGGCAACATTCAATGTAAATACACAGATCAGCGATAAAATGACAGGTTTAAAATAGCGCATGCAGACTTTTCCCGGTTTTAGAAGTATTTCTCTATTACAAGCAAACGGGGGCAATTGTTGTAGAAAATCGTGAATCGTCAGTCGTGAATAAAACAGCTTGAGGTTTTCCATTCACGACTGAGTTTTTTTAAAACTTCAATGTTTCCTTCACTTCTCCGCAGGTAAGCATCTTCTTTCCAAAATATGGATTCATGATACTGTCGGCACTGCTGAGCCAGTAAGCGCCTTTATCATCGAAGGCCATTGGGCAATATTGATAGTAGATGGTAGCACCGGTTGGTTTAATAACACGTACCATGTCATAAAATGCATTCGATACCATTTCAAACGATTCCCTTTTTTTCTCCAGTTCTTTTTCGCCCAGCATGGCAGCAATTTCAGCAGCTACATCACCGGGGCGGCCATTGATGCTGGCAAAACCCAGGCTGTCGAATTGCTTTACCTCATCAAGCTTTAAGCTATCCAGTAAATTTTGTAAGGCAACTGCTTCTTCGTTCACTTTCACTGTATCACTCGCTACAAATGCATCTTTGAGGTTGTAATATGCATTCAACACATTCGTCATTGATTGCTTGAAAGGTTCGCTGTACGCATACCCGTTTGCTGCAGCAGGCGCTGTTGTTTCAGGTTCTTCTGTCTTGTCTTCTTTGTTTTTACATGCTATTGCCAAGAAAATAACGGAAAGAATAAGCAACGTCTTTTTCATATTACAAATTTTTGGGGCAAAGATAAGACCTGTGGGGTTTGCAACGCTGCAATTCCTTACGGCAAACCTCATAGGTCTTGCCTATCTTTGCGGCTCATTTTTCAAAATTATGCTGGCAGGTTTTCAAAATGTAACGTTTGAGTTTGGTGCAAGAGCAATTGTAGAAGATGCCACCTGGCATATCCACCCCAATGAACGTATTGGATTGATCGGGTACAATGGTACAGGTAAATCTACCCTGCTGAAATTGCTGGTAGGCGAATATCAACCCTCAAAAGGCGAAGTGATCCGCAGCCGCAACACCAGTATCGGTTACCTGCACCAGGACCTCCTTAGTTTCGATACCAGTGAATCGATCTTGCAGGTGGCGCTGGGAGCGTTTGAAAAAGTGCTGCTGCTCGAAAAAGAAATTGAAGAGCTGGGGATCCAGTTGGAAAAAAATCATGAAGATGAAGCGCTGCTCCATTTGTACAGCGATAAGCTGCATGAAATGGATACGCTCGATGGATACAATATCCATCATAAAACAGAAGAGATTTTGCAGGGACTTGGTTTTTCAAACAGTGATCTGCAACGTCCTTATAAAGAGTTTAGCGGTGGTTGGCGGATGCGTGTGTTGCTGGCCAAGATGATCTTACAACAACCCGATCTGTTACTGTTGGATGAACCGACGAACCACCTCGATCTTCCCAGTATTGAATGGCTGGAAAAATATTTGTTGCACTACCAGGGTTCGGTTGTAATTGTATCGCACGACCGTTGGTTCCTTGATCGTATGGTAACAAAGATCGTGGAAGTATTTCAGCAGGATCTGCATATTTATGGTGGCAATTATTCTTTCTATCTCAAAGAAAAAGAGATACGGATGGAATTGCAGCAAAAGGCATTTGAAAACCAGCAGGATTTTATTCGCCAGCAGGAACGTTTTATTGAACGCTTTCGTGCCAAAGCCAGTAAAGCAGCGGCTGCACAAACAGCGATTAAGAAATTAGAGAAGCTGGATGTGATTGAAGCACCCACCAACGATCGTCCCAATATCCGCATCAACTTTGCCATTGATAAAATGCCAGGCAAAGTGTTGTGCGAACTGAAACATGTAAGCAAGCATTACGGCGCAACTAAAATTGTAACAAACGCTACTGCAGAAATAGAGCGTGGCGATAAAATTGCATTGATCGGTGCAAACGGAAAAGGAAAATCAACCCTGCTGCGTATCATTGCCGGTGTTGAAAGTTTTGAAGGCGAACGTAAATGGGGGCACAATGTAGATGAGAGCTTTTATGCGCAGCATCAGTTGGAATCGTTAGGACTTAACCATACACTGCTGGATGAATTAAAAACCTGCGGCACGCAAAAAACCGACCAGGAATTACGTACGCTGCTGGGTTGTTTTTTGTTTGGCGGCGATGACATCGATAAAAAGATCAAAGTATTGAGCGGTGGTGAAAAAGCAAGAATTGCACTGGCAAAAACGATTATCAGCAAGGCGAACTTCCTGATGCTGGATGAACCGACGAACCACCTGGATATGCATTCGGTTGAACTGCTCATTGAAGCATTGAACAAATACCAGGGCAGCATCATTCTGGTGAGTCACGACCGTTTCTTTGTGTCACAAACGGCCAATAAGATCTGGGAAATTGTGGATGAAGAGATCAAAGAATTCAAAGGTACCTACACGGAATATTTAGAGTGGAAAGAACGGATGGCGAAGAAAGCAGCCGATAGTAAAGAGCCGGTAGCCGGTAGTGAGAAGAAGGCTGAAGTGAAAAAGGTAGTGGAAGAAAAACCAGCACCTGCTACTGTTGTTGCAGAACAAAAGCAGGTGATCAATAAAGAAGCGAAGAAAGAATTACAAAAGCAGCAACGCATTTTGCAACAGCTGGAAGAAAAGATCAATGCTGTTACAATTGAAAAAAATAAAATGGAAGCACAGCTCTCCGATCCTTCAACGTATTCGGATAAAGACAAGTTCAAACAAACAGAAACATCTTACCAAAAACTGAGCAAGGAGTTAACACAGTTGAATACCGAATACGAAGCTGCGTTTGAAAAAGTGATGGAGATGGAGAGTAAGATGGGGTGATATTGATGTGAATGATGAATGGTCAATAGACAACAACATTAATTATCTCCGACAATAAATTTTGATACGCATTCAGGAATTATGATTAAAGATTTTTCCTTTACTTGTTTTTACTTGCTCTTTTTACGTATGGCTTATTCATGATTTTCGGAGCATTGAAAAATTGGAAGAGCTTTCTGAATTCATATAAATCAATTGATCTAATTAAGCTGTTTGGAGATTTTGGCAGGATGCTTTACGTTGTACTTGGCTTAATAATTTGTGGCGTTGCGGTTTACTTGTTTTTGAAAAAACTTGGTTTCTTTTCCTTTTTCTAGCGTAAGATTGCGCAAACATCTCACTTGTGCTCTCCAACAAACTAATCATCTCATTCAATCGTTCCTACAGCACGAAAACTCTGTATGCGTTTTTCTACCAATCGATTGTTCCTATGGAACAGAAAACTTTACCAATTATTAAAACCCGACTCTAAATAGCGCAAGCGCTATGCTTATAGATTACATTCACCAAATAACAGACCTAATCATTATCAATTACATCAAAAAGAATTGCAGGGTTATACATTGGAAGCCTTGTCAAATTTCTACCAAATGATAGTAAATAGCCTGCCGCACCAGGCTGGCGGTGTTACTGACTTCCAGTTTCAACAGTAAATTTTTACGGTGGGTATCAACAGTACTAAGGCTGATAAAAAGCTTTTCGCCAATCTGTGGATTGGTGAGTCCGTCGGCAATCAGTTGCAGTATTTCTTTTTCACGTCGGGTAAGCACCGGTTGATTTTTTATTTCCTTTTGTGCTGATGAACTGAAATTTGTGTCGATACTTAAATACATCTTCCCTTCTGTTACAGAAAGAACAGCTTCTTCTATCTCTTCTTTCGACGCACTTTTCACCAAAAAACCATCAGCACCGTTTTGAATCATCTGCGACACATAACTGCGTTCATTAAAAGTACTCATGCCAATAACCCGGGTGCCGGGATATTGTTTTTTTAGCTTTGCTGTTAACTCAATGCCACTCACTTCGGGCATGTTGACATCAGTGATAACTAAATCCGGCTGATGTTCTTTTACTTTTTCCAATGCAGTAAATGCATTGTTGGCAGTAGCGCTTAACTCCACATACGAAATCTGTCTCAGCATGGCCCGCATACCTTCAATCACCATCGGGTGATCATCAACCACAATTACTTTTATTTTATTCATTCGGTTTTACTTCGCATTCAATATAAACAGAAACACCTTTACCCCGCCCGGATTGTATATCCATTTTCCCATTAAGATATTCCACACGGGAACGCACATTGCGCAGGCCGGCTGTAATTTTTTCTTTATCAGCCGGGCTTAATCCTTTACCATTATCTTCTACAGTAATGTTCAGTTGGTTTTCATCATGCCGTATTAGCTGAACAAGAATATTAGTGGCCTCACTATGCTTTACTGCATTGTTTATAAGTTCCTGTACAATACGATATACGACCACTTCCGTTGTTTGATCGAGCCGGTTTTCCAAACCCCTGAATTCACAATCGATCACAAATCTTTGCTGATGACTCAAACTACTGCTATAATCAACGATGGCTTGTTGCAAACCGAATTTCAGCAAAGTTTCAGGCATCATATTATGCGCCACCCGACGCATTTCAGCAATGGATTCATCCAGCTTATCCAATGCCCGGCTGAATGCATTGCCATTTTCTTCGGTTAAAATAAGATTTCCTTTCATGGCTCCTAATTGTAGTTTTACACCGCTCAGCAATCCTCCTAAACCGTCGTGCAGATCTTTGGCAATTCTCGATCGTTCTTCCTCCTGCCCTTTTAATAATGATTGTGTGGCCAGTAATTGTTTTTCTGTTTCCAATTCAGCAATGCGTTGTTGCTGCATTTTTTTCCTGTTATGATAGTTCCTGTAAACCAAAAGACCAATTGTAAGCAGAGATAAAAGCCCGCCGATTAAAATATAATTAATCAGCCGGTTCTGATGGATGGATTGCTCTTGTTGTTTTAAGAGGTTATCTTTTTGTTCAATCTTGTTTTTAATGTGCAGGTAATTTGAATTGACCTTTATTTTTTCTGATGAAATACTATCTGACCATGACAGTTGTTTGCTCAGGTATTCATAGGCTTTTTTAAAGTCGTTTAAAAAATAATAGTTTTCCGAAAGTCCGCTTGCTGCATACATTTTATATTCCGGCGAATTGATACTGTCTGCCAGTGCAGCCACTTTCATCATATAATCATTGCTTTGCCGGTATTGCTTCGCCAGGTAGTAACAATAACCGGCGAGATAATAAGAGGAAAGAATTTTTTCAGATGAGAGCTTATTGTTTTGTGCAACACGGATCGCTTTTTCCGCTTCAGCAATCGCTTCGGCAAACAATCCTTTTTCTGCAAAAAGCATTGCCCGGTTATCTGCATACAGCCAGTTATAATATGGATTAGCCAGCTTTGGTAGTAGCTTTTCATATTCTTTGAAATAAACTCCATGCTTTTCCATGTTACCGGCGTTAAAATAAGATGCGGATAGAACCTGGTAACCTTTAGCAATGATAAGTGTGTCTTTTTGAGCCAATGCAAAATCGAGGTATTCGCTACTGTTTTCGATGCTTTTATCAAACTGCCTTAAAAGATTATAGGCCTTGCTAACAGCCCCATAACAAACGGAGATCAGATAATGATCCTTTGACATCCTGGCAAAACGAAATGCATTTAAAAGATTTTGCAACGTTCCATCCTTGTCGTTACCTCCCGGAAGTGAAAGCATACCCAGGCTGAAATAATATTTTGCATAAAAAGAAGCATGGTTCACTGAGTCTTTTTCAGGAAACAACTCTTGTGCCTGTTCAATAGCCAGCAAAGCAGAATCATATTTACCGGCTTCGTTGAAAATCTGTGACAGGTTCAAATGGGCAATAGCTTGTTCGGCCCGGTTACCAATTTTGGTACTGAGCAACAGCCCCTCTCTTGCAAATTTTTTAGCATCGAAGCCATAATCTTTTCCCATAAAACCGAGTTGGTTGAGGGTAGCGGCTTTTACATTGTCGTTTTTTGTAGTAGCCAATACCTGCAACAGCCTGTTAATCTCAAGGTTTTGCTGCGCATGAACAATGATAAAGAAGCCAATGGTACACAGGATCGTTAATATTATCCTCACTGGTATTGATTGATTTGTTGTGTTCAAATATCTCAAATATTAATTGTTTAGTCCTCCCTGTTTCAGGGGATTTTTTGGCTGTTGAAATTGCCTTAAAAGGAGGATTGTTTTCAAAAGTTGATTAACCCAATTTCACAGTGTCAAAAAACTTGACTAATTCAATTGAAAATATCAAAAATCGAAACAATGAAAACATCTCCACTGCTTCTGCTAATCTTGTTTGCATCTTCGTTTAAAGTTACCGCACAAAGAACAGAACAATTTGGAAAATTTACCGATCAAAACGCCACTGCCATTAGAGGTACATCACTGGAAAAAGGTTATGAGCGGCAATTACAGATCCTAAACCTGCAGGTGGTAAGTACCACAACCACTACCGTTTTTATAACCATCCCCAATGCTGCTTCGGTAATATCATTTCAATCGCTGGTGAATACAAAATCTGTTTTACAATCGGGCGAAATATCCGTATTGAAATTAGAAGCAGAACGAAAAGTTCTTTCTCAAAAAATAGTGATGGCATCCATAAAAGTAAAATCGGTCGTAACCATTGATAATGCCGTAAGGATAGAATTAATCCCCGGCAGTTTCCAACAAACCTTTTATACCACGGACAGGAACGGAAAATTAATACAATCCAAAAACTAGATCCTTAAACTACTTTTCCCATGAGAATAATAATTTTTTCGTTGTTGGTGATGTGCTGTTGGTTTACAAACGGTTTTGCACAAACCAAACCAAAAGAAAAGCCGCCTACGCAAAAAGAAATGGAAAAGATGATGAAGGAAGCGCAGGAAATGATGGATGAAATGAGTGAGGAAGACAAAAGAATAGCCGACAGCCTGGGCATTAAATTACCCAACTTTAAAAAAGTTCCGAAGGGTTCTGATAAGCAAATGGCTGAAGCCTGGGCAGATGAAAACCGTGTAGTTCCAAAACGGGATGCCGCAAGAATTGCAGCCATAACCAAAGGCGTTACCAATGCCCGGATGGCAACCTATATCGCTTCTGTTCAAAAGAAAATGATGGCTAAAATGGATGCCGGTTTGTTAAAGATGGGCGATAAAGTTTTTAACTACATCCAATCTAACAGTAAAAATAGTGTGGAAGCAGGTAATATGGCTGTTGCGCTTTGGTTGATTGGTAAACCACAAATGGCTTTGTATGTGCTGGGAAAAGTAAGCAACGAAGACCCATCTAATACCGATAATCTCAACAACTATGCTGCCATGCTTTCGATGCAGGGCGGTGAGCACTTGGCCATTCCTATCCTCAACAACCTGAATGCAAAATTTCCTAAGAATAGTACCATTCTCAATAACCTGGCGCAGGCATGGCTTGGGCTGGGCGAACTGTTGAAAGCTGAAAAATATGCAGACAGTGTTATTAAACTTTACCCTATGCATCCACAGGCTAATATGGCCAAAGCCGCTATTGCCGAAAGCAAAGGGAAAAAAGAAGAAGCAAAAGAAGCGATAAAAAAATCCATACAACATGCCTATACGGAAGAAAAGGAAGAAAGATTGGCAAAGTTGGGCGAAAAGTTATCGCATACTCAATACCTGTTACCTCCACGCAGGAAAACGGATGTGTTGAATCTCGATGGATTTCGTTCCCCATTTTTTCCAATGAACTCCCGTGGATGCATTAGTGCCGAAATAGAATGGAAAACATTTTATGAGCAGATAGATGAAAAAATAAAGAGTCTGAACAAGCTGAGACAAGATGCAGAGGATGCAGCCATGAAAGGAAAGCAAGACAGAATGAAAGAAAACATGGCATATATAAAATTCGCCAAGGCAAATGCGGCTGCAGGCGGACAAATGCTTGCAGTACCCATGTACGCTACCAGGGCTTCCAAAAAACTAAAAGCGGCCATGGATTTGGTGCAGCGTAAAATGCAGGCCTACAATTCACGTATGAGCCTTTATGCACAGGAATCCCTGGTCTTAAAAAAAGCTTATGACGAGGAAATGAAAAAACTGCGCCGTGAAGACGAAGCACAAACCGGATCGCACAGAAACAATGAAGCTTATTGCCCTAAATACAGAGCCGTTACAGATAAATACCTGAAAGACATCAATGGCAAACTGCAGGCCCTGTACCTGGATGCATTGACGCTTAAAAAAGAAATGATCAATGAATCGGCTCACTATTCCCTGTATATGATGTGGCCCGATGAATTCCAGGTAGCAAAATTAGATTACCAGATAGAATGGCTCAATTTTCTGAAAAAAGCGTTTGGCGCACCGGCCTATGGTTCAGGTTTTCCATTTGTTTCCATTACGCTCAATGAATATTCGTGTAATAATGATACCGACGATGAATCGGAGCTAACCAAACTACAGAATTTTGATGACCTGCATTGTGAATATCATAGTCAGTTGAATTGGAAGTTGCTCAAAATTTCAAATGATTGCAGTAAGATGACTACTGAAATCGATCTGAAATTTTTGCAATACACCCGCAAAGATGATTTTGAACGTGCCGAAGACGACACCTACATCAGCAGCACCATAAAAATAAGTGCGGAGCAAGGTGTGGGAGATAAAATTGAAAAAGGCCCTGTAAAGCTGGAAGCCAAAGTAGGCGGTGCCATCATACTGGAGATGGATCGCAAAGGAGTGAAAGATGTAAAGCTTACTGCTGAAGCCAAAGCAGGAGTAGGTTTTAATGTTATGGACGAAGGCATGGAAGAGCATGGCAATATAGCAGGAAAAGATATTCATGATATGACGATTGAAGCAGGCGTAGAAGCCAGCATAAGTATCATCAGCGGACAAGGCAGTGTTTCCGGAACGGGAATATTAAGCGGTATAACAATTATAGAATTTTAAAGTTTAAAATATGAAAACAATCACTTTTATCTTGTTGCTGCTGTCGCAAACAGCAATAGCACAAATAACAAAGCCACCTGCAGAAATAAAATCAACAACCATCAACTCAACGATTGTAAGACCCGTTTCAAAATTGCCCAACCTGGTTGTAAAAATTGAACGGATTTCTTACAACAGTTCCGAAAACAAATACAACATCGCCTACAGTATTACCAATACCGGTGCGGATATGGGCGAGCAAATAATCATCATCAAAGGCAGTGTACTAAACCCTTCGGGTAACTTTGCGTTTGATGGCGGAACAGATAAGTTGCAATTAAAAGCATTGAAGAATGGAGAGCAGGTAAACGGAAAGATCAACTGCTCCATCGCCTTATATCTCTGGCAAAAAAATTACAGCTATCATTTAGCAATAGACCAGGATAATAAAATTGCTGAAACAAACGAAAGAGATAATTCAGCAAGTACATCCATTGCCGGTTATCTTGATCTGCCCGATCTAACAATTGAATCTGCAAACTTTATTTACCAGGATTCTATATTACAAAACGGAACCTGGAAACACCGTTTTAAAGTAAGATATGTGTTGAAAAATAATTCCACCGTGCCTGCTTCATTGGATGTGTTTATCACCGGCATGTTCGGTCCCACACCAAAATCAGGATGCAGTGCTATCATCAGTGGCGTGCAACCTCCTTCAAACATAAAAATTGGTCCGTGGGGTACAATCAGCAATGAAATAGGTTGCACTGCCGACAGAAGTACATTGAGCAATGGTGCTACTTACACCATCACCGTAAATCATTCCAAAACCATCGAAGAAAAAAACTGGAACAATAATTCGTTTACCATCAACATTCCAAAAATTAACTAATGAAAAAATTACTCTTCTATGTTTTGCTGTTCAACAGTTCCTGGATTCAGGCACAGAAAAAAACGGTAAAGGAATTATTTGATATTGTATCGTATCAACCACCAACCGGTTGGCAAAAATCATCCACCCCTGAAACTTTATCGTTTAGTAAGGAAGACCCAAGTGGCAACTATTGCGTCATTACTATTCGTAAATCTATAGAAACGGAAGCAGATGCCCTGGCAAATTTTAACCATAGCTGGAACTTGATAGCAAAAACTAATTTAGGAGCCGGCGAAGCCACGATGCAACCTGCCAGCACCGACAACGGCTGGAATACGCTGATGGGCTCTGCCCCATTTGAAAAAGATGGACTAAAGGGCGTTGTTATTCTTGTAAACAGTTCTAAAAACAACAGGATGGCCAATATCCTTATTCTTACCAATACCGGAAAGTTTCAAAAAGAAATGGAAGCCTTCCTGGAATCAGTTACACTAAAACAAAATTCACCAACTAGTAATGAGGGTATAGCACCCGTAGCTCCTTCATCATCTAACAATTTCAAAAGTAAACCTGAGTTGTGGTCGCTTACAAGGAATATTTCATGGGATGCAACAGATCCGCTTGCCATGCAGCGAAACATTACCGACTTTTATGTTATCTATCCTAACGGCGACTACTACCCGAATGCACCTTATGAAGGCCTTGCCAACTTTAATACAACTAATCATCCCGAATCATGGGGTAAGTTTACCATGAACAGTACAAAGGGAAGATTCAAAAGCAAATACAACGACATCGCTGTTACAAAAAAATCAGCTATAAAAATGGACAGAGACGGTTACAGTGCCAGCTTCCACAAATGCGTTTCTGTAGATGGCTTGTTGATAGAAGGTGCGTATACGCATATAGCACCCAACTGGGGCAAAGATCCCAAACTGAATTACCTCGATGAGCCCGGTTGCCAGGCCGTGATCTACTTTAAAAAAGATGGAACTTTTACAGACAGAGGTATCTTTAGTTCATTGTATGGTGCTGCTTATGCCAGCAATTGCCCTGGAGGTAATGGAACGTATGCAATCGAAAATTTTACCATTACTTTTAAGTATACCGATGGCAGGATTGTTACACGATTGTTTTCTGCTCCCCCCACACGCAATCCGAAAAGCTTTAACGAAGTGTACTACCTGGGAGGCGCTGCATATTTTAAAAAGAAATAGTAACTTATCTAAAATCTTAACCAATGAAAAAATATTTCTTGTTCTCTTCGCTGTTGATTGTAGCCATCAACATCCATGCTCAACGCACAAATGATGCAAAGTTGGAAGACAGCATTTTCGCCTGGAAACCTGTTCCCAAACTCAAAGCAAGTGCATACACAAGAACATTTTCTTCCGCTCAGTTAAAACATCCTGAATTGTTTGCACAGTGGATTCAGAAATCATACATCCCCATTGGAGCACTGGATTTTTCTTATGCCATTGCAGAGCCCAATAAAAAAGACGAAGTGCAGCCCTACGGCACTGGCCTATGTGCAGCGATGTGGCGTGCCATGTGGGATAAAACAGGTACTAAAGTAATCAGGACACCTCATACAGAAAACCGTTTGTATATCGTTACCAATACTATCATTGATGCGGAAAACATTCCTATGCTTACCCTTCCCGGCCGTTCTGTATTTACAAGGAGAACACCAGATGTTAAAAAAGCATTTGCAGGGAATAGTGAACACAAAAACAGATTGGTAAGGCAACTCAAATTGGAAGATCATCCACAAATCGGGAAATACGTCCTTCAATATTATGGCTGTAATGGTGATGGTTGCATTCCGCAAATTGCTGTTTACCTCGTGCCCAACAATAAATTACCCATTCGCCAGCTTAGTCGTGGGGAAGTGCTGGATATGATAGAACAGGCTATCCCCGCCGAAAGACCAGGGATTGAAAGTTTGATGCCAAACGAAAAACATATTGCAGTAGAAAGAGTAAAGACTCATATTGAAACACTCCGAAAAAAATACAACAACAGTTTACAGATTCCTGCCGAGCTAAAAAATTCAGATTTAGATATGGCAGACATTTTTAACAGGGATGATATTTTTGACAATGAAGATGCAAAACGATTCAACAACAATACGAACGGTGTTTACACGTATGAAGAAGGTGTTTATGAAAAGAGCAAACAAGACAAGCCGCTTTGGGTGTGCATTTCTTGGGAACCGGCCGATATCAATTCACAACCTTACAATAAAGAAAAACATCGAAGCATGATCACTCATTTCAATTTTGATTATGTATACAATTATTTTTTTCAACCTGAACTGGTGAAGAATAAACCGTACAGTATTCTGAATGAAGCGGTACAACAATCAACGCTGGCTTCATACAAAAAAGCCACGACAAACAGTAAAGTACTGGTCAAAAAAAAATCATCCAACGATTTTTATTTTGAAGATTTCGCAAATGGAATTCCCGGCCAGAAACCAACAGGCTGGTATGAAAATAGCGTAGGTATTTCTTCGCTTATTGCAAAACCAGGCAATGAAAAAACAAACTGGCTGCAATTGGGCGATAACAAAGTGATGCCCGATGACTTTGGCAAACCCCTTCCTGAAAATTTTAAAATGGAATTTGATGTTTTCACCGATGGAGATTTTACACCCAATACCGGTGGCGCATTTCGTT
The DNA here is from genome assembly GCA_023428755.1 of Bacteroidota bacterium. Lineage (GTDB taxonomy): Bacteria > Bacteroidota > Bacteroidia > Chitinophagales > Chitinophagaceae > Lacibacter. The sequence continues at coordinate 65,727 of JAEYWX010000027.1, forward strand.
TACGCATACATAATAAAATTCTTCGACCGCAGGGCGATTATACCGATGCACCCAAACAAATATTCATTGATCTTGAAGCACAGGCAGCCAACGCAAAATTTACACAAAACCCAACAGGCTACACAAGACTAAAAGCAACTTATACCGGTATGAACAGTGCTATTCGTTATGCAGACGTGTTACAGTACAGCAATGATTTCAGTAATGCAAAAAATAAAGTGAAATTTACCATTATCAAAGAAGGCAATATGGTTCGTGGATTCATAAATGGCAGAGAAATCACTGCGTCAGATAAATACGGCAAGCCCATTCCTGGCTTTAATGATCTGCCTACAAATGCCCATTTCACATCGTTCTACTTTGAGAATATCAGTAATAATAAAAGGGTCGGTATTTATGTGAGCAATATAAAGATTGAAGCGCTTTAGCAATTTTTTCAGCTTGTTTAAATCCTTACAGTCCTTCTCATGAAATTCAGCTGCGTTAAAGATAATATGGTTACATTTCTTCAATTTCTGCTATTGTATGCGTTCAACTTCAATTTTAATCAGATAAGGCCAAACTCATCGTTAATATTTCTAGCAATTGTTTTTTACTCCAGCATTTTATTCATATAGCCCCTATAACAAAAAAGCCATCCCTAAGAATAAGGACGGCGTATTTACCTATAAGAGAACCAACAGTTCGTTGAATATGTTTACAGCGATTGTTCACTTACAATTCTGTAAGTACCATCGTTATTAAGTTGTTTAATACGGTAATATGTTTTGGCAGCAGTTGCCTTTTTTGATTTGTACTTGTAGGAGAAATGTTCATCAGCAGCAAATCCACCTAATACAATGGCTGCTGTTGAAAATGTTTTGCCATCGGCACTTGTTTCAACTTCGTAATACACTTCTTTGGGTTCATTCTCTGCCTTCCACTGGAGAATAACAGCAGCACCTTGCTGCGCAACCTGCACATCATATACTTTGGGCCAAACTTGTGCAGATGAAGCAGTTCCGGCAATGCCTGTGTTGGCAAACAACAGGAGCATAATGGCGGCAATTACAGGTACAAATTTCGTTTTCATATACAAATTGATTAAAAGACAACCTTGGGTATAGGATTGGAATCAATTTGGTTAATAGAGGAATTTTGGAAGGGGCTTCCGGATATGAGATATTAAAAGGGGAATTAAATCGGTGAAGAAAATTTGTTAGGGCCGGATTCAATTCTGACCGTAAAAATACGGTCAAATTCGAGATATGCAAGTTTTTCGCAAACTTTTTTATTTCACAACAAAAAGCCCGTTTTTTGGACGGGCTTTTCTACAACTTTATTTGTAATTGAACTTCATGCCAATGGTTGCAAAGAAGTAGTTCGGAATGTAGTTCGCTGAATAATAGAAATTGCCTTTTTTGAATCGCTTGGTATTGTATTCAATTCCTGCAATCCATGAGTTTGAATTTTGACTCTTCATAAGATCGGAGGAATGCTTTCGCACATAACCTCCATACAGGCGCAAGTCGTTGGTAATTCTGTAACCGGCTTGCACATTCAACATTAACGGTTCTCCGCTATCCATCATTGCAAAATATCCAACTGCAAATGTTGTTTTCTTTGCAACAAATCCTACACCTAAATCGCCTCCAAAATTGATTTTGCTGGTAAGCCCGGCACCGGCTTGCACATATACCTGAGATGATGCCGTACCCGTAATAAGTAAAAACAGGCATAAGCCTAAAAACTTCTGCATTCGTAGATTTTTTTTAGTAAGCAAATGATTGTGAATACTGTTGCTCTCAAAAGGTGGGATACGGCTATTCAGAGGAATTGGAAACCCGGACAGGAAAAACCTGTTGGATCGTGTTTAAACAGCAGCGGTGATTTTTTGGAGGAAATTGGTACGAATTCAGTTTAACTGTATCGAAACAATTACTGTTTCAAAAAATGAATATATGGCCTTTTTTTTAAACAGGCAGATTAAATAATTGTTTTTTTGAATTATCGTTCAAATGAAGCAAGCCTGTTTAACAAAAAAGACTACATATATAAAATAAATAAACATCAGGCAGATGAAGGATATACGTAATGGCAATAAACAACAAATGACACAAGAACTTTGATCATCCAGACGTCGCTCTATATCAGGCGTAGAACCAACATAATACTTATTGAGTTTTGTGCTGAATAATATGTAACAAAAGGCTGGCATAAAAAAATCCCGTCTTTCAACGGGATTTGTGTTTGTGATCCGGAATTAATTCGTGCAATGCCCTCCCGATTTAGAAATCGGGATGCTCTATCCGGCTGAGCTGATCAGCGATTCAATATATTTTCGGCTTTTCTTTTTCTTAATATCCAGTTCTCTTCTACGGGCCATAGCCAATTCTTCGAAAGTTTCCATGTAAACCAGTTGCCATGGCATCCCCGTCCGGGTAAATTTTTCTTTGCCACGATTATGATCATTCAAACGACGTTCTATATCAGGTGTAGAGCCGACATAAAACTTATTGAGTTTTTTGCTGAATAGTATGTAACAAAAGGCTGGCATAAAAAAATCCCGTCATTCAACGGGATTTGTATTTGTGATCCGGATTGGATTCGAACCAATGACCCTCAGCTTAGAAGGCTGATGCTCTATCCAGCTGAGCTACCGGACCAGCTGCTTTAATAATGATATGTAGTAGCGTCTTCGAACCATTGGCCCTCCCGATTTAGAAATCGGGATGCTCTATCCAGCTGAGCTACCATACCAGCTGTTTTATCAAAAATCTGTTTTATAATCAAATTCAAACGAATGAATTATAACCCAGCTGTTGATTAAGAGGCAGCAAAGATAATTTTTAGTACCATTGCATCCAAACCATTTGTGCATGGACGTTCAGATCGAAGAGAGCTGGAAAAAAGAACTCAAACAGGAATTTACCAAAGCGTATTTCCAGCAAATTGTTACGTTCTTAAAAACAGAACGGATGCAGGGCAAAACCATCTACCCGCCCGGTCCGCTTATCTTCAATGCATTTTCCCAAACACCATTTGATAATGTAAAAGTGGTGATCCTGGGACAGGATCCCTATCATGGAGCGGGACAGGCGCACGGACTTTGCTTCTCCGTTCAGGATGGTGTACCGCCGCCGCCTTCGCTCATTAATATGTACAAAGAAATAGAAAGTGATATGGGTGTTGGTATGCCTGCACGGCATGGCAACTTAACCAAATGGGCACAACAGGGTGTGTTGTTGTTGAATGCGTTCCTTACCGTTCGTGCCAACGAAGCAGCCAGTCATTCAAAAATCGGTTGGGAAAACTTTACCAATGCTGTGATTCAAAAAATATCGGATCATAAAAAAGGCGTGGTGTTTTTGTTGTGGGGAAAGTTTGCCCAGGAAAAGCAAAGTTTGATCGATGAAACAAAGCACCATGTATTGAAAGCAGCACACCCCTCTCCTCTCAGCGCCTACAATGGTTTTTTCGGATGCAAACATTTTTCAAAAACCAATGAGCTTTTATTAAAAGAAGGATTAGAACCCATTGACTGGAAATTACCATGAACCTCATCAAGAACATACTTGGTCGAATCTTTGCCGCATGGGCCCTGCTTACGTTTGTAATTACCATGCTCATTATCTTACTGCCCACCTGGATCATGGGTTTACATCCCGAGCCGAAACGCACCCGTCTTTTTATTGCACTCTCAAGAATATGGATGGCTGTATGGTTGCCGCTGGCAGGTATACGGCTCGTAATAAAAGGCAAAGAAAAATTTAAGAAAGGTGAAAACTATGTGGTGGTTTGTAACCACAATTCATTTATGGATGTGCCGGTTACATCGCCCGGCATTCCCGGTGCCAATAAAACCATAGCAAAAATTGAAATGGCAAAAATTCCTTTGTTTGGTTTGATCTATCGCAGGGGAAGTGTATTGGTTGATCGTAAAAGCGAAGATAGCCGGTTGAAAAGTTATGCGTATATGCGCAAGGTGCTGGATATGGGATTACATATGTGCATTTACCCCGAGGGAACACGCAACAAAACCAATCAACCACTAAAGGAATTTAAAGACGGAGCCTTCCGTTTAGCGATTGAAGCCAATAAAGCGGTTGTGCCCGCCGTATTATTCAACACAAAAAAAGTGTTACCACTGCACAAAACATTTTATTTCTGGCCATCAAAAATTGAAATGCATTTTTTAGAACCAGTTGAAACAACCGGCATGCAAATGAACGATGTAAAACAACTGAAAGAAAAGGTATTCGGTTTGATGTGGAATTACATTGAACAAAATAAACCTGTGAAATAATTGTCGCTTCCGGTTAAAACTGCGGAAGGTTGGCATAGAACATCCGTGAGCGGTTGATGCGCAGATCACGCAGTAAACCGGATTTTGGACTGATGCTGATATTGAATGAACGGATAGGGCCAATTGGTGTTACGTTGATCGCTAATTGCCAGCAATGCAGATCTCTGGATATAGAAGTAGTTAAGTATTGAAGAGTGCCCGTTTGAATATCAAATGTACCATTTGCCTGCACTTTCCATTTCTCCGTTAAATTAAAATCACCATTGAAGTTGATCGATTGTGTAACCATTGTTTCAAATCCTGAATAATCAAGTTTCAACATGCGGGTAAGATTCAGTGCGTATGAGAGGTTCAAACTCCATGGAACATTAAAATCAACATATTCACCCGGATTATTTTGAATGGCATTCAGTTCACGGCTTTGATCATTAAAATCATTTCTCCGGTTTCGTTCCATGTCTTCTTTTTCTTTCTGCTTCTTTTCATCTTTTGGTTTGCTCTTGAACTGTGTACTTACCGATACAAATCCGCTGGAAAATCTTCCTAACGAAAATTTATCGCCCTGCCATGCATATTGCTGTTTTCTGAAACCGGTTGCCTGGTCGATCTGGTAAGGCGACACATTTGCACCCGCCGTTAAATTGATTTTTTCAAACAAATTACTGCGCAGGTAAAAATTAAAATCACTTAATCCAAACGAATCTGCCAGCATATTATAGCTGGTGCTCATACCAAATCCATCGATCAAGCGTATTTTTTTATCAGCAGCACTGGTATCTTTTTTATCTTTTACTTTCAGTTCAAGGTTGTTGTCAATGGCAAAGTTGATGGAACCTGATCGTCCATCCGGGATATTCGCCACCTGTGAGCCGTTAAATTTATCAAACCACAATTCTCTTCCTGTAGAATCAACCTGTGCACGGTACCACTTGGCCCTGTTGAGATCAGGACGATAACCCATCCCAAATGTGGGGCGTATCACATGACGCAATGCTTTTACATTTCCCTTTTTAAAATTCATTGTACCAAACAATGCCGTGCTGAAGTTTAAGCCAAAACTCATTTGTCGTTCGGTATAAAAACCTTTCTGCCCTTTTGTTTCAACCGTTTTTGTAACCGGGTTCCATTCACGAATGAATGTACGGGAATGCCATGTTTCATCGTAACTGATCGATGGACCTACCTGCAACGGACCCAACGGTGGCAATGATAGCTGAATGGGAATGCTGTGCCGAGCACTCCAATCGAACGTATCAATCAGTTGTTTAAAACTGAAAGCAGTATCGTAAAAAGCAAACTGGTTACGGAAAGTTCCATTATAGGAAACACCTAATTTCTCATACCACTTGGGGGTTCCTACAAAATCTTTTTTCTGGAATGGATAAATGGTGTTGATGGTAAACCCTACATCGGGCAGACTTACGTTAAACAGTTTTGTATTGGTATTTTGATTGTGATTGGCACTTACCGTTAGGTTATACGGCTTGCCAGCCCATGTACGTTGATAAGCGATTGATGATTGTAACGTGTTATTAAAGTTCTGCTGTGCATTATTCGGGAAGAGCCGGTTGAATAAACTGGTGGCTATGTTCACGTTGGCACTAAAGGTTTGGCCGGGTCTTGCTTTTCCATCGAGGCTGTGATTCCATTGTACAGAAAAGTTTCGGGAGGGTGGACGGTAATCCGGATCGCCTTTAAATCCAAACTTATTGTTCATATAGGAAAGATTAAAACCTCCGCTATATCTGTATCGCTTCCGATAAGTGGGCGTTAGAAAAATATTATACGAACCGTACGAATAAATATTTGCACGAATGGTAGCATCCCATAACTCCCCAAACGTTTTATAGTAACCAATGCCTTCCAATCCAAAGCCAAGCTGTTCGTTCACGGTAGGCTGCGGTGGCAATAAACCCGTGCGTCGTCCCTGTTTCATGGGAAATAAACCAAACGGCAATCCAAGTGGAATGGGTACATTTTCAAACTCAGGACGTACCAAACCGGTAACAGCTACCTGGTTGCTGATGAATTTTACTTTCCGTGCTTTGAATGCAAAGTGTGGTGTATCATAATTACAGGAAGTAAAGCGTGCCTTCTCTGCAAAGAAAACAGCCGGGCTGATGCGCTTTACTTTTTCACCATAGATATACATCTCCCCTTCCTGTGTATAAGTACCAATGGTTAAGCCTCGTTGTGTTTTGAAGTTATAACGGATGGTATCGGATGTAAACGCACTTTCGCCCTGTTTAAATGCGGGCACACCAGTTGGCAAACCGGCTGAATCTTTAATTGAATAGGCGGTGAGAATTTGTGTGGGTTGATCTAGCCGTATCACTGCTGCATCCAATGCCACATCTTTAAACTTCACTGCGGCTTTGTTATACAGAAAGATCTGCTTACCCGGAATATCCACCACCATTGAATCTTCTGCTTCAAAATCAACCGGTGCATCAATGGAATCTTTTGATATTTTTAAATCGAACGTATCAATTTTCTGCACCATCGAATCCTGTTTCGGCAATGAATCGGTTACTGAAACAGAATCTTTTTTCAATGGCACTGTATCATTTAACAATATTTTTTCTGATGAAACTTCGGATAGGCTCGTCTGTATTGCGGGGGTTGAACTTGTTTTTTTAAGCGGCAAAACAGGCACAGTATCAAATACAGAATATGTTAAAGCATGTAAAATATTGGAAGGGGAATGAAATGCATTACGACCTTGTACCGTTATGCCATAGAAGAGCAAGCCCCCTAAAGCAGTCATTAATACAGATTTATAGCTAACTTTACAGCGTTTAAACATAATGCGGTGGCGACAAAAATAACCACATTTGCATTAACGAACTGTGAATGTTGCTTTTGAATTTACTAACTCAAAAACGAACGTGGAACGATGAACAAAAACTTACTACCCGGAATTGTCTCTTTACTGATGTTGAGCCTGGTGATTGTTTCCTTCACCCAAAAAGAAAATACAAAGGCTGCAGGCAAAATCAGAACCATCGTAATTGATGCGGGGCACGGTTTTAAAGGAACCATTGGAGCACGGCACGGGGCATTTGGAACTGAGGTGTCGGAAGATCAGATATCGTACGAAGTTTCGAAAAAAATTGTAGCCATCCTGCAAAACGAAATGCCGGATGTAAAAATTCTGGAATCAAGACCTACCGTTTATTTTGTAGATAACAAAGCAAGGGCAACCTTCGCCAACAATAACAAAGGCGATCTGTTTGTTTCCATCCATTGCAATTATGTTCCCAAGCTGCGTGAAGTAAGAAGAGAAGGCTCACGAACAGAAACCTATTATGTTACTACCGGTAAAGGCAAAAACAAAAAACGTGTAAAGAAAACAAGAACAGTTCCTGTTTTTAAAACATATTATCACCCAAATCCTGCACATGGTACCGAAACCTATGTGTTTGCTGCACACAAGCAGGATGATAAAGAAGATTTCATTCTTGAAAACGGCGATATTTTTCACAATGAGGAAGATGATGGCAGTTTGAATGTTGATATCAACGACCCCATTGTAAAGCAGCAGGTAGCATTGTGGAGCAAACAATTCTTTGCCAACAGTGTAAAACTGGCAAGTATTGTAGAAGAAGAATTTGTAAGTATCGGCCGTTTCAGCCGTGGTGTAAAACAACGCCAGGTAGGTATTTGGGTACTACAGGCTACCGCCATGCCCAGTATTTTAATTGAGCTGGGATTCCTTTCACACCGGCCTGAAGAAGAATTTCTCATGAGCCCGGAAGGTCAGCAACAAATGGCACAAAGCATTTCTGCATCTATTAAACGATACAAAGACCTCGTAGAAAAGTCTCCAACTGTACAAAATACGGCTGATAACGTTCGTAAATAAACGCTTTCGGCTACTGTAACTGTTAGTTTCCTCTTAACTCTTCTTTGTGGGGGATAAACATTTCTTATTTTTGGCCGGGGAACGCATTAAACAGTTTCCTATCACCAACACATTCCAGCGAAAACACGCATTGCTTATTTACCGGTAATGCGGGAACATGTGATGGAGTGAATAAAAAAATAACACATGAAAGTTTCAAACGAAACCAAAGTAGGCGCCTTAACAGTTATTGCAGTTACCCTTCTTGTTCTCGGCTTTAATTTTTTAAAAGGGAAAAGCCTTTTAAAAAAATCGAATGTGCTCTATGCCCGCTTTCCGGATGTAGGTTCATTGGAAGTGGCCAACCAGGTAAAGATCAAAGGCTTTCGCATCGGGAATGTATACAAGATCGATAACCTCGATAAAAATGTAAGTGAGGTGATCGTTACCATTACGTTGCTGGAAGATGTGAACATCCCCGATAATTCAGTAGCGATCATCAACAGCAGTTTAACCGGCAGTGCTTCCATCAGTGTATTACCCGGTAACTCACCGAACTATCTTGCCAAAGGCGATACACTTCAAAGTACGGCCAACCCTGATATTCTTTCGAAAGTGATGGAAAGTGTCGATCCTGTGATGGCGAATATCAAACAGGCGGTTGATTCACTCAAACTTGTACTGGGTAATGTGAACAGTATGTTCGATGAACAAACAAAATCGAACCTGAAGCTGGTGATCGCTAATCTCAAATCCACCTCTGATAACCTGGCGGTAATGATGGACAGCAAAAACGGATCACTGGCAAAAACATTGAACAACGTAGAAACCTTTACTACCAACCTTAATACAAACAACGAAAAGCTCAACACTACAATTGAGAATCTGAAAAATACTTCGCAAACATTATCTGAAATACAGATCAAAGAAACAGTTGCCAATCTTAACAGCACGATCACACAATTACAGGGAATTTTGCAGAAAGCCAATAAAGGTGATGGTACGCTTGGATTGCTGATCAACGATCCGAAACTGTATAACAACTTACAGAATACGAGCAGAAGCCTCAACATATTGCTGGATGATTTTAAACTGCATCCGAAACGTTATGTAAGCTTCTCTGTATTTGGAAAAAAAGATAAAACAGAACCACTTAAAGCACCATTGGCCGACAGTATCAATAACAATCAAAAATAATTGAACGTGGGTTTTCGCCTTGGTCTGCTGTGTTGTTTGCTGATGTGTATGCACGGCTTGTATGCACAACAAAAATCGGCTCCTCCCCGTCCCTCACAGGCAAGTGATACTGTAAGAGTTGTTGAAATTCTGAAAACCAACCGGTTTGATTTTAAAACAATTGATTCTGTTACCCAATTACAGATTCTTGTGGGCGAAGTGCAAATCCGACAAGGCGCTACTCTTTTTTGGGCCGATAGCGTAGTGTACAACGAGAAGGCGAATTTTATGCAAGCCTATGGCAATGTACACATCAAAGAAGCCGACTCTGTCAATATTTATTCCCAATACCTGCAATACGACGGTAATAAAAAGCTGGCTACTTTTCGAAACAACGTTAAGCTCAGCGACCCCAACAGTACGCTTTACACCAATGAAATGGATTACGACATGAATGGGAAAGTGGGAACGTACCGGAATGGCGGTCGTATTGAAAGCAAACAAACCACACTTACAAGCAAAGGCGGATATTATTATGCTGATATTAAAGACATCTATTTTATCGGGGATGTAAAAATGAGCGACCCCGAAGTAGCACTCGCCAGCGATTCCTTACTTTATAATACCAGCAGCCAGGTAGCAACTTTTATTGCACCCACTACTATAAAATCAGGCAAATCGGTTATTAATACACGGGAAGGATATTACGATCTGAAATTGAAGCAGGCCAAATTCGGCAGTCGGTCCCGCATGCAAGACAGCACATCAACGATGGTGGCCGATGATTTTGCATTTGATGATAAAACCGGCTTTGGTGAAGCAAAAGGAAACGTTCAATACAAAGACACGGCACAAGGTGCCCTACTTTTTGCCAACAGGGTTTTCTTTAATAAAGAGAAGAAAAATTTCTTGGCAACAGAAAAACCGGTGATGGTGGTGGTACAAAAAAGCGATTCGGTTTACATTGCAGCTGATACTATCTATTCCGGTTTGATGCAGGACCTTGCGCAAATGAAGAATGGATATATTTCTGCATTTGATACAGTGAAGGGGAAACAGGTGTTGCAAGTTGATTCGATTCTCTCCAACGATTCAATTGTTATTGTAACAACCGATTCAGCGCAAGCGATTACTGACAGCGTTTCGATTGTGCAACAAAAAGATTCTGTTGTTGCGCCAATTACAACTGCTCCTGTTCTTGAAAAACCGGTTGTATTGCCTGCAAAAGATTCTGTGGCAACAAAAAAATCACCGGTTCTGAAAGAAAAACCTGTTCTTGTTTTAACCGATTCTATACAGTTGCCTGCAGCAGACAGCAATCTTGTTGCAGCAGTTGATACCACGGAAAAAAAACGGATACGTCCAAAGGAAGAACTCGACACCATTCGCTTTATCACCGCATTCAGGAATGTGCGCATTTTTAATGATTCACTACAGGCAACATCCGACAGTTTATTTTATTCAGGCGTTGACAGTGTATTTGAATTATACCACAATCCTGTTGCCTGGAGCAAAGGCAGCCAGGTATCGGGCGATACGATTTTTGTGTTCACGGAAAACAAAAAGCCCAAACGCATGTATGTGTTTGAAAACGCATTGCTGGTTCAAAATGTATATGACACGGCAGCGTTCTTTAACCAGATCAAAGGGCGAACGATCAATGCCTATTTTATAGATGGCGAACTTGATTATGTAAAAGCAAAAGGAACAGCTGAAAGTATTTATTATGCGCAGGACGATGATAGTGCATATGTAGGAATGAACCGAACAACGGCTGATATGATCGATATTTATTTTAAAGACCGAAGCCCAAAGAAAATCAAATACAGCAGTTCAGTAAAAGGCACTACCTACCCCATCCGGCAGTTGCCCGATGATCAAAAGAAATTATCAAACTTTCAATGGTTGGAAAGTAAGCGACCGAAAAGTAAACTGGAATTGTTTCTCTGATATTACCACAGCATCCGTTCAAGCAGAAACACGCCGATGGCTGCGAAGAAACCAATTAATGCCAGCCAACTGATCTTCTTCAGATACCACATAAAGTTGATGGCTTCGATACCCATCGCAGCAACACCAGCTGCCGAACCAATAATAATTGCACTACCGCCTGTACCCGTGGTTAACGCAAGAAATTCCCAGAACGGATGATCAGTGGGATAGGTTGTAAGATCATACATACCCTGTGCAGCAGCAACCAGCGGCACATTATCAACCAATGCTGAAAGCAAACCCAATGCAGTACCAATCAAATAATCATTTTTCAAAAATGCATTGAGATGAGTGGCAGCTTCGGCCAGTAATCCATTCGATTGCAGAGCTGCAACAGCCAACAAAATTCCAAGGAAAAAGAGAATACTCGGCGTATCGATCCGTTGTAATGCATGTGCCACACTATAACGTTGAATAAAACCCGATTCTTTTTTCTTATGCAACACTGTTGTAATGATCCACATACAACCCAATGCAAATAACATTCCCATAAAAGGTGGCAAATGTGTAATTGTTTTGAACACCGGAACAAAAATGAGAAAGCCGATGCCGGAGGCAAGTACAATTTTTCCATCCCGTTTGTCAACTTCTGAATCGTTTGCCTTTGGCATGGAAACGATTTGTTTGCCTTTGAATTTATACATTATAATCAGCGCCGGAATAAATGCGGCAGCCACACTCGGTAAAAATATTTGTGTAATGATGCTGTAAGCAGTAATCTGTCCGCCGATCCACAACATTGTTGTGGTAACGTCTCCCAACGGCGACCACGCACCACCGGCATTGGCTGCAATAACAATCATACCTGCAAACCACAACCTGTCTTCCCGCTCACTCAATAACTTGGCACAGAGCGAAGTCATGACAATGGTTGTGGTTAAGTTATCCAGCAAAGCCGACAGGAAAAATGTGATTACAGAAACTACCAATAGCAGTCTGCTTTTACTGGTGGTATTAATACGCCGGGTGATAATGGAAAAGCCATTATGGGAATCTATCAGCTCTACAATCGTCATTGCTCCTAACAGAAAAAACAGAATGGAACCGATTTCCCCCAAGTGATGGAGCAACTCTTCGTTTACAAAATGGGCAGAGCTGTTTTCGAAAATAAAAATGGTCCAGCAAAGTACGCCGGTCATTAATGCTGTTGCAGCTTTGTTCACTTTTACGGTATGCTCAAGGGCAATCAATAAATAACCAAGAATAAAGACTGTAACAATTAGTATGGTAGCCATCTGTATCTGTATTAAAGGCAGCAAATATAGTCCCTAAAAAAAGAACACTTGTAATCTTTGGTTTAGCAAACAATTACAAAAAATGATCCTGTAACTGATGTTAGGTTTTCTTTCACACAGTAAAACAAAATTCCATCGTTTCAAGAATGGCAAAGCAAACAAATGATTTAACAAGTTGCTGTAAAGGGTCTTCAACCACTTGGCATTATTTTAGTAACTAAATCATCAACAACATATCCATGTTTCAAAAAAAGCTTCTTGTATTCTTTCTCCTGCTGGCCGCGTCCAGTTCTGTTTCTTTTGCCCAATACCGCCACCAGGCAGGTGTACGACTCGGGAGTAACGACCAGGTTGTTTCTACGGGATTTACTTACCGGTATCATTTCAACAATAACAAAGCAGTAGAGGCAATTCTAAATCTCCGTGAACCTATCGCTTTGGGTGCATTGTATGAAATTTTCAAACCCATTACTGCCGTTGAAAATCTAAGCTGGTTCTATGGAGGTGGTGCCTATGTTGGATTTAAAGGGATCGATAATCTTGGTATCACTGGCATCGCCGGACTCGATTATCAATTTACGGAAGTGCCTATCAATTTAACCATCGACTGGAAACCGGAGCTTACAGTGATACAATCGGTACGCTTTCGGGCATCTACTGTTGCAGTATCCGTACGCTTCGCCTTTGTCAAAAAATAATTTGTTCTCTTGGTCTCTAAAAAGGTCTGATCTTCATCAGGCCTTTTCATTTTTGTATTTGCAATTGTAACTTTAATACATGAAAATTTTTTCAGCCGATCAGATCAAAGCATGGGATGCTTATACGATCAGTCATGAACCGATCGCTTCCATTGATCTGATGGAACGAGCTGCCGCCGCCTGCGCCCAATGGGTATTACTGCATCAGTTTTCAAAAAAACACTTGCATGTTTTTTGCGGTAAAGGAAATAATGGTGGCGATGGACTTGCCATCAGCCGTTTGTTGCTACAGGAAGGCTGTACCGTATCCATTTACATTCTTGAAAACGGCAAACTGGGTACCGATGATTTTCAGAAAAACCTGCCACGGCTGCATACGTACACAAAAGAAATTCACTTTTTACAATCACCGGATTTTTTTCCGGCACTCACAGCAGACGACGTTGTTGTTGAAGCACTGCTGGGCACCGGCTTACATCAACCATTGGATGGATTGATCGCTGCATTGGCAGAACACTTAAACACCTCTCCTGCTGCTGTTATTTCAATCGATATTCCAACAGGCATGTTTGCTGATAAAAGTTCGAAAGATCATCCTTGCATCAAAGCAGATTATACACTCAGCTTTCAGCAATACAAAACCTGTTTTTTAATGGCTGAAAATGCAGACTATTGTGGTGAAGTGCATGTACTCGATATTGGGTTGCATCAAACCTACGCTGCCGAAACAATTGCACAGCATCAACTCATCGACAGAGAATTGATCAACAGAATTTATCGCAAACGAAAAAGACATTTTCACAAGGGCCATTTTGGACATGCGTTGATCAGCGCCGGCAGCTATGGGAAAATGGGAGCAGCTGTATTAAGTGCTGCAGCCTGTTTGCGAAGCGGAGCAGGATTACTAACGGTGCACAGCCCCCGCTGTGGATATACAACTTTGCAAACAAGCATTCCGGAGGCCATGCTGAATACAGATGCTGAAGAACGTTTTCTTTCAACAGTTCCTACTGATTTGTTACGCTACTCGGCAATAGGTATTGGCCCGGGTATTGGATTGGATGAGAAAACAGCAGAACTGTTGCTACAAATGATCCGGCAAATTCATCAGCCGCTTGTGTTGGATGCCGATGCATTGAATCTGTTGTCGATCAAAAAAGATCTTGCTGCACAATTACATGAAGATTGTATTCTCACACCGCATCCAAAAGAATTTGAACGGTTGTTTGGCAAGGCCGCAAATGATTTTGAGCGCAAAGAACTGGCGCAACAAAAATCGATTGAACTCAATTGTGTGATCGTATTAAAAGGACATCATACATTCATTGCCTGCCCCGATGGAAATGCCTATTTCAACAATACAGGCAATGCTGGTATGGCCACTGCCGGCAGCGGTGATGTATTAACAGGCATCTTAACCGGATTGCTTGCGCAGGGATATAATACAGAAGAAGCTGCCGTGTTGGGTGTTTATCTGCACGGGCTTGCAGGTGATATTGCTGCACTACAACATTCACAAGAAGCAATGCTGGCAGGTGATATTATCAACCATATTGGGGATGCATTTCTGCAACTTTCACAAACAACCTGATGCATGCAGCAACGATTGCTCCTCTCTTTCTTCGTTACTGTCTGCTGTGTCTTATTTATAAGTCGCAAGAGTCTGCTTGCACAATCAACAGATTCATCCGTCAATAAAAGTCATTTGCTTATTTTACCCGTTGTATCCCGTTCTATTGAAACCGATTGGTCGTTTGGCGCAGGTGGTACCTTTACATTTTATACCACACGAAAAAAGGACAGCACCACACGAACTTCTTCCATCCGTTTCCTGGGAAGTTATTCGCTCCGCAAACAATTTATTTTCACCATCAACGGGCCTGTCTTTTTTCCGGGCGAAAAATATATTCTCAACAGTCATTTTTCATACAGCTCTTTCCCCGATCGGTTTTGGGGGTTGGGCAACAACACGGCCGTCAGCAACGAAGAAGAATACGATTTCAGACAATTTTATATCCACCTGCATGGCGAACGTTTATTGAGCCATAAAATATTCGCCGGATTAATCTACGATTTCCAACGGGTAATTGATATCAATGTAAAAGATGCAGGCTTGTTTGAACAGCAACAGGTGGCCGGACGTCAACCCTACCAGGTATCGGGCTTAGGTGCCAGCATTTCATGGGATACACGAAACAATACCTTTTGGCCAAACAAAGGTCATCTGCTTTCATTACAAGCCACGCACTTCACTTCGCTGCTGTTATCGGACCATCGATACACGAATTTTATTGCAGATATGCGATTTTATAAACGCATCAGCCGGAAACAAATTCTTGCAGTACATGCATATGGATTTTTTAATACAGGAGCAGATATTCCGATCAGAAGCATTGCATCATTGGGTGGTGCCGACCGGATGCGGGGTTATTTTAATGGACGATACAGAGATGATCATTTGCTGAGTTTACAGGCAGAGTATCGTGTACCCGTTTACAAACGCTTCAGTGCTGTTGGTTTTGCGGGTGTGGGCGATGTGGCCGGACGTTTCAGCACACTTTCACTGCAACGATTAAAGTATTCGTATGGCGGCGGCTTACGTTTTGCGGTGAACAAAAATGAAAAACTGCATATCCGTTTCGATTATGGATTTGGCAGCGGCAAGGGCAACAACGGTTTTTATTTGCAGTTTGGGGAAGCGTTTTGAACTATCTTTTGTTACTTTTATAATATGAACTCTTATTTCAGTTTTATAGATACAAAAGCACTCGATCAAAAAATACGATCGGGCGAATTCCCTTTTAGTCAAAAACTATTTTGGGATACTTCAATTGAAAAAATTGACTTGAGAAAAAATCAACGTTATATTATTGAGCGTGTAGTTACACGTGGCTTCCTCGAAGATTTTTATATGCTTCTGCAACTATATACAACCAATGAAATAAAAGAAGGGTTGCGAAAAAGCAGGGAACTTGATCCTAAAACAATTCATTTCTGCAGTCATTACTTCAATATTCCTAAACAGGAGTTGCATGCTTCATCTTTCTACAATTGACCACAATACCTTCAACTTGCTGAAGGCTCTTTTTACGATTGATGAAATAAAAAAACAATTTGCATTAGCTGGCGGCACAGCTCTGGCATTGCAAATCGGGCACAGAAAATCAATTGATCTTGATTTTTTTTCGCCAGATGCTTTTCAGACAAAAGATATTGAAATAGCAATTGCATCGGAATACAGCAGCCATTACACCTTAGTAAATGCAACAAAGCGGATGTTATTTTGCTACGTAAACAATATTAAATGTGACTTTGTAACGGAGCCTGCAAAACTGATTTCATCGTTTACAGAAACGGAAAATATCCGATTATTCAGTATAGCAGATATTGCCGCCATGAAAATGCACACAATTTGCGGCCGGGGTAAAAAGAAAGACTTTATTGACGTCTATGCTCTCACTCAACTATATGGATGGAAACAGTTATTGCAGTGGTTTGAACAGAAATATGGTACAGATCAGTTTTATTTTCTATGGCGAAGTATAGGTTATTTTGCTGATGCAGATGAAGATGCAGATATTGACCTGCTCCCTCCTTTCAATGCAACATGGGATAAAATAAAACTCTACATATCTGAACACTGCAAATAAAAAGGCAGTCTGTATAAACAGACCGCCTTTGCATGATTAACCAAAAACCAACCTAACTGATCTTAATCTCCTGCTCTTTGGTTTGCGCTCCGGCAATAACGGGGAGGCTCACCTGCAGTACACCATCTTCATACTTTGCTGTAATAGCACTTGCATCAATGGTTTCATCCAGGGTAAACGTACGTACAAAACCTCCGCGGCTGTACTCACGCAACACCCAATGAAACTTTGGGAAACCTTCGGGTGGTGTGTAGGAAATTGATAACTCATTTCCTTTTACACTCACCGAGAAATGCTCCTTGATGCGGCCCGGTGCAAACACCAGCATTTCATAACTGGTATCTGTTTTGTAAATGTTTACTGCGGCTCTTTGCATGGAACGGTAAAGCAGGTGCCGTTTGCTGCTTCCGTAATGATCGCCTTTTGCGGCGTGTGACTGATGATACATCGTCATTTCGTTTTTTGTTAGAAAAAAATGTTTACTCTACAACAGACGCTGGAACGAATAAAATACTTTACACACTACCTTCTGAAAATGAATCTAGGCTAAAGCCGTACTTTTTTTTGTAACCCCGGTCTTAAGACCGGGTTAATGAAAATCGCTTCCTGGCTTTAGCCTTGACTCTTCATACCAATAAAAAGCCCGAACATAAGTCCGGGCTAAATACAAAAGCTAATTGTGTTTGTCAACCTTGCTCCTGTGTTGGTTTGTTCTCTGGTTTCATTTCTTTCTCTTCAGGATAACGACCGCAGCGTTTCCACCACTCCTGTTTGAACCGTGCCTTCTCTTCATCGCTCATGGCACTACAGTTTTGTTTCCATCCAGGGCCAGCTTTGTGTTTTCCTTTTCCACCAAAACCACTGAACAATATTTTACTTAATAAAAGAATACCAATCGCCTGCCAGAAATTGATCACATACAAACCTGTTGCCGGCACCAACGCTGTGTTCCATAAAAACATCACCAGCCAGCCGAATGCAAATACCGCTGCTATCACCAGCAAGGGTATAAGCGCCATCCATTTTTTATTCCTGTTCCGCATCATCGTTAAAAATATTAATTGTTTAGAAATTCGTTGTACAATGTTTCAAGTCGTGTACGCAGATGCAGTACTGCGTATCGCTTGCGTGAGATAATGGTTTTAATATTTTCATTTTCCCGGTCGGCAATTTCCTGCAGCGTCATATCTTCCAGTTCATTCCATATAAATACGTTTCGCTGTTTTTCAGGTAACTCCTGCAATGCTTCCATCAGTTCATCCCAAAAAAGGCGCTGCATGCTTTGTGTTTCCGCATCTTCCTCATCGCTCCGGAGCAGGGATGAAAAAAAGCTGACACCTTCATCGTCTTCATACGAATAGTCGTCCAGTAACGCATCTTTTTTCTTTCTCGATTTATCAATAATGCGGTTGCGGGCTACCCGGAATAACCATCCCCCGATATTATTGATTTCCTCTACAGCCGGTAAATTGCTGAATTGGTACCACACATCCTGCAGGATGTCTTCCGCATCTTCGTTGGTATTTACACGACTGCGTATAAAGCCGAACAACTGCTTACCGTAGTTGCTGATGGTTGATATGATTGTTTGCTGACGGGCCATTGCCTCCATGCCATCCTTCATTTGATAAACAAGACGATGGCTGTTTTGATTTTACTTTAAAGATGCGGAAAAAGGCACAAGGTACAAGGTACAAGGGTTGCCAACCTTCAACATCACAAAGTAAACTTCAGGAACCGACCCAAAGGTTGGCAACCCTATATGTTCCAAGGCGATGTATCAAAAGGGACTGAGGAGTAAAATTGTGCCACTCCCCCTAATATCGTCATAGCTGTCTTCATTTAAAATACGGATTCTGCCCCGCCCCTCCGGTTGTTCCTTAATTTTGTGACCACCGCAAAAAAATGTTATGGCCGCTACCAAAAACGCATACCAACGATATCTCATTATTGACCGTACAATCCGCAGCAAACGGTTTGCAGCTTCAAGAAAACGCATACTTGAAGCACTGGCAGAAGAACAACTGGCTATAACAAATGACATGCTGTCGAAAGATATTGATTTCATGCGCACCCATAAACAGGCACCTATTCTATTCGACCGTAAGAGAAATGGATATATCTACACCGACCCGGATTATTCATTTGAACAAAGCGCAATTACAGAAGAAGATAAATGGGTACTCGATTTTGCTAATGCAAGCATGCAGGCTTATGGCAACTCAAATCTTGTTATTCATTTCGATGGGTTGGTAAATAAACTGGTAACGGGAAGCACCAAAGAAAGAAGCAACCAGGCCGACGGAGCTTCTTTTATTACACTTGAAAGCACCAACAACTACGGTTACGAATACCTGCACTTGCTTTACCGCTGTATTATTGAACAAACAGCGGTGGAAATAAAATATCATCCGTTTGGCAAAACCAAACGCACTTACAAGCTAAGCCCTTACCTGTTAAAACAATACCGAAACCGATGGTATGTGATTGGTTTTGCAAACGAAAAAGAAAGTACACTTGTGTTTGCGTTAGACAGAATTGTTACACTACAAACAATCAAACACAAATATCATATTGATACAAAGTTTGACAAGGAACAATACTTCCGGTACAGCTTTGGCACTACACACCGTTACGATCTGCAACCTGTAAGAGTACAGTTGCAGTTTAATAAAACAAACAAAGACTATATCCTTTCCCAGCCTTTGCACCACAGCCAGCAAGTGATTGAGCAAACAGAAGACTATGCAATTGTGGAACTGGAAGTATTGCTTACCTGGGAACTGAAAGCCATGATCTTTAGTTACAGCAGTGCTGTAAAGGTATTAGCGCCTCAACAGTTGAAAGAAGAAATCGCTGCTGAATTACAAAAAGCAGCATCGGTGTATCTGTAATTGCTATTTACACTTTTCGTTATAAGTGGTTTCGGAAAGATGACCGGACCCAAGACAATACGGGCAGTTGATGGTTACATCAAAGCTGGTTACCTTACCCTTACCTAAACAATTACAACAGGTAGGATTATCATAGTATTTCTTTTCATTGGTTGAGTTGTTGTTGCCGACAATAGCCATGACAAGTAATACAGCCGCTGCAATAAGCCAATACATTTTTTTGTTGGATGATTTTTGTTCCATGATGGTTACAATTTAATGAACCGCAAAACTCTAGCGGCCTGTTGTAACCGATGTACAATGGAGAAAAAATATTCAAGGTTGAAGGCCGCTTACATGTTTCTCCCACATGCTTTTTAATTGCTGAAACCACTCAATAAATTCTTTACTTACGCTTTGATAAACGGGTAATTGCCTTGGAACAATTCTTGGGTTGATAATACGATTACTCCAAATGAAAAGCAGAGTTGATAGTATGTCTAATTCCTCTTCACTTAACTGCTCAAAGTTGCTGCAATAATACTGTAACTCCTGCCTGCACTCCTGCTCCTTTTGCCTTGTTTCTTCTATGGTAGCAATACGGGTAACAAAGCTGAAAACATGTAAGGTAAGCTCCCAGTTATCGGGGAGTTGAATTTTGTGCATGGGCTAAATTAGAATATGAAATTGTAATGGATGTACAAGGGATAATTAACAAAAGATTTTTGAGAAGAATACAAAATGTTCAAAATTAAAATTGTATCATTGATCAAATCACAAAACTATATTGATATAAATATCTAATAATTGCTAAACGCAATAATATTATTCTATTGCCATAAACTATCAACCAATGAGACAAACCTTTTTAGATTTACTTTATAAACAACTCGCCATTTTACTAAATAAGAATAACGGTTATTCTTATTTGAATGCACAATTTCCTAATGCCCTTCCCAAAAAAGGGATTTATTTCTTTTTTGAGAACGGAATATTTAGAACAAATAGTACACAATTAAAAGTGATGCGGATTGGCACACATTCTACAAGTAAGGAAAATGGTACAACCTTACGAAGCAGATTGAATCAACATAAAGGAAATTTAGGTAATGGCGGAGGTAATCATCGTGGTTCAGTATTTCGTCTTCATGTAGGAAATGCGCATATTAATGATCTTGGGCTTCATGCTGCATTTCCACATTGGGGACTAGGTAACAATGCCCCTGCTGCCATTCGTGCCGCAGAACTTCCGCATGAGATTACAACAAGCAATACAATCAGAAACTATCCTTATACCTTTTTGAGTGTGCCAACATTTGAAAACAGATCCTTTGTTGAAACCTGTTCCATTGAATTATTATCAAATTCTAATGTTCAAATACCAATTGATGCCCCCTTAAACAATTGGCTTGGCTTTTTTTCCCCGAATCCGGCTATTGTTAACTCACACCTTTGGAATGTGCAACATATAAATAACTATCAGGCTGGCAACAATGAGCGTTATGAAACATTCATAAATATTTTAACTACGTTGGTAGATCAGCATTAAAATAAATTATATGGCAGAGTTAATATTAATCCCTTGTGCCGGAAGTAAAAATCCTAATGACACCCATGTTATATTTCCAGTAGGCGCACCTGATATTATTGCCAATTTTGCTCCGAACGTGCAGCAAGATTTAATAAATAAAAGAGCCGCTTTAGCACCTTTTGCTAATCCTGTTGGCGGTTATTCAGTTGCACATTTCAGATATGCGGGCCCTCATGCATGGCAATATCATTTCCCCCAAGAAACATGGGTTGTAAGAGCACACCCACAAGTACATGTTTTAATTGTATCTGCTTATTTCGGATTACTTAATCCTTACTCGTTTATTCAGGATTATGACTTAATAATGACTAAGTCACTTATACCTATGTATGATGGAGCGGTGATGAATTTTTGGAGTGAAGACCATTTCTTACACAACCTGCTTGTAGCTTATTGTAATGGAGAAAACATAACAGACATTCACAATTTATTGCCGAACAACTATCAAGCAGCAGTTGAATTAAATATAGATATTCTTGGGGTGCAAATACATAATTATGCCTGGCAAGATAACCATGGTCATAATAGAGGTAATTGGTTATCTGAACATCTTTAGCCTTTATTGTATTAAGTTTAGGACAATAAAAAAATAAAAATAATAAGAAGCTAATAAAAAGTAATTTATGCCTCCAATAGCAAGATTAGTATGCAACAGAAACGGCTGGACTACCCCATCTGGAACAGATTGTAAGTTTCAAGATAATCACGGATTTCTACACGAAGCCATCTACGGTTTTGGTTTTGAGGAGTGGCTATTTCGAGGATTTAACTTTACAGATGAAAATCAAGAAAAATGGTATTTAGGTTATTTACAGGGAATAGATAATCAAGCTGACGGCTATGAAGCTAATCATCTTTTCTTATCTACGAATCTTTACCCTAATCAAAATGCTATTTGTCCGCAACACACAAAAAGAATCGTAGGAAAGCTAAACCTCTGTAAAAAGTTAACGATCCATGAAAAAGAAATAGCTCATAACATACTCTTTGATATTAATCAAGTACAGCAATTTCCAAATCTCTTACGTAATGAACTGGAGAATGGATTACTACATGATGTCAGGTTACAACAAGCGTTAAATAGTTTTGATGACCATTTGGCAAACAACAATCTTTTTAATGTAAAATTTAATTCTGCACAACGGTTTAATTTGCCGAATGAAAATATCAATTGGAATTATTTGCAATGGCCACACGGCATAATACACCATATCCCGGATAATTTCCAATTAGCTCATATTGCCAATGATCAAATTAATGACTATTTAGCTATGAATGGTGGATTCATACAACAAGTGCTGCCTGCATTATAATATATTGATTCTGTAATTGAAAACTTACAAATAGAAAATACAAAATTGAATACATTAAATTAAAAACACTTTTATCACCAAACTATTTACCCTCACCCAAACCCCACAAACAAAAACACCGTATCATCCTGTTCAATTACACATTTGCTATAGATATGTACGTTCAATTCTGTTTGTTGCAAAGGCATATCTGTAAACCCATGCGTTTGTAAATAACCGGTTACATACGGCAAGGCTGTAATATCAGGTATATGCAGCAATGGATAACGGCTATTGGTTGTTATGATATATGGTTCAAGTAGTGTAAGCATTGCTTCATTGGAGGCAAGACAAAACAAAAACTTAAATTCTTTTGGATTCTTGCAATAAAAAACCGCTGCCTGCAATAACAATAAACCTTCGGCAAGAAACAGTTCGCTTTGCATAGCTGTTCCGTTAATTGCAGCCTCATTCCTGTTACTTTCTTGCTGCGTTGCACGCAGATTAGCATGTTCACAATAATACAGCGCCATTTGCGGGCAGGTATCATAAAACAGATCAGGCAATCCGTAAATAGTGCCACCCTGTTGTGCATAGGTGTAATACAACGCTTTTTCGTAGTAGCGGGGAGGATAGCCCTGATCTGGGTCGCAGATCGCCTTTGCATAATCGAACCCCTGTGCATGCTGTTTCAAAAAAATCAGTACATCATTGGTTATACTTTCACCGGGCTTTTGCCGCATTGAGTCGTTTACAAACAAAGAAAGCGGATGTACAAACCTGTGAGCCAGGAAGCGTGGGTTTAAAGAAGGGTTGTTTATCATAACGATGTATTTACGTTTTAAAACTATTTTCAAGAGTTAAAGTCAGGCAGGCCGCATATCAGCAGATAGTATGATTGGTTTTATCCTATCGTATCAACACAATCCCAACACGCAATTTCTTTTGGCAGCAACCCTCTGAACTTACCCACCATTTCCCAGCTATCTATTTCTTCTCCATACACATTCGTTAACACAAAACACCCATACAGCACATATTCATGTTTTGCCGTTCTGAATAATTGAGCCTCACGAACATGCGGTTTCTCTTCATCCGTTTTTTCATTCACTGCATTTTCAAAAAAGACAGGATCATGATAATTGTCAGGCCTGAACGAAAACTTCAGCAACAGTTGTTCTCTTTCATATATCATCGTTGCATTAACATCGTACCACACAATCAAAGGTTCTTCCACATTCATTGTCGGTACAGCATGTTGCAAACGGATGGTTCCCCGTAAACAGGGTGGCTTGGCGATTTCCATGTTTTATTTTTTGGGACTTATAATAAGCGCACGTGGATGACCGATAAAATGTATCTGCTTTTTATCGAGGCATCCTTTTATTCGTATGGCCATATCCCAGCTTTCAAATCCTCCCTGTGGCTGAAACCATGTGTAACTTCCTTTGAACAGAAAATCATCTTTTGCAATTTCAATAAGACGGCTCATCGAAATAAAATGATCAAGATCTAATTGATGCCCTCTGAGATTATGGATAACACGAAGTTTTTTTTCAAGCCCGGGGTAATAGAGGTCAAATAAAATTGCCGTTTGGTGTTCATCTTTTTTTACTATTCCATTTACTGTTTGAAGTACCTGCGGATAGTTAAATTGTCCGGCTTCATTGCCCGTATATTTTAACTGCACCTGAATATTGATGACCTCTTCCGTTTTCATGGCGCAAAGAAAAACACGGTGATTGTAACAGATTTACAATCTGTAAACAATTGAAAAATGCTGATTAAAGAATAAATGCTCACGGGCTGCCGGATGGAAGCAAGTACCCCACAGCAAACGAAATGAAATGGAGTGAGCGAGGAGTACTGCGTACAGCCGGAACTGCTTTTGATCGTAGTTCTAAAGCCGAAAGCCCCTCATTTTATTCACCTTTTCCCGATTTTCCACAACCCGTTGGCCCTATTACTATTTTAGCCTCATTCCCCTATCTTTGCCGCCCTCGATCTCCAAAGCTATGCTGGCCGGAGATTGCTGCTAAAAATCAACAACACGAATAATCGATTATGGAGAATTTGATTTATCTCGTTCCCGCTATGGCAGTCATTGGATTGCTGTACACATTTGTAAAGTTCAACTGGGTGTCGAAGCAAGATGCCGGTAACGAACGCATGAAAGAAATCAGCGACTACATTGCTACCGGTGCCATGGCTTTCCTGAAAGCTGAATGGAAGATCCTGGGCTACTTTGTAGTAATTGTAGCCATTTTATTGGGTGTGATGGCTATGGCCAATCCCAACAGCCACTGGACCATTGCCATTGCCTTTGTAATTGGTGCCGTGTTCAGCGCTACTGCCGGTTATATCGGTATGCGTATTGCCACAAAAAGTAACGTACGTACTGCACAGGCTGCACGTACAAGCCTCAGCAAAGCCCTGAATGTTTCGTTCACAGGTGGTGCTGTAATGGGCTTGGGTGTTGCTGGTTTGGCGGTACTTGGTTTAGGTGCCTTGTTTATTATTCTCAAAGCCATCTTTGTTCCTGCAGGTGCAGATGTAAATGGTGCAGAAATGCTGAAGACAATTGAAGTGCTCACCGGTTTTTCACTGGGTGCTGAATCAATTGCCCTGTTTGCCCGTGTAGGCGGTGGTATTTATACAAAAGCTGCCGACGTTGGTGCCGACTTAGTAGGTAAAGTGGAAGCAGGTATTCCTGAAGATGATCCTCGTAACCCTGCAACTATTGCCGATAACGTAGGTGATAACGTAGGTGACGTAGCCGGTATGGGTGCTGATCTGTTCGGTTCTTATGTAGCAACTGTATTGGCAACAATGGTATTGGGCCAGGAAACCAAATCAATCGACAACTTCGGTGGTATGGCTCCGATTTTATTACCAATGCTGATTGCAGGTGTAGGTATTCTCTTCTCCATTATTGGTACCTGGATGGTGCGCATCAGCGACAACGCCGGTATCAACACCGATACTGTACAAAAAGCCCTGAACATGGGTAACTGGGGATCGATTGTCCTCACGGCCGTTGCTTCAGTTGGCCTCGTATATTTCTTATTACCCGATACCATGGAACTCCGTGGGGCAACCTTCACCAAATGGGGTGTATTGGGCGCTATCGCTGTAGGTTTAGTGGTAGGTGCATTAATGAGCATCATCACAGAATATTACACCGCAATGGGTAAGCGTCCTGTATTGAGCATCATCCGCCAGTCTTCTACCGGTCATGCAACCAACGTAATTGGTGGTTTGGCAATCGGTATGGAATCAACCTTCCTCCCTATTCTTGTATTAGCGGCTGGTATTTATGGTTCGTTCTTGTGTGCAGGTTTATACGGTGTGGCGATTGCTGCTGCCGGTATGATGGCGACTACTGCGATGCAGTTGGCGATCGATGCATTCGGACCAATTGCTGATAATGCTGGTGGTATTGCTGAAATGAGTGAATTGCCGAAAGAGGTGCGTGAAAAAACAGATGTGCTTGATGCGGTTGGTAACACAACTGCTGCAACAGGTAAAGGTTTTGCCATTGCTTCTGCTGCGTTAACAGCATTGGCTTTGTTTGCTGCATTTGTAGGTGTTGCAGGCATCAGTGGTATTGATATTTATAAAGCCGATGTACTGGCTTGTTTATTTGTAGGTGCAATGATTCCGTTCATCTTCTCTTCACTCGCCATCCGTGCAGTAGGTGAAGCAGCAATGAGCATGGTGGAAGAAGTGCGTCGCCAGTTCCGTACCATTCCCGGAATCATGGAAGGTACAGGCAAGCCTGAATATGATAAGTGTGTGGCGATTTCTACTGAAGCATCAATCAAGAAAATGATGTTGCCAGGTGCTATTACCATTGCTTCTCCATTGATCATTGGTTTCACCATGGGACCTGAAGCATTGGGTGGTTTCCTCGCCGGTGCTACTGTAAGTGGTGTATTGATGGGTATGTTCCAGAACAATGCCGGTGGTGCATGGGATAACGCAAAGAAATCATTTGAGAAAGGTGTTGAAATTAACGGTGAAGTATTCTATAAAAAATCAGAGCCACACAAAGCATCTGTAACTGGCGATACAGTGGGTGATCCATTTAAAGATACTTCTGGTCCTTCAATGAATATCCTCATCAAGTTGATGTCAATTGTTTCGTTGGTAATTGCTCCTACGCTTGCACAGATGTATGGCACAGGTGGTCATGCAAAACATGAGCAGAAGATTGAAGTGAAAATGGAACAAAAAACAACTGCTGAAGCAGGTGTAGCATTTGAAAATCCATTTGTTGCTGCTATCGTTGCCGATGGCCTGGTTGATGCAAAAGCTTTCTCTATTGAACTGAAGGAAGATGTATTAACCATCAATGGCGCAGTACAACCAAAGGAAGTGCTGGAGAAATACCGTTCTTACCTCAACGGAAAAACCGAGTTGAAATTAGAAGTAAATTAATTCAAAAGAGTTATACATACAAAACCCCGGGCATATGTCCGGGGTTTGTTTTTTTAACCGTAAACGTTAAAATTGGAATGATGTTTGAACTGAAACAGCGTATTGGAAAATTATAAACAACTTAAATATTGCTTTATGAAACTGAAATTTCGTATCGTGTTGAATGTGGCTTTTTTACTTTCAGTGTTTGCCTTTGGAGTAGGTTGCGAAAAGAGTAAAACAGGCAACCGGGCAAATTTGCAGATCCGGTTAACCGACGCCCCCGACCCCAACGTAAAAGAAGTATGGGTTGATATCAGGGAAATTAAAATCAAAATGGGCGACAGTGCCGAAATTACATTGGCCAACGCATACCCCGGTGTATACAACCTGCTTGATTTAACGAACGGAAAAGATACCATTTTAGCTGATGCCGAAATTCCGGCAGGTCGCATTTCTCAAATTCGTCTGGTATTGGGCGACAATAACTACATCATCACAAAAAATGATGAGCGCATCAACCTTACCACACCAAGTGCACAGCAATCGGGTTTGAAAGTACAGATCCAGCAGGATGTTACAGGTGGTATGCTGTATCGTTTGATCCTCGACTTTGATGCTGCAAAATCAATTGTGAAAGCAGGTAACAGTGGCAAATACATTTTAAAACCGGTATTGAGAATATTATCATTTGTTCCATCTGGTGGCAGTGTAAAAGGTGTAGTGGCACCTGATTCAATTGTAACAGCAATTTATGCGATCAATGGACCTGATACAGTGGCTTCTACTTTTACACAAGTTGGAAATGGCAACTACATGTTTAAAGATCTGGCAGCAGGAGCTTATAATTTCTCGTACGTTCCGAACGATACAATTCACAAAAATGCAGCACGAAATGTGGCGGTTACTTTGGGACAGCTAACGATTGTAGATACAGTAAAGCTGGAAAAAAGATAAACACAACTATGAAACCGGTACAAGGCCGCTCGTTGTGAGCGGCTTTTTTTGTGTTAAGTATTTCTGAAATATGTAAACGGTTTTGCATTTTACGAACGGGATCGTATATTTGATACGAAACAAGTCGTAAGTAATGAGCAGCAAGCAAACAAAACCAACAGAAAGCGAATTGGAAATTCTACGTGTGTTGTGGGAACGTGGTGAAGCCACCGTTCGGGATGTACACGAAGAATTGAGTAAAACAAAAGATGCAGGATACACCACTACACTCAAACTGATGCAGATCATGCATGAAAAAGGAATGGTAAAACGTGATGAAAGTAATAAAACACATAAATACATACCCCTGCTTTCCCGTGAAAAAACACAAAAGCAGTTTGTTGGCAAAATGATCGATACACTTTTCCAGGGCTCCTCTACACAACTGGTGATGCAGGCGCTGGGCAATCACAAAGCATCGAACGAAGAACTCGACGAAATTCAAAAACTCATCGATAATCTGAAAAAACAGTAACCCGCATGCAGCAGTTGTTCCAATCTGCTTTCTTACAGGCTTTGGGAAAAGCTATTGCCGACAGCATCTGGCAAATGGGACTGTTGTTTCTCATTTATCAGCTGCTTGTTTTTCTGTTCCGCATTAAACAGGCAGCCGTTAAAAACTTTATCAGCACCGTATTTGCATTGGGTGGCTTTGTTTGGTTTATCAGCAATAGTATTCTCCACTGGCAATTGCAATTACAACAAAAAACAGCATTGATCATTAACGATGCATCAATCAGTAATTCACTGCTGAGCAATTTTACAAAAGACAACCGCTGGGAATTATTTTTCAACTGGATGGATTATAAACTTCACTTCATCCTCCCCTATCTTTCCATTGCCTATCTATTTGTAATGTTGTGGTTTGCCACAAAATTATTTGTGCAATTACAGGCAACGCATTCCCTTCGCAACAAAGGCATCAGTACCGTCAACGATGATCTGCAGGATTTCTTTTCATTTCTTGTAAGCTCAATGGCTATTCCAAGAGATGTTCAACTTTTTATCAGTACCAAAATTGATATCCCTGCTACGCTCGGCTTCATCAAACCAATTGTATTGTTGCCTGCTACTGCTGTTACACATTTAACAGCCGCACAGTTAGAGGCGGTGTTACTGCATGAGCTGGCACACATTAAACGCAACGATTATTTCTGGAATCTGTTATTATCTGTTTCAGAAACCATGTTGTTCTTCAATCCGTTTGCATTACTGCTCATTGGTATTGCACGGCGAGAACGGGAGAACAGTTGCGATGATCATGTAATGAATTACCAGCAGAACGCAGCAGTGTATGCAGAAGCATTATTGAACGTGGAGAAGGCAAGGATCAAACATCCACAGCTGGTTATGGCGTTGGGCGACAATAAACATCACCTGATGGATCGTGTAAAACGTATCCTGAATATACCGGCTGAAAAAAACAAGATCAGTACACGATTGCTTGCACTTTTATTTTTTACTGTTCTGTTTGCGTTGACCGGCTGGATGATCAAAGAAATTAAACCAACACCTGCAAAAGAGCCAACGGTAACCATCCCTGTTTCACCGGAAAAAACAAAAACAGTTTTTTTTACTGCTGATGCTGTTGTAAAAAAGAATAATGATGCAGTATCATTACGTGATGACAAGCGGCAGATCAGGGTTGAGTTGAAAAAAACAGTACGTGAAGATGAACTTTTGGTATGGAACGAAGCAATTGATAAAGAAATAAAATTTGACAAGGTGATCTTTAATGATCTTCCTGCCGAATGGATCGAACGTTTTGTACGGCCCGGCATGCGTATGTTCTCCTTACCGGAGTTACGGAGAAAGCCAATGGCAATGCTGCGCAACAAAGTTGATTCGGCTTATTTCTATGCACAAAATGCAGACGTATATTTCAGAGAAACCGAAGATGATGAAACAACCAACCAGCAACCCAGGCGAACAGTAAAGCGTGTTGCAGGAGCGCCTTATGTACAATTTCAAAAAAACTGGAATACCGATTCGTTGATGGAAAAACTGCATGGACAGTTTCCCGGTAACTTTACGTTTGCAACTGAATTCCCTGCTGAACTGTTACAGGAGTTTCCGCAGTTTGAACATTTTTATGTGCAGCGTGAACAGGCAAAAAAAGAAGCACAAAATGTAAAAGAGAAACGACCACAATCAACAAAACGTTTTACCATTAATGTACGATCACCGAAAGACACAACCGATAATGCAAGATTAAAAAACAGGGAACGTCAGTCGCCATTGGTAGCATATTTATATAATCAACCGGAATTGGCACAAAATATACAACTGGCTCAGGAACAGGTGCAGATAATTATTGAAAACAATCATTTGCGGATGACACAACCAGCGCCTTGCTCCTGCCCGGATTCTATGCAAATGATGACGCCGCAACCACCTAAGCGATTTGTAAGACGATTAGAAGTGATCCGCCTTTAACAATTACCACACTCTGCGTGGACAAAGATCTCCGTACTTATTTCCCAACAGGAAACCGATTACAATTTCATGTGTACCCCGTTGCATGTATTGCAACAGGTATTTTGAATTATTTACATCGTAGGAATAACTCACATTGAAAACATTGGATACATTGATACCGGCCAATGCAGCAAACCCTTCATTGATGCGATAGTTACCTCCTATCCAGAAACGATCCTGGTATTGTGCTTTCACATTTACATCTACAAATGCAGGCATGCCCGGAATGTAACGCAGCATTACCGATGGTAATACATTTACATCATCGCTGGCAAGAAAACGATAACCTGTTGTTGCAAAAAAATGCGGTACTAAGGTAGAACGATACAGATCATTCGATACCAAACTGATCTTTTGCGGAATGATCTGTTGGGCTGATAAGCCTGCAAAAAAACGATCGGAATACAACCAAAGTCCGGCACTCAGTTCCGGTTTTATTTTCCGCAACTCACTGGTAAAACCACCCACTGCCGGATCAACAGGATTTGCCAGTTCAATTTTCGCAGCATCAATATTGATCCCTGAAATACCGGCGGCAAAACCTGCCGATAAATTCAGCGTTGGAGATAACCCAAGATGATAGGCATACGATGCAGTTGCATTAAAACGGTTGATGTAACCTGTTTTGTAATTTACTATACTTACTCCCGCACCATGGTGTGGTTCTGCTGCTGTGTATTCTTCCCAGTAACTTTTGCCTCTCGGGTTTTCACCCGGCACATCAAATGAAGTGGGACTGGTGCGATAATCCTGTTTACCAATGGGTGCATGCACGGTTGCATAAATGGTTTGTGGCGCACCGGGAAAACCAACCCACTGATTCCGGTAACTTAATTTAATGTCCGTATAATTTTCAATTCCTGTTAATGCAGGATTGAGGATATACGGATTGATGATATACTGTGTGTAATGCGGACGTTGTTGAGCAGTCGAATGCAACATCACTCCCATCACCAATAGCAAACTAAACAGATTTCTCTTCTTCATTATTAAGGCTGCATTAACGTAAAATAGTTACATAGCCTGCAATGCGATTGCGGCCGTTTTTCGGATCAAGAACATAATAATAAGTACCGGCAGGTACCGGCTGGCCTTTCCATTTTCCATCCCACGGTGTAGAGTAACCGACAGAACGGAACAACAATGTACCAGCGGTGTTATATACTTCTACAATGGCACCCGGGTAATCATTGAGGAATTGTATTTCCCAGAAATCATTAATGCCATCACCATTTGGTGTAAACGTATTTGGCGGCCGTGGCGATTTCAGAATCTTCACATTCACTTCATCCGTTTCACTGCAACCCTGATCGTTCGTAACAGTTAACTTATACGTAATATCATCTTTCGGTTGCAGAATAGTCGGGAACTGTAAGGTAGCATCATCTAAATATGTAGAAGGTGTCCATAAAAACTGTAAGCCATTTCCACTACTTGTTACGCCAGTGATTTTGCGAACTCCATCTTCCAGCACAGTTAAATCAGGACCTGCATTAACCGTTGGTTTTGGCCACACTTCAATACTTTGGTTGGATGTACTTACACAACCATTCGCAGCAGTGAATGTGTACACAATATTATGTGTGCCTACTCCGGCATTTACCGGATTAAAAATGAAAGTTGAACCAACTCCCGGTCCTGTATAAACGCCATTACCTGTTAAACCTCCTGTTTCGGCTGCCTGCGATAACTGGAATGGCGCATCATTTACACACACACCCACCAATGCATTGAACACGGTTGCAGGGCTGGCATTTACAGTAATGGTTTTGATCACTTCATCCACACACAGAATACCTGAATACGATTTATAGCGAATCTGATAAGTTTTGGTCAATGGTGTTTGAAAATCGGGATACTTGTGTTTATAGATTTTTCCAGTTGCAGGCTGCTCATCAATTTCAAATACGGTGGGGACATTGGCATTGTCCCAATAAATTTCCACTCTGGTGATATTCCCGAAATCGACAGTTGATTTATCTTCCAGTTCCACCTCCCGGTTGCTGCACAGATTTGCTGCCGAACGTATTACAAAGTCTGCAACCGGTATTGATCCATTAACGGTAAACGGAATAGCGTTAACAGAATCCCGACAACCATCTTTGGATATTACCTCCAACGACAGTAAATAATTATCGGCTTTATTAAATTTAACCGACGGTTTTTTTAATGTGCTGGTTACAGGTGTCGGTCCCGGAACAATCGCCGGTGTACCTGTATTAAACTTCCACAAATAACTCATCTGTGCTTCACTGTTATCGGCAATGGAAGAAGTATCTGCAAACAATGCCTGCGCATCACTCAAACAAACTTCCGGCAAAATAAATCCGGGCTTTGGTAACGGGTTGATGCCAACTGTACGAACCAACGTATCGCTACGACATCCTTTATCCGATTCTGTTACAAAACGGATCCTGTAATCGCCCCAATTAGAATAGGTATGCGTGGCCGTTAGTCCGGCACTGTTGTATGTTGTATTATTATCTACATCCCAATAGCTGCGCACAATAGCACCTGCATTGGCAGTTGATGTATTGGTAAATAAAACTTCATTCTTTTCACAAAGTGCCGCACTTGTGATAAAGCTGGCTGTTGGCCATGGGTTCACCACTACTGTTTTTACCACTGTATCGCTCACGCAATTCTGATCAGTAAATACCCATAAGGTGGCTGTATAGGTGCCGGGGTTTGTAAAATTCTTTACCGGGTTCTGTTGGGTAGAAGAAGTACCATCGCTAAAACGCCACTCCCATTTTGTAACGGGATGTGTAAATCCATTGGATGCGTTTGTAAACGTAACGGGTGCTTGCCAGCATACTTCGGCCGGTGCCGTAAAATCGGCTTTGGGTTGCGGATAAATCTTATCGGCAAGTTTAGTTGTTGAATCAATACATCCAAACGCTGATGTAATTTTTAATTTCACATTATATGAACCAACACCGGGATATTGATGCGAAGGATTTTGAATAGTGGATGAGTTTAACAAACCACTTGCTGCATCACCAAAGTTCCAGAGATAAGTGAACTGACTTTGTGTACCATCAGCAATGGTGGATGTGTTCGTAAAATTGATCACGGGATTTGGCATACAACCATAGGAACTTGTAAAATCAACCACCGGATTGGGACGAATAGTAATCGGTAAACTGTACACCGGGCTTAAACAACCGGTATTGGTTTGCAGTTGCAAGGTGGGTGTGTAGTTGCCCGTTGCTGCATAGGTTTGCGTAACATTTGCAGCAGTTGGATTATTAATTGCCGGCCCCGTTCCGGTATTCCAGTTCCAGTTTACTATTGTACCATATCCTCCCGGCAGCGATGAGGAATCACTGAACGTAATTGTTTTGCCAACACATAATGGATCAAGTATTCCGAATTTAGCAATGGGAGCTTTCGTTACTTCAATCAATTTTTCTATTGTATCGCTGAGACAACCAGCGTCCGTCATGGCCAGGTATTTTACTTTAAACTGGCCAGGGTTTGCAAATGCTTTAGCCGGGTTAAAATTTGTTGCCGTATTGCCATCGCCAAAGTCCCAGAAATGACGAACAATGGAACGGCCGCCACTTGTATTAATTCCTGAGAAAGATATCAGTGAATCGGTACAACCCGCCGCCGGGTTATTGGCCCAGGAGAATGATGCTGTGGGCGGATCCAATACTTCAAGATCAAAATTGATAATCTGTTCTCCGGCACAACCATCTGGCGTTGGATTGTTCACGGTAACAATCACCGGATACTTTCCGGCTATATTATAGATATAACTACCGGGCAGTTTAAATACATACAAGGTTCTTCCATTCACGATAAAACTGGAATCGGCCACCGGCGCATTATTAATGACATCCGGAAAACCAGTAACCTGCCAGCGCATACTAACGGGCAAGTAAGGAAGAGTAAGCGACATTAAGAACGGCGAACTCTTACAAGTTACCGGACTGTTGATTATTGCATTCGCATTCTGCGTGGTAACATATTGATATAAATCCACGACATTGGTGCCCGCATTATAACCATACGATTCAGTAGGTCCAAATCCATAAGCAATGGCGTTAAATCCGGAATCGGATGAAATTGAATATACCCCACCGGAAGGTAAACTCTGTTTTAGGATGGAATAATTAGCATCGCCCGGATGTACACTAAAGGCTCCGACAGGCAAAACATTACCAGCAGCATCACGAATGCGAAAAGAACTGATCGCAGTTCCTTTATTAGGTATAATTACGTTTACAAAATGTTGATTGATATTAAAATTGGGTGTTGCGTTCCATGATATTTTATTGATATTCTGTTCAACCGGACTGAGGTAAATCATTTCCGGATCACCCGGTGCGCCATTTCCGCACTGGCCCTGCGAAGTAAAATACTGAGCTACGGTGATCGGGTCATCTGCCTCAATCAACATCGACTGGTTGGTAGCAGGAAGATCATAATAAAACCCGGCTATCAGGGAGGTGGCTGGAAGCGGAACTCCATTTATACGTACTACGCTGGAAGGGTTCGACACACAAATTCGAAATAAATTAAACGATTGAGGAGCTGAGGCTGTTGCGGTAAGATACTTTTTACCCCATGCATTTTTGGGAAAGGCCTGCGCCATGTAATTATCGGAAGACCCCGAATTTGTATTGTTTGGGCATGTAATACTTATGCGACCACTACCCGAAAAGACCGCAATTTTCTTACATCCTGCTCCGGTATTAATGGATCGTATTATCGTTCCGGTAAGATCAACTCCTGAATGATTTCCACCAGTGGCAGCATTATTGAATTGCCCCATGATGTTGTACACCTGTCCTTGTGTAAGCTGGACAGTGAAAGGTACGCCGGCCGGCCGATTCAAGGTAGGCTGACTCGGAATAATTTCAACGGTAGTTGTTCCTGTATCGGCTGCTATTACATAGGCCCATGCATTTGAATTTACCGTATTGGACCTGTTTTGATAATTGATTGAATAATATTCCCGCCCTAAGGTATTCGTTGGGAAAAGAATGGTAGCGCCGGATACACTTTGGTTGTAAATATGAGCATATGCAACAATCGGCTGATCGCTGATGATATGAATTCCTTTGTTTTCGGGAGCAGCACTTTCATTTAACAGACGGGCATCCTGTGCGCCAGTTTTTGGTAATGGGTTTGACGTAAAAACAGTGTTGGCCGGTATGGAATAATTGACTGAGTAGCCAAGACCGGGAATCGAAACAGTAACGTTTGTGGGAGCTTCCGTAGCAAAATACAACACCATTTCCTGAACGTTATTTGTGGTCATCACCTGATGGTAGCCATAACCAACCCAGAAATCTCTTCCTTTATTTGAAAAATCCTGGGCGAGGGAGTACAGATTTGTCAGCATTAAAACCGCCGACAGCAAGAACATTTTTCTCATTACGTAAGCATGTGGAATGTGGACGTACAAGTTAAGGGTTTTCTTGTACAAGACAGGGTGCTAAGAAATCAAGTTCCGGAATTATTTATCCGGCGGAGATAATCCGTTGCAAGCGGTCCTTCGCAAAGCAACAAATCCAATATGCTGAGGTTGGGCACAAAGCCATGCCGGTCGGCAAAAACCTGTTGGTACACCGGAAAAACCGGCGCCTGTTTTTCTGCAGATGAGGTTGATGCTGTCGCTTCATTTTTGATCACTGTAGTTTCATCAACCGACAGAATGTCAATTTTTACTTTCAATTTCCGAAGGCACCATTCAGCTGTTTTGAGGTTGAGGTCGAGCAGGTATTTCTCCTTTAACCGAAACAGTTGTTCCAGCTCCGGGGCATAGTCGTCGAACCAAGGGGCCTTCCGGTAATTGTCGTGGATACCCCGCCAGTGGATCCGTTGCCAGGGTTCGGTATACCCGATCTGTAAATCTTTGATTTTCTGTTTAGGGGCTCTTCCGCCCACCAGGGGCACGGTGAGGAGGAGGGGACCATTTGCACCCATCAACCTCGTTCGGTTCAATTTTAACGTTCTTTGATAGTCTTTATATGGACAAAAATCAACATTTGAATAATCAATAAATGTTGAATAAAAGTAAATATCTCCAAAATATTTAAAATCAATCATATAGATAAAAATATAAACGTTCAAAAGAGCGCCTTAACAATGTGCTTACAATTTCCCTATTTTTTACAAATTTTGTTTGATTATCCTTATTTTAAAATTCAACTAAAATGAATTTAATTAATTCTATAAGAATATATTATCCATAGAATTTGCAACTACATTTTTTTGACACCTGATTTCCAAACAATAAGCGCTGAATGGCTAACGATTTTAGTTCAAAAATACGGCTTCTGCGAAAGCGGTTTTCAGAAATGTCAGCTGCTTCACTTAATTTGCGTGTAAACTATTTTTTTGTGAACCGACTCTCCCTCCTCTTTTTACTGATCAGCATTTCCAGCCTTTCCTGCAACACGTTCAAGATCCCCGACTTTGTAACATTCAATAACCTACGCACCGAATCGGTGGGCCTGATGGAAACTACTGTTGTGATGGACCTGGTGTATTTTAATTCCAACCGGTTTGGTTTCCAGGTGAGGAGGACAGAGGCAGATGTGTATGTGGACGATGTGTACCTGGGCCGGGCCATCAGCGATACGCTGATCCGTGTTGCCAAAAAGTCAGAATTTGTAATTCCTGTCCGGATCAAAACTGATATGAAGAATTTGCTGAAAAATGCCTGGTCGGCCTTTTCCAACCGCTCGGTGCAGGTGCGGGCCAGTGGTACCATTACGGCTGGTGTGGGAGGTATTTTCAAAACCATTCCACTGGCGTATGAGGGGCGGCATGAGATCAGTTTGTTTGAACCGGTGCCCTAGTTTTGGTTTGGCAGAACTGATACCTTCCTGCCCTTTTCCTCTTTTTCCGACAGTTTTCAACTCGTGGTTCCTTGCTGATTTGAGCGCTTTTACCCGGCTGTAAAGTGGCTTTAAGGTGGGAGTATGGTGCCTGTTTGCATTTTCAACGGGCTAATTTTTTTGTGCTATAAATGCTCAAAAACGGCAAAAATGGTCAAAAGCGGCAAAAACGGCCGATTGGTTTTGAGCACAACGTTGTGTTTTTTATTTTGTGCTTATGGCTACACAAATTGGTTTGTTACGGATTACGGGAACGGTTGGTGAAATTTGTTTTTACAAGCTGGAGGGTGTGTATTATGCGAGGCAGAAAAGTTCGTTAACGGGTGAACGTGTAAAGTGTGATCCAGCGTTTGCGGAGACCATGCGTTCGGCCAAAGAGCTTGGGAATGCCTCAAAAATTGCTTCCGCTATTTACCGGCAACTAGTGCCACCGAAGGAACGTTGCAGGGAGCGATTCAGGGAGGTGGTGAGCATGGTGAGGCGTGGGTTGGCCGCAGGGGGACACGGATGAACACAGATATGATTATAGCCACGAATGAATTGCATGACCAGCGTGCACTATTTTTTCACGCAGAGATGGGGAGGGCGCAGAGGTATTATTATTTGGTTGGCCGCACCTGCCCGACTGGCGTCATTCAGGCGGGGATGGACACGGATGAACACAGAAGAATACAGGCCACGAATTGCCCGAAGGAACACGAATATGAATGAAGGCCACAGATGGACGCAAATGAACGCAGATCAAATAAAGGCCACGAATTGCTCGAATGGGCACTAATGGTTGCCGCACCTGCCCGACTGGCGTCATTTGGGCGGGGATGGACACGAATGAACACAGATGAATAGAGGCCACGAATTACCCGAATGAACACGAATATGGATGAAGGGAGCAGATGTACACAGATGAATCCAAGCCACGAATAGCTCGAATGAGCACGAATGGGTTGCCACACCTGCCCGACTGGCGATATACAGGCGGGGATGGACACAAATGGACACAGATTGATAAGACTGCCGGTTGATTTACGGATGCAGTGGTTATAAAATAGATGCCGGCGGCCGGCCTATGATTCAATGCTATTTATTGGGGTGCTTATGGTTGCGGCAGGCAGGTTCAACCTGTTTTTTACAGCGGTAACGGCGTCTTTGTGCAGCTGTTGTACTTTAACCAGCAACAGTTCCATGTCTGTTACTGCAAGCGAAAATTGGTCATCATATCGTGCGGCGATATAGGCATCGTCAAGCATTTTCAAGAGCCGCTTCTCTTCTTCGGTTTCAGATGGGAAGGCATGATCTACAGCAGCTGTACAACGCCTGCAGCATTTTTTCAGCGATGCGATGGAATGTGTTTTTTTATCACGCCCCGTGAGGGATATCAGTATTGCACGGCAGCAGAGTTCGGCTGCCTGTTGTAAAAAGAACCCTGTTAATTTATTGTTTTGCTGCACGATACCCTGTTCTGCGTATTGCAGGAATGTTTCGGCCTTGCTAAAATTGTTTTGAAACTGTTGCACTGCGTTTTGCGAAAGCTCTTTTATTCTTTCCCCTGCTGTTGACGGCCATTCTTTTTCATTGCTCCAGTACATTAAGTTTTCTTCTGTACAAACAAAACTGTAGAATATATGCCCCTCTTCCACTGCTTTGTTTACCCGGCTCGCCTGATGTAGTGAAAACGAGAGTTGTGTTCCCATGGAGCAACCCGCTTCAATGAGTGTTTCGTATTCGCTGAACGGTTTTTCCTGCATGGTATCGGGTAGTACAATCATGAGATCGGTAAGTGGTTGCTTCTGTGATTCCTGTTCGTGGATGATCCTGTAGATACGTTCGGGTTGAAGCGTAGTTACGAGAAAGACAGTTACACGGTATAAGAGACCGTCGTCGAAAAGCCTGGGGTTACAATTTTCCTCTTCCAGAGCTACATGTTTTGGGGTTTCAACCAATAACGGACGGCCCTCTGCTTCTGCTGCTTCTTCAAGGAGATCAAAAAGATAATTGAGTTGCGGCAGGAGATCAAGAAAATAAATGGTGGTTCCGATTTTTAATTCCTCTTCCATATAGTCGAAGAGTACTTTACGGAGATTTCTGCTAATCATGGCGGGGTCGCCGTATTCGATGAGTGTATTAAGTGCTTCCATGCGATGTTGTTGAATAAATAGTGAATCGTAAATCAAATGCCTTATGCAAGCGAATCAGTTTTTGATTTGTTCGAGTTCTGTAGCGGGTGGTTGCCATTTGCGACGGGGTTTGGGCAAGGGTGCTGATTGGCGAACTTCTATGAGGTGTGTTGCTTCCAGCAGCTTATGCAGTTGGTACCAAGTATTGATGAAGCTGGTTTTATTGACCACTTCAAAAACGGATTCGTGAGAGAGCGCATAATAACGGATATTGGCGATCACTTTTTTCCATTCACCGGTATTATGATATGCTGCAAACTTCTGTAACGCCACATATGGATCGAGAAATTCTTTTTTTGACAGGTGGCGGGGAAAATAATCCCACGGTGTGCGGTATTTGCACCAGCCGCAATACAGCTCATATTGATTCAGCATCCAGATATCGCTGACGGAACCCGGTTCTATTTCCACGTCTTTTATAAAACTATAGTTCTGTATAATTTGTATAACGGCTTTGGAAAGGATGGCGAGCTGTTCAGTAAAAAAAAGTACATTGGCAGGAAGCTGCTCCCAGGCTTTAGCGGAACATGCAGTTTTAATACAACGACTGAGCATTTTACGAGCTGCCGGGAGATCGTAGATATCATAAAAGTCATCGATTTTCTGATAGTGGTGGTTCATATTGAGCCGTTTTAGTATGAACATAAAGTAACTGCGTGTAGATTCAGTAACCTACCAGTGAGGGTTGTGTTTTACAAGCAGGGGGTTGTATTTTACCTTACCCGAAAAAAAAGCAGCAAGCACCTTTTCTTTATTTGGCCTTGCAATACCGGCGAGTGTGTAATTAATGCTTGCTACGCAAGGAGTTTCTTTGTCACTTTTGCTTGTCCAACTCTTCGACAAGCTCAGAGTAACCCCCGCCTGACCGTCGGGCAGGAAAAGACAGCCGAAACATATTACCCCCATGTTTCGGCAGCAGCCCTGATTTAGCCAAGTGCTACTGTGGTGAAGCACATTTGTACATGCACAAATATCCTATGTTCAACATGCTGATTAAATAACTACAGGTGTTTGTTTCTGTTAGCGGTTATTGTGAAAAGAAAGAATAATTAATTACTTTAGCGGTATGACAGAAAAGACCATACACGAAGGAAGAAATGTAAAACGCATCCGTGAGATATTGGGTATTAAGCAGGATGCATTGGCGATGGAATTGGGATTGAGCCAGCAGGCTGTGAGCGCATTGGAGCAGAAGGAGGCACTCGATAAAGAAGTGATTGAGAAAATTGCGAAGGTGTTGAAAGTGACACCTGAAGCAATTAAAAGCTTTAATGAAGAAACAACAATTAATTTCATCTCAAGCACATTTAACCATCACGACAACTCATCTGTCTACGGACATTATACATTTAATCCTTTAGAAAAAGTCATTGAACTTTATGACGCTTTATTAAAAAGCGAACGTGAAAAAATTGCTTTGCTTGAAAAGATGTTAGAGAAGAAATAAACAACAACGGTGATTTAGTAAGCTCTTGCATTTTTTGCAAGGGCTTTTTTATTTTAGAAAAATCAGTATCTTGGAAATCCTGACTTGAAGGCCTGCTGACGCTATGAGGAAACTGTTTGTTGTCTGCGATTTTGGATTTGCTACGCTTGTTGATTTTTCAGGAAAATTTAGGGAATAAAAAAAGCGACTTGCGCCGCTTTGAATGTTTTCACAACGGAATAATCCTTATTGTGATTTGCTTTCAAGAAATGAAATTAATGATTAAAAGTTAAACTAAGCTGTTATGAACAAAAATATTTTGGGACTTGATTTAGGCACTAATAGTATTGGATGGGCATTGGTTGAGCAAAATTTCGAAAATAAATACGGTAACATTCTTGGAATAGGCAGCCGCATTATTCCAATGTCACAGGACATAATAGGTGAATTTGGAAAAGGAAATTCCGTTTCTCAAACTGCAGAAAGAACACGTTATAGAAGTGTCCGCAGGTTAAGAGAAAGATATTTGCTAAGGAGGGAAAGGCTACACAGAGTGTTGAATGTTTTGGGCTTTTTACCCGAACATTATGCGGCAGAAATTGATTTTGAAAAGCGTTTAGGTAAGTTTTTAGATGAGGCTGAGCCGAAAATTGCATGGAAAAAAAATGACAAAGATAAATTCGAGTTTCTTTTTCAAAAATCTTTCAATGAAATGCTTGAAGATTTTAAAGCAAGCGGACAAGAAATAAGAATTCCGTATGACTGGACAATTTACTATCTACGCAAGAAAGCAATCACAGCTAAAATAGAAAAGGAAGAGTTGGCCTGGCTGATTCTAAATTTCAATCAAAAACGAGGCTATTACCAGTTGCGGGGGGAGGATGATGAAACACCTTCGAACATAAAAGAATATGTAGAGCCGCTTACAGTTGTTCATATTGAAAAAGGTGAAACTGATAAAAAAAACAATAAAAGAAATTGGTATAATATCACTTTGAATAATGGGTGGGTTTATTCTGCAACTTTTTCTACACAACCCCAATGGCTAAACGTTGAAAAAGAATTTTTAGTTACAGAAGAACTTGATGAAAATGGGGACATTAAAATTGTAAAAGATAGAAAACAAGACAAAGATGGAAAAGAAAAAAGAAAAATAACACCTCTGCCAACGTTCGAAGAAATTGATTTGATGAGTAAAGCTGACCAAGATAAAATCTACAAAAAAATTAAAGCGAAAACGGAAATAACAATCAGCAATAGTGGTAAAACTGTTGGCACCTATATATATGACACATTACTGCAAAAACCACAACAAAAAATAAGAGGCA
Organism: Bacteroidota bacterium; assembly: GCA_023428755.1. Lineage (GTDB taxonomy): Bacteria > Bacteroidota > Bacteroidia > Chitinophagales > Chitinophagaceae > Lacibacter. Next base: position 108,041 of record JAEYWX010000027.1, read on the forward strand.
AATTAATTCGCACCATTGAACGTAAATTTTATAAAGAAGAATTAAAGCTCATTCTGCAAAAACAGATTGAGTTGCAACCTGAATTATTCAGTAATGATTTGTACAATGAATCTATTCGAGAATTGTACAGAGGCAATGACTCCCAGCGCTTACAATTGAGTAATAAAGATTTTGTTCATCTTTTTTTGGAAGACATTATTTTTTACCAACGTCCGTTACGAAGCCAGAAATCTTCCATAAGTAATTGCACGCTTGAAAACAGAAAATACAAAGATGAATCAGGGACAGAGCGTACACAGTGGCTTAAAGCCATACCAAAATCAAATCCATATTACCAGGAATACCGAATATGGCAATGGATTTATAATTTGTCCATCTATAAAAAAGATGATGACAGCAATGTAACCGCTGAGTTTTTAAACGGTTTAGAGGATTGGGAAAGTTTGTTTGAGTTCCTGAACGATAGAAAAGAAGTAGAGCAAAAGCCATTGATTAAATATTTTCTTGACCGAAAAGGATATAAAGGAAAGGGCTTAACTGCCGAGGTTGAAAAATATCGATGGAATTATGTAGAAGACAAAAAATATCCCTGCAACGAAACAAAAACGCAAATCAGCACTCGGCTTGAAAAAGTACAGGGCATTGCCGGCGGTTTTTTGACAAGAGAAATTGAACAACAACTCTGGCATATCATTTATTCCGTAACAGATAAGACTGATTATGAAAAAGCGTTAAAGTCATTTGCATCCAAACATCAATTGCATGAAACATCCTTTATTGAAGCATTCAAAAAAATTCCTCCATTTAGAAGTGATTACGGATCATTCTCTGAAAAAGCAATAAAAAAATTATTGCCCTTACTACGCCTTGGAAAATATTGGAGTTGGGATGCTATTGATAAAAAATCAAAAGACAGAATTGAAAAAATTTTGTCAGGTGAATATGACGAAACCATTAAAGACAGGATTAGAGACAAAGCATTGCACCTTAAACAAGAGGATCATTTTCAAGGATTACAATTGTGGCTGGCCCAATATATAGTTTATGGACGACATTCTGAGGCGGCTGAAATCGGCAAATGGAACTCAGTAGATGACTTAGAACAGTACCTTCAAGATTTTAAACAACATTCCCTCCGCAACCCAATAGTTGAGCAGGTTGTAACCGAAACGCTTCGTGTAGTAAAGGATATTTGGACTAAATATGGCAATGGAGCCAAAGATTTTTTTGATGAAATACATATTGAGCTGGGGAGAGAAATGAAACTGCCTGCTGAAGAACGAGACAGAATGACAAGACAAATTACAGAAAACGAAAATACTAATCTTCGCATTAAAGCCTTACTGGCAGAATTGATGAATGATGCAAACATCGAAAATGTACGCCCGTTTTCACCGATGCAACAAGAAATACTTAAAATATACGAAGATGGCGTACTTAATTCTGACATAGAAATTCATGAGGATATTCTTAAAATCAGTAAAACAGCGCAGCCATCCTCATCGGATTTAAAGCGCTATAAACTTTGGCTGGAGCAAAAGTACCGCTCTCCATACACAGGTGAAATCATTCCGCTTAACAAACTTTTCACAGCAGAATATGAAATAGAACATATCATACCGCAAAGCAGATATTTTGATGACAGCTTCAGCAACAAAGTGATTTGTGAGGCGGCCGTAAACAAATTAAAAGACAATCATGTCGGGCGGGCATTTATTAAAAACTTTCATGGGCAAATTGTTGATTGCGGGTTAGGGAGAAAAGTAAAGATTTTTGAAGTAACCGCCTATGAGGAATTTGTAAAACAACACTATAGCAAAAACCGAAGCAAAAGGAATAAACTTTTATTGGAAGAAATTCCTGAAAAAATGATAGAACGGCAAATGAATGACACCCGCTATATCAGCAAATTTATATCCGGCGTATTGTCAAACATTGTACGTTCCGAAGTAAATGATGATGGAGTAAACTCAAAAAACGTATTACCTGGAAATGGGAAAATAACCAGCGAATTAAAACAAGCTTGGGGATTAAATGATGTATGGAATGAACTGATTTTACCTCGATTTGAAAGGATGAATCAGTTAACGAATTCAACCTATTTTACTGCATGGAGTGAAAATCATCAAAAATTTTTGCCAACAGTGCCTCTGGAATTTTCAAAAGGATTTTCAAAGAAAAGAATAGATCATAGGCATCATGCTATGGATGCGTTGGTGATTGCATGCGCAACAAGAGACCATATCAATTTACTCAATAATCAGTCTGCGAGATCGGATTCCAAACGGTATGATCTGAAGAGAAAGTTGATGCGTTTCGAGAAAATTGCATATAACCATCCGCAAACTGGCGAACGGATAGAAAGAGAAGTGCCTAAAGGCTTTCTTAAGCCATGGGAAAACTTTACCATAGATACTAAAATCAGCTTGGAAAATATAATAGTGAGTTTTAAGCAAAACCTAAGGGTGATTAATAAGGCAACGAATTATTATGAAAAATGGGTAAAAAAGGATGGAATAAAAACAAAAGAAATTGTAGTACAGAAAGGCGTGAATTGGGCAATCAGGAAACCGATGCATAAAGACACTGTTTCTGGAAAAGTAGACTTACCCCGAATAAAAGTTCCTAAAGGAAAGATACTTACGGCCACCAGGAAGTCATTGGATGCAACGTATGACTTAAAATCCATAGAAGCCATAACAGATACCGGAATACAGAAAATTCTAAAAAATTATCTGGCAAGCAAGAGTAATAATCATGAACTGGCGTTTTCACCTGAAGGAATTGAAGAAATGAATAAGAACATTCGAAACTATAATGATGGGAAAGACCACCAACCAATTTATAAAGTCAGGATTTTTGAACTTGGAAGTAAATTCAAATTGGGTCAATCTGGTAATAAGAAAACAAAATATGTAGAAGCGGCCAAAGGCACCAATTTGTTCTTTGCTATTTACCAAGACAATAACGGAAAGCGTAGTTTTGAAACCATCCCTTTAAACGAAGTAATAGAAAGGCAAAAACAGGGATTAAAACCTGTATCCCAACAAAATGAAAAAGGAGGTCAGTTGTTATTTCATTTATCTCCGAATGATTTGGTATATGTACCTACAGAAGATGAAAGAGAAAACTCATCAAGAATTGATTTTGGAAATTTGACGAAAAAACAAATGAAACGGCTTTTCAATGTGAATGACTTTTCTCACACTTGTTATTTTACACCAAATCGTATCGCAAAAGCAATCGCAGCAAAAGAAGTAGATTTGAGTTTTGATAATGAAAAAAATAAGGTAACAGGTTCTTTCGATACTAAAACTGCGAGTTTTGAAGGTGAACAAATAAAAGATGTATGTATTAAATTAAAAATTGACCGCCTCGGCAATATATCCCAAGTTTAAATTGTAATAAAAAGTAAATTCGTCCGTTTTATCATAGCAAACCCAAATCCTATGATAAAGCGGACCCTCTATTTTGGCAACCCTGCCTACCTGAAAATCAGTAAGGAACAACTGATTATTGAGTTACCGGAAACCGGTGAAATTAAACAGGCTCCCATTGAAGACATCGGACTGTTGATACTCGACCACCAGCAAATTACCATTACACAATCTTTACTGGGTAAGTTACTGGCCAATAATACGGCTGTAATCAGTTGTGATGATACCCACCACCCTACCGGGCTGTTTTTAAATCTTGACGGACACAGCCTGCAAAGCCAGAAGCACCAGGCGCAGCTTGAAGCGAGCATTCCACTTAAAAAACAATTGTGGCAGCAAACGGTTACAGCAAAAATCAATAACCAGGCTGCATTGCTCGTTCAGGAACGGGAAGAAGCCAAGTATTTATACAAACTGGCTACTGAAGTAAAAAGCGGCGATACGGACAACCATGAAGCACAGGCCGCCGCTTATTACTGGAAACGTGTGTTCCCTTCTTTTCTCGAATTTAAACGGGAACGTTATGGACCTCCGCCAAATCATTTACTGAATTATGGGTATTCGATTTTACGTGCGCTGGTAGCGAGGAGTTTAGTTGCGAGTGGATTACTTCCAACGTTTGGCATCCACCACCGGAACCAATACAACAGTTACTGCCTGGCCGATGATATGATGGAACCGTACCGGCCGTATGTAGATAAGATTGTTTGTGATATTGTGCGGATGAATGGGAAGTTTCTGGAAATGACACCTAAGATGAAACAGGCATTACTGGCTTTACCGGCGATGGATGTGCAAATGGGTGGACAGAAAAGCCCGTTGATGAATGCGGTGCAACGGACTACGGCGAGTTTGGCAAAGTGTTTTGAGGGGCATACTAGGAAGTTGCTGTTTCCGGAGATGTGAGAAAAGACCGAAAGTCGGGAAGACTGAAAGTCCGAAAGACAAAAACATGAGCCGGGAAGACGGGAAGCCGATAAGGCAAGTCAAGCCTGGTGAAGCTACTAATAAAACGACTCTGCATGACTCCATATCCTAAAACCTACCTGCTATGTATGAACGCTTTAAGAGCCTCACCCTCTGATCCCTCTCCGATAGAGAGGGACGGTACTGCATTGCACAAGGCGACACATCTTATGTCCTCAACATCATTGCCATGATTCTACACTCTGAATACCACCAGCTATGTATGAACGCTTTAATGCTTACCGCATCATGTGGAGCCTCACCCTCTTATCCCTCTCCAGTCCTTCGACAAGCTCAGGATGGGGACGGTACAGCAGTACATATTTCTTCTTTTTCTCATTCATCAGCTTTAACTCATGAATCAACATCGTGAAAACCATCTGCCATGTATGAACGCTTTAATGCTTACCGCATCATGTGGGTATTAGTATTTTTTGACCTGCCTACGGAAACCAAAAAGGAACGGAAAATCTATGCGAAGTTTCGCAAAGAGATATTGGCCGATGGTTTCAGTATGTTTCAATTCAGTATTTATTTGCGGCATTGCCCGAGTAAAGAAAATGCAGACGTACATATTAAACGGGTGAAAAAGCTATTGCCCGAAAAAGGGCATGTAGGTATTATGTGTATTACCGACAAACAGTTTGGGATGATGGAAATTTTCAGGGGGCATGAAGCTGTTGACAGCCCTGAAACGGTACAACAACTGGAACTTTTTTAAAGAAACAGGATGAAAAAACCGGCCGGAACGACTGATTTTTTCATCCTGAAAAGTGGCTTAATTCATTGATTTTTTGCAGCTTATACGGTTGCCGTTGTTAAAGAACTAAGCTACTTAATAATTTGAAAGCAAATCACAACAAATGAAATTCGCAAACTATTATGATCGCCGTTGTTAAAGAACTAAGCTACTTAATAATTTGAAAGCAAATCACAACAAGCTGCTTACGAATTTGGTTTTCCTTAAAGTTGTTAAAGAACTAAGCTACTTAATAATTTGAAAGCAAATCACAACTAACTGTTTGCGGATTTCGTTTTCCTTGAAGTTGTTAAAGAACTAAGCTACTTAATAATTTGAAAGCAAATCACAACCCCGCCTGCAATGCTTACAGGCGTAGGCGAGTTGTTAAAGAACTAAGCTACTTAATAATTTGAAAGCAAATCACAACTGCCAAAGGTAAAGAAGATGAATGCGGACTGTTGTTAAAGAACTAAGCTACTTAATAATTTGAAAGCAAATCACAACAGGTCTTTTGCAAGTTTCTTTTGATTTTCTGTTGTTAAAGAACTAAGCTACTTAATAATTTGAAAGCAAATCACAACTACGACCCTGTTTTAAATCGCTTACGGGGCGTTGTTAAAGAACTAAGCTACTTAATAATTTGAAAGCAAATCACAACGTGCCAAAACGATTATTGTGGGAAAATTAGTTGTTAAAGAACTAAGCTACTTAATAATTTGAAAGCAAATCACAACAACTACCCATTCCACCCTTTGCACCACCATGTTGTTAAAGAACTAAGCTACTTAATAATTTGAAAGCAAATCACAACAAGGCGTACACCGCCTCGTGATACTGTGTAGTTGTTAAAGAACTAAGCTACTTAATAATTTGAAAGCAAATCACAACACCTAAAAATTAAACAAAATGGATCCAGCTGTTGTTAAAGAACTAAGCTACTTAATAATTTGAAAGCAAATCACAACTAAATGGCTTAAGGCATTCAGCCATAGTTAGTTGTTAAAGAACTAAGCTACTTAATAATTTGAAAGCAAATCACAACGCTTTTGTGAAATGAATAAAACATCTTTCCGTTGTTAAAGAACTAAGCTACTTAATAATTTGAAAGCAAATCACAACCTCAATGATTATCCTGCTCTCAATCGCATGGTTGTTAAAGAACTAAGCTACTTAATAATTTGAAAGCAAATCACAACAATGGCGGTAGTTCTAATTATACACTCATGGTTGTTAAAGAACTAAGCTACTTAATAATTTGAAAGCAAATCACAACACCCAGCTATTTTCACTCACCGGGTTCCATGTTGTTAAAGAACTAAGCTACTTAATAATTTGAAAGCAAATCACAACAGGTATGCGCCTCTTTCGGTTGAGATGCAAGTTGTTAAAGAACTAAGCTACTTAATAATTTGAAAGCAAATCACAACCCGATTGCGGTTGATTGTTGTACTTTGGCCGTTGTTAAAGAACTAAGCTACTTAATAATTTGAAAGCAAATCACAACAAAGGCGAACTGGATTTAACCACCGTTGATGTTGTTAAAGAACTAAGCTACTTAATAATTTGAAAGCAAATCACAACCATCTTGCTATCGTTGACCCGCCTTATGGGTTGTTAAAGAACTAAGCTACTTAATAATTTGAAAGCAAATCACAACATAATCTGGTAGATGTATTCATCAATAGTGTTGTTAAAGAACTAAGCTACTTAATAATTTGAAAGCAAATCACAACACATGCTCTCAAGTTTGCATTGATGCAGATGTTGTTAAAGAACTAAGCTACTTAATAATTTGAAAGCAAATCACAACAATAAGCGCATAAACCCACGGGTACAGACAGTTGTTAAAGAACTAAGCTACTTAATAATTTGAAAGCAAATCACAACGTTTGCTATGTCGATTTATCATACAAGAGTGTTGTTAAAGAACTAAGCTACTTAATAATTTGAAAGCAAATCACAACATGAACGCACTATCCCTGATCCCGTAAGTGGTTGTTAAAGAACTAAGCTACTTAATAATTTGAAAGCAAATCACAACACAGGGGCTGTGGGTGCGGCCCGTGTTGCGTTGTTAAAGAACTAAGCTACTTAATAATTTGAAAGCAAATCACAACGATAGCTTTACCTATCTAAATTGTATCGCAGTTGTTAAAGAACTAAGCTACTTAATAATTTGAAAGCAAATCACAACCAACTCTTCGAGAGAAGGAAGTTTTTCGAAGTTGTTAAAGAACTAAGCTACTTAATAATTTGAAAGCAAATCACAACGCTTGCCGTAGTTTCAACTCGTTATCCTTAGTTGTTAAAGAACTAAGCTACTTAATAATTTGAAAGCAAATCACAACGTTTGCCCTTTCGCCCCGGCTCATCTGTATGTTGTTAAAGAACTAAGCTACTTAATAATTTGAAAGCAAATCACAACGAATTGCGGATGCCGGGTTTGCAATACTTCGTTGTTAAAGAACTAAGCTACTTAATAATTTGAAAGCAAATCACAACATACGATCTTCGATAGGCTTAACAGCTTCAGTTGTTAAAGAACTAAGCTACTTAATAATTTGAAAGCAAATCACAACCAACGGTAGTAAATCCAGGTGATACAGTTTGTTGTTAAAGAACTAAGCTACTTAATAATTTGAAAGCAAATCACAACCATCGTACTGTTTGAAATGCTCTGGGTTGGGTTGTTAAAGAACTAAGCTACTTAATAATTTGAAAGCAAATCACAACGGCTGAGGTAAAGTACCTGGAAGAAGAAAAGTTGTTAAAGAACTAAGCTACTTAATAATTTGAAAGCAAATCACAACACGTCTGCTGTTCCGTACACTCTCCAATGCGTTGTTAAAGAACTAAGCTACTTAATAATTTGAAAGCAAATCACAACCCTCCTCTGTCCATCCTTCAAACTCTGCCAGTTGTTAAAGAACTAAGCTACTTAATAATTTGAAAGCAAATCACAACATTCACGGCTGGCTGCAGCCGGCGCTTTCAGTTGTTAAAGAACTAAGCTACTTAATAATTTGAAAGCAAATCACAACCGCTTGTCTTAATTCTGCCTCATACTGTTTGTTGTTAAAGAACTAAGCTACTTAATAATTTGAAAGCAAATCACAACATGGTGATAGTATTTACGGGCAATACATTGTTGTTAAAGAACTAAGCTACTTAATAATTTACTTCGTTGTTTATTGTTGTTTTTGGCCTCAGTGTCCTCCACTTCGCTACGGTTGAAAGCAAATCACAACAGCAGGAACAGGATCCTTCCGAGTCTTCCGAGTGTGAAAGAACTAAGCTACTTAATAATTTACTTCGTTGTTTATTGTTGTTTTTAGCCTCAGTATCCTCCGCTTCGCTACGGTTGAAAGCAAAACACAACTGGATTTTAGAGATGTTTTTTAATGTGCATGGTGTTAACTAATTAAACTGCCTGATACTATACTTTGTTATTTATTATCTTTTGGCCTCAATGACCTCCGCCCCCATAAGATTAAAAGCAGTAAGTAGTGTATGTACATGTATTGCTCCCGTTCCGCTTGCTTTTTGTTCCGTTCTGTTTGAAATTATGCAGGTGTCTTGTATCTTTCGGCAGTAACTATCGTTTTGCGTGAACACTCTAACCGGTGTGCGGACACAAAAAGCGATGGTTATTTTTTTGCAACGGCGGCCCCTTCTCCGCTGCTGAGCCCCACAAGCGATGGCATAAAAGGAAAGAATAAAAAAATCCCGGCCACTATGGCCGGGATTACACTTATCAAGGTTACTTAATTCCGTTTGGGTGGCCCACCACCATCTTCCGCCCGTTTGCAGCAAACAGGCAGGCGTTTGTACTGCTCTTCGTTTGCCTTTTCATCGTCAGCATCAAAACCAAGATTATTTAGGGCCGCACGTATGTTTTCAATATTGGTGCGATCGCTGAGGTAGGTAATGGTTGTGATCTTTTTTCGAAAATCGACCACCACCTTTGCTACCCCTTCTTCTACTTTCATAAATTTTTCGATCATTGTTTTGCACTCCGCACATTGTGCCTGCGGGGTTTTGATCTGTACCACAATGGTTTTTTTGTATTGTGCCGAAACAGAAAGTGTTACAGTAAGAAAGAGTACGCTAAAAAATGTTTTCATGTGTTCTTTTTTATTTTATTGTTGGCCACATAGTATATTCAAAAAATGTCCTTTTCCTTTAGTAAGTAAGCAGACCAATCATTTTTTGAATATTTCATGTGTTCTTTTTATTTGAAATTACTCCATTCCTTTCCAATTGGCCGGATCGGCGCTCCATTTTAACAAAACCTCCTGTTCACCTGCTTCTACAATGTTTTTTTCAATGGCCAGTTGAATGAGTGTGGGATAATTGGTAAGTGATTTGAACTCCACTCCTGCCGTTGCAAAGGCATTCTTCGCTGCATCAAACCCATAGTTGAAGATGGAAACCATGCCGATCACTTCCACGCCGGCTGCTTTCAATACATCCACTACCTGCAGACTGCTTTTACCGGTAGAAATAAGATCTTCGATCACCACCACTTTTTGTCCGGGTTGGTAAGCTCCTTCAATTTGGTTACCCAGCCCGTGCTCTTTGGGTTTTGGACGAACATAGATATACGGCAGCTTTAACTGATCGGCCGCCATGGCGCCCCAGGCAATACCGGCTGTGGCCACCCCTGCCAGCAGTTCCGCTTCAGGATATTGTTCAAAAATCACATTGCACATTTCGCTTTTGATAAACTCCCGTACATGCGGAAACGACAATACTTTGCGGTTGTCGCAATAGATGGGGCTTTTCCAGCCACTGGCCCAGGTAAAGGGTTCTTTTACATTTAACCGAATGGCCTTAACTTGTAATAATTTCTCTGCTACAGCTTGTTCATTTGTCATGAGGCAAAAATAAGGAACAAGGTGCAAGGGACAAGGCGCAAGAAGAAAGGCACAAGGGACAAAGGAAAACAGCCGAAAGTTGTAAGTGGTTAGTTGTTAGTGATCAATTAACAATGAGCAGACAAGAATTGGCAATTGGCAATAAGCAAAGGCGACGGGAAAGAGGAATTAGGAATTAGGAATTAGGAATTAGGAATTAGCAATGAACAATAGGTAATAAGCAAAAGGCGATGAGCAAACAGAAAGTAGGAATTGGGGATTGGGAATATGGAATTAGGAATAGACAACTGGCAATAAACAATAAGCAACAATAGGGGCAAAGGATCGATTTGCAGTGAGGGCGAAATACCTTCAACCTTTAACCCATAACCTTTAACCGAATATGTATATCAAAATTTACTTTGGCGATAAACCGGTATTTCTCTGTAATGAGATTGATGAAACCATTCATGAATACATGCACCACCCCGATGCCGTGTTTATTGATGAGGTATCCGGCCCGGCAATCAAATCATTGTTGCATGAGATTGTAAAAGAAGAATTTCACGCAGGTATTTTATGGGCTGAAGATCTGGAGAAACTTAAGAAAGCATTCTTCAAACATTTTACACCTGTTACGGCTGCGGGCGGTTTGGTGGAAAATGAAAAAGGAGAATATCTGTTAATTCTTCGCCGTGGCAAATGGGATCTGCCAAAAGGCAAGCTAGACCCGGGAGAAACAATTGAGCGATGTGCAGTACGTGAGGTGGAAGAAGAAACCGGCTTACAAAAGCCGGAACTGAAAAAGTTACTCACCATTACCTATCATACCTACGATGAATTTGGCAAGCACATTCTGAAAGATTCGCACTGGTACAGAATGAAGGTAAAAGGTGTGCAAAACATAAAACCACAAACGGAAGAAGATATCTCTGAACTGAAGTGGGTGAAGAAAAAAGATCTTGCAGCTTACATGCAGCAAACATTTCCATCAATCAAAGATGTGCTGGCACTGGTATGAGTTGTTTTGTTACCCACCCCTATTGATCATGTTGTACGTGTAAACTCTTGAAGCCCTCCGTAAAGCGGAGCAGGCTCTCCAAGGAGGGGATACGCATCATAATGGCTTCAGATCAGTTCTCCTTGGGCTCAATCATGTCCCATAAGTTTCCGTACAAATCTTCAAACACCCCAACTGTGCCATAAGGTTCAGCAACGGGTCCACGTACAAAGTGGATACCTTCTGCTACCATCCGCTTATAATCACGATAAAAATCATCGGTATACAGAAACAGGAACACCCGGCCACCTGTTTGATTGCCAATGCGGCTTCGCTGCTCATCATTGGCTGCCTTGGCCAATAATAAACAGGTATTACTACTGCCCGGAGGAGCCATCAGCACCCATCGTTTGGTTTCACTTAAAACTGTATCTTCTACCAACCGAAACTGTAATTTATCACGGTAAAAATCAATGGCCTCATCATAATCCTTTACTACCAAAGCCAGTTGTGCAATACGTTGCTGCATAAAAATTCATTTATGCTTAAATATAAGCAGCCTGTTGTAAATGAGCTGTATAGCAGCAGCAGTAAAATAAATCGGCAATTGCGGCCGGGAAAGCTTACCTTTACACGTCTTTGAATTGAATTACTCTTGTAAGCGAATAATCATTTCGTCCCCCGCATTTTTCTTTTACACCAGTATTCTGCCAGGTTTTTTCATTTTAATATTTATACGCCATGAACATTTATGTTTCCAATTTGAGTTTTAACGTACAGGATGCAGACTTAAAACAGATGTTTGCTACTTACGGAGAAGTTTCATCAGCAAAGGTGATTACTGATAAATTCACCAACCAGAGCAGAGGTTTTGGTTTTGTTGAAATGCCCGATGATGCGGCAGCACAAAAAGCAGTTGATGAATTGAACGGAACAACCAATGATGGCCGTGCCATGAAAGTTGTGGAAGCAAGACCACGTGAAGAAAAGCCCCGCAGCAGCCGCTGGTAATTTTCAACAATGCAGATATATCTATTATTCAACAAATTTTTACAGCATGACAAATGATATGATTGAAAAGTTCATTGAAACCAAAGTACAGAACAATGCAAAAGTGAACATCCACTTTAAACAGCGTGATACCGTGAAAGGTGTGTTTATCCGCACAAATGATTATGAAGAGCTGAAGATCAAAAATTTCTGGCGCATTGTATCTATTGCCAAACTGGAAGAGTGGCAACGTACCAAAGACAATAGCCTGGCACGCATTTTCAATGGTGCTGAGTTTACACGTTTGAGTGAATCGAACTAACGGTCTGTCTCAAACGAGCAATACGATTATTTAAACCCCGATATATGTTTACACAAACCTGGAAGAAGTATTTACCTGTGATCTTTATTCTGATCAAGCGATCAACACAAGGTGAACAGGTGCTCAAAATGAATCACACTGATTTTGAACGGGCATCTGGTGGACGAAAAACAAAATACAGCTTCTCCAAACTGGAGCTTATTGAAGCAAGGATCTCTTCACAATCAAAGCATTCTCCTTTTGCAAAAGAGTTTGCCGTGTTATTACAGGAAGACCCTGCGGTAAGAAGGTATATTCTTGATCAGCATCTTGAGTTTTCAATGACCAATGATTTTACCCTTACCATCAAAAATCATCTGCTGGCGAAAGAGCCGGTAGCAGCCGATACTGATGCTGTTATTGCAGATGAAACAACTGCTATTGCACATGCAGAATAAGCATGGATGTAACACAGAACCGCTATCAAACCATAAAACGTATCTATACCTGCTGTTTGCACCCTGTGTGTAAACAGCTTTTTTTTTAACTAAAGTGAACGATATGCTCCGCTCCGTCATTACAGGTACAGGTTCTTATATTCCGCCCGTTGTACAAACCAATACAGATTTTGCACAGCATTTATTTTATTCGGAAGATCATTTACCATTAACCACTGCCCCTGCAGAAGTGGTGCAGAAATTTGAAGAGATCACCGGCATACAGGAACGACGTTATGCACCCGATGCACTAACTACATCTACCATTGGATTTGAAGCAGCCAAAAAAGCAATTGAAGACAGTGCTGTTGATCCGGAAACAATTGACCAGGTGATTGTTGCCGACAACTTTGGCAATGTAATAAAACACACCATTCAAACAGATGCGGTGCCTTCGCTGGCAAGTGCGGTGAAACACAAACTTGGCATTACAAATCCAAACTGTGTGGCTTATGATCTGCTGTTTGGCTGCCCCGGCTGGTTACAGGGAGTTATCCATGCCGATGCTTTTTTTAAAGCAGGTATTGCAAAAAAGATTTTGGTAGTGGGTGCTGAAACATTATCACGTGTAATTGATGTGTACGATCGTGACAGTATGATCTTCAGCGATGGTGCCGGTGCTGCTGTTCTTGAATTCAAGGAAACAGGAGAATAGGGAGCAGGCATTTTAAGTACAGCTGTTCAAACACATTCGCTTGAAGAAGTGGATTATATCAATATGGGAGCATCGTTTTATCCGGGCAGCGATCCCCGTGTCCGCTTTATAAAAATGAAAGGACGGAAAGTGTATGAATATGCAATGAAACATGTGCCTGCTGCCATGAAGGATTGCCTCGATAAAAGTGGTGTTACAATCGGGCAGTTGAAAAAAGTATTCATCCACCAGGCCAATGAAAAAATGGATGAAGGCATCATTAAACGGTTGTATAAACTTTACAATATTGCAGAACCGCCTGAAGATATTATGCCCATGAGTATTCATTGGCTGGGCAACAGTTCTGTTGCTACTGTTCCTACCCTGCTTGATTTAGTTCGCAAAGGCGAAATAAAAAAACACCGGCTGGAAGCCGGTGATGTAATTCTGTTTGCATCAGTAGGTGCGGGTATGAACATCAATGCTGTTTGCTACCGCTACTGATCGAACGGTTTATTAACGTTGTGAAAATGCTTTCCCGTAACGTCTTCCACGGCCTGCACCGCCAAACGAATTGGAAGTAGTAGCAGCAGGTGTTGCCGGAATCGGCGCACTGTGCATGGAACTGATATCGTATGTATGACCTTTTACAACAGGGATCTGTTTTTTGATCAGTTTCTGAATATCGCTGAGAAATGTTTTCTCACCCCAATCACAAAATGAAATGGCACTGCCGCTGGCTCCTGCCCTTCCTGTACGACCAATGCGGTGTACATAGGTTTCAGGAACATTTGGCAATTCATAGTTGAGTACATGTGTTAACTCATCAATATCAATACCACGTGCAGCAATATCGGTTGCCACTAATACTCTTGTTTTGCGTTTCTTGAAATTTTCCAATGCATTCTGTCGTGCGTTCTGCGACTTATTTCCATGAATTGCTTCGGTACGAATGCCTGCATTGTTTAAACTGCGTGCCAGCTTATCGGCTGCATGTTTCATTTGCGTAAACACAAGCAATGATTCAATGCTTTCATCTTTGAGCAATTGTACCAGCAACGGTTGCTTGTTATGCTTCTCAACAAAATAAACCGACTGCTGAATAATTTCAACCGTAGAAGAAACAGGTGTTACTTCCACTTTTACGGGATTGTTGAGCAACATATTGGCCAGCTGTTGAATTTCCGGCGGCATGGTAGCAGAGAAAAATAATGTTTGACGCTTGGCCGGTAATTTGGCAATGATGCGTTTTACATCATGCACAAAACCCATATCCAGCATACGATCGGCTTCATCCAATACAAAGAACTGGATTTGATTTAAACTGATATGCCCCTGTTGCATCAGATCCAGTAAGCGACCGGGTGTAGCAACGAGTATATCTACACCACGTTTAATGGCCTGCACCTGGCTGTATTGCGGCACACCTCCAAAGATCACATGATGACGGATCTTTAAAAAATGACCATACGAGCTGATGCTGTCACCTATCTGAATTGCCAACTCACGTGTAGGTGTAAGAATAAGTGTTTGCAGGTGATGTCCTTTTGCCTGGTTATTCTGCTGATACTGGTGCATCAGCTGGAGAACCGGAATGGTAAACGCTGCTGTTTTTCCTGTGCCCGTTTGAGCACAGCCAAGCAGATCACGTTGTTGTAAAATAGCAGGAATTGCCTGCGCTTGAATAGGTGTGGGCGTGGTATACCCTTCTTTGCTCAAGGCCTGTAGTACAGGCTCAATGAGCTGTAAATTGTTAAATGACACGAACTTATTTTTTTAATTGAATAATGTGATAAGGCTATCAAACGGGTATTTGATACATTATCTGCCTTAGGTTAAAACATCACATATTTGAGGAGGGCACTGCTTCACAAACAGGAAGAAATAACTATAAGAGCCACAAAGCTACCCTTTTTTGGGCGAACGGCGGTTTTTATTTTCAGATACTGCATTCATTCCGCTCAATCTTAACAGTTTACCGCCTTGTACACGGTTGTTTACCTACAGATTTTGCACACTGTATGGGTATCAAAACAGAAAAGCGTACCTTTAACCATATCTGAAGAAGCTACTTACATTTCTCCCTCAGAAAATTCATTTTATTTTTTCCGCTAAAACGGAAGTTCATCTTTAATTATTTATCGTGCATGGCTGATACCTGGAACAAAAAAGAAAGAGAAAAGAAAAAACAACAAACAAAAAAAGACAAAGCTGAGCGTAAGCAAGAGCGGAAAGATGCGCCAAAAAGCAAAGACCTGAACGATATGCTGGCGTATGTGGATGAGAATGGAAACATCTCTGCTACTCCACCGGATTTGAGCAGGGTAAAAAAAGTGCGATTGGAAGATATTGAAATTGGTGTGCCCAAGCAGTTACCTACCGATCCTGCTGATCTCATCCGAACAGGAATTGTAACCTTCTTCAACGAATCAAAGGGCTATGGTTTTATTAAAGACCTGGAAACACAGGAAAGTGTGTTTGTGCATGTGAACGGATTGAAAGAAGCTATCAAAGAAAATAACAAAGTAAGTTTTGAAGTTGAAATGACAGCAAAAGGTGCCAGTGCTGTAAATGTGAAACAGGCAAACTGATTTACTGCATTTTAACAGTATACAAAAAGGCATTGTGTAAGCAATGCCTTTTTCAATTTCAGTTGCGATTCGATTTAGATGTACCAATTAACGTCTGTAACAATACTAAAATAAAGTGGATCCCCTTTTTGAAACGTTTGCCTGTTGTGCAGCATAAAAAATCGTTGCTGCAGAAATAGAACTTCCAGTAAGGAATATGCACCTCTGTAGTGTATTGCTTCAATTACTCCTTTGTACGAATGCTCTTCCGGTGAACCAGTATGAAACTGATCAGGACGTAAAAACAGTTTTTTTCCTTGTGCATCGGGTTGATGTAAAACCGCAGCATCAACCAAATTATATTCTCCCAATAAACCGGCAGCGTATTCATTCACCGGTTGTGTATACACTTGATGAGGCGTGCCTTGCTGTACAATGCACCCATCTTTTATTAATATTAATTCATCGGCCCAGGCAAGCAGATCAGCAGGTTCATGCGAAACCATGATGCAGGTTATCCCTAACTGATCACCAAGATTTTCAATCACCTGCTTCATTGTTCGTTTATGAAGTATATCAAGATTCGAAAAAGGCTCATCGAGAATTAATAATTGGGGAGAACCGGTAAGCAACCGTGCCAATGCAATCCGTTGCTTTTCGCCACCGGAAAGTTGATGGGTACGTCGCTTGAGTAAATGTTCAATTTCGCAAACGGCATAAATACGAGTTGCTTCCTCTTCGGTAAGCTTGTTCGCCATTTCTAAAAAATCATTGACCCAGTAATTATTGCGTAGTTCAAAATGCTGGGATAAATAACCAATACCCGGATGGCCCGGAATCAATTGATCAAACGGGCCGGGTACTTTTTCATTTTTGAAATATACTTCACCGGCATCGGGTTGTACAAACCCGGCGATCATTTTCAGTAAAGTTGTTTTGCCTGATCCTGTTTCGCCGGCAATGCCAATTTTTTGAAATGGCTGTTGCGTGAAACTGATGCCATTCACTGCATCGGTATCGCCTTCCTTCTTAAACAGTTCCTTTACTTCTAAAAAAGCCATGCCCGAAAATAGAACATAACAGGAATATGGCAAGTAAAGGAACCGGAATTGAAATGCAGGTCACAATTATTGCTTACTGATAAAACCGTTGCGCCAACGAATGTGAAACCACTTTAAACTCATCTTCTTTCAACGATAACTGATAACAGTTATCAATTGCTTTGATGTTGGGGTTTGATAAGTGGCGTTCATTATATGGCCGGATCAACTCTTTTTCTTTGATCACCCGTCCGTTCTCGTCTACGGTTTTAGAGAAGATGCGGTATTGAAAATGCCAGGGATTGAGTTCATCGCCTGCTCCATGTGACGTGTAGGTATCGTTGAATCCTTCAAAGATCAATTCGCTGGTGTATTCCGGATGCTCATTTAATGCATCGGTGATGTTGATGAACTGGTTCAATTCAGGATCATCATGTATAATACCACTGTCCCAAACTGTTTCGCCATTAAGGAAAATAACCAGCCTGTTATCAACGTGTTTTACGTTGATCCAATACTCTTTTTTCATATGTTCATTTTTATTGTTTTTTGTCATATAGTATAACCATTAAAAATTATCGTGCCCGTTACTTTAAAATTGGGCAGCTAATTTTTAATGGTTATTTCATATTTCGTACATTAAATCGTTAAAGAATGTGTGTTGAATAACGGGTATAAAATTCCTGTATTTGAGAAACGCAGGGAATGACCAACATTAGAATTGAAACTGATTATCATCCATTGTTCAACAGCGAAAACAATCAGCTTATCCGTTTTTTGGGGAGATTCAACACACTAAAAAGTAACAAAAAAACTATATCTCAAAATACAAATGATTGTGATTGCTGCATTTGGGGTTGAACGCAGCCTGGCAAGAAGGGCATTGGTACCGGCTGTTGAAATATGCAGCGATTGTCATTTCCTCTTGGCAAACACCGCATAGAATAGCTTTGGTTTCAAATTCATTTTTACTCCACACTTCAGCAGCGTGCCCAGCCGTTTCTTCATGGCAGTAAAAGCAGGGATAAAAGGTATCACAACATTTAAACTTTATGGCGATAACATCCAGCGGAGAATGATAATGGGTGCAACGAGTTTGCTCATCCACGGTCTTTCCTTTTACAACGATCATTGTGTTTGGTTTAACTTACCACTAATTGTTCCAGCAACTTCTCTACTGTTTTTTCTGCATCCTGGCATATACCCGGATGAACGGCTGATGTTTGTACAACGGTACTTCGTTTGGCTGTGAGCCAGCGAAACCTTGCTGCATGATCGAGTAATGCAATAGGACCAGCCTCTTTATTTCCTTTACTGATCTGTTCAAATGCTTCCAGGTGCTGACGTATATCTTCAATATCTGCCTTAGGATAAAGCGATAAAATTCGTGTTTCATCCAACACATATTTCATTGCCAGAAATGCAGGACGTTTGCAGAATACAATTACACCCACATTCAGGAATTCTTCCCGTTCCACACGTGGCACTACACGTATAATGGCATACTCAAATGTGAATTTTTCCTGCATGGATGGCTTCGTTTACAAAATTGGATGAATGCGTTATTCTTGTTGTAAGAAACTGATCGTAAACTTTTCTTATTTCTTCAGCGGAAAGTTTTCCTTCTCCATCGTTCAACCAGGCATCGGGCAAAATAGAAACAATGGCCCTTATTTTTTCAGGAATCAATACTTGCTTGAGCAATACATCGGTTTCTTTCAACAATGTGGCCTGCTGTAACAGTACATGATCTTTGATCTGCACAAAGGGGCGCAAGGCCTGCTCCTCCCACTGATAACCGGAATGATGAAAATATAAGGAAGCACCGTGATCGATCATCCACAGATTATTTCGCCAGGTAAGCATATTTGTATTGCGTGCTGTTCGATCAACATTCATTAACAACGCATCCAACCAAACGATCTTTGAGGCAGTAGCAGCATCAACTTTTGCAACAGCAGGATCATACGTGATAGCACTGGATAAATAATGCAGACCAAGATTCAAGCCTTCGCTTGCACGCAACAGATCCTGAATTTCTTCATCGGGCTCCATACGGCCAAAAGCTTCATCCAGTTCAGCAAACACAAGCTCAGGAACATGTAAGCCAATTGCTCTTGCCAGTTCAGCACCAATCAAATCAGCGATCAAGGCTTTTGCTCCCTGCCCTGCCCCACGAAACTTCAACACATACAAAAACCCATCATCGGCTTCGGCAATAGCAGGTAAGGACCCGCCCTCACGCAAAGGCGTTACATAGCGTGTTACCTGAACTATTCTGATATCGGGCGGCTGAATACTCATTTTATTAATCTCACAGAATGAAAGCTAAGCTAAACCAAGATTCCATCAAAACAAAAAGAGGATAAGATGTATTTCAATGCTTGTATTTCATCCTGAGCAAAGGAAACGGCCGGCCCAGTCCATCTGTTTCCTTGCGTTCTGCCACTTCAAAACCCATGTGTTGATAAAATGCAACGGCCTGCTCATTTTGTTCATTTACGTCCAGCTCATGTGCCCCAATAATGTGCGTGGCATAATGCAATAAAATTTTACCGATCCCCTTTCCTCTTGCATCGGGATGAAGAAAGAGCATTTCAATTTTTCCATCGGCTACACCTGTAAAGCCAACTATGTTATTTGTATCATCTTCGTAGACGTACACCGGCACAGATGGAAAGATGGCAGGCAGCATCAATTTTATTTCCTGTAAATAATCTTCTGGCAAAAAATGATGAGTGGCCCGCACGGATTGCTCCCAAACATCCATTAAAACAGGATAATCTTTTTCTGTTGCAATTCTGATCATAGTTTATTTTCTTCTTTACAAAATTCACGAATAATATCAGCCAGCACAGCAGCATTTACTTTTTCGATTGGATGAGCTGTTTGTACCAATAGTTGAAAACGGCTGTTGGGCAAAACATTATAAACAGCTTCTGTTTCCTCTTTCGTAACCATCTTATCATTATCACCCAATAACAAAAGCACCGGTGTACTGATGGAAGTATACTCACTTAACTGAAGCGCATTCTTGTTTCCTATTTGCAGGAGCATTGTCTTTGTTTTTTCCAGCACCAGTTTCCAGTCGTTTGGCTGATGCCGTTGTTGCAACTCCTCAGCAAAGGCTGGAAGTTTTTCTGCAATCACTTCAGCATTCAGCATACCTGATTCTTTTGCAGCGATTGTTTCATCCCAATGAAATTTTGTAGCAAGCGTCACTACTTCACTGAATAAATCCGGTCGTTGTTTTGCAAGATACAACGCCACATAACCACCCATGCTGTAACCAAATACAGCTACCCGTCGGATCTGTTGTGTTGAAAGATATGTTTCAACTTCATTGGCAAATGCCTGTATAGAAAAAGGTTCTGCTGCGAAAGGTTTTCCGCCATGTCCACTGAAGTTGATGGTATGAATCACAAAATCATTCTCCAACAAATCAGCTATTGGTTGCAGTTGCTCTTTTGCACCAATGGCACCGTGTAATAATAACAGATGTTTCATACCGTAAATAAACTCATTTTCCTGTTATACAACAAAGGCGATTGATTATTTCAGGCAATTGAAAAATCCATTTACTTTACCGTATGAACCGGATGGATCGACTTTTAGGAATTGTTACGCTGCTGCAATCGAAAAAATATGTGCCTGCAGAAAAGATCGCTGATAAATACAATATCAGCGTACGTACTGTTTACCGTGATGTAAAAGCCCTGGTGGAGCTGGGCATACCGGTAAGCTTTGAGCCGAACCGGGGTTATTTTGTGGTGCAGGGTTATTTTCTGCCGCCGGTTGCGTTCAGCAGTGAAGAAGCAAATGCATTGTTGCTTACGGAATCGCTGGTGTATGGTTTTGCTGATAAATCGATCCAGAAGCATTACTCATCTGCATTACATAAAGTAAAAGCTGTTCTTCGCTCCACGCAAAAAGAAAAACTCGATGTGCTGGATAACAGTATCCGCATGCAGATGCATCCCAACCTGCTGTTAAATTTCGAATACCTTTCCCAGTTGCAGGCTGCCATTACCAATCAAACGGTTATTACCATCGACTACACCAATGCTAAAGAAGAAGCAACAAAACGGAAGTTGGAACCCATCGGTCTCATTTATTATGCATTCAGTTGGCACCTGATTGGCTGGTGCTATTTGCGTAAAGATTATCGTGATTTCAAAATCCAGCGTATCAAACAACTTCACATCACGAATGATCCGTTTCAGAAAAAAGACCATGTAAGCATTTCTGAATTCATGAAGCAGTTACCGGTAAATTATTAATTTTTTCAGTCCGAAAACACACTGCCATAGGGTTGTCAGTGTGTGATTGTTGTTTTGTACTTCAAAAATCAAAACATCATGACATTTACCGAATCATTTCTCAACGAACTGAAACAAGAAGCAGTAACAACCCGTAAAATGCTGGAACGTGTGCCGGCCGATCTTTTTCATTGGCAACCCCATCAAAAGAGTATGACGCTGAAACAACTGGCCACGCATGTAGCTGAAATCCCATCCTGGATTCAGCTTGTTCTCAACACAAAAGAGCTTGACTTTGCTGCCAATCCTTACCAGCCAGTGCCTATTTCAAATGAGCAGGAATTACTTCAGTATTTTGAAAAGTCGCTCACAGAAGGAACGCATGCATTAAGAAAAGCAACAGAAGAAAACCTAACTGAACGATGGGTAATGCGGAATGGAGATACTATTTATGTGGATGATCTAAAACGTGATTTTTTGCGTCAATGTTTTTGCCAGGTGGTACATCACCGTGCGCAGTTAGGTGTATATCTCCGTCTGTTAGATATTCCAATTCCGGGGAGCTACGGACCAAGTGCTGATGAGCCAAATTTCTGATTTAGCATTTATACAAGGAGTTGACTGATCAACTCCTTGTATTTTGAATCACAACTTCGTTACATCAGTAAAAAGTTCACTTCGAATATTGTTAACTATTGGCTTTGTAATACTGGCACATTGTATTCATCAAACACTTTTCACAATTCGGCTTGGGACGACAAATCTCTCGTCCTAAAAATGACATTGCCATTCCGGCATCCCAATCCTTTTGTGGCAATGCTTCCATGATCTGCTTTTCAATTTTCTTGGGATCGGTACCGGTTGCAATGCCCAGCCTTGGTGCCACACGCACCACATGCAAATCAACAATTACACCTTCTGCCGGTTTACCACTTTCTCTTAATATTACACAAGCCGATTTACGACCAATGCCGGGTAATGCAACCAACTCATCCAAGGTTAAAGGTATAGCTGCATCTTTTTTTACTTGTTGCGCAATCCCTGTTAACCATTTTGCTTTGTTACCAAAGTTGCGCACTTTGCTGATGAAAGGGAACAAAGTTTCTTCAGTTGCCTTCGTCAGCGATTGCATATTGGGATAGGCTTCGAATAATTTTGGAGCAAGACTGTTGATGTTGCGATCGGAATCATGTGCGGACAATACCACCATTACCAACAGTTGATAGGTATTTTTATAGTCGAGCGGATGTTGTTTGCCTTTGTATTTTTTAAGCAATGGCTTCAAAGCTTCGGACCAGTTGGTTGTTGCAGGCATGATGAATGGTTTAGGTTGAACTCGTAATCTACAAAAAATTATTGAGCAGCTTTTTCCAGATCAGCAATGATGATCTTTTTCATTTGCAACATGGCCTGCATGGCACGGTTTGCTTTTTCCCGATCGGGATGACCAAGCAACTCACCTAACACAGAAGGAATGATCTGCCAGCTTAAACCAAACCGGTCCTTCAGCCAGCCACACATACTTTCTTCGCCACCATTTTCTGTTAAGCTGTTCCAGTAATAATCGATCTCTTCCTGTGTATCTGCATTTACAAAGAATGAAATTGATTCGTTGAATTTGAATCGTGGCCCTGCATTAATGGCTTTGTATTCGAGGCCTTCCAGCTCAAAGGTTACGCCCATTATTTTACCACCGGGACCTGGCATAACAGCAATCTTCTTAGAATTTTTAAAAATGGAGAGATAAAAACTCATGGCTTCTTCTGCATTATTGTCGAACCATAAAAAGGGAGTGATCTTTTGCATGATGATTTGTTTTTGGTTGTTGAACAGGACAAACTTAAAAGCATTGTTCAAAAAACAAACGGTGCAACAGCGACAATTTGAGGGGCTGTTTGCGAAGTGTTTGATTCGTGTAAAAAAGAAAGGCAGGAAAACCTGCCCTTGAAAACCAGAAACCTGCAAAAAAATATGTTGATCAGTAGTCTTGGGTACCGCCAGCCTTACGACAGGTGAGCTTTGCTTGTTTTATATGACCCGATGAAGAAGATCCCAACGTATAACTCAGCATCAAAATAGCCATTCCGTTTCGTGATGTACGGCGGGCCTCCGATACATCAATATTTACCAGTCCTTTTTGCACACCTCCTTCCAGTATAAATCGTGGAGTGAGGCGAAAACCTATGGTGAGTATTGCACCTGCATCATGATTTTTTATTTCCTCGTAATTCAAACTGAATTGCTCAGAGCTGTGTGATACCAGTGCTGCAATATAACCGCCGCCGCCTGCAAACAAACGCTTTGAGCGGCTGATGTAAAACTGATACTGAAAAGGAATCTTCAGATAGTGTAACGAAACGTTGCCGCTGCTTGCCGCCACATCTTTGGTTGAAACATGCATGCCGGCCTGCTGATATTGTGCACTGATTACAAACCGGCCGATTCGAAAATCATCCGCCACAAATGATACTCCGCCGAGGAAGGACAACTTAGGAGTGATTGTAGTTCGTGCTGAAAGATCAGATACTGACATAGTTGAGAATGATTCTCCCGCTTCAACTTTCCAGCCATATTCTACTTTCCCTTTGGTACTTCCTTTACCGGAACTGTCGGGTTGAATACCATGTGCGTAGTTGTGTGTAACGAACAAGAGGCAAATAAGTGATCCATAAATTGCTTTCATTGTAAATAGTTTTACGTTTAGGTTAATGATGCAATGAGGATAATATCCTCATTTGATTCATGCTGTAAAACTAAAAGCTTTAAAAAACGATAACAGCCTGCAACTTAGTTACAGGCTGTGGTTGTTGAGTTAACGGTTTCTTTTATCAACGATAGTTGTTTACATCAAACGGGAACCAATACAGTTCTTCATGAAACCGATTTGAACCATCGATCTTTTTCTGTCGTGAAAAATAAATCCGCTTTTCCTTTTCATGAACAAAAGGACAAAACTCTGCATCTGCAGAGTTAATGGGTAATCCAAGATTTTTTGGAGTACTCCATTTGCCATTTTGATAGAAGCTGATGTAGAGATCCACTTCGCCTAAGCCTTTGGAATCGCTGGAAAAATAAACAATGTAATCGCCGTTCACTGAAATAAAGGGATTCGATTCCCTTGCTGTGGTATTAACAGGTGCACCAATGTTGACAGGAGTTTGATATGCGCCGCTTACAAATTTCGACACATAAATATCCGATGAGCCATTACCAACTTCATCGTTCTTCATGAAATATACATCCCCTTTTTTTGTTGCCGACGCATACGACTCAGACGAATCGGTATTGATCACATTTCCCAAATGCACAGCATTACTCCATCCATCTTTTGTTAATTGCGAAACCCAGATGTCAAAACCTTTCCGTTCGGGTTTACCCGGCACTGGTCTGTTCGATTGAAACAACACGGTTTTCCCATCGGGAGTAAACATGGGATCGATATCTTTCCATGCTGCAGTTCGTGTAGAAAAATTTGCAACAACGGGCTTTTGCCATTTACCATTTCGCTTTTCTGACTGAAAAATGATAAGCGTATCCCTTCCTCCGTTTGAACGCACCCAGAAAGCCGTTTTTGAATCAGGCGAAATAGTTAATCCAAAATCGCCACCTGTTGAAATAATGCCCGGTGCAAAAAGCTGCGGTACTTCCTGAGCGCAAACAAAACTTACACTCAAAATAGCAGGCAACAAAAAGATAGACTTCATACACAACTGTTTCAGTAAAAGTAGAAGATGACGTTCACCTGTTTAAAAAAAAGTGATGGATGAATTGTTAAAATCGACGAATTGCAAAGATGTTACTTCGTGATACATGTTTTTACCTGAGTGACTATCTTTACAACAAGCAACCAAAAAAATCAACAATGAGAAACGACGATTTTCACGAACTGCCTCCTTGGGATGATGATGAATTTGATGATGATGAAAATGAAGGTGAAAGCTGGAAACCAAACCCAACAAAGGAAGCATGCAAGGCGATGTATGCGCAATGGAATGAGGTGATGACAGTGTTGCGTGCCGGGCTCGATTCGCTGGAAGAAGCGAAAGAACATGGCCTGTTTGATAAAGAATACATTGAAGAATTTAAAGGCACACTGCTGGGCGATGCGTTTGAAGTAGCGGTGAAGATCAGAAGTTCAGAATCAGGTATGTATATCATCCGCATGGAAAATGCTTCGATCATACGTAAGAATGCACAGTATATTAAAATTTCAACCAATGGGCTACTCGCCGATGGCTTAATGAGTGCAGAATACCGCCAGGTGATCCGGGACGAGATCGATAAGTTTCGAGAATTGTTCAGGCATTGGGTAAGTACATTTGAAAAAGATGAGTTTGAAGACGAGTGGGGATTGTTTATATAAACTCCGAAATACTTTTAGAGAAATAAAAAGTAACTTTATTGAAACGCCTTTTATGGGAGCAAAAGAATTAAAAAAAGAACTGCTTGCACTAATCGAAAACACAGATAATGAAGAGCTTCTTTCGCTTTTGAAAGAAGACTTGGTTTTTTATGGGAACACAACAAATAATGATATTACAGATCAGTTAAGCAGCAAACAACTAAAAGAGCTGGAGATGTTGGCGACGGAAGATGACTTAAAAGATACAGTTACGCTTGAAGAGTTTAAAAAAGCTACAGAAAAATGGCGCTCGAAATTGCAAATACCTTTCTACAGAAAGTTGAACGAAGACTATATCAACTTTCCAAACAGCCTTATATTGGGGCTCCCTCTTCAAAAATAAAAAATATAAGAGCCGTCCTGACTACTAAACACAATAAGGTTTACTATAAAGTGACAAATACTCATATCATTATCCTGAATATGTATGATACCAGAATGAACCCCTCGAAAAATCCTTACTAATTTGCCGCATGCATCCATATATCCAAACACTCTTAACGTGTATTGATTTAGAAGAAAAAGAACAGGCCAACCGTTACAAATTCGATCAAACACATTCGTTAAAACAACTGAAAGCCGAAGGGCTGGCCTTGCATCCGATTATTGTTACCCGTAAAAATTTCGGATATGCAGATTATCCGGAGATCACATTTAAACTCAGTTTTCCGCCAGAGACAAATCTATTTCGTGACGGAGCAGCGATTGAATGTTTTATTACCGGTGAAGATCCGGTGAAAGGCGTATTGATGAATCTTGATGGGAAAAATGGTGAGTTCCGATTGTTTGCGCCTGATTTTCCTGATTGGATCGAAGAGGATGGCGTTGGTATCAAATTAGCCCCCGATACACGCACCAGCAGCATCATGAAAAAAGTGATGCAGGGTTTAGAACATAACCAACCGCTTTTTCAACTGTTTGAACAACTGCATGCAACATCTAGTGTTGTTGCAGATCCTGTACCTGTCCTGCCTTCTTCCATTGAATTCAGGAATAAACATCTCAATACAAGTCAGCAGCAGGCAGTAGCTGCAGTTGTACAAAACGAAAATATCTGTATTGTACATGGTCCGCCGGGTACAGGAAAAACAACAACCCTCATCGAAGCAATTGTTCAATTAGTAAAAGCGGGTGAAAAAGTGGTAGTGGCAGCACCCAGCAATACTGCAGTGGACCATTTGGCAAAAGGATTGATTCAGCAGGGCGTCAACTTGTTGCGTGTGGGTAACAGCAGCAAAGCCGATGAACAGATTTTTGCACATACACCGGAAGGAAAACTGAAAACAAGCAATGCCAACAAAGAGATCAAACAATTAAAAATAAGAGCCGAAGAGTTTCGCAAAATGGCGTTGAAATACAAACGCAGTTTTGGCAAGGCCGAACGTGAACAGCGTAGCCTGTTATTTAAAGAAGTAAAAAACATTCGTACAGAAATTAAAAAACTGCAGGCCTACAATGAAGAAAAATTATTTGCAGAAGCAACAGTTATTGCCGGTACGCCCATTGGTTTGTATGATGCAGGCATCAACCATCTGCATTTTAAAACATTGGTGATAGATGAAGCAGGCCAATGTATGGAGCCGCTGGCCTGGTGCATATTTCCATTGGCCGATAAAATTGTACTGGCAGGCGATCATTGGCAATTACCGCCCACTGTATTGAGTCGTGAAGCGGCCGTGCTTGGTTTCAATGAATCGATTTTAGAACGGGCTATCAACAAAGTAAAGACTGTTATCCTGTTGAATACACAATACCGGATGCGTGAGTCGATTGCAGGTTTCAGCAGTCATTATTTTTATACCAACCTGTTACTTACAGCGGAGCATTTACAAAACACAGGTGTGCATCTTACGTTTATTGATACAGCCGGATCTGGTTACAATGAAACGCACGGACCGGATGGAAGCAGTTTGCAAAATGAAGGAGAGCTGCGTATTGTACAAAAGATCATCGAAACAGAAGCACTGGAACCACAGAGCACTGCTTTTATTTCACCGTATGCAGGACAGGTGAGTGCTGCAAAAGAACTGCTGCCAAAGCAATTACGCATCAGCACCATCGACAGTTTCCAGGGACAGGAAAAAGAAACCGTCATTCTTTCGTTGGTAAGAAGCAACGACGAAGGCGATATTGGCTTTTTAAAAGATTACCGGCGGATGAATGTTGCGATGACGAGAGCGAAAGAACAACTCTATGTAATTGGTGATAGTGCTACCATTGGTGCAGATGCATTCTACAATGCATTCTTAATCTATGTGGAGCAGCACGGAAACTACAGAACCGTTTGGGAGTTTGAGTTGTAAGAAGAGTGAGTGGTGAGTTATGAGTTGTGAGTGATCTAAGACCTGACAGGCTAAGCCTATGTATGCTGTTACCCAAACTGTGAACTTTGTGATTGCTTTGCGTGCTTTGTGCTATTGTATTACAGGCGTTTCACCTGCTTCACATAATCGTATTGCAGATCCTCATGCATGGCAGCAATGGCTTTTTCAATTTTCTTCAACTGGGCTTTGTAAATATTACTGATGATGGTATTACTGTTGATTGCACTTCCAAGTTCTTTGATACGTGTGCATAAATGAATCAATACTTCTGTTTCTACTGTTTCGCTTCCGCTATAACGAATGTATTTGGCTGCCGTTCTTGCAATTTTTCGGAGCGTCTTTTTAATGAAATACACATTGCTCTTATTGATCTCTTCAAACAACTCATCAACTTCTTCATTCACATGTTTGATGTATAGTGCTGTATCATCAGCTTCAAATAACAAATAAGTAAGCAGTTCTTTGTTCTCCTTTTTAAAACGTGCCAAACGCAAACACAGCTCCGTAACTTTCGTTTGGGGCAGGTTTATTAACTCCTGTTTAATTTCCTGTACAGTTGCTGCTTTCATTCAATAATGCCTCTTTATTTTACATCTACCACTTCAATTTCAAACACAAGCGTACTGTTCGGTGGAATTTTTGCAGCCCTGGTACGGATAGAATACGACAGACCTGACGGAATCACAATCTTGATCTTTCCTCCTACTTTACAAAACGGAAGGCCTAACTGCCAGCCTTTGATCAGGCGATTCAACGGAAACGTAGCTGGTTTCTCTCTTGTTTGATCGAACACAGAACCGTCGCTCAGCAAATAACCTTTATAAAAAACAACCACGGTATCTGTTACCAACACATGTCTGCCGCTACCTTCTTTCATAATACTGTAATAAATATCATTCCCCTTTGTTGCAGCGTCGGTCTTGCCTTCTTTTATCATTTGTAATATCTGTTGTTCATCAGCTTCCATTTGTTTTACACTGTCAACATTTGAAAACGGAGCAAGCACCGGTGCTTTCGCACCCGTTACTGTAAACTCTTTGAACGAACCGTTGATTCGCTGTGCCCACAATTGTTCCACCTGCAATGCCAATGGATATTTTTTTCGTACGGCTGTAAAGCCGGATGCTGTTTTGATAAAACCCCACTTACCATTTATTTTACAGGTACCAATAAGTTTCCATTGCTGTTGCTTTGCCAGGTACACATAACCGGAGTAAAGTGTAAAGTTGGCTGCCGAATCGCTGGCCGTAGCAATGTAAAGCTGCAGTTTTTCATTGGCTGGCAAATCGTACTCCCATTCCAATTCGCCGGGTTTATCCAGTTCCACATCAATACCCGTTGCAACAACCACAGCAGTAGCAGGAAATGCAAACACGATCTCTTTCTCTTTTTTATCTGCTTCTACAAACAACCGTACATCATCTACCTGTACACCCGCTCTGATCTCTTTTCTAACTTTTATTTCCTGTGCATGAATTTGCACCAACATTCCCGTTGCACGAAGACTGTCGGGGAGCCGATTCAACGTGTCAGCGTAAATATCAGTGGCGTTACCAACTGCTGCGAGCAGAATAAAACCAAGAGAAAGTAAATAGTATTTCATAATTGAAAATAAGAAACCAAACATACTAAAAGCATGCATCACAACTGTGAAAAAGAAAGGAAATAAAAATGGATGATTGCAACAGAAGTTATCAGCGTATCAATGTAATCACACCTTTTCGTTCAAAAATTTTCTCATCAATACCTAATCCTCTGAACTGCCACACATATACACCCGGTTGTTGCGGTAACCCTTTGAATGTACCATCCCATCCCGGTTTACCCGGTGCCCAGGAAAAAAGTTCAAGTCCCCACCGGTTAAATATTTTAAACGAATACAGTGTTTTAATACCTTCTGTTATTGGGTTTACACGATCATTCAATTGATCGTTGTTGGGTGTAAAAGCATTGGGCACATAGATGGTGATCTCTTTGATCGTTTTTACCAGCTGCGTATCAATGGTTAAGCAACCCGCTGCCGATGTGATCTGTATCCGGTACAATTGGTTATTCACAGTTCCATTTTCAAAGATGGGCCGCAGTGCTGTTGGATTATCCAAATACGTAGGGGGCATCCATAACACCTCTGCACCGAAGTTGCGGGCATTTAATGTGAGTGGTGTATTCTGAAAAGTATACAGAACCGGATAAGTTTGCCCCGGCTCTGGTACTTCAACGTTGATCTGAATACTTCTTGTCGGCAATTCACATCCATCTCTGTTGCGCACCATTGCATAATAACTGCCGGTTGTAAACACACGGTAACGATGTTGCCTTGCTCCGCTGATAGCCGCCCCATCTTTATACCATTGTACAAACATATCATCATCTGCCACCAGCACGGCACTATCACCGGTGGTACTGCAAA
This sequence comes from Bacteroidota bacterium, assembly GCA_023428755.1. Classification (GTDB taxonomy): domain Bacteria; phylum Bacteroidota; class Bacteroidia; order Chitinophagales; family Chitinophagaceae; genus Lacibacter. The sequence continues at coordinate 138,469 of JAEYWX010000027.1, forward strand.
AATCTGTTTTTCCCTCCAGCCGCATTGATGTATCCGGAACCGATGAGTTGACAAATACCGTATCCTGTTTAAAACATCCGCCGCCACCACTCGACACCGTTAGTACGTACTGAGTTTGGACCAATGGACTTGCGAATGGATTGGAGACATTGGGATCAGATAAACCCGTAGTGGGCGACCATCGATAAGTGAGTCCCGGTTTTGCATTATCGCCAATGAGCACGGGTGTGGTACCGCAAAAAAGTGTATCCTTTCCAGCATTGGCGGGCAATGTTAATGTATCTACCAGTCGGGCGTACAATGTATCCTTACATCCATAACCATCATACGGCGTTACTTCCACTGCCAACAAGGATCCGGTTGGATACGGCGGACGTAAAGTTAAATTCTGACTATTGCCTAACTGTCGTGTAAAGCTGCTGTTGAACCATCTGTAATTTTGAAATCCAAAAGGAGCTACAACGTTTACAGTTGTATCAGCCGGGCAAAATGTTGCACCGGTAAACTCACCGGTACATTCTGTATTTACATCGATGTACGCATATCCGAAATGACGAACAAATGTGCAATCGCTTGTTTTAAAAAACAGGCGGATGGTTTTACCTGCCTGCCCGTTTAAGTTGATTGTAACAGCCGTCCAGTCTTTACACCATACCGGTGTATTTTCCACCTGCCTGTTAGTTGATTCAAAGAAACCTGGTAAGGCAGAACCAAACGGAATGAATTTAAATGAGGAACATTCGATCAGTTTATTATCGGTAACATTGGTTACTTCAATTTCCAAACGGGGCTGCTCGGCTTCACGATGATTGGGACCTTCGAATACAACTGCGTAATGATAGGTAATTGAGTATGTATTCATATTGGCCGGAATCGTGAATTCGTACGATAAACCTTCGGCCTGCGCACCACCTTGTGTGTTGCCTAACTTTACAGAGTAGCCACTTCCATTTGGACATACCACCGGGAAGTCACCAAAAAAATCACGTTGAAATGCGTGTGTTGCTCTTGAAAAAACTTCATGTTGTCCGCCATAAAGAGCCCCGGTTGGAGAAAGCGACATCACGTTTTGTCCTGTACCTGCTGATACCGAACCGGTATAAGCCGTCCAGTTATCAAAATTTCCTTTTTCAAAATCAATGTTCGGAGGACATTGTGCATGTGTTTGAAAACATAGCAGTAAAGCAGCAAGGGTACTTACCAGAAATGCAGGGAATTTTCCATGTTTTCGAGTCCTCATAATGTAGTTGGCCGGGTACGCAGGTGGAAAGCCCGGACTACTAATTTAATCAAAATCGTTGAACTGTTCCGACTATTTTCTGTCATTTGTTTTTGTTGAATTCAACCAGCTACAGAGCGGGGAAATATCCAACACAAAAAAGCCGGTCAAGCTTTTATGCTGACCGGCTTTGCATTGCAGTTTCCCTTTTATTTCGAAGGATCGCCTTTTTCTATTTCACGGTTCATTTCTTCCATATCTACCGGCTGTGAGTTATCGCCCAACAGATGCTGGCTGAAATAATCACACATCTTCCAGAAGAAATACTCTGTCATAGTTCCGTATCCATGACGCTGACCGGGCAATACTACCAATTCAAAACGCTTATTGGCTTTGATGAGTGCATTAGCCATACGCAATGTATTGGCAGGATGCACATTGTTATCAATATCACCATGACTCAGCATTAAATGTCCTTTGAGGTTTTTCGCCAGTTGCGGATTCCGCTCAATAGAATAAATAAAGCTCGTATCGCCTTTATCATTCACCTGCTCTTTTACACCATGATGTTTTTCACTCCACCAGCGATTGTAAATATTATTCTCATGATTACCGGCACTGCTCACTGCCACTTTAAAGAAATCAGGATACACCAACATCGCTGCGGTACTCATAAAGCCACCACCACTATGTCCGTGAATTCCCACTTTGTTTACATCGATGAATTTATGACGATAGCCTAATTGTTCGATCGCTGCTTTCTTATCTTCCAATCCATAATCACGCAGGTTGCCGTAACCATAGTTGTGGTACCATTTACTGCGTGACGGGTGTCCTCCCCTGTTACCTACTGTAATAACGATGAACCCAACTTGTGCAAGTCGATCAACACGATCCATGCCACGGCCAAATGCTTTGTTTACCGCTTCAGTTTGCGGGCCGGGATATACATACTCAATGATGGGATATGTTTTGGTGCTGTCGAAATCAAACGGCTTGTACATTACACCATAGAGATCAGTAATACCATCGGCTGCTTTTACTTTAAATGGTTCCGGGAATTTGTAACCAGCTTCAAACAAACCGCTCATATCTGTTTTCTCCAACTGCATGATTGTTCTGCCATTGTTATCCTGCAACAATGAAACAGGCGCTGTATTCACACGTGAATAAGTGTTAATGAAGTAGCGGCTGTTATCGTCCATACTTGCACTGTTATCGAAATTGGTTTCCGTTAATTGCTTTAACCCTGTACCATCAAAGTTGATGCGGTACAAATGCAGGTAATACGGATCTTCATTCGGGTTACGACCGTTTGCAGTGAAATACAGTACACGGTTCTTTTCATCAATACTTTCAATGTCTTCGCAATGGAATGCTCCGCTGGTGATCTGATTTTTGAGTTTGCCATTTTCATCATACAAATAAAAATGGGCCCAGCCATCCCTTTCGCTCCACTGGATCATTTCTTTTCCGCCGTTCACCAAACCTAAGCGGCGTGTTTCCACATAGGTGTTCATGCGCTCTTCAATCACCGGTGTAACAGTTGCCGTTGCAACATTCACAGCACAAACGTCGATCCGTTTCAGATCACGACTGGTACGTGTCATATAAAACTTATCGTTGGTACCATGCCAGATGGTGGCACGGTTTTCTTCATCCCGTTGATTTTGTTTTAATGGTGCGGACCATACAGCGATCTCCTGATCTTTGAATGCGGATACACCGATCTTCTTACTTGTTTTTGTTTCAAAGTTGAACAGATATAATTCACGGATGGGTGCTTCCTTTTCACCGGGCATCTGGTATTTATAGGTTTCCAATGTAGGCCGCGGTTCTGCAATACTATTGATTACCCACAGATCTTTTACTTTCCGGTTATCACTACGTGTTAGTGCAAAATGCTTACCATCAGGACTCCACATTACAAACGCACCCTTGCGTTTATCTTTATTGCGTTCCTTTTCTACATTGGTTTCGTTACCAAAACCACCGCCATAGCTGTAATCTTCCACGCCATCGGTTGTTAACTGGTACTCCACAATCGTACTATCGTCTTCTTTGATCTGTGCTTTACGGTAGTTGGCACTATCCATATAGTACAGGTTGTGTTTCTTAGAGAACAGAATGTATTTTTTATCGGGTGAAAACGTTGCCCACGATAAACGATCTTTTGGTTTCTGATAATCTTTCAACTCAGTTAATACACCTGTGTTGAGATTGTATTCAAAGTAGAAGATCTTTTTTTCTGTAGCAGCAGGAGCACCGGGACGTTGTGCACCGCCTCTCCCGCCAGCAGCTGTGCGTGTTGCTGTATCTTTTTTTACTTCATCGATGGTACTTTTAATTTCGAACTGAATACTGTTTTCATCTTTCGTAAACTTCAACCTCTCAATGGGCAAATGCTGTGCATCAAACGGGTCTTTTACAATCTTTGTAATTTCTGCAGCCAGCTTTGCATTATCAAATAAAGGACGCTTTGATCCTTTGGCGGCATCAACAATGTACCAGTTCTTTCCTTCCCGTGTTTCGTACACATACCAAAAACGGTCGGACAGTTTAAGCCAATGTGGATCAACACTGGTACTAAATAACATTTTACTGATTTTGCCAGGAGCAAAACGTGCAGCCATTGCATAATTTGCTTTTTTGAGAGCAGGTTCTTGTGCCTGTGCGGCAATAGAAACAATTGCCAGAAGAATGACAGAAAAAATTCTCATGCTGTGATGGTTTGTTATGAACAACTATTCAGGAAGATGCTTCCTGATTTTTTAAAGATAGGTGTGGAAAGCATACCACGTACAGCAACCGTTTATAAATACATAAGCGGTTCAGATAACGGGTGAATGTTCGAAGTGGTTTTAAAAGCCGGAGTTTTCTCAGCTTTTTGTCCAGATTTCGTGTATAGGCTCCCCTCTTGAACTAAGGCCTGAATGATGCCAGTTGTTGCCTTCCACTTTTCCATCAAAACTTAAGGAAGCCCCTACCCGTGAACTGTCACGTGAAAAGAATTCGATGGTTTCGGTGTATTTGCCATTTACAAATGTGTAGGTGCCGCCACCTGTTCCAAAAAACTCTTTGGTTTCTACATTAATGGCGATCCATTGAAAACGTGTGCCGGTGAGTAACTTAATGGTACGTCTTGCTCCGGGTGTAATGGTTTGCATGTTGCCGTTTACCACACGCCCGGTAATGAGCCAATGACCGGCCAATGCTGAACTTCCGTCATCCATACGTGCAAGTGTTTGGCTAGTTCCATTTTTTGTGATGACCAGCTTGTTGTTACTGATGCTGAACTTCATGGTTTCATCTGTACCTACTTTTTCTTTATCGGCTGTATGAAAAAACAGTTTCATGTTCAATTGGTCGCCTTGTACTTTATAATCACCTCCCATGGTCCAGTCGAATCGTTTGTTTACGATATCATATTGTGTGCAAGAATAATGTCCGTCCTGGAATAACCAGGTAGTACTGGTGGTTCCATCCGTTTTTGTCCATGAACCATTTACTGTTGTTTGCGCAGAAGCAAATGCAACAGCCGTTACCATCAACAACATCAACCATGTAAATGCAGGGATTATCTTTTTCATGTTCTGTACATTTTAGTTTTTTGAAATGATACTAAGGATACAACAAATATTTCTTCCGCATAATTTTATACTGTGATAAACCCGGTTCCCACGACGCATAGATTTCTTCAGCTGATGCTCCGGTCATGATCTGTTCTTTAAACTGTGCAGTACCCGCCAATTTATTGATATCACCCATTTGATTACTCTGTGAACGGTCGAAGAATTTTTCCTTTTGCGGAAACGCCTCATACAGTTCTTTCATCCATTGTACATTGATGCGTTTTGTTTTGCGGAGTTGATTGATATCGTAGGTGCGTAGATCCAATCCAAAACATTCTTTGTTCATGTGCAGAGGTGTTTCTGCCATACCGGGAATACCAACGGGTGTAAACGAAAACGAATACGTTCCTTTCAACAACGGACTTCCTAAAATTGTAAACGGGAAATAAGTACCACGGCCAAGGTTAATGGCAGCCCCTTCAAACAAACAAGTGGAAGGATAAAGCATTACACTTTGTTGTGTGTTGAGATTGGGCGATGGTGGCACCGGTAATACATACTCCATCTCATGATCGTAATTGGCTACTTTAATGATCTTCAGTTTGCATTTGATCTTTCCGGGCAACCATCCTTCGCCATTGATCATTTGTGCAAACTCAGCAATCGTCATTCCATGAGCAATCGGAATGGGAAACATGCCAATACCCGATTTGTACTTCATATCCAGTATCGGCCCATCTACCAGATAACCATTGGGGTTAGGCCGGTCGAGGATCAATAGTTCCTTGTTGTTTTCTGCACAGGCTTCCATGATATGGCTCAGCACATTGATGTAGGTATAAAAGCGGCAGCCCACATCCTGTATATCAAAAATCATGAGATCAACATCTGCCAGATCTTCTTTTGTTGGTTTCCGCTTTGGGCCATACAATGAAATAACAGGCACACCAGTTGCCGGGTCTTTTTCATCTTTTACTTTTACACCCGCACTGGCATTGCCTCTGAAACCATGCTCCGGACCAAATACTTTTACGATGTTGATGCCGAGTGAGAGTAAGCTGTCGACCAAATGTTTTTTTCCAATGATGGTGGTAGGATTTGCCAATAATGCAATTCGTTTTCCTTTGAGATAAGAAAGATATTGTTCCGTTTGATCGGCTCCGGTAATAATACGATCTGCTGTTGACTCAACATGTATCTGCTTCGGTTGATCACACACACTTTGGCAAAGGAAAAGACAGCTCATGCAAATCATCCAAACAAAAACAGTATTTCTTCTCATGTGTATCAATTGTGTTGCTAAACTATTCTCTTTTGCACAAACATCCATTACCATTTAAAAAAAAGGCCGGTTCATAAAAATGAACCAGCTTTCGATTAACAACAAAGCATCGATTACAGTTGCTCTGTGTATTTTTTAAAGCTATTGAGGATCGCCTGCCAGCCCGCCTGTTGGAGTTCAACCGGGTTTTCAGTTTCAGCTTCAAAGCTTTCAATAATTGTAGTACTGCTACCATCTGTTGTAAAACTGATTTTCACTTTCCGACCATCCGCTAATGTATATTCAATGTATTCGTACTCCGTTACCACATCATAGGTGCCTGTAAAATTAAAACCCATACTGCCGTCTTTTGCTTCCATACGGGATGTGATTGTCCCTCCAACACGTAAATCGTTTTTGGCCCAGGGTGTGTGCCAATCGTCGGAAGCGCTGTTCCATTTAGTGATGTGTTCCGGATTATTCCAGCTTTCCCATACGGTTGCTACGGGTGCATGGATAGTTGCTTCAATTGTGATGACGGTTGCCGGTTGTAAATTCATATTTGTTGTTTTAAAAGATGATCATGCAAAAAGAAAACAAATGTCCAATCATTTTCGCAATTCTGCAATGTATGAATACGACAAGTTGTAGGGGATAATGCGACACACATATTTGGCTTGAAATGAATCTCCCTACTACTTTATTTTCAGTTATGCCGCCTCCGAAACGATGATGGAAATTATGTTGCAGTTACCAATTTACTTTTAATACGAATAGCCACGTCGGAAAGAAGTACCTTTGCCGCCAAATAAAAAATGCAAGAATGAAACTGGACGATTTATTGCTGGAGAAAAGTGGCAACAAGTGCGAATTATGCAAATCTGAGACGAGTTTAGCCCTGTACCAAGTGCCGCCGCAAGATCAATCGAATGCAGACAATACCATTCTTATCTGCAACAAATGTTTGGTCCAAATTGAAAAGCGGGAAGAACTGGACAGTACCCATTGGAACTGCTTAACAGAAGCCATGTGGAGCGAAGTGCCGGGTGTACAGGTGGCAGCATGGCGTATGCTCAACCGTTTACGCAATGAAAGCTGGGCGGCTGATAATTTAGATATGATGTACCTGGATGATGAACGGCTTGCCTGGGCCAAAGCAACAGGCGATCATGAAAATGATGGCAGTGTTGATTTGCATAGAGATTGCAATGGTGCTCAATTGCAAAGTGGTGATTCAGTTGTGTTGATCAAATCACTGGATGTAAAAGGATCAACCCTCAATGCAAAGATGGGAACAGTGGTAAAAAATATTCGTTTGGTAGAAGACAATACGGAACAAATTGAAGGAAAAGTGGAAGGACAAACGATTGTGATCCTTACAAAGTATGTACGGAAACAGAATGAGAAGGCATAAGTGAAAAAAATAAAGCAGTGTCGATTATTGAGTGTGCAATTAGAACGCTGTATTGATATTGAAAGAAAAGAAGTTCATCCAACCCTCTTGTATAAAATCTCAACAGGCTGCTACTAATTCAGAAAGCCTGCTTCGATGCAACATCAGTTGTTGAAGTAAAAAATAAAGGCACAAGATTCAGGAATAACCAAGATACAAGAAAGCCGGTGTTCAATTGAACATCGGCTTTAAATTTAGTTGAATGTAAGACCTGACAGGTTGAGCGAACTTATAAAGCGAAACTAATTGAACACTTACAGTTTAATAAGGCTTAACCGGTCAGGTATGCAACCCTTGTGCCTTGCCTCTTTATTCTTGTTCCTTACTTTAATATTTCTTCCAATTTCTTCTCCAACGCTTCACCACGTAAATTACGGGCCACCACAATTCCATTGGGATCAATCAGCATATTAAACGGAATGCCTAAAATGCCGTATTGTTGGGATGCTGCATTTTCCCATCCTTTTAAATCACCAACCTGCGGCCAGGTGTACTTATCATCTTTGATGGCCTTTAACCATTTGTCTTTACTCTGATCGAGCGACACACCAAAAATTTCAAAGTTCTTTGTTTTGAAGCGCTCGTATGCCTTTACAAGGTTGGGACTTTCTGCACGACAGGGGCCGCACCAGCTTGCCCAAAAATCAACCAGTACATATTTTCCACGAAACGAAGAAAGAGAAATCATTTTTCCATCAGCAGTGGGTTGTGTAAAATCAGCAGCCTCTACCCCCACCATTGATTTTTTTCCAATGCTGATCATTTCAGCGATCTGTTTTCCCTTGGCTGAGTTGCGTAGGTTTTCACTCAATAATACAAACATGGGTTCGGCAGTGGCAGCATCCATATCCATGCCCAATGATTGTTCTACCATGTACAACGACACCGGAGAAGACGGATTATTTTTTACAAACTTCAATTGCTCTGCAGCCACCAGTACTTGTGAAAGATTGAACATTTCCATCAGCTGATTGGTTGCTTCGCTGTTTTTCGCCTGGCCGTAACTGTAGTACACATCACCGATCTTATCCTCCAGTTCTTTCAACAGTTTTGTTTGTTGCTGATACTTGTAATAATCATTTACAATAGCCGAACCTTTTACTTCTGCTTCACTCAGCCAGGTTTTGGAAACAACGGTAATGGTACCGCCATCGAGAAACAAGGTGAGATTGTTGCGGCGGTATTCCGTCATATCAAATGCTTTCCCGGCAGGTGGGTTTGCTTCCTGCAGCATCAACGTTGCTGTTACCGGTTCTTCAATAGTTCCTTTAATTTCAAACTTACCATCAACCAGTTTGGCTTCTTCGGCACTGTTGCCATTGTTCCAGCTTAGCAAAACCTCATACTTTTTTGTTGTGGGCGGCAAACTACCACTCACTACAAATTTCTTTTCCTGTGCCGTTACCGATACACCAGCAAGCAGCAACAAACCAATCATGACTTTATACATACAGTTTATTTGAAGAGTTCCTGTAAACGCATTTGTAATTCTTCCCCTCGCAGATTTTTTCCAATGATCACTCCATCGGGACCAATCAGCAGATTCTGTGGGATAGACGTGATCTTGTAGATACGTGCCGCTTCATTACTCCAGAACTTAAGATCACTTACATGTGTCCATGTTAATTTATCTTTTGCAATGGCCTGTAACCAGGCATTACGGTCACGGTCAAGCGAAACACCCAGTACGGTGAAATTCTTTGAATTGTATTTTTCATACGCCGCTACAAGATTCGGATTTTCCATCCGGCAGGGTCCGCACCAGCTGGCCCAGAAATCAACCAACACATACTTTCCACGGAACGATTGCAGTGTCACTGGATTGCCCGAAGTATCAGCCTGCGTAAAATCAATGGCTTCGGTACCAATGGCTCCGATTTTATTTTCCTTTACAATGTTACCCACCATGCGGCCATAATAACTTTTTTGTGAAGTCTCGGCAAGTAATGCAAAACGCTGATCTAAAATTTCCGGTTGTTGAAAAAAGCTGTACAGAAAATACAGCAGCAAAGGCGTTACAGCCGATTCATTGTGTGCTGTAACATACTCATCAGCTTTCAGATTAATTTCTGCCGCCAATGAACGAACGAGATCATACAGGGAATCCTGTTTCATTTGCATGGCCGGGCTCTGTAATTGTTTTCCCAACTGATCGAGCTTGGCAAAATACGGATCAAATGAACGGCGGAAATTCATAAACTCATCATGCGAACGTGAGCCAACCACACGGGCCGTTGCAAGCGAATCGATATGTGCGGAAAGCGTAACAGCAGATGCATCTAAAAAAATGCCGAGATTCTGTGCCGCTCCTTCAACGGTAAGAACATGCAATGCATTTTCAATTAAGTTACCACGCAACTCAAAAGTTCCGTTCGTGATAACCGATTCAGCAAGTATTTCACTCTGCTGACTGTCGAAACGCACACTTACTTTGGCATTGTCTTTTGCACCCTTGATGGTTCCTTTAATTGAAAATACCTGTTGCGCCTGTACCTGTACAGTTGCAATCAAAAGAAAAAGGGTAATCAGCCTGCTGTTCATATTATCCTGAATGACGTTGTTTGAGTACGTAAATAACGTCTTGCAAAGAAACATTTTTCGCTCTTAACAAAACGATAAAGTGAAAGAGCAGATCGGCCCCTTCGTTTAAGAAAAGCTCCTCGTTATTATCTTTTGCTTCAATAATGATTTCGGTGGCTTCCTCTCCTACTTTCTGTGCTATTTTATTGATGCCTTTATCAAAAAGACTTTTTACATAGCTTTTACCATCATTGCTTTTACGACGCAGATCAATGATCTCTTCTAAATACGATAAAAAGTCGTCGCTGTGATTTTTTTCACTCCAGCAGGTATCAGCACCGGTGTGGCAGGTGGGTCCGGCAGGTTCGGCTTTGATGAGCAAGGTATCCTGGTCGCAATCGAGCAGCACCTGCTTCACCGTTAAAAAGTTGCCACTCTCTTCGCCTTTGGTCCACAAACGCTGCTTACTGCGGCTGTAAAAGGTCACCTTTCCTTCTTCTTCTGTTTTCTTAAATGCAGCTTCGTTCATAAAACCCAGCATTAATACTTTGCTGGTTTTATAATCCTGGATGATGGCTGGCAACAGCCCGTCGTGGTATTTTGAAAAATCGGGTTTCAACGTGTTGATTTTATTTTTTATTTGATAGTAACACAGACGTGATTGATTAAATGAATTGTTCTGATCAAATCCGTTTCATGTTTCTTACCTGTGTTATCAGTAACTCTATTTGTCTTCACAGCAAAGCTAAACTCTTACCGCAATATTTCTCGCCTTCAAATATGCTTTCAAATCAGCAATTTCAATTTCTTTGAAATGAAAAATACTGGCCGCCAATCCTGCATCAGCATATGCCAGTTCAAACACATCAGCAAAATGCTGCATGGTACCTGCGCCACCGCTGGCAATTACAGGAATGGGTAATTCCTGCGATAAACGTTTGGTGATGTCCAATGCAAAACCGGCTTTGGTGCCATCGTTGTTCATACTGGTGAGCAGAATTTCCCCGGCCCCCAACTCAACACCTTGTTTGGCCCAATCCACACATTTCATATCGGTTTTGGTACGGCCGCCATTCAGGTACACATACCATTCCCCATCTTCTTCTTTCTTGGTATCGATTGCCAATACACAACACTGGCTGCCGGCGGCTAAAGCAATATCATTGATGAGTTGCGGATTTTTAAAAGCTGCTGTGTTTACACTCACTTTATCGGCACCGGAGTTGAGCAGTACACTCATATCTTCCACAGTGCTGATGCCGCCTCCTACTGTAAACGGAATATTTACGTGTCGGGCAATTCGTTTCACCAGTTCACTTAAGGTCTTGCGTTTTTCAACAGTGGCAGTAATATCAAGGAACACCAGTTCATCAGCACCTTGCTGTGCATACAAAGCACCCAGTTCTACGGGGTCGCCTGCATCACGCAGATCAACAAAGTTGGTGCCCTTTACCGTACGACCATCTTTAATATCTAAACAGGGAATAATGCGTTTTGTCAACATAAAATAAAAAAGGCTTCAACTTAAGTGAAGCCAAGCTCGTTGCAAAGATAATGGTTATGGTTGGGGTGAACTATTTTGTAATACCCGCCCGGCTCCCAGTAGTTTTCGGCTCCAATAGGTTTCATTAAGATCGCTGATCATAACACCACCCGATGTGGAAGCATGTACAAATTTATTGTTATGAAGATAGATCCCTACATGCGATACACCACCTCTGGTATTAAAAAACACCAGGTCGCCTTCCCGCAAATCCGAAAGCGGAATCCATTCTGTTATTGCTTTTTGTTCCCGTGCTGTTCGTGGTAATTGCAGGGCAAACACACCCATCATCAGCGTTTGTACAAAGGCAGAACAATCGATGCCTTTGTGTGTAGTGCCGCCTAAGCGGTAAGGTGTGCCCCACCATTCTTCAATGGTATCGTACAAACTTTTATTCTGCAAGGTTTCTACAGGCACATCCAGCTTAATGGCATATTTGAATTGTAAAAGAGAGAACAACTCCAGCGGAGAACTGGTTTCGGCATATTCTTTTGGCTGAAACACATTGGATGAAGTTTTACCGGAAGCAGTGGAACTGGTACGCACCCGTTTGTATTCGGGTCGAACTTCCGCCGGTGCAGGCTTTTCATCCACCGTTGTTTGCGTTTGCTTTGGTTGAAACGCATTCTTTACCGCACTGCAACTGGTGAGCAGTAGAATGGCAGACAGATATGTAAGCAAATGTCTAATCATGGTATTGAATTTCACAACTTCGCAAAAATAACTTTGTCGGCCCTTTTCAGCAAGAAACAGGCCAAATCGTCTATGCCTTAAAGATAGTTTCAGCATAGTTGCTGACAAATTTTCACCCAAACTTTTTTATAAAACGTTCATTTTGTGGATTTCTTGTTCCACTTTTTTCAAAAGAGAACTGCGAAATTTGACGCCTGACGAGTCGAAATAGAAGTCGCATCTCGACTTCGCTCGATGCTCCGGGGCAACGTCCTTCGACTGCGCTCAGGACTCGAGATACGAGATTTATTTTTTACAACTATGAGCAAATTTTCCCATTTACACGTTCACACACAATATTCGTTGCTCGATGGAGCTGCCTCCATCGGCTCTTTGTATAATAAAGCCATTAAAGATGAAATGCCTGCACTGGCCATTACCGATCATGGAAACATGTTTGGTGCATTTCAGTTTGTGGCCGAAGCGTACAAGCATAAAAACGAAGATGGTTCGCTGAAAGTAAAACCTGTTGTTGGTTGCGAATTTTATCTGGTTGAGAACAGGCATATAAAACAGTTCAGCAAAGAGCAGCGTGATAATCGTTTTCACCAGGTATTGCTGGCGAAGAACGAACAGGGCTATAAAAATTTAGTAAAGCTTACATCGCTTGGTTTTATTGAAGGCATGTACAGTAAGTACCCACGTATTGATAAAGAACTTATTCATAAGTACCATGAAGGATTGATTGCTACCACCTGCTGCCTCGGTGCAATGGTGCCGCAAATGATCTTAACCAAAACCGAAGAAGATGCGGAAAACGAATTCAAATGGTGGTTGAATATTTTTCAGCAGGATTATTATGTGGAAATTCAGCGGCATGGTATGGCCGAACAGGATAAAGTAAATGCAGTACTGTTGAAGTTTGCAAAAAAGTACAACGTAAAAGTTATTGCCAGTAACGATTCGCATTATGTTGATCAAACTGATTTCAATGCGCATGATATTCTTTTGTGCATTAACACCGGCGAAAAACAAAGCACTCCTGCCCTTCGTGAGTTTAGTGATGATGATGTGAATGTGAAGAACAAACGCTTTGCATTTCCCAACGATCAGTTTTATTTCAAAACCACAGCTGAAATGAAAAAGGTATTTGAAGATGTGCCTGAGGCCATTGATAATACCAATGAAATTGTTGACAAGATCGATGTACTGAATCTGAAGAAAGACATTTTACTTCCTGCTTTCCCCATCCCCAAAGAATTTCAGGTACACGATGATGCAAATATGAACCAATGGGAATATTTGAAACATCTCACCTACATCGGCGCTAAAGAACGGTATCATGAAATTGAAGAAACCACACGGGAACGGATCGATTTTGAATTGTTCACTATCCGCACCATGGGTTTTGCAGGTTACTTCTTAATTGTAAGTGATTTTATTAAAGCCGGTCGTGATATGGGTGTATTTGTTGGCCCCGGTCGTGGTTCGGCAGCAGGAAGTGTGGTAGCCTATTGCATCGGCATCACCAATATCGATCCCATTAAATACAATTTGCTGTTTGAGCGTTTCTTAAATCCTGATCGTAAATCAATGCCCGATATTGATACGGACTTTGATGATGAAGGACGACAAAAAGTAATTGACTATGTAGTTGATAAATACGGTAAGGAGCAGGTGGCGCAAATTATTACCTACGGTACCATGGCTGCAAAATCAAGTATTGCCGATGTGGCCCGTGTAATGGATTTGCCATTGGCTGAAAGTCGTGCCTTATCAAAATTAGTTCCGGAGCGTCCCGGCGTTTCGTTGAAGCGTGTGTTACATGCACCGTTTACCGGCGAAAAAAGTTTAGCTGAGAAAGAAGCATTTGGCCCGGATGAATTGGAGTTGGTAAAAAAGATCCGCCAGATCTATACAGGTGATGATCTACCTGCAAAAATTCTGCACGAAGCGGAGATCCTTGAAGGTTCGGTTCGTAATACCGGTATTCATGCCGCAGGTATCATCATTGCTCCCAAAGATTTAACGGAGTTAATTCCTGTTTGCACGTCCAAAGAATCAGATTTGTGGTTAACACAAATTGAAGGAAGTGTAATTGAAGAAGCAGGTGTAATCAAGATGGACTTTCTTGGTTTAAAAACATTGAGCATCATCAAAAATGCATTGCAGCTCATCAAACAAAATCATGGTGTTGAAATTGAGATCGACAATATTCCGTTGGATGATGAAAAAACATTTCAACTGTACCAGCAAGGATCAACCATTGGTACGTTCCAGTTTGAAAGTCCGGGTATGCAGAAATATTTGCGTGAACTGAAGCCCGATCAGTTCAGCGATCTCATTGCTATGAACGCCTTGTATCGTCCCGGTCCTATTGCCTACATCCCCAACTTTATCGATCGGAAGCATGGTAAAGAAGCCATCAGTTACGATTTGCCCGAGATGGAAGAATACCTCGCCGATACCTATGGTATTACGGTGTACCAGGAACAGGTGATGTTGCTGTCGCAAAAGATCGGTGGCTTTAGTAAAGGTGATGCCGACGTATTGCGGAAAGCGATGGGTAAAAAACAAAAAGCCGTTCTTGATAAAATGAAAAAACAGTTTGTGGATGGAGCGATGGCCAAAGGACATCCTGCAGACAAACTGGAAAAAATATGGACCGACTGGGAAGCGTTTGCACAATATGCCTTCAACAAATCACACTCTACCTGTTATGCGTTTGTTGCGTATCAAACAGCGTATTTAAAAGCACACTACCCCGGCGAATACATGAGTGCAGTGTTAAACAACGCAGGTGCTATTGAAAAGATCACCTTCTTTATGGAAGAGTGTAAACGTATGGGCATAAAAGTACTTGGCCCTGATATCAACGAATCACAAAATGGTTTTGCTGTAAACAAAGCAGGCGAGATCCGTTTTGGCTTGGGTGGATTGAAAGGTGTTGGTGAAGCTGCAATTGAAAGTATTATTGATGAACGTGCAAAGAAAGGCCCATACAAAGATGTGTTTGATTTTATTAAACGTGTGAACCAACGTACGGTGAATAAAAAATCACTGGAATGTTTGGTGTACGGCGGCGCCTTCGATTGCTTTAAAGAATATCACCGTGCACAATATTTCCACGTTATGCCCGGCGATACGGTGAATACGTTGGAACGCATCATTGCGTTTGGTAACCGTTTCCAGGCAAATGTGCAAAGCAACACCAATACATTGTTTGGCGAAAGTATGATGATGGAAATTCCTACGCCGAAGATTGTGAATTGTGAAGAATGGACATTGACCGAAAAACTGGATCATGAAAAAGAGATCACAGGTATCTTCATCAGCGGCCACCCACTCGATCATTTTAAATTTGAATTAAAACATTACAAGATCACTCCGCTTTCCGACTTTAATGAATTTAAAGAAGCGATCCTGATGCATGCCAATCCTTTCCAGACATTCCGTTTGGCAGGATTGGTAACAAGCCATCAGCAACGTGTAACTAAAACAGGAAAGCAGTTTGGTATTGCCATGATTGAAGATTATACCGGCAATACTGAGTTTGCTTTATTTGGCGAAGACTTTGTAAAATTCAAAGACCACTTTACGCCGGGTGCTGTTGTGTTTGTAACCGGTATATTTAAAACACGCTGGAACAAGAGTGATGATTTTGAGTTTAAGATCAACCAGGTGCTGTTGCTGGAAACAGTAAAACGTACCATGACCAAGCAACTGATCGTTGATATTGAACCACGTTTCCTTACCGAAGAAATTGTTGATTTCTTTGAAAAGAACATTAAGAAGAATCCGGGCAAGATCAACTTGAAGTTTAATTTATACGAACCAAAAGACAACTGGAAGATCAGCATCCGTACTGTAGAAAAGGGATTTGATATGAACGATGACATGAGTGCCTTTTTACTGGAACGACCTGAAATGAATGTAACCGTTGTTACTGCATAACGAATGAAACTATACATCCGAAATATGGTTTGCAGCCGCTGCAAAATGGTGGTTACATCCGAGCTTGAAAAAGCAGGCATTCAGCCATTGCATGTGCAATTGGGCGAAGTGGACTTAAAGAACGAACCAACAGCCAAACAATTACAACAGTTCAGCAATAACATTAAACAGCTGGGTTTTGAAATGATCGACGATCGCAAAAGCAAGATCATCGACAAGATCAAAACCATCATCATCGAGCTCATTCATCATAACAAAGAAGAGCTCAACGAAAATCTCTCTGCTCATCTTTCCAAAAAACTTCATCATGATTACAGCTATCTCAGCAACCTGTTTTCAGAAGTGGAAGGAACAACGATCGAGAAATATTATATCGCCCAAAAAATCGAGAAAGTAAAAGAACTGCTGATGTACGATGAGTTATCGCTTTCTCAAATTGCCTTTGAACTTGGCTACAGCAGTGTGGCACATCTCTCCAGTCAATTCAAAAAACAAACAGGTCTAACCCCTACTTTCTTTAAATCGCTGAAAGAAAATAAACGCAGAAATATCGAAGAACTTTAAATAGTGTAAATCGAATCCATGATTCTGTAACAGCCCCGGCTGCGTGTGGTAATAGCTTTGTATAAATTAAATTGCTATGACACACAATTACAACCTCACCGGCATGACCTGCAGCAGTTGCGAAACCAAAGTAAAAAGCAAACTGCTTTCTGTGCCCGATGTTTTATCGGTAGAAGTTTCCAAAGACACGAATACGGCCACCATTGAAATGCAGAAACATATTTCACTCAGCACATTTCAAACAGCCATTGGCGGCAGCGATAGTAAATACCAGATAGCCGCAACGCAGCACAACGAAGCAGCTGAACAAACCAAAAGCTGGTTGGCTACTTACAAACCCATACTGCTCATCTTCGGCTATATCTCTGTATTAAGCGTTTTGCTTTCATGGACCGGAACTTCTATCAACAGCATGAAGTTCATGCAGATATTCATGAGTGGATTCTTCCTGATTTTTTCTTTCTTTAAATTGTTAGACCTGCAGGGGTTTGCTGACAGCTATTCAATGTATGATCTTATTGCAAAGCGATTCCGCAGCTGGGGTTATATCTATCCCTTTGTTGAACTAGCATTGGGTATTGCCTTCGCCATTAACTTCAACCCTGTGCTTACAAACTGGATCACCTTAGTTGTAATGGGTGTAAGCATTATTGGTGTATTGCAAAGTGTGTTGAACAACCGCAAGATCCGCTGTGCATGTTTGGGCGCTGTCTTCAATCTGCCCATGAGCACCATTACCATTATTGAGGACGGGCTGATGATAATCATGAGCATTGCCATGTTGTTTTTAATGTAATACTTTCTACCTTTATACAGCGTAACATGAAAAAGCTCATCGTAGCCATATTAGCCTTTCTCTACATCAGCACGTCCAGCGGAGCAACTTTACAAATGCATTATTGCATGGATAAGCTGGTTGACTGGAGTATTGGACACGGTGACGAGAAAAACACCTGCAATAATTGCGGGATGGAAAAAGATGGCGAAGGCAAGAATGACTGCTGCAAGGATGAGCAGAAGCAATTAAAAATTGAAAAAGATCAGAAAACTGCCGCAGCATTTGAACTTACGCATTTCCTCACTACAACATTACCGCCCTCTTACCCTGCTTACAACTTCGCAGGTTTTGTTTCCGTATCAGCAGAGTTCCCCCTAAGCAATGCACCTCCACGAAGTCCGTTTCCTTCGATTTGTATCCGTAACTGCAGCTTCCGCATTTAAGATCAACTTCCCGTAATAGGCCAGGCAATCCTTTGCCCGGCTTTTGGCATTTCTATTCTTATTCATTAAAATTTTTATTCAAATGAAAACAATGAAAGTACTGATGATGGCAGTATGTACCATCCTTGCTGTTACTACTATGGCACAAGAGCAGGAAAAGAAAAAACAAAAAACAGAAAAGACTGATAAAGTTTCTTACACCTGTCCCATGCATGCAGATGTTACAAGCACTAAGCCCGGTAAATGCAGCAAATGCGGTATGGATCTGGTGAAATCAAAAAAGCCAAACACAAAAACAGATGTTGCCATTACTTATGTATGTCCCATGCATGCCGATGTTACAAGTGATAAACCCGGCAAGTGCAGCAAGTGCGGTATGGATCTGGTGAAATCAAAAGAGAAAACAAAAACAGAAGTTGCAAAAACGTATGTATGCCCCATGCATGCCGATGTTACAAGCGACAAGCCCGGCAAGTGTAGTAAATGTGGAATGGAGCTTAAGAAAAAAGAACATCATCACTAACAGGCAATTGTCAATAAGCAATTAGCAAAGCAGTTTTCAATTGATCATTGTCTATTGCATATTGCCTATTAACTATTGCATATTGTCTATTGTAATTTAAAATTCTATGGTTCGAAAAATAATTGAGATCGCTTTGCGCAACAGGCTTGTTGTGCTGCTTGTGGCAGCTGGCCTGTTTGCTTACGGCATTTATTCCGCCAGCAAAAATCCCATTGACGCCATTCCCGATCTGAGTGAAAACCAGGTGATCGTTTTTACAGAATGGATGGGCCGCAGTCCACAGGTGATCGAAGACCAGGTGACCTATCCGCTGGTGAGTAACCTGCAGGGTATTCCAAAAATTAAAAACATCCGTGGCTCTTCCATGTTCGGGATGAGTTTTGTGTATGTGATCTTCGAAGATAATGTTGATATCTATTGGGCTCGCACAAGAGTATTGGAACGTTTGAATTTTGCGCAACGTTTATTGCCGCAAAATGTAACACCCACGCTTGGTCCCGATGGCACAGGTGTTGGTCATATCTTCTGGTATCATCTTGATGCACCGAAAATGGATTTAGGTGAACAACGTGCATTGCAGGATTGGTATGTAAAATTCGCCTTGCAGACAGTGCCCGGTGTGGCTGAAGTAGCATCGTTTGGTGGTTTTGAAAAACAATATCAACTCGTGATTGACCCGGTGAAGTTGCAGTATTACAACATTTCGCTGATGGATGTAATGAACAAAGTAAAAAGCAACAACAACGATGTGGGTGGGCGAAAATTTGAAATGGCCGACATGGCTTATATCATTCGTGGACTGGGTTATATCAAAAACAAAAACGATGTAGAGAATATTGCCATCACCAATTACAACGGCATTCCTGTTCGGGTAAAAGATATTGGTTCTGTGCAAATGGGTGGCGATCTGCGTCTCGGCATTTTTGATGCAGATGGTAAAGGCGAAGTTGTTGGTGGTATTGTTGTGATGCGTTACAATGAAAACGCCAACAAAGTAATTGCGGCTGTGAAAGAGAAAATGAAAGAAGTAGAAAAAGGATTACCCGAAGGTGTAACGTTCAAAACATCGTACGACCGAAGCGAATTGATACAGGAAGCCATCGAATCAGTAAAAGGCACACTCATTGAAGAAATGATTGCAGTATCCATTATTGTATTGCTCTTCTTATTTCACTGGCGCAGTGCAATCATCATCCTTATTCAATTACCCATTTCTGTTGCTGCAGGTTTTATTTTCCTGGAAATGTTTGGCATCTCTTCCAACATTATGTCGTTAACAGGCATTGCATTGGCCATTGGTGTGGTGGTGGATGATGGCATTGTGATGGTGGAGAATGCTTACCGGCATATCAGTGAAGAACAATTAGAAAAAGAACAGGCAATTGGCAATAAGCAATAAACAAGAATCATGAAATTATTTAAAAAACATAAAGATCCTTTAACGACTGAAGAAACGATGAGCATCATCGAAAAATCTTCGAAGCAGGTGGGGCCGGGTGTGTTTTACTCCACCATTATTGTGGTGGCATCTTTCTTACCCGTGTTTTTATTATCCGGTATGGAAGGCAAACTGTTTCATCCGCTGGCATGGACAAAAACCTTCATCCTACTCATTGATGCAGTACTTGCCATCACATTAACACCGGTATTGATCTCGCTTTTATTAAAAGGAAGATTAAAACCCGAGAGTGCAAACCCTATTACACGCACGTTAGAAAAAATCTATTCCCCTGTTTTGAGTCTTTGCTTACGATGGCGTAAAACAACCATTGCAGTAAACATCATTGCACTTGCAACAGGTGTTGTAATGATGACAAGACTCGGCTCGGAATTTATGCCACCGCTTGATGAGGGTTCGCTGTTGTTTATGCCTGTTACATTGCCCGATGTTTCTAACTCAGAAGCAAAACGTTTGTTGCAGGTGCAGGATAAACTCATCCGCTCTGTTCCTGAAGTAGAGCATGTACTGGGAAAAGCAGGACGGGCAAATACGGCAACCGACAACTCTCCTATCAGCATGATTGAAACCATCATTCTGCTGAAACCAAAAAGCGAATGGCGAAAGGATAAAACAAAAGACGACATCATCAATGAGTTGAATGCGAAGTTGCAGATACCCGGTGTTACCAATGGTTGGACCATGCCCATCATCAACCGCATCAACATGCTTTCAACAGGCATCCGTACCGATGTTGGGTTGAAAGTGTACGGTCAAAATCTCGACAGCATTTATGCATTTGCGCAAACCATCAAACAACAATTACAGGGAATTGATGGTGTGAAGGATTTGTATGTGGAACCGATCACCGGCGGTAAATACATCGACATTGTTGTGAAACGTGAAGAGATCGGTCGTTACGGATTAAGTATTGATGATGTTAATGCTGTTGTTGAAAGTGCATTAGGCGGAATGAAGTTGACAACGACCATTGAAGGCCGTCAACGTTTTTCGGTGAATGCACGCTACGGACAGGATTTCCGTAACAACCTTGAAGCATTGAAACGTTTGCAGGTGCAAACAATGGACTTCGGTCCAATACCGCTTGAAGCAGTTGCTGATATACAGTTGAGCGATGGTCCGCCGATGATCAATTCAGAAAATGCGATGTTGCGGGGAACCGTGTTGTTCAATGTGCGTGAAAGAGACCTGGGCAGCACGGTAAAAGAAGCGCAGGAAAAACTCAACCAAATGATCACCAAACTTCCCAAAGGATATTTTTTAGAATGGAGTGGCCAATGGGAAAACCAGATCCGTGCAAACAGAACATTAACGATGATCATGCCCATTGTGATCGTCATCATCTTCATGGTGCTCTACTTCACCTATCATTCGTTTAAAGAAGCAGCCATCACCATGATCACTGTTCCTTTTGCATTGATCGGTGGCGTATTTATGGTTTATTTCTACGGCATCAATTTATCGGTGGCAGTTGCTGTTGGTTTTATTGCGCTGTTTGGAATGGCCATTGAAACGGCTATGCTCATGACCATCTATCTCAACGAAGCCATGCAGAACATGGTGGCGAAACATGGCAACTCAAAAGCAACACTCACGCCCGCCATTATTCGTGACTATGTAATGGAAGGTTCGGTAAAACGGTTACGGCCAAAACTCATGACAGTTTCTGTCGGTTTGTTTGGTTTGATCCCTATTCTCTGGGCAACCGGTGTGGGCAGCGATATTATGAAGCCAATCACCATTCCATTGATCGGCGGCACCATCTCCTCCACCATTTATGTATTGCTGATAACACCCGTGATTTTTGAAATGATAAAAGAACGGGAATTAAAACGTAACGGTAAAATTGATTTGATCGATGTTAAAGAATAAACTCCTTGCGCTGTTGTTTGTACTTGCTGCAAACTATAGCCACGCACAAACGCTGAAGCTGGATGCCATCATCGACAGCATTACAACGGCACACCCGGTTGTAAAAATGTACAACAATGAAATACGTTCGATGGACGAAGCGGCAAAAGGTGTCAGAAGCTGGATGCCGCCTGAGTTCAGCAGCGGATTTTTTATGACACCCTACAATCCCATGCGCTGGAAGAAAATGGACGATGGCATGGGCGGTTTTAAAGAAGGCATGGGTCAATACATGATTGGCGGACAGCAGATGTTTCCCAACAAACAAAAACAATCGGCCGATGCAAGGTATATGGAAGCGATGTCGTCCGTTGAAAAAGAAAAAAAGAATGCAACACTGAACGACCTTGTGCATGATGCCAAACAGTTTTATTACGAATGGATCGTGTTGAAAAAGAAAATTGCTATTCTCGATCAGAATGAAAAGCTGCTCGCCTTCATGATCAAGAATGCGGAGATACGTTACAAGAACGGCTTGGAAAAGATCAGTGCGTATTACAAAGCAAAAGCCGCACTCGGCAATTTGCAGAACATGCGTTTGATGTTTGAAAACGACATCAAAGAAAAACGCATCCGAATCAACGCACTCATGGGCAGAAATGCCATGACAATGTTTGATATTGATACATCGTACAAACTCCATGACTATTCAACACTTGTATTCGACAGTACCTTATTCTACAGCAACAGAAGTGATCTGAAAGCCATTGACAGGGATATCAACCTCACCTGGCTGAAACAGGAAACAGAAAAGCAAAGTCTGAAACCACAGTTCGGCGTCCGTTATGAGCACATGTTTGGCTTCGGCGGATTACCTATGCAGTTTTCATTGATGGGCATGATGAAATTGCCGCTCACCAAATGGTCATCGAAAATGAATAAAGCAAACATGGAGAGTTTGAAGTGGAAGGCCGGCGCATTACAATCACAAAAAGAAATGATGTTGAACGAATACAGCGGAATGGCTTATGGTATGCGCAACGAACTGGAGTTAAAAAACAAACAGTTGAAGCTGTACGATGAAAATATTATTCCTGCATTAAAGAACAATTACAAAACCATGCAACTCGGTTACGAACAGAACACGGAAGAATTGTTTATGCTCTACGATGCATGGGAAACGTTGTACATGACGCAACTGGAATACACCGAACTGTTGAACCAGGCGTTGAAGTTGCAGGTAACGATTGAACGATTAATTGAAAAGAAATGAACTTACAAATAAACAATAGGCAATTGACAATAGGCAACAGACAATGGGCAATCAGCAAATATGCATTGTCGCTGATTGTTCTTTCATTACTCTTCTTTGCTTCCTGCAAAAACGAACATGCAGAACATAAACAGGAAGCAGCAAAGGAAATGTACACCTGCCCTATGCCACAGGATTCGGTGTTTAGCGATAAGCCGGGTAAATGTCCCAAATGCGGAATGGATCTCGTGAAGATGGAGCAGCCCATGCAAACACATGAACATTCGAATGAAGAAGCAGTGTACACATGTCCTATGCATCCTGAAGTGCAGAGTGATAAACCCGGCTCTTGCCCTATTTGCGGCATGGACTTGGTGAAAAAAGAAACCGAAGCAGCAGCCGTTACTGATGTTGATCTTAACACACTCATTAAATCAACAAATGAGTTTGTGGTTTCTTCTATTCCCGTAACAACGATTGAACAGCGTGAACAGGAAATAGAAATTGAAGCGTTGGGCACTATTGCCTACGACACAAGAGAGGTTGGTACTATCTCTGCACGCATCAGCGGACGCATTGAAAAACTGTATGTGCGTCACCGTTACCAGAAGATCAGCAGGGGTCAACACATCATGGATATTTACAGCCCGGAAATAGTAACAGCGCAACAGAATTTATTGTTCCTGTTAAAGAATGATGCAGCAAACAGCAACATGATCGAAGCTGCAAAAGAAAAGTTGTTGCTGCTGGGTATGAGTAAAGAACAACTGAACAAAGTTGTGCAAACAAAACGACCATCTTTCACCATTGCAGTGTATAGTAATTACAGCGGTCATATTCATGAATCGGGCAATAGTTCCATGAATGCTTCATCTGAAAAGATGAAGGATGTGTCATTGCTCACTGAAGAACTATCATTGAAAGAAGGGATGTATGTTAACAAAGGGCAATCAGTATTCGTGGTGTACAATCCACAAAAAGCATGGGCCTTACTCAACATTTTTGGCGACAATCAGGGATTGGTGAAGAAAGGTAATGCTGTGCGTATTGTTCCTGAAACAGCCCCCGATAAAGATTTCCGTGCAAGCATTGATTTTATTGAACCCTTCTACCGCAAGGAAAGTAAAACCTTAACTGCAAGAGTGTATTTCAACAACAGCAGTTTAAAAATTCCGATCGGCAGCCAGGTACGTGCAGTCATCTTTGGTAATTCAAAAGATGCCTATTGGTTGCCTAAGGAAGCTGTGCTGTCGCTGGGTTTAGACAAAGTAGTGTTTCATAAAGTGGAAGGTGGTTTTAAAGCACAGAAAGTAAACACCGGTATTCTGCACAAAGAACATATCCAGATCATCAGCGGATTAACCGCAAAAGATTCTGTTGCAGTGAATGCACAGTATTTAATGGATAGTGAGAGCTTCATTAAACTAAATAATCAGTAAGATGAAACAAACAAAACGAAAATCAATAACAGGCAATTGGCAATTGGCAATTAGCAATTTCAAATCGTCAGCATCCCTTTGCCTGTTAACTATTGCATATTGCCTATTCGTCTTCAGTTCCTGCAAAAGCAAAACACATGCGCATGAAGAAAGTGATGTGTACTACACCTGCTCCATGGACCCACAGGTGATTGAAAGCAAGCCGGGCAAATGTCCCATCTGCAAAATGGATCTAACGCCTGTTAAGAAAAGCAATGGCGCAAAGAAAGATGAAATACAACTGAGCGAACAGCAGATACAGCTAGGCAACATTCGAACCGATACCATCCGCAACGGAACCATCGGCGATCAACTGGTGTTAACGGCCAGTTTAAATTTCGACCAGATGAAAACTTCTTCTGTTAGTGCAAGAGTGGGCGGCCGTATTGAACGTTTGTATTTTAAAAATCTCGGCGATCATGTTTCAAAAGGTGCAGCACTCTACGAGATCTATAGCGAAGAACTCAACAATGCCAAACAGGAATTTATTCTTGCATTGGAGCGTAAAAGAACATTTGCAACAGAAACTGCTATCGATTTTGACCAGTTACTGCAAGCTGCAAAAAACAAATTGCTGTTGTGGGGCATGAGCGAAGCGCAGATCAACGAACTGGCAAAAACAAAAAAGCCATCACCCATCACAACATTTTACAGCACATCATCTGGCTATATCACCACACTCGATATTCGTGAAGGTGATTATGTAATGGACGGCGGCACCATTGTAAAACTTGCCGATCTTTCTTCGCTTTGGGCGGAAGCACAAGTATATACTTCGCAAATGGCGGAAATAGATCTTAACGGCACAGCAACTGTGCAACTGCCCGATATGGATGGCAAAGAAATTAATGGCCGTATTGAATTTGTAAACCCGGAGATCAATCCTGATACAAGGATCAATCTTATCCGTGTATCAATTCCTAACAGCGGCAATCAACTTAAGCCGGGCATGCCTGCTTATGTAGTATTGAAAAGCCGTCAACGTAAAAGCTTAACACTACCTATTGATGCAGTGATACGGGATGGTAAAGGTGCAACAGTGTGGATCAAAACTGGTACACACGCCTTTAAAAGCATCATGGTGCAAACAGGCTTGGAAAGCAATGATCGCATTGAAATAAAAACAGGTTTAAAAGAAGGCGATGTGGTGGTAACAAGTGGTGCTTATTTGTTGCACAGCGAGTATGTATTCAAAAAAGGAGCCGACCCGATGGCGGGACACAATCATTAAACGAAAATTGTAAGTAACATTGTACCGCTTTATCATAGAAACACGGATAACACGGACTTTTACTGATATAAACGGATTTTATCTGTGTTCATCAGTGTGATCTGCGGCTCTGTTCAACACAAAAACAACTCAACCAAGTCAACAAATGAAAGTTCTATCTTATACACTCATTGTTTTATTAGCATTACTGAGTTGTAATGAAAAAGGAAAAAACAATAAAACAAAAGAAACGGTTACTGAAGTAAAAGAAAAATCCGAACTGGATAAGGTAAAGCTTACCGAACTGGATGGCACGCCCATCGATTTAAATCAATACAAAGGCAAAACCATCTTCCTCAATTTTTGGGCAACCTGGTGCAAGCCCTGCATACAGGAAATGCCTTCCATTGCCAACGCCATGAAAAAAGTAAACAAAGATGAGGTTGTGTTTTTGTTTGCTTCAACAGAAGAAGCAGATGAAATAAAATCATTCAGGGAAAGAATGCCGTTTCCTTTTCATTATGTAAAAGTCAACAACTTTGAAACGTTAGACATCATGACGATACCCACCACTTTTATCTTCAACTCAAAAGGCAAACGTGTTTTCAATGAAATGGGCTATCGGAAGTGGGACAGCAAACAAAACATCAGCATCATCACCAACAGCAAATAATAGCATGCAAAAACTTTTTATTGTACTTGCAATTGCGACCGCATTGGCATCATGTTCAGAACAAAAGAAAGAAACAGCAGCAGCACCTGTGTTGCTGAAATCTCCTGCAGGTGATTCCTGTGCCGAGCCTTATCTCTTTACCGATGCAAAAGGCATTGTGTATTTATCATGGGTGGAGAAGAAAGGAAAAGAAGCAACACTACGCTTTGCAACGTTGAACAATGGCGAATGGTCGCAACCAACGACTATCAGCAGTGGCAACAACTGGTTTGTCAATTGGGCCGACTACCCTGTTCTTTCTTCGGATGCAAACAATAATATGGTGGCGCATTATTTAGAAAAAAGCGATACAGCAAAATTCACCTACGATATTAAGTTAGTTGCATCGGCGGACGCAGGTAAAACATGGAGCACCGCAACCACACTGCATGATGACGGTAAGAAAGCTGAACATGGTTTTGTTTCCATTATTCCGTATAACGATCAGTTTATGGCAGCGTGGCTCGATGGGAGAAAAACAGCGATGGAAGGTGAACACAGCGGCCATGAAGGTCATCATGGTGAAATGACACTGCGTGGCGCATTGCTTGACAAAACAGGAAAGAAAACAAACGAATGGGAACTTGATGGCCGCATTTGCGATTGCTGTCAAACAAGTGTTGCCATTACTGCTAATGGACCAATTGTCGTTTATCGTGATCGCTCAGCAGAAGAGATCAGGGATATGTCGATTGTTCGTTATGCAAACGGCACATGGACAGAACCGAAAACCATTTTCGCTGATGAATGGAAAATTGCAGGCTGTCCTGTTAACGGACCGAGGGCTGATGCCGTTGGCAACAACTTAGCCATTGCATGGTTTTCGATGAAAGAAAACAACGGAGAAGTGAAAGTTATTTTTTCAGAAGATGCTGGTGCCACATTTAAAGAACCATTACTTATTAATGACAGTAACACAATTGGTCGTGTGGATGTGGTGATGCTGGATGCACAAACAGCTTGTGTAAGCTGGATGGAGGGCGCAACGATCAAAGCCATGAAAGTGCATGCAGATGGAACAAAAGAACCATCTGTTACCATTGCATCATCATCGGGTGAACGGTCTGGCGGTTTTCCTCAAATGACAAAAGCAGGCAACAAATTAATTTTTGCATGGACCGATAACAAAGCAAAAACTATCCGGCTGGCAAGCTTATCGTTGTGATGCATGCCGTATTCGATGCAGTACTGCTGCATAAGATCGTTTGACTATAAACTCAACAAACAATAATGGAAATACTATTGCTTTCACTGGCTGCATTTCTTGTTGCGATCCTTACATTTTTTTCGGGGTTTGGATTGGGTACTATTCTTACGCCACTGTTCATGCTCTACTTTCCGGTTGATCTTGCCATTGCATTAACGGGCATTGTTCATTTCTTCAACAATCTTTTTAAACTGGCACTGGTGGGTA
The DNA here is from genome assembly GCA_023428755.1 of Bacteroidota bacterium. GTDB lineage: Bacteria > Bacteroidota > Bacteroidia > Chitinophagales > Chitinophagaceae > Lacibacter. The sequence continues at coordinate 166,347 of JAEYWX010000027.1, forward strand.
AACAGGCAAACCGTGAAGTGCTGCTGCGTTTTGGTATTCCTGCTGTACTCGCTGCGTTTGCAGGTGCGTGGTTGTTGTTACAGCTAACCGATCTGCAACCGCTGTTCAGCTACCAACTTAGTGGCAGGTTAATGGAAGTATCCACTATAAAATTCATCATCGCTGTGTTGCTGCTTGTGTTTGCACTCATCGATCTTCTTCCGTATTTCAAGCAACTGCAATTCGGAAAAAATAAATTGCCGATCGGTGGCGTATTGAGTGGTTTCTTTGGCGGACTATCTGGTAACCAGGGCGCACTCCGCAGTGCATTTTTGATCAGGGCCGGACTTTCAAAAGAAGCCTTCATCGGCACCACCGTGGTTATTTCAACCTTTGTTGATTTTACACGCCTGTCGGTGTACGCAACCAATCTCTCATTAACCGGATTAACCGAAAACTGGTTACTGATTGCAGCAGCAACAATCAGTGCAATTACAGGGGCTTTTTTGGGCAATCGTTTACTGAAAAAAGTTACCATGAAATTTGTGCAAACCTTCGTCGCTATATTACTCATCCTGTTTTCCCTTGCCCTTGGAGCAGGGTTTATTTAATAAAATTGTATTACAACCAGCAGAAAAGACAATAAGCAAGGCTAATAAATGAATGGGAATATGACAGTGTGCTTATGGCAAAGAAAAGCCGACAGCAAAACACCTCAGGGGTTGGAAGAATGCGGAGGTATTCCCAAAGACCCCAAAAGGGCAAAAGCAGGCAGTTAACAGCTCTTTAACTGCCAATCTTGTAGTACATCCTGTCGTTTTTTATTTGTGAACAGTTGTGGATAATGACATAACATCAGATTAACAGGAATGGGCTTAAATTTGTCCCTTCATTGAAAAAAATTAAAAGGATATAAATTATGGCACTCCAATTTACAGATGCAAACTTCCAGAGCGAAGTAATCAGTTCAGATAAACTCAGCGTAATCGATTTCTGGGCAGAATGGTGCGGACCTTGCCGTGCAATCGGACCGGTTATTGAAGAATTAAGTAAAGAGTACGATGGTAAAGTAAAAGTAGGAAAAGTGAACGTGGACGAAAACCCACAGGTAAGCATGAACTACGGCATTACCTCTATCCCTGCCATCCTCTTCGTAAAGAACGGACAGGTAGTTGATAAGCTTGTAGGCGCACAGCCAAAAGGTAACTTCGTTAAGAAGATCGAACAACACATGTAAGTTCTTCTTACACTAATGATACAAACCCGTTTCAGTTTTGAAACGGGTTTTTCATTTTGGGTCGGCACCGAAGGTCAGACCGAAATGAAAACAATTTATCACCGGTATTGCTGTAACTCATTACTCATCACTCATCTTTCTTTATTCACATTCATTCAACATTCATTAAACCAACTTCACTTTATAGAATCTATTATTTAATTTCAAAGCATTAACACGAAAATCCCTTTCATGAGCTCAACCGCCCTTTCAGCTACCAAGGTTACCGGTCACTTTGGCTTTGCTGATATCCACAAACAAACCGACAACGATCATCACCTGCTGGTATCCACCAAACGCTTTACAGCCGAAGAAGTGATCTCTGCCTTTTCATCCGGTGAAATTCATGCTACTCCCTCCCGTTACACGGTACAGGTAAACGAGCATGAGCATATCATTTTACAACCGGCGTTTCTGCAATACATCAACCACAGTTGTAACCCCAATGCGTTTTTCAATACAACCAGTATGCAGTTGATTGCCTTACGAACCATTGAACCCGGCGATGAGTTTACCTTCTTCTACCCCTCTACCGAATGGTTCATGGCCGATCCCTTTCAATGTTTCTGCGGCGAGGCGAATTGTATTGGTATGATCAGGGGTGCAATGGAACTCAGCAATGAACTGCTGGCCAACTACCGACTTACCGATTTCATTGCATCAAAACGTAATCATTTAAATGATTAAACTGTTACATTTACAGCATGCTTTCGAACCCATTTCTTTCACTTTCTTCTGCTGAACATCCGCTGTTTATCTGGGTACTGGCACCGCATCTGCAAACCAACGATGCCAATCTTGATTATTATTACGATTTCAGCCAGAGTATTGATGAATACACGAAAGTGTTTGAAGAGTTACAGCTCAACTGGAAATGGCAACCCGTTACACAGGACAATTTCAGATCGGTGATCGATGACATTGCCGCCACCACATCATTTCAAACACCCGTTGTGTTGAATTTGTGTGATGGCGATGAAGTAAATGGTACACCCGGCGTTTCTGTAATTCATTATTTAAAAGAAAAGCAACTCATTTATACCGGAGCCGATGCTGCGTTTTACGATAACACCACTTCCAAGATCGTGATGAAGGAGTTGTTTGATAAAGCAGGCATTGCACATGCCAAATGGGTACCCATCCATCATGCCAAACAAAAGCTTACCGGCATTTGTGAATTTGTAGGTACGCCGCTGATCGTAAAACCGGCCGTAAGTGGTGGCAGTATGGGATTAGGTGTAAAGAACGTGGTACATACCACAGATGAATTAAAAGCATTGGTAAAAGAATTGTTTGAAGGTTATCGTGGTTGGGATCTTACGTTTGGAGGATTGGTAGCGGAAGAATTCATTAATGGACCTGAATACACAGTGTTTCTTTCGGGTTCTCATCATTCGCCCCGCAGCCGCAAAGTATACACTCCGGTTGAACGTATTTTTCATAAAGACTTACCGGATACAGAAAAGTTTCTCTCATTCGATCGCTTGTGGGAAACCTACGAGAAAGAAAAACCACTCGGCGAGTACGAAGATTTTTATCAATACCATTTGCCTCCCATCAACTTGCAGAAAAAAATCATGGACCTGAGCTGGAAAGCATATTGTGCCGTTGGCGGAACGGGTTATAGTCGTATTGATATCCGTATGGATAAAGCAACCGGCAAATTGTATGTACTGGAAGTAAATGCACAATGCGGCTTAAGTGAAGATGAAAACTATACTTCGATCGGTGCTATTGTTCGCTTAAGCAATCAATCGTATTCCGGTTTAATTCTGCATATTTTACAGGATGCCATGCAGCGTCATTCCAAAAAACAAAAAAAGGCAGTGGCTGTGCGTTAACAGCAAGTTGAAACATGAAGATCTGTGTACTGCAACCCGACTATTCCACTTCTGCTGTTGATTACCAATATTACGATCCTGCAAGAAATTTATCGCATCTGTTACCGCATGTTCAGTTCGATCATGTATTACTCAACAAGCTCACCACGTACAAGCAATTACTTGCACTGAGCAAACAGGGCTATGATTGTTTTGTGAATTTGTGTGAAGGCTACCTCGAATGGGAAGTTCCTTCTATTGATGTGATCTATACACTGGAATTACTCAACCTCCCATTTACGGGGCCCAACACATTACTGTACGATCCGCCAAAAGAATTGATGAAGTATGTAGCATACACCGAAGGAGTTGCTACTGCTAATTATGCATTGATCGAAACAGTTGAAAACCTGGAGCAACAAGTGAAACACCTTTCGTTTCCCTTGTTTGTAAAACCATCAAAAGCAGGCGACAGTTTGGGTATTGATGAACATTCTGTTTGTAATACACTTGATGAGCTTCGTGAAAAAGCATTCGCCGTATTGCAGCATTATCCGCAATTATTGATTGAAGAATACATTGCCGGAAGAGAATTCACCGTGCTGGTTGCAGCCGATGCAAACGATGAAAAAAAATGCAGGGTATTTCAACCCATTGAATTTATTTTTCCGGAAGGACGAACATTTAAAACATACGCACTCAAAACATCAGAACTTCATCCCGAAAGCAATATCCCTGTTACAGATGCAACCATTAAACAGCAACTAACGGAGGCGGCTCAGCGCATTTTCCGGAGCTTTGGGGGTGTTGGGTATGCACGGATGGATTTCCGGATGAACGATGCCGGTAAATTATTCTTCCTGGAAGTGAATTTCACCTGCTCAGTTTTTTATACCGATGGTTACGAAGGCAGTGCCGATTATATCATCAAAGCCGATGGCATAGGCCAGGCCGGTTTTCTGCAACACATCATTGATGAAGGGATTGCACGGCACCAACGCAGGCAGAAGAAATATATAATGAAGGGCAACTCCATTGCCGGCTTTGGTATATATGCCACCTGCCCCATTGCTGAAGGCGAAGTGATCTTTAAAGGTGAGGAACATCCGCAACGCATTGTTACCAAACGTTGGGTTGAAGAAAACTGGCTGCCCGAGGAGAAGCTGCTCTTTAAACATTATGCAGTTCCGCTCAGTACCGAAGTGTATGTGCTGTGGGACAATAACCCTTCGGAATGGGCACCGCAAAACCATTCCTGCCGACCGAACACTGCTTACAAAGGCCTCAACCTGGTAGCATTAACTCCCATTTTACCGGGTCAAGAGCTCACTATGGACTACGCAAACCTCCTCGATGAAAGCGCCGAAACATTTGAATGCCAGTGCGGTACACCCGATTGCCGAAAAATAATTTCAGGTACCAAAGGAAATTCTGTCACGCAAAAGGAACAAATTTTCAGGCAACACTGACAAGGCATCGGCCTACCTTTGCAGCTCCTTACTAATCCGCCACCGACAAAAAGTTTTACACACGCTAAACGTCGGTAATTCTGCACAGTCTATTGTTCAACATTGTAAAACGAAAGGAGTTGTTATGCCCGGAAAGTGGATCGTTCAAACCATCATTCAACAATACAAGTACAGGTTATTACTCACCTACACCCTGTTTGGCATTGAGATGCTGGGCTTGTTGTTACGTCCGTATTTTCTTGGCGAAGCAGTAAACGGCCTCATTAAAGGCAGTTACAATGGATTGATTTTTCTTATTGCTGCGCATTTGCTGTGGGTTGTTACCGGCACCATCCGTCACCGTTACGATTCACGCACCTACTCCGATATATACACCGGGCTTGTGGTGAAACTGGTGAGCCGCAACAAAAACAAACATCTGTCACAACTAAGTGCCCATTCTACATTGTCACGGGAGTTTATTGACTTTCTTGAATTTGATCTCAATTATATTATTGAAGCAGCGTACAATATCATCGGCTCACTTATTCTTTTGTTCTTTTATGATGCACAGGTGGTGATGCTTTGTTTACTGATGCTTCTACCTGTCACGGTTATCAGTTATTTCTACGGTAAACGTATGCGTCGGTTAAACAAACTGAAGAATGATGAACTGGAGCAACAGGTATCGGTACTAGCAACAAAAAATCCATTACGCATCAGCGAGCACTATTCACAATTGCGCAAATGGCAAATCAAGATCAGCGACCAGGAAGCATGGAATTTTGGTGTAATGGAATTACTGGTGATGGTGATCATTACCGCTTCACTACTTATTGTTTCAAGTACCGGTGCGGCCCAAACAGAAGCAGGCGACCTGATCGGTATCTATACCTATATTTTAAAATTTGTAACCGGGCTTGATACGGTTCCCTATATGATACATCGAACAGCCACACTGAAAGATATTTTGCACAGAATAGAACTGGAACCGGAAGATAAATTGGAAGGAGAACCTGTGGCCGTTACTGCAGCATAAGCCTTAGAATCAGGAATTGGTAATTTGGAATTAGTATCGCCTTTCACTAACCCGATTCCCTATTACTAATTCCAAATTCCTTTACACTCTTACTTCTTTTCCACCACTTTCATATCAGGCAACAAGGTCATTACAAGCATTACCAGTGAAAGTGCGAAATAAACATACAACCAGGCTGTTGTTTGCGGACACTCACCACCCTGGCAGGTAGAAAGCAGTACTACATTCCGCAACGCCCACGCAAAATTAATAGCCCCCACATACAGGTTTGCCTTCTTGGCCCACACTTTCGGCAGCAGAAAAAACAGCACAGCAATACAAAACAGAATTATATTCATCATTACCGGCTTCCCATATTTCCCAAAGGTTTCGGAACCAAAACCCGTAACACTTGCATTGATTGAAGGAATGTAAGACCAGGTAAATGTGCCAACCAGGATCATTAATAATCCTGCTGCAATGCCGATGTAATTTGAGTAACGCATAATCTTTAAACAGAAAAAGCGCAGGAACTGTTCCAACGCTTTTCATTTTTTGAGGTCCCGAGCGGATTCGAACCGCTGTACGAGCTTTTGCAGAGCTCTGCCTAGCCACTCGGCCACAGGACCAATTTGTGAGGTGCAAATGTAGTATATTCGGGCAAATACTCCCAAAGAACTATGCAAAGAATTGCAGAAAGCGAACTCATCATCAATAACAGAGGTGCTGTTTACCATTTAGATGTGCGCCCCGATGAATTAGCTTCCACGATTATTACCGTTGGCGACCCCGACCGGGTAAAAGAGGTATCCAAACATTTTGATTCCATTGAACACAAGTCCCAACACCGGGAATTTGTAACACATACCGGCTACATCGGTAAAAAACGGATCTCGGTTGTATCGACGGGCATTGGTCCGGATAATATTGATATTGTATTGAACGAACTGGATGCACTAGTGAATATTGATTTTGAAACAAGAACCATCCTGCCTTCGCTTACTTCGTTACATATCATCCGCCTTGGCACATCGGGTGCTTTGCAGGCCGATATTCCGGTGGATGGATTTGTTGTTTCAACACATGGTTTGGGCATTGACAACCTGCTGCACTTTTACCGTCACGACAGTAATGAAGAAGAAAAACAGATCATGCAATCCTTCGTAACGCATACACAGGTGCAGGATAGTTTATCGTACCCCTATGTTACAAGTGCGGGCTCGCAATTGCTCAAACATTTTGTGGAAGGTTATCATCATGGTATTACAGTAACCTGTCCGGGTTTTTATGGTCCGCAGGGACGGGTGTTGCGATTGGGCCTATCCAACCCGGTCTTGATCGACCGGTTAACGCAGTTTCAATTTGGTCAACATCGAATCACCAACTTTGAAATGGAAACAGCAGCCATCTATGGCTTGGGTAAAATGATGGGGCATCAATGTCTTTCCATCAGCGCCATAGTAGCCAACCGGGTCAAGAAAGAATTCAGCAAAGATGGCGGGGCGGCGGTTGAAAATCTTATCAAAAAGTCGCTCAGCATCATCACAGGTATTTAATCTTCTAAGCCAATTTAACAAAAGCTGCATCACAGTACATACAGGCTGAGATGCAGCTTTGTCGTAATTTAGCAAGATTGTAATGCAACTTTAAAACATGGAGGGTGGTAATCTCCACTAGCCATTTACCACTCCCTACTAACTATAACTAATGACAATTCCATTTTATAAATACCAGGGTACCGGCAACGACTTCGTTATCCTGGACAATCGTGCTGGTAATTTTACGCAATTAACCAGCGTACAAATAGCCTATTTATGTGATAGGAGATTTGGCATAGGTGCCGATGGTTTGATGATGTTGCAACTCAAAGAAGGCTACGATTTTGAAATGCTCTACTACAATGCCGATGGTAACGAAGGCAGCATGTGTGGCAATGGCGGACGTTGTTTGGTGGCCTTTGCAAAGCAGATGGGCGTCATCGACAAAACGGCTGCATTCCTTGCTACAGACGGGTTTCACGAAGCTGTGGTAAAAAAAAACGGTTGGGTGGAATTGAAAATGAAAGACGTTCACAGCATCGAAAAAACGGAAGATCATGTGATTTTAAACACCGGATCGCCGCATTATATCCGCTGGGAAACCGATATCGCAAAAACCGCAGTTTATGATGAGGGAAAACGCATACGCAATTCTCCCCCTTTTGCAAAAGAAGGTATCAATGTTAATTTTGTTCAGGTTCAAGAAGATGCTCTCAGCGTACGTACTTATGAGCGGGGTGTAGAAGCCGAAACCCTGAGCTGTGGTACGGGTGTTACAGCAGCAGCAATAGCAGCCAGTAACGCCACAATCGGAAAACAGGAGAAAAAAATCCTGACACCGGGCGGAGAGTTGAAAGTGAAGTTTGAAAAAATATCCGACTCGTCTTTTGAAAACATTTGGCTTTGTGGCCCTGCCACTTTTGTCTTCAGCGGTACGATCGAACTTTAATCCAAAATCCTAAACCCTAACCCTACACCCAATGATTGCCAAACGCTATCATTTAAACAAATTTCAGATCATCAGCCATGCTGAGAATACCATTGAAGATATTTTAAAACAATGTCGGCAAATGGATGAAGTGCTGTTTTTTTATAAATCGGAACAATGGTCTGTAGCTGAAAACCTGGAACATCTTTCACTCAGTTTACATAAAAGCTGGCTTGGCTTATTTGCGCCCAAATTTTTATTGAAGTGGAAATACGGCAAACCCGATCACGCATCGCTTTCCTACGAAGAACTGCTGCAGGTGTACTATCAAAAACTCGATGCCGGTTATGAACAAGACAAACGCTATATTCCGCTAGTGAAAGAAGAAAAAGGAGCGAAAGAAAAACTCATCACAAGGTTTGAGCACCTGACCGTTAAATTTCTGGATCAAATCCGTTATTACTGGGAAGACGATACCATGGACGAATACCAGGTGCCCCACCCCGTATTAGGAATGATCACAATAAGAGAACTACTTTATTTTAACCTGTTTCACAACACGCATCATTACAAAACCATCCGCAACAGGAAAAACGAGGCGCTGGAATTTTCAACTGCAGATTAGCAAGCGGCTCTTACCTTTGCGCCGCTATGCTGCAATTCTTCAAAAACGAAAACGGTAAAACCCTTGCGATTGAAAAGCCCGAAAGCGGGGCATGGATCAATATTGTTCCACCGTTAAAGCAGGAAGAGTTTACCGAAATTGCAGAAGCATTAGATATACCGATCGACTTCCTTGCCGATTCACTGGATATTGATGAACGCTCCCGGTATGAACTGGAGGATAATGTAAAGCTGATCGTAATTAAAACACCGGCTGAGAACAACTCGTTCAACGACAGTGATGCCTTTTACATCACCATTCCTATTTGCATCATTTTAACGCATAACCAGATCGTAACGGTAAACTCATTTGACAACGGAGCTATCAAAAAATTCCTGAATACTTTTCAAAACCGCCATCCCGATAAACGGAATATGATGGTGCTGAAAGTTTTTGAGAAAGTTGTGCAGGCGTACATGGAGTTTTTGAAAGAGATCAACCATCGCCGTAACCTGCTTGAACAAAAGCTATACGATGCCAACCGTAACGAAGAGTTGCTGGACCTGATGCGTATTCAAAAAAGCCTGGTATACTTTGTTACTGCATTGCGGAGTAATGAAATGCTGCTGATGAAATTACAACGCACCAAATTTCTTGCACTCAATGAAGAAGAGGATGAGTTTTTGCAGGATCTGATTGTTGATACCAGCCAGGCCCTGGAGATGGCAAATATATATACCAACATCCTGAGCTCAACCATGGATGCATTTGCCAGTCTTATCAGCAATAATCAAAACCAGGTGATGAAGCGTTTAACTTCCATCACCATTATGCTGCAATTGCCCACATTGGTGGCCAGTATATACGGAATGAATGTACCCATACCCGGCGCCCATTCTTCGTTTGCATTTTATTTTCCAATCCTTATCTCATTGGTATTGTCATTACTGCTCGGCATTTTCTTCCTGCGAAAAAGATTGTTTTGAGTTATTCTTTTATTCATCATTTGAAACAACATGTTCAACATTCGGGTTTACGGCATCATCATTAACGAACAACAACAGGTATTGGTAAGCGATGAGTTTATCCGTGGAGCGTATATCACAAAATTTCCGGGCGGTGGTTTAGAGTTTGGCGAAGGCACGAGAGATTGCCTGAAACGGGAAATGAAAGAGGAGTTAAATATTGAAGCCGAAATTGGTGATCATATTTACACCACTGATTTTTATCAACGCAGTGCCTTCAATGCCGAGCACCAGATCATTTCCATCTATTATCATGTAAAGCCATTAGAACCCATTATGGTCTCATTCAAACAAACTCCGTTTGATTTTACCCCGCATCAAATTGCCGATCCGAAAGGTGAAGCAGAAGTATTTCGCTTAATTGATTGGAATATGTTTGATGCAGATGTGGTTACACTTCCCATTGATAAAGTAGTTGTGCAACTGTTGAAAAAAAGGCAGTTGTAAGTTATGAGTTGTTAGTTCATTTGGCAGGTAAGCTCAACCTTGTCAATTGCACATTGCCTATTGCCTTTTTTGCTTATTTCCTATTGCCAATTCATTTCCCTACGCCTGCATAGCACCCAGTTTCATTTCAGCAGCCCTTTCTTTTCCAAGATAGCGTTCAACAACAGCATGCATCAGGTAAATGACCGGTGTTAAGCAAATGGCCACAATAAATTTATACGCATAGTTCACTACTCCAACAGCTAAAAACAAATTCATGGGCCAAACGAAATCATTTCCTTGCTGATTTACTCGTGTGCCAATATAAAAGGCAATGAAGAGAACCACAAAACTGTCGATGAACTGCGATACCAATGTTGATCCGGTTGCACGCAGCCAGATATTTTTTTCACCCGTTACTTTCTTGATGCGATGAAATACAAACACATCAATTAATTGTCCTAATATAAATGCTGTTAACGAACCGATGATGATAAAACCACCCTGTCCCAACACACTGTTGTATGCCTTTTCCATATCAGGAACACCACTCCCCTGCTTGCTGGTAATAAAAAAATCGGCGGGTGTAAGATTCATCGCCAACACAAACACAAGAAATGCAAAACAAATCAATCCAGCAGTGAGATAGGAAAGAAAACGAACACCCTTCATTCCATAATATTCGTTAATAATGTCCGTCATGATGAATACAACGGGCCACAACAACACACCCGCTGTTAAATTCACCGACAATACATTTCCAAACAACTTCAATTCCATGGGTGAAAAGCCCAGCGTTTTTTCCAGCGAAAAAATCTTCACGCCAATAATCTCAGCGATGAGTGCATTGGCAATAAAAAAACCAGCCAGCACCAGAAACAATTTGGTTGCTTTATCGGATAGAAGTTGTTTGATCATGAAAAGAAATAAAAAAGTTGAAAAATAAACAACGCCACATTCACAAAATGGATCGAAATCACCTGCAGCCGGATCTTCTTCTGCAACAACAGCACCATTAACCAAACTACCAGCAGAAGGTTCACCAGAATACTCAAAAACCAACCGCCAACAATCAACACTGAAAGAAGTGATTGCGAGCTGACCACTGGCATGTACCGCAAACCCAGGCAAAGAAGAAATAAAACATTCAAAATGAGGGCCACCTTACTAAGAAATAAAAATCCTTTCATACAGTTAAAAATGCTGTCAATCCCCCAAAATACCATTATTTTGCCTCACTGAAACTGAAAATTTTCGCACAGGAATCTGTCCATTGTTACAGGCTGATTCCGGCAATCAAAAAGAAATAAAAAAGAGCACATGAAGTTTGATTTCAAAAAGCTGATACCACATGCTGTTGCAGTGGTCATTTTTGTGGTGGTGGCCATTGCCTATTGCAAGCCTGCGTTGGAAGGACAAGTACTAAATGCGCATGATAATATTGGCTGGAAAGGAATGGCGCAGCAGTCGTTTGAAAAAAAGGAGCAATATGGACGTTTCCCCAAATGGACCAACAGTATGTTTGGTGGTATGCCTACTTACCAGATCGCATTGGAAGGAACACATAAAATTTCGTTTCACTATGCCAGCTATATTTTAACCCTTGGATTACCCAAGCCCATCAACTTCTTTTTTCTCGCCTGCATCTGTTTTTATCTTCTTGCATTGGTGCTGGGCATCAATCCATGGGTTGGTATAATGGGCGCTCTATCCTATGCCTATTCAACATACGATCCGGTGATCATTGGTGCCGGTCATGATACAAAAATGCTGGCTATCGGTTATGCGCCGCTGGTAGTAGCAGGTCTGTTGTTATTGTTTCAGAAAAAATGGTGGTTGGGTGGTGCAGCATTGGCTGCGGGTCTTACGTTACAGCTTGGTACCAGTCACCTTCAGATTGTTTATTACACCGTTTTAATTTTAGGAATTATTACTGTTGGATTTTTTATTGACAGCTTCCGAAAAAAGGAAATGGCAGCTGCAGTAAAAGCAACTGTATTGGCCGCTATCATCGGCGTTATTACTCTCTGCACGAATTCAATTGGCACTCTTACAACATGGGAGTATGCCAAAGAAAGTATGCGGGGCGGTGTGAGTGAATTGAAAGAAACAACTGATAAAAATACCACAAGTGGTGGCCTCGATAAAGATTATGCATTCAAATACAGCGTTGGAATTGCTGAAACATTTACCCTGTTTGTTCCGGGTATTTATGGAGGCAGCAATGGCGGCCATGAATACAAAACTTCAAAGTTTGCAGATGAAATGCAGAGTGTTGGTTACCCTGAAGATCAGGCATTGCAATATGCCAATGGTATTTCGTACTGGGGGCAACAGCAACCAACATCGGGCCCGGTATATTTTGGAGCAGTAATTATGTTGTTGTTTCTGTTTGCCATGTTCTTCGAAAGCGGATGGTTGAAATGGAGTTTGTTTGCAGCCGGTTTTTTTGGAATCGTATTGGCTTGGGGCAAAAACCTTGAAGCAGTCAATTATTTTCTGTTCGACTACCTGCCCCTGTATAAAAAATTCCGTGCCCCATCCATGGGTTTGGTAATGCCGCAGCTCTGTTTCGTTATCGTTGCAGTAATAGCAGTAAACAATTTATTGTTTGGCAACAACAGCGCAAAAAAAATCAAGAAAGCATTCAAGCAAACAGCAATTGCTGCAGCTGCCGTAATTGCCATTCTTGGCTTTTTATATGTTTCATTCGATTATGTATCTCCAAGTGATGTACGTCTGAAAGAAAACATGGCAGGAGCCATGTTACAACAAGCTACACAACAGGGCCAGCAAATTACAGCTGATGTGCAGCAACGTGCTGAACAGTTTGCAAAAGGATTCACTTCTGCCATACAGGCCGACCGGAAAGGATTGTTTGCAGGCGACCTGATGCGTTCGCTATTTTTTATTGTTCTTACACTTGTTATTTTATGGTTAGCAGCTAACAAAAAGCTGAAACCATTGCCTGTAATGCTTGCATTACTGGCGTTAAGTGCAATAGATCTTCTGATAGTTGGGAAGCGTTATTTAAACGAGAGCAACTTTGTTGATCCTTCTGAATTTGAAAGTGCATTTGCCATGACTGATGCCAACCGCATGATCAAACAGGATACAGGTTATTACCGTGTATTGAATACCACTGTTGATTTTACCAATGAATCGATCACGGCGTATCATCACAATTCTGTTGGCGGTTATCACCCTGCGAAACTGCAGATCTACCAGGACCTCATCGAAAACCAGATCGCTAAAAACAATATGCAGGTGTTGAATATGCTCAATACCAAATATTTCATTGTACAGAATCCGCAAACAGGTCAGCCAATTGCACAAATGAATCCCGGTGCATTTGGACCGGTATGGTTTGTAAAAGGAATCAAGTATGTAGCAAATGGAAAAGAGGAAATGAAAGCACTTGACAGCACTAACCTGCGTGATACCGCTGTGGTGCAAACGAAATTCAAATCATTCATCGCCAATGAACCTGTTGCCGATTCAACTGCAAGCATTCGTTTGGTCGAGAACAGAAACGATATTATCCACTACGAATCAACTTCAGCCAGCAACCAGTTTGCTGTATTTAGTGAAGTTTATTACACAGCAGGATGGAACGCTTTTATTGATGGCAAAAAAGCAGAGATCGTAAAAACAAATTATGCTTTGCGTGGTTTGGCGGTACCGGCAGGCAATCATAAAATTGAATTCCGTTTTGAACCTGCTTCGTATAAGTTAGGTGATACATTGAATTTGATTTCATCGATCCTTGTTTACCTGATCGTCCTGGGTGGTTTGTTCATGACATGGAAAACAAGCAAGCAGGCGTAAGATGCAGAAGGTATTGAATATTGTTCCTTACCAGTACCTTCCCTATTTTTCAGGCGGGCAAAAACTGATTGCACATTTCAATCAGTACATGGGTGAGCAATGCGAATTGCATGTTGCCGGCACCACAGATAATGAGGCTGCAATGGCAACTTCCTATACCTTGCATCCTGTTTTAAAGAAAAGCCGTTTGCGCTATGCAGATATCGGTTCGTTTTTCCGCATCCGGAAACTTCTGAAGCAGGAAGGAATCCGTAACGTGATTGTTGAACATCCATATCTTGGCTGGTTAGGATTGCTACTAAAAAAATTCTGCAATTGCCGGCTCATCATTCATACCCATAACATTGAGCACGAACGCTTCCGTACGCTCGGCAAAAGCTGGTGGCGTTTGTTGAAATACTATGAAAGCTTTATTCTCCATCGTGCCGATCTGGTTTTTTGTATTACTGAAGATGACCGGCAATGGATGATCCAAAAGATGAAGCTGCAGCCGAAGAATTGCATCGTTGTTCCGTATGGTATTACGCAACAACAAATGCCGATTGACAAACAGAAAAGCAAAAACGAAATTTGCAGGAAGCATGGACTTGCCGCAACCCTGCCTTTGTTTCTCTTTAATGGGCTGCTGGATTACAAACCCAACCTGGATGCGTTGCTGATGATTTTGCAAGAGATCAACCCGATCCTGCAGAAAAAAAATATTCACTACAACATACTCATTACGGGCAAACGTTTACCAGCAGAACTGAATGATCTGAAAGCATGGAACGATCAACATATTCACTACGCCGGGTTTGTAGATGATATTGATGTCTACTTCAAAGGAGCAGATATTTTTTTAAATCCCGTACAAAGCGGCGGCGGTGTAAAAACAAAAGTGATTGAAGCCATTGCCTGCGGAACAACAGTTGTATCAACCAAAACAGGTGCAATTGGCATTGAACAAACTGTTGCGGGCAATAAGCTTGTGCTTGTAAATGATAATGACTGGAATGGATTTGCGGAGGCTATAATAGCAGCTGCGCAGCAACCTGCAAATACTCCGCAGGAGTACTACAAATTTTACAACTGGCAATCGGTTGCTGAAAAGTGTGTACAGGCAATTGGATAAAACAAGCCTCCTGAGAATACATTGTTCGTACAACGGGGTTGGCTGAAGAGATACAATGTTATACGGGATAAACCATCCCATCCTTCAATGCCTGTATCAATTTCTTCCGTTGCTCCTTGCTGAACCGGAGCCAATAAAAAATTCGTGTAAAAAAAGTATACCCAATGGCGAAATATTTCAGTACACCTGAAAAATTTTTCCGGATGAAATAGAGTTTGTTCCGGTTGGAATAATAAATATAAAAAGAGGAATCGCCACCGGAAGAATGGGATACTTTGTGAATGATGCTTACCGAAGGATCATAATACAACTGATACCCGGATGCACGGGCACGAAAAACAAAATCGGTATCATCATAATAAGCAAAATACTTTTCATCCATCAGCCCCACTTTGTCAAATACCGAAGCGTCCACCAACATGTAACAGGTGGGAGCATAGGTAATATATTTCGGCACATTGTATTGCTCATTGTCTGCTTTGTTGTAACCATAATGAGTACCCAAAGCACGCCACTTCACCATTTCACCGCCGGCCATCCAGATGGTACGATCAGGATAATAAATTTTCGGCACAATGATCTTCTCCCCTTTTTCAATTAACTGGAGTTGCGATGCGAAAGCGGTGTGCTGTTCAATTTCAATATCATTGTTGAGGATCAGAATATGCGTACAGCCGTCTTTCAATGCAGCTTCAATCCCAATATTATTCCCTTTCGCCACACCCACATTGTCAGTATTCTTAATGTGCCTGTAATCTGTAACAGGATAGGTTGCTAAACAATCAGCTATCACTTGATTGGATTGATCGTTTACGGAATTATCTACGAGATAAAGAATATAATCCTTGTGTGTTTGCTTTGAAACACTTTGAAAAAAGCCTGCCAGTACTTCGTCGCTTTTAAACAGCACCGTAACCAATCCAATTTTCGCCATTACTTATTCCTGTTATTTTTAGTTGCTATTATGGCTTACTTCATTAACCCTTTTGCTTTCATTTCCCGGATCGACTCTTCGTATTTGCTGCTTTGTACTTCCTGGCTGTTGACCCAATCGGTAAAGCGTTTGATCCCGGTTTTAAAATCAATCATTGGAGTAAAGCCAAGCATCGTTTTTATTTTACTGATGTCGGCATAGTTGTGCCGTATATCACCTAAACGGTAATTGCCGCTTACCTGCAA
This sequence comes from Bacteroidota bacterium, assembly GCA_023428755.1. Classification (GTDB taxonomy): domain Bacteria; phylum Bacteroidota; class Bacteroidia; order Chitinophagales; family Chitinophagaceae; genus Lacibacter. Next base: position 182,527 of record JAEYWX010000027.1, read on the forward strand.
AGGCACAGCTATCTTATAATTTTCAACTAAGGTTTCAGCTACTTCCTGTACTGTAGTGGCAACACCTGTACCCACGTTAAACACCTGTCCGTTTGCTTCTTCGTTTTCAATTCCCAGGAAAGTTGCCTGCACCACATCATCAATAAACACAAAATCACGGCTTTCTTTACCGTCTTCAAAAATATTGATGTTTTTTTTGTTTTTAATCAGCGTAGAGAAGATCGAAAGAATCCCTGTGTACGGATTGCTTAACGATTGTCCCGGCCCATACACGTTCTGGTAACGGAATGCCACTGCTGCAATATCCAATGATGCACAAACCGTCATTACCAGTTGTTCCTGTGTTTGCTTGGTGATGCCATATACTGATGATGGATGGATCTTCGATTCCTCATCGGTTGCCGTAAGCTCTAACGGACTTGATGCGCCGGGATATGTTACTTCAAAATTACCAGCATCCATTGCTGCAGCAGTCCGGTGTTCGGGATAAACAACACCAACTTCCTGAGAAAGATATTTTCCTTCGCCATAAATAGCACGAGAAGAAGCAATCACTACTTTTTTAACATGATGCGTGGTGTTTGCCAGCAGATCCAGCATGATACCCGTGCCACCAATATTCACATCTACATACTTACTTACCTGGTACATAGACTGTCCGGTTCCTGTTTCAGCAGCCAGGTGAACAATCACTTCATTGGCTGCGATTGCTTTTTTCCAGTCGTCAACAGATGTAACAGTTCCTTTAATAAAATGAACCTTGTCTTTGATTGATCGATATAAGGGAGAAGTTGTTTCAGCATCTGCACCATGTATCTGCTCCGAGAGGTTATCCAGCACCGTTACCTCATACCCTTGCTGTAACAGGTGCAGGGCCAGGTTGGAACCAATGAAACCGGCACCTCCGGTAATTAAAATTTTTTGTTTTGCCATTTAAATGAATTGTCCTTCTTTATCTGTTTTACACCATTGCTTTAACGTTGTATTGTAGCGTTTAATGATCACAGCCGGGCTACCGACAGCTACGCAATAATCAGGAATATCTTTTGTTACAACTGAATTGGAACCGATCACACTGTTCTTTCCCACACTTGCCCCAATTACACAAACATTTTCTCCCAGCCACGCACCATCGCTGATGATCACTTGCTTCGTTTGCCGGATGGGTTGATCGATCACGGGCACATCTACATTTTCATAACTGTGCAGGTTATCGCTGATGTACACTTTATCTGCCATCAGCACTTTCTTTCCGATAGTAATGCCGGATGTAGCATAAATATGACTGAAGCGACCAATGTATGTACCATCGCCAATCGACAGCTTTGCATTTGCATCACCCGTTAACGGTTCACAGGCCAACCATGCTCTATCGTTGATATACACCTTTGAACCAATGAAAATGCTGCGGGAGCCGGTGAGGGTGGGATGAATGAGCTTCGTTTTCGAACCTATTTGTCCGAGCCGTAGTCGTAATACCGGAAAAATAAAGAAATAGTATAGTAGTTTGTGAAGCATCAGTTAATCAAAAATATCACCACATTTTTTTATAATCAAAAGACTTATCAAACAAAAAAGCCTGATTCTCTTCCCGCAAATAGCGTCTCATAAAACGAATCATTATACTGTATCGCCTGATACCGACGATAAATTTCAATATCCGGAAAAACAAATTCACAAGTTGTAGCTTCTTGTCAAATCCTTTGATCGTTTTATTTGTTACTTTATCAGATGAAGTTACTGCGTGATCAACAAGTCTGTTTTTCTTCAACCGGCCATAAAATGTACCTTCAGCAACATCAAATGGATTTGCTGGTGCCAGCCCTTCAGAAAGAAGTCTTCGATAAATTCTACGTTGAAAATGATTGATCACTTTTCCGTTTTTAAAAGATCCATATGTGTACGGATATTTATAAAACGTAAACAAATCACTTTCTTTTAAAGCCGCAGCATAAATATCAAAGATCAACGCAAGGTCATCAAACCCTTTCAGGTCTTCTTTTTTGTGGGCAACTTTATCGTTTGCAAAACTCCTGTAATCATAGCCTGAGAAATGGACAAATGTTAAAGCGGTGGTCTGTTGTTTATGTTTGTTTATCCGGTCGCTCACCATGATCGTCTCATTCTCCAGGTAAAGCTCACGTTCATGATAATTCCACGGCGCCACATTGAAACCAAGGTTTTGCGATATGTGCAGATCCTTACTATCAAAAAATGATGGCAGCATATTCATCCATTTTTGGTCAGTTGCCATCCCCATTTCATTATCAAAAAAACACTGGTCTTTCAGCCTGTAATCCCACCAATGCAACATGTCTCTTGTGGCAGCCCCTTCTTTGACAGCTAAGAAACCAAGATTAAACGTACCATTCACGAGGAACAGATAGTCCGGATAATCGCCTTCAAAAGGCGAATGAGCTGTAACAATATGCGGTGTAAGAATGATTGACACCTCATTCAATTTCGAAAATATTGGTTCCATCGAACCAAATACATAGATATCCGGGTCTAAATAAATTACTTTTTCGTATCCCTGGTTTAAAAAGTATTGAATACAGGCAGGCTTTATAGCAGTACAAAACTCAACAAGATTATACTTGAATGCCATTTCTTCCCACACGGCATCATTGATACCGATTTTCGTCTTTGCAATAAGCGCATTCAGAGGAAGTAATTCCATCCCGTCATTATCTGCAAATTCATCTGCCACAAAAATGTAAAAATCAGATTCGCTGTTTGCCTTCACGGATTTTTCCAGGACTTGTGCAAGGCCGATATAATTACGTGCCACGATTGTAAAAACAACGTTCTTCTGTTTGTTAGTTGGTACCTCCATACTTAAACGAATCGATTACTATATAACAAGCGAATGTAACCGCTTCTTTTCAATATGAGAAGGATTGAATATCGATTTTAATGACTTTCCCGGTAAAAGGCATTGAAACAGCTTCTGGATCACAAACCCATCATGTACGCTGTTTCCTTTAAAAACAACATCCAATGTCAATTTCACCAACAGGTTAATAATTACTACAGGCATTCGAATCAATGTTTCGCTTAGTATACATCGGGAACTGATATCATCCCAACAAAACCGCACAACCACTTAAAACACATAAATTTGCAGCTAATCGATGCCCCCTTTATGACATCCAAATCATATTTAAGAAATATTGTAAGAGGCTCACAACTGGCTGCTGCAAAACTCCTGCGGTCGCCCTACAGAAAAGTGAACATTAGCTGGTTTAAACTCAAAGCGCTCAAACACCTGCCGGCTGGTAAAGAAAGGGAGCACACACTGTTTGGCAAAAAAGTATCCTATCTAAACCCACAAGACTTTTTGCACGGCATTAAAGAAATATTTGTAGAAGAGATCTACAAGCAGAGGTTGCCTAATAATGCTTATGTTATTGACTGCGGTTCAAATATCGGTCTCAGTATAATTTATATCAAGCAAATATGTCCCACAGCTACAGTTGTAGGCTTTGAACCCGATCAAAAAAATTATGATCTGCTAATCAGAAATCTCGAACCATTTGGATTAACAAACATCACCATTCACAAAGCGGCTGTTTGGACTGAAAACGGCCCACTTCAGTTTACCGATACCGGAACAATGGGCAGCAGTATCAGCCAAACAGAAACAGAGAAAACCATTACTGTTGAAGGAAAGAGACTCAAAGATCTGCTGAACAAAAAAGTTGACTTTTTGAAAATAGATATCGAGGGAGCAGAATACGCTGTACTGAAAGATATTGAACCCGAATTAAAGCATGTGCAGAATCTTTTTGTTGAGTACCACGGAAACTACTCTCAAAACAACGAGCTGACGGATATTTTTTCAATGCTTGTAAATAGCGGGTTTAATTATTACATCAAGGAAGCAACAAGCATTTATGACTATCCATTAACAAGAGAGAAAAAAAATCCTACCCCTTTTGATGTTCAATTGAATATATTTTGCACACGCAATGAGAAAAGATAAATAGCTTTTGAATATAATGTGAATAGTAAAAAGGACTGAACTTGAATTTGTACAGCCCTTTTTGTTAAGTACAATGCATTTTATTTCTTTTGACTTGCGCCATCAGCCGGAATATTAAACAGAGAAACCAATGTTTCGTATTTCATTGTTTTAATACTCTCAAGTGTGTGTCCAGCTGCTGGTCCATTTATGAATCTTCCACCCGAAACGCTTCCCGGAATTATAATATAACGATAGGGATAAGTAGCGTTATAATTTGACCTGATTGTAATTACGCCTGGTGTTAGAAAATAATGAATGTAGTTACCTCCGGAAGTAGCATAATTCAATTGAAATACCAGCCCATCAGGATTCCTGAGATAAACATTTACTACACCCCTGTCCATCACAAGTTGAGTTACTCCGGGAGCATTCAAAATCCCTTCCCAAAAAGAACCTGTGTTTGAAAATGTAACGTTAATCCAGTTTGAATAAATAACATTGGCGGTACCTGTGGCGCCTGTTGCTCCGGGTGCACCTGTTGCTCCAGTTGCCCCTTGCGGACCTTGTGGGCCCTGAGGCCCCGCTGGACCAATATCTCCTTTACAAGATGGAGCCAGTATTGCAATACCACCTAAAACTGCAACTGCAAGAATGATTTTTCGCATAAATTTTTGTTTTATCAATAGTAACAAAATGAAGAACAATAAGAAAATATTATCCAGAAAATAACATAACTGTGCATATACAGGAATAGGCGTGCAGAATAATCATTAAAAAAGGCTGTACTGGAAAAAAAACAAATCAATACTACTAGCTTTACCGATACATCATTATTTTGTGTACATCACCGATAAGAATTCCATTTTCAATTTATGAAACTGCTTTTAATCTGTTTTTTACTTATTTCAAATTTTGCAATTTCACAAGTAAACTTAAATAACGGACTGATAGCTCATTATCCTTTCACTGGCAATGCAAACGATGTTAGTGGAAATAACATAAATGGCGTTGTAAGCAACGCAACACTGACAACGGATCGTAACGGAAATGCGAATAGTGCCTATTATTTTAATGGCACGAATGCCTACGTTCTGCTCCCGTATTCCAACCTTTATAATTTTGCACCGCAAGATTCTTTCTCAATCTCTGTTTGGGTTTTACCTGATGCCGGTTATACCTGGCCTGCACAAGCTGTAGTTGTAAAAGCCCCTGCCAATCCTGATTTCACACTTTCACTCTGGAATTACGGAACCTATATTTTCAATTATAAAGCTATGAGCGGTTATGCCTATAATAATATTACGAATGGTACAACTACACTATCGCCCAATGCGTGCTGGTATAATCTAGTTTCAACTTACAAAAATGGCGTTTGGCGTTTATACGTGAACGGTGTACTTGAATCAGAAAACACAACCCAAACCAGATTTATATTACAAGATGGATTTTCCAGAATTGCATTTGGCAAAAAAGGAGAATCGTTCGGCGATTGGTACAAAGGAAAAATGGATGAGGTAAGAATCTACAACCGGGTGTTGAATCAGGAGGAAATTAACACAATTGTTGGCACGTGTCAAATACCCTGCAACAACTGGTTACGTACCACCAATCCCGGCGATGCTGTGAAAATAGGTGACCTTGATGTTAGCGGTAATCAACTTACCGTTGAAGCTACCTTTAACCGAGTGGCTTCTTATACAGGGGGGTATTTGTATGGAGGTGATATTGTTTCAAAACACGATCAACCTACCGATTGTAACTATTTACTACGCCCCAATAATGCTGAGATATCAACAACAAATGGTTTTTTTCAAACACCACCTGTTTGTGAAATTGAATTGAATAAAACTTATCATGTTGCCATGACGTATAATGGCAGTTCCCTGCGATTTTACAGGAACGGATTCCTATTACGTGAAATACCTGCTTCCGGCAATCTTATTTTGAATAACTGGATCACAACAATCGGTGATTATGCACCGGGTACAGCAGGTACACCCGAAAACATGAATGGCTATATCAACGAAGTGAGAATATGGAACGTGGCAAGATCACAGAGTGATATTCGAGCCTTCATGAACACCTCACTTCCAAATCCAACCACACAAACCGGTCTGCTTGCCTACTATACATTCGACAACCTACTGAACAAACAAGGCAACGCTGCCTGGAACGGAAGCCTTACCGGCAGCGCCTCCATTAACAGCACAAACAGCTCCTGTACAGTTTCAACCGATTCCTGTATTATTTTGACCTGCTCACCAAAAACCGATTTTTCGTATACCCAAAACATCTGTAATCCTTATTCGTTTACGTTCTCCAGCACATCCAATACTTATCAGAGTATATTATGGGATTTTGGCGACAATACAACAGCCTCTGCAGCATCAACAGTTACACATACCTACGCTACCACCGGTAACTACACCGTAACCATGATCCAGCAATTTGCCAACTGTGCTGATACCGTGCAAAAAACTTTTTCGGTAACAATTCAAAATGATCCGCAAACCATTCTTACCTCCGATACAACAATTTGTCTTGGATCATCAAAACAATTAAACGCTGCCCCGGCCCTTTCTTACTGTTGGTCGCCGGCAGCTTTTTTAAGCGATCCTTCTATTCAAAATCCCGTTACATCTGCTCCCGGAACTACTACCTATTATTTAACTTCAGAAAAAAAGGGAACCAACCTTATTGTGAATGGAAATTTTTCTGCAGGAAATTCAGGCTTTAGTTCACAATACACATACAATGCAGCTTCGGGAATAAATCCCGGCGTTTATACTGTCAGCAATAACCCGGTTGCCTGGCATCCGCAAATGCCTGCCTGTACCGATCATACAGGTGCTGCCGGAAACGGGAATATGATGATCGTAAACGGTGCACAAACAGCAAACGTGAACGTGTGGACACAAACCGTAACCGTACAACCCAATACCAATTATGCTTTTGAAACATGGGTACAACACATGACCAGCAGTAACCCTGCACAACTGCAATTTTCAATCAATGGTGTTCTTATCGGCCCTGTTTTTACTGCAAACAATACGTCCTGTATCTGGGACAGATTTTACAGTTCATGGAATTCAGGAAATAATACCACTGCCACCATTGCCATTGTAAATCAGAACGAGGTGTTTACAGGAAATGATTTTGCCTTGGATGATATTTCGTTTGCGCCGATTATTGTTTCAAGAGATAGTGTAATTATTACAGTTGACACAGCAACGATCAGTGTTTCAAACGATACAACCATTTGTGCGGGAACACCTGTGCAGTTAACTGCCAGCGGAAGCAATACCTATTCGTGGAGTCCGGCCTTGCAATTATCAAATACAAGTCTGGCAAACCCGGTTGCAACACCAACAAACACTACCAAATATTTTGTAACGGGAACGAATACGGCAGGATGCACAATCACCGACAGTATTACAGTTACAGTAAATCCATTGCCCGTAGTGAGCATCAGTAACGATACACTGGTTTGTACAAACAGTTCGGTACAATTATTTGCAGCCGGCGGAACATCTTATACATGGCTACCTGCCACCACACTCAGCAATAGCACCATACCAAACCCCATAGCGAGCCCCACAGGCACTACCAGATATGTTGTAACCGTTACTGACAATAACAATTGCAGTGCTGCTGATTCTGTGAGTGTTTCTGTACGACCTCCCAATTCTTTCACCCTTGATCCTTCTTTCACCGTTTGTTCTGCCGACTCAGTACAACTGATCGCTGCAGGTGGAGATATGTATGCGTGGAGCCCGGCTATTTCACTGAACAATAACACCATTGCAAACCCAATGGCTTCACCCAACACAACAACGGATTTTACAGTTACAATTACAGATACACTTTGCAGTTATTCAGAAACGCTTACCACAACAGTTACCGTTTTGCCGTTACCGCAGTTGTCACTTACTAAGTCAAACGATATCGACTGTAGTAATAACAGCAGCAGGCTTTCGGTAACAGGTGCATCACAATACCTGTGGCAACCAGGCGGCACACTCAATAATACAGGAATCAGTAACCCTTTTGCAAGCCCGGTTGAAACGACAACGTATGTTGTAACAGGAACCGACCTCAACGGATGTGTGAACACAGACAGCATTACAGTTTTAGTAAACAATACCAACAAAGGCGGCTACCTGATGCCGAATGCTTTTACACCAAACAATGACGGTGTAAACGATTGTTATGGCATTAGCAGTTGGGGTATTATCCTGGAGTTGGAATTCAGCATTTATAACCGGTGGGGCGAGCGTGTGTTCTTTACAACCGAGCCATCCAAATGCTGGGATGGAACATTCAGAGGAGTTCAACAAAACCCCGGCATGTTCACGTACAGCATTAAGGCAAAAACGAGTTGTGAAAACTATGTATTTAGAAAAGGTGTTTTTTCACTGATCAGGTAGGCAATCATTTCACAGGTTTAGCAACGGCTATTACAAATGTACGGGAAGAAAACAGTGGCCTTGAAACTGATTGACAACTGCGTTCAATAGCAGATAACCGTGTTAATATGAGCTTTTAGTAGCCAATTCGCTTTAAAAATTCGTCTTTTCGACGGGTTGCCAATTCCAAGTAAACTCCATTTTCCATTTCAACTTCCCCTCCTCTTCCTTTATGATATTTCAGTACTTTATTCAGGTTGATGAGATACGAGTGGTGCAAACGAAAGAAATTTGAATCGGGAAGCATTTCCTCATATTCTTTGAGGCTTTTGGACGACACCATTTTTTGTCCGCCATCTGTAAAAATATTGGTGTAAGCTCCATTCGCTTCACAATAAATAATTGAGTCGGTTTCAATGAACTCCAGTTGATCTTTAAAGGTGGGCACTGCAACTTTCTGTAATGTAGCTGCCGGTTGTTTGATATTCTGCAACAAAACCTGTAATTGCTGATTGATATTTTTTTGGTTCACCCGTTGTGCTGCTTTTGATATCACTGCTTTCAGTTCATCGATATTCACCGGCTTCAATAAATAATCAAGTGCAGAATATTTAAATGCTTTCAGCGAATAAGCATCAAATGCAGTAACAAAAACAATTTCAAAGTTTACAGGCATGATCCGGTCGAGCAGATCAAATGCGTTGCCATGGGGCATTTCAATGTCCAGCAGTACGAGATCAGGTTTCTGTTCATTGATCAGCAGTTGGGCTGTATCGATATTTTCAGCTTCCCCAACATGCACTGCTTCGGGGCAATACACACGCAATAATTCTTTTATGATCCGCAGGTTCTTTGGCTCATCATCTACAGTAATTACTTTCAGCATAAGAAATTAATTTTTTTTTGATGCAGAAAAGCGGCTGATTCCACATAGAACATCTTGCAATCGGTAAAACTACTAAAATACCTGACATCATATGATTCTTTTGCCCGTTCAATCCGGCCTGTATTGCTTATAACGGGAAAAGGACTTTTACCCTGGTACCTCCTGCCTTGCCTTCTTCGTTTAGCAGATCTTCAATGATTACTTCCGTTTTACGTTCCTTTCCTTCGTTCAACAAAGCAATCCGCTCAGCGGTTAATGACATACCCCTTGATTGATACTCGATCGGGTTCACGGCTTTTAACTCACCTGCTTTCTTCCTGCCAACACCATTATCTTCAACAACACATTCCAATAAGCCTGGGTATTCAATAAATGACAACAAAATTTCACCATTTAAATTTTTCAGAAAGCGAATCCCGTGCCGCAGTGCATTTTCTACATAGGGCTGCAGCAGCAATGGCGGTATCTCTAATTGTGATAACGGATGCAGCGTTTGTACATTTACCTTGAAAATAAAACTACTCTCCATTCTTGCTTTCTCCAGCTCAAGATAAGTTGTGAGATAGCTGATCTCCTCTTCAAGCGTAATGGTTTCTTTTGATGAAAATTCAAGTGTTTGACGGATCAGTTTTGAAAAGCCGGTGATGAATTTATTGGCACCCTGCACATCTCTGTCGATTACATACTGCTGAATGGAATTAAGGCTATTGAAAATAAAATGAGGATTCATCTGCGCTTTCAACGCCATCTGCTCCGTATCATTGATCTTTTGATTCAACTCTTCCTGCTGTTTTTGCCGAATCCGTATTTCATTGATCCGTTTTCTGAACAGAAGAATTACCAGGAATACAAACAATGAAAATGCACTGACCCAAAACCAGGTTGTAGCCCAAAAGGGAGGTTTGCATAAAACATTCAGTACAATACTGCTGCCTGAACTACTCCAGTTGTCATGCTCCCGTTTTGCTTGTATCTCCAGTTTAAAATTCCCATATGGCATGGGATTGAATTGTATTTCCCGGCTATTGGTATAAACCCAATTGCTGTCGTACCCGAGCAATCGATAACGGTAATTGTTTTTTCCGGTTCCGCTGTAATTCAAAGCTTCAAAAGAGATTCGGATTGTTCTGTTACGATAGTCAAGACCGGTCAAGTCCAACACATCAAGCGGTTTTCGATTTACAGTAATCCGTTTTATATATAGTACTGGCTCACCTCCGGGTTTTGAGCTCAATGACTTTTTATTGACAAATGAAATTCCGTTATTGGATGCAACAACTACATTCTCTCCAGATGCGATCATCGAGTTGATTTCATTGGAAAGAAGGCCATCCTGAACAGTAAGGTTTCTGATGCTGTACTGAAAAGGATACAATGATTCGACTGTTACAATTGAAATCCCGTTATTCGATGCCAGCCAAATAGTATTACTGTCAACAAACAGGTTTCGAATATTGTCACTTACAAGTCCATCAGCATACCTTAACTGATGAATACTGTCTTTTAAGAGGAGTAACAGACCGTTTCCACGTGTTGCTAGACAAAGTGTGTTTTTTTGATAATAAGCAATATCCGTAATACGGGAGTTAAGAATTTTTTTAGATGAATCGTAATGTCGAACATACCCGTTTTTATATTTCCAAAGTCCAAATTGATTTCCTACAAGAACAGTTCCATTATTTTCAACAAACAACTTAGACGTACGGAACACATCTTTGAGAGAATAAAAATTAAGCGGCTTTTTAAAATCGCCAATTTTGTACTCGTAAACAGAAGTTGCAAGGCCGCTGTACAAGACACTATCTTTTGTGACAAAATTTGCATTATTCGGAATCTGAAAATAGACCATCGAATCATTCAAACCTGCCTTGGTTTCCGTCCATAACTTTGAATTATACCACCCAACCGGTCCGCCAACAAGTATAAACGAAGGCGTAACCTGATAAAACGAAAACACATCTCTTAGACCGAGTTGGGTTCTGTTAAAAAGAGAACCTGGCTTAAACCGAATCACTTCATTACCATGTACACCCGCCAGTATGGTTTCATCATTCAGTTTGTACACTACATTAATGCGGTTGTCAATAATTTGATCGTTATGAGCAAGATGTTTGATACGAAAATGATTGAGATAAAAAACTCCATTGGTGAGCGTAGTAAACCAAATACCTCCTTCGTAATCAGTTTCAATAGAAGTAACATGCAAACCATCCAGATATTGTTCAATTAAAACGCCTCGTTTATCCAGCACATGCAATCCTTTTTCTGTTGCCATAAAGAGGTAACCATCTACTTCTTCAATATCATCAACAGTATATTCCGTCTTAATATAATTATAATCAGTTGTTGACTTAACTATTGTGTAACCATCTTTTGAATGTAAAACAATACGATCATCGGAAAGGCGCTTTAACCCAAAGCCCTCATGTTGAATAAGATGCGAAATTGAAAGGGTTATCCTACCTTTCTTGGAATTAATAACAACTTCACTTTTGTCTTCAGGCTTTACATAGGCAAGATTTTGAAGCATTTCAGGGTACGCCACTATCTTTACAAAAAAATCCGCATTACCTGTTTCAATCGCTTCGAATTTTGGATAGGTACTTAATTCGTTTTCTCGTTTTAAATACCCGTCTGCTGTAATCGTTACATAGTACGGACCACTACTCGACAAATGCACTTTTTCATCGCTGTCCACATACATCCCTTGTATCACTCCGGGCTTTATTGCTTCAATCAATTTCTCATTCCATTGGTAGTCTTCAAACTTCCCGTTCTGGTAATAAAATAAGCGGCCGGAGAACGTATAAGCCCATACTCTTTTCGTTGCATCTTCGTACAATCCCATAATGGAATTATCTGCAAGATTAAATGTTTCAAATTCATATCCGTTAAACCGTGTAACGCCATGATCGGTAGCAAACCACATGTAGTTCTTTGCATCACGTAATACCTGGTATGTTTCCGAGCTTGGTAAACCATCCGATGGTGTGTAATTCTTAAACTGGTAACGTAATTGCTGTGCAGGCAACGGAGCTGTTGTCAGAAAAACAAACAGGGTGGTTAGAAGAATAGTATGAATGAATAAAAAACGTTGCACAGGCATCCTTAAAAATAAACATTACACATTTAAAAACTCCAGAAAGCGTTTCATCCCTTTCCGTTTTTCATCATCCAGTAAATAACTGATATTGTTTGTATAATATTTTTTAAGATCGTACACGGGATATTTCTGCTGCTCGGCAATTTCATCCAGCACGGCAAAACCCTCTGCATTGGCAGCATTGAACTGTTGTATCCACTCTTCGCTCATTGGAGTAAGACTTACCCATACGGCAAACACAAATGGCAGATCCGTCATTGATCGCCATTCGCTGGCAAGATCATACACATAGGTGGAGAGACGGCGTTGTTCCAATGCCCGGTCACCAATCACCACAGCTGCAGTAGTGCCGCTGATCTTTGTACGATAGCTCTCATCCGTTGCATTGATCAGTTCCGGATGAATACCCCAGAACTCTTTCATCAATACCTGTGCCAGTGCAACCGATGTACGGCTCTGGTAATCGAGGTAAACAGTTGTAACTTCTTCTACCGGTACTTCGCTGAACAGGCAAACCGATGCTACTTCAAAATCAGAGGCTATACAATAATCACTCACAATATGATAATGCGGCAATTCCGGCAGCAACGCTACCGGCACCAATGCCACATCCACTTCTTCGGTTTTGAGCATTTGTGCCACTTTCGAGGGATAATCGGGTACCAGTTCATGCGCTGCAAGAAAACGCTTCGACTGCATCCCATACATCATGGGTTTTGTGTTTAAATAACTGACAGCTCCGATTTTTATCTTCTTCAATTCATTTACTTTTGCGCTGCAAAGAAAAGGATTTTTTGGTGGGCAAGCTGTTTGCATCTATTGAGCTGTTGTTGTGTCACTCACTTGAACAGCAGCAATGGTTCAGCCAACTAATTAACTACAAACTATAAACTTCTACATGGAACTTCAAAACCTCACCGCCATTTCGCCTGTTGATGGACGTTACCGCAACCAATTACAGCATCTCGATCTCTATTTTTCTGAATTTGCTCTCATCCGTTACCGTGTACATGTAGAAGTGGAGTACTTCCTGTTCCTTGCTGAAAAAAAGTTTTTTAAACTTACTGCACAACAGCAGAAAGCAATGAAAGATATTGTGGTGAATTTTTCTGTTGAACAGGCGGTTGAGATCAAAAACCTGGAAAGCGTTACCAACCACGATGTAAAAGCCGTTGAATATTTTCTGAAACGTGAACTGGAAGCGCTGCAACTTTCGCAGCATAAAGAATGGATCCATTTCGGACTTACCTCGCAGGACATCAACAATACGTCGATTCCGCTCCTCTGGAAAGATGCGTTGGAGCAGGAGTTATTACCAGCTGTTTCAACTTTAATTTTAAAACTGAAAAGTTTTGCAAAAGAATGGAAAAATATTCCGTTGCTGGCCCGTACACATGGTCAGGCAGCCTCTCCTACCAAGCTTGGAAAAGAGATGATGGTATTTGTGGAGCGATTGGAAAATCAGTTGCAGCAATTATCTGCGTTACCTACCTCGGCAAAGTTTGGCGGTGCCACCGGAAATTTCAATGCGCACTATGTTGCATTCCCGAAAAAAGACTGGGTGAAATTCGGTAACGAGTTTGTAGAAACAAAACTTGGCTTGCAACGCCAGCAATACACCACGCAAATTGAACATTACGATAACCTGGCTGCGCAGATGGACAGCATCAAACGCATCAACACCATTTTAATTGATCTCTGTCGTGATATCTGGACCTATGTGTCGATGGATTATTTCAAACAAAAGATCAAAAAAGGTGAAGTGGGCAGCAGTGCCATGCCACACAAAGTAAACCCGATCGATTTTGAAAATGCAGAAGGGAATCTTGGTATTGCCAATGCGTTGTTTGAACATTTATCGGCCAAGCTTCCTGTTTCAAGATTACAGCGTGACCTCACCGATTCAACTGTGTTACGCAACCTCGGCGTTCCTTTCGCACATTCCATCCTTTCGTTGAAATCAATTGACAAAGGCTTGAATAAATTATTGCTGAACGAAGACAAGATCAAACAGGATCTTGAAAACAACTGGGCTGTTGTAGCCGAAGCGATTCAAACCATTTTACGAAGAGAGAATTACCCCAATCCTTACGAAGCGTTGAAAGAGTTGACAAGAGGCAATGCTGCCATTACACAAAAATCAATGCAGGCGTTTATTAAAGGACTGAAAGTAAGTGCTGATGTTAAGAAAGAATTGACCGCTATTACACCGTACAATTATACGGGCGTTAATCCAAAGTATTAAGAAGTCGTTAGCCGATAGTTGGTAGTAGTTAGTGGTTCGTAGTAACGGCTATCGGCTACGATATATCTTCCAAGAAAAAAAACTCCGGCGCTTTGTAGCGATGAAGGCGAATGCTGAGAATATCGTATTGGATGCGTTTCCATTCCGGGTGTTGATGCAGAAATTCTTCACCGGCATTCATTAGCCGCTCCAGCTTTTTGGTGGTTACGCCTTCTTCCGGGTGGCCGTATGTATCAGTGGTTCGGGTTTTTACTTCAATGAAATGAAGAATAGTTTCTTTGGCGGCAATAATATCCAGTTCAAAATAGGAATGCTTCCAGTTGCGATGCAGCAATTCAAATCCCTGCGCCAGCAGCCATTCCGCTGCCAGTTCCTCTCCCTGTCTGCCTGTTTCGAGGTGTTTTGCCATAGTGCTAAAATACTCCTTTCATTATTATCCACATTTCGGGGAAAGACAATTTGCCAAATGGGTTTTCGGGAGCTGTTTTTAGCTATTTTTGTCGCTCAATACAGGATTTATGAAGTTGAATAAAACATTTGTTTTTACATTACTGGCACTCATTGTTGTTGCTGCCCTTTACCGCATATTACCGAACCGTCCACTGGGCTTTGCGCCACAAATAGCGATTGCCTTATTTGCCGGTTCCATCATCAAGGATAAGAAATATGCGTTTGCATTACCCATTCTCAGTATGTTCATCAGCGATGCGTTGTACCAGGTGCTGTACAGTGCCGGGCTTACATCCATCAAAGGATTTTATGGCGGACAATTGACCAACTACATTCTTTTTGCAGGTTTAACTGTCATCGGCTTTTTTATCAATCAAAAGAAAGCATGGCAAATTGGTCTGGGTGCGTTGGCCGGCCCCACTGTTTACTTCTTTGTAAGTAATTTCCTGGTATGGATCGGTGGTGGCGGTTATCATCACCCAAAAACAATGGAAGGGTTGATGCTTACATTAACAGATGGTATTCCGTTTTACACCGGCAGTATGTATGCAACGGTTGTATTCTGCACCATGTTCTTCGGGGGTTATGCATTGTTAACTTCAAAGGAATTGAAAGCAACTTCGAAAGCGTAATCGACATACAACAAACCTATAGTTTATAAAATATAGAAAGCCCCGATTTGGGGCTTTGTTTTTTATATGTCTGACGGCCAAGGGCCGTGCCGACGAGATTACACCTGGAACACCCCTACCTTCAAATCATCGATATCCGGATTGTGATTGGCGGCTGCAATGCCTTCACTGATCACTTTCCTTGTTTCAACAGGATCAATAATTTCGTCTACCCATAACCGTGCTGCAGCATAGTAAGGTGTTGTTTGTGTTTCGTAACGGCCTTTTATTTCATCCAGTAATTTCGCTTCATCTTCTGCACTCACTTCTTTGCCTTTTGCCTTCATGGCAGCTACCTGAATTTGTAACAAGGTTTTTGCTGCCTGTTCGCCACCCATTACTGCAATTTTTGCCGTGGGCCATGCATAAATAAACCGTGGATCATAAGCCTTGCCACACATGGCATAGTTACCTGCTCCATAAGAATTACCAACTACAATCGTGATCTTAGGCACTACACTGTTGGCAACGGCATTTACCATTTTTGCACCGTCTTTAATAATACCGCTATGTTCGCTGCGGCTGCCCACCATAAAACCTGTAACATCCTGCAAGAACACCAAAGGAATTTTCTTTTGATTACAGTTGAGAATAAATCGGGCAGCTTTATCGGCACTGTCGTTATAAATAACACCGCCAAGTTGCATTTCATTTTTCTTGTTTTTTACAATGGTACGTTGGTTGGCCACAATACCAACGGCCCATCCATCAATACGGGCATAACCACACAGAATGGTTTTCCCATAATCCTGTTTGAACTGATCAAAATCGCTGTCGTCAACAATTCGTTCAATGATCTCCAACATATCATACGGTTTTCCATCGGCAGGAAATACACCATACAATTCTTCCGGATTTTTCTTCGGAGGTTTTGGGGCTACACGATCAAACCCTGCTTTCTTTTTTTCACCCAACTTACTCATCAGCTTCCTCACTTCATCCAGACACTCCTGCTCGGTTTTGAATTTATAATCAGCAATGCCACTCAACTCTGTATGTGTAACGGCACCGCCTAACGTCTCCGCATCAATATCTTCACCAATAGCTGCTTTTACTAAGTATGGACCGGCTAAAAAGATGGATCCATTCCCTTCAACCATCAATGTTTCATCGCTCATGATGGGCAGATAAGCACCACCTGCAACGCAAGCGCCCATCACCGCTGCAATCTGTGTAATGCCCATAGCACTCATGCGTGCATTGTTGCGGAAGATGCGACCGAAATGTTCCTTGTCGGGAAAAATTTCATCCTGCATGGGAAGAAACACACCTGCACTATCAACCAAATAAATCACCGGTAAACGATTCTCCATGGCGATTTCCTGCAAGCGCAGATTTTTTTTGCCGCTGATGGGAAACCACGCCCCTGCTTTCACCGTTTGATCATTTGCAACAATCACACATTGCCGTCCGCTCACATAGCCAATACCTGCCACTGTTCCACCGGCCGGGCAACCGCCCTGTTCGTCATACATCTCATAACCGGCAAATGCACCAATCTCTGTAAAAGGTTTGTCTGCATCACGCAGGTATTCGATGCGTTCACGTGCAGTTAATTTGTTTCGCTCCCGTTGTTTTTCGATGGATTTTTTACCGCCGCCTTCATAGATCTTTTGCAAACGTTTCCGCATTTCGGTAAGCGACAGCTTCATTGCATCTTCATTCTTATTGAACTGAATATCCATACAGCTAAAATTTAATAATTACAATCGTTAGCGCAAGATAAGGGCAAATCGCTGAAACGGAAACGCCACCTGTTTTCTGCCAACAGTCTTATCTTTAAAATACAAACCTGTTTCATGTTTATTGCCATATTACTGCTTGCTATTGCCGGACTGATATTGCTCATCACAAAGTTGAAACTGCATCCCTTTCTGGCGTTGCTGCTGGTTAGTATTGCAACAGGATTATTGATGGGGATGAAAACGGATACATTATTGACAGCCATCCAAACAGGTTTTGGTGATACCCTTGGCAAAATTGGCCTGGTAATTATTGTGGGCGTACTAATCGGGAGTTTCCTGGAACATACCGGAGCTGCGATGGTGCTGGCAAAAGCAATTCTTTCAGTTATTGGACAAAAACGCATCATCACCGCTATGGGAGTGATCGGTTATATGATCTCCATTCCTGTTTTTTGCGACAGTGCTTTTATTCTTTTATCAACACTCAATAAAACGCTCAGCAAACAAGCCGGTGTACGTGTAGCTGCTACTTCCATTGCACTGGCACTTGGTTTAATGACAACACATACGTTGGTACCTCCTACACCCGGACCTGTTGCCGCAGTTGGCATCCTTGGTGCAGATATTACAAAGGTGATACTGCTGGGTTTATTGGTTGCAGCCGTAGCTACTGCTGCGGGTATTTTGTTTGCAGGCAAAGTAGCGGCGAAAACAATCATCGAAAGAAACGATGTTACGGGAGCAGTTGAACCTGTTCATCCGCCATCAACATTTAAATCTGCATTGCCGGTGCTGATCCCCATACTGCTGATTCTTTTAAAATCAGTAAGCAACTCATTTGATGCTTATGGCTGGCAATCGACATTAAAAACAATTTTTTCATTTACTGGTGAACCATTTATTGCATTGCTGATCGGTTTTGCTTTTTGCTTGTTACTACCCCATCGTCTTGATAAAAAAATGTTTGCAGTTGATGGATGGACGGGCAAAGCCCTGGAAAGTGCAGCTTCAATTCTGTTAATCACAGCTGCAGGTGGCGCATTTGGGAAAGTATTGCAGCAAGCCGATGCTGCAGGTGAACTGGGAAAAGCACTAACGGCTTCATCGCTCGGTTTGTTTCTTCCTTTTTTGATTGCTGCTGTACTGAAAACAGCACAGGGGTCATCTACCGTTGCCATGATCACAGCAGCGTCTATTCTCTCACCATTACTCGTTCCGCTAGGTTTTATCAGCGATTGGGATAAGGCTTTGGTTGTACTTGCTGTTGGTGCCGGTTCAATGGTTATCTCACATGTAAACGATAGTTTTTTCTGGGTGGTGACACAATTTTCCGGCATGCATGTAAAAACAGGATACAAACTGCACAGCCTTGGTTCGTTTGTAATTGGAATAACGGCCATGCTTACCCTTGTACTCCTATCTTTTTTCTTTCGCTGAATCGATCATTCATGTGTTGTAAATTCATTTATATTTGCAACCCGTCAGAGACTTAGCTCAGTTAGCTAGAGCGTCCCGAAAGCATTCGGGAAGGCCAGCGGTTCGGATTAACAAGTTCTACTAAATATGGGGAATTAGCTCAGTTGGCTAGAGCGCTTGCATGGCATGCAAGAGGCCACCGGTTCGAATCCGGTATTCTCCACAGCTTTAAAAGCCGCCTTCGGGTGGCTTTTTTTATGATTTAGCCATTACAGGAGATTCCTAAAAAGAAAAAGGTCATCTGTAGAAACAGTTGACCGTTAACGATTGCTTGCCATATAAAAAAAGACTTCTGTAATGCTGTTCACAGCTTTTGCTGCTGTTCAATCATGGGATTTCACTCGCTCCGATTCCACTTTACTGCTTTTCCTTTGATGATGTAAAATTACCCCACCTACAAAAGTCAATCAAATCAAGATAGGGTTCATTTCATTACGCCAAATTGTATTGCCTGTACGAAAATGCTTGCTGCACAAGGGTTTCAGCAAAAAATTGATGTGATGCCCAACCGATAATAAATGACCAAAATTATTTGTCAGATTGATTCTTTAAACGCAAAATTGACTATCCGGACGCCTCTTTTCCCGTATAAGAGGGCTGTTTGCCAAACATGCGGCAAATTCGCTAACATTGAGGATACGTTTATTGGCTGCAATATGAAACTAGAAAAATCGCTCTTTCAAAAGAGTCACTTATACTTCATTGGCTTTTTCCTGTTTGTGATAGCAGGTTTTTGGGTTACCTATTTTACCAAATTACTGGAACAGGAAAACTACCGGATGCATACGCATGGCATAACATTAACGCTTTGGTGTTTGATGCTGATTGTACAACCTTATCTCATTCGTACGAAACGAACAAAATTGCATCGTAGCGTTGGCAAATTCTCCTACGTGCTTGTACCTCTGCTGATCTTTACTACACTTGATCTGCTGAAATACCGGTTACAACCATTGCCGCAATTAGGTACCATGGATTATTTTTTTGTTGCACTTGCCGCAAATGCACTGGTGGCTTTTGCTGTTCTTTATGGACTCGCTATTTATCACCTGAAAAAAGCAACCATCCATGCACGTTATCTGGTTTGCACAGCGTTCACCATGTTTACACCTGTTACCGATCGCCTGATCCATATTCATTTCCGGGAAGTGCTAGCTTTTATGCCAACCATTGAAGGAAATCCAATAGCACCCTTTGCTGGTTTTTTGCTGGCCGATCTGTTATTGATCGGTTTGTGCATCTGGGATTGGCGTTCGCACAAGCGACTCAATGTATTTCCGCTTGCCTTACTCATTTTAGTACTTTATCATGTATCGGTATTTACATTTCACCGGTTTGAATTCTGGCGTTCGCTGTGCGATTGGTTTGTGCAATTCTGATAAAGGCTTCTACACTTTACCTATTTTCTACTACAAGGCCTCACTGAAAGAACGTTTATCTTTACGCATCCATTATTGAAAGTATGAAAAGCCAATTCCTTCATCTGATATTCGCTATGCTGCCGCTGTTTACACTGTCGCAGCAAACAGATTCCGTTTCATTCAAAAACACAATTACTGTACAATACGAGTATTTCCATTTTGATAAACAGTTTACGAACGACTGGCATATAGCTGGGATCGAATACAAACATGAAGCAAAAAAATCGGCACTGCTGGCCCGTTTCAATTATGCGAATCGTTTGGCGCAAAATGGCTGGCAGGCAGAGTTGGAAGCCTATCCGAAGTTTTCGAAAAACGTGTACAGTTATGCAGGCATAAGCTACTCGCCTAATATGCCGGTGTTTCCAAAATTTCGTGCAGGATATTCGTTGTACGTGAATGTCCCCAAAGCAATTGAACTGGAAGGAGGATTCCGTTATCTCTATTTTGATAAAAATATTTTGGTTGGAGTTGCTGGCATTGGCATCTATACAGGCAATTGGTTTTTGCAGGCAAGAAGTTTTTTAAGCGACAACAATGGTTTCAATTTTGCCGGCATTGCAACTGCAAGAAGATATTTTGGTGAAATGAATGATTATGCGTGGCTGCAAATTGGTACAGGTGTATCGCCCGATGAAACAAGAAATATTCAGTTTACAACCAACCAACGTTTATACTCGAATCGCATAACCATTGGTATTCGAAAATCAATCCAACAAAAACATTTACTACTGTTTCATACAGGTTATTCAAGAGATGAATACAAGGCAAAAACGTTTGGCAATCAATATTTCGGATCAATTGGCTATGCCCGTCGGTTTTAGGTTTTCTTTTTCCCTGCAAAACCTGTTCTCGTCATTTCGCCCCATGCATTTTTCTTACGCAGCAGATCGATGTTTCCTTTTACAGCACTCCATACGACAAACGGATGAAAAATAAATGGCTCTAAAAAAGCAGTGAGCATTAAACTGAAAATCTCTTTACGCTTTTTGTATTGATTGTATGTAAGCACTTCCATCAGAATTGCAAACACAGAATACAGAAATCCAAAACAGAGAATAAATCCCAGCAGTGCAAAAAAGAACGACCAGTCCATCAATCCCAATACTGCAAACACGAGTAGTGCAATAAAACCTGTAAACTCAATAAGTGGTGCCAGGAATTCAAAGAAGAACCAATACGGATAACTGATCATTCCCAGCACACCATACGATGGGTTAAAAAACATTTTCCTGTGCAACTTCAATGTTTCAATGGTTCCTCTCGTCCACCGGTTACGTTGGCGGCCAAGAATTTTATACGAGGATGGCGCTTCTGTCCAGCAAAGCGGATCAGGAATATAAGCAACTTTATAAGGGAGTTTCCGTTCTTCCATATAACGTCTCATCCGTACAACCAATTCCATATCCTCTCCTACTGTTCCATGATCGTATCCGCCGGCTTTGATTGCAATGTCCCGATCAAATGCACCAAAAGCACCTGATATCAACAGCAAACCATTCAACCGGCTCCATGCCATACGACCCAGTAAAAAAGCACGGATGTACTCCAGCGTTTGTACTCGAGGTAAGAACTGCTCGGGCAAATGAACACGAATAATTTTCCCATCTTTCACTTCACATGAATTGGCAATACGAACAACACCGCCAGTTGCAATCACTCTTGTATCTTTTTCTTCCAGAAAAGGTTTTACCAATTTCAGCATGGCATCCTGTTCCAGAATGCAATCCACATCAATACAAACCACATAATCGTTTGATGCCACATTGATCCCCACATTCAATGCATCGGCCTTGCCACCATTCTGCTTATCTACCACCACTAATTTTTTGTACACCGGGTTTTTGCTGCGGTAAATACCACGTACCTGTTTTGTGGGAATATGTGTAGTAAACAAATAAGGCGCTAGTTCCAGTTGATACGCTTCGATCAGTTTCTGCAGCGAATCATCTTTACTGCCATCATTGATCACAATCACTTCCATGTGATTGTAATGAATATTCAACAATGATTTTACATTCTCAATTACCGTTGCAGCTTCGTTATAAGCAGGCGCCAAAATACTGATGGAAGGTGTATGCGGCGATACGGCCATGATGGAATAATCCGTAAAACTGCTTTTGCGTATATACTTTCTTGTTTCACCAATAGAATAAAAAGCGATGAACAAATAACATAACAGCAATACAACTGAATAAGCAAGTATTACATAGGTGAAGAAATCAAAAATGATATCCTGCCAGCTCATGCGACTTCCTCCTGTTTTAATTGTGGCAGTAATATAGTCCAGGGATACTCCGTTGCAACAACACGCTGTTCAATATAGCTCAATCCATTGGGCTGGGTTTTATAGAGGGCTTTTGCTGCGGCTGCTTTGATGCTATCGTCATCACTCGAAAGACAAGCGAACAAAAAAGGTAATTCATCTGCACCGGCATGCACTTCAAATAGCTGAAGTATCTGCAGTTGTAATTCTTTTTCCTCCAGTTGAAACTGATTGATCAAACGTTTTGCAGCGCCGGGTTGATAAATTCCCTGCAAGGCATTGATTGCCTTTTTTCGTACGGCTGTTGATGGGTGCGATAAACAACCCAACACCTGCGGATGCAGATCATACAGCTTGTATACTTTTATTAGTTGCAATGTAAATTCAACCACACTACTATTCGCTGAATTGAGCCAGCGATCTATCTGTTCAAATGACTGTGCTTTGTGAAACGATAACTCATGCAACAAACACAATTGCTGCCAGGCGGTAATAGGATACGTGATCACATCCAAAAAACGCAAGCCTTCAAAGCCCGTAAGTTTTACAACTGCTGTTCTTGCTTCGTTTCGAATCAACTCGTTGGGATGGTTTGCAAGCCGGTATATTTTTGTGATTTGTTTTCGCTGTCGAAGTCCGCTTAATTCCTGGATAGCTTTTGCTTTTACATGCCATGCGCCATGTTGCAAACGATGCAATGAATCTTTATCGAGATCGGTCTGAGCATAAAACCAACATACATTATTGGCCGCACTGCCACTCATGCTTTTCACCGTTTTTAACAACTCAGTGATTAGCACTTTTCTTGCAAAACCATCGTCCAGCAAACGGTACAACATTTCCTTTACATTCGGCTGTTGCATAAATGCATACAATTCATCTTCAGTTTCACATATGGCCAACTCACTGATGAGTTCACTATACATGTTACGCAACTGCAACCGAAGTGCACTGCGCCTTGTACGACGGATAAGATAGAGTAAAATAAAAAGGATAACACCTGCAATAAGGAGAATAAAAAAAAACATACCGAGCAGCAAATGCCAGGGTTGCACCAGTACATCCGGTAACAACTGCTCTACTGCAAAATATGTATGCCCTTTTTCCACTTCAACAAAAATAAGAGGCTTCTTGCGAATCGTTTCTTATTCGCACACAATTTCCCCCTGCTGCGTAATGCTTAAGCTGATTTTGCAAGCCGCTTGACACGCATTGATAATTCATTTGGGCTGAAGGGCTTTGTAATATAATCATCGGCACCAAGATTGAATGCTTCCACTACTACATTCTCCTGCCCCATTGCACTGAGTATAATAACCGGAACATTTCGCTGGCCTGCCGCTTTCACTTTGCCAACAATTTCCAGTCCGGATGAATAAGGCATCATAATATCAGTAATGATCATATCAGGATCATGTGCATCGATCTGATCCATTGCTTCACGGCCATTATCGGCAACAATTACATCATGTCCGTCTTTCCGCAAACGAAGTGCAATGGTCTTTAACATGATCGGTTCATCTTCTGCTACAAGAATTTTCATATTGTGTTGAGTTTAGGATTTGGATAATTAATTATTGATTTGTGTTACTTTTTCTAATTCCGCCTCAATCATCGGACGTATTAATTCAAACAATTCCGTGGCTTTTTTTAACCCATCAGGAATACGTTCAATGTTCTCCTGCTCTTTTGCTTGCAATTCAATTGTTGTGATGACACCGAGCATGAGGTTCATTTGTAAAATCCCCAGACTACTTTTTAACTTATGGGCTTTCCGATAAACTTCTTCCCAGTTTTCATAAAGACATGCCTCATGCATTTCAGTTAGCAATACCGGTGTAGTGCTAAGAAACAGTTGTAATACTTCGCTTACATACTCCTGGTCGTCCATCTCATAAATGAGAGAAAGATTATACAGCTCTGTTCCGGTTTGCTTCGGTTGCTTTACTTCTGTTTGATTTTCTATTGCCGGTTGTGCCAGCAGGAAACGACGTAAAACCTCATATAGTTCGGCGGGCACGAAAGGTTTAGTGAGATATTCATTCATCCCTAAATCAAAACAACGCATCTTTTCATTGCGAAGTGCGCTTGCTGTCATTGCAATGATGGGTGTTGACAATTCAAGTTTTGTGCGGATATATGTGGCTGTTTGGAATCCATTCATCAAAGGCATTTGCAGATCAAGGATGATGAGATCGAATTCTTCACCTGTCTCCAGTAAATCAACAGCTTCCTTTCCATTGTTGGTGATGGTTGTACTGATGCCGGCCCGTTGCAACACATGCATAATCACTTTTTGATTGATCTCATTATCTTCTGCCACCAGAATCCGCTTTCCACTGATATCATCATGCAAACGATCAGTTTCATGCGCAGTTGGTTCAGCAGCCGCACCAGTTGCAGCGATGGCAAACGGTAACTTTACACGGAAGGTGGTGCCTTTCCCTACCTCACTGCTTACTGCAATGCGCCCTCCCATCATTTCACATAACTGGCGGGTGATCGACAAACCTAATCCTGTACCACCATATTTGCGTGTGGTTTCAGCAGTGGCCTGCTCAAAGCTGTCAAAAATATGATCGAGTTTTTCACCCGGTATTCCGATACCTGTGTCTGTTACAAAAACACACAGCGATGTTTTTCCTTCTTCCCGGTGCTGCATTTCTTCACATACACGAACTTCTATTGTACCGGCCTCAGTAAATTTCATTGCATTGCTCAGCAGGTTTGACAGTATTTGTGTAACACGCAACGGATCACCTGTTAACTGTAAGGGTACCGACGTGTCGATTGCAAACGAAATTTTGATTCCTTTTTCTTTTGCCTTTAAACGGAATGGAGCTACTGCCTGATCCAATACTTTTTGTAATTGAAACGACAGCTGTTCAACCGACAGTTTTCCTGCTTTGATCTTCGACAAATCAAGAATATCATTGATCAACATCAATAAATTATCAGATGACTGACGAATGATCTGCACAAACTCATGCTGCTCTTCCGATAGTGCTGTATGCTGCAACACATCCGTCATCCCAATAATACCATTTAACGGTGTACGTATTTCATGACTCATATTTGCCAGGAACTGTTCCTGCAATTTTTCAGCCGATTCTGCTTTTCGTTTTGCTTCTACCAGCTTTGCTCTCGACTGCACACGTTCGGTAATATCGGTTGCAATACCACCAACACCGTATAAAATATTATCTCGGTCAAACAATGGGAATTTTACAATCAACAAGTTGTGTTCACCATCGGCCATTTGTACAGTTTCATCAGTTTGTACGTGTTCCATAAACGTCATCACCTGTTCATCTGCCTCCCGGTAGCGGATGGCATCGTCATCGTTTTCGAAATCAAAATCGGTTTTCCCAATCACATCCTCCTCTGTTAACGAAAAAGCTTCTTTAAAAGAACGATTAATGAGCAGATAACGACCATTCAAATCTTTTACAAACATGATCAACGGTGTGTTATCGAGAATGGATTGCAACCTGAACTGATATTCTTCACGTTCTTCACGTAGTTTTTCCCAAGCCTGATCAACCAGTTTGCGTTCTGTTACATTTTTTACAGAGATACAAACAGCGATCACTTTGTTTGCTTCATCACGAACGGGGAAATAAGTATTGTTGATCCATAGATCGCCTTCCACTGTTTCAAAAAACAATTCATTTTCTTCAACCCGTCCGTTCAATACATTCTGAAATATCTTTTGAAAAATAATTTCACGTTCCGGTTTAATGAATTGAAGAATGCTATCCCCCTCCCTGCATAATAAATTTGTAGTAAGCCGCATAATCTGTTTCCCCGCCTCATTTACAAGTATGATGGTATGATCCGGAGCGATCATATAAAAACCTTCGTTTGTACTGGCAAGCATCGCTCTGATTTTTTGATTTGCCTGCTGTACAATTTCCTCGTTTACTTTGATGGATGTAATGTCGGATGTTACAACTGCCGCACCACTCACCGTATTGTCAGTTTCTTTTACAGGTGAATGACTGATGCGCAACCACTGAACACCGTTCGCTGTTTCATATCTTGATTCATACTCCACAGATTCACCGTTGAACACCCTGTTAAAATTTTCAATGGCAGCCTGTACTTTATCTTCCGGAAGCAGTGATAACAGATTCATTCCGATTTCAGTTCGCTTTCCACTCCTGCTTTCCATTCCTTCTTTTGCCGGTTGATTCATCACGAGGATATTCAGGTTACGATCAACCATAAAGAAACCTTCTTTGGTATTATTCAACAGGGTTTTGATTAGCTCTTCTGATTCTTTCAGCTTTGTTTCCGCATCCATTTCATCGGAAATATCTTTTACCATACACTGAAAACCGACTGGTTGATTTTCATTGCTGATGACTTCTGCATTCAGTTTTACCCAGCGTTCCGTGCCTTCTTTCGTAATGATGGGAAAACGAATTACTTTTTCGCCTGATGACAAATGATACTGCTGTTGAAAATGTTCTACAATTGGTTTTCGCCAGTTTTCAGCAACAAGGATATCAAATGATTGTCCCTGTAATTCAGCAGCACTGTAACCAGTAAGTTGTTTGCATTTGGCAGCAACAAATTCAAACCTGCCACTCAGGTCGGTAGTAATAGTTACCCTTCCTGCACCTTCTATTAATTTCCGGTATTTGATTTCGCTTTCACGAATTTCATGTTCCGCTTTTTTTCTGCGTATAATGTCTTTGTTCAACTGCCAGAGTAATACAGCTATGAATAGCAGGATCAATAATGCACCCGACACTGCAATTATGATCAGCCGTCGTTCCACCCGCTCACTTTCGCTTTTCCGTTGCTGCAACAAATATTGCTGTCCGTCTAAAATACGCCCCAGCTTTTCATTTACTTCAATGCTTAACTGCTTGTCAATTTCAGCCAATTGCAATGCATGTGTTGATACGATACTGGGAACAGATTTGGTGAAGAGTTTTTTCTGCTCTTCATTTTTTTTCTGCAAACTTTCTCTCAGTTCCGCCAACATCCTTTTTTGTGCAGGATCTTTAGCAATCGAAGCTGCTTCAATTGCTGATTGATACACAGCAGCATAAATTTCCGGTAAACGTTCCTGGATCTTTTGATCACCTGAAAGCAGATACTCCCTTACAATTGATTCGCTTTCTGCCACACCCGCACGCACTTTTCCTATCTGTTCAATTACACGGTACGATGTGGTAACCATATCGTCGGTTGATTTGGTTTCAACACTCACGACATAGATGATGCGTGCAAAAAACAACAACACACAAATCGCCAGCAGAAATACCAGTGCGATATTCCGCCGGACAGGAAATAATTGTTTCAGGAAATCTAACATGTGTGTGGATTTTTAATTGATACAACCACAACGGCATGCCTGTAAAACATTGACTGAATAAGAAACCGGTAAATGAAACACCGAACTTGTGTAGTTACAAATAAAACTGCATGGATAAAAAATACGGAACGTATTTGTTGCGAATAATTCATGGATACGGATCAGGATTTGGATGGGATAAATTTCGTTGAAACAATACTATTTTATTCTATTTCAACGTTTAAAATTTTACAAATAAGTGTTTTTGCTTAGCCCTCTACTGCAGGTTACTACAATAAAAAAGTCCCGCTATCATTTCTGTATAGCGGGACTTACAATTCGTTGCTACTAAAATTATTTACTCCAGTTGACCTTCGCCATTTTTACGTCTTTCGAATTACCACCAATCATGATCTGGAACTCACCTGCTTCCCATCCATACTTCAAATCATAATTATAAAACATCAGATCCTTTGGACTGATACTGAATGAAACGGTTTTGCTTTCGCCGGCTCTCAATTCCACTTTCTGAAAACCCTTCAACTCTTTTACCGGGCGTGTAACAGAACCAACTACATCACGAATGTATAACTGTACCACTTCTTTACCTGTAACAGTACCGGTGTTGGTGAGTGTAACACTGGCAGTGATGGTTTGATTGCCTTTTGGTGAAGCGTTGCTGAGCTTTACATCGCTGTAACTAAAGTTGGTATAGCTTAAGCCATAACCAAACGGATACAACGGATCGTTGCTTACATCTAAATAATTACTGCGGAATTTTTCAAACCACTTCCCCTCTGCCAAAGGACGACCGGTGTTCTTGTGATTATAGAACAATGGCACCTGGCCTACATTCTGCGGGAACGTCATAGTGAGTTTGCCTGAAGGATTCACATCGCCAAACAATACATCAGCTACTGCATAACCTGCTTCACTACCACCAAACCAAACATTTAAAATAGCAGGCACATTCTGATGCTCCCATGTTAATGCCAATGGTCGACCGGTGAACAATACCAATACAACCGGCTTGCCTGTTTTCAATAATGCTTTCAACAAATCTTTTTGCGCCTGTGGCATTTCAATATTACTTCTGCTGGATGATTCGCCGCTCATCTCTGCACTTTCGCCGAGCACCGCTACTACCACATCGCTTTGATTAGCGATAGTAACTGCTTCATTGATCATTTCTTCAGGAGGACGTTTATCTCTGCCGATGCCTTTACCAAACATCGTTGCCCTGTCTTCAAATGCTTCATCGTAATCGAGATTACTTCCTTTTGCATACAGGAATTTTACTTTATCACCCACTACTTCTTTTAACCCTGTTAATACCGCAGTTGCTTTATCAAATTCTGCAGCTACACTCCAGGTGCCGGGCATATTGCGTTTGTCGTTTGCCAGCGGACCAATTACAGCAACAGTTCCACTCTTCTTCAATGGCAATACATTGTTTTGATTTTTTAACAACACAAAACTCTGCGCTGCAGTTGAACGTGCAATCTGGCGATGAGCGGTGGTAAATATTTCTGTTTTAGCACGCTCTTCATTGCAGTAACGATAAGGATCATCGAACAATCCGAGTTTGTATTTTGCTTCAAGTATTCTTCTGCAGGCTGCATCAATCATCTGCATGGTAATCTTTCCCTCTTTCAACGATTGCTTGAGTGTAGTTAAAAAACCTTCGCCCACCATATCCATATCAATACCAGCACCCAAAGCTCTTGCAGAAACAGTTTTTAAATCACCAATCCCATGATCAACCATTTCATTAATGCCCGTATAATCAGTTACCAAAAAACCTTTGAAGCCCCACTGCCTCCGCAACACATCTGTCAACAACCATTTATTTCCTGTTGCAGGCACACCATCAATATCATTGAACGAAGCCATTACACTTCCTACACCTGCATCAACGGCCGCTTGATAAGGATAAAAATATTCGTTGTACATGCGGTAACGGCTCATGTCGGTTGTGTTATAATCACGACCTGCTTCTGCTGCACCATACAATGCAAAATGTTTTACACAACTCATGATGGTATTGTTGAGCGACAAATCTTTTCCCTGGTAACCACGCACCATTGCTTTGGCAATTTGTCCGCCGAGGTAAGGATCTTCTCCATTCCCTTCCGATACACGGCCCCAACGTGGATCACGTGTAAGATCAACCATGGGTGAAAATGTCCAGTTAATGCCATCTGCACTTGCTTCAATGGCAGCAATGCGTGCACTCTGTTCAATCAATTGCATATCCCAACTTGCACTTAAGCCTAATGGAATAGGGAATATTGTTTGGTAACCATGTATTACATCCATACCAAACAGCATCGGAATTTTTAAACGTGATTCTTCCACTGCAACTTTCTGTACAGCTTTGATCTTTGCGACAGATTTGATGTTGAACAGTCCACCTACTTTTCCTTCTTTGATTTTTTTGCCAATATCAGAATTGCTGGCCTGCCCGGTAACAATATCACCAGAGCCCGGCAAATTCAATTGCCCGATCTTTTCATCTAAGGTCATCTTCTTCATCAATGCATCGATGAAGACTTTCATCTTTTGTTCATTTGTCTGCTGCGCTGCAACCTGTGTTTGCGATAGTACAAACAGCAAAGCAAGCGTTGTCAATAATTGTTTCATTTGTGTGTCGTTTTAATTGCAGTTAAAAACAGATTTCACTTCGTTTGATCGTATACTCAATACGACTGTTTTTATATTTATCGATTATCTCCATTTTAATGACAGGATCTTTTGTCCATTCGATGGTGAGTAATCCGAAATGATTATCCATTACGGGTCCTTCAATCCTGTTTTTATTGAGTGTTGCAAAATCCCAGGTAGATGTGATGCCGCTCGATGTAACATCGTATACAGGATACAAGCCCGGCGTTTGCAGTTTTGAAATTTCGGCATAATGCACATCACCGGTTAAGAACATCACCGCATTTGCCTTTGTTGATTTGATGAGGTCGAGCATGCGTTGCTGCTCGTGTGGAAAGTTGGCCCATGCTTCATATCCATTGTACTCAATACTGAATTGCGATCCACTGCAGATCAAACGCAGATCGGCCGGTTTCTTTAATTCTGCTTCAAGCCATTTCCATTGCTCTTCGCCTAACAACAAACTGTCTTTACTGGTATGCGGCTGATAGTCCGGTTTGTAGAAATAATGTTCTCTCGGCAGTTTGGCACTGCTGTCGTATAACAAAAGATTACTCCTGAACGTACGTACATCCAGCAAAATCAACTGCACTGTTTTGTCACCCTGCTTCATGTATTCAGCATGATAAATACCTGCATGCTTTCTGCGTTCACTTTCCACAGGTTCTTTAAAGAAGGAAAGAAAAATTTCTTTCGATTCGTTCTTAAACGGATAATGTTTACCTGCATCATTCCTGCCAAAATCATGATCATCCCAGGTGGCGAAAATTTTTGTTGTGTTTGCCAGTTGCTGAAACTCCGGCTTTGTACCCAAACGATTATACTTTGCACGAAGCGTATCCATATTATCCGTATCGCCGTAAATATTATCGCCGAGAAAAATAAATGCATCAGGCTTTTGTTCGGCAGCAATGGCAAGCACAGGCTGTGGATCGTCCTGGTGACCACAGGAGCCAAACGCAATCTTTGTCACCTGCGGTTGTTCTTTACAACCTGTAACAACCAAAGCAATCACAATAATGAAAGTAATTAAACGCATGTTTTGTTATTTAAGCAATACTTTTTCCAGTTTTGTTTTCCAGATGGCGTAGCCTTTTGCATTCATATGCAAATTATCTTTCAAAAAAATATCCGGCATCGGTTCGCCTTTTTCGTTGAGCATGGCGCTGTACACATCCACAAACTTTGTATTAGGTTTTGTTGCAAGAAAAGCATGGATACGTTTATTCCCTTCTTTATATTTCTCCAGCAAATGGGTACGGCTGGGGCTTGGCTTCATCGACACATAAGCAACAGGCACATTTTTATACTTAGTACGGATGTAGGTAAACAATGTTGTGAAGCGTTGCAATACCAGTTCAACTGTTACCGTATCACTCGAAGCAAAATCGTTTTCGCCGCAATAGATCACAATCTGTTTGGGTTGATACGGAAAGATGACATCGTACCGGTAACGGATCACATCAGCCAATGTACTGCCACCAAACGCACGGTTTAAAATTTTACGATCGGGGAAATAAGTCTGTACATCTTTCCACATGGTAAAAGAAGAACTGCCGATAAGCAATATCTGGTTTGCTGCAGGAAATGCTGCACTATCGGCTATTTTAAATTGCTGCACTTCGTTCCAAAACGGAAACGGCTCTTTGTTTTGCGCATTGGTTACAACAGCAATCAACAACAACAAACTGCCTACTATAATTCGCTTCATCATTATTCTACTTTCATTACGGGTGAACGTTCGCTTACGCCGTTTTCATTCACGGCTTCAATGCTGTAATAATACGTCTTTAAAGCATCCATCGCCTTCATCCAGTATTCGTTGTTGGCATGTACCATAATACTGGTGTATAGTTTATCGGGATGTGTGCCATAATAAATATTGTAGGCAAAGGCATTATCAACCGGCTTCCACTTGATAAAAGCACTGCGTTTATCTTTTTCGGTACGCAACACAATAAACCCTTTCACCGCTTCGGGCTTTGCGCCATTACCATTACCAAATACACGCAAGCCACTAATTGCAAATTTACCGGTAGGCATGTGTATATTCTCCACTTTTATGTAACGTGCCTGCACCGGCTTTTCCAACTCTACATATTCATGCGGCACATCGGTTTTATTGTTGCTTTTATCAACCAATACATTCCATTTCTTTCCATCTGCAGAGCAGTACATTTTGTATTGATGATACTGATCGTTCCATTTACCTAACCGGTTTTGATCCACATCCTGATCTGCATAATTGATCTGCACTGCATGCACAGTTGATAGATTTCCCAAATCGGTTTGAATCCATTCCCCTTTATTTCCTGTTGCTGCACTCCAGTAGGTTTTGATCAATTCATCTACTGCATTATTGGCAACATAATTACCAAGTGTGGATGAAACCTGTACAGGTTTGTTGTAATTAAGCAACATCCATCCGGTGAAAGCCCCCCCACCCCCCAAAGGGGGGATTTGGCTTGGCTGCGCAGGCCCGCTTAGGAAAGGGTAAGTAATATTGTTATACTCTCTGCTAAGCGAGGTCTGTGTGTTGATTTCTCCCCCTTTGGGGGAGTTAGAGGGGGCTGGAATATAATGAGGGTAATCTCCAAACGTAGTGTTACACCACATCACCCCGTCTTTATCAAAACCTGTTGGCCAGATGCCGAGCCTGCGTTCAAATGTATTCTTTACCGATACAACAGTTGTTGATACATGCCAGTACTGATTAAACTTATCCTGGAAAGTTGCACCATGTCCGGCACCACGTACAAAGCCGCCGAGCTTGATGCTTAACGGATCACTTTGTGCTTCGAAATAATCAAGCGGACCATTGCCGACTAATAATCCATCAGCATAACCACTGAACTCTGTGCCCGGTGCGCCGTACTGTAAATAATATTTCCCGTTGTACTTCGTCATGTGACTGCCTTCAATAAACGGATCGAGAAATGTATTATCCATGTGCTCACCAAAACGCTGCCAGCCAAAGCGCCAGGGTTCGAGCAAATACATTTCTTTACGTGTACCAATCGGCTGCATGGTTGTTCTGTTGAGTTCGATACCGTACATCGGAAATTTATTACTGCTGCCGTTGTACATGTACAATCGTCCATCGTCATCGGTAAAGAAAGAAGGATCCCATCCACCAATATCAAAGGAATCAACCAAGGGCTTCCATTCATTTTCCTTCGGGTTCGTGCTCATCCAGATGCTGAAGTTGCGGGTGTAGGTTGAACCGAAGACGATCATGGTATCGCCGATGATGCCAACTGCAGGTGCACACAATTCATCGTATGCTTTATTCCACGGACGTAAAAATTTGCGTGACACAAATTTCCAGTTGAGCATATCGCTGCTATACCAATACCCCCATTGATTGGTGCTGAAGAGATAGTAATCGCCTTTGTACGTAACAATTACCGGATCGGCAGTTGCACGATGCCTGCCCCACTCGCTGAAGTTGGGAATAGGCGTATAACCGTAATCGATATTGATAGGATTACAGTATGTTTTCTGTTGTGCCTTCATCTGCAATAGTGAACACAAGAAAACAGTTATGAATAATATCTTCTTCATGTCAGAGATTTCCTTTTTTTAATTCTTCCACGGCATATTTTACTGCACGTGCAGTAAACGCCATGTATAAAATAGATGGACTTTGACTTCCGGTACTCGTCATACAGGCGCCATCTGTTACAAATACATTTTTACAATGATGCAGTTGATTCCATTCGTTCAGCAGCGATGTTTTCGCATCAGCTCCCATACGCACGCCGCCCATTTCATGTATATCCAAGCCAGGCGCCTGCATACTGTCTCTTGTTTCAATATTCTTTACACCTGCAGCTTCCAGCATTGCTTTCCCTTGTTCTAAAAAATCATTCACCATCTTATCATCATTCGCATCATAACCAACCGAAGTAATCAGCAAAGGTATACCCCACTGATCTTTTTCATCCTTACTCAACCGCACATGATTACTTTCTTTTGCAATCGTTTCGCCCTGCATATACATATAAACGCCCCATGTACCGGGTTCGCTGATGGCTTCTTTGTAATCTGCACCAAGCAAGGGTTTAATATGTTTATCGCTCAGTTTTTCCCTGTATGCACCGGAATAAATAACATAGCCACCATGAAAATCCGTATCCTGTTTTTCAACATTGCGAAAGTTGGCAACAATACATTCCACCGGCTTCGATACTTTGTAATAATATTCTTCAAAACCTTCCACTTCCCCATTCATACTGCCACGATAATTGTGAAAGCAAATGTATTTACCCAGTAAGCCGTTATCGTTTCCTAAGCCATTGGGAAAACGTTGCGAAGTAGAGTTTAATAAAATAAGATTGGTATTGAGTGCGGATGCATTTACAAAAACGATGTTGGCAAAATATTCTTTGGCTTCATGTGTATTGGCATCAATTACACGAACTCCAACTGTTTTTTGTTTTTGTTCATCGTAAATAATAGAATGAACAACTGAATGCGGACGGATGGTTAAGTTACCTGTCTTTGCTGCCCAAGGCAATGTAGATGAGTTAGAACTAAAGTAACCACCCAACGGACAACCACGCATACACAAATTGCGGTTCATGCATTGTCCACGGCCTTGTTGCAGATGAATCGGCTGCAGATCGCTGATGTGTGCCCATCGTCCGCTTACATAATGACGATTGAATTTTTCTTTGATCACTTTCTGCAAATGCTTCTCCACTACATTCAATTCGTATGCGGTTAAAAACTCACCATCGGGCATGGAAGGGATACCGTCTTTACTACCGCACACGCCCATAAATTTTTCTACATGGCTGTACCAGTCTTTGATATCGTTGTAACCGATCGGAAAACGTTCGCCATAACCATAGCGTTGCGGTGCAGTAAAATCATATTCGCTCCAGCGTGCGCAGGCCCTGCCCCATGTGAGCGATTTACCACCTACCTGGTAACCTCGAATCCAGTCGAACGGCTTTTCCTGTATGTAAGGATGAGCTTTATCCTGTACAAAAAAATGCTGCGTGCTTTCATCATAACCCGCTGCTTTTGTAATGAGCGGATTATTTGTTTTTGTCTGCTGCGTAATTTGTCCACGATGCGGCAACTCCCAACGTGAAAGATTTGCAGTGGGATAATCTTTGATATGTTGTACATCTCTTCCTCTTTCGAGCACCAGGGTTTTCAATCCTTTTTCGCACAACTCTTTTGCAGCCCAGCCGCCACTGATGCCGCTGCCGATCACAATAGCATCGTAGCTGTTGGCTTCTTTACCGTTTGTGTTGATATTTATCTGCGAAGTATCGGGCATTGAAATGATGAGTGATGAATGATGAGTGATGAGTGGAACAGCCCTTTAATATCTTCGTTTTTCTTTAAACAATTTTGCATCCATACTGAACGGACCGGGGCCTGTAAATAAGAACATGAATGCAATCAGTACAAACAGAAACGGATGCTGATCGTTGTACCACACAATACCGTTGCCTAAACCAAAAGCAATATAACCTAATGTACCGATTGTTAATAAAGAAGCGATACGAGTAAACAACCCTGCAACAAACAATACACCCGCCATTAATTCTGCTGATTTACCTACATACACCAGAAGCTTTCCATTCGAAGATTGTTTGAAGCTATCCCAGGTGAGATAATCATTCATCTTTGCTGTATCAAATACTTCCCATCCATGATAGATGAGAAACAAACCCACAACAATACGCACCAATGTTAAACCAACATTGGGCGCAAAGGGTTCTGCTGAAAAGAATTTCTTCATACAAGGTTTATTTTATGATTGGCCAGTGAAACGAACTCTTCAGTTTTACTTTCATTCCTTTTGCGGATGAGGTACGTGCTGCTTCAATAATTTCCAACACATGCAATGCATGTTCAACATTGATCAATGGCTCGGTTCCGTTTACAATACTTTCACCTGTAACTCTTGCACCTTCCTGCCATTCGTAGCCTCCTTTATCAGTGCTCATCAATACAGCCGGTTTATCCCACGATGTATCAAGCATCACACCATTGGTTTCCCAATCGTAACCGATCAAACGCATGTTACCATAATCGCCATAGATCTGTATAGAATGTAAATTCTGATTTCCTGCTTCGTGCCCATGCGGATCAAAATAATTAAACCCACACATGATATGACTGATCACTCCTTTATCATGTTCCAGCAGTACATGTGCATTATCCTCTGCTTCTACTTTTACCGTTCCTTTATCATCCACTTTCCGTTCCGGTTTCACAATACTCGTCATGGCCATTACACTTCGTGCAGGTCCTAACAAACCTGTGATTGTTGCCATATTGTACACACCCAGATCAGGCATACTTCCTCCATCTTTCTCATAAAAAAATGCACTCCATGTTGGGCCTGTATGTCCGTATTGTCCGTGAGCACTTGCAATACGTCCCAATTTTCCTTCCTGTATTGTTTTGCTCATGAATGCAAACTGCGGACTGTTCACTACAGCAGGTGCTCCCCAGATGCGCAGCTTTTTGCTTTTTGCTAAATCGAGTAATGCTTTCCCTTCGGCGTATGTATTCGCCATTGGCTTTTCGCTCCACACATGTTTACCGGCGAGCAAGGCTTTTTTATTCAGCTCACCATGCACCTGCATATCGGTGAGCGTAACCAGCATATCAAACGGAACACCTTTTAACTGTTCATCGATAGTGCGGTAGGTTGCTGCATTCACTTTATATTCTTTGTTCTGCGCTACGGCTCGTTCATACTTTATATCGCAGAGACTTACCACTTCAATCAACTTTGATGATAGTAGCTGTGGAATGTATCGGTTGCTTACGCTGCCGCAACCGATAACAGCTACACGTAATTTCTTTTCGGGCATTGCAGACGCCCATCCTTCCAATGAAGATACCAGCAATGCTGCTGCGGCAGTAGCTGTTGTTTTTAGAAACTGTTCACGTGAAAATGTTTTGTTCATGGCGATCGTTGGTTGATATTGTTAAGGGTTATAATAATCCGGCATCAATGAATGCAATGAGTAGTTAGCTTCTTTCTGCCGGGATCCACATCGAAAATCAGTCTACTCTCTATTGCTTCAAACCCTGCGTGTTTACTCTCACTTTGGATAACAGAAAGTTAGCAAATAAGTGAAAAACCGCAGCAGCATTTATTTCACTATTTATAAATACGGTGCACTGAACCCGAGTAAACGCATGCCATCTTTCACTTCAGGGCAACTGGTGAATAAATTCCACAGCAAACCGCTACGATGATTTTCAATCATTACAATGATCGGCCCCTGGTCAATTGCAAGGAACGAATTGGTAAACCAGGTTTGCCGTAATGAAAATGCATCCACGAAACCATATTCCTTAAATAACCTGTCGCCGAGTACGTAATAGAAAAACTTCAATGCCTTCATACTTTCGGTGGGCGTATACGGCAACGATGAAATAGCGGCTGTTGGTGCAATTACGCTTACATCGTTGGAAGGCGAACTGGCAGTGTATCCGTTTGGAATATCACTTGCTGTTAATCCCCAGATGGAATCGCTGTAACCATAATTGCCCAGTGGATTGGTAACACAATACTGATAATTAATACGTGAATGATTTTTTGTTTGGGTTTCATAATTCGCATATGCATCACTCAATCCATTTGGATTGATACCAAGAAACGAGTAATGCGAAAAGAATAACGGTCCGCCATAAGCGCTGCCCAATGGTAGTGTAATATTGTAGTATTGACTTCCATTGGTAAATCCGGGTGCGCCATTCCGTGCCCAGCCGTTTTCATAAACTGATTTTGGAATACCATGCGTTGATGAAGATGCAGCCAGCACATAGGTGATCAAACATTCGTTCCATCCACGTATCTGCAAATTCATATCCCATGCAAAATTCGGGCTCCAGTGCCAATACAACACCTGTTCATTATTTTTCCGGAACCAACTCCACTCCACTGCATTGTACAAAGCTGTAATGTCATTACGAAGATTTGTTTCTGCAACATCAGCACCGTTAAAATATTGTCGTGCAGTAAGCAATCCCATCATGAGCAATGAGGTTTCAACCAGATCAGCACCATCATCTTTTGCACTAAAGGCAATGACATTACCTGTATTACCATTTAACCAATGCGGAAACGCTCCATGAAATTTTTGTGCCGTATTTTTTAAGAAGCCGACCATTGTTTGCATGCGTTGCAAACCTTGCGCCCTTGTAATAAAATTCCGATGGATGCCTGTTACAATTGACATGGCACCAAATCCCGATCCTCCGGTTGTTACGAGATCGCCGGATGAATTTCGTTCTCTTGCTAAACCACTTACAGGATGACCAAAGTCCCAGAAATATTTGAACGTTTGCTGCTGTACTTTGGTAAGTAATTCATCATCTGTAATTGCAGGGAACTTTCTGCTTGAATCGATCTGCGTGATAAATGAATGATCAACAGATCCGATGAAATTTCCACCCGATGCAGACTGCAATCCTTGCTGTATCTTAAACTGATACCTGGCAATACTTGCTAATGGAGCTGATGGCTGCACCAACAGAACCGAATCATTGCTTTGCAATGTTGTTGTGATCCCGGTTTCACTGCCGGTGGAAGTAAACAGTTTTACCGCACCTGCAATTGTACTTTGTTTTAATGGCTGCGAAAACTGTAACCGGATAACAGGTTGCAGATTTACGCCATACTGTGTCCCTACCAGATCAATATTATTTAATTTGATCGAACGCAGTGTTACCTGTTTCGGCGGCTCGGGAACAGGTGGTGCTGTTTTCTTTTTGCAGGCTGCTACAGCCAGCAATGAAAACCCGATTCCATATAGTACTATTTTCATCATTCGTTATTTACAGCAAAAACTGTACGTTTATTTAATTACATACGTATTGATTGAATGCGGCAATGCTTTTGTTTCCGCTGCTTTTCCATCGATCCAAAGAAAGAAAGGCATTTCTTTATCGCCTTCATTCATTACCACAACAACCATGCTGCCATCTTCATTTAAAAACGAAGTACTCATCAACTGGCTGCGGCTTGGGCTGCTGATGATATGTTTTGCCCCAGGTTTAATGAATTTTGAAAAATGTCCGATGTAATAATATGCATTGGTATAAATCAATTCACCACTTCTTGTATCGGCATGCACAGGTGCAAAACAAAAATTCTGCACGTGGTTCGGACCTCCTGTTTCATCGAGGAGAATATTCCAATCGGTCCAGCCTACTGCACCGTTGTTGAAATCGTTGATCATCGAACGACCATATTCTTCACCCAAGCCCCAATGATTGTAGCGTGTTGAATCAAAGCTCTCAGCACAACCTTCTGTAAACAAAATATTCTTATCCGGAAACGCTTTGTTTACCATCGCTACATTGCTGAACATTTGCTTACCACCACTCCAGTCTTCATACCAATGGAAACCAATACCCCATGCATATTTCGACATTTCAGGATCATTAAAATACGTTTGTGCACGTTGGTACAACAGATCACGGTTATGATCCCATACAATAATTTTCTTATCGGCCATTCCTTCCTTGTGCATGGTAGGCCCGAGAAATTTTTTCAGAAAGTCACGTTCTTCTTCAGCAGTGTACAAACAACTTTCCCAACGTTGAGTTGCCATGGGTTCGTTCTGCACGGTTAATCCCCATACCGGAATGCCTTCAGCCTCGTATGCCTTGATAAATTTCACATAATAGTTGGCCCAGCTTTGATAGTATTCGGGTTTTAGTTTTCCACCACGCAGCATGTTGTTGTTATCTTTCATAAACGCAGGCGGACTCCATGGACTTGCATACAAGGTTAGTGTTCCACCCGCAGCCTGGATAGCTTCTTTGATAAAAGGAATCCGAAATTTTTTATCGTGTTCTACACTGAACGATGTCAATTCTTTATCGCCCTCTGTAATGTAGGTATAGCTTCCACTGCTGAAATCGCAACTGTGGATATTGGTTCTTGCCAATGTATAACCGATTCCTTTTGTTTTATCAAAATAAGCCTGCATGAACTCCTGTTGCTTTTCTTTCGACAGCTTTGCATAAGTTTCTGCAGAAGCATCGGTCAATGCAGCGCCCACACCTAAGTATGTTTGATACGTACGTGCCGGATCAACAAACACACAAAATTGTGTTTCGAAGGGCTGTCCCATTTCTTTAAAGCTGAGTGTATCGGTAACAGCTAACCGATGGTTTGTACTGTCGGCCGTTGTGTACACCACTGCTATTTTATTTTCAGCAGAAAATGAAACAGTTGCTGCCTGTTTTTTTTCTTCGTTGCAGGACAACAGCAAAACTACTGTTGCTGCGATGATACATTTCTTCATATTGCCGGTTGTTTAAGAGTTATGGGTTATTACCAAACATATGTTGCCACTGCCCCTGCAGTAAGCGTTGTATTTGCATTGCTTCCTTTATACTTTATATTAAACCGAAGATTGGTTGAACCATCGTTCAGCACTAATAACACTTTCTTACCATCACTACGTAAAAAGGCAGCTGAATATAAATTTCCTGTTTGTGTACTTGCGATACGCTTTGAACCGGTTGGAATAAATTTCGATGCGTGACCAATTACATAGTACGATACATTCCTGTTAATAGCACCATCAAGTGTAAGAGCACCTTTGCATTGATCGCAACCGCCGGGTGTATGCGGATTGTAACCACCATCGTTTGCCAGGTTCCAGTTGAGTGCTACTTTACTCCAGTTGCGCATGGAACCAATCACAACATTTTTCATATGCCATTTTAAATCGCCATCAAAATTTCCGTTGGCTCCGGTCCATTGTTCGGTGAAATATAAATTTTTATCCGGGTGCGCATCGTGTACGGTTGATAGTGCTACAATATCACCTGCGTATAAATGAAAAGCTGATCCATCTACAAATTGTTTTGCTGCAGCATCATTTAAAATTGCGATCGGATAATCGGGCCGATCACAATTGTGATCGTACAACACAATCTTGGTTGTAATATTCGCTGCTTGAAATGCGGGGCCTAAATGATTTTTGATAAAGTCGCCTTGCTCAGCTGCATTCATAAGCATACTTGGATTATTACCGCCGTGTAATGGTTCGTTTTGAATGGTTAATGCATCAATAGTGATCCCCTTTGCCTTCATGGCCTGGATGTATTTCACAAAGTATTGTGCATATACACTGTAATACTGCGTTTTTAATCGGCCGCCAATGCTGCTGTTGTTATCTTTCATCCAGTTGGGTGCACTCCACGGTGTAGCCATGAGCTTAATGGTTGGATTAATGGCAAGTATTTGTTTTAACACCGGAATCACATCTACAGTATCCTGTCCCAATGTAAACTGTGAAAGAGAAATATCTGTTTCACCGTTAGGCAGATCGTTGTAGCTGTACACTTTTGTACTGAGATCGGTGGCCCCCATACCAATACGCAGGTAATTGACAGCAATACTGTTGTCGCTGTTTGCAAACAACTCCTGCAATAAATTATTTTTTTCTGTTGCATTGAGCTTGTTGATGAGATAAGCGCTGCCCTCAGTTAATGTGTAACCAAAGCCATCAATGGTTTGATAGGTTTGTGTACTATCCACTTCAATTGTAAGAACCGCATTACCGCCATTATTAAAATTAAATGCCGTTTGTTTTTGCAGCAAAGCAGTACGGTTACCGGTGGTCATCCACCAGTTTATTTCTGCACCGTGAGTTTCCGGATCGGTTCCGGTAGTTCCTTTTTTCTTGCAATTAAAATTGAGGGAAAGAATTGCAAATACGATCAGACTCCCCTTTACCCAAGTCATCTTTTTGTTTACATGCATTTTCATGATTGTATAGTTGTTATTTCATTGTTTGTAATTCACCAATATTTTTCAGAAAAATCAAGGGCTGATTGTTTCGTGCAACTGCCAGTATTTTTTCGTCCCCTTTGATCCTGATCCATTTCATATCACGTACTTCGCCACTGATAGCAGGCATAGTTGCATACAAGGATGAAGTTTCACCTGCAAAAGAAAACAAGGAAGGATACAATGCATCGTAGCGACCTTCATAGGGAATCACTCCATAAAAATTACCGGCAGCAATATAGCCTGCCTTTTCGCCTACGGTTGTAAAACTCATGACGGGAGAAAGCTGTAGTTCATCATTTAGATTGTATCGCCTGAACATGCCCTTTCCATCGTTGATAAAAACAGAACTGCTGAGCGTTTCTGCTTTCAGTTCTTTATAATCGTTGAAGAGATCGTAAAAAATATAATCCACTGTTTTTCCTGCAACCTCCGTATATGTAACGTAGGCTTTTTTCAATACAGGCAACTGTCGCTCCAGTTCATCTTTTGCGAGGAATGGATATTCTTTTCCGGCAACAGTGTATGCAAGTATCTGCTCGGTTTTGCCGTTGTTGTCAAAATCTTTTACATACATTTTCAACGGACCATCTTTGCGTTCCCACAGTTTGGAATTATGGCCCCAGTTACCCGCCAGCACATCTGCATGTCCATCCCCATTTACATCTGTCACTATCATGGCTTGCCACATACCTGTGGATGCCGGTACTTCTGTTGCGGCAAATGTTCCTTTGTTATTGATAAATATTTTCAACGGCATCCATTCGCCTGTTACAAGCAGATCATCCCACCCATCGCTGTTTACATCTGCAAATGCTGCAGCGGTTACAATTCCCAGATTTGCGAGATCGATCATTTGTGCGGGGGCCAATGTAAAGCCGGCTTTACCATTATTCAAATAGAGGTACGATGGTTTCAGCAAACCATACCCGGTTGGGCTTCCCACATTGCCAACAAAAAAATCCATATCACCATCATGATCTACATCGGCAACTGCTACACTGGATTTGTTTTCGTATTGAATGGTGAATGCATCCATCTTCCTCGTAAAATTTCCATTCCCATCGTTGAGGTATAAACGATCGCTCAGATCATTGGCGCTGCGAGGCACCTGATTGCCACCGCTGATCACCAGCAAGTCCATTGTTTTATTCCCATCGGCATCGAAAAACACAGCATCTACATCTTCACATCCTGCATCTTTTAAAAACACAGCCGTATTGGTTGATTGAAATGATCCATCAATCTGCTGTATCATTAATGCACCGGGTTGATCAATGGCACCGCATGCATAAAAATCATCCAGGCCATCACCGTTCACATCTGCTACTGCCAGTTTTGGACCTCTTGTACTTTGCGCATGCGGAATGAGATACTGTACATTAAAATCAAGAAAATCATTTTCGGTATGTTTCCAGTTGCATACAATTTGATTGGTGATATCTGTAAAATAAGGAGCAGGCTTCCCAAAATGCTGATTGTAATCAAATACACCCGTTGCATTAGTTGATTCAACTTTTAGCTGTTGATTGATAGCTGGATTTTTGATTGACTGACAGGTTTGATTGGGCCAAACGATCAACACAGAATCAACAGATGCCAATGAATCCAATCCAAAATGCAAGCGTGGCTCAACCGACGATTGAAACCCACGTGTTAACATCAGTTGCTGGTATTGCATCCCTTTTTTTGTAAACACATACGCTTTTGCACCAATTCCAAATTGA
Organism: Bacteroidota bacterium; assembly: GCA_023428755.1. Taxonomy (GTDB): domain Bacteria; phylum Bacteroidota; class Bacteroidia; order Chitinophagales; family Chitinophagaceae; genus Lacibacter. The sequence continues at coordinate 226,596 of JAEYWX010000027.1, forward strand.
TTAACACTATCACCTTTGAATTGAATCTGTAAATAGCTTTTTCCAACTGTTTCATTTTTTAATACAGTTGCAGCCGCATTGATGTTATTGATGATCATATCTATGTCGCCATCATTATCCAGGTCAGCATATGCAGCACCGTTGAAATAACCTTTCATGTTTGCAGTGCCCCACTCTTTACTTACATCTGTAAACGAGTGACCCGTATTGTTTTTAAAGAAGAACGGATGACTGCTCCCATCGGGCATTTTGCTGATGGTTTCTTCATCGTATGCATCCGTCTTATCAAGACCTCTGTTCATCTGCATATCCGATACAAAGCGGATATAATCTAGATCAACCGGACGTTTTACAATTCCACTGCTGATGAACAGATCTTTGATACCATCATTATCAAAATCAGCAAACAACGGGCTCCAGCTCCAATCGGTGGCTGATATACCTGCCATTAAACCCACATCGCTGAAATTGATACCGCTTCCATTATTTTTTTGCAAACAGTTGCGTGAGTATTGATGCTGATAACCGTTCAACTCCAGTTTTAATTTGTAGATGTCAGGATTTTCATCGCTGCCATATGTTTTTAATGTTGTTTCATCGGGTGGCAGCATATCGACGGTAACAACATCGGGTTGCCCGTCGTTGTTATAATCAGCAATATCGTTCCCCATACTAAAGCGGCTGTAATGTGCAAAATGCTTTGCACCACTCTCCGTAAATGTTCCGTTTTTATTATTGATATAGTAATAATCGTTTTCATGAAAATCATTCCCAATGTAGATATCATCCCATCCATCGTTATCCATATCGGCAACGCTTAAACCAAGTCCGTACGATAAATTGGACTGATAAATTCCTGCTTCATCTGACACATCTGTAAATAGTGCCTGTCCTTTGTTTAATTCATTGCGGAACAAACGGCTGCCGCTTATCGAATCTTTTTTATTTCGGTTTACAGTATCTACAATGTTTGAATGTGGTTGTTTTGAATGATTGATGAGAAAACAATCGAGATCACCATCTTTATCGTAATCAAAAAAAGCAGCCTGCGTGGAAAGTCCTGAAAAATCGAGTGCGTATTCGTTTGATCGTTCGGTGAATGTGCCATTACCATTATTGATGAATAATTCATTATGGCCTTTGAGATCATTAAACTTTGCAACGGCTGATACATAAATATCCAAGAGACCATCGCCATTTACATCGGCCATGGTAACACCACTGCACCAATCACTTGTTCCTGCTACACCGGCTTTTGCAGTAATATCTTCAAATTGAAAGTTGCCTTTGTTCAGGTAGAGTTTGTTATTGCCTTTACTGTTGGCTGTAAAATAGAGATCGGTCAATCCATCGTTGTTGATATCGCCGGCCGCAACACCTCCTCCATTATAGAAGTAGAGATAATAGAGAATATTAAAATGCGATCTGTTTTCAACCTTGTTTTCAAAACTGATACCACTGTTCGCAGCAGGCACCTGTGTAAACAGTGTTTTTGATTTATTACACGAAAACAACATCAAAACAGGAAATAGAAATCGAAAGTATTTTAGTGTGCGGCAAACCATCATGCGTAGAAAAATTGCTGAACTGTTTCAGTTGAAAAAAGGGCTGCATGAAGATGCAGCCCCTGTCTTGATTATGACCTAAAAACGACTGCTTCTATTTTTTTGAAGTAAACAGTCCGGTTACTTCCGCCGGTGATAATACAGTACTGTACATCCGGATCTGGTCAATTCCACCTTTGAACGTAGAACTTAACCAATCGTCTGTATCATAACCTGTACCCGGGCCTGCGCCTATACGCATTTCGGTGATCTTACTGCCATCAAAATTAATATCACCATGGCTGCCCCATGTTTTTGTATTGCCATTTGCCACACCATCCACATAAAGGATCATCGTACTGGTTGTATTGTTGTACGTGAGTGTAACATGGTGCCAATTGTTGTCAAGCAAACCTGCAATTGTTTGTCCACCTTCCCAGGTAAACCAGTTGTCTGCATTGTTTTTGTCAGCGATCATCACTTTTACTGCGCAGGCTGTATTGCTTCCCTCAAGGAAAAGCAGCAAACTTGCACCAGACCAATGACCACTGCTTGATTTAAAACTCATGATATACTCCGGACCATTTCCACCAACATTGTTTTTGGTTTGCCCGTTACGCTTGTACCAGAATGAAATACTGAAGCTCTTTGATTGCTCCGCCCAATCGTTGGGTTTTGCATACTTGATGAATTTTTTATTTTCACCCATAACAGCTTTACCACTCACACCATCAATTGAAGCCAGTGGATTATCGCCTGCAAAGTTTGCACGAATACTGTCCACCGCATTCATCAATGGGTTGGATGTAGTTCCATCAAATGCAACGTAGAACTTCAGTGGTCCGCCGGGAGGATTTGTATCTTTTGGATAATCGCCCAAACCGGGACGGTTCATTTTCTGACAGGCAGAAAATAAACACACACATGTTACAAGACCTGTAAAGAGAAATTGAAATTTATTTGTCGACATAAGAATAGTTTTTAAAATGAATAACAGTTTAATTATTCAACGATTAATAGTCGGGGTTTTGTACCAATACACCATTCGCCGCATCAATTGCAGATTGTGGAATTGGATAGTAACGATGCCTGTTTTGATAACCCGATGGGCCCAATACAGTTGTTGCAAGATTCCAGCGAACCAGATCAAAGAAACGCTCACCATCCAACGCCATTTCAAATCGACGTTCGTTTTGAATGATGGTACGCATTGCTGCCTGATTGGTAAAACTGATATCGGCCAAACCTGCTCTTGTTCTGATTTGATTGATCCAATCTTCAGCCAATGCAGCATTACCTGCACCACCTACTTCATTCGCTGCTTCAGCTGCCATCAGCAATACATCCGCATAGCGAATTACTTTTTGGTTGTACCATCCTGCCTGGCGTTGACCTTTTGCAGATTGTGTTGCCGGGTTTGGATATACTTTCTTATTCCAGTAAGGACGTGGAATTACTGCAGGATAAGCCGGTAATACACGACCATAAATACCATCTGACTGACCAGAGAATAAAATAGTTCCGTCTTTCCGTTTATCACCGGGTGCATATGCATTTACAAGATTTGCAGTTGGAACGTTCCAGCCCCAGCCCAGATCCCATTCAGCAGAACCACGTACGCCCTGGCAAATACCAAACCATGAGTAAGGTTCACCTGCACTGCTACCTGTGTACTGCGGACCTTGATCGGATTGAATTTCAAAAATTGATTCGATGTTGTTTTCACCTTCATCGCCAAAGGTTTTGAAATAGTCGTCCGCCAATCCATACTTTCCTGAAGCAATTACCTGTTGGCACAATGCCAATGCTTCTGCCCAACGGCCACGATACAACAACGTTTTTGCATGTAGTGCTTTTGCAGCATCAGTTGTTAAACGGCCGGGGAAACGGTTGTTACCACTTGCGTTATTCCAATTTGGAGGCAAGCTTGCAATAGCAGCCTGCAGGTCTGCATCAATCAATGCATAAATTTCAGCTACTGATGCTTTTGGTTTACGTGCATCAATTGGATTGTACACACGGAAATCAATTTTTGGAACTTGTCCATACACTCTTACCAAATCGAAATAAGCCAATGCACGGAAAAACTTTGCTTCACCGATGTTGATGAGATCGGGAGGCGTGTTCAATTGCAGTGAATCGGCAATTTGCAAAGCAGTATTAGCCAATGCAATTAATGAATAATGTTGTTCCCAATAGATAGTGCCACTCCAGTGATCTTTCACATACTGGAAATTATCATGGATCAACTCCCAATCGGCACCATCGGCCGGGCTGCTACCTTTATCCGAATCATCGGAACGGAAATTGTGCATGGCCATCCAGGGAATACCGCCAAATGCCTGGCCGGCAACATCGGGGTTACGGATCGCTCCGTACAGACCATAGATCTGCCCTTCCAAACCACCTTCATTCAAATCATCGAGCGTAGAACGTAACGGTTTACGATCGAGAAACTTTGAACAACCGGTAAACATCAATAGTGTAGAAATACTCATCAGTATTAACCACGTCATTTGCTTGATTGTACGCATAGGTTGTGATTTAATTTTTTTTATTAACAAGCGATTCATTCATTCTGTTTATTAAAAGTTCACATTAATACCTGCTGTATAAATAACCGGGATGGGGCCATCGCCATTATCAATACCAAACTGTGTTGGGCTTCCACCAAATTCAGGACTGTAACCGGAATTACGCTTCCATGTTTTCAAGTTTTGAACGTTGGCGAAAATGCGGAAGCTCTTAATGTTTACTTTCCGCAACGCATCTGTGTTGAGATTGTAACCTACCTGCAGGTTTCTGATACGGAAGAAACTTCCATCTTCCACACCGTATGTAGATGGCAAACGGTTGATGGGGCGGCTTGATACTGCGGGTTCAAAGTTAGAAGTACCTTCACCTGTCCAACGGTTAAGTCGGAATGTTGGATAGTTAAATCTTGTAAACGGCAATTCTGAACTTCCCCAGTAGCGGTAAATTTCATTACCATACACACCCTGGAAATCAACACCTGCATCAAAATTCTTATACTTGAAGTTGGTTGATAAGCCGTACATAAAATCAGGTGTTGGATTACCGATCTGTGTACGGTCATCTGCATCAACTTTACCATCACCATTCACATCTTTGTACTTGAGATCACCGGGCTGATAATCGTAACCAACAACAGTAGGTGATCCTAATTTATCAGCATAACTCTGGTATACACCTTCAACAACATATCCAAAGAAGTAACCAATCGGATATCCAACTTGCGTTACACTAGGGCGTTCTTCACCCGCATTTAAACGACCATCGGCAGGAAGATCAACTACTTTATTATTAAACGTTGTGATGTTTCCGCTGATGGTAAGTGTAGCGTCTTTTGAAAGTTGTTGTGTCCAGCTTGATGTAACTTCAAAACCACTGTTCTTCACAGCACCAATATTTCCCAAGCGACTTCCTGTTAAAGGATTCGATTCAAACGCTAGAAGATCTTTTGTATTTCTTACATAGTAAGAAGCTTCAACATACAACCTGTTTTTGAGGGCATACATTTCAAAACCAACTTCACTGGCTGCAATTTTTTCCCAGTTCAGATCACGATCAGCTTCATACTCTCTGGAATTGGAAGCAACCTGGAAGTTTCCAAAGATGGCTGAGTTACCCGCACGGATGGTTGGATAAGCAGGATAAGGCAGCCCCAATGTATTTTGTACACCTAACGTACCGTGTGACGCTTTGATCTTCAGGAAATCAAAGAAAGTTTGATTGGTCATGAAGTCTTCACGTGTTACTTCCCACGCAGCACCCACTGAGAAGAAATTATTCCACTCGTTGTTGGGGAATGCTGATGATCCATCACGACGGAATGAAGCATTCAACAAATATTTACCGCCAAAGTTATACAACACACGTCCGAGAAAGGCTGCGTTTGCACGGTCCCACTGATCAGATCCGCCACGTAATGATTGCGGATCACCAAATCCATTGCTGATATACCAGAAACGGGGATCGTCAGGAATAGGTGCTCCGGTTGGAGACTGACGAACATTACCTGATACACTTCTGTATTTTTCTTCGAAAGTGGTGAAACCTGCAGTTGCAGTAAGCCCGTGTTCTCCAAAATCTTTCTTGAAAGTGATCACATGATCCTGTTGAAACTTACTCCAGCGCTGGTTACTTTGTGAAACAGCTGTAAGTGAGTTGGCAGGTACAAATGTTGAGTCAAGAATTGGATTGTATCTGCTGATAAGCGGATCGTAGTTTCTTGAATCAAGATTCGACATATCGGCATAGAAAGTAGAACGGAAAGTGAAATTGCGGAAGAAGTTAAACTCAGTGTATACACTTCCCACATTTCTGAATTCAATTCTGTTTTCTTTATCCCATTTGTTTTCAAGATTCATCACCGGGTTGGCAATTTGTCCGCCTTGTATAGCGAGATCATAGAAAGTACCTTCTGCATTTTGTACAGGTGTGATCGGTAAAATTCTTCTGGCATCAAACAACAAACCATTCGCCTGGCTAAACGGTAAACGCTGGCGCATGCTGTTTAATGTAAATCCAACTTTAATGTTCTTTGAAATTTTTAATTCATCATTGATGCTGATGAACATTTTGGTTAAACGCTCATTTTTCACCACACCTTCATCAATGGCATAACCAACGCCCATGTAAAACTTATTCTTTTCAGTGCTGGCAGTAACACTCAGGTTATTGGTGTTGAAGAAAGCAGTACGTGTCATTGCTTCGATCCAATCAGTATTACCTGTCCAGGGTGTGTAATCGAAACGCTCATTTAAAGGAACACCGTTGTTCGCCTGTTCTTCATCATACAATGTTTTGAAGCCATTTGCATCCACCATATCAATACGGTCAACCAGGCGTTTTAAACCAAGTGTTGAACTGAAGTTGACATTGATTTGTCCGGCTTTCGCTTTTTTAGTGGTGATTACAATGGCACCGGTGGCACCACGAATACCAAAGATAGCGAGTGAGGAAGGATCTTTTAAAATTTCGATCGACTCAATATCATTTGGATTTAAGAAGTCGATATTATCGTTCAGGATTCCATCTACTACATACAACGGACGAACCTGTCCGAAGCTGGATGTACCACGTAAACGGATATCGGGTTGTGCGCCCGGCGTACCGCTGTTTACAATGTACAAACCGGCAACCCGGCCTTGTAAGGAAGCCATTGGGTTGATGTTTGGTTTATCGGCAATGTCTTTACCAGATACTTTTACAATGGATCCGGTAAGGTCACGCTTACTGGCAGCACCATAACCAATTACAACTACCTCGTCCATTTTGAGCGTAGCCTGTTGCAGTTTTACGTTAATGACCTGCTGGTTGTTTACACTTACTTCCATGTCTTCATAACCAATGGCAGAAATAACCAACACTGCATTTTCAGGAACGGTTAATGCAAAATTTCCGTTCATGTCGGTTACAGTTCCTTGCGAAGTTCCTTTAATTGTTACCGAAGCAGATGCAATTCCTTCACCGCTTTCACTGGTAACTTTTCCGGTAACCCGCAGATCTTTTTCATCCGGGTTTGAAGAACGAATGGCAACAAGATTATTATCCAGTTGCACATAAGTTAGATTGGTGCCTGCAAACAAACGGCGCATCACTTCCTTGATTTCCAGATTTTCGAAATCAACGGATACTTTTTGTTTGAGGTCTTTCAGTTTTGAATTGTAGAGAAACCTGAAATCGCCTTGTTTCTGGATGCTGGTAAGCACCTGGGCAATTTCAGCGTTTTGCGTTTTGAGCGTAATTGTTTGTGCGTTGAGGCCTGCAGCAGCATGAAACGTACACATAACAACAAGCAGGATCGTTAGTTTCATAATCAATAGCGGCTTTTGAAAGGCATGAAATGCCTTAGCAATCGAAGTCGTTTTTTCCATACTTTTAAGCTTTGGTAGTATAAAGTAGGAAACCGTGTTTTTTATACAGCAAGCGGTTTCCAGGTTAAAGAAATATGTACTACTGATACGGGGAATGTTGGCGCATTTCCCGTTCTTTTTTTGCCGCTACTTATGAAGAATTTTGATGTTGGGTCATAATCAGTTGCAGTTTGGGGGTTATTAAAAAATGATCACAGTATTTCCTTCTATTTTATATTTAAAATCGGTCGTGAACCGTAAACCATCCAGCGCCTGAATAAGTGTTTCTTTCCGAAAATCACCATTCAACAATTCCTCTTCCAGTTTTTTATTCCGGAAAATGATCTCCACATCATACCAGCGCTCCATTTTATGCGCCACATCCGAAAATGCTTCATCTTTAAAAACCAGCTTATTCTGCGTCCAGGATGTTTCAATGGCCACCGCCGTATCGGTTTCAGTATAAGTAAGGCGCTTAATAGCGATGATAGGTAAGTTCACATTAGGTTTTACTTCATTCTCCGACGCTTCATTCGCTGCCAATTCAGCTGTGTTCAGCAACACCAGTTTTTGATTGGGCTTCAGCAAATATTTTTCACCGGGTCTGTTCTTTACAAATACTTCCACACTCCCCTGCACCAGACTCGTTTCAACTGTTTTATCTTCCGGATATGCTTTTACATTAAACTTTGTACCCAACACTTTTACATCAATACTTGAAGTATGAATGATAAAAGGACGCTTTGGATTTTTGACTACATCAAAAAATGCTTCTCCTGTTAAATAGATTTCCCGGTTCCCTGTTGTTCCAATTTTTGTATAATCAAGCTTACTGCCCGCATTCAACCAAACAGTAGATCCATCAGGCAATGTAAATTTGGTGCTGTTGCCATTCTTTGTTACCACTTCTTTGGGAACAGCGGCTTCAGCCGTTACAGTTGCTGCCGTACTTTCTTTTTTTGTGAATACAAAAAAGAGGGAAATGCTGATAACAACAGCCAGTGTTGCAAATGCCAGAAACTTGCGTCGGTGCGTTCTAAAAAAAGAGCTGTTGGCTGGTTGTTCTTCTTGCACTTCATCCGTATGGCCGGGCTCTATTCCCAATGCTTTCATTTTTTGATAATGCAGATGATAGGTTGCTTCTAAGTAATCATTGTCTTGCTCGGCTTCCTGGTTCCAAATCGATTGAATGGCTTCCATTTGCCTTGAAAAAGCGGGGTACTGATCGCATAATTCCTTCAGTTCATGCAGCTCCTCATTGCTGGCTTCTCCAGTCAGCTTTCGGGAAAGTAAATGCCAGATTTTATCTCTGTTCATGATTGGTATACAGGTAAGGAGTGTGAAACGCAGGAAATCCCCTAAAAGGGTTTCAAGTTTTTTTAACTTTTCTTCCGAAAAGGAGTACCAACGGCAAGCGCCAGCTTTTTCAATGCAATAGCAAGCTGGTTATCGACTGTTTTTACGGAAATATTGAGCAGGCTGGCGATCTCTTTGTAGCGCATCTTATCTTCTTTGGCAAGTTTCAGCACCAGCCGGGCACGTGGGGGCAAACTATTAATGGCTGTTTCAATACTGCGAACGCTTTCTGAAGACATGATCTGATCTTCGGGGCTTTGGTACAGCGAATCCATCTCCACCTCAATTTCATCAATCGAGATTGTTGAGCGTTTATTCAGCTGTTTTACTTTCCGCACAGCATTGTTTTTTACAGCGATAAAAAGGTAAAGTTGCAGGTCTTCAATTTCGTTGAGGCGGGCACGGTCGTTCCAGATACTGATGAACACGTCTGATACAATTTCTTCGGCAGTCTCTTTTGACTGCACAATGCCGGTTGCAAATCGGGTGAGCGAATTGAACAGGATCATGAACAACTCTTTGTATGCCGCTTCATCTTCATAAATGGCAATCCTTCGTTGGAGATCCTTTACACTTTTATGTGCTTTCTCGTTTGGCAATGGCAAGTAATTGAATGTAAATTAATTTTATTTTTCAATACAAGCCAAACTGATTATCGTCAGTCATTTTGAAGCGCACTTATACAATCGCAGGGAAGTAAGATTTGTTTAACCGAACTTTACTTCAGAATAAAATTCACAAAACAAAACGGGTTGCCTGTTGGCAACCCGTTTCCATTTATTTGTTTTCACTATTATTCTTTAATTGCTTCTTTGATTTTTTCGCCAGCTTTTTTCAAATCTTCTTTTACCGGCTCTACTATTTTTTTCTTTAGTGTATCACCAGCTTTCTCCAACAGTTTACCGCCCTTACTTTGTAAGGTATCAATTGCCTCATTCATTTTCTCTTGTCCTTTATCAATCAGGCTGCTGGTATCGGCTGCCTCTGCAGCTTCAGATGCTTCTGATGTTGCTTCTACTTTTTCATTGTCTGATTTTTGCTCGTCGCCGCAAGCTGTTAATAAAGAAGCTGCCAGTAAAACAAGAAATACTTTTTTCATTTTCTTTTTTTTAGATGTATGAAAGTTTAATTGTTAGCAAAAATGATGCTTACTTTTTCCGGAAAAACAAACGCATGGGCGTTCCTGTAAAATTAAATGCCTGACGCAATTGATTCTCCAGATAGTTTTTGTACGGCTGTTTAATATCGTCGGGATGATTGCAGAAAAATGCAAATGATGGAACCGGTGTAGGCAACTGTGTTACATACTTAATACTCACCGGCACACCTCGTACCACCGGCGGATGATATGCGTTCAGCGATTTTTGTATCACCTCATTCAACTCAGATGTGGCAATTTTCCGCTGCCTGTTTTCTACTACCTGCAACGCTACTTCCAAGGCCTGCATGATGCGTGTTTTTTCAACAGCAGAAACAAACAGCACCGGTACATCATTGAACGGGAGCAAACGCTTCTTTAATTCCTTTTCATAATCACGTGCGGTATTGGTTTCTTTTTTGATAAGATCCCATTTGTTTACCAGCAACACAATCCCTTTCCCTTTTTTCACTGCCAATGAATAAATATTGAGATCCTGTTGTGTGATTCCTTTTTCTGCATCGAGCAACAGCATACAAATATCTGCTTCATCCATTGCACGGATAGCACGGATCACAGAGTAAAACTCCAGGTCTTCGTTCACTTTTGTTTTGCGACGGATACCTGCTGTATCAATTAAAATAAACTCTTTATTGAAGAGATTATAATGGGTATGAATGGTATCTCTGGTAGTACCAGCGATATCACTTACAATGGTACGCTCTTCGCCCAGCAATGCATTTAACAAGGATGATTTGCCAACATTTGGCTGACCAATGATCGCAATTTTTGGAATGGTTGATTCCTGCACTTCAGCCTGATCTTCGGGAATAATAGCAGCAACTGCATCCAGCAATTCACCTGTTCCGCTACCCGTCATACTGCTGATGAAGAAAATCTTTTCCATACCTAATGCATAGAATTCACTTGCTTCAAGCAGGCGCTCATGATTATCTACTTTGTTGATGGCAAGGAAAACAGGTTTGGTTGTGCGACGAAGCACATCGCTCATGGCTTCATCCAGATCAGTAATACCTGTTGAAGCATCGCACATAAAGATCACTGCATTGGCTTCATCCAGTGCAATTTTTACCTGCTTGCGGATTTCTGTTTCAAAAATATCGGTACTGTCGGGTACAAACCCGCCTGTATCGATCAGGTTAAACGATTTACCATTCCAATCGGCCACACCATACTGACGGTCACGGGTAACACCGCTTACATCGTCCACGATCGCTTTGCGCTCCTGTAATAAACGATTGAAAAAGGTACTCTTCCCCACATTGGGCCTTCCAACAACTGCAACTGTAAAACCTGCCATAATAAAACAAATAAAGTGGGCAAAAGTACTGAATTAAACAGAAAGCAATGGAATGATCGCCTGTTGCAGTACGCTTACCGGTAAATAAAAAACGATTAATTATACCCGTATTCCTTCAAAAACAGATCACTGTCTCTCCACTTGGGACGAACCTTTACAAACAAGTCGAGGAATACTTTTGAATCAACAAATTTTTCGATATCCACCCGTGCCTGCGATCCCAGTTTTTTGATCATTTCACCTTTGGTGCCCAGCAAAATTGCTTTTTGGGTTTCACGCTGCACAATGATATCGGCCGAAATTTTGATGAGCGATTGTTTTTGCTCGTAAGCTGTTACAATCACGGTAGTGTGGTATGGTATCTCTTCGGAAAAGAGTTCGAATATTTTTTCACGCACCAGCTCCGCTACAAAAAAGCGGGTACTGAGGTCCGTTAGCTGATCTTCTTCAAAGAACGGCTCCCCTTCCGGTACAAATTCAAGTATGTGGTTGATGAATGTTTTTTTGTTGATACCCGACAATGCCGATACGGCCACCACTTTTTTGCAATACGGCTTGCCTTCAAAGAAAGCTTTTGCCTCTTCGAGTTTGGCAGTATCAACCAAATCTAGTTTATTCAACACCACTATGGAAGGCACTTTTAATTTGAGCGAAGTAAACAGTTCTTCATTTTCCTGCCAGTTATCTTTTACATCTACCAGCAGCAACGCCACATCTGCATCTTCCAGTGCACTTTTTACACTGCTCATCATTTTTTCCTGCAACTTGTACTTGGGATTAATAATGCCGGGCGTATCAGAAAATACCAATTGGTAATCGGCAGTTGTAAGAATGCCTTTGATGCGATGCCTGGTTGTTTGCACTTTTGATGAAACAATGGCCAACTTCTCTCCCAGCAGCGCATTCATCAATGTGCTTTTCCCGGCGTTGGGCTTACCAAATATGTTTACAAATCCTACTTTCATAAAAGAAGCTGGAAGCTGTTAGCTGCAAGCTACTAGCTATTGATCAAAAAAAGAAAATCCCCCGCTTTGCGGAGGACTTTTTGTTGCGAAGGGGAGGATCGAACTCCCGACCTTCGGGTTATGAGCCCGACGAGCTACCGCTGCTCTACTTCGCGGAATGGACGGCAAAAGTAAGGGTATTTTGCATAGCACCCAAAACAAAGAGGCAGAAGTTTTTTTTCTGCCTCTCTCTTCCTCATCAGAACATCTATCGAAACTTACTTTGTACGCTTTTTTAAACTTGATGCACCGGAGGTTTTAAAATCGCTGATGGAAGCAGTGCCTTTGTATTGTACATCGCTTGCACCACTTGCATCTACTTTCAAATCTTTATTGACGGTTACTTTTACATCTGATGCGCCTGATGCATCAACACGGCAGTTATCAGACACAAGATCAAAGCCGGTAAAATCGCTTGCACCACTTAAGTCCACATCAAGATTAACAGCCATGCCGGATAATTTTGAATTGGATGCGCCACTTTGATCCACACTTACACTGCTGTATCGGATCGCTCCTTTTAAACTTGATGCGCCGCTTAGGTCTACTTTCAGATTTGTGCCGCTGAGAACACCGTCAATCTTAATATCGCTGGCACCGGATATATCCAACTTGTCGATATTTTTTACAGAGATATACGCCTTCAACCGCTTGTTTTCACTACTCCATTTCCATACACTTTCATTGTCGTAGGAAATTTGCAGTATGCCATTTACTACATTTACTTTAATGCGGCTTCTGAATTTTTCTTCGCTGGCACTTACCACCACAGCTTCTTCATTACTTTGTTTGATGATTACATCAAACGCATTGGAAACTTTGATACCGTGGAAGCTGCTCACTTTGCGAGGCTCAGCATTTTTATCATTGATCACCATTACATCCTGTGCAAAAAGGGCTGGTGCTGTTGCAACCAACAAGAGCATTGATACAAAAAACTTTTTCATTTGTAATAAGGTTTTAAATATGACAATTAACTATCTGCTTTACGAATAATTGCACCAATGTTTGTGCTTACTTCGCTGATTCTGGCGTTACCTTTGTAATAAATACTGCCTCCACTGGATGAATACAGTTTTATTTCATCGTTTACTTTTACTTCCACTTTTGCACCACTGGTTGAACGAATATCGGCTTTACCGGCTGCCAGCTCATATGCTTTCATTCGTGCACCGCTGTTGGCACTGATTTGAAATTCACCGGCTGATCCTGCAATGGAAGAACTTGAACCACTTTCCGTTTCCACCAATAATTTGTCCACTTCTACCGTGCCTTTGAATTGCGCACCTGAGCGCAAAAACAGGTTCAGGCTTTTTTCCTTAATGGCGCCTTCCACTTTTACATGACTGCCTGCGGTTGCAGTGAGCTTCTGAAGGGTTTTGAATGATACATATACTTTTAATTTTTTGCCGGTACTTGTCCAGTCGGAGAAGGATTCACGATCATAATAAATCTTCAGCAACCCATCTTCCACTTCCGTTTTTAACCGGTTGCGGTACTCTTCACGGGAGGCGCTGGCCACCACGCTTTCTTCGGTTGACTGTGATAAATAAAGGTCAATCCCATCTCCTACTCTGACAGAATGAAAAGGTTCAATGGTTCTTTTTTCGGCGTTGGGGTCTTCAATTTTAGTTTCCTGTGCGGTTGCAAACAGGGCGAATGATAAGGTAAACAGGGTGAAAATCCATTTCTTCATAATTGCTGTTTTGTGTGATACGATACTTGAAAGGAAAATGTTACAGCAAACCTGAAAGATTTTATCTTTGCCCCGTCAAAAAGCGGCGAAGCCGGTTTTGACACAGATTCCCCGGGGTGCTTCCTGCCTGTACATGGGCCCGGTACAGGCAGCAGAGGCTGAGATCAAACCCGTAGAACCTGATCAGGGTAATGCCTGCGCAGGGAAGGAGGTTCCTTTCTATATTTCCTCTTTTCGTTTCGCAGCATTTCCGACTCAATTTTTAACTGTAAAAAGTAAATGATGACGAAAAAATTGATGCTGGGAATGTTGATGATTGTATCACAACAGCTTTCAGTGGCTCAGTACAAACTGAGTGGCAGAGTAACCGAAAAAAACAACAGCAGCGCAGCCATTGCCGGTGCTACTGTTGAAATTCCAGGCAATGGTTTTACACAAACCAACAACGAAGGACGCTTCTCCATTTCGCTGCGGCAAAAAGGCGATTATGTGGTGAAGATCAGTACCGTTGCTTTTAAAGTGTTTGAACAGGTAGTGAACATTTCGGAAAAAGAAACCATAGTAAATGCTGAATTGCAGTTACAACCGCTGTTTCTGAAACCGGTGGAAGTAAGTGCCATCCGTGCCGGCGACCGGATGCCGTTTGCCAAAACCAATCTCAACAAAAAAGAAATTGAGAAAATGAACATCGGGCAGGACCTTCCGTTCATTCTCAATCAAACTCCATCCGTAGTTGTCAACTCCGATGCCGGAAATGGAGTTGGTTACACCGGTATCCGCATCCGGGGAACAGATGCAACACGCATCAACATGACGTTGAATGGCATTCCTTACAATGATGCTGAAAGCCAGGGCTTGTTTTTTGTGAACCTTCCTGATTTTTCTTCATCCGTTAATTCAATTCAAATACAGCGTGGTGTTGGTACTTCATCGAACGGAGCCGGTGCATTTGGTGCTACGCTCAACCTCAGCACCAATGAGTTCAATGAACAGCCGTATGCCGAAATCAACAATGGATTTGGAAGCTTCAACACATTTCGTCAAACAATTAAAGTTGGTTCCGGATTAATTGGCAAGCATGTAACGTTTGATGCAAGATTATCATTCATCAACAGCAAAGGTTTTATCGAAAGGGGCGCATCCGATCTTGGCTCAGCGTATTTCTCAGCTGCTTATCTCAACAACAAAACATCGATCCGCTTCAATGCCATTACCGGTACTGAAAAAACATACCAGGCATGGAATGGAATTCCGGAAGCAAAACTGAAACGGGATGATGCAAAACTGCTGGAGCATTATTACAACAATCTCGGTGTAACTTATTTTACGGCTGCCGATTCTGTCAACTTGTTCCGCAATGATAATAACCGCAGTTACAATTATTTTTTATACGATAACCAGACAGATAATTATCAGCAGGATCATTATCAACTGTTCTTTAACCAGGAGTTGAACAGCAACTGGAGTATGAACACGGCTTTCTTTTTAACCCGTGGCCGTGGTTATTACGAAGAATACAAAGTACAGGAATCGCTGGATGATTACGGTCTTGCACCCGTTACATCAGATCTTGTACGTCAACTCTGGTTAGACAACTGGTTTTACGGAACAACATTTTCAGCACAATACAAACGCAATGCAGATCAACTGACCATTGGCGGTGCATTTACCCGCTACGATGGATTGCATTACGGAAAAGTGATCTGGAGTGAAGCATCTGTTCCAAAAGATTATCGTTGGTATGATCTCGATGCATTCAAAAACGATTTCAATATTTATACAAAGTACCAACGCAGATTTGCTGTACGCTGGGAAGCGTTTGCTGATCTCCAATACCGTTATGTAAAACACAGCATCAACGGCTTCCGCAAAAATCCGTTACTGCAGTCGGGCAATGATTTCAGCTTTGTAAATCCAAAGATTGGTATTTCCTATGCCGATAGTAAAGGTTGGCTGGGATTTGCATCGTTCAGTATTGGAAACAGGGAACCCAACCGGGATGATTTTGAAGCAGGTGTTAACCAGCAACCAAAACATGAAACCTTGTATGATCTTGAATTGAATATTGAACATCGCCAACCGAATTTCAGCATCAGTGCTACGGGTTATTATATGTATTACAATAATCAACTGGTGCTTACGGGCAAAGTAAATGATGTGGGCGCTTACAACCGGATCAATATTCCAAAAAGCTATCGGGCAGGTGTAGAACTGCAGGCTACTGTAAAACCTGCTGCCTGGTTCAACGCTGCAGCCAATCTAACGCTGAGCGATAACCGCATTCTTAACTTTACAGAGTTTGTAGATGATTATGATAATGGCGGACAAAAAGAAACATTCTTCAAAAACGCTCCTCTCTCCTTTTCGCCTGCTGCCATTGCAGGCGCTACCTTGAATTTCATTCCTGTAAAAAACGGAGAGATCAGTTTACTGAACAAATATGTATCACGTCAGTATCTTGACAATACAGGTAACGAAGCAAGAAGCATTGATCCGTTTTTTGTAACCGACCTGCGTTTGAATTATGCCTTCCGTTTTAAAAAGCTGAAAGAGCTGAATCTTACATTCCAGTTGAATAATGTGCTGAACAAACTGTATGAAACCAATGGTTATACATATAGCTATATTTATGGAGCGCAAACAGTTACTGAAAACTTTTATTACCCAATGGCCGGCCGAAACTTTATGGCCGGGATCAATTTGAAATTCTGATTTAATGACCTATAAGGTTTGCAGCGCAGCAATCCCAGCTCGGCAAACCTTATAGGTTTTACCTTAAAAAGAGAAGGCGCTTGTTCAAGCGCCTTCTCTTTTTGTATTTCTATTCTCTATTGCAGCAAATTACACATTGTACTTTTCTCTCCAGTTCAACATTCCACCGGTTAAATTAACCACATTGGTGAAGCCCATTGTTTCTGCAAACATGCAGGCTTGTCCGCTGCGGTTACCGCTGCGGCAATAAAAGATCACCTCTTGCTCCTTTAAGTTTTCTAACTCATCTACATCCATTGATAAAATACGACCGAGTGGATATAAGGTACCGCCGATATTAAACTCTTCATGTTCATGTGGTTCACGTACATCCACAATATTTAATTCTTCACCGGCGTCAATTCTTGCTTTTAATTCTTCAGCAGTTATGGTTTTCATCGCTTTATTTTTTTGTTAGTTGAACGATATGTTTTTTAATACTCATTTTTCACCGGTTCCTGCATTACTGCTTTTGGCCGCTGGATACTATCGACCTTAGAACGATCCATGCTGATCCATAGATCCACCAACTGTCCGCCCCGAATTCGAATAGGTCTTCCTTCATCATCCCGAACGGGCGGGCTTTGCCTGATCACAAAAGCGGCAGAACTATCGGCCACTTCTCCATCAACTACTACTGCACCCAGCAACAGGTCGTTGCTTTCCAGTAACACTTTTGCTTCAGCAAATGTAAGTCCCAGCAGCATGGGCACCGGCAATTCAGTTTGTTTTACGCCACCTCCCAATACCAGGCTGATGCGGCTGCCCATTGGAATTTTTGTACCCGGGCTTACCATTTGTCCATTGTATGTTTGTTCCAATACAGAACCTACTGCAAAATCTGGACGGGTTGTGGTATCACCAAGCTTTAAACCCAATGTTGTTAACTGCAATAAAACGCTACGGTAAGTTTGCCCCACAAAGTTGGGCACACTTACCAACGGTGGCTCAGCACGGTTGATGGTTAAATAAACCGTGCGATTAATTTTTACCAGCTCATTGGGCAAAGGCGATTGTTTTACCACCGACAAACGAGGCAATGTATCGTAGTAAACACTATCCTGCACTTCCACCTGAAAACCTTGCGCCTCTAATATTTTTTTTGCTTCTTCTACCTGTTTCCCTTTTATCTCAGGTACTTTAATGTACTTACCATGTTGAGTGATCCGGTCGAGCAGTTGAAAGAAAATAAACAACGCTGCCAGCCCCAGCAAAATGGCTGCAAGCAGGTTTACAAAAAAAGAACGGTTGGTAATAAATTGAAACACGGGTATTGAATTTAGTGATAACTATCGTGATGAATGAGTGGCCATTGCCTCTTCAATCAATGCTGCATAAAAATCTTCCAGCTTCCACCCCATTGCCCTCACCTGCTGTGGCACAATGCTGGCATCGCTTTGGCCAGGCACAGTATTGATCTCCAGCATAAACGGCTCATTCCGTTCTTCATTATAAATAAAATCAATTCGAATAACACCACTGCAGTTAAAAACAGCATACACTTTTTTTGCTGTTTCGCTTACTTTTCGAAACATTTCTTCACTGGCTTCTGCCGGTGTAATCTCGGTACTTTTTCCCTGGTACTTGGCAACAAAATCAAAAAACTCCATGTCGGCATCTGCTTTTACCTCCGTCATAGGCATTGTTACGATCTCTCCTTTGTGTTTGAACACCCCAATGGTAAACTCACGGCCCGTGATCATTTCTTCTACCAATACCTGGTCGTCTTCGTTGAATGCTTTTTCAATTGCTGCGGCCAAATGTTCCCGCTTGCTTACCTTACTCATACCAATACTGCTGCCGCCATTGTTTGGCTTTACAAACACTGGCAATCTCAGATCGATCGATGATGCATCGATGGGTTGCTGTTTGAACAGGTGTACACTTTTTGCCACATGAATTCCTGCAAACGCAGCAACGGCAACGGTGTATCGTTTATTGAAAGTAATGGCCGATGTAGCAGCACTGCAGGATGTATAAGGCAAACCCAATACATCAAAGTAGCCCTGTAATCGTCCGTCTTCGCCCGGTGTACCATGCATTCCAATGAACACACAGTCGAATGAAATTTTTTCGCCGTTGATGTTGATCGTAAAGTCATTTTTGTCAACAACAGCTTCGTGCTTACCGTTGTTACTGTAAAACCATCCATCGCCGGTAATATCAATTACGTAAACGTTGAATTTCGATTTGTCGAGATGGTTGTAAATGGTAGTAGCACTTTTGTAAGAGATCACTGACTCGCCACTATACCCACCTGTTACAAGGGCTATGTTCATTGGTTGATTCATCAACTGGATGGTTTTATTTCGCTATCAACTTTTAGAGAATCAGTAGTCTGTTTGCTACTGAATGCCTCATTCTTCAAGAATCCTGCCAGCTTCTATTCCTGTTACATGGATTCGGCATCCATGCTGATGCCCTGATTGCCGGTATCTACCACAAATTTCCAGGAACCGTCATTTTGCTTACGCCACACGTTGAGATAAGTACCCTGCAAAACGGTATCGGCTGTAGCTACTTTGTAAACGCCATAGGTAAATCCCATATCGCCGGATGATGCAATATCGGCGCCTTTTGGTTCCCACGTCATTGTAAAAGAAGTATCTTCCTGTGCATTGAGGAAGCGTATCACATCACCTTCAATAATTGGCAGAAAGCCCGGACGCAACAGCACGGCATCGTCAGCAATGTATTCGAGGAAAGCTTTTTTCATTCCGTTCTTTTCGCTGGCGGCTGAAAAGGCTTTATCGGTCTCAACCATTTCCTGTAACTGCTGTTCGGTTTCAACAGTTGCTTCCGGCTCAGCGGGCTTTTTCAACACCAGATTACAGGATGCAGCCAAACTCATTCCTAACAAAAGGATCAGAAAATTCTTCATGCGTGCAAGATATAAAAAGCAAGGTGAAGGTTTTCAAGCCTTCACCTTTTTTTAACGGGAAATATCACCCGCTGTATTCCGGAATCGTTCTTACGGGAACTCATCCATCTGAGAGAAACTTAAATATGCAGTCGGTCTTTACGTGCCAACAGTTCTTCAACTGTTTCGGCATACATTTCGTCCGGTACGCAGCAATCTACCGGGCATACAGATGCACATTGTGGCTCTTCATGAAAACCCTGGCATTCGGTGCACTTGTTAGGGGTAATGTAATACGTATCCATACTTACCGGCGCATTTTTGGCAGCTGCATCTACAACTGTTCCGTCGATCAATGTGTACGAGCCTTTTACTGTTGTGCCATCGGCGATCGCCCATTCTACTCCGCCTTCGTAAATTGCATTGTTTGGACATTCAGGTTCGCATGCCCCGCAATTGATACATTCTTCTGTAATTTTTATTGCCATAGAGTTTGAAATTTTTTAGGGTTAGTTTGATTTACTTTTGCGTTTCAAATGTAAACTAAACAGTTGAATGAATTTACAACAAAGACAGGAAATTTTACAGCAACTTGCCCAATATATTTCTGCACAACCAACCGAATGGGAAATTGCCTGCACCAGGGCTGAACAACAGAACCATTGGTTTACCCGTGCGTTTGTAACCTTGGCTGCTACTTCTATCGTGGAACATTTTCTGCAAAAAGAAGCGTTGGAAAAATGGATTGCCCATTATAAACTGGATGATAACATTCAACCAAAAACGGTTGGCATTGTAATGGCGGGAAACATTCCACTCGTTGGGTTTCACGATTTTCTATGTGTGTTTGTAAGCGGACATAAACAGGTTTGTAAACTTTCATCGAAAGATGAAATACTATTAAAACATCTTGTTGATAAAATGACGGAATGGAACCCTGCCATGGCCGATCATGTGCAGTTTGCCTCCTCACTCAAAGATTGCGATGCGTATATTGCTACAGGCAGCGACAATAGTTCCCGCTATTTTGAATATTATTTTGGACGATACCCCTCTGTGATCCGGAAAAACCGTACCTCGGTAGCCATTCTTACCGGTAACGAAACCGAAACCGAACTTTCGTTACTGGCCGACGATATTATGCTCTACTTTGGCCTGGGTTGCCGTAATGTTACCAAACTGTATGTGCCGCAGCAATATGACTTTGTTCCATTGCTGAATGCATTGCGTAAGTACAGTTGGATGTTTGAACATCATAAATACCGCAACAACTACGATTACCAATTGGCCGTGTACCTCATGAATAATATTTATTACATGACCAATGATTGTATTGTACTGATCGAAAATGAAAACATTTTTTCACCTATTGGCAGCCTCCATTACAGTTACTATCAACAGACTGATGAAGTAATGAACGCATTGGCAACAAATGAAAAGGTGCAGGTAATTGTTGGTGTTGGCGGTTTTGCATTTGGCCAGGCACAACAACCCTCTTTAATGGATTATGCTGATTGCGTGGATGTGATGCAGTTTTTGTTGAGTTTATAATACTTAAACCGTGACTGGTATTACACCCCCCCATTAACAAATGGGTGTTTTTATTTTGATCGATATGTTTTTTACTCACTCAAACAGATTTCATTTTTTATTCCTGAAATATTTGCTTAAATTACTAATAGAAACGGTTTCATACAGCACTTGTGCAACTGCAGATGAGGATTGATCTCGATTGAGACAGGCCATTCTTCTTCACTCAATAAAAACTTCTGTTATGAAACAGTACCACATCGTTGCAAGGATAGCAATTTATCTGCTATCGATTGTTTTGATCGCTTTTGGAATATTCCATTTTAAAAATCCGTACGACCTCCTTGTATATGTTCCGGACTTTTTGCCTGGCGGTATTCTATGGGTTTACATTGTTGGCGGAGCATTTATTCTTTCGGGTATTTCATTTCTTTTCAACAAGTTTGTAAAACTTACCGGGTATTTACTGGCAGTAATGTTGGTGATTTTGATCCTTACGGTTCATGTGCCCAATTCGATCAACGCTGGCGCAAAAGAAATGCGGCAGTTTGCATGGATGAATGTATTGAAAGATACCGCCATTGTAGGGTTTGCCCTGTTGATCGCATCCGGCGCCCATCACCAAAAACTACACCTTGAAGAGAGTGATTGATCATTTGACCTTTCACTTCGTGCCATTCTGTTGATACAGCTTTCGTTTCGGATGA
Source organism: Bacteroidota bacterium (assembly GCA_023428755.1). Taxonomy (GTDB): domain Bacteria; phylum Bacteroidota; class Bacteroidia; order Chitinophagales; family Chitinophagaceae; genus Lacibacter. The sequence goes on from JAEYWX010000027.1 coordinate 248,382, forward strand.
AAAACTGAAACGAAAGCTTTTATCTATTCTTTGTAAGGCAGATTAATTCAAGGCAATTTATCAGTACTTTATTGTGCAGCAGGAAACGCAGGCAATTCATCCAACCCAAGCAGTTCGTTGTCTTTTTTTATCCAGGCATAATTGTAGGATCCATTGCTGACCATAATGTATGATACAGGTATCGACATGTTGTATCGAACAATTTGTTCAACCGCTTTTTCCGTTAACTCTACATCCATTGCTTTACACTCGATCATCATCCAGGGTTGGTGAGCACGGTCATAAATCAGTATGTCAAATCGTTTTTTTAATTCACCGAGCATGATTTCTTTCTCAACAGCAAAAAATGCAGCAGGGTATTTTTTTGTTTGCAGTAAAAATTGAAGCAGATTCTGACGCACCCATTCTTCGGGAGTAAGCCGCACCCACTGTTTCCGCAGATCATCAAAAATCACTTCTTTCCCTTCCTCTTCTTTAATTCGAAATGCAGGCGCAGGAAAATCAACTTTTATCATGCTCCAAAGTAAATGATTAATTTAGCAGAATTCAAAAAGATGAACGCATGAAAACAAAAGAAGAGATCGTAAAGAACTGGCTGCCCCGCTACACCGGTCAGCAATTAGAAGATTTTGGCAAATACATTCTGTTGACCAACTTCAGCAATTATGTAAACCTGTTTGCCGAATGGAACCAGGTAGAAGTTGTTGGAAAAGATAAACCCATGCAATGTGCAACAGCCGACGGTATCACCATCATCAACTTCGGTATGGGAAGCGCCACTGCCGCAACAGTAATGGACCTGCTGTCGGCTATTGAACCAAAAGCTGTTTTGTTTTTAGGAAAATGCGGCGGGTTAAAAGCAAAGAATAAAATTGGAGACCTTATACTTCCTATTGCTGCTATACGTGGAGAGGGTACTAGCCGTGATTATTTCCCTTCGGAAGTACCGGCCCTGCCAGCGTTTGCGCTGCAGAAAGCTGTTTCAACCACCATTCGGGATTACAACAGTGATTACTGGACAGGCACAGTGTATACTACTAACCGCCGTGTGTGGGAACACGATGAGGAGTTTAAAGCGTATCTGGAAAAAATCAGGGCTATGGCCATTGATATGGAAACCGCAACAGTGTTTATGGTAGGCTTTGCCAATCATATTCCAACAGGTGCCTTGTTATTGGTGAGCGATAGCCCCATGACACCAGAAGGTGTAAAAACAGAAGAAAGCGATAAAAAAGTAACCACGCATTTTGTGGAGAACCACATCAAGATCGGGATTGATTCATTAAAACAGCTCATCAACAATGGCAACACTGTTAAACATCTTCGGTTTGAAGAATGATAAAACCGCTGCTAGATATCACTAACCTTGAAGTCAACTTCAAAACGGAAGATGGCGAAGTAAAAGCCATTCATGGTATTTCATTCAGTGTTGGCAAAGGAGAAACCGTAGCAGTGGTGGGCGAAAGCGGTTCGGGCAAATCCGTTACAGCGCTTTCGGCCCTGCAATTGATACCACAACCTCCTGCTTTCTATCCCAATGGCGGTATTCAGTTTACACAAAAGGACGGTTCTATTATCGATCTGCTAAAAGCTTCCGCAAAACAACTGCAACAGATTCGTGGCAATGAGATTGCCATGATCTTCCAGGAACCGATGACATCTCTCAACCCGGTTTTTACCTGTGGCATGCAGGTGATGGAAGCCATACAACAGCATCAGAAAGTAAACAAAGAAGAAGCGGCCAAACGCACATTACTGTTGTTTGAAAAAGTGAAGTTGCCCAACCCGTCGGCTATGCTTAACCGTTATCCACACCAGTTAAGTGGCGGACAAAAACAACGGGTGATGATCGCCATGGCGATGAGCTGCAATCCATCGCTGTTAATTGCCGATGAACCTACTACTGCTTTGGATGTAACCGTACAAAAAACCATTCTTCAGCTCATTAAAGAACTGCAGCAGGAAACAGGCATGGGCGTATTGTTCATTACACATGATTTGGGTGTGGTGCATGATATTGCCGATAAAATTGTGGTGATGTACAAAGGACAAATTGTTGAGCAAGGCTCTGTCCGTGAAATTTTTGACCATCCGAAACACCCATATACAAAAGCATTGCTGGCCTGCCGCCCGGCGCTTCATCCAAAAGGAAAACGACTACCTGTGGTGAGTGATTTTTTGGAAATGGAAAGAGAAAAGGAGAAAGTGGAAAGTATAGCCGATAGCTATAAGCCGATAGTAGATAGTGAACAACCCAATACCCAAATTCCAAATTCCCAATTCCAGCCCCCTCTCCTTCAAATTCAAAACCTCAACGTGTGGTTTCCGGAACATAAGAAACTATTTAGCAAATCATCATCTTACATCAAAGCAGTGAACGATGTGAGTTTTGATGTTTATGCAGGCGAAACAGTAGGATTAGTTGGTGAAAGCGGTTGCGGCAAAACAACACTCGGTCGTGGTTTGGTTCGGTTGGTTGATGGAACAGCGGGCAGTATTTTACTAAACGGAAAAAATATTTTGCAGGAACCGGCGGCAGCCTTTACAAAGCAACGTAAAAACTTACAGATCGTTTTTCAGGACCCCTACTCTTCACTCAACCCACGCATCAGTATTGGCGATGCCATTGCTGAACCGATGCTGGTGCATCAACTGCAACCCAATCAAAAAAAGGCAAAAGAAAAAGTAATGGAACTGCTGGAGAAAGTAAATCTTTCGGCAGATCATTTCAACCGTTACCCGCATGAGTTTAGTGGCGGGCAACGCCAACGGATTGTGATTGCACGTGCATTGGCTTTACATCCATCCTTTATTGTCTGGGACGAATCTGTTTCGGCATTAGACGTAAGTGTGCAAGCACAGGTACTCAACCTGCTCAACGATCTGAAGAAAGAATTCAACTTCACCTCCATTTTCATTTCGCATGATCTGTCGGTGGTACGTTATATCTGCGACCGGATTATTGTGATGAACAAAGGGCAGATCGAAGAAAGTGGCAGCGCCGATGATATTTATTACAGACCACAAACCGCCTACACCCGCCAGTTGTTAGCGGCCATTCCGGGCAGGGTGCTTCCAATCTAAACCGGCGAAACGTACAAGAGCAGCAAGCCTTCTCAGCTGTGGATAATTTTCCGGGATTTTTGCCCGAATTCCTTACCTTTGCACGCATTAAAAAGTAACAGGTTCAAACCCGGTGCCGTAAGACGGGGTTTGGAGAGTCACTCCCGAATACTCACCTCAACGCTGCGTTTGCACCCGTTACGAAAATTATAAAACGCAGTATGAAGTTATCACAGTTTACGTTCGACCTACCCCTCAACCTCATTGCCCAGAATCCTACAAAAAAACGTGAAGACAGCCGTTTGATGGTTGTACACCGTAAAACCGGACAAATCGAAAACCGCCAGTTCCGTGACATCATGGAATATTTCGACGATAAAGATGTATTTGTAGTGAACAACACCAAAGTATTTCCTGCCCGCATGTATGGCCGCAAGGAAAAAACAGGTGCCAAGATCGAAGTGTTTCTTCTTCGTGAATTAAATAAGCAAAACCGTTTGTGGGATGTAATTGTTGATCCGGCCAGAAAGATCCGTGTGGGTAACAAATTATATTTCGGCGATACAGAAGACCTGGTTGCTGAAGTAATTGATAACACTACTTCCCGTGGCCGTACCATTCGTTTCCTGTTTGACGGAACCGATGAAGAGTTCCGCACTGTATTGTATGCAATGGGCGAAACGCCGCTTCCAAAATATATCAAACGCAAACCGGATGATGAAGACCGTGAACGTTACCAAACTGTGTTTGCAAAACACGAAGGTGCGGTGGCAGCCCCTACTGCAGGCATGCACTTCAGCCAGGAATTAATCAAGCGTTTGGAGATTCAAGGTGTGCGCTTTGCAGAAGTAACATTGCATACCGGTTTAGGAACCTTCCGCCCGATTGAAGTGGAAGACCTTAGTAAACATAAAATGGATGCTGAGTATTATAAGATCGATGACTTCTCTTGCAAGATCGTAAACAAAGCAAAAGAAGGTAAAAACCGAATCTGTTCTATCGGCACAACCACCATGCGTGCATTGGAAACATCATTCACGGCTCAACAGTTATTAAAACCAAGCGAAGGATGGACGAATATTTTTATTCACCCGCCTTACAATTTTAATATTGCCGATTCACTGGTTACCAACTTCCACTTGCCGAAAACAAGTTTGCTGATCATGACCTGTGCATTTGCCGGTTACGATCTTACCATGGAAGCGTATAAAAAAGCAATTAAAGACAAGTATCGTTTCTTCAGTTATGGAGATGCGATGTTGGTGATCTAATGATACAATCCCTCTCCCAACCGAGAGGGATTTTTTTCTTGTTGCTACAAACACGCAACGAATTTTCTTCCTGTAACTTGCGCCCTTGGGGCCTAAACATATTCGCATGACTAACAAAACAGCAAAAGAATCATTTATTGTAATGACCGAGTTGGTACTCCCGAACGATACCAACGTATTCGGCAATCTGATGGGTGGCCGTTTAATGTACTGGATGGATATTGCATCGGCATTAGCAGCGGGCAAGCATTGCAATTCGCCTGTGGTTACTGCAAGTGTTGATAATATTTCGTTTGAGAACCCGATCAAGCTGGGCAACGTGGTACATATTGAAGCAAAGGTTACACGTGCATTCAACAGTTCAATGGAAGTGCATATGAAAGTGTGGGGAGAAGATACTGTGCAGCAATACCGCTACAAAAGCAATGAAGCCTATTATACGTTTGTTGCATTGGATCCCAACCGCCGTCCCAAACCTGTACCACAGTTAATTCCTGAAACAGAAGAAGAAATAAAACTCTTTGATGGTGCTCTGCGCCGCCGCCAGTTGCGTTTGATCTTGGGCGGAAAGATGAAGCCAAAAGATGCAGCAGAGCTGAAAGCGTTGTTTGTGGAGGAGTGAGTTAGTCAATAGCGTTTTGTAGTCTTGGAAATGTTGAATAAACTGAGTTCCGTCATGTCGAGGCACGAGACATCGCTACGACGTAAGACGGTTTAAGTTTCATAAGAATTTTTGATTGGTATCTCTCCAACTGCATAGAGATGCTTCGTTCCTCAGCATGACGAATGCTGCTTTTCGAATTAAATGAAACATACTAACACCTCTGAGGCCCGTCATGTCGAGGTACGAGACATCACTACAACATAAAACGGTTCAAGTTCCATCAGAATTTTTGATTTGTATCTCTCCAACTGCATAGAGATGCTTCGTTCCTCAGCATGACGAATATGGTTAGCAGCAAATACTCTTCCAATTACCACTTTTCAATCTCAGGCCATAAATCAATCCAATCTGGATTCACGGCAGAGATCAACTCATTCTTTCGTACCCGATTCCAACCCTTGATTTCTTTTTCTTTCGCAATTGCCTCTTCAATCCGACTAAAACTTTCATAATACACACAAATTGTACAATTATACCTCGCTGTAAAACTATTTTCATAAAGGTGAGTCTGGTGTTCAATAATTCGATTACGCAAATCAGATGTAACACCTGTATATAAAACAGTTCGAAGTTTATTAGTCATGATATATACACATCCTCCATGTTTCATAAAATCAGTTTACTCCGGCTCATAATCCTCCGGCAACATATTTGCCAGGCGTTCAAACACCCACATGCCATCATTGTAGGCGGCCAGCGGTGTCAGTAATCGTCCTCTGTAATCAACAAGTATAGGTGGTTTAAACGGACGAAGCCCGGATATAGTTCCTTCCCGTACCTGTCCGCCCACAATCCTGCTTTTTGTAATATCTTGTTTCAACGCAGTATTCTTTTCATACACTACACGCAGCCTGTCCGCTGTTTTAATCTCGTAGATCCTGTAACCCGAATCACTGTGAATATGCAACAAACTGTCTTCTGTAACAGGCACAGCAATATCAATACTGTTGCTTCCTCCCAATTGCAACGTAATTTTTTGAGGAGCTCCCCCTTCCTGTTTCATTTCTTTCCGGTAAATATTCTGCACCGTAAATTTTTCTTCTTTCAGTGTCCGCTGCACAAGGCTTCGGTAAAAATGCATGGTACTACCTTCATAGGCTTCTCTTCTGCGTTTTGCCCAACGACGTTTGTTTTCACCTTCTCCATTTTTATCAACAAAACGGGTGTAGCCGAAAAAACGTGACTCGCCGGTTACCCGGTTAAAGTAAAATTCAACCAGGTCGAAATAGATCACATAACCAAGCTCCGGATTATCCACCACAAGTGTGGTATCGCAATAGGCAACCAGTTCATTCTGATTGGGCGTGGCCGCAAACTGAACATCTTTCAGGTTTTTCACTTTTGCACGGTTGGCTGCTCTTGTTTCTCCCAATAAATTTTTCCGGAAAATTTCAAGATAGCGTACACGTGTTGCTTCCGGCAATATCAGCAGCTCACGCATTTCCGCTTCACGCTTGGTTAAGCGAAATGTAATTTTCATGGATGCATTACGTACATCGGCTACATACAGTAATCGCTCATACCCAACAAAGGAAGCCACTACTTCGTATGTGCCGGGTGCAAATGGACCTAATTGAAATTCACCGGTGCTGCCGGTAACAGTACCAGTTGTGGAGTTGTTGATGAATACACTGGCATTGCCAAGTGCTGCGCCGGTTTCATCATCTATCACAATACCCTTGATGAAAAACGACTGTGCGCAAACACTGCTGTGTGCAAACAGAAAAAAGATGATAAGTTTATACATAGATGAAGCTGAAAATTACAACTATTTCGAAAGCCTCCTGTCATGCTTCTTAGAATTGTAAGAACGAAGGTTTTGCTGAAAATAAAAAGGATGGACAAACGCCCATCCTCTTTCAACTATTTTATTTGTATTATTTATCAATTATACTCATCAGGTGATGTTTTCCTTTGAGCATGTACTTTTTACTTTGTTCAATACTATCCATTACCTGGTCGAGTATGTCCTCCACAGGTGCGTTGTAATCAATATTCAACGGTTCTTTAATGGTAACCGATAAAATACTGCCCCGCTTTTTAAACTTCAATCCTTTCTTATTGAACGCACGCCAAAAACCATTGATCACGATGGGTACAACAATGGGTTGGTTTTGTTTGATGATATAAGCAGTTCCTTTCCGGCCGGGTGCAAACGGCTTGGTGGTTCCCTGCGGAAATGTGATCACCCAGCTATCGTTCAACGCTCTGGCAATTTTTCGTGTATCACCGGGATCGAGGCCACGCTGTACTTCTTTCCCTTCGGCTCTCCACGTACGCTTCACCGTGAGTGCGCCGGCACTGGCAAACAAACGGGTAAGCCATGTATCTTTCATGGTTTCGGCCGCAGCTACATAATAAATTTTAGTAATGGGGTTCAGCAGGTAATACGGTATACCCAGTCCTTTGTATTTACCCCACTTGGCAGCAAAGAAAATATGAAGGAACGTAATTACATCAGCAAAATAAGTTTGATGATTACTTACAAACAATACGTTGCGCTTGGGAAGATCTTTCAAACGCTCAGCACCAGTTACCTGGAGCTTGTTGATGAGGGCGATGCCGGGGTAAGTAACCGCACCAACAACACCGTACACAACACGACGCAATAAGTTGAACTCTTTTATACGTTCGACAAAAGTTGACATGGTTAAAGTTGATTGACACCTGAAACAGGAATTGCAAGATAACAATTTGGTAATATTGGCAAACATTAATTTTAGGTTGTCGAGTTATTACTACAACGTAAAAATGCCCCTACTTTTGCGCCATGAAAATGAAGGCGGTAATTTTTGACATGGATGGCTTACTTATTGACAGTGAGCCGTTTTGGGAAGAAGCTGGCAGTGAAACATTACTGGAGTTTGGTAAAAAACTGACGGCTGCAGAATACCACAGCTCAACTGGTTTGCGTACGGAAGAATGGATTGAACATTGGTTCCGTCATTTCGATCTTCCCTTACAACATGCACCAGCTGCGGTTGATACAATTATTCAAAAAGCAATTGAAAAAATAGACGCAAAAGCAGAAATGTTTGCAGGGGTTGATACCATTATTCCTTTTTTCAGACAACAAGGTTTTAAAATCGGATTGGCTACTTCTTCTCCTTTATCGTTGGTAGATGTGGTGTTGAAAAAATTAAACCTGCAAAACAGTTTTGACACAATCACATCAGCCGAAAAACTTCCTTTTGGAAAACCACATCCCGAAGTATATCTCAATTGTGCAGCCGGTCTTGCTGTAAAGGGAATGGAATGTATTGCGTTTGAAGATTCATTTAATGGAATGATCGCTGCAAAAGCTGCCCGTATGAAATGCGTAGTTGTTCCTTCAACTACTGCTTACGATCAACCAAAATGGAATGCTGCTGATTTGAAAATAAAATCGTTAATTGATTTCGATGCGGAACAATTGTCGCTCCTGCTTTAATTGGCAAGATGGTGTGTGGTGAGTGTTTCACGAAGTAATCCCAACAGTTTTCGTTTATCTGCAAAGCCAATAAACAATCCTTCTGTTTGCACAACGGGTATCACCCACAAACCAGACATGTCGAACAAGCGCATGATCTTTTGAATATCATCTTTTACGGAAATAGTGTATTGAGGCTTCACCATCACATCACTGATAATGGTTTTATCAAGCACTTCTTCTTTCAGCAAAATCGATTTTACATCATCGATATAAACAAGTCCGGTTAACCGACTGTCCTCATTCAACACCGGAAAAACGGTTTGATCGGTTATCAAAAATGCATCTGATAATTTCCGGAACTTATCTTCTTTGCGCAGTGTAACAAAATCTTTTTCAACAACTGCTTCGGGTCTGATATTATTCAGCAACACCAATTCCCTGTCATCAACCTTAAATCCTTTTTGCGCCAGTTTTTCGGTATAAATCGAATAGGGTTCAAAGGCACGTGTAATAAAAAAACTTACTGCCGATACAATCATCAGCGGCACAAACAATGTGTACCCGCCGGTTACTTCTGCAATCAAAAAGATTGCTGTTAACGGTGAATGCACTACACCGCTGAGGATACCGGCCATTCCTGCCGCTACAAAATTCACCGTGAGCAATTCTTTCCAACCGGTTGTATTAAAGAAATGAGCAAAACCAAAACCTGTAACTGCCCCGGTAAATAAAGTGGGGGCAAACACACCGCCGTTGCCACCTGAACTGATCGTAACTGCCGATGCCACAACTTTAAATAATACAATGGCAATTACAATCACCAACAACAAATAAGGATTGGTGATCCATTCGCCATAAAATGTATTGCTGAGCAATTTCTCAGAATCATTATTAAACAAAGCAGCAATGGTTGAATAACCTTCTCCATACAATACCGGGAAGAAAAAAATCAGCAGGCCAAGTAACAAACCTCCGGCCACTGCTTTGGGAAGTATGGTAGTAGCTGCTGCAAACTTTTTCTCCGTCCAGAAATACACACGCATAAAATACACTGATACCAAACCACACAATGCACCCAGCAATAAATAAAACGGGATCGCATCGATCTGCCAATCTTTGGTTAGCAGGTAAAACAAATGCTCATTGTACAGTAAACGGGAGATAACAGCGCCACTGGCAGCAGCAATAAGAATGGGAATAAATGTTGGAATGGAAAACTCAGCCAGCAATACTTCCATGGCAAACAACACGCCGGCCACCGGTGTATTAAATACAGCTGCTATACCTGCAGCCGCTCCGCATGCCAGCAATACCACACGCTCTTTCTGGCTCAGCAAAAACACACGTGCAATATTGGAACCAACGGCCGACCCTGTTATTACAATAGGAGCTTCCAATCCTACTGATCCACCAAACCCAACCGTAACGGCACTTGTAACCATATGGCTGTACATATTGTCGGGTGGAATATTACCATGACGTTTGGAGATGGATTGAATGATACCGCTGATACCTCTTCCGATTTTTCCCTTGCGAATCTTCTGCACATAAAAGACTGTGATCAATATACCAATGAGCGGCAACAGATAATACAGGTATTGCCAATCGTGGCCCCTGAACAATTCACGCAACCAAAACTGGATCGCATGCACTGATTTTTTCAAAGCCACAGCAACAAGCCCTACTGCTACTCCAACAATAATACTGGAGATGAGAAGAAAATTCCGCTCACTGATGTGTGAGGCTCTGTAACGGTTAATATTTCGAACAACCGACCTGATAGACATACTGATCAGGCAAATTCAAGTATTTCGTTAAACGATGGAACAGTGATTTGCCGGTCGGCAAGATAATTTAATATCTCATTCGATGAACAGAAAGAGACACCAACTCCCACATGCTTTACCATGCACAGATCATTTTCACTGTCGCCAATGGCAATAGCATTGTTGATATCAATGTTGTAATGTTTTAAAATATGTTGCACCGCATTTGTTTTGCAAATGCTGTGTTTGCAGATCGATTCGCCATGATTGAAAAAGAACGATGGTAATTTCACTTCACCGGTTGCTACACTTTTCGAGAACTCCAGTTCATTGGCCAATGAAAAATCGGCACCGATCTTTGTTTTGATATGATTGGTTACCACATCATAACTATCGCTGATAATACCAACTACATATCCCCTGCTTTTTAATTCTTTTACAACATCTTTTACATCGCTCACAAGCGGAATGCTATCAGCAACAGCAAGAATTTGCGAAAGATCACGACCCTTCAACAGCTTTGCAATATTCTTTGTGTTGCTGGCCGTATCGCCACCACTTGCACGGATGTTGAGTAATTCTTTTTCGAAGCCATATAATTTTGCACAGGTATCAATAAAACGTCCACGTAAAATGGTTCCATCCATATCAAAGATGGCGATCTTGTCAAGCCCCTTCAATCCTTCACGAATGGCAAACTCCATCTGATCACGTATTTCAGAAAAAGATTGCAGTTCTTCCAGTGTTGCATTCGGTTGGTTTTGCTGCATGGCCTTTTGAATAATGGCACGTGATACTTCTTTGCTCATTTTACCCAAGGCCTGCCAGGGTTTACTTTTATTATCGATATAACCAATATTCACTTCTGTAATACGGGCCTTCATCAAGTGCATATCAATGAGAATGCCGATATCAACACCGTAATCATCATAAAAATCGATCTTCTCAAAAAATTTTTTTCGTCCGGCGATCATACCACTGAGGGGCTGTTCAAATTCTGCCAGATCAGGAAATAATATATTCAGTAATGGTTTTGCTACCAGTTCGGTAACACGTCCTGCATTGCGACCAAAGGTTGCCTTTACAAAATCATGGGAATCATTGATAATAGGTGCAACAAGATCCTGAATTGTAAGTGGCGGATAAGGATCAATATCACCATCCAGGAAAACGAGTATTTCATTTTTTGCACACAACAATCCATCTTTCATCGACATCCCCTTCCCCAGCTTTGTACTGGTGATCACTTGTGCGCCGGCTGCCGTTGCAATACTCACTGTATCATCAAACGATTTATCATCTACTACAATCACTTCGGTTACATGCTCGTTTGACAAAGCAAATTTCACTACACTTTCAATTGTATCGGCCTCGTTCAATACAGGAATAATTACTGATACCATACTGGTGGATTTTAGAAAATTAAAAAATCTGGATTCAATAACAGTTAGTTAACCCGGGTACGGGCAGGGCATAGCAATCCCTCAGAATAACTGCAAGATGAATGCCACAATCGAATGGTTGCGTGCCGGCTGAAAGAAAATAAATTATTTTGCAGCACGGAAAAGATAGACATAAAAAAAGAACATCCCAAAGAGATGTTCTTTCCAGTCCATAAAATCACAATTATTTAAAAGCGTTGAATCCTGTTACATCCATTCCTGTAATCAACAGATGAATATCATGTGTGCCTTCGTAGGTAATTACACTTTCCAGGTTCATCATATGGCGCATCACGGAATATTCACCGGTAATACCCATTCCTCCCAGCATCTGCCGTGCATCCCTGCAAATATTCGTTGCAATTTCACAGCTGTTACGCTTGGCCATACTTACCTGTTGCGGTGTTGCTCTTCCTTCACTCATCAATACGCCTAAACGCCAGTTGAGCAATTGTGCTTTTGTAATTTCAGTGATCATTTCTGCCAGCTTTTTTTGCTGCAACTGAAATCCACCAATGGGTTTGCCAAACTGCATACGTTGTTTGCTGTAACGAAGTGCCGTATCGTAACAATCCATAGCAGCACCTAACACACCCCATGCAATTCCATAGCGTGCTTTGGTTAAACAACCAAGCGGACCTTTTAATCCCTGCACATTCGGTAAAATATTTTCTTTCGGCACTTTTACATTATCAAACACCAACTCACCTGTTGCACTTGCACGCAAGCTCCACTTGCCATGTGTAGTGGGTGTAGAAAAACCTTCCATACCACGTTCTACAATTACACCACGCACTATGCCTTCTTCATCTTTTGCCCATACAACTGCTACCTGCGAATACGGTGCATTGCTGATCCACATTTTTGCACCATTGAGAATTACATGATCACCTGCATCTTTTATATTCGTCAACATACTGCTGGGATCACTACCATGATTCGGTTCTGTTAATCCAAAGCAACCCAGCCACTCGCCACTTGCAAGTTTGGGTAAATATTTTTTACGTTGTTCTTCGTTGCCATAGGCATAAATAGGATACATCACCAGGCTGCCCTGCACACTTGCCGTTGACCGTACACCACTATCGCCACGCTCCAGTTCCTGCATCATTAAACCATAGCTGATATAATCCAAACCACCACCGCCATATTCAACCGGAACAGTTGGACCAAAGCAACCCAACTCACCCATTTGCTGAACAATTTGCTGCGGAAACTCAGCCCGTTGTGCATAGTCTTCAATGATGGGCGAAATTTCTTTTTTCACGTAGGTGCGCACGGCATCACGAATGAGTTTGTGTTCTTCTGTAAGCAACTCATCCACTAAAAAATAATCCGGGCTTTGAAACAGATCTTGTTTTACTGACATAGCAAAGGCGTTCGTTTAAAAGTTAACAAATGTACGTGTGGACTTGCATACAAAAAAGTTGTACTTTTTCGGCTCTTAAAAAAGATCTGTATGAAGCCGCTCCTCTTTTCCATTTTGTTGCTCACAACCATTACAACATATGCGCAGCAAACCAACGAACAACCAAAAGAAAAAATACAACCGTACTGGTTTGTGATGCTGCTGAAAGGCTCCAACCGTTCGCAGGATTCAGCAACTGCAGCTAAAATTCAGGAAGGCCACATGTCAAACATGGCACGCCTGCATAAAGAAGGAAAATTAAAAGCAGCCGGGCCGTTTGGTGATGGAGGTGATTGGGTCGGTTTGTTCATCTTTGATGCATCGGCGCCGGGTTGCAAAACCAAAGAAGAAGTAGAAGCATTGGTAAAAACAGATCCTGCTGTAAAAGCGGGTCGTTTAACCTATGATATCCGTCCGTGGTGGACCATGGGTAGTGGCAGTTTTAAATCAGGTATTCCTGAAAACTAAAACAGGCTTTGCAAAAAAATGCCCGTCATATTTTTATGACCTTATACTCATCAATATGCAATTCGTTTATTCTGTTATTCTATTATTCGTTTTCACTATTTCATGCGACAGCAGTAAGATGTCTACCAACAACGAACAAAAAACATATTTCTATCTCGCCCTTGGCGATAGTTATACCATTGGCGAAAGTGTTCCTGAAAACAAAAACTTTCCGCACCAGGTAGTGGAGTTGTTACGAAAAGAAAAGATCAACATTGATGAGCCGGCCATTATTGCAAAAACCGGTTGGACAACCGATGAACTACAGGAACAACTCAGCCGCACAAGACTTGCCGTGCCGTTTGATTTTGTGACACTGCTGATCGGCGTCAACAATCAATACCGCGGACGCAGTACAACAGAATATGCGCAACAGTTTGAAGAATTGCTGCAGCAGGCAATTGGTTATGCAGGCGACAAAACTGAGCATGTAATTGTATTGAGCATTCCTGACTGGGGTGTTACCCCTTTTGCAAAAGACAGGGACAAAAATAAAATAGCCAACGAGATCGATGCTTTTAATGCCATCAATGAAACGATTGCAAAGAAATACAAGGTGCATTACATCAACATTACGCCGTTTACTAGAGAAGCTGCAAACGACAAAACATTGGTGGCAGAAGATGGCTTGCATCCGTCTGCAAAAGATTATGCACGCTGGGCGGTGAAGGTGAAAGAGGTGATGATGAAGGAGATCAAGTGATTTTTATGTAAGTGCGGATTTCATTTACTCAAAAAAAAGCAAAGCTTTATATCACCAACCCGGCCCTGATTTTTCATTTGAGGCAGGCTGTATATTTTTAAAGTCATTCAACAACATTGGGTCTTCTCCTTTTATATATCGCTTGTGCATATCCAACAAGAGAACAAATAGAGTTTCAATACCTTCATTCCGATCATCATTCTTCACTTTCAATTTTGCAAGTGCTCTTTCAGCTGCCTGCCAAAAGAACACACGATTTTGAGAAGTATATGTTCTCAAGTCTAGATTAAACAGTATATCATTATCTTTTCGAATGAAGCCCCCATATCCATTAGGGATATCACCGTTTTCTTCTCTATAAACAAATACCTCTAGATATTCATAAAATTCTTCTGCACCTTCAATATTTTTCAACTGAATTCTTATCAGCTACAACATGTAAGCCATACCTGTCCATCTTCTTGCTATTACTCTCCCATCATCTAATGTCCAAAATGCTGACGCCATATTATTAAATAACTTGAGAAACTAAAGTATTTTATTTTAAATAACTCATCATCTCAAACTGGTACTGCTCTGCAATGGCTTTTGCTTCGGTTGCAAAATCTTCTTTGGCTGATGCGTAGATGACTGCACGGCTGGCATTCACTAGTAATCCAACATCTCCTCCACCCCGACCTGAAGGTTCGGGGCCAGTCAACATTGCTTTTTCAGAAATATCCTTCAAGCTGCCGCCTTGTGCACCAACGCCGGGCACTAACAAGAAATGATCGGGGATAATACTGCGGATATTGATAAATTCTTCCGGCTGTGTTGCCCCTACAACAAACATTAAATTATCAGGTGTACCCCATGATGATACAGTACGCAATACACGTTCGTACAAAAACTCTGCACGTAAATGTTCTTCACCATTACTGCTTACAAGTTGTTTCAACTCAAAATCATTAGCACCTTTGTTTGATGTAAGTCCAAGTACAATGGCCCATTTACCTTCATACTCTAAAAACGGACGCACACTGTCTTCACCCATATATGGAGCAACGGTAACTGCATCAAAATTCATGGCTTCGAAAAATGCTCGTGCATATTGTGTAGAAGTATTACCAATATCGCCACGCTTGGCATCAGCAATTTTAAAATGGGTATCAGGAATATAATTCACCGTGCGTTCCATAACTTCCCATCCTTTCACGCCCATTGCTTCGTAAAAAGCAGTGTTAATCTTATAGCTTACGCAATGCGGCAAGGTTGCATCAATAATGGCTTTATTGAATTCAAACATCGCATCAGGATGCGATTGCAAATGCTTAGGGATTTTGGTAAGATCAGTATCTAACCCTACACATAAATACGATTGCTTTTGCTGAATCTGTTCTACGAGTTGCTGCCTTGTCATGCGGCGAAGATAAAAGAAAGTCGGGAGTGGTTAGTCGGAAAGTCCGGAAGAATCACTACGCAAATTACAGTGCGTCACTGTTTCAGTTTTTCTGTATTACGGACTTACTTTCTTTCGGTCTCTCCGACTTCCGGACTTGCTGACTACTAACTTACTATCCTCTTCAACTCTTCCCCAAACTTCCACACTTCTTCAAATGTATTATACAGAGGAACGGGAGCTAACCGGATCACTGAAGGTTCCCGCCAATCAACAAAATAACCGGCGTTCATCAATGCAGTGTATATTTCCTTACCACGTTGCAGCATATTCATACTTACCTGGCAGCCATGTTCTGCTTCGGCACGTGGCGTAATGAATTCAATGATTGGTTTTGTTTGCGCTTTGTTTACTTCATCGAGTATATACCAGAGATAAGCCGTTAACTGTTTCCTTTTTGTGTTGATGTTGTCCCACCCTGCTTCTTCAAACAGCTCCAGCGATGCAAGCAATGATGCATACAGCAACAACGGCGGAGTGCCTAACTGCCAGCCTTCTGCAGTTTGTATGGGCTTGAAGCCTTTCTCCATTTGAAAACGGGTAGCTTTTTCATAACCCCACCATCCTGCAAAACGTTGCAGTGATGCATCATTGTGGTAACGTTCATGCACATACGCAGCAGCAATAGCACCCGGACCGCCATTTAAATATTTGTAATTGCACCAGCAGGCAAAATCAACATTCCAGTTGTGCAACTGTACTTCAACATTGCCGGCAGCATGTGCCAGGTCGAAACCAACTTTTGCACCGGCCTTTTGCGCCAGCTGCGTAATAGTTTGCATGTCGAACACCTGTCCGCTATAATAGTTGATACCGCCGAATAAAACCAGCGCCAGTTCATCACGTAACTCAACGATCTTTTGCAGAATATCTTCGTCGCGAAGCGTATGCTCGCCCGGGCGTGGCGCAATTTCTACAATGGCATCAGCAGGATCGTCCCCATGATTCCGCACATGTGTTTCCATCATATACTGATCACTGGGAAATGCTTTTGCTTCGCAAAGTATTTTGTAACGCTTGCCTTGCGGACGATAAAAACTCACCAGCATCAAATGCAGATTTACGCTGAGGTTATTCATCACCGTTACTTCGTGTGGCAAACAACCAACGATCTTGCTTAAGGGACCGGTTAAGCGATCATGATAATCCATCCATGGTTCATCCGCACCAAAAAAAGCTTCTACACCATGTGCCGCCCAATCGCTGAGGATTGTTTGTAATTTTTCATTCGTTCGCTTCGGTTGCAAGCCCAATGAATTACCGAGAAAATAAACCTTGTTTGTTCCGTTGGCAGCAGGAAGAATAAACTGCTCACGAAAATTTTTTAACGGATCAGCTGCATCCAGCTGTTGCGCAAAAGCAAGTGATGATTGAAACTGCATAGCCGCAAAGAAACGACTAAATCATTTGCAACGATGAACCCTTGAGCCAAACATTTTCAGTAAAAAGTGGAATGTCTTTCTATTCCCGCATCGATGAATTCAATAATGCGCTTAAAAAATGTGGCGAACCTTCGGTTCGCCACATCGTATCAAAACAACTGATTCATTTTCGATGAAAAAGTAAATTAATGATCGCCAGAATAACAATTGCACCAATGGCACCTGTTAAAACAGCACCGATCAATCCTGTTCCTAAACTAATACCGAGTTTACCCAGTAACCAGTAACCGACAAAACTGCCGAGGATACCAATTACAATATTGCCAAGTAATCCCAATCCGCCACCTTTAAAAATAAAAGCTCCCAGCCAGCCGGCGAGTGCGCCGATCAAAAGTGTTCCGATCAGTTCCATACAATTGATTTTTGGTATGAAGAAAATAGTTGACAACTATGCCATCACATTATCGTGCCAAAAAAAATGGCGGATCCATGATCCGCCATCAACTTATTTGTATTCATGTTTTTACGAAATCACTTCCAGTGTTTGCGTTACCGGCATTTCTGCATTCCGCATGGCAATGCTCCGCACAGCAGCAGCGGTAAATTCTTCAAATGCTTTTTTGGTAATGGCTTCATCACTGGCCATGATCGGCTTTCCATAATCGCCACCTTCACGAATGCTTTGTACCAATGGTATCTGTCCCAGGAAATTCATATCAAACTCATCAGCCAAACGCTTACCACCATCTTTACCAAAAATGTAGTATTTGTTATTCGGCAATTCGGCCGGTGTGAAGTAAGCCATATTCTCTACCAAACCAATAATCGGCACTTTAATTTGCGCCTGACCAAACATAGCCACCGCTTTCTTTGCATCGGCCAATGCAATATCTTGCGGCGTGGTAACAACAATGGCGCCTGTTACAGGAACTGTTTGTACCAAGGTTAAATGAATATCACCGGTGCCGGGCGGCATATCAATTACCAAATAATCCAGCTCTTCCCACAACACATCGGTAACAAACTGACGGATAGCACTGCTGGCCATTGGTCCACGCCACACAATTGCATCTTTCTCATTCACCAATAAACCAATACTCATGAATTTAATACCGTATTTCTCCATCGGCACAATCATTCCTTTGCCATCTACTTCCGTCATCTTTGGACGTTCACCCCGCACACCAAACATAATGGGCACACTGGGTCCGTAAATATCAGCATCCATCAAACCAACTTTTGCACCGCCCTGCGCCAGTGCCAATGCAAGGTTTGCACTAACGGTACTTTTTCCAACACCACCCTTACCGCTCACTACAGCAATAATATTTTTTACATTCGGCAATACCGATTTTGCATCTTTCCGGTTGCTGGTTGTGTTGGAAGTAAAGTTTACCATCACCACCGCTTCTTTATCTACCAGCAAATGAATGGCATTGGTAGCAGCATGGCCCATCATATCTTTCATGGGACAGGCAGGTGTGGTTAATACAATGGTGAAGGATACTGTTTTACCTTCAATCACAATATCCTTGATCATATTCAACGTAACAAGGTCTTTACCAAGATCGGGCTCCTGTACATTACTCAACGCCTGCAGCACTTGTTCCTTTGTCATTATCGTATTCTTATTATTTGTTAAAAAAGTGAATTGAACCGCAAATTTAGCCATTGATCGCTTTCAAATAATGAGGCAAATCATGTTTTGGCTTATTTTTGAAGCAGATGAAGAAATTTCTACTCCTTGGACTCCTGTTTGTATTGCTTGCACCTTTCGCCGTTAAAGCGCAGTTTGAATCGTTTAAAGATTCGGTGGTACAGTTGTATGGTGTAGTAATGACGGCTGACAGTCTTCGTGGCCTGCCCGGTGTTACTGTAAAACTCCGTAACCAAAACCGGGGAACATTTACCAATGAACAAGGCGTGTTTAGTATTGTGGTGCTGAAAGGTGATATTATTGATTTTACCTATGTTGGTTTCAAAGCAAAAGAAGTAGTGATCCCTGCCAATATTGAAGGCAACTCATTCAGTGTAATTCAACTGATGGTGGTTGATACCGTTTATTTACCTGCTACGATCATTAAAGCCCGGCCCCGGCGTGAACAGTTTGAACGTGAATTTGTAAACGCTGATGTGCCTGCTGATAAAATTGAAATCGCACGTCAAAATACCCGCACTGCCCAATCACGGATTTTACAACAATCGTTACCACGTGATGGGGGTGAAAACTCCCGGAATGTGCAGCGGCAATATGCACAATCGCAGTACTACAACGGACAGTTCCGTCCACAGAACATCTTTAACCCGGTTGCCTGGAATGAATTTATACAGGCGTGGAAAAGAGGAGACTTTAAGAAGAAAAATTAAACACACGCCAAAAACACGAGGACATTATTTGTTTTTGAACGTTACTCATTCAACTCAACTTTTGTTGCGTTGCACACTTGTACTTTCTTTTCTTTAGTGAGCTTTTCAGGGTTGCCAACCCTTGAAAGGTTGGCAACCCTACTCATTCTTGCCTGTTTGCGCTTTTAAATATATTTGGCAATTCTCTACAATATCAGCAAAGTTGTTTTTATCACTCTTGTTTCTAATTACCGTCATGCATTCAACAACTGTCTTTCCTTATCTTGCAATCAATAAAAAAGCATAGAAATGAAACGTATTGCCGTAGTAGGTGCAGGTACCATGGGAAATGGAATTGCACATGTATTTGCCCAAACAGGATTTAATGTAACCTTGATCGATGTAAATCCAGGTCAGCTCATGAAAGCACTGGAAAGCATTCAAAAAAATCTCGACCGGCAAATCGCCAAGGGTACACTTAACGACGAACAAAAACAAAGCACGTTAAAAAATATTACCACTACCCACGACCTGTTGCAAGGTGTAAGCGATGCTGAACTGATTGTGGAAGCAGCAACAGAAAATGTAGAACTGAAACTTGAAATTTTTGAAGAGATCGATAAGGCAGCTCCTGCCGGCTGTATTCTTGCCACAAATACATCATCGATCTCTATTACAAAAATTGCAGCCGTTACCAAACGCCCGGAGATGGTGGTCGGCATGCACTTTATGAATCCTGTACCGGTGATGAAACTGGTGGAGATCATTAATGGTTATGCAACCAAACAGGAAGTAACCGATACCATTGTGGAGCTAAGCAAACAGTTGGGAAAAATCCCCTGCGTGGTAAACGATTATCCCGGCTTTATTGCCAACCGTATTCTGATGCCGATGATCAACGAAGCCATTTGCAGTTTGCACGAAGGCGTGGCTGGTGTGGAAGAAATTGATACGGTGATGAAATTAGGAATGGCTCACCCGATGGGGCCATTACAACTCGCCGATTTTATTGGACTGGATGTATGCCTTGCCATTTTACGTGTTCTGCACGATGGGTTTGGTAATCCGAAATATGCACCTTGCCCGTTGTTGGTGAATATGGTTACCGCAGGTAAATTAGGTGCAAAGAGCGGTGAAGGATTTTACACGTACATTGCCGGAAGTAAAGAGTTGCTGGTGAGTAAAAGTTTTCAGAAATAAAAGAACTATGCTCTTGTTGGCCGCTGACCAACAAGAGCATTCTAATTTTCAACTCAACTTATCCAATGGAATTTGCCAAAGTATCAATCTTTGCATTGCTGTTCTTCACGTTGTTTGGCTGCACACAAAACTCTTCTCAATCAGAAAGTAAGGATGCAAAAAACAACGAAGCGGCACTTAGCAGCAAATCCATTGAAGAAACAATGATTGACACGATTTTTAAATTGACCGAGGTAAAAATAAGAGCAGCGCAGATTGAAGAACAAACAAACGGAAAAACACATTTAAAAATCTGGATTGTGGATGATTCTACATCCGGCAAACAAGAATACACTTGGGTGAAAGTGGGTGAGGATAACGGGATTTCGCTTGTAACACATTTTAATTTTCATGTTTACCCGCCTACTATGCGAATTATGTATTTTGATACGCAAAACAACATTGAACTATCGTTGACTGAATGGAGAAAACGAAACAGTTCCAAACCTTAACAGCGATCCGGCAAACAAACAAAAACCAATGATCAAAACATTTTTCGCTATTCTGTTTATTGCAATCAGTTTTACGGCTGCCGCACAAGTTGAAGCAGGCAAAGAATTTCATTACAAGCCGTTCAACTGGCGTATCATTATTCCGAAGGGAACCAATGTAGTATCGGAGCAGGAATGGAACAGGCTGGAGCAGAAAGGTGCGGAAGCCATTGAGAAAACATTCGGCGAAAAAATTGAAAGCAATGCAAGTACGCTGTTTGTAGTGAAGTATGATGACATGAATTATTTTGAAGCGAACCAACAACCCTACGACTCCATTACCGACCCCGACTACCCTGCTTACTTCCGCAGTGTAAATGAAGTACTGTACGAAACCTTCAAAGAACAAATTCCCAACGGAACCATTGATACAGCATCATCCGAAGAACTGATCGCCGGTTTACTGTTTCAAAAATTCCGGATCAGTATTGGACTGCCCAATAATATGGTGATCCGTTTGTTTATGTACAGCCGCCCGTTTGCTGACAAAGAATTCACCGTGAACATCATGTATGTAGATGAAGAAAAAGGAATACGCATGATGAGTGCGTGGAAGAATTCAACATTTGGGAAGTAAAATCATCCATGTGAATCGAATTAATGTAACAGTGGTAAAGAGTGGATTGTACTAACAACAATGTAAATTGTATAACAGTATTTCATTCATTTTCAATGTGCTTTTTTTTGAGAGAATAGCTTCTTATAGCATATATTTACGTGTTAGCGGTAATGGCAGGACGACCCGCACCGACAAGCAAACACTCAACCAACGACACGACCACAACACAGAAAAAAAAGCCTACCGCACAGGAAAAAATTTTTGAGCCAACGCATTTGGCACATTTGGTTTTTCACGACACACAACCCGACACTCAAAAAACCAAAAGAGCCAAACCCGACCAAGCCCACCCACCACCCAGAGTTTGCAAAAGTTCCAATCACACCACAACTTTTAACGACATTCAAAATTTCTTCAAAATTGAAATGGTAAATTTGCATTATGAAAATCCTGATAATAGAAGACGAAAAAGAATTGGCACAAAGCATAGCCGAATACCTGTCGGAAGAAAGCTATTTGTGTGAGTTTGCTTCTACTTACAATCAGGCATTGGATAAAATCGAAAACTATCATTACGATTGTATTTTGTTGGATGTTATGTTGCCAGACGGCAACGGATTGAAAATTTTGGAAGAGCTGAAACAGCAAGACAAGCAAGACGGTGTTATTATTATTTCTGCAAAAGATGCTTTGGACGACAAAATAAAAGGCTTACAAATCGGTGCTGATGATTATCTGACCAAACCCTTTCACTTGGCAGAACTGACCGCAAGAATATATTCCGTTATCCGCAGAAAGCAATTTGGGAACTCAAATTCCCTTCAGCAAAATGAACTGCAAATTGACTTATTGGGAAAGACTGTTTCAGTAAACAACGTGTTGATTTCATTAACTAAAAAAGAATTTGATTTGTTGCTTTACTTTATTGGTAACAAAAATAGGGTTATTTCCAAAAGCACATTGGCAGAGCATATTTCGGGCGACTTTGCTGATATGTTGAACAATCACGATTTTGTATATGCACACATCAAGAACCTGAAAAAGAAATTGAATGAAGCAGGTTGCGACAATTATTTGAAGACTGTTTACGGAACAGGTTATAAGTGGGAAGCATGAAGAATTTATTAAACAAATCGCTCCAACCGCTTACTGTATTTGCATTTATCGTTTTTGCATTGAGCATCCCGACCTACTTTCTTTTGGTGGATTGGATTTGGCTAAAGGAATTAGACGAAAATAACGAACTGATTGCCCAACGTATTGAAAACGAATTTAACGACCAACAAATTAGCAATGAAAAATTAGAAGAAGGCATACAATTTTGGAACGAAATACAACCTTTAAGCAAAATTGAACTTGCATTCCAACCACTAAAAAAAGACAGCATCTACACCATTCACAGACAAAATCCATATATAGAAAAAAAATCTATTGACCGTTTTCGTGGCTTGATTACGAATATCAAAATCAATAATCAAAACTACACGATTAACGTAGAAACCAATGTGGAAGAAAGCGAAGAAACGGTTGTTTACATTGCTGTGGCTAGCTTTTTTCTTTTCTTGATTTTGGTTGTCGGGTTTTGGATTTTAAACAAGAGGATTTCGCAAAAGCTGTGGAAACCGTTTAAAGATACGTTGCAGAAACTAAAATCATTTGAGCTAAACAACCACACAAAAATTCAATTTTTGGAAACGGATATTGCCGAGTTTAGGGAACTCAACATGGCTTTGGATAAATTGTTACAGCATAGTATTTCTACTTACAAAAGCCAAAAGGAATTTACAGAAAATGCTTCTCACGAATTGCAGACACCGATTGCCATTATCAAAAATAAATTGGATGTGCTTTTACAGGATAAATCGCTTACCAACAAGCAATACGACACTATCGAAGAAATCAATCTGACCTTGTCGAGAATGTCCCGTATCAATAAAAATTTGCTTTTATTGGCTAAAATTGAAAACAGGCAGTTTCAAGACGTACAGGAATTTTATTTGTCTGAAATTGTCGAAAATCCAATTATAGAATTAGAAGATTTTATTACAGACAAAAACATTGAAATCAAGGCTGAACTTTCAGATAATCCCAAATTAAAATCCAATCACGCATTGGCTGAAATGCTTATCAGCAACCTGTTGCGCAATGCTGTCCGATATTCGGAAAGCGGAAGTGCCGTTACTGTAAAATCAACCAATAACAAGCTGATTATTTCCAACAACGGAAATCAGGCATTGGATAAAACCGTATTGTTTGACCGCTTTAAAAAAATATCGTCAGAAAGCAAAGGAAGTGGTTTAGGCTTGGCGATTGTAAAAGAAATCTGCAATAACAATGGTTGGCAGATTGATTATGAATTTGAAAACAACCAACATCATTTTATATTGGAATTTTGACTTCAAAATTTCTTCAAAATCGCTTCGGAGCTTTGCAGGGTAAATAAAATTTATCCGAAAATGAAGCGAATACTTTTGGTTTTTGCGGTTTCCTTAACCGCTTTTACAGTAAATGCACAAGACAGCATTTCTATTAAGAAAGACAGCCTTTCGTTTATCAAATCCAAACGTATGTCTGATGCGGATTTGGCAAAAAAGAAAGAAGGAACATTTATCACAGGCATTCCTGATTTATCTTCTGACCCTGTTACGGGTTTTGGCGTTGGAGTAAGAAGTAATATATATTGGAATGGCAAAAGGGATAATCCTTTGTTTGCTTATACGCCTTATTTGATGAAGCTCACTGCCAATGTGGCTTATTACACTTCCAATGCCAAAGAATTGGTTTTGAAGTTGGACGTTCCTTATTACAAAGGTACACGTTGGCGGTTTAAAATAGATTTCAAAGCACAACAAAATCCTGCCAACTTATATTTCGGATTGACAGAAAACACTTTGGGAAAACTGCATTTGCCGTCCGACCCAAACACCACTTTTGACACTTACAAAGCATTTGACAGAGCAAGAAAAACCTTGCGTGCAGGGGAAGTTGGCGAATCACCTTTTGTTACTGATGCACTTTCTAACCGCTTTCGGGAAACGGAATATATGTTGAACCTCAAAGCGGATTATGCTTTGGGAAACGGAAAATGGCGTTTAATGGCAGGTTATGAAATTCAACATTTGAGTTATAAAACATTTGAAGGAATGGAAGCTGATGCCATTGACCCAACAACAGGCGACAAAATCAAAGCACCCAACGGATTTTCGCTCCTGCAACGTGATTTTGACAACGGATTGATTTCGGGTTTAAATGGCGGTTGGGTTTCCATTATCCAAAACGCTTTGATTTACGACACACGGGATTTTGAACCCGACCCAACCAAAGGTGCTTATTTCGAGATTGCTAATGAATATTCAGGTAAATATATCGGTTCGCAATTCGACTTTAATAAGTTGTTTATACAAGGTCGTTATTATCAAAAATTACCTTTCGGTTCACGAACTGTTTTAGCAGGGCGTTTAGGTGTTGGTCATATTTTCGGGAACAACGCACCGTTTTTTGAATTTCAAGACCAATGGTCGCCTGACGGAAGTATCAATGCTTTGGGTGGTAAACAGTCGTTACGTGGTTTTAGGGCAAACCGTTTTTTAGCAAGGTCATTGGCTTTTGCAAATGTGGAGTTACGATATAGAATTGCAGAAACAAAATGGGGCAAACAACGACTTGCTTTTGGCGTAGCACCATTTTTTGATATGGGAACAGTAAGAAATGATTGGCGAGATTTAAGTTTCAGAGACATAAAATATTCGTATGGTGGTGGACTTCGCATAGCGTGGAATCAATCAACTGTACTATTCTTTGACTATGGAATGTCCAAAGAAGATAGGTTGTTTTTCTTTGGAATAGGACAAGCGTTTTAACTTTGTAGTAAAACTATGTGGTGGATTTACGCAATATTATCAGCTTTGTTTGCTTCACTTACAGCAATCTTTGCCAAATTAGGAGTAGCCAACATCAATTCAAATTTGGCGACAGGCATAAGAACGGCTGTAATTTTGCTAATGATTTGGACAATCATTTTGACGAGAGGCGAAGCAAAAGGAATTAGTTCGCTTTCAAAACAAAATTTGACTTTCCTCATTATTTCGGGCATTGCGACAGGTTTATCGTGGTTGTTTTATTTCAAAGCATTGCAATTAGGCAACGTTTCACAAGTAGCGACCATTGACAAATTAAGCGTTGCATTGACAATCATTTTAGCGATAATTTTCTTAGGCGAAACATTAACATTGAAAACCGCAATCGGTGCAGGTTTAATAATTGCAGGAACTTTGGTAATGCTAATAAAATGACCAACACACGGACAAGCACATTTGCAAACCACACAAGGCGACACTCAATCCAAAGTTTGCAAAAGAGCTTGCCCTTTTTCCGACAAGACAAAAATTGTTCCTTTCCGACTTTTTTATTTTTTCGGCAGACACACGACCAGACACGGCAGAGAGCGGACAACACAAAGCCACATACCGCTAATCGAGTAGACGGCCTCGCCGCTTGTAAGCGATGAGGTACGCCTCTCACACCACTGTACGTACGGGTCTCGTATACAGCGGTTCGTTCAGTTGTGGAGATACTTTAAAATAGTAATCAAG
>JAEYWX010000028.1 GCA_023428755.1 Bacteroidota bacterium
AGGTATTTTTTGCCTGCGCACTGCATCCTCAACTTTATTCATCAACCTATTTTAGGATCAATTATCTTAGTAAACCAATAACAGGATTAATTAACCAAACCAGTCAACTAATTTTAGGACGAGACAGTACGCAATTAATCTTTAGTTCGGGCTTGACGGATTTCTAATCAGCAATTGCGCCTAACTTCAGCAAAAGTTATTTATTCACCAGCGGTTGCGGACGGACCCAGCATCAAATATCCCGCCTGCACAAAGCCGCCGACCGTTAGCTGCAATTATAAACGACACTCTATGATATTAAAAAGACTGATTTTTTCGACACTTCTTATAGCGACAACATTTGCAAGCTGTGACGGACAAAAAAATAAATCTCAACCACAAGGTTTAGACAAAGAAGCAACATCCATGAATTTAACAGCATCTGACACTACTGGTCAATTAATGAATGAAGATGACTTTTGGGAAGTAATAGACAAATCCAGGGCAGCAGCAAATAATAATTATCAGACCCAAATTAACTCACTGAAAACTATTTTACTGACTTTGGATACAACTGAAATCGTAAAATTTGATAATACTTTTACTGCACTTTTAGCAGCATCGTATGACTGGCAACTTTGGGGGGCTTCATATGTAATTAACGGTGGCTGTTCTGACGATTGCTTTGACTATTTCCGCCAATACTTAATTGGGCACGGCAAAGACAAATTTTATCAGACATTGAAAGACCCGGAAAGTTGTGCAAGTTGGATAAAATCCGAAGAAGAAGATAATTGGGAAGGACTTCAATATTCCGCAATGGAGGCTTACAAACAAAAGACAGGAAAAGATCTTCCTAAAACATATCAGGTGAAATATGAGTTAAAGGGTAAGCCGTTTGACGAAGAAACAGTTTTCAAGCAATATCCCAAACTTGCCAAAAAATTTATGGGCGACGAATAACTCACTTTGGCACAAGCGAGATGCTTGCGCCAAATGTTGCGTGGCTAACGAAAGCGGTTAAAAATTCTATCCATCATTTCTTCGCCATCGCCTGATCTGTTTGTATAATCCCCGCCAGCAATCTTCCCTGTGGTGCTTCTTTGGAAGCGTAGTACAGGTAAACAGTTGTGTTGCCCGGCTTTTGCTGCGAAGCAAGAATATCTTTCACTGCTACGGTAATACCAAAGTTTTTTCCTTCTTCATTTTTAAATTCCCATTGCTGCAAGGTTTTCTGTTCAGCATTTTTCAATGCAAGTATGCGGCTTTTACCCGCCATGCCGCAGTGGTAGTATTTTACTTTCAATACACTTTTGCTGTTGGCTGCAGTGAGCTGAATGTTTTTGGTTTGTTTCATCTGCTGGTGAAACTGCTGTAACACCAGTTTGTTGTCTACATAAATTTCAAAACCCTCACCACCGGTTGACGTAGTGAACGAGGAATGAAATGAACTTATTACAAGCAGAAGTACTGCTGTTAACATTGTTTTCTTGTTCATGATTGTAAGGTTTATAAATGAAAATATAATTGAACGGTACAAAGGAACATCGGCTTTATGCAGCAGAATAATTTGTTTGACGAAAGGAGGTTGTTCCTTGATGTAGTGCGGAAGGCAGGGTTTAGGGCAGGGTTGCCAACCTCATCCTTCGACAGGCTCAGGACTTGGCAACCCTTTCAACTCCGCATCAACTTTTTCCTGTTTATTCAATCATTTCTTATCATCTTCGCAGCTTTTCGTCATTCAAATTTATACGTACATGCACATCGAAGATTTTATAAACAAACTCCGCAGCAATCCTGAAAGCATTGCTTTTACAGATACAATGGAAGTAATTGATAGTAATTACAATTTTACACCTGTACGTTTTACCAATGGTACGGCTGTAAACGAAGCAGGCACCAATTCCGGTTCCTGCAAATTATTTTCGTTTGCCAAACTGCAGGGGTTCAGCAAAGAAGAAACACTGGCCTGTTTTGGTGATTACTATCGTGTAGATGTATTGCAACATCCCGACGCTGCCAATCATGCCAATATCCGTAATTTCATGGTTACAGGTTGGGAAGGCATCCGCTTTGATGCAGATGCGTTGCAGCCCAGATAAATGGATCGCCTATGTCGCTTTTTCGTCTTATTCCCGATAAACACGATGTGCTGCAGGATCATAATATCCCGGAGGAGAAACATACGTTCCGGCGTAAACTGTACATCATCATTTTCCAGAGTGTTACACCGGCCGGCCGGTTGTTCGATATTGGTCTGTTCATTTTAATACTGGCCAATATCGCCCTGCTCATTCTTGAAACTGTACATCCGTTGGCGGAAAACTATCAAGAACTGTTTCATGTACTCGATTATTTTTTCATGATCGTGTTCAGTATTGAATATTTGTTGCGTTTGTATTGTGTACGGGAGGCAAGAAAATACATGCGTAGTTTTTATGGGGTGGTTGATCTGCTGGCCATCCTTCCATCGTATGCTGAATTTTTATTGCCGAACTCGCATGTGCTCATGATCATCCGTTCCTTCCGTTTGCTGCGGGTGTTCCGGATCTTCCGCATGGTGCGGTTTTTAGATGAAAGCCGCTACATGATCTTTGCGCTCATCAAGGGCTTTAACAAGATCATGGTGTTTTTGTTTTTCATTGTACTGCTCACCGTATTTCTTGGTTCACTCATGTATGTGTTAGAGCATGAGAAAAACGCAGGCTTCTATAATATTCCGCAAAGTATTTACTGGGCCATTGTAACCATTACCACCGTTGGTTATGGTGATGTGGCACCTGTTACGGCCATGGGGAAAGTAGTGGCATCGTTTATCATGATCCTGGGTTATGCCATCATTGCGGTGCCAACGGGTATTATGTCGGCATCGCTGGTATCGCAGTACAGGGAAATGGATCGTAGCGACAGAGTATGTCCCCATTGTAAAAACGATGAAAATGCCGATGATGCATTGTTTTGTAAAAAATGCGGGGGAGTGTTGCCGGAGAAATCAACAAGAAAGAAAACGAATACGAATGATGTGGGTTAATACAAATGAGTTCCGTACAATTTACTTTTCAACTACTGCATTATAAAACTCAATCACTTGATACATGATCGTAAGCCGGCAGCATTTTGATATTGCTCACCGATGTGTGATTGAAAAACTGGTGGTACAAACGCCCATGCGGTATGCTGCGTTGCTGCAGAATGAAGCCTGCTTTCTGCATTTCAAAAGCGGCGAAGTGGTTCTTTCATCTTCCGAAACGAAACTGCGAATTCATTCAACAGACAGTATATTGCTCAACTGCGGGAATTACTTTGCTGATCTTGTAAAAGATGCATCAAACGGAACAATGGAAGTGGTAGCCGTGCATTTGTATCCCGATTTGTTGAAAGAGATGTACAAAAACGAGTTGCCGCCTTCTTTCAAAACTACAAATGAAATTGTTCCTTCCGTACGGATTGAAAACAGTTCGCTGGTTACTCATTTTATCGATAGCCTGAATTTTTATTTTGCGAATCCTGCTGTTGTATCAACCGACTTACTGCTGCTCAAACTGAAAGAGCTGGTGCTGTTGCTGCTGCAAACCGATCAGGCAACTTCACTTGCTGCCTTGTTTGCAGATTTGTTTACTGCCCGTGAAGTGAATTTAAAAACGACCGTACAGGCGCATTTGTTTTCCAATCTTTCTGTTGCTGAACTTGCTGCGCTGGCCGGGTTAAGTCTTTCTTCGTTTAAACGGGAATTTCAAAAGCTCTTCAACGATTCACCGGCGAACTATATCAAAGCAAAACGAATGGAAGAAGCGAAAAAGTTATTGCAGGTTTCTTCACTTACCATCAGTGAGATCTGTTACCAGGTGGGCTTTAGAGATGTTTCTTATTTTACAAAATTATTTAAAGCACACGCAGGCAGTTCTCCGCTTGCATACAGAAAAAGTACTGTTCAGTAACCTGAGCCAAACAACCGGCTTTTTGAACCTTACAGCCAACACTGGTTACCTGTGTTTCCGTTGTTTTGCCGGAAATAAAAATCATGAAAGCTGAAAAAATTCTTCTGCCGGTTTCTGTATTGTTAGGTGTATCGATGTTTGTGTTTGGTGTGCTCAAATTTGTTGATCCGTTTAAAGGATGGTATGCGGTGCAAATAACAGGCAGCGGCCTGGGCAGTCATTCGTACTGGCTGGGTATTGCCGGCGAAATTGCGGCAGGTGTTATATTGTTGAGCAGTGTTCTTTTTCGGAAGCGATTGTCCCTGCAATTGTTTCGTTTGTTTTTAACCGCTGCTTCTGTGTTGGTGATTGCAATGATGCTGACGGGTATTTATGTACATCTGCACAACAATGTTCCGGCAAGCGTATTGCCGTTAAAAATCAAACCGCCATTTATACCCGGGGGCTTTTTGTTGCTGGCGATGGTGAATTTGGTTTTGGTGCAGAGGGGGAACCGTCATGTCGAGGCACGAGACATCTCTAAGCAGTAGTGCTGCTGAAATTCAGTCATAACGTATAATTTAGCAGTTACTTATATGCGGGATTTTAAAAGTAAATACGTTAACCTTAATTTTTTAGGGAAACTCTTTTTAGGCTTCCTTTTTATTGCATCATTGATTCAGGTGTCGATTGGTACTTACAAATTGGCATCTAAAAGTTATAAGGTAAGCGATGCTGACATATACATGGTTGATTCGTTCAGATTACAAGGCAAAGCTTTTTATAACAATTGGAGAAAAGGAAATTCACCAAGTTATGATTTTACCTCAATTAATGGCTACTCTTTTGTGATTGACCAAAAAACTTATCCGGGCATTATTGATAAGAATGAATTTGCTGATACTTTCAGCTACCATAATTTAAAATTCATTGCTTACTCAAATAGAAAAACGGCGGAATTATATAGAATAAGTAAGGAGCCAATTCATATCAATCTGCTTCAGGTACAAGTAGGGGATAAGAAGTATATAAGTGTAGAGCGTATAAATGCAGGATATAGAGATAAAGTAATACGAAACATATTTCTTTGGGTGTTTTTCTTTGGGTTTGTCTTAATTAGGTATCTGCTTACAGGTAAAATATTTAAGTAGCTTTTGGAAACCCATTTCTTTTTCTAAAACTTACAATCGTTATCTTTGCTTCTCAATTTTATTGCCACATGAATTGAGCCATAAAAATTGTCTCGCAATTTTCAAGGAGGCAATGATAATTTTTATGGCGAAAAACAGCTGGCAAAAAAGCAATAAAAAATAAGCAGATGAAAGAAGTATATGTAATCTCCGCCGTTCGTACACCCATGGGTAGTTTCGGCGGCAGTTTAAAAAGTTTAACTGCTACACAGTTAGGAGCTATTGCCATTAAAGGTGCCTTGCAAAAAGCAGGTGTGGATGCATCACTTGTAAATGATGTGTTGATGGGCTGTGTGATCCAGGCAAATCTTGGTCAGGCACCAGCACGACAAGCAGCCAAATTTGCCGGCTTACCCAACGAAGTAAATTGTACAACCGTAAATAAAGTGTGCGCCAGTGGCATGAAAGCCATTGCACAGGCCGCACAAAGTATTCTGCTGGGCGATGCAGACATTGTAATTGCCGGTGGTATGGAAAGCATGAGCAATGTGCCGTTTTATGTTGATAGTATGCGATGGGGAAATAAATACGGTAACACAAACATGATCGATGGTTTAGCGAAAGATGGTTTAACCGATGTGTATGATGGGAAAGCCATGGGCAACGCTGCTGAATTGTGTGCAAAGGAATGTGGCATCAGCAGAGAAGACCAGGATGCATTTGCGATTGAAAGTTACAAACGTTCACAGGCTGCCTGGGAAAAAGGTTTGTTCGATCATGAAATTGTGCCGGTAGAAATTCCGCAACGCAAGGGTGATCCCATTGTGTTTGCAAAAGATGAAGAACCTTACAACGTGAAGTTTGATAAAATACCAACACTTAATCCTGCTTTCCAAAAGGACGGTACTGTTACCGCAGCCAATGCAAGTACCATGAACGATGGTGCAGCTGCTTTACTGTTGATGAGTAAAGAAAAAGCTGATGAGTTAGGATTGAAACCAATTGCAAAAATTTTATCGCATGCCGATGCGGAACAGGCTCCCGAATGGTTTACGACAACTCCATCACTTGCAGTTCCGAAAGCAGTTGCCAAAGCAGGTTTGCAAATGAGCGATATTGCTTATTGGGAACTCAATGAAGCATTTGCAGTTGTTGGTATTGAAAACAGCAAGCGTATGCAACTCGATCCATCGAAAGTAAATGTGCATGGTGGTGCAGTATCGCTCGGTCATCCGTTGGGTGCAAGTGGTGCACGTATTATTGTTACGCTCATTAATGTATTAAAAGCAAACAATGCAAAGTACGGTGCTGCCGGAATTTGTAATGGTGGTGGTGGGGCATCTGCAATGGTGATCAGCCTCCCCTAAATCCCCTCCCAAGGAGGGGACTTGCAACACACAGCCCTCGCTTATCATAAATCCTTATAAAAGAAACCTCTTCGACTTTCGGAGAGGTTTCTTTTATTTTACACCGTAAAAGGCAAGGGCTGTGATAAGCAATTCTCCCCCTTCGGGGGAGTTAGAGGGGGCTCTTCTTCGCCACACACATCCAATCCCATGGATAGGGCTCTTCCAGCCATTTGGGCGGGTTGTTGAATTCGGTTTTCCAAGTGTAGTTGATCTTTTCAATACGATCCACCGTAAAGCCGTCCAGTTTTAACAGCAGTTCAAGTTCTTCTTTCAAATAATGTTTGGTGGGCACATTGTCGATATCGGTTACACCTTGTTTGATATTTTTTGCAAGGGCATAGGCTTTCTCTACCGATTCAATTTTTTCTTTATTGTCATCATCTACATTCCAGCGATGCGCAATGATGTTGCTGTAGAGTTTTGATTCCAGCGATGGAACCACCAGGATCAATGTGCCGCCCTGGTTCAAACAGATATTGAGCGATTGAAAAAAGTTGATCCGTTTCTTGAGATTGTCGGTGAGAATGGCGTTGATGCAAACGGCTACATCGCAGGGCGTAACGGTGAGCGTATAAGCGCTCATGTCCATTCGTTGGTATTCTACGTTGGGATAATCCTTGCATTTTTCTTTCGCAATATCTAGATTAATAGCGGATATATCGGTTGCTACCACATACTTGAATGCAGTTGCAAGCAAGGGAATCCATTTGCCGATGGCGCAACCAATATCGGTCACGGTTTTTTCTTTGGATGCCACTTCTTCAATAGCGCCAACGATCTTCCCGCCGGTATCGTTTTTCAATACATCAAAAATCTCTTCGTTGTAATTGGGGGCAATGCGTTCCCAGTAATTTCTGTCCATTTGATCAATTGCTCTTTCGTTAAAGATAATTTTTGTTGTTGATTGAAATGGATTCCAGTAATTTAACTTCTCAACAAAAAGCCATGAGTTTAATCACAATACGATATGCAACTGCAGCCGATGCAGAATTGATTGCCGATTTGAGTCGTACTTCTTTTTACGAAGCGTTCGCTAAGGATAATACAAAAGAAGATATGGATATTTTTATGAACGAACAGTTTACCAAAGAAGAGTTGATGAAAGAAGTGGAATTAAGCGAAGGGATTTTTCTGCTGGCGTATGTGGATGCCGAGCCTGTAGGGTATGCCCGGCTGCGTATTAAGAACAACCTGGCACATGAGCAGGCCATTGAAATTGCACGTATCTATGCGCTGGAGAAAGCAATCGGCAAAGGAGTAGGGAAGGCGTTAATGGAAGCATGTATCAGTAAAGCAACTGAGCTGAACATGAAATCGGTATGGCTGGGTGTGTGGGAAAAGAACGAACGGGCTATTGCTTTTTACCAACGCTGGGGCTTTGAACGGTTTGGTGAACATCAGTTTTTGCTGGGCACCGATCTGCAAACAGACTGGCTGATGAAAAAAATGCTGTAGGCATGGTATTTCTACTCGATTTTGTAGTAGAAACAGTGAAAAGTACAGTCAGTACAATGGTTTCAGCGAAATAGCGTTATATTAGCATAGTCCAATAACTATTAAAAACAAAATACCATGAAACGTTTTGAAAAAACACTCCCCGTTTACAGTCGTAAAGACGTTCCCCTGATTTTATTTGTTGTATTTTTTTCG
Organism: Bacteroidota bacterium; assembly: GCA_023428755.1. Lineage (GTDB taxonomy): Bacteria > Bacteroidota > Bacteroidia > Chitinophagales > Chitinophagaceae > Lacibacter. The sequence goes on from JAEYWX010000028.1 coordinate 8,086, forward strand.
CTTGCATTGATTTTGAGTATGTGCATCAATGCGTATAAATAATTGTTGCCTGTAGCAGCAATACGCCGAAACTAAAACCAACTGCACCAATAAAAATGCCTCTGTTGATCAGAGGCATTTGTTGTTTATTGCTTTTTCAGCACCAGTTTCTGTGTCTCGTCTTTTTTAATGAGCTCGAAACTTTCTGCTACTTCTTTAAACTTCGATGCCGGTACAATGTGTTGATGTAACTGAAGCTCGGTAGATACCTGCAGCTTATTGCTGTCTTCTTTTACATGAACTATATTCTTATACCGCACATAATCGTTTGCCACTTCCTTGGTAGCAGGGATACTTTCTTTGGTAAAACCTTCCGGCAGTTTGTAAGTGATATTGTCTGTTTTCAGATAAGGATAGTCGAACAGAAAATCGTATCGCCTGTTTTCTGCAGGCTGAATGGTTTCCTCGTTTAGTTTGTACTGTCGTTGCGGATAAAAGTATTTGCTGCCGGCTTTAAAGTCGAAGAATTGGGAGTAAGCAAGTTTGATATTTACAAGATGTCCGTCGGCCGAGTCATACAGAATTTTCACTTCCAGGTCATCGGGTGTTTTATAACCAAACGCATTGATCAGTGCTGTTTTTATCTGTTCTTTATTTTGTCCGTTGAGGTAAGCGTTTACATATTCCCAGAGTTCGCCAGTTACATATACACGGCTCTCGAGCATTGCACTTCCATCATCAAATAATTCCGCTTCTGTTGTGGCACGCCATTGGTTCAGCGTGCTTTTGCTGCGTGGTGTTTTAGCGATCACGCCACCATTTTCAGTAAGCAGCAATGCATTTCTGTTTTCGGTAAAGGTTCCCAATACACCCGGAGATGTTTGTTTGCTGGTACATTCCAGCCAAATCGAATCATTTTTTAACGGCACACACAATATTACATGGTTGAAGATGCTTGATGCAAATGTTGGATCAACCGGGTATTCATTTGTGCCAGCGTTGATCAGTGCTGCATAGGATTTAATACCTACCGCATTCAGCATGTTTTTCATGTAATGCGTAAGCCCTTTGCAATCGCCATATTTTTTTTGTTCAGCAAATGAAACGGGGAAGGGTTTAAAACCACCAATACCAAATTGAATACTTACATAGCGGAATTCTTTTTGCATGTACCGGTAAAGAATAGCAATTTTTTCCTGTTCGGTTGTTGCATCCTTGATCAATGATTTGAAAAATTCAACCCGTTCCGGTTTAAATGGATTTTCTTCTTCATAAAACGGGTAACTCCATTTGCCAAATTCTTTCCAGGTTTCTAATGAACCTGGATACCCATCATAACTGAATTGTGTGGGCGACACATCCACCCATGGAAGTGAAACCCATGCGCCATAGGATGCTGCTTCTTTTGTGGGTACAGTTTTGTTATTCAATTCCCAACTGTAAACCGTTTTCTTCTCTTCTTTTGTTACAACCGGATCGCCTTTAAAATTATAGGCTTTGTATTTTACAGGTATCGCCGATTTTACAACATACCTGCTTGTTTTATATGATTCGGTTGTACTTCCGAAAAACCATGGCTGCAGATCAAGGATTGCAGTACAGTTGATTTCATATTCGGTTTCAATGGTGCAGGGTGTGCCGGGTACAGGAAAATCGAGTTCGTACAATTTGTTGTCGGATGCAAGGGTTACACCATCATAGGTTCCTTCTAGTTTGAAATCTTTCTTTTTAAATTTTGAAATTTCAATCCCCAGCTCATTGTACACTTTGATAGTGATCTCTTCCAGCTTACGAAATTTGTTGACGCCTATGCGTACAACAGAATGCCGCATCCCCGCTTTTGTAAGTACAGTAACAATGGTGTGTGAACGAATGGTCATTTTGGAAGGCGATTCAATATCGATCACACTTTCTTCCAGATGATACACCGCATCTGCATCTTTCTTTAAACTATCCGGCAGGGTAAGGGATGAATAGTTGAGGATGGATTGCGATGATGCGTGTAACTGCAGCAGGGAAATGAAAAGAAATATCAAAAGTTTTCTCATGGCTTGGGAATTGTTTTGCGTTTGAATACGATCTGCTCGTTCAGCATTTCAAACAGCTTTGCATAAAATGCTTTGAAATCAAGATACTCATCTACATAGTAGGTGGGGCGTTTTATTTCCAGCGTGTAACGCATCGAAATGGAATTTTCGTTTTTGCTCACGAAACGTTGCAGTACAATACTGGTATCAGGCATGATCATCCTTATGTTTTTCGGCAACTCTTCCGGCTCCAGGTTATTGGGGAAGCGGATAGTTGAAAACATATTGTAATACTGCGTATATCCAAACTCTATATCGGTAAACCGTTTGTCCGAAATAAAATCGTTTGTTTCCAGTTCCATCAAAAAGTTGGGCGAGTAAAAAAGATAATCGCCGCTGCTGTTGAGTGAGCCTGTAAACTGAACAATGTTTTCCAACGGCAGGCTGTCGTTCTTCTCATTTTTATACGTGAGAGAATCAAATGTAAATTCAGGATGCGGTTTGCTGAAGTAAGTTGAAAGGTATTCTTTTTCGCCACGACGGAGTGCACGCATGCGTTCATTCTTTGCATATTCGTGTGCAATTACATTGGCTACACCTTTTACTTTTCCTTCTGTATCAATTTCACCGAGCACCGATGTAATTAAACGAAAGCGGTGTTTCACATCGCCCATTGCAATAAATTGTCCTAATTCCTTGTCCACTAAAAATCCTTCCGTAAACTGTACATCCCACGGAGTAATAAAAGGCGGATTGGTATAATTTGTTGCATCAAGAATGTAGGGTTTGTTATCTGCTTCAGCATACACATACACATCGTTGAATTGATAGAGGAAAGGATAAGCTGTATTTACCTTTCCATTGGTACGTGTACTTACTAAAACGGGGTAGGCTTTGATGTCGGCTTCACGCAAGAGGTTTACCAGCAGCAAATTCATATCGGCACTGTTGCCACTGTGTTTGTCCAATGCATTCTTTACACCTTCGTCGCTCCAACGACTGGTTTTTCCATTCCATGCCACTTCTTTTTTTACATAGTTAAACACAGTTACCATGCGTTGATAGGGATTGGTAATGGTTTTGAGATCATCTTGTAAACTGGTGCCTTTGAAAACATTTTTCCGAAGTTGCTGGCCAAAATAATCATTGTCTAATAATTGCTCAGTCAATTGGGGCCAGGTGGTCATTCTTGGTTGTCCGTTGATAGCACGTAACTGAAAGTCGATCCGCTGCAGATAATCTTTTGTGCTGCTCATGTAAGGTTCACGATCCAGTCCGGGAATATTGGTCATTACAAAACGCTTCACTTTATTGATGCCTTCCGTAGTTTCTTTTACCGGTAATGTTCTGCGGATGAGATAGGTGAATTCAAGAACAGATGGAATTTCAACATTGTATTCGCTGTAACGAACAGGGTGCGGACGCTGGAAGATCCAGTCTTCAATTTCAATTGAATTACGTTTGCTGTCTTCATACCTGTATTCAATAATGCTTCCCACTTTTACATTGGGCATCGTGAATACCATCATCTCACTTTCGCTGCTGAGCTTTTGCTCCATCACCGATTTTTTTTCCAGCTTTGTGGTTTCCACTTCACCATTTGCATTGATGTTGTACGTGTAACCTTCAATGTTACGGATACGTTGTGCAGTTCCAACGCTGTAATAAGGAATGCGAACGTTGGCAAGATCAATCGCTTTCTCATTCAGTATTTTAATACGTACACGATTGGTTGTTTCGTTTACAAAATCGGAGGATGTAAAGTAATACCTCACTTCTGCAATATCGAGAAGGTATTCTGCGATGGCTTCTTTATCGTAGCTGCAATCTTTCGATTCAAATTCAGCTTTGTCAATTTTTCCGAAAGATGGAACTTTCTGTGCGTGGGTATGAATAACAGAAACTGTTATCAAAAGCAATACAAGAATGCTTTTCATGTTGATGGTTGTTTTAGAATTATATACAAGTATAAAAAAACAATATCAACTGGCCGAGCTATGTTTAAAAAAAAGATCCCTCTTATTCAAAAAAATAAGAGGGATCACTTACTGAAAAAAAACTGAAATTAATTCTGTTCTAACCCGCTGAAGAAAAAGTTTCCTTCAATTGCAGCATTCTCATCACTGTCACTTCCATGCACTGCATTTTCACCAACAGATGTTGCATATAATTTACGGATGGTTCCTTCATCAGCTTTTGCAGGATCAGTTGCGCCAATAAGTGTGCGGAAATCGGACACAGCATTGTCTTTTTCGAGGATAGCTGCGATAATGACACCGCTGCTCATAAACTCAACCAGCTCTCCAAAAAACGGACGCTCTTTGTGTATTGCATAAAATTCGCCTGCTCTTTCTGCTGAAAGTTTTGTTTGTTTCAACGCCACTACACGGAAACCCGCTTTAATAATTTTGTCTAAAATAGCACCGGCATGACCATTCTTCATTGCGTCGGGCTTGATCATTGTAAACGTACGATTGCTCATGATGTTCTTTGTTTTTGCGCCGCAAAGATAGGGGAGAAGAAGCAAGGCACAAGGTAAAAGAGACAAGACACCCGTAACCCATAACTCTTAACTCATAACTTCTCCATTTCCCCTACATTTGCAACCGCCGTTATGCAAGCAATCAACGAATTATATCCATTATTACATGCGCCCGCCAAGGTGGTGATCACCACCCACCAAAAACCCGACCCTGATGCAATGGGCTCATCGCTGGGACTCTATCATTTACTCATCCAACTGGGACATACCGTACAGGTGATTTCGCCAACCAACTGGGCCGCCTTTCTCGACTGGATGCCCGGGTGCGAACTGGTGTTGAACTACGAGATCACCATTGATAAAAGCAATGCCATTATCAATGATGCGGACCTCATCTTTTGCCTCGACTTCAATGCATTGAACCGGGTAAAGAAGATGGCAGCTGTAATTGAGCATGCAAAGGGCCAGCGTATTTTAATTGATCATCACCGTGAACCGCAAACCGAAGTATTTGCCTATGGGGTGAGTGATACGTCCAAAAGCTCAACCTGTGAAATGGTGTACGATTTTATTGTAAAAAGCGGACATGCCGATAAGCTGAACATGGAGATGATGCGTTGCCTGTATGCCGGTGTAATTGGTGATACCGGAAGTTTCCGCTTTGCCTCTGCCACTGCTACTGTGTTTGAAATGGTGGCCGATTTTAAGCGCCGCGGCCTGGAGCATACGCAGATCCATGAGAATATCTACGACAACTTCCTCGAAAACCGTTTCCGGTTTATTGGTCATGTACTTACCAACAGGCTGGAAGTTGATTACCAGTTGAATACCGCTCTTATTTGGGTAACCAAGCAGGACCTGCTCCGATACCAGATCAAAACGGGTGATACCGAAGGGCTGGTAAACTATCCGCTTGGGATACAGGGTATTAAACTAGCCTGTATTGTGATCGACAGGGACGAAAAAAGAAAATGGAGCTTCCGGAGTAAAGGTGACTTTGATTGCAATACATTTGCCCGGCAACATTTTAACGGGGGCGGCCATTTCAATGCAGCAGGCGGCGAAACCGACGACAGCCTGGATACAACCGTTCGCAAATTCAAAGATGTTATTCAAGAATATAAATCGCAGTTAGAAACGTTTTAAAAACAAACAATGAAGACAATTCAATCAATTTTTGTAGCCATGCTGGCGGTAGTGGTGCTGGCAAGTTGCGGTGGCGGCTCTTTCAAAAAAGCAAAGAGCGGTTTGCTGTACAAGATCATTTCTGATGGTAAAGGTGCTCCGCTGAAGCCGGGTTCATTTATCAAATTCAACGCTATTGTAAAACAAAAAGATTCTGTTACCTATAATTCATATGGTAAGATCCCTGCGTTTACTGCTGTTGACAGTGTGGGCCGTCCATACGATCTTTCTGAAATTATTCCAATGATGAAAGCTGGTGACAGTGCTGTAATTGTACAGAGTGCTGATTCAATTGCAAAACTCAATATGGGCCAAATGCCTCCGGGTATGAAGAAAGGTGATAAGATCACCATCACGCTCCGCATTACAAAAGTAATGGCCGACATTACAGAAGCGCAAAACGAATTCAATGCAGAAATGGAAGCGCAAAAAACAAGAGAGTTTAAAGATGTAGAAGCATATTTGAAATCAAAAAACATTACCGCTACGAAAACTGCACAGGGTACATATGTTGAAGTATTGAATGCAGGTACTGGTGCTAAACCCGACAGCGGTCAGCAGGTAATGATAAAATACACCGGAATGAATTTCGAAGGCGTGAAGTTTGATTCAAATGTTGATACAAGCTTTGGTCATGTTGATCCGTTACCGTTGGTAATCGGTCAGCAGGGTAGCATTCCCGGTTTTGAAGATGCAGTAAAGCAGGTAGCTGTGGGGGGTAAAGTAAAAGCTTACATCCCTTCGATGCTGGCGTACGGTATGCAGGGTTCACCTCCCAAGATCAAACCTTACGAGAACCTGATCTTCGAAATTGAAGTATTGAGCATTGGTGCTCCAACACCACCAGCTGCGCCTCAAGGTGCTCCATCGAGCCCGAACGGACAACAATAAGATTCGATCTGGAAGTAATAGAGAAGGAGACAGTTTACTGTCTCCTTTTTATTTGATGTGTAGTTGCTCCGTTTTCGGTTAGGCGTTGCTGTAAGCCTCGTGCAGTGCAATTGCTTCGGCTGCTTCCTTTACATCGTGTACCCGTAAAATGGATGCGCCTTTTGTGAGTGCAATGGTATTTACAACGGTTGTTCCGTTTAACGCTTCTTCTGCTGTTATATGCAATGTTCTCCAGATGGTTGATTTGCGGCTGAGCCCCACCAGCACCGGCACATGAAATAGTTGGAATGCTTCCAGTTGTTTCAGTAACTGAAAATTATGCGGAATGGTTTTACCAAATCCAAAGCCTGGATCGATGATGATGTCTTTAATACCAGCTTCTTTACAAGCAGTTGTTTTGCGAATAAAGTAGTCCACTACTTCTTTTGTTACGTTTTCGTAGGTTGGGTTCTCCTGCATGGTATCGGGTGTTCCTTGCATGTGCATAGCAATAAACGGAACCTGCAAGGCAGCAACGGTAGCAATCATGTTGGCATCCATATCGCCTGCACTGATATCATTCACCATATCCGCTCCGGCTGCAACGGCTTCTTTTGCTACAGTTGCATGGTAGGTGTCAATCGAAAGAAAAATGGAAGGATACGTTTCTTTGATTTGCTTGATAACAGGCAATACTCTCTTCAACTCTTCTGCAGCTGTTAAACGTTCGCTGCCGGGCCGGGTGCTTTGTCCGCCAATATCCAGTATGGCAGCACCTTCGTTGATCATTTGTGCGGCTTTCTGTAACACATCTTTTTGTTCAATACGGCTGCCACTGTAAAATGAATCGGGTGTAATGTTGAGAATGCCCATTACCACCGGTTTCTCCAGCACCAATAATCTTCCTTTGCAGTTGAGTGTGTACATTGTATTTTTGGGAATAAAGCTGATACGAAGTTGAAACTTTGTATCACGAATTAACGAAACAATTTTGAACCATTCATGAATACGATCGAGCAATATACACAGGCGGTACATCAATGCAGGGATATTTTTAAAAAGAAGACGAGTGATTACGGCACTTCCTGGCGGGTATATCGCACCATCTCCATCGTTGATCAGATCTATATTAAAGCAAAACGTATCCGCACCATCCAGGAAAAGCAGGAACAAAAAATCGGCGATACCATTGCCTCCGAATTCAAAGGCATTTTGAACTATGCAGTAATGGGTTTGATTCAACTGGAGCTTCCTCCAAGTGAAGGTGAAGAATTATCGGTTGAAAAAGTAATGGAATTGTACAACGATAAAATTGCAAAGGCCCAATTGCTGATGCTTGATAAGAATCATGATTATAGCGAAGCATGGCGGGAAATGAGCCAGGAAAGTTTTGTTGATCTGATGCTGGCCAAGCTGCAACGCATCCGCCAGATATTACAGAATGATGGAAAGACCTTGGTGAGCGAAGGGATTGATGCCAATTATTACGATATCATCAACTATGCAATATTTGGTTTGATTTTGATTGAAGAAGGAACGCATAAAGGGTGATGTCTGATGTAGGATGTCTGATTTTTGATTTCAGATTTTAGATTTTAGATGGACGATTGCAGATTTGTTTGCCCGTTGCAAATTGCCCATTGCCTATTGCCAATTGGTTATTGCCTATTCATCACAAGTATTCACTACAACAATTCACAATATGAATAAATCGCTTACACTTGCCCGCTGGTTTGTTGGTATCCTCTTTATCTTTTCCGGTTTGGTAAAGGCAAATGATCCATTGGGATTAAGTTACAAGATGCAGGAGTTTTTTGAAGCATGGCAACTGTCGGGCTTTCATGATTACACCTTAACTATGTCGGTTCTCATGAATGCGTTCGAGATCATTGCAGGTGTGGCCGTGATAATAGGTTGGCGCATGCGTTTGTTCAGTTGGTTGTTGTTACTGCTCATTGTGTTCTTTACGTTCTTGACCGGCTATGCATGGCTGGCCACCAATCCCGATGGTACGGCCAAGTTTGCATCCTGTGGTTGTTTTGGTGATTGCATGCCACTTACACCGCAGCAATCGTTTTTGAAAGACTTGTTATTGTTGCTATTGATCGGTTTTATTTTCAAGTATCGCAACAGTATTCAACCAATGTTCAAGAAAGAGATCATCAATGCTATTTTTGTGTTAGATGCAGCAATACTGGCATTTGTATTTCAATGGTTCACCTTAAAGTATTTGCCGGTAGTAGATTGTTTGCCGTTTAAAAAAGGAAATAACCTGATCGAATTACGAAAAGTACCTGCCGATGCAGTGCCTGATAAATACGAATACAAGTTCACGTATAAAAAAGATGGGAAAGAACAGGTATTTGATATGAGTAATTTGCCTGATAGTACATGGGAGTTTGTGGAACGCAAGCAAACGCTTGTTGCGAAAGGAAAAAACAATGAACCCAAGATCAAAGACTTTGATCTGAAAACAATGGATGGTGCAGATATTACATCGACTATCCTCGAACAAAGCGGTACCTATTATCTTTTGTTTGTGCAGAATTTTAATAAATTGAAAACAACAGATCAATGGGTGAAGCAGGTAGCTGATCTTGCCAAAAAACAAAAGCTGACGCTGGTTACCAGTGTGCCGGATGTAGCGAAGGATTTCTTTGCGGCGGATATTATTCTTGGTCAGTTAGATATTGTGACCTGTGATGTAACAGCAATTAAAACAGCTGCCCGTGCTATACCAACGCTGTATAAAATGAATGGTGCAGTAGTGGTGAAGAAATGGAGTGCAGCAAGTTTTGACCAAATTGATTAACTTTAAGAAAAGTAACAGTAATGGAAGAAATTATTTTTGTTGTAGAAGAAAGTCCTGAAGGAGGGTTTATAGCCAAAGCGTTGGGCGTATCAATTTTTAGTGAGGCGGATACAATGGAGCAACTTCGAACCGAGGTGGTAGATGCTGTAAGATGTCATTTCGATGATGAAAAAAAGAGGATCATTCGTTTGCATATAGTGAAAGAAGAAGTGATCGCTGCATGAAACTACCAAGAGATATCAGCGGACATGATCTGATCCGATACTTGAAACCCTTTGGATATGAAGTTACACGGCAGTCAGGTAGTCATATCCGATTAACTACTTTAAAAAACGGAGAACACCACATTACCATACCCAATCATGATCCTTTGCGCATCGGAACACTTGCTTCTATTCTTGTTGATATTGCTGCACATTTTCAGCTTACAAAAGATCAATTAATCAGGGAACTGTTTAAATAATCAGTATTTGTATTCTTACTTTCTTCGTAAAATCTTCTATGGCCTGCTCGTTTTAATGGGTGTGGTAACCGTTGTATTCTGGATGTTCCAGGGCTTTGGTGATCCTGCACGTTTGGTGATGGGACAAACCGGCGACAGTGCCACTATCGCCAATATCAAAAAAGAATTGTATCTCGATCAACCGAAGTGGAAACAATTTCTGTTGTATGTAAATGATGTATCGCCTATTGCAGTCCATAATAAAGAAGAGATCGAAAAAAAACAACTGCGGGGGTTTTTTATTGGTGCTGAAAAGAAACTGGCGATCAAACTTCCTTATTTACGCCGCAGTTATCAAACAAAAAAACAAGTAGGCGAATTGTTGATGGAAGCATTGCCGGGTACCATCATGTTGGCTGCAGCAGCGATGCTGCTGGCAACCATACTCGGCATTTTCCTGGGAGTAGTGGCTGCAGTAAAAAAAGATACCTGGATGGATACCTCTGCCGTATTTGCAAGCATCATTGGAATATCAGCACCATCTTTTTTTATGGGCATTGTGATAGCGTATGCCTTTGGTTTTCTGCTGAGCAGTTACACCGGGTTGTCAATGACAGGAAGCTGGTTTGATATTGATTTAGAAACAGGTGAGCATTATTACACATTGCAAAATCTCATCTTACCTGCCGTAACCTTGGGTATTCGTCCGTTAGCTATCATTACACAGCTTACACGCAGTTCCATGCTGGATGTACTCAACCAGGATTATGTGCGTACAGCGTATGCAAAAGGATTAAGCCGGCGAACAGTGATCTGGAAACATGCGTTGCGAAATGCATTGAACCCTGTTATTACAGCCGTTACAGGTTGGTTTGCTGAATTACTGGCCGGTGCTTTTTTTGTAGAATATATTTTCGGATGGAAAGGGATTGGGAAAGTAACGGTAGAGGCATTGGAGAAACTGGATTATCCTGTTGTGATGGGAAGTGTGTTACTCAGTGCTTTTATTTTTGTATTGATCAATATGCTGGCCGATGTATTGTATGCAGTGGTTGATCCGAGAGTGAGAGTGGGATGATGTTATGTACGATGTTAGATGTACGGTGTACGGCTCTTGTCTGACGGATATAGAAAATCAAACTCAAACCAAATCAATATGCGATTGCTATTTTTCTTTTCATTTGCGTTGCTGCTTTTTTCCTGCCAGGAAAAATCAACTGTTCCAACGGTGGCAGATTATTTTAATTACGGCGACAGTGGTGTGCAAACGGCCGGTGTGCGTATGATACCCATCAAAACTCCTGTTAGCGAATTTAAAGTATGGACCAAACGTTTTGGCAACAATCCTCGCATCAAAGTTTTGCTGTTGCATGGTGGTCCGGCCATGACACACGAGTACATGGAATGTTTTGAAAGTTTTTTTCCAAAAGAGGGTTTTGAATTTTATGAATACGATCAGCTTGGTTCATATTACAGCGATCAACCAACCGATAGCAGTTTGTGGACAACCGAACGTTTTGTGGAAGAAGTAGAACAGGTGCGCCAGGCAATTGGTGCCGACAGCAGTAATTTTTATGTGCTTGGTAATTCATGGGGTGGTATTTTGGGAATGGAATATGCACTCAAGTATCAACAGCATTTGAAAGGGTTGCTGGTGGCCAATATGATGGCGAGTGCACCGGAGTATGGGAAATACGCACAGGAAGTTTTGTCGAAGCAAATGGATCCGGCTGTACTTGCAGAGATCAGGGCCATTGAAGCGAAGAAAGATTTTTCGAATCCACGTTACATGGAATTACTGCTTCCGAATTTTTACAAGCAACATTTGTGCAGGTTGGAAGAATGGCCGGATGGTTTCAATCGCACCATGAAGCATGCAAATGGTACAGTTTACACCCTCATGCAGGGGCCGAGTGAATTTGGTATCAGCGGACGACTGGCAACATGGGATATTAAAGCACGATTGAAAGAAATAAAAGTACCAACCCTCATGATCGGAGCAAAGCATGATACAATGGATCCCGCAGCAATGGAGGAGCAAAGCAAGCTGGTACAAAAGGGACGCTATTTATATTGCCCCAACGGAAGCCATTTGGCAATGTGGGACGATCAACAGGTATTTATGAACGGCGTTATTCAGTTTATAAAGGATGTTGATCAGGGTGTGTTCTGATGATTGTTTCAATGTATATAAATCAAGAGCTGCCTGGAAAGGTAGCTCTTTTAACGATTAACAGCTGACCGATTGCACAGCCAGTATTTTTATGTGGACTTACATCCATTTTGTGAGATAGAGTTTGAACTCATCTCTTAAGTCGTTGATCACTTTTTCGAATACATCAAAGTCGTCTTTTACTTTTCCGTGTTCAAGTATTTGTTGGGTTTCAATTCTGCCGCCATGGTCTTTTGCATCAAGCATGGCTTTGTGCACATGCTCGTTGATGTTGTGCTGCAGTTCGTCGATCGTGTTACGCTGAATGATAAATTGATTTTGAAAATGTTCAACACCTTTCAGGGCATCCATGCCTGTGTTTTTTGTTGCTATCTCAGCCAGTTGTTTTTCCAGAATGTCGAGTTCATTGTCGTAAAAGTCAAGTGCTTTCAACCATTCTTGGTGCTCGGTGCTGAGTTGCGGAACTGAAGTATAGCTCATGGGATTTCGTTTTAATTGTTTCTGTTTGTTGTTGACAGTTTCAAAGTTTCGTTAGAACAGACAATTAAAAAATGATGGGAGTCAGCAGAAAAGATGAGAGTTTTCAGGAAGAATGGGCCGACCTATTGAACGTTACTTTATAATCACTTCTTTTACCGCATGTTCTTCAAATAATTCGTTGATGCGGTTGCGGATCTTTTCTTTTTGAAACAGCAGTTCCTGTTTCAGCGGAGCTACGCTGGTAGTAATGATGAGTTGCTGGTTGATGAGTTTAATATCATCGGTGTATTTGGCAATGGTGGTGCCCATCAGTTCGGCCCACACATCTTTGATCTCCAAAGCACGTACCCGTTGCTTGAGTTTGCTCTGGCTCAAAAACTGTTGAATTGCCTCTTGTAAACTCATTTCGCCCATGCTGCGAAGGTAATAGAAATTGGTGAGTGGTGAGAAGTGAATGGGCAATTGGCAATGGTCAATAGGCAAAAAATGAAGGTACTTATTACCGTTGTTCTTCACAATTTGCGTATTGCAAATTGTCTATTGCCAATTTTTTTCTATGAAAGTTCGATCAACTGTACCTTTTTACCCAAGGCTTCAAATGCAGTTGTAATACGGTTAGGATGCGGGTCAGTGAGGAATACCTGTCCGCCAAATTGTGTACACACATAGTCGAGTAAGTTGTGCATCCTGCTGTCGTCTAATTTTTCAAAAACATCATCCAGCAATAAAAGCGGCGCAACGCCTTTGTGTTGTTTCAACTCTTCCGCTTCAGCCAGTTTCAAACTGAATAGCAGACTTTTCCGTTGCCCCTGCGAAGCGGTTTGTTTAAATGGTTCACCGTTCAATTCAAAGAGGAGATCATCTTTGTGAATACCGGTGGAAGTGCGCTGGAGTACATGATCTTTCTCCCTGTTTTGTAAAAGCAATTGTTCAAACGGTTGTTGCAGTAACTGACTTTCGTATGTTACCGAAACCGGCTCAGCTTTACCAGCAATGGTTTGATAAAAACGGATCACCTGTTCTTGAAATTCCGGCAGAAACAGTTTTCGTTGTGCGTGGATGGCATTGCCTGCAGTATGCAACTGTTCGTCAAGCACATCCAGCAACGCATTGTTTCTTGTTTGAGTTTGTGCACATGATTTCAAAAAGCTGTTCCGCTGCTGTAACACTTTTGTATAAGTGATGAGTTGTTGCAGATACGCTGCATCCATTTGAGAGAGAAGTGTGTCCAGGAATTTACGACGTTCTTCGCTGCCGCCAATAATTAATTCAACATCATCGGGTGCAATTACCACGCAGGGATATTTGCCGATATGCTGCGAAAATTTTTCATACGCCGCACCATTGCAACTCACTTCTTTTTTTCCTGTCTCCCGTAATACAATGTTTACAGGTACATCCTGCTCGCCATCGTTCAGCAAGCCTTCCACACGAAAACCCGCAACACCATGCTGTACATTATTGGCATCGGCCGTATTAAAATAACTTTTGGTAAAGCAGAGATAATGAATAGCGTCGAGTAAATTGGTTTTACCAATGCCGTTTGCACCTGTAATGGCAACAATGGGCGCATCAAACGTAAACCGTTGATGGCTGTAGTTTTTAAACTGCGTAAGTGCGATCGATTTCAGGAACAGCATCGGCTGCAAGATAAGAAGCGGATGCATGCAATGTTTCGTTGCAACGGATGTTTTAACCGGTTAACCAAGGTTGGATGGTAAAAGGATAACAAAAAGCTTACCTCACATACAGGTTTATTGTTGTACCTTGTTACACACTTATTTTTTAACAATAAAACTTACAACAATGGAAGAGAACAAAAGCACCCAGGCAACTGATGCCGAAAAGCAAAGCTGGACCGACAAAGCACAGGATACCTTGCAGGATCTGAAAGCAAAAGCTTCTGAATATGCAGATAAAGCAGAAGATAAACTGGAAGAACTGAAAGACAAAGCCGAAGATAAATTTGAAGAGTTCAAAGACAAGGCCGAAGATGTAGTGGATGATCTGAAAGAAAAAGCATCGGGACTTTGGGATAAAGTAAAAGACAAATTTGACGGCAGTGATGAACCTGCGAAAAAAAATCCGGACGTATAACATTCCACAGGCTGCAACACATTGCAGCCTTTTTTCTTTCTTTGCGGTATGCACGATCTTTTTTTGCAATACGATCTTTCGGCAATTGAAACCCGGTTATGGGAATTGTTACATGAATCGGTTCAATCGTTCAAAGCGCCTTTTCATACCGGAGTAATTGCTACCCTTCATGAACAGCAACCCGAAGTGCGTACCGTTGTACTACGACATGCTGATGCTGTTCAAAAGAAATTGTTTTTTCATACCGACATACGTTCACCCAAAGTGCAGCAGTTGCAAATGCATCCGCAGATCAGCTGGTTGTTTTATGATAAAGATATCCGCATGCAACTGCGGCTGACCGGTACTGCCATACTGCATGCCGATGATGAAGTAGCCAATGATGCATGGGAACAATCGAGACTTTCCAGCCGGTTAACCTACACTACTTCATCCGCATCCGGAACTGTGCTTGTAACTCCCGAACTCATAAATTTGAATCAACAGGAGGTACCTGCAGAACTGATCGATATTGCGTGGAAAAATTTTTGTGTGGTAGAAACAACGATTCATCAACTCGATTGGGTGTTTCTGCATCACTCCGGAAACCGGCGGGCATTGTTTGACTACATTACAAACCAATTTCAATGGATACAGGTATGAGTTCGCTTGGTATTGATTTTATTAACGAGTTAAAGCTGCAGCCGCATCCCGAAGGTGGCTATTACAGTCGCACATACGAAAGTGCTGAAATGATTCCGGCAGATGCATTGCCTGATCGGTTTGGCGCAGACAGAAGAATATCCACTGCTATTTATTTTTTGCTGGAAGGAACTGAGTATTCGGCCTTTCACCGCATCAAAAGCGATGAGCTCTGGCACTTTTATGCAGGTGAAGGATTGCATATTCATGTGATTCATCCTGATGGTAGAGGAGAAGTATTGTTGTTAGGAAATGATCTTGCAAACGGGTATCGTTTTCAGCAATTGGTAAAAGCCGGTTGCTGGTTTACTTCAAGGCCTGCAACAACAAACAGCTTTGCATTAGTGGTCTGCACTGTTGCTCCTGGCTTTGATTTTGCTGATTTTGAAATGGCGAAGAAGGAGCAGTTACTGAACGAATTTCCGCAGCATAAAGAATGGATCGAACAGTTGTGCAGATGAATAGGATTCATCAACCATTTTTCATCTTATAAATCACCAAAAACGCTAGCACAATTAACACAAGGATCAAAAACGTAGTAACAATGAGCAACGATTGATTGGGCAGAGGTTTTTGTTTTCGTTTGCGGCGTTGCTGTTGTAATTGTGTTGCCAGTTGTTTATTGAGATCGGCTACTGCATGCTTCATTTTTCCCTGATCGGCCATACGCAAGCCTTCTTCAGCATCACTCATCATTTCCGATGCGGCCAGGCGTCGTTCCACCGCATTGCGTTCTTCGGGCGTAAGATTGCCCTGCAGGTAATGAAGTAACTCCTGTTCGGTGAGGTCGTCCCGCTCGTTCAATATGTCGAGTAACTTATCGCTCATGTTTTTGTTGTTTGAGCAAAACCATTTTCAAGTTACGTTTTCCGTTTTGAATATAGCTTTTTACCTGCATTAATGTAAAACCGGTACCGGCCGCAATATCGGTGTAGCTTTTTTTCTCTAAATAAAACTGTTCAATACAAATGCGTTGTTCCGGTATCAGATCGCTCACGGCCATGCGTAGCTGCTCCAGCAGCTGATCTTTCTGCCAATGTTCGGTTTGGTTCAGTTCTTCAGCCGGTGTGCTGATCATTTGCTCTTTCAATTCTTTGGGCAGTTTCCCTTTATCACGCAGTTGCATGAGGCAATGATTTTTTGCCACCATGTAGATCCAGCTTTTGAAATAATCCACCTTGTATTTCCCCAGTTCTTTGATGCTTTTTTCAAATACCTGTTGCACGGCATCTTTTGCTTCTTCTTCGTTCTTTAAATATTTCATGCATACACCAAACAACAGGAGCGTATAACGTTGCAAAAGAATGCCCAGCCATTTATTGTCGCCATCGTGGTAAAAGCGTTGGAGTAATTCCTGGTCGGGTATGGTGGAGTAGGATGCGTTCACAAACAGGTTTGAACAGTCAAGTTAGTTATTTTCATCAAGAGATGCACATGCTCATAAAATTCCATATATTCATTCAAATGTTTTTCAAATGAATAACGCCCTTTGCATTGTTCCGGTTGCACCGCTCCGTAAGGAGCCGCGGCACGAAGCAGAAATTACGTCCCAATTATTATTTGGCGAAGCGGTGGAACTGTTGGCATCGCATGGAGAATGGGTGGAACTGGTTTGCCTCTATGATGGTTACACCGGTTACTGCATGCGCAACCAACTTACGGAAGTTGCAGAAGCGATTGCCCTGCAGGACCAGGTAGCATTGGTGAGTACATGGAGTGGTGTGATCATGGTGAACGATTTGCCCATGCATGTGCCGCTGGGAAGTGCGTTGCCTGCTTTGCAAAACGGCGAAGCAATGTGGGGCGAAACGAAAATAAAAAGCAGCAGTAAACTGGTGATGGAAGGGGCGCATGTGTTTAATGAAGAAAGTATCAAACAGCTTGCATTCCTCTATCTCAATACCGCTTACCTGTGGGGTGGACGATCTGTATTTGGAATTGATTGCAGCGGATTTGTGCAGGGACTGCTGCGTTTCTTTGGAAAGAAATTACCACGTGATGCGGCACACCAGGCGATGATTGGGGAAGACCTTGGATTTTTACAGGAAGCTCGTTGTGGTGATCTTGCTTTTTTTGATAATGAAGAAGGAAAAATTATCCATGTGGGATTGTTGTTGAACGATCATGAAATAGTTCATGCTGCAGGTAAAGTACGCATCGATTATATTGATGGCGCAGGCATTCTTCATAGCCAAACAGGCGAGCGAACGCACAGATTGAGGGTGATAAAGCGAGTGTAGAGTTTAGTTGATAGCTTATCTGAGTTTTAATCTGCCCAGAAGTTTATTAAAGTTGTTTTCTAATGAAAAAATTTCCATTTTGCATTTTCTGGTAATGAAGATTTATCACGTAGCCATTTTCACCAGCTTGGGTCAACGACACAAATAGGGGTTTGAATCGATCTGTCTTAAAATTGCTGTAGCTGTAAAACCGTAAACTGCTCCCTTTTGGCTTAAGATTATTTTCGTAAACAAAACTTCTTTGTACAATTTTTAGAAACTTGGTGTAAGTAGATTTTGCTTCTTTTTTTGTGATACCGGGCATAAGATATAGGTACACATCAACAACACTGGATGTGTCAAATACCTTTTTTTCATCGTTCGTTACAGGCGCCCCGGATAACTGGATATATCCTCTGCTGATATTTCTTGAAATTGTGTGGTAAGGCGATAAATCTTTTATTATAAATAGTTTGGTATTATTATTCGAAGGGGTGTCAATGTATTTTTGAGGTTGCTTTTCTAGTATTGTTTTCCATTTTTCTTTCGTTTCGTTTAATGGCAGATTAGCGAAGATGCTAATCAGTTGCTTGTCAGTAATACTGTCAACTTGTGCAATAGAAAATTGTGAGCCCAATAAAGTAAAAATCAGAACCAGTGTTTTTTTCATAGTTGTATTCTTGCTAAGAAAAACTTTTTATCCAATTTACAACTGCTTTTTCCCAACCAATCATTTTAAACGCAGTATAGAACAGTAAAATGGCGAATACTTTTTTTACTGTTTCCTGTGGCAAACTCAAACTCCATTTGCTGCCAAAGTAACTTCCAAGTACAAATCCTGCGGCAAGCAATCCTACTACTTTAAAATCTACATGACCGGCTTTGTAATAATTCATCATGCCGAGTAATGCAACCGGTAACACCAACAAGCCTAGTGATGTGCCTTGTGCTGCATGTTGACTGTAGCCAAGAAAATAAACCAATGCCGGTACTACAATCAGTCCGCCACCAACACCTACCATGCCGCCAAGAATACCAGCCGCCAGTCCAATAATGAGGACTGTAATAATAATTGATGTATCCATTTTTTTTGTTTGCATGTGAATTAAAGATTGTCCCGGTATTTTTCTTTGTAAAACTCAATTGCTTCTTCAATGATGAGAAAGGCTTCGGCTTTGTTCTGGAAGTTATCAATTTCAACCACTTTATTTTCCAGCACTTTGTATTCTTCAAAATAATGCTTCAATTCGTGAAAGAAATGTTCAGGCAGCTCATCAATATCACTAATGTGTTTTACCGTTGGATCGTTACTGGCAACGGCAATAATTTTGTCATCACGTTCACCTTGGTCGATCATTTGCATATTGCCAATTACCGTTGCTTCAACAAGGCACAAGGGTTGAATGGATTGAGAACAAATGACCAATATATCCAATGGGTCACCATCCTGTCCTAATGTTTGCGGAATAAAACCGTAGTTAACGGGGTAGATAAACGAAGAGAAGATTACACGGTCGAGTTTGAGCAGCCCCGTGTCTTTATCAATTTCATATTTACTGCGGCTGCCTTGCGAAATTTCAATCAATGCATTAACACGTTCGGGTGCTTTACTTCCGTAATGTGCACCATGCCAGGGGTGAAGTACTGTAATCATAAAATGAGTAATGAATGATGAGTTGTATTAAAATTGAAGACTTATTCAAAATCTGTATACAAAAGATATTGTTTTCGAATAGCTTTGAATTTACTTAATGCAGGTTCCCAGCTTTTGCGAATTTCGTCTTCTGTTTTACCTTCCTTGATCTGTTGCATCAACGTACTGTTGCCCGCCAGTTTGTTAAAGAAAAAGTCTTCGGGCTTACCGCTTTTCGGCGCAATGAAAAAAGCATTTTTATCTGGGAATAATTGATAGGCTTCTATCAGCCATTTCAATTGCACTTTGTTGTTTACTGTTTTGTACACTTCTTCTTTTGTTCCACTCAGGTCCCATCCGTAACAAAGCTGATTCTGCAGTTTTGGTGTTTTGGCTCCTTCCATACTGCGGGGCGTAAATGAAATTAATGTTTTGGGTAAGGTAGGGTGGCCAAATACCTGGAATTGTTTGGTAGTGCCACGCCCTTCACTTAACACAGTGCCTTCAAAAAAGCAGGTGGAAGGATAAAGCAATATGGATTGAATCGTTGGCAAGTTGGGCGATGGTGCAACCGGCAATTCATATTTGGTAGCGTGTGAATAATTGTTACAAGGCACAACCGTTAATTCAAATTCGCCGCCATCTTTATTACTGCGCCATTTATATACATCTTTATTGAACCATTCTTCGCCATAGATCATTTGTATGTATTCTCCCATCGTCATTCCATATACAACAGGTACTGGTTGCATCCCCACAAATGATTTATAGGCGGGTTCTAATACAGGGCCATCAACATAATGCCCATTGGGATTAGGCCGATCCAGCACAATTAAATGTTTCCCGTTTTCAATCGCCGCTTCCAAATAATATTCAAGCGATGAAATGAAGGTGTAAAAACGTACACCCACATCCTGTATATCAAACAACATAATATCTACACCAGCCAAATCTTCTTTGGAAGGTTTCCTTTTGCTGCCATACAACGAAATGACCTGGATGCCTGTTTTTTCATCCTTGTAATTACCAATTTTTTCACCGGCATCGGCTGTACCACGAAAGCCATGCTCCGGCCCAAAGATTACCTTGATGTTTACACCTAGTTTACGCAGCGTATCAACAAGGTGTGTTTTTCCTACAACAGAAGTCTGGTTGGCAAACACAGCTATATTTTTTTCCTTCAGCAAATGAATGTATTGCTGCATGTTTTCTGCACCGGTTTGCAATACACGATCTTTAATGGCACCACGGGTGTAACCCCTGGTTTGCCGTTTATCTTGTGCCTGTAAGTCTGCACAAAGCGAAAACATAACAAATATGAGAAGTAAAAAAGCCCGCATGCGAAATGATGTTTATGCTTCAAAGTTGCAGAAATAGTGCCGTAAAAAAAATTTATTGGCAAGGTTGGCATTTGCGGGTACTTTTGCTTCAAATTCTAAATTATGCAAGCAAAAAAAGGTGATACCGTACGTGTGCATTACACCGGTAAGTTGACAACAGGGGAGCAGTTCGATTCAAGTGCAGGCCGTGAGCCACTTGAGTTTGAAGTGGGTGCCGGAATGATGATCAAGGGTTTTGATGATGCGGTAGTGGGCATGGCAATTGGCGACAAAAAAACAATTAATATTCCGCCACACGAAGCGTATGGCGAACGGAATGACCAGATGGTGATCGATTTTCCCCGTTCAAACTTTCCCGAAGATATGGTTCCCGAAATCGGAATGCAGTTAATGATGAACAACAGTGCAGGTCAGCAATTCCCTGTTACCATTACAGAAGTACAGGAAGAAATCGTAGTGCTCGATGCCAATCACATGCTGGCTGGTAAGGAACTGGTGTTTGATATTGAAATGGTTGAGATCGATTCGAAAGGATTGATTGTGATGCCGTAACTCCGTTGTAAGTTTTGAGTTGTGAGCCGGGCGTTCTTTCTTTGATTAGCTGCATTGGCGTCGCACTCTTGTACAGTAGTAACACTATTCAGCACGAATAAAAAAATTGTGAATTGTAAGTGGCTGGTGAATTTTACTCATCAGCCACTTATTTATTTCTGAGGCTGTATTTAATCCCTTTATTTTCTGACGCAGACAGGTAATGAATTAGTGAGAGGTTTATCTTTTTAATTTCCTCACACAAATTATACAGCACAGTAAATTTTTCTTCCGTGATATATTTTCGATCAATAATCCTGTACAACTGGCTTTGACATTCGCAGGCAGAGCCATGACTTATTTCAAGAAATTGAATAAACTCAAGATTTCCACCTCTTCCAAACCCCTCTGCAATGTTATCCATTATTGATCCACTGGATCCATTGATTTGTTCTTTTAATTTATAGTCTTTTGCTAATTGACTGTTTGTTATTAGTAAATCGATTTCATTGCTAAGTGCTCTGGCTTTTTGCCATGCAATAATATCTTCAAAGCGTTTTATCGAAGCCATATAGGTTTTTTTAAAGGTAAAATATCGGAGTTATTGTGAGTTGTAAGAGAGCTCTCACAACTCACAATTTACAACTCAAAATAGCTACTTCCTCTGCATCCACCAACCAAGCCACAAGCCAACTATTCCCCACGAAACAATCGCATCAACGAAGTATGCAGTAATGTCGTGTTTGGGATACCAGATATGACCTGTGTAAGGACCGTTTGTAAACGATATAATGCCAACGATGAGGCAGGCGGTGAGGTAGGTGCCGAAGCTGCCATTGCTGATCTTCGCAAATACCCAGCAAAGCGCAACAACAATAATGATGTTGGCAAGCAGGCCCCGTGCCATGTTCATTCCCATATTCAGGTTCCAGGCTTTGTAATAACTTAACTGCGCCCACGGTTTACCATCTACTTCTTTCATGAATTTTTCCATCTCTTCCGATGAGTTTTCATTTTCAAGCCGGGGCATAAAATAAGTGCCTTCTTCCAGGCCCGTGCTGCTGAGGAATTGGAGAATACTGTCTTGCTTGGGCGTGTACGCCTGTCCTTTGTCATGAAGATTAGCAACTGCGAAAGAAATGGTTTGCCAGGCAAAAAGCAACATGCCGCCCACAAGGCCGCCAATAAGAATCTTCTTCATGTTTGTTGGTTATTTGATGAAGAAGTAAAGTAGAAAATCTGTTTACCAAATGCAAGTCGCCTGTCAATAATTATTCAACAGCTTCGTTGTACTTGCGCTGAAACTGGAGAAACAAAACGATCGTCATCAGCGCCATTGTAAATGTTGCCAGCCACGATGCTTCTAAACCAAAATCGCCACCGGTAAGTAAAATAGAACCTTTGAGATTTTGTTCCAGTAATGTAGGAAGCTCTAAGCCACTTACTTCAAAACCAAGTACGGGCCCCTGGAAAAAATTCCAACTGAAATGAAAAAAAATGGCAAACCACAAATTGCGGGTATAGATATAATTACAGCCCAGCAAAACACCTGCAATAAAAATATTAATGAATGCAATGAGGTTGAAATTGGGGTTGAGCGAATGAAATACTGCAAACAATACGGCTGACGTATAAAGCGCCGCCTGCTTTGGCATCGAATGCATCAGGTTGTTTAAAATATAGCCACGAAACACCATCTCTTCAGCAAAACTTACTACGATCATGATCACAGTAACCAAGACAAAATCAGGTAATTCAACAAATGCGGGAAACCATTGCAATAATCCGAGTGCCCACAATAAAGTTGCCATAACAGTAATGAGTAAAATGCCGGTAAGGATACCGGCGGCCCGTTCGTTACCAAAGCCATCCCACGAAAATCCAAGGCTTTTAAAAGATTTCTGATCAAAGACTTTGCGGAACGATGCTACAAGAATCAACGCTATAAAAAAGTTTAGCAATATGCTGCTGTAAAAAAGTGATTCATTGCTTTCGTTTACATCCAGCAAAGCCAGCAGTAAGCCCAATATACTGTTGCCAAAAAAAATAAACAACAGGTAAGCGATCATAAAAAGCAGAACCCGTAACCAGCCTTTTTGTACCAAAGGAGATGTTTGCATGCAGTTGATTTTGGTATAAGCAGATAAACGCCTTTATTTTACAGCTTCAAAAATAAGCGTATGGCAGTAGAAAACAAGTTTGGAACAGCAGAGCGATTGATGCGTTATGTACAGGTGGATACACAAAGCGACCCGGAAAGTAATACAACGCCTACAACGGCAAAGCAAAAAGATTTGTCAGCGATGCTGGTAAACGAATTGCTGGCAATGGGAATTACTGATGCACACATGGATGAATACGGATATGTGTATGCAACCATACCTGCTACAACAGAAAAAGAAGTGCCGGTCGTTTGTTTTTGCAGTCATGTTGATACAGCGCCGGATTGCAGCGGCACCAATGTGAAACCAATTCTGCATGAAAATTATAACGGCGAAGACATTGTATTGCCCGATGATCCAACACAGATCATCAGTGTATCGAAATACAGTTATCTCAAACAACATATCGGGAAAGATATCATTACAGCAAGTGGCAACACATTGCTGGGAGCAGATGATAAAGCAGGCGTAGCTATTATTATGAGTATGGCTAATTATCTGGTACAACATCCGGAACTAAAACACGGAACCATCAAACTGTTGTTTACACCCGATGAAGAAGTGGGAAAAGGAACCGATCATGTGGATCTGCAAAAATTAGGTGCCACCGTTGCATACACATTGGATGGCGGTGAATTAGGTACATTGGAAGATGAAACCTTCAGTGCCGATGCTGTGAAGATAACGGTACATGGTATAAGTGCTCACCCCGGTTATGCAAAAGGCATTTTAGTGAATGCATTAAAAATTGCAGGTGAAATTTTAACGGCTCTTCCCAAAACGGAATGGAGTCCTGAAACAACAGAAAAACGACAGGGCTTTGTGCATCCTGTAAGTATGAATGGCATTGCAGAAAAAGCAACGATCGATTTTATTGTACGTGATTTTACAGTAGAAGGTTTGTTGGTACATGAAGCAAAGCTGAAAGCAATTGCGGAAAATGTACTGCAACAATATCCCGGCTGCAGTATGGAGTTTGCAGTAAAAGAACAGTACCGGAATATGAAACAGGTATTGGATCAGCATCCGGAAATTGTAGCGAATGCTGTGGAAGCATACCAACGGTGTGGCTTAACCGTAGTGAAAGAACCCATACGTGGTGGAACCGATGGCAGCTGGTTAAGTTATATGGGATTGCCGTGCCCCAATTTGTTTACAGGCATGCAGGCCATTCACAGCAAACACGAATGGATCGGTGTGTACGATATGGAACAAAGTGCCAACATGTTGGTACAGTTGGTGCAGGTATGGGAAGAAAAAGCAAACTAAGCTACCAGCCTCCCCATGCACCCAATAGTACAATAATGTAAACAACAACCAGTATCAGATAGAGAAAGCCAACCAGGCTTAGAATAAGCCCCACTTTCGCCAGTGTTTTGTTGCCAGGCTCTAAAATACCGGGTTCTAATTTTTCTCTTGTTAACGCAGCATTTGAAAAAAAGAATCCCGGAATTGCCAGCAATGGAAAGATCACTAACGATGCAATGCCGAATGCCAATCCAAGGATGGCTTTATTGTTCGCTTTTTTTCGATCGATATCTGTGTCAGGAAGATTTGTATAATACCAAAGACCAAGCCGCTCCATCAACTTCAATTTTCGACCAATTTTTTTTTCAGTTGCTTTACGGATGCTTTTGAACGAAGCAGGTTTTTCGTTTTTTTCAACAGCTGTTTCGGTTGTTACAGGACCGTTTACAAGTGGAGCAGATGAAAAAGTGTTTCCTTCCAATACAAAAACAAAAGAAAGGAAAAAGCCGAGCAGTGCAATTTTCATATGTTCAATTTTATTGTTTTTAGCCATATGTTATTCGCCAGAACAATTAGCTCTGCCCCGGTCTGTACTCAGGCGGGAAAGGATAATTTTTCATGGCTCACTTCATACGATGATATTTTATGTAATATAGTTGAAAAAAGAAATCAGCTGTTAACGGCCGAACTTATTTTACATTTTTACAAAATTACTTTCCGGTTTTTCTTCGGGCCAAATGCGGATGCCCCAATAAATAGGATAGGCAATGGTGCTTACAAAAATAAACAGCAATACCCAGATGATCCGTTCCTCATTCTTCACCCGTTTGTTGTTAATGGTATGGATGATGAAGTAGATCATAAGTGCCAGTTGTACAAACACAAGAATGATAACCGATGCAATAAAGCCCATCATATTGCCGAAGAAAAAGTCTGGCGGCACATCGCCATGCTGCTGTTCCATGCGAAGAATTTCAGGGAAAATTGTTGCAAAGAAGTAAATGAAAAAGATGGCTGCTGAGATAAGGGGTAAAAAGGCAAGTATGCCAATAATTACTTTTTTTGAACGTGACATGCTAGTTGTTTTTAGAAAGGTAATAAATCTTCTGCCGTTTTTTCATCCGTTTATCAAATGGATTGTGGTAATTTGTAAGAAATTATACAACTATGGATTTTCTTGCAAATTATTGGTTCATTCTTGTTCTCTTGGTTATTTTCTTCGGTGGTTTGTACACGGTTAACCAGGGTACCATTGCCGTAGTAACAATGTTCGGTAAATACCGTCGTGTAGCCGGGCCGGGCTTGAAATTTAAAATACCACTTATTGAACAGGTGTTTCGCCGTATCAGTATCCAGAACCGGTCGGTTGAACTGGAGTTCCAGGCCGTAACAGTTGACCAGGCAAATGTGTATTTCAAAAGCATGCTGCTGTACAGTGTACAAAATGCGGATGAAGAAACGATCAAAAAAGTAGCGTTTAAATTTTTCAGCGATAAAGATCTGATGCAGGCATTGGTACGCACCATTGAAGGAAATATCCGTAGCTATGTTGCTACCAAACGCCAGGCAGAAATTCTGGGACAACGCCGTGAGATCGTTGATTATGTAAAAGCAGAGATCGATCATTCATTGGAAGATTGGGGTTATCATTTGCAGGATCTGCAGATCAACGATATTACATTCGACCAGGTGATCATGGAAAGTATGAGCAGGGTAGTGGCCAGCCATAACTTAAAAGCTGCCGCTGAGAACGAAGGACAGGCATTGCTCATTACCAAAACCAAAGGAGCAGAAGCGGAAGGAAATGCCATTAAGATTTCTGCAGAGGCAGAGCGTGAAGCAGCCCGGTTACGTGGACAAGGTGTTGCTCTTTTCCGCCAGGAAGTAGCAAAGGGTATGACGGAAGCTGCTGAACAAATGAAGCAGGCCAATCTGGATACCAACGTTATTCTCTTCAGCATGTGGA
Source organism: Bacteroidota bacterium (assembly GCA_023428755.1). Classification (GTDB taxonomy): domain Bacteria; phylum Bacteroidota; class Bacteroidia; order Chitinophagales; family Chitinophagaceae; genus Lacibacter. The sequence continues at coordinate 34,413 of JAEYWX010000028.1, forward strand.
CAGAAGCGGTGAAGAATTTTGCTGAATACGGCAAGGGCAATATTATTTTCTTAGATGGCAGTGCCAATGGTATGGAAGCAACGATGAAACAGATACAGGCGCTGATGGTGAAACAGGCGGGACAATAATTAATTTTTTATTATCAGAAAGGGTTAGCTGTGTGCTAACCCTTTTTTATTGGAATCATTTATTCAGATAATCATCTTTATAATCACCAACATGCTTTTCACTTTCTTTGATCATTTTCTGTTGCCGTAAATAATTGACAATCCCCACAACAAATAAACCAAACGACATAACGAAAAAAGAAATTTCAAAAATAATACTGTGTTCAAGTTGCAGCAGGCTTTTGATACTTAAACCTGCAATCAAAAAATAAAGTGCAGTTCGTACAAATGAAAGCAATGTTGTTTGGTTCGCCATTTTTGTACGTTGGATGGCGAGCCGCTCCCGCAGAATGAGATCTTTATTGATGCTTGTTTCTGTCTTTCCATTCATATCGTGAAAGTATTATTTTTTTTGTCATTCAGGTTGGTGGTATGGCATCAAGTAATTCAAATAAAATAGCCGGCTTGACTGCCGGCTACTTGCTATAAACGTTACATAGCTGGTGGCGGATTAATTTTTGCTGCAGGTACCACATTCTTAACCGGGTTGGTCGATTTCAGAAATGCAAATACATTGCTGATCTCTTCATCTGTTAAGTTGCTGTATGCTTGCCAGGGCATGGGTGGTAAAATAGGTCTTGTGTTATCAAGTCCCTTATACTTTCCTTCCCGAATTACTTTTTTAAATTGTTCTTCGGTCCACATACCAATGCCGGTTGAATCGCTGCTGATATTGCCTGCATACGATTGTCCCCAGGGACCAATAACCGATGTAAAATCGGGTGCAAATAATGCCCAGCCCGATTTTACGGTGTTTTCATCATAAGGTGGTAGTTGTGTGCCTGCCTGATGGCCGCCAAACCGCAGATCGGGAATTACCTCAGGTCCTTTTGGCCCCATCCGTTTTGGTGAATGACAAACTTCGCAGTCGAGGATGGCGACTAAGCGTTGTCCTTCTTTGACCTTGTCTTCAGCTGATGGAGTTGTGGAAGTTGTTTCGTTTGTGTTGGTTGCCTCGTTTGTACAGGCATGCATAAACAGTAAGCACAGCAATACAATTGCTGTGATCTTGAATTGATGGCGCATGATTGGTTGTTTTGGGTGATGAAATAATCAGAATTCAGCGGGAGGTAAAAAAAGGTGAAGATCAATGAAAGTAGTTCCCCGTAATGAGGTTTAGAAAGACATAGTAGAAAAGTAAAAACTTTTCTGTGTAAATTATAAGAAAGTGTAAGTTTTATTTTCTTCAGCCTTGCTGTGTGGCGTTGATCAGTACCTGCTCGCCGAATAAATGATCTTTCACAACATCTTTTAATTGTTGTTGCAAATCTTCCGCACTTCTGTAAATGATACGATGATCGCTTAAGCCTGAAAGTGTGGTAGAATGTTCGGCTTCTTTGTGACGCAAATAAATAACAGGTTTGTTTTTTGCTTTTGCATAACCTGCTTCAATGCCAATACCAATTCCTTTGTGCGATGTTTCAGCAATGAGTATATCGCATTTTTCTAATTCGGCAAGTGCCATGCGCATCATTTCTTCTTCCTGCGATTCGTCAAATTTAAAATGGTCAACGAAAACATATGGCTCGATCTGGTGGTCTTCGAGAACACTCATAATTGCAGTGATGGCGGTGTTAAGGCTCCTGCGGCGCTGATAGCTGATGGAGATATAGGCTTTCATACATTGCAAAATACTGATTGCAATTCATGATTTGACTTTTGGCGTGGCAAGAGTCTGAAAAAGTTAGTCACAGGCTTGGGGAAAACTTCTGTAAACGTTTATTCGATAAAACTTTCAGTTATTCATTGGCATTGATTCTCAGTTGCAACCGCTTACATCGCATTTTCTTGTTTTTCGAGAAAGTCCGTGCCGACTTTTTTCGGGAAAAATCCTGATTTACTGCAAGGCGAAGCAACCTTTTGCCGTCTTTGTATCGTCTGCGGGGCTTTAGTCGGGCTTTTATGAATAGCTGAACATTCAATCAGGTATTTTGTTACAATGCATTGCTTGCTGTTGTGTAAGATGTAAGCCCCGTTTCGTTATTTAATTCACAAATGCCATAGCGAGTTTCTTGTTATGAAATTATTATCACTGATCATCTGTCTTTTTTTTACAATCAATTTGGTGCATGCGCAATCAACTTCGTCAGTGAATGGAATTGTAAAAGATGAGAAAGGAAAACCTGTTGCCCTGGCTACTGTGAGTATGTATAAAACATCCGATTCATCATTTGTTACAGCAACAGCAACAGATGAAAAAGGAAAGTTTACGCTTGAATTGTCAAACGGCACTTATTATCTGCTTGTAACATATCTCTCGTACCAGGAAAAAAGAGTTGACTATATTACGATAGCTGGAAAAAATGTAAATCTCGGTACACTTGCATTGGAAGAAGCAGCAAAGGAAATGTCGGAAATTGTTATTACATCTGAAAAGAAGCTGATGGAGTTGAAGCTTGATAAACGGGTGTACAATGTGAACCAGGATGTAGCGAATGTTGGCGCCAATGCATCGGAGATACTGGCGAATATTCCTTCAGTTACAGTTGATGTGGATGGCAATGTGGCATTGCGTGGAAGCCAGGGTGTACGAATTTTAATTGATGGCAAACCATCGGCGTTAACGGGGTTACGCAGTACAGATGCACTCCGCAATTTACAAGGCGCCATGATCGAGCGTATTGAAGTGATTACCAATCCATCCTCCCGTTATGATGCAGCAGGAGAAACAGGTATCATCAATATCATTCTCAAAAAAAATAAGACAAGAGGATTCAATGGCAACTTTACCGGTACAGCCGGATTTCCTTCTAATTTCAGCGGTGCGTACAGCATCAATTACCGTACACAAAAAATGAATTTGTTCTCCAGCTTTGGAAGCAACTTTCGTCAAAACCCGGGCAACGGATCATCTACGCAACGTTTTAACAGTACAGATACCAGTTTTATTTACAACCAAACAAACAACCGCACACGAATAGATTTTTCTGTAAACTTTATGGCGGGTATTGATTACAATATTTCAGCTAATACAACTTTCACAGGTTCGTTTTTGATCGATGGCGGGAAGGAGAATAACAACAGCAATTTGCTGTACGAAAACTTCAATGAGTTTGGATCATTAACCAGCAGCAGTTTGCGAACTGATCTGGAAACTGCCAATGAACGTGATACCGAATTATCATTGAATCTTACAAAGAAATTCCCCGGCGATCATGAGCGTGAATGGATCACCGATTTCAAATGGACCAACAGTGGTGAAACAGAAGCATCGGATTATCTGCAAACTTTTTCTGATGGACGAAAGCCTTTGCTGCAACGCTCGGGTAATCCGGCGTATGAAGATAACCTGCTGCTGCAAACAGATTACATACATGGGTTTGGAAAAGATGGAAAATTTGAAACAGGTGCAAAAGGTGCCATCCGCAGAATACGAAATGAATTTTTAGTGGAAGAGCAGGATGGAACCGGCAGTTGGCTTACACTGCCTTCATTTGATAATAACATGGAATTTACAGAGCAGGTGTATGCAGTGTATGGTTTGCTGGCAAATAAAGTAAAGAAGTTCTCGTACCAGTTTGGATTACGTGGTGAGTTAACAGCCATGCGCACCGGTTTGTTGAAAACTAATGAGATCAATGAACGAACCTATTTCAACCTGTTTCCCTCCACCAGTTTTTCGTATGAGTTGAATGAAAAGAATACGCTGCAGTTGAGTTACAGTTACCGCATTAACCGTCCGAACTTCCGCAACCTTACTCCCTTTGCTGATTTTTCTGATCCGTTGGTTTATTTTGTTGGTAACCCGAATCTGAATCCTGAATTTACACACTCGATGGAAGCAGGTCATTTACTCGACTGGGGAACAGGTTCTTTACTTTCGGGTGTGTATTACCGTTATAAAACCGGTGTAGTAGAACGTATCCGTACCATTGATTCAGTTACGGGCATCAGTAATATTATTCCCGTTAATCTTTCCACGCAAGAAGAACTGGGACTTGAAATGACGGCCGCTATTAAACTTGCTGAATGGTGGAATGTAAACAGTACGGTTAACTTTTTCAGAGCTGTTGCTAACGGACAATATGAAACGACCATTCTGCAAAGCGAAACAGTTTCCTGGACCAATCGCACAACTTCGAGAATGACATTCTTTAAGGAACTGGATTTTCAGGCATCCGTGAATTATCAATCGCCACGCATTACCACACAAGGTAGAACGCTGGCTATTTATTCCATTGATCTTGGTTTGGTGAAAGATGTGTTTAAAGGAAAAGGTACGCTTACATTTAATGTGCGTGATCTGATGCAGAGCCGCAGAAGAAGATCGATCGTTGATATACCCGGTTATTATTCCAGTTCCGATTTTTTATGGCGCCCACGCCAGATGACGTTGACGCTGAACTTCCGTATCAATCAGCAAAAGATCCAGCGTGAGGAAAAAAGAAATGATGGCGGGTTTGATGAAAATTAAACAAGCTTTTTCTTTTCTTACACATGCTTTTCATGAAATGATAATTCAATGCTGTCGATCGTTGATTCAACTTTCCGGTAACGTACGCCGGCCGTGTCGAGCATTCGTTTAGATGCAATTGTTGGGTCGCTGCCATCATATTTGTCCGACAAAAAAATTACTTCTGTAATACCTGCCTGGATAATGGCTTTTGCGCATTCGTTGCAAGGAAACAGAGCTGTATAAATGCGGCAACCGTGCAGATCCATCCCGATATTGTTTAAAATAGCATTGAGCTCGGCATGACATACGTACGGATATTTCGTTTGCAGAAAATCGCCCTGCTTCTCCCACGGGAATTCATCATCATCACAACCGGCAGGTAAACCATTATAGCCGGCACCTACAATTTTATTTTTACTGTTTACAATGCAGGCGCCAACCTGCGTTGAAGGATCTTTACTTCGCTTTGCCGAGAGTAACGCCACTCCCATAAAATATTCGTCCCAGGAAATGTAATTGCCCCGCTTGCTCATTAGTAATGTAGGTTGTATTCATCCAAATGTATGAAAACAAAAGAAGCCTTGCGAACAAGGCTTCTTTTGAAAATTGTTTTTTGTGATCATCTGTTTTGCTGCACCGGTTTCGGCATTTCCTTTCTTGGAAGTTTTTCAGCACGTTGTGCGGTGTTGTACACAAATGTTGCTACAATTACAGCCATCTGTTTCAGATCATCGGGAATCAGGTGATCGTAACTGTCCATGGTTGTATGATGTGTACGTGTATCGTATTCAATTTCGTCCTGTATAAACTGGAAACCCGGAATACCCAGCTCGTTAAACGAAATATGATCGGTACCACCTGTGTTTTGCAATGTAAGGGTAGAAGCGCCCATTTCTTTGAAGGGCTCCAGCCATTTTGCAAAGATCGGTTGTACGCCGGCGTTACCTTCTAAATACACACCTCTTATTTTTCCGGTACCATTATCAATATTATAGTAAGCAGAAATTTTTCCCTGCTCCGGTTTTACTTCTTTGGTCATTCGGTCGCCTACATGGTTTTTGATCCAGCCTCTTGAACCAAGCAATCCCTGTTCTTCACCACTCCACAATGCAATGCGGATGGTACGTTTGGGTTGCAGATTGAGTGCTTTGAAAATGCGCATCACTTCCAGCATCACTGCACAGCCGCTTGCATTATCAGTAGCACCGGTTGATCCCTGCCAGCTGTCGAGGTGTGCGCCAAGCATCACCACTTCATCTTTCAGTTTTGGATCAGTACCTTTTATTTCGCCAATTACATTGTAACCTTTCGTATCGTTACCGGTAAACTCCGATTGTACATCCAGTTCTATTGTTACGGGTGTGCCATTGTTCACCAAACGATTAATGGTTTTGATGTCTTCAAACGAAACAGCAATTTCCAACACAGATGGTTTGCCATTGGTAAAATCAACACGTGAACCGGCAGGGCCTTGTACAAACACAGTACCATCATGCGATGCTGCACTGCTGGTTAAGTAGGCGGCTGCGCCTTCATCGGTGATGAGTTGTTTGATCAATGTGTTCAACCGTTGCGCTGCACCAAAACGTGCAAAATTTCCCTGGTTACCACCGGAGCGTGGAGTTGCAGGCTGTGGTTTGTAATCAGCCATTTTCTTTAACTCTTCATCTGTATAACGATTTGCATCAGGTTTAAAACTATGCTTGTATTCATCCACACGGTTCATCAGCACTACTTTTCCAGCCAGCTTCCCTTTGTATTGCATTAACTCAGTTGAGTCTTTTACATTGATCACCACCACTTCTGCTTTTTGCAAACCTTTGGTGCTTTGTGTCCATGTTTTTGGATAAGCGATCATGGGTTTGTAGTAAGGGGCCGTCATGGCGATATAACTTTTTTTCAACTGCCAGCCTTTCCCAAAATCGCCCCATGCTTCGAGTGCAGCTTTATCAACGCCCCATTTTTTCATTTCGGCAATGGCATAATCGGCTGCCCGGTAATAGCCGGGTGAGTTGGTAAGACGTGGACCACTTACATCCGTTAAATGAAACGCAATGTTCATGATCTGCGAATTAACAGTGCCTTCATTGATGATTTTGTTGATGATGTCCAGGTCGGTTTTTTCTTCCTGTGCAGTTGCAGCCAGTGTGGAGGCAGCAAACAAAAAGAGTAAGAACTTTCTCATGCGTTTTGTTTTAGAATTTGCCTGAAAATACCAAACTCAGGCTAAAAACAGAAAGCTTTCTTTGCAGCGGTTGATAGGGTGGTTGGATGGTGAGTTAATGCATTTCTTATTCAGAATAATACATGAAAACGCATTATTTTTAATGTTCATTTTATGAGTCGCATTACGCCGGTTTTTATTGCTCTGTTTTTTTCAATGATGCCCGTTATTGGAAAGGCTGGTCAATTTCTTGGAGGCGAGTTAACCTACCGACTGGTTAGCTCCGGTGGAGGTTCTTATACCTATGAGTTTCGATTAAAGGTTTACCGTGAATGTGCTAATCCTGCAGAATTTGATGATCCTGTATTGAAAATTATCAACTCACTTGACCTTTCCAAAAACACACATCCTTTAATTTATCGTGAAGTTGATTTGTCTGATCCAATAAAGCGGATTCTTCCAAAATCAAAAATGGGCTATTGTGTTGTAAACGAACCGCAAACCTGTATTGAAGAGTATACATTTATCCGTCAAGTAGATTTAGCCGCAAGCCCCGAAGGATATACGATTTATTATAACTCCTGTTGCAGAAACGGTATTTCCAATCTTACAGCCGCACCGGATAATTTTGGTTCTGAGTTGATTTATAATGTGCCGGTTCCCGGCCAGGCATTTACGTTTGCAGCTTTTATTCCCTCGCATGATTCAATTGCGAATAATAACAGCCCTGTTTCTGTAGTTGATTCGGTAATTATGGCTTGTAAAGGAAGGCCCTTGAACTATCGGTTTCAATATCGTGATGCTGATGGCGATTCAATTGTGATCAGACCTACCTCGTCACTTTCAAAAGTATCAGTTGCAACCACGATTTTTCCTCCGTTGATATACAGACCGGGTTATACGATTAATCAGCCAATAGGGAATGGAGTTGCCATTACAACAAATGGCGAAATTTCAGGCACACCACAATCGGCCGGATTATTTGCTTTGGCCATGCAAATTGAAGAGTATCGCAACGGAAAGATGATCAATACAGCCAGAAAAGATTTTCAGTTAGATGTGTTTGATTGTGAAATTAAAACACCTGCCAGTATCATTAATTGCAAAACCAATGTTGCTTTGTTTGAAAATCCTAATAACAATGTGAATACGTTTTTGTGGGATTTTGGTATACCTGGTTATGATGAAGATACGTCCGTTGCAAAAGATCCGGTTTATCTCTACCCGCAAATAGGCACGTTTCAGGTAAAACTCATTGTAGAAAATACAGTAAGTGGTTGCAAGGATTCGGTGTTTACAATTGCAAAAATGTATCCCGGTGCTTTGAAACCGGATTTTGATTGGGAGGGTATCACCTGCCAGGGTTATCCCATAACGTTGCAAAACAAATCGCAGGCCGCAGCAGGCACCAGTATTCAAACTTATTTGTGGCGTATTCTTAATACAAATGCTGTAATTGGAAATACAGAACGTATTTCATTTACCCCGCAGGTAACAGGTGCGCAGCCTTATCCGTTAGCAGTTAACCTGATTATTCAATCCGATCTTGGATGTAAAGATTCGGTATTGAAGGACATTCTTATATATGAAAAAGTAGTAGCAGATGCAGGTCCCGACAGAATCCTGTCGTTTGGCGAAACATACCAGATCAACGGCTTAACAACACCTCGCTTTGCTACATATGAATGGTCGCCTGCATACGGATTAAGTAATGCAACAGTTCGAAATCCTGTAGTACAGGCCGACAGAGATATTACGTATACTTTAAAAGTACAAAACCCCGGTGGTTGCAGTGATAGTGATACGGTTCGGTTTCGCTATATGAAAGGCCCGGAAATTTATGTTGCCACTGCGTTTACCCCGAATGAAGATGGACTGAATGATGTGTTGAATTTTTTTCCGGTAGGAATGGAATCTTTTGTGTTTACGGTTTACAATCGGTGGGGGCAAATTGTATTTACATCAACAGAAATAAACAAAGGGTGGGATGGAAAGGTGAAAGGTGTGATGCAGAATCCGGATACGTTTTTATGGAAAGTACAGGCGATCGATTTACAGGGAAATCCTGTTTTGAAAAAAGGATATGTACAACTGCTTCGGTAGCGCAGTATGAAAACGAAAATAAAGCATAAGTGGCAGCTGTACCGGCAGTAGTTGTGTTTCAAGATAAGGCTTAAAGAAAAGGAATATTGATTCCCATTAGTGCCGAAATGTTTTTAAAACGAAAAGCCTCCGTGAAAAACGGAGGCTTTGTATTATTGATCAAAACTTGATTAAATATCAATCGCCTCACCATACGCAACAGCTGTTGCTTCTTTCAACGCTTCACTCATGGTTGGGTGAGGGTGTACACCATTCAGGATTTCGTGATAAGTTGTTTCAAGCTTGCGTGCCACAACTACCTCTGCGATCATTTCAGTAACACCGGCACCGATCATGTGAGCACCGAGGAACTCGCCATACTTTGCATCGAAGATTACTTTTACAAAACCTTCTGTTGCACCAGCAGCACTTGCTTTACCGCTGGCCATAAATGGAAACTTGCCCACTTTTACTTCGTAGCCTGCATCCTTAGCTGCTTTCTCGGTATAACCAACAGAAGCAATTTCAGGAGTGCAATACGTACAGCCGGGAATGTTGTTGTAATCCATTGCTTCGGGTGCATGGTTGTGTTTCTTTTCCATGTAAGCAATGTGTTCAGCAGCATTGATCCCTTCTTTGCTTGCCACGTGAGCCAGCGCCTGACCGGGAGCCACATCGCCAATGGCGTAAATGCCGGCAACCGATGTTGCACCATATTTATCAACAACAATTCGTCCTTTATCAGTTTTGATGCCGTTTTCTTCTAACCCGATATTCTCAATATTGGCAACAACACCGGCTGCACTTAACAGAATATCCGCTTCCAGTACCTGTTCGCCGGCAGCTGTTTTCACAGTTGCTTTTACTCCTGCGCCCGATGTATCAACCTTTGTTACTTCAGCACTGGTCATGATGCTGATGCCTTTTTTCTTGAACTGTTTTTCGAGTTCTTTCGAAATATCTTCATCTTCAACCGGTACAATGCGTGGCATATATTCCACGATGGTGATCTTTGTACCCATACTGTTATAGAAATCAGCAAACTCAACACCAATGGCACCGCTACCCACCACAATCATTGATTTGGGTTGTTGCGGCAATACCATTGCTTCACGATAGCCAATGATCTTTTTACCATCCTGTGGCATCGAAGGCAACACACGGCTGCGTCCACCAGTTGCAATGATGATATATTTTCCTTCTACTGTTTGTTTGCTTCCGTCGGCCGCTGTTACTTCCAGTTTGCCTTTGCCGGCAATTTTTCCGTAACCCATGATTACATCGATCTTGTTTTTCTTCATCAAAAAAGTAACGCCCTTGCTCATTTTATCAGCCACACCACGACTGCGTTTTACCACCGCACCAAAATCGTGCTGTACACCACTTGAAGTAATGCCATAATCGGCACTGTGTTTCATGTATTCGTACACCTGTGCACTTTTCAGTAATGCTTTTGTGGGAATACAACCCCAGTTCAAACAAACACCACCAAGACTTTCTTTTTCAACAATTGCCACTTTAAAACCAAGCTGAGAAGCACGGATAGCAGCGGGATAACCACCAGGGCCACTACCGAGAACAATTACATCGTATGCCATACAAAGAATTTGAAAATTTGAAAATGCAGTAATTTGAAAATTATCGGCAGCGAAGGTAACTGAAGTACAGGAAACGACAAAGAGGAGAGAAGCTACTGGTTGATAGCCGATAGCCGGTAGTCTATAGCCGGTAGTGGTGAGTGGTTAGTCGGCAGTAATTGAAACAAGACTCATTTCAATTTGTTGAGGCTATTGACTATCTACTACCGGCTATCGGCTTCCTTTAGCTTTTATATTGGCTCACAGCTCGTAACTCTTGGCTCGCAGCTTCTTTTAGCTTTCCTCTAACACAAATCGTTAAAACATGGACGCATATTTGACTGTGGAAAATAAACAGCAGATCAGCACGTTAAGTTGACCTGCAAGATTTACATTTGTTTGCATTCGGTAAAAGCTGAATGTGATTACTAAAACCATTGAACAGTATGAATTTCTTTCTTCTCCAGGTACAGAACGCCGTTGACACATTAACGAATGCCGGTGCTGCACAGGCCGTTCCTAAAAAAGAGATCCACCTGATTGACCTGCTGGTGCAGGCGGGCTGGATCATGATTCCCCTGCTTTTGTTAAGCATTGCTACGGTATATGTGTTTGTGGAACGCTGGATGGCCATTAAAAAAGCAACGGAAGTAGATGCCAATTTCATGAACATTATTCGTGATAATATTTTGAGCGGCAATGTAACAGCTGCCCGCAATTTTGCCCGGAATACAGCCAATCCTGTTGGACGTATTATCGATAAAGGATTACAACGTATCGGCAAGCCCATTGATTCCATTGAAAACAGCATGGAGAATGTGGCACAGCTGGAAATGTATAAACTGGAGCGGAATGTGAATATTCTTTCGGTGATCTCCAAGATCGCACCCATTTTTGGTTTCGTAGGAACACTGGTGGGTTTGATGCAGCTCTTCTTTAACATCAACGCAACCGGTGAATATGAACTGAGTACGATTGCCGGTGGTATTTATACAAAACTCATCACTTCTATTACCGGTTTGGTGATAGGATTGGTTGCGTATATGCTTCATAATATTTTGCATACGCAGGTAGAGAAGGCCGTTAATAAAATGGAGGCATCTGCTGCCGATTTTCTCGATGTATTACAGGAACCAACCCGTTAAATCCTAACGTATGAATCTACGAAAGAAGCGAGCAGAGTCATCGGAGGTGTTTACAGATGCGTTGAATGATATCCTGTTCATCCTGTTGATGTTTTTCTTAATTGTATCTACGCTGGCCAATCCCAATGTGCGGAAAGCATCGTTGCCCAAGGCCAAAAGCAATACCCGCAGTAAGCAAACCGTGGTGGTTACCATTGATGCAACCAATCGTTTTTATGTGGGCTCCAAACCGGTTGATCCTCTGCTGATGGATACCACTCTTTCACAAATGATCAGTGCCAAACGCAACAGTGGTGAAGAAGTGAGCATTGTGATCAATGCCGACCGTAACGCCACCATTGAAAGTTTTGCAGCCGTGCTCCGTGCCGCCGATCGGTTAGGTGTAAAAGCGGTGATGAGTGTGGATAAGAAAGGGGTGGAGTAAAACAGCCGGTAGTGGTTAGTGGATAGTAATTAGTAGTGAATCGGCTGTCGGCTAATAGCTAAAGGCTGTCGGCTTGCTTTCACCATTCTTTGATTTCCACTCATATCGTTCCGTAATTCAACAGTAAATCCTTTTTGTTGAAAGAGTGTAACGGTTTCTTGTCCCAACTGCTGATTGATCTCCACATACACAGCACCGTTTAGCTGCAGATGCTGTAACGCAAAGTCGGCGATCTTGCGATAAAACAACAACGCATCTTCATCTGGTACAAACAAGGCTTTGTGTGGTTCAAAGTCCAGCACATGTTGGCTCATACTGTTGGCCTCTGTTGTTTTGATATAAGGAGGATTACTGACGATGATATCGTATTTTCCTAATTCACCCCATTTGCTTTCATCCAAAAAATCAACTAATTGAAAGCGGATATCTGTTTCATTGATCACCGCATTGGTAATGGCGGTATGCAATGCTTCGCTGCAAACATCAATGGCCGAAACATCTGCTTCAGGTAGATTCTTTTTAATGGCGATGGGAATACAACCGCTGCCGGTACCAATGTCAAGGAGGGTAAGTGGTGAGTTGTGAGTGGTGAGTTGTGGAGTCGTACTTCCAACTTCGTACTTCTTACTTTCTTCATTTTTCACTTTCCATTTTCCACTTTTCACTTCCTGCACAATCCAATCCACCAACTCTTCTGTTTCCGGTCGGGGAATCAATACAGTTTCATTGACTTCAAACTTCAAACCATAGAACCAGGCTTCGTTCAGCACATATTGCAACGGACGATGGGTGAGCAATTGTTGCAGTATCTGTTCAATCCTTCTGGCTTCATCAGCATGTACCTCCTCCTGTTTAATTTGATTCAGCTTTCTTTTGCCAACATGTTCAACAACCAACGCAGCCATGGCTTCTGCTTCCGAAACTTCATGTACAGCCGTCAATGCGTTTCGCAAAAGATAATATTGTTCCTGCCAGTTCATACGCAAATCTATCTCCTTCTTCCGAAACAACTATTTTTGCAGCCTTGCAAATGACAACCCACGAACATTACATGCAGCGTTGTATCGAACTGGCCCGCAAAGCTGCCGGTTCGGTGGCACCCAATCCAATGGTGGGAGCGGTGCTTGTGCATGATGATATGATTATTGGCGAAGGCTGGCATCAGCAATACGGCCAGGCACATGCAGAAGTGAATTGCATTGCTGCTGTCATCCCGACGAAGGAGGGATATGCCGATCAGCGGATTGCACAATCAACCTTATACGTTTCACTCGAACCCTGTGCCCATTTCGGCAAAACACCGCCTTGCAGTGATCTCATCATCAAACATCAAATTCCAAGAGTTGTGATCGGTTGTCGTGATCCGTTTGAAGAAGTGAACGGGAAAGGAATTGAAAAACTGAAAGCAGCAGGTGTGGAAGTGATTGTTGATGTGTTGAAAGAGGAGTGTATGGCATTGAACAAACGCTTCTTTACATTTCACCAGCAGCAACGGCCCTATATATTACTCAAATGGGCGCAAACCAAAAATGGAATGATCGCAGCCCGTTCATCCGAGCGGCTGCACATCAGTAATGAAATAACAAACCGGTTAGTACATCAGTGGCGTAGTGAAGAAGCATCCATTCTTGTGGGTACAAACACTGCTTTGCTGGATGATCCGCAATTGACCAACCGTTACTGGCCGGGGAAACAACCTGTACGCCTGGTACTGGATCAACAACTGCGGCTGCCACATACATTGAAATTGTTTAACAACAATGCCGCAACCATCATTTTCAATTCAATAAAAAACAGTGAAGAAGGAAATGTGAAGTATCTGCAGTTGTCAAGTGAAAAAGCCGTTATTCCTGCTATACTGGAGGCATTGTATCGGCAACAAATCAACAGTGTGCTGGTAGAAGGTGGTACACAACTGTTGCAGAGTTTTATTGATGCCGGTTTGTGGGATGAAGCACGCATCATTACCAATGAAGAACTTTCGGTTGCAGATGGATTGGCTGCGCCACAATTGATCAACGCTGTAACAACCGATGAGCAATCCATCGGGACAGATCGAATTACATACTATCAAAATTCATCACTCATCACTCATTACTCATTCTGATATGTTATTACTTCTGCTTGGCAGTATTGTTTTCAGTTCATGGCTTACACTATCGTTTAAGCTGTTGGAAAAATATCGTATACACACGTTCCAGGCAATTGTATTCAATTATATCACTTGTGTAATAACCGGTTCGTTTGTGAATGGCAGTTTCCCCATTAATAAAGCAGTTATGAGCGAAGCCTGGTTTTTCTGGGCGTTGCTGATGGGCACTTTTTTTATTGTACTGTTTAACATCATTGCAAAAACGGCACAAACAATGGGTGTGGCAGTAGCATCGGTTGCAAATAAACTGTCGCTGGTGATTCCTTTTTTATTTTCAATTTACCTGTATAATGAAGCTGCAACAGCCTTCAAAGTAGCAGGAGTGGTAGTGGCCTTGCTTGCCGTTGTACTTACCTGCTGGCCGGCAGCAGATCACACCGAGCCTTCCGGCAAAGTGGTGAAGCCCGCTTATTTTCTATTGCCTGTTGTGTTGTTTGCAGGAAGTGGTTTGCTCGATACCATGATCAAGTATGTGGAAACAACCTACATCAATGCGGCCAATCAAAATGCCTATCTCATCAGTGCATTTGCGGCGGCAGCTTCCATTGGCGTTATCAGTCTGGTATTTCTGTTTTCAACAGGTCGTGCAAAGTTTGAACCCAAAGCAGTGATTGCAGGCATTATCATTGGTGTGCCGAATTATTTTTCCATCTGGTGCTTAATGGGTGTGTTGAAAGCCTTTACAGGAAACAGTTCGGCCATTATTCCCATTAACAACATGGGTATCGTGTTGTTCAGCACAGTGGCTGCATTTTTGATGTTCCGTGAAAAACTGTCGAAACTCAACTGGCTCGGTATTATTCTATCGATTGCTGCCATTGCATTAATTGCGTACGGATAACATTCACAATTGACCATTCACCATTCACTACATGAACGAAGAATTTTACTATACCATTTCCCAGCCTGTTGTAGCCGAGTTTAAAGATCGGGGCAGCCGTTTTTTGGCCTATGCCTATCCGTTAGTTTCGGTTGATGATTTTAAAGCAAAGATGAAGTTGCTGAAAGAAGAACATCCTAAAGCCGTGCACCATTGTTTTGCATACCGGTTGGGAACGGATGGAAATACATTTCGTGTGAGTGATGATGGTGAACCATCGGGCAGCGCAGGCAGGCCCATTCTTGGCCAGATCGACAGCAAACAACTCACCAATATACTGGTGGTGGTAGTGCGTTATTTCGGTGGAACATTACTGGGCGTACCCGGTTTGATCAATGCATACAAAACAGCCACTACACTTGCTTTGCAAACAACACCTATCATTCAAAAACAAATTGAAGTAAACTATCAATTACATTTTGATTACACCCGCATGAATGATGTGATGATGATTTTAAAACAATACAACTGTACGGTTGTAAAGCAAGAGCAGAATTTATTCTGCGATGTGGAGATCAGCATTCCCAAAAACAGACTGGAAGAAGTGTTGTTTAAGTTAGGGGAGATGCATACGGTGGAAACAAGGAAGTTATAAGTTTATAGTTGATAGTTTGTAGTTGGTCTCCCATAGGACTAACCGCCTGTTTGTTGTCAGCACACAAATGAAAACTGTATTGGCTCATAGCTCGCAGCTCACAGCTTTTTACTTCGTACTTCCAACTTTATACTTCGTACTTTCTTCAGGCTTTCCCCGTCATCTTATACACAAGTAACCCCACCACTTCTTTTAAATAATTATCCCATCCTTCAAATGCATGATGCGTTGGCGTAATGGCATTCCAGAATAATTGCGGGTTGTTGATGGAAGTAAAATTGCAGGGATAAGCCACCGTATTTAATCCAACTTTTGTAAACACTTGTTGTGATCGTTTCATGTGCATGGCCGATGTAATGAGCAGGAATGGTCCTTTGAATTGAAGGGAGTCGAGCAGTTGTTTGCTGTTCACTGCATTCTCGTATGTATTGCGGCTTTGGTTTTCGCTCAGTATATCTTCGCCGGAAACACCCATCTGCTGCAACTGCTCTTTTACAAAATCAGCTTCTTTGTATTGCTGCCGCAACACACTGCCGCTGCCACCGGTGATGAGTATTTTTTTGATATGGCCGAGTTTGTACAAGCGCACTGCCTGTATAAAACGATCACTGGCGCTGCCATAAAAGCCCTGCTTGCTCTTAAATTCAAACCCAACAAAACCGGCTAACAAAATCCCGGCTTCATATTGTTCGCCTGTTTGCATTGTTTTTTGTGTTGCCTGCCAGTTGAGTGAAAGTTTATGAATAATATAGGGGTTGGAAAAAAAGAGAAACCAGCTGATGCAGAAAATAATCCGTCTGCGTTTCCGCTGCTGATCTTTTGTAAAAAAACTAATGATCACGAATATGAGCAGCCAGTTAAAGGGCGACAATAAAAAGGAAAGCAGCTTCGATAACAGAAAAAACATGAGGTGAAGATAAAAATTTCCGCTTGCTGAAAAACTTCTTCGCACAAAAAATGGATTTAGCAGGGAATTTGCAGCAAACCATGAAAATGATCTTCTATGAAACAAATATGCTTCCTGCTGCTGATGGTTGTAAGCACGGCATCTGTATCAGCACAATTAAAAGTAAAACCCGATTGTGGCGTGTTAACCGTAGATGTGTACAAAGGCTGGATCAATGAAGTGAAGCCGAATGCCGATCCCGAACTGATGAAAGCAAAACTTCCCTGCTTTACTTCGTTTCAAAAAGAAGGAAATGAATCGGTGTGCGGTGGTGGTGTTTTTCTGGATGACAAGGGCATCCGCTTTTATACGCAGCGTGATTATATTGTGATCACCGATAAGTTCAAAGGGAAATTTACAGCGCCGGTGTTGGGTGTAAAAAAAGCCAACATGTTTACCCGTTTTGGAAATCCGAAATTGAAAGACGGAAACTGGGAGGCCTATCAAATGGCGTATGGCATCATGATCGTGTATTACAATGCGGCCGGGGTTTCCAATAAAGTGATCATCAGTACCAAAACAACCGATGACATTGATCTCTGCACTACCAATTAACACTTAAAAGGCCAAGCTTCATTTGTTCAATTGAAACTTATACGGGAGATTTGTATTCCAAAAAAGAGTTTCTATGAAATATACTTTTCTCCTGTTTGCAATATTGTTCATTGGAATGGTTAGTTCTGCTCAATTAAAAACAAAACCCGACTGCGGTGTGATTACAGTAGATGTGTACAAAGGCTGGATCAACGAAGCCAAACCCAATGCAGATCCCGAGCAGATCAAAGCGAAACTTCCCTGTTTTACTTCGGCCGATAAAGAAGGCAATGAATCGGGCTGCGGTGGAGGTGTGTATTACGATGATAAAGGCATTTGCTTTTATGTACAGCGTGATTATGTAGTGATCACCGATGCATTCAAAGGAAAGTTTACAGTGCCTGTATTAGGAGCAAAGAGTGACGATCTCTTTGTGCGGTTCGGTAATCCCAAAGTAAAAGATGCCAACTGGGAAGCCTATCAAATGGCCTTTGGAATCATGATCGTGTATTACAACATGAAAGGTGTGATCAATAAAGTAATTCTGAGTACAAAAGGAACCGACGAAATTGATCTCTGCAATATCAATTGATGCTATTTCTGAATCACTACTACTGTGCCGGGTTTTACATAACGGGCCAGGTCGTCAATATGTGTATTCTTTAATGAAATGCAACCATTCGTCCAATTGTAAATACGATCGATAAAATAATCATTGCCGGTTTCCACTCCGTGTATACCAATACCATTGCCGATACTTGCTGTGGCAGGAATTAAACCATTACTTTTTCGTACCTTAAATTTCGTTGCGCTTTCTTTAGTAGGATAGTCAAGCATCAACATCTTACGCCACAATTTGTGTTGATTATTGTATACAACTTTAAATGTTCCTTCCGGTGTGCGCCGATCACCCTGCATCATTTTGTCTTCCAGCGGTTTTAATCCAAACACAACAGGGTAGGTGGCCAATAGTCCCTTGCCATCGTACACCCGTAACTCGAAATCAGATTTGTCAATTACAATTCTTACAGTCCCCGACACTTCGCCTGCCGGTCGAAAATATTTTTGCATAGTGCGTATGCCGGTTGTGCGAACGGTTGTTGAAGAGGCGGCTGGTTTTTTTGTTGTGGTTGTGCTACCTGTTGAATTACCGGCTGAACCGGGTGTTACGTTGGTAGTACAGGATACGATAAACAAATACAACAATACAAACACTGTTGAACAATACTTCATAGCAAAATGAGTTTAACCGGTGGTTCAGTTGAAACAGGATTTTACAACAGCAGCATTTCGGGAAGAACAGTATAGCAAAAACGATGCAACAAAATTTATTATTACAAAGAAGATGGGGAATGTGGAAAGCTTAACAATTTTTGTGAAAACAACGAAGGATGTACTTACATCAAAATATTATTGACAGCCGTTAACGGTGGTGGAAGTTCTGTTTCATTCAGCATCTCCCGCAAATCGATTTCAATGGTGCGGCTCAATGCAGTAATGGGCACATCGTTAGCACCTCCTTCAAATGGATTTTCGGTGGCTTCGCCCACACGCTCCAGGCACATAAACACCCACGTAACAATTAAACTAAACGGAATATTCAGCCATACAAACAAATCGCCCAGCTTTTGAAATTCGTTCAGCAAACCAAACGGAACGATCAACATAAACAAGCGGATGAAAAATAAATTGATGGAAGCAAACTGTCGGGGATAGGGAAAGTTTTTGATCCGCTCACATTTGCCCTGCTGTTCGTATAAATTCACCAGCATGTTTTCCATTTCAACATGATAAAGTGTATCGAGTTGACCGTTGGCATGTAATGTTTTTAAATGTGCTGATTGGAGTTTGATCAAATGTGTAGCCCGGTTTTTTTTGTGCAGAACGAATTGTGTGTCTTCTGTTGATAGCAGCGCATTCAACTCATCTTCCAGTTTGCTTTACCATTCCGGAACGGTATAAAAACGAGTGTATTCAATATTGTAAGGTTTCTCCGTGTTTTCCCACACTCTTTTTTCCCGCAACTGAAAACGCAATGCTGTGAGCCATGCAATGTGGCGGTAAATAAGTGTTTTGTGTGCAGTTTCATCCGTTACAAAATCTTTCACCATCATACCCCATGCCCGGCTTTGGTTCACAATGGAGCCATAGATCTGCCGTGCTTCCCAAACACGGCTGTACGTTTGTGTGTTACGGAAGCCTGCAATAAACGCAGCCGCAGTACCAATCATGGCAATGGGTACCCAGGGAATGGCGAGCCAATGCCAATCGAGAAACTGATAAAGTGCAGTGGGGATCGCTGCAATCAGAATGAGTTTGTAAATTTCGGTGCGTGTCCAGAAAAGAAATTCTCTCAGCGAGTACTGGCGTCCTGCATGCATAACTGGTGGTGATTTGTAACTGAAAATAAGAAGAAAACGGAGTGTGTTCAACGAAACTAATTCACAACGTTAACATCATATCTTCATTCAATCCATTGTATTGAAAATGTCCCAGGGAACGAAAGCCATTCTTGTAGTAAAAACGAATGGCTTTGGTATTGTCAAGTTGCACGCCACCCCAAAGAATAAGTTGCTTTGCATTTCTTTTCTTCAGTTCATCCAGCACATGATCGAATACTATTTGGCCAACACCTACACTTTGCCATGCATCGGTAACAGAAGGAGCAATGCTGTAGCATTCATTATACGCAATCGTTGCCCCATATTGTTGCAGGCGTGGATAATCGTGTTGAAGGTATCCTTTTTTTACAACGGTATAGGCGATAATGTTGTTGGTAGACGGATCAATTGCAATCCATGCTTCATGTTCAGGTTCATCATAAAAACCAATCACAGCCTCTCTATAAAAAGGATGTGGCTGAAAATGCCTTGCAGTAGCAGCACTTAATTGCTGAAGGTAATGGAGCAGCGATTCAAGATCATTCTTGCTGAATTTCTGAAGTGTTACAGGTTTGTTTTGCTTGGTTAAAATTGTCATTGTTAAACTTATCACTACTGTACAGGTTCCGGCAAATACGTTTTACGATTGTGATAGAAATAGTACCGATGTTTTCTTAATTAAAAAATCAATTTACATAATTCTGTTTTACATGGTTCTTTTGTTAATGAATTATTTTTGTTTTCATATCATCCGGTGCAACGGCTTTTGTTTATATCGCCGGGATTGGAACCTGTAAAGCCGTAATAAATAGCTTGCACGAAAATAAACTTTCCATTGAAAGATATGGCCTCTGATATAATCTGCAAACGATTGCTGTTTGGAGATTGGGCAAAATGGATGAACTTACTCTTCTTTCGTTAGTGACTTTCCATAATTGCGCCACTCAAGAAAATTGTCGATGGCTTTATAAGCGAATAGAATACTCCATACAATGAAGATAAATAAACGCATGCGGTTGGTCTCCATCAATCGATTCCAGTTGATCGTTATTTCTACAATCGAAAAAATGAAGAGAAGAAAGAGGATGATGCTGTAAATAAGAAGAAACTTTTTTGATTTAAACATACAGGTGTTGCTATTTTTCCGGCAATTGATTTTTGCTGTAAAAATAAAGAGAATGTTTGATGATTTGGTTTGCGGGAATCCGGTTGTTTTCTAATTCACCACTTTAATATACCCGTAACCTTCGGCCTGTTTTTTCACCAGTTCATAAATGCCGTCGGGTACGGTTTGCACACCGGGTATGAGATCCTCTTTTTTAATTGCATGTACCTGCATGGCTACTTCACAAACGCTGAACGTTGCTTTTTTTGCCGCAATGATCTTTCGTAGTCCTTCAGCAACGGTGGATCGTTGGCTTGTTACCATGGGCAGCGATTTGCCGTAAAATACCACCACAATGTTGGCATCAGGATGAGCATCCTTAATACCATTGATCCAGCGTACCACCCGTGCATGCACGTCGGCATCAGCCGTGGTAAGATCAAACACCACATTGTAGGGTTTGGTTTGTGCGGGGAGTTGTGTTGCAACTGCAAACAGCAAAAGGAACAAGCATATCTTTTTCATAACCTGGTTGTTTAAGACCTATAAGGTAAACAATATGGAAGGCTATGTCAAGCGGCTCGTAAAATAGTTTGCGTAAAACCTCCGGGGTTTTCAAAAACCCCGGAGGTTTGGTTAGTTGGTCTGTTACATTGGAAGTTGCATCAATGTTACCGCAACAGATAATGCAACAAAAAAAATTGAAAAGAAATGAACCATACCTGCAAGTTGCCGGAGGTTCTGTCGTCTGTAATTGGTAATTTTCAAATCTTCATTAACTATTAAAGCAACTTGTCATGAAAATTTTGTTCAGCCTCTTATTTGTTGTTGGCTTTGTTGCCGCCAGCTATGCACAAACCGGAATTGACGGTAACTGGAAAGGCACCCGTGAAACCCCCAACGGTGTGATGGAAATTACCTACACGTTTAAAGTGGAAGGAACTGTATTGAAAGGGACCTGGAAAACCCAGTTTGGCGAACGTGAACTGGAAGAAGGAAAAGTGGATGGAAAGAAATTCAGCTTCAGCATTTCAATCAACGACCGTAAAATGGAAAGCACCGGCGAACTGGTGAATGAAAATGAAATTGTGTTGAAAAGCACAAGAGGCGAAATGAAACTGACCAGGGTAAAATCCTGATAACAGCAGGCTTTTTTTATAACCCTGTGCTGCACGTAGAATGGCAGCACAGGGTTTTTCTTTAATGTCAGTATGCTGTTGAGACATCGGGCATTTTTGTTGCTGAGAATTTGATTCTTGTTGATGTGCAATTGATAGTAAAACGCTGCCCGTTCTGTAACGCTTCTCGGGAATGCGCAAGTGCCTCGCTTGTGTTTAAAAAGTTGTATTGAATTTTTAGATGTAATGATCAGGCACAAGCGAAACGTTTGCGCCATAAGGAGGTGTTGTTGTTTATTCAATTACTATCTGTTCGTACTCAATATCTTTTAGCTTTTTCCTTTCAAATAGATCCTTTATCCTTTCGTTTACAATAGTCAATGGTCTTGCGTATCTTATTTCATACTTTTCTGTTGCAACTCTATTTGAAAGTCCGAAACACTCCCATGTATTTAAAATCAAGTCGGATTTATAATTTTCGAAATCAAGTTTATCATACCTGAGTGTATATGGATGAATAACTGTCGGAATATTTTTCTCCAAATTGCCAATCTCAGCATCAGTAAAATATCCATTCCGTTTACAGGTTTGACATTGCCCCTCAATTACAAATCCTGATGAACCCTTTTTAAATCTGGGTAATATCGCATCACCTTTAAAATGATAGAAATCCAGATAGTTGTTTTTTGAATCAATCACTTGTCTTAATTCAAAGTCAATAAAATTCTCTTGAATCAGGTTATAAAGTTTTGCCGAAATGATATAGTCTCCATCGAGCGTTTCAAAAAAATTCTTTTTAATATTTGAGAATCCTTTTACTCTTATGTTTCCTGTCAATTTAGCTCCAGTTCCACAATCAGCGCACGCATTTGACAAATCATAATCCGATTTGCAAGATTCTCCGCTCTCTCCAAGTGGTCTTTTTTTATACGATATTATATAGTACTTCATGGTCTCTTGTAGTTGCGTACAACGGTTTTCGGCTTGGCGATGTGGCGGATTTTTAGCACAAATGTTCATTAGAATTACTGCTGTTGAACCTTGCACAAATGTTTCATAGAAGCATGTCAGCCGCCATTTTGCCAAACTGCTGTGTGTGCCCTGAATGATAAATATAGTTCTTAGAACTGAGAAAGCCAGAGAGTGAAAGTCTCTTATGTGCGGGGGTAACGCTCCGAAACATTAGCA
>JAEYWX010000031.1 GCA_023428755.1 Bacteroidota bacterium
AGGTATTTTTTGCCTGCGCACTGCATCCTCAACTTTATTCATCAACCTATTTTAGGATCAATTATCTTAGTAAACCAATAACAGGATTAATTAACCAAACCAGTCAACTAATTTTAGGACGAGACAGCTTTTTAATCACCTTTGGTTCGGGGCTTGACGGAACACGGAATACCACAACTGCATAAAGCTGTTAACCGTTATGCCTCATGCTAAAAAGACAGACAACAAATGAGTAAAGTAAAAATCAAATTAATTATACTCGGACAACTTCCTGTTGACTTGGACAAAATAAAGTTGACTAAATGGAAATCTGATGTTTTTGAAATTGTTGGACAAATTGACAATTACTCCATAAACATTTTCAAATCCCGGTCATCACAAAGCCATTACCTGGCGGTAATGCCAAGTGAAGTGCAAAATTAAACCAAGCGGAGTGGATGTATAATGACCAGACAAACAGAAAAAGAAAAATCCAATGGAAATTCAACTACAAAAATCAGGGCATTCATACATTGAAAAGTTCACAGGCCTACCACTCTCCCTTTTCTACATTTGAGGTATAAATTGCCCCCATACCAAGCGCCAATATGTGAATTGTTATTTTAAGCAGTACGCAGAACTTTTGTTTTCGCAGCCCGATCAAACAAATTTCTAAAGGAAATTTTCACAATAGCTTAACCAGGTATTTTATTTACTTGCAGGAACAAAAAGTTGAGCCACCTATTATGAATATTTTATTATCAACTCGAATGCTATGAAAAGATTTCTCGTTTTATTGATCAGCATTTCGATTGCTGTGTCCAGCACTTCCGGTCAAAACAGATTTCCTGACCTCGACACAACTGCACTTGTATCCGGGAATTACGATATCAAAAAAATGAGCAAACCCTACACCGTAATTATCTATGGCGGTGTAGGCTGCAGTTACTCAAAATACCTGCTGCAAAATTTAGATGTGCTGCAGGAATGTAAAGATCGTTGCGACATTGTGTTGATCATGGACCAGCCGAAAGACAGTATCATCAACTACATGAACGATATAGCCGGCAAGTACCCAACCTTTACAAATACGATCCTCAATTACCGGCTGAAGAAAAAATCTGACATTTTTCCGCAATTGCTACTGTTTAAAAACAAAGTACAAATTGAACATATTGTTGGCATAAAAGAAGGAATGTTAACCAACACAAAGAAACGGATACTGGAAGGCAACTGAGGTTTCAGGAATTGCAGTGGCACAAATCAGCGCCATGTATAAACTTCCCTACCCACTCCTGCGCAATACTATACAGAATGGTTAACTTTAAACAGTAAATCAAGAAACCATCGAATGAATCCTTACCTCAAGCAACAACCAACAACTGCTGATTATGCAATTATTTTAATGAACCTGCTTCCACTTGCAGGTGTATGGATGTTTGACTGGGACCCACGGCAACTATTCCTCATTTATTGCTTTGAAAGTGTGTTGATAGGTATTGTTACCATTTTAAAGATGGGGCTATTACCTCTTTTACGTAAAGATGAGAACGGAACGCCGCCGGGAAAAGGCCGCTTTGGAGTGAGCATCGGGATGATCCTGTTTTTCATTTTCCACTTTGGTATTTTTGTATTTGTACAGTTGATGATCTTTTTAGGAGTAAGTAATCTGATGCCAAATGGAAGTCCATTGCAATTGATCAAATCGCTGCCTACCCTGCTTGATTCGTACAGTAAAATCTTATTTCTTCTTTTTGCAGGGATCTATCTGTTGCAGATGATCATCGAGTTTATTATCAAAGGCGGTTATAAGCAAACGGGGAATCTGCAGATCATGATGTCGCCTTACCTGCGCATTTTTGTTCAGCAATTTGTTGTGATCGTAGGTGGAATGTTCCTGAGCTTTGGTGCCGGTAAAATTTTCATGATCATTTTCGTAGCGGTGAAATTATTCTTCGAAGTATTTGTGGATTACCAGCGTTACCTCACCGAAATAGCAGCCAAACAATCAGCCAAGTAATGTATGTGTTTCACGCAGCAACTGTTGTTTGTCGATGGCTGCAGTGCCCACTATTTCGCATACGAGGCCTCCTGCTATATTGGCAATTTCCGCCATCAGTTTTACATCTTTTGTAGCCGTGTACACCAGCGATGCAACAGCTATCACAGTATCGCCTGCGCCACTTACATCGGCAATGGTACGGCGATGCGAAGGAATGATGTCTGCTTCCGTTTCGTTTTCGTAATACACGCCTTTTTCAGACAGTGTAATAAAAGAAGTATGATGTTGCAGTTGTTCTTTTAGCTGGCGGTGAATTTGTTGTAAGGATTCAGGGTTCACTTCATCGGTGAGCAGATTCAACCCGTCTTTTACTTCTTTCAAGTTAGGTTTAAACACATCCACCCCTTTGTAACTGAAAAAGTTTTTCCGCTTGGGATCAACTGTTGTAACAATGCCGTGATGCCTGCACAGATCAATTGCTTTTTGAATCACCGTTTCGGTCAACACACCTTTGTTGTAATCTTCAAAAATGAGAACATCCGGTTTTTCCTGTGCAATAAATGTTTGCAGTGCAAGGATGAGTCTGTTCTCATCTTCATAACCAAGGTCGGTGGTCATTTCATTATCCAACCGCATCATTTGCTGGTTACGGCTAATGATCCTTGTTTTACTGGTGGTAATGCGTTTACTGCTGCTGAGCAAAAAATCGGTTTTAATATTCTTCTCCTGCAGTAACTGCTGTAATTGTTTTCCGTCATCATCAGCTCCTACCACACTGATCATGGATACACTTGCACCAAGCGATGCAATATTCAACGCAACGTTTGATGCGCCACCGATCCGGTTTTCTTTTTTATCAACTGTAACAATGGGAACGGGTGCTTCCGGCGAAATCCGCTCTACATGTCCCCACACATAATTATCAAGCATCACATCGCCGATAACAGCAACTTTGAGGTGCGACATTTTTTCAAACAACTGATCGATATTGACTGACGACATATTACGCTGTTCGCTTTTTACTGGCTACCGCCATATAATACACCGGTATGCCGATTAATACAATAATTAAACCCGGCCATGTAAACTCCGGCTTAAATACAATGAGGAGTATACAGAATGTGAGCCCCATCAAAATATACACTACCGGCAGCACCGGGTAACCAAATGCACGGTAAGGCCGTTCCAGGTCGGGTTGTTTTTTGCGAAGGATGAATATCCCTGCAATGGTAAGCATGTAAAACAATACCACCACAAACGAAATCATATCCAGCAACTGACCATACTTTCCACTTACACTCCACAAACAGGCAATAATGCATTGTACCCACAAGCTCCATTGCGGTACAGCAAATTTATTTAACTCGCCTGCCTGTTTAAAAAACAAGCCATCTTTTGCCATGGTATAATACACTCTTGCGCCAGCCAGAATCAATCCGTTGTTACAGCCGAAGGTGGAGATCATGATCATGAGTGCAATAATGATGGTACCTGCATTTCCAAAGATTACATTGGAAGCTACAACGGCAACACGGTCTTTTTCTGCTGATGCAATTTCCTGCAAGGGCAATACAGCAGTGTACATAATGTTTGCCGACACATAAATGATGGTAACGATCAATGTACCTAAAAATAAACTCAGCCCGATATTTCGTTTTGGATTTTTAATTTCACCTGCAATGAATGTTACATTGTTCCATGCATCACTGCTGAAAATGGAACCTACCATGGCCGCAGCAATGGCACCCAATGCAGCGATCATTGTGTAACTGCCGATGCTTCCATCCGGACTTAATGATTGCAGATTCCATGCATCGCTCCAGTTGGCACTCCACACATCGGGTTTCAAAAAGATCAACCCAAAAATAATGAGACCAAACAAACTCAACAGCTTGGTAACAGTGAATGATGTTTGGATGAATTTCCCTTCTTTTACGCCACGTGTATTGATGTACGTTAGTAATACAATCAATGCAATGGACACAAGCTGTGCAGGCGATATTAAAATAAAGCCGAGATCAAGTGCAACAAGATCTTCGCTTACACCGGGAATCAGATAAGCAAGAAATTTGGAGAACGCCACACCAACCGCTGCAATGGTTGCTGTTTGTATTACCGTAAAAAAACTCCAGCCATATAAAAAGCCAAGTAACGGATTGTAGGCCTCTTTGAGATATACATACTGCCCTCCGGCCTTTGGATACATGCCACTCAGTTCACCATAACTAACGGCGGCGATCAGGGTCATTAAACCGGTGAGCAGCCATACAACGATCAACCAGCCGGCGCTGCCTACGTTTCGTGTAATATCGGCACTTACAATAAAAATGCCCGAACCGATCATAGAACCTGCTACCACCATAGTAGCATCGAGTAAGCTTAAGGATGGTTTAAATTCCTGTTGTGTAGCGCTCATAGCAATTGTTTCGTTTCAAATGAATGCAATGCAACCTAAAACTTTACGCATCCGTAACAGGCACGTTTGTTTTACGGCAGATAACGTTTGATACAACTATATTGTATCATTAGTGAAACGGAAGATAAGAATTAATTCGAAACGGCTATTGCTTCTTGCTTTGCTTGTATGTTTCGTTCAACCCCTTTACAACTTCGCTGGTAATGTTGAAGGCTGTGTCTTTGAAGTAAAGCGTTGGGTTGCCTTCCTGTGTAGAGAAGATGAAATTATATTTCCCCTGCTTGTTATATTCTTTCAGGTATTCGTTGATCCGTTTTTGAATTTCATCAATGGCCTTTGCCTGGTTTTCGAGATGCTGCCCTTGCAGTGTTTGCTGGCGCTGGCCAATTTGCTGGTAACGTGTCTGGTATTCCTGTTGAAACTTCTCTGCTTCCAATTGTGTAATGGCTTGTCCTTTTTTGAGGAACTCAATACGGTCACGCTCCAGTTTATTCAAGTCGCCCTGGATCTGGTTATCGTAACGTATTTTCTCACGTTCAATATCATCGTTCTTTAACTTGAAGAATTCATAGTACTTCTGGATCGTATCCAGATCAATGTAAGCAACACGAATGTGTTGCTCAACTGCGTCGGCACTGTCTTTCTTCACTGCGGAACCAATTGTTTCTTTTGGTTTGTTTCCGCTAAAATGCAATACATAAAGCACAGCCACTGCTGCTGCTATAATTCCCAGTAAAATGCTTTGAATACTTTTCATAATCAGGTGGGCAAAGTAAAGGATTTCGTTTGAGTGTAAAAAAACGAAATGCTTTTTAAGAAAGCGTTAACATGAAGAAAAGCTGCCAGCTATTCGCTACCAGCTGCCAGCAAACAACAGGACTATTGATTATACAGCAGTATGTAAAACAAAAAAGTCCCTCCACTGAGGCGGAGGGACTTTGCACTATCATTCAACGATTGCTTATTCTTCTTCATCAAAGCTCATGGCTTCTTTGGTAGTAAGGAGTAATTCATACTCTTCTTTGCTACCAACGATCATGTTCTCGAATTCACGTAAGCCTGTGCCTGCAGGGATCGGGTGACCGGTAATTACGTTCTCTTTCAAGCCGAGTAATTCATCGGTTTTACCTTCAATTGCTGCCGTACTCAACACCTTGGTTGTTTCCTGGAACGATGCAGCTGAGATCCAGCTTTGTACGCCCAGTGAAGCTTTGGTGATACCCAGCAATACCGGTTGAGCCGTTGCAGAATGTGCATCTCTTACTTCTACCAGCTTTTTATCGGCACGGCGAAGGATACTGTTTTCTTCACGGAACTCACGCAGTGTAACAATTTGTCCCGGACGGAACTTGTTGCTGTCGCCTGGATCGGTTACAACTTTCTTGTCGAAGATGCGATCGTTCTCTTCGTTGAATTCGAAACGATCTACGAGATCTTCTTCAAGGAATTTCGTATCACCTGCATCAATGATCTCCACTTTCTTCATCATCTGACGAACGATGGTTTCAATATGCTTATCATTGATCTTCACACCTTGTAAACGATATACTTCCTGGATCTCATTTACCACGTACTCCTGTACTGCAAACGGTCCTTTGATGGTGAGGATATCAGCCGGTGCAATTTGTCCGTCACTTAACGGCACACCCGCTTTAATAAAGTCACCTTCCTGTGCAAGGATCTGGCGTGTAAGAGGTACAAGATACTTCTTCACCACTTCATCCTTACTGGTTACAATGATCTCACGGTTACCACGCTTGATGTTACCAAAGCTTACCACACCATCAATTTCAGAAACAATGGCAGGGTTACCTGGATTACGTGCTTCAAACAATTCAGTTACACGAGGAAGACCACCGGTGATATCACGAAGCTTACCAAGTACACGTGGGATTTTCACCAACACCTGACCGGCAATTACCTCATCTCCTTCTTCCATCACAATGTGTGATCCAACAGGCAGGTTGTATGATTTTGTTTCTTTCGCTCCTTCTACGATCAACGCAGGGATCTTGGTCTTATCTTTTGTTTCAATTACCACTTTCTCACGGTGACCTGTTTGCTCATCGGCCTGCTCACGGAAGGTGATACCATCCAGAATATTTTCAAATTTGATGGTACCTGCAATTTCAGCAACAACAACGTTGTTGAACGGATCCCACTTACAGATCGAATCACCTTTCTTCACCTGCTGTCCTTCCTTCACGGTTAATGTTGCACCGTAAGGAATGTTGTTGGTAATAAGTAAGCGATCGTTCTTTAAATCCATGATCCTTACTTCACCAGTACGGCCAATAACCATCTGTACTTTTTCACCTTCGTTGTTGGTTGTAGTTACAGTACGTAATCCATCGAACTGGATGGTACCATCAAACTTCGCCAACAATGAAGATTCTACTGATGCAGAACCGGCAACACCACCCACGTGGAAGGTACGGAGTGTTAACTGAGTACCAGGTTCACCAATTGACTGTGCAGCAATGATACCTACCGCATCACCTTTTTGTGCAGTTGCACCTGTTGCCAGGTTTTTACCATAACACTTCACACACACACCCCGCTTGCTTTCGCAGGTAAGTACTGAACGTATTTCAACCGTTTCAATACCTGCTTCTTCAATTTGGCGTGCAATGGCAGGTGATATTTCTTCGCCGGCACTGATGATCAATGCATCTGTTACCGGATCGTACACATTGTGTAATGATGTACGTCCTTCAATACGATCGCTCAGTGGTTCAATAATATCCTCGTTATCTTTCAATGCACTTGTTGCAATACCACGCAGTGTTCCGCAATCCTCATCTTTGATCACAACGTCTTGTGCAACGTCAACCAAACGACGGGTCAGGTAACCGGCATCCGCTGTTTTCAAGGCAGTATCGGCCAAACCTTTACGGGCACCGTGGGTAGAGATAAAGTAATCCAATACACTCAAGCCATCTTTAAAGTTGCTCAATACAGGATTCTCGATGATCTCACTTCCGGTAGAACCACTCTTACGTGGTTTCGCCATCAGACCACGGATACCAGCCAGCTGTTTTACCTGCTGCTTACTACCACGTGCACCTGAATCAAGCATCATGTACACTGAGTTGAACCCTTGCTTATCAGAAGCCATTTCACGGATCAACGTTTCTGTTACACGTGTATCCACACGGCTCCAGATATCGATGATCTGGTTGTAACGCTCGTTGTTGGTGATCAAACCCATGTTGTAGCTATCCCACACTTCATCTACTTCACCTTGCGCATTCTCCACCAATTCCGCTTTTACTTCAGGGATGATGAGATCGTTGATGTTGAACGACAATCCACCCTGGAAGGCTGTACGGAATCCAAGTGTTTTAATATCATCAAGGAACTTCGCTGTTTTTGGAACGTTGGTAATTTCAATGATATCACCAATGATCTCACGTAAGTTCTTCTTCGTTAATAATGCATTTACAAAACCTACTTCTTTCGGAACAAACTGGTTAAAGATCACACGACCTACTGTGGTTTCGATGAGCTTGTTAACCAATTGACCTTTTTCAAGTACGTTGGCTTTTACTTTGATCCATGCGTGAAGATCAACCTGCTTTTCGTTGTAAGCAATGATCACCTCTTCAGCAGAATAAAACGCTTTGCCCTGACCTTTTACAATTTCAGTATCAGTTGTTTTCTTTCCTTTAGAAATATAGTACAGACCGAGTACCATGTCCTGTGAAGGAAGGGTGATCGGCTGTCCGTTTTGCGGGTTGAGGATGTTGTGCGAAGCAAGCATCAATAACTGTGCTTCCAATACAGCCGCATTGCTTAACGGAACGTGTACCGCCATCTGATCACCATCGAAATCGGCGTTGAACGCAGAACATACGAGCGGGTGAAGCTGAATCGCTTTTCCTTCGATCAGTTTTGGCTGGAAGGCCTGGATTGATAAACGGTGCAGTGTTGGGGCACGGTTTAACATGATCGGATGACCTTTCAATATATTTTCAAGGATATCCCAAACAATGGCTTCTTTCTTATCCACGAGTTTACGTGCAGACTTCACTGTTTTAACGATACCTCTTTCAATGAGCTTACGGATGATGAATGGTTTGAACAATTCAGCAGCCATATCTTTTGGTAATCCGCACTCATGCAATTTCATTTCAGGACCTACCACGATCACCGAACGACCGGAATAGTCAACACGCTTACCAAGTAAGTTCTGACGGAAACGACCTTGCTTTCCTTTCAACACATCACTCAACGATTTCAATGCACGACCACCTTCAGCTTTCACCGCATTTGATTTACGGCTGTTGTCGAACAATGAATCGATAGCTTCCTGTAACATACGTTTTTCGTTACGAAGGATTACCTCAGGAGCTTTGATCTCCAATAATCTTTTCAAACGGTTGTTACGGATAATTACACGACGATACAAGTCATTCAGATCAGATGATGCAAAACGACCACCATCCAATGGAACAAGCGGACGCAGTTCCGGTGGAATAACGGGGATGTATTGCATTACCATCCATTCAGGACGGTTGGTGATACGTTGGTTGGCATCACGGAAAGCTTCCACAACGCTCAAACGCTTTAACGCATCTGCCTTCCGTTGCTGTGAGGTTTCAGTTGCAGCTGCATTACGTAAATCGTAGCTCAATTGATCGAGATCAATACGCTGCAACATATCATGCACCGCTTCAGCACCCATCTTTGCAATGAATTTCTGCGGGTCTTCATCAGGCAGGTACTGATTATCTTTGGGTAATGTATCTAACAGGTCGAGGTATTCTTCTTCTGTAAGAAGATCGCCCATTGCCATGTTTTCTTTTACGCCGGGTTGAATTACCACATAGCGCTCGTAATAGACGATGGTCTCTAATTTCTTAGAGCTTACACCCAATAAGTAACCGATTTTATTAGGCAATGATTTAAAGTACCAGATGTGTACAACAGGCACCACCAGTTTAATGTGGCCCATACGCTCACGACGCACTTTCTTTTCTGTTACTTCCACACCACAACGGTCGCACACAATACCCTTGTAACGGATACGCTTGTACTTACCGCAGGCACATTCAAAATCTTTTACTGGTCCGAAAATACGCTCGCAGAACAAACCATCACGCTCAGGTTTGTATGTACGATAGTTGATTGTTTCGGGCTTTAATACTTCACCAAAACTGCGTTCCAGGATTGTATCAGGAGATGCAAGTCCGATGGTGATCTTTGAAAACGTAGGCCTCTGACGGTTTTCTTTTCTGAATGCCATAAGTTTTGAGCTTTTAGCTTTTAGCAGCGGGCCATAAGCCCGTTGCTGATTATTTAAACTTTTTTACTGTTTGTTTGATGTTGGAGCTTCCAGCTTAGAGCTGAAGGCTCGCAGCGTTCCTTACTCTTCAAATTTCAGGTCGAGTCCCAAGCCTCTTAATTCATGAACCAATACGTTGAATGATTCAGGAATACCAGGACGTGGTACGTTATCACCTTTTACAATTGCTTCATAGGTTTTTGCACGACCCATGATATCATCTGATTTGAGTGTAAGTAATTCCTGCAGGATGTTGGATGCACCGTATGCTTCCAGTGCCCACACCTCCATTTCACCAAAACGCTGACCACCGAACTGCGCCTTACCACCCAACGGTTGTTGTGTAATTAAGCTGTATGGTCCAATCGAACGGGCGTGCATCTTATCATCCACCATGTGGTGCAGTTTGATCATGTAAATGATACCAACTGTTGCTTTCTGGTGGAAGCGCTCACCTGTTTCACCATCATACAGGTATGTATGGCCAAACTTTGGTAAACCTGCCTGCTCAATATGTTCTGCAATTTCTTCCACTGTAGCACCATCGAAGATCGGTGTTGCGAACTTCACCCCGAGTTTTTCACCAGCCCAGCCAAGTACAGTTTCATAGATCTGTCCAAGGTTCATACGGCTAGGTACACCAAGCGGGTTCAATACAATATCAACAGGCGTACCATCTTCGAGGAACGGCATATCTTCCTGGCGAACGATCTTGGCAACAATACCTTTGTTACCGTGACGACCCGCCATTTTATCACCCACTTTCAGTTTACGCTTCACAGCTAAATATACCTTTGCGAGTTTCAATACACCAGCTGGTAATTCATCACCAATTGAGATGTTGAATTTCTCACGCTTGTAACGGCCGAGTTCTTCGTTATACTTGATGTTGTAGTTGTGTAACAGTTGGTTGATCCACTCATCAGTTGTTGCATCACCTGTCCAGCCTAACGGGTTAACGTTTGCATAGTCAATTGTTGCAAGGTTCTTCTGATTGAATTTAGCACCCTTACCAATTAATGATTCACCGAAGTTGTTGTTTACACCAGCTGAAGTTTTATTCTGCAGCAGTGATAACAATTTGCTCAGCAATACATCTAATAAATCAGCTGTATTCTTCTCGTGGATCTTCTCTACTTTTTCAAGCAATGCTTTTTCACGGATCTTACCATTCTTATCTTTCTTGGCACGTTGGAAAAGTTTTTTGTCGATAACCACACCTTCTGTTCCACTTGGCGCTTTCAATGAAGCATCTTTTGCATCACCGGCTTTATCACCAAAGATGGCACGTAACAACTTCTCTTCAGGAGTTGGATCGCTTTCACCTTTAGGAGTGATTTTACCAATAAGAATATCACCTTCCTTAATTGCTGCACCAATACGGATGATACCGTTTTGATCCAGGTCTTTGGTTGCTTCTTCACTTACGTTTGGAATATCCGGTGTTAATTCTTCTTCACCCAATTTGGTATCACGTACTTCGAGTTCGTATTCTTCAACGTGTACAGAAGTGAAAAGATCTTCTTTTACTACTTTTTCGTTGATCACGATCGCATCCTCAAAGTTGTAACCTTTCCAGGGCATGAACGCCACCTTGAGGTTACGGCCCAATGCCAGTTCACCATCTTTCACCGCATAACCTTCTGTTAAGAAGTCGCCTTCTTTTACAGCCTGTCCTTTCTTCACAGCAGGTTTCAGGTTGATACAAGTACTTTGGTTTGTTTTGATGAACTTGGTGAGCTTATATATTTTCAGATCTTCTTCAAAGCTTACCAAACGTTGTTCTTCGTTACGTTCGTAACGAACATGAATTTCATTCGCATCCACATACTCTACCACACCTTTTCCTTCTGCATTCAACTGGATACGACTGTCACGAGCTGCCATTGCTTCGAGACCGGTACCAACAATCGGAGCCTGCGGACGTACAAGCGGAACCGCCTGACGTTGCATGTTCGATCCCATCAAGGCACGGTTGGCATCATCATGCTCAAGGAACGGAATCAGTGATGCACTCAAACCAACGATCTGGTTTGGCGCCACGTCCATGTATTCTACTTCAGAACGCTCAAGGATCGGGAAGTCGCCACTTTCACGTGAACGAACTTTCTCTTCAATGATGTTTCCTTTATCGTCGATCGCAATATTTACCTGTGCGATCTTTGCCGTATCTTCTTCTTCCGCACTCAGGTACGTAAGATTTTTTACATCTGCTTTGCCATTCTCTACTTTACGATAAGGCGTTTCAATAAAGCCCATATCGTTTACAGTTGCGTGTACACACAAGGTAGAGATCAAACCAATGTTTGGTCCTTCCGGTGTTTCAATTGTACACAAACGGCCGTAGTGAGAATAGTGTACGTCACGCACCTCGAAACCTGCACGCTCACGACTCAAACCACCTGGTCCGAGTGCGGAGATACGACGCTTATGCGTGATCTCAGAAAGCGGGTTTGTTTGATCGAGGAACTGTGATAACTGTGATGTACCGAAGAACGAGTTGATCACAGATGATAATGTTCTTGCATTGATCAAATCAACTGGTGTAAACACCTCGTTGTCACGTACGTTCATTCTTTCACGAATTGTACGGGCCATACGTGCAAGACCTACACCGAACTGTGCATACAATTGCTCACCCACCGTACGTACACGACGGTTGCTGAGGTGATCGATATCGTCGATCTCTGCTTTTGCGTTGGTTAACTTCACCAGGTATTTGATGATGGCAATGATGTCATCTTTCGTTAATACCTTCTTCTCGATCGGGAAGTTCAATCCAAGTTTGCGGTTGATCTTGTAACGACCAACTTCACCCAGATCGTAACGCTTATCGCTGAAGAATAATTTATCGATGATACCACGTGCTGTTTCGTTATCAGGAGCATCAGCACCACGCAACTGGCGATAGATATGCTGTACCGCTTCCAACTCACTGTTCGAAGTATCTTTATTCAATGTGTTGTAGATGATCGCAAAATCACCACTCACTTCCTCTTTCTGGATAAACACACTCTTCACATCCATTTCGCTGATCATCTCGATCGCTTCTGCATCCAGAATTGAATCACGCTCCAATACCACTTCGTTCCGCTCAATGCTCACTACTTCACCGGTATCTTCATCCACGAAATCTTCTACCCAGCTACGGAGAACACGGGCAGCCAAACGCTTACCTTCGTATTTCTCTAATGATTTTTTATCTGTTTTTACTTCATCGGCCATGCCAAACAGTTCAAGAATATCTTTATCTGTTTCGAAGCCGATAGAACGTAACAATGTTGTTACAGGGAACTTTTTCTTACGGTCGATGTAAGCATACATCACGTTGTTGATGTCGGTTGCAAACTCCATCCACGCACCTTTAAACGGAATTACTCTTGCAGAGTAGATCTTGGTTCCGTTGGGGTGAATCGACTGACCGAAAAATACACCAGGTGAACGGTGTAATTGTGATACCACTACACGCTCAGCACCGTTGATCACGAATGTACCACGGGGAGTCATGTAAGGAATGTTTCCTAAGAACACATCCTGAACGATGGTTTGGAAATCCACGTGCTCCTCATCATTACAGCTCAAACGCAGTTTGGCTTTGAGAGGAACCGCATATGTTAATCCACGCTCCATACACTCATCAATGGAGTAACGGGGAGGATCAATAAAGTAATCGAGGAACTCCAGCACGAAAATGTTCCGTGTATCAGTGATTGGAAAGTTTTCCTTGAACACTCGGAATAACCCTTCAATGTTACGTTTGTCAGGAGTAGTTTCTAACTGAAAATACTCTTTAAAAGATTGAATCTGGATACCTAACAGGTCTGGAATTTCTGCAAGGTGTTTTACTTTTCCGAAATTAATTCTCTTGTTTGCTGCAACTCTTGATGAAGACATATGTTCTTACCGGT
Source organism: Bacteroidota bacterium (assembly GCA_023428755.1). Taxonomy (GTDB): domain Bacteria; phylum Bacteroidota; class Bacteroidia; order Chitinophagales; family Chitinophagaceae; genus Lacibacter. Next base: position 13,593 of record JAEYWX010000031.1, read on the forward strand.
TTTTAAGTTTGTGCACACGAATAGCTCACCGTCTTTTCGCAAAGACAAGTAAATTGATTTTCAGTTATTTATGACTGTAATTGGGCGCCAACTTGCTATTCAGCCTAAATTTAGGGAGGCAAAGTTAAGGATATTGTGTGTTGGAACAAAATTTGATTGGCGCCATTTGTCCCCGTTTTGGCAGGTTTGGGAAAAGATGGCAGTAGTTGGGGATATTGGAATTGGGAATTGGAAATTAGGAATTGGTGATTAGAGTTGGAAGTGCCGATTTTTTTACACATCATACGCTTTATGTACGCTTTATCTATGCTTTATGGAGGGAGCATCCCTACTCTACCTGATCAACACAAAACTTCCCTTCCGGCTCACATCTCGCCCCGTTACAAGGTCACGGTAGGTTAATGTCCACACATAATTCGCAGCCGGCTGTGGTGCACCATTGATCGTACCATCCCAGGGTTTTGTCCAGTCTTTTGATTCGAATACCAGCCCACCCCATCGGTTGTAAACCCTGAACAGAAAGTTCTCTGCCGCCACAGCATTCAACGGACCGAAGAAATCGTTTAAGCCATCACCGTTAGGCGTAAACGCTGTGGGAATATCAATACGGCAGGTGCTGAGTTGTGTTACTGTTTTTTCCACGATATCGCTACAGCCAAGATCGTTGGTAATAGTATAGCGTATCGTATAAGTTCGTCCTGTAATGGAAGCCGGATAAACATGCGGTAGTGGAATAGAGTCTGTACTGGTTGTACCATCACCCAACTCCCACAAAAATTGCAAAGGCCGTTCGGTTACCGGCAAAGGTTGAATGAACAACAAACTATCAGGGCACAGAAACGGATTTACATTAAAATCTGCTTTGAGAAAATTATTGAGATGTACATCCTGTGCACTCGTATCGCTGCAAAAGCCGTTTGAAACAATCAGCGTAGTTCGCTTTGTACCAAAGCTGTTATAGATCACATCTTGCTGCTGGTTGGTACCTGTTCCGTTTGTTCCAAAATTCCAAAGCCAGTTGTTTACGCCGTTACCGCCTGCATGCACATAATTCACTGTATCGGCATTGCAACCATAATTGATATTATATGTGAACACTGCGTTTACTGTATCCAATACTGAAAACGATAATTGTGAAGGCGGTGTTTGCTGGCTGCATTCATCCACAATGGTATTGCCGTCCAAACCGGGACGTATACTTACTGTAAATGTACCTGCCTGTTGCAGTGGTTGTGAAAAGCTGAGAATAATATCGGATGTAAATCCATCTGCATTGCAATTTCCTTTAGCGCCGGTAATGGTTACCGGATACGTACCATTGATGCTGAAGTCGGAACCGGCAGGATCAATTGAACTGCAACGGATGAGTTTTTTAAATACAAACCGCACACTGGTGGGTGCGCAGGTAACAGGTGCAATACTGTCGAACGGAGTTGGTTGTAATGCCAGTACAGTAAACGGAACCGCATCAGTTGCTGGAATGGCTCTGTCGCACAGATCAAGAATCGTGTTACCATCTGTTCCATTTTTTAACTGCAAGCTGTAATTGCCGGGAGGCAAAGGTTGTGATAACGTAATTACTACTGAGTCGGTTTCAAAACTGCTGTTGCAACCAATGGGGCGCATATTGGTTGCCGTTATGTTGCCGGGAAAAGCAAGTACATCGCTGCCGTTGGCTGCAATACTTGCACACTTCATTTTTTTGTTGAGTTTTAAGCGGAGTTCATTACCGGCACAGTTGGTTCGTACTTCCTGCATCAGTGGATCTTTTGGATCAGTAATCAGGGCAGTACCACCACCAAACGAAAGTTTATATCCTTGCTGCGAATTGGAAAAATTGCTGATCATGAGCAAATAGGTACGACCCGCTGTTAGGTTGGGACGCCGGCTGAATTTGGGTGGATTATTGTTGTTGAAACTACCGCATTCAAATAAGTTAGCTGCTGTTGCACTCGTTCCTGTTTGTCCCGTTAACCCCGACCAGTTGGCTGCAATGCAACGGGATGTATTGTTATAAACCGTTGAAGGATCGATGCCGGTGATATCCCATATCTGCCAATCGTAATCATCACTTGCACTGATGGGGTCAATTAAAAAGTTTAATGTACCCGATGTAAAACAAGTAAACCTGTACCAAAACGGATTTACATCATAATACGTATTCTGGCTGGTATTACAACCGGGAACAATCACCTGGTTATTAACGCAACTGGGTACATTGTTTTGTGTGAATACGCTGGTTCCGCAAACAGGAAATGCAGTAGCAGGTGTTTGACCCAATGTGGTGCATTGTGCCCGAACCGTATCAGCAGTTAAACTCAATACAACTACTGCCAAGATACTGCGAACGATAAATGATAAGTGCTTTTTCAATTCTTAGTTTTTTTTTCCTGACGCTGTAAAATTAACCGGAATACTCTCTTTGACAAGCACCGTTTGTAAAACGTTGCCTCATAAAAAAACCCCGGCTAAAGCCGGGGTTGAAATTTTGTAGGATGAATGCATTATGCAATTTCTACGTCTGCGCCTGCATCTTTCAACTTCGCTGCAATTTCTTCAGCTTCTGCTTTAGATACACCTTCTTTAACAGGCTTTGGAGCACCGTCAACTAAGTCTTTCGCTTCTTTCAATCCTAAACCAGTTAAGTCTTTTACGATTTTAACTACGTTCAATTTAGAAGCACCACCGCTCTTCAAAATTACATCGAATGCAGTTTTCTCTTCAGCAGCAGCAGCACCATCGCCACCACCTGCAGCAACTACTACTGCAGCAGCAGCAGGTTCAATACCGTAATCTGCTTTCAATACATCTGCTAATTCCTGAACTTCTTTTACTGTTAAGCTTACTAATGATTCAGCTAATGCTTTTACGTCTGCCATTTTTTTACTTTTTAACCGCCTTCATTCTCTTCAGGAGTCCGGCGGATGGTTATAAATAGTGCCCCGTTTGAACCTCAGAGGCGTTGGTTATGATGTTATGTACGAAGTGAGACGTACGATGTACGTACTTCCAACTTCATATTTCGTACTTACTCAGCCGGAGCTGCTTCAGTTGTTGCTTCTCCCTTTGTTTCAGCGTTATGCAGCAAGGCAGCAATAACACGTTTTGCAGGAGATTGTAACAAGCCGATAACTTCGCCGATAAGCTCGTTCTTTGTTTTGATCTGTGTCAGTGCTTTCAACTGATTGTCGCCAGCGTACACATCACCATTGATAAAAGCTGCTTTCAACACTGGTTTTTCACCATTGTTTGCTTTACGGAAAGAGCTGATGATCATTGCAGGTTCTTTCGGATTTTCAGAGAACATCAGTGCAGTTACATTATTCAATGCATCAAATACACCTGTGTAACGCTCTGCGTCCAATGATTCCAACGCTTTTTTGATCAGGGTATTCTTTGCCACTTTCATTTCAACATTCTTGTCGAAACATGCACGGCGCAGTTTACCTACTTGCTCTACAGTTAATGATTCTGTATCAGTAATGTAGAAGTTATTGTATTGACTGAACTTGCCTTTCAGCACTTCAATCACTTCATTTTTTTGTTCTTTTGTCATGATTTTAGTTTTAATAACCCGAAAGGATTAGTTCATGAATGATTTTGTATCAACAGCAATACCAGGGCTCATGGTGCTTGCCATGTAAATGCTTTTCAGGTAAGTTCCTTTTGCAGTTGATGGCTTTGCCTTGATCAATGCACCTAAGAACTCAGTGATATTTTCAGCAATTTTTTCAGGAGCAAAACTGATACGACCCACTGAAGCGTGAACGATACCTGCTTTATCAACTTTAAATGCAATTTTACCACCCTTTACTTCATTTACAGCAGCAGCCACATCATTTGTAACTGTACCTGTTTTCGGGTTTGGCATCAGGTTACGTGGACCTAACACTTTACCTAACTTACCGATCTTCGGCATTACAGCAGGCGTAGCGATGATTACATCGATATCTGTCCAGCCACCTTCGATCTTGGTAATGAATTCATCCAGTCCAACAAAATCAGCACCAGCTGCTTTTGCATCCGCTTCTTTATCGGGTGTGCAAAGCACCAATACTTTCTTTGTTTTACCTGTACCGTGTGGTAAGGTTACTGTACCACGAATAGCCTGGTCTGCTTTCTTAGGATCAACACCCAAGCGAACGTGAACGTCAACAGAGCTATCGAACTTAGTGCAGTTAATTTCTTTTACGAGAGTTGAAGCATCCTTCAGGGAATAAATCTTGTTATTATCCACCTTGGCTTCTGCTACTTTTCTTTTTTTAGTCAAAGACATGTTTCAAAAATTTAAGGTGAATAATTAATTTTCCCAAGGGGCTTTACCGTCAACAGTAATACCAAGGCTGCGTGCAGTACCCGCTACCATGCTCATAGCGCTGTTCAGTGTAAAGCAATTCATGTCGGGCATTTTGTCCTTCGCAATTGCTTCTACCTGTTCCCAGGTTACTTTACCGACTTTAGCACGATTGGGTTCTTTTGAACCTTTTTGAAGTTTCGCTGCTTCCAGTAATTGAACGGATGCAGGTGCAGTTTTGATAACAAAGTCGAACGACTTGTCGGAGTAAACAGTGATCAAAACAGGTACTACTTTCCCCATTTTGTCTTGAGTTCTTGCATTAAACTGCTTGCAGAACTCCATGATGTTAAGACCCTTTGAACCAAGGGCCGGTCCTACAGGAGGTGCAGGGTTTGCCTGTCCACCTTTTACCTGCAGTTTCACAAATCCTGTGATGTCTTTTGCCATTGTAAAAGTTTTTTTGGTGATAGCGTCACACCGGCGGCGTAACTCCCAAACAAATAAATTCCTATAAAGAACTTTTTGGGACGGCAAAGGTAAGGCTCATTTCCTTACCAGCAAAGGGTTTTAGGAAGTATTTTAGGGTGCCGGAGGCTTACAAAACAATCCTGATTTGAACAGCAACGGCAACTCATTGTAAAGATTATTATGAGTCTGCTTAAAAAAAAGAGCTTTTATTTTTTACTGACTGCATAAATTGCTTTAATTTTTCAATTCAATTCTAAAAAACTCCAAAAACAACTTTAAAAAACAATCAAATGGCAAAAGCAAAAAAGAAAGCTGCCAAGGCTGCCAAGAAACCAGTAAAGAAGGCGGCCGTAAAAAAGAAAGCAGCGAAGAAAGCTCCTGCTAAGAAAAAAGTAGCAAAAAAGGCAAAGAAAGCAGCGCCTAAGAAAAAAGCGGCTCCCAAGAAAAAAGCAGCAGTAAAAAAGAAGGCAGCGAAAAAAGCCATCAAAAAAGTTGTAAAGAAAGCCGCTAAGAAAAAAGCAGCGAAGAAAGCTCCTGCAAAAAAGAAGGCCGCACCAAAAGCAAAACCTGCAGCTAAAAAAGCAGCTCCTAAAAAGGCCGCACCAAAGAAAAAAGCAGCGCCAAAAGCAAAACCTGTTAGTGCTCCGGCACCTGCGCCCGTTCAGGTTGAACTTCCTTTACCCGAAGCTCCTGCAGCACCTGCCACCGAAGAAACAAGCAGTACAGAAAGCCAGGAGTCTTAAACCATTCCTGCTGAAAATAAAAAAGTCCCCACTCAATGAGATGGGGACTTTTCGTTATTCTTAATGTTTTTATGCTAACTTTTCAACCTGCATATAATTCAATTCAACCGGTGTAGCACGTCCAAATACTTTTACTGCTACTTTCAATTTCTTCTTCTCGTCGTTTACCTCTTCAATTACACCGTTAAAGTCGTTGAAAGGTCCGTCGATGATCTTGATCGTTTCACCAACAATGAATGGTTCGCTCATGGTCATTCCACTTGCATCTGCCATTTCATCTACCTTACCCAGCATTTTATTTACTTCGGCTTTCCGCAATGCAATGGGGTTTTCTTTACCCAGGAAATGAATCACATTGCTTGTATTGCTGATCGTTTCACGAATATCATCGCCCATCTTTCCGTCTTCCACCTCAATCATTACATAACCGGGATAAAAGTTACGTTCACGAACCACCTTTTTGCCATTGGCAACTTTGTACACTTTCTCAACAGGAAGAAATACCTGCTTTACAATTTTATCCCAACCGTTGCGTGTAATTTCTTTATCCAGATACTCCTTCACCTTCTTCTCTTTGCCGCTCACGACACGAAGCACATACCACTTACTGGTTTCCACATTGGCAGTTTCAGACATGACTACTATTATTTGAAGAATGAATAAAAGAATTGAAGAGCGCTGGCAATACCCAGATCCATTACCCAAATAATAGCGGTAATGATCAGTGTGGCAACCAACACAATCATAGTTGATTGCTGAAGCTGTTGCCAGGTTGGCCAGGTTACTTTTTCAAGTAACTCTCTGTAAGAATCTTTAAAGTAAGCCGATACTTTGTTCATTTCGTTTCTGATTTACAGATTAATCAGCACGGGCACTAGGATTCGAACCCAGATCAAAGGTTTTGGAGACCCGTATGCTACCGTTGCACCATGCCCGTAGAAAGCTAAAAGCTATTCCTTAACGGAACAGCTTTTAGTTTTATGTTGCAAATGTAAAACATTTGCGGAAGCTAAAAGCTTAGTTTTAGCTTATTTTAAGATTTCAGTTACCTGACCTGCACCTACTGTACGGCCACCCTCACGGATCGCAAACTTCAAACCTTTTTCCATCGCAATTGGCTGGATCAGCTTTACAGTAAGGTTGGTATTATCACCAGGCATCACCATTTCAGTTCCTGCCGGTAATTCAACTTCACCAGTTACGTCAGTTGTACGGAAGTAGAACTGAGGACGGTATTTCTGGAAGAATGGAGTATGACGTCCACCTTCTTCTTTGCTCAATACGTAAACTTCACCTTTGAACTCAGTGTGCGGAGTGATTGATTTGGGAGCGCAGATAACCATACCACGACGGATATCTTTCTTCTCAATACCACGGAGGAGTAAACCTGCGTTATCACCAGCCTGACCTTGATCAAGAAGTTTCTTGAACATTTCAACACCAGTTACAGTAGAGCTCATTGGAGCATCCATCAAACCTACGATTTCAACGGCTTCACCTACTTTGATGATACCACGCTCAATACGGCCAGTAGCAACTGTACCACGACCAGTGATTGAGAACACGTCCTCAACACTCATCAGGAATGGCATATCAACCGGGCGAGGAGGAAGAGGAATGTAAGTATCTACAGCTTCCATTAACTCTTCTACTTTAGCAACCCATTTTGCTTCACCAGCCAAAGCGCCGGTAGCAGAACCTTGGATAATTGGAGTATTGTCACCATCAAAGCCATAAGAGCTCAACAGTTCACGAATTTCCATTTCAACCAGTTCCAGCAACTCAGCATCTTCAACCAAGTCAACTTTATTCATAAACACAACGATCTTAGGCACACCTACCTGGCGTGCCAAAAGGATGTGTTCTTTTGTTTGTGGCATAGGACCATCAGTTGCAGCTACTACCAGGATAGCACCATCCATCTGAGCAGCACCGGTGATCATATTCTTTACGTAGTCAGCGTGACCAGGACAATCTACGTGTGCGTAGTGACGGTTTGCTGTTTGGTATTCTACGTGTGCGGTGTTGATAGTGATACCACGCTCTTTTTCTTCAGGCGCACCATCAATTTCATCATATTTTTTTGCCTGCGCCAGACCTTTCTTAGAAAGGATGTCTGTAATGGCTGCAGTCAAAGTTGTTTTACCATGGTCAACGTGACCGATAGTTCCAACGTTTACGTGCGGTTTTTCCCGCTTAAAGGTCTCTTTAGACATCTTATTTTGTTTTTAAATTGTGTTTACAAAAACTGTTAAACTATATTATGTAATCGGCTTCAATGCTATTTCTAGCTGTTGTTGCGTCGCACACTTCATCTTTTTATTATGGCTCATCACTCTTCCAACATCCTCAGAAATGTGTTGAGCCGTTAGTGAGAATCGAACTCACGACCTCTTCCCTACCAAGGAAGTGCTCTACCACTGAGCTACAACGGCTGGCAGAGTATCAATGAGATTCTCTCACATCAACCTAATTAAAAGAACTGTTTGAGCGGGAGACGAGGCTCGAACTCGCCACCTATAGCTTGGAAGGCTATCGCTCTACCAAATGAGCTACTCCCGCAAGGAAATCTGAAAATTTAAAAATGAGATAATCTGGAAATTACCTCGCTTTCATATTTCAAATTCAAAGAACATCTACAATTTTCAAATTGAATACTTCTCAAATTGTATTCGTGGGCAGGAGAGGATTCGAACCTCTGAAGTCGAAAGACAGCGGATTTACAGTCCGCCCCATTTGGCCGCTCTGGAACCTGCCCTAAAAATACTGAGCCACTTGTCGGACTCGAACCAACGACCTGCTGATTACAAATCAGCTGCTCTACCAACTGAGCTAAAGTGGCCTATTTAAACAATTACTTTCTGCTAAGCGGCACCAAACGGATAAACCTGTTGGAAACTGCAGGGCAGGATTGCAAAAAACAACCACCGCATTATTTAGCTAAAAGTCAATACTGTAAAGAACTTTATCACGTACACAAGTATGTACCCCGTTTTTTGGGAAGGCAAAGGTAACGGAAAACACGAAATCGAAAAATTTTTACAAAAGTTTTTCTAAAGAAAATGAAGATGTGGTTGCGGCAAAAAAAAATCCCCCGATAATTCGGGGGATTTCAATGTGTTTACAAATCGTATTGTTTCTCTTTTTTCCGTTTTAATTGCGTGATCAATGAATCTAATGCTTCATCAAACGACTGTTCAAATGATTTGGATGATTGTTTTACGAATAAGTGCTGTCTTGGTACGTGTACTTTAATCTCAGCTACTTTGTCTTTAATGTTGTGGACTACATTGTCCAGCTTTAAAAACACATCAACTTTCGTGATCCGGTCGTGAAAGTTGTAAAGCTTCTGCACTCTCTGTTTAACGTACTCAATAAGTTTCGCATCTGCGTCAAAACGTACGGTTTGGATCTTAACGGTCATAGCATTCCAAATTTTAGCTAGTGAATAATAATGTGAAAGAACTGGTTTTTCTGATTTTGGGTACAGGCTTTTCCAGTGCTAACAAGTTACGTTGTGTGGCTGGCTTTTCAAAATATTTTTTACTGAATTAAGTGGAATATTTAACACAGTATTGTTGGAGAAAACAACGATACAATTCCATTGGCCGGGCACACTGATTGAGAGGGGCTCTTATGCTTTGGGATGGGCTTTTTTATGAATGTCTTTCAGTTTTTCAATACTGTTATGTGTGTAGATCTGTGTGGCAGCAAGGCTGCTGTGCCCCAGCAGTTCCTTTACTGCATTTAATTCGGCACCGTTGTTCATTAAATGTGTTGCAAATGTATGGCGAAGTACGTGGGGGCTTTTCTTTTCAATGGTAGTAATGAGCGACAGGTATTTTTTAACAACCACCTGCACATACTTTGGATAAAGCTTCTTCCCCTTTTCGTTTACCAGCAAATAAGCGTCGGGCTCCTGGCCTGAAAACTGCTGTGCCTTTTGCTGGAGGTAGATTTTCAGGTTGGCTTTCATTTCATCTGAAAGCGGAACCAACCGCTCTTTATTTCCTTTTCCCAGAATTTTGAGGTTTCCTTTTATCAGATCAGCCTGTGTTTCTTTTAACGCAATGAGTTCACTTAAACGCATACCCGAGCAGTACAACAGCTCCAGGATCATTTTATTCATATGCCCTTCCCAGGTATCCGGAAATTCAACATGCCGGAATAACAGCTCTGTATCTTTTTGTTCCACATAACTGGGCAGCCGTTTACTTTGTTTGGGTGTAACGATGGTTGTCATAGGTGATACGGTTATTACCTGCTGCCGCAACTGGTATTTGAAAAAGGAACGGAGTGTGGAAATTCGGCGATTGAGTGTTTTAGCAGAGGCTCCCTCCTCTTTTTGTTTCGCCAGCCAGCTACGGATAAATGTGGCTTTAATTTCCGGAACGGCTACTTCGCCAAATGTAAGTATGAGATAATCGAAAAAGAATGTAAGATCGTCCTGGTAGGAACGGATGGTGTGTTGCGAATACCTCTTTTCGAATTTGAGATACTCAATGAAAGACTGTGTGTGCGACTGATTGTTCACCTGCATAAATACGAATAGCCGTAAAGTTACAAAACCTTACGGCTATCAGCTATATCGTAAAGGAACTGTTTACAGTTCGATTTTACCGCTGGCGATCTGTTGCTTGTAGATTGCTTTTAACACTTCACCTCTGCGACGAACAGATGGTTTTACGAACGCCTGACGCTCACGCAACTGAAGTAATACCTTGCTCTTTTCGAACTTCTTCTTGTACTTTTTCAGTGCTTTGTCGATGTTTTCGCAATCTTTTGAATCAATAATCAGCATAATATAATACCTCCTTTAAGGTTTTTAGAGGCGCAAAGATAGGAGGATTGATTGAATTAGAAAACAAATATTCTTCCTTTTTTACGGGTCACACCAGGAGTATTTCTGCTCGATAGCTGCAAACTGTTGAACGTAGCGTCGCCACCAAAGCCCAATAGAAGCACTGGCCCTTGCCTACATCGATTGAAAATCAGTACAACTTGCCTGAAAAGCTGCTATTTTGCAGTTATGTTTACGGGAATTATTGAAGCGATCGGTTTGGTGACCGACATACAAGAAAATGGAAGCAATAAAACGTTCTGGATCAGTTCTCCTGTTTCGGGCGAATTAAAAGTTGATCAGAGTGTGGCGCACAATGGCGTGTGCCTTACTGTAGAAGAGGTGAAAGATGGGCAGCACCGGGTTACTGCTATCAAGGAAACGCTTGAAAAAACCAGTTTGAACAACTGGCAGACCAACAGTATTGTAAATATTGAACGTTGCCTTGCGTTGCATGCAAGGCTGGATGGACATATGGTGCAGGGGCACGTTGATACAACCGGTGTATGTACAAGTGCTGAAGAACAAAACGGCAGCTGGCTTTATACGTTTCAGTTTCCTGAACATTTTGCGCCGTTGCTGGTGGAGAAAGGCTCCATTGCGTTGAACGGCATCAGCCTTACTGTTTTTAATGTAGGCACTACCCATTTTTCAGTAGCTATTATTCCGTTCACTTACGAACATACGAACATGAAAGAAATACAACCCGGCACAGTAGTGAACCTGGAGTTTGATATTATTGGAAAGTATGTATTGCGGAGCCGGCAGTTGCAGGGTTTCTAATTAATTGATACTTGAAACAACGAAGATGAAACTCTATCTTGCACGTAAATAAACTACTAATTTAAACTGCCGTAGCTGATGCCGAGAATTTCCATTCTTATACCGGTATTGAATGAAGCTGAGAATATTTTGCCGCTCTTTTTCGAGATCAAAAAATATATTCCGGAAGATTTTGAGTTGATCTTTATTGATGATGGAAGTACAGATACTACATTGACTGAAATACAGTCTTTGGCAAGCAGGGAAGAACGAGTGAAATGCATTTCGTTTTCCCGCAACTTTGGCCACCAACATGCATTGATGGCCGGCATGGATTATGCCAACGGTGATTTTATTATTACGATGGATGGCGATCTGCAACATCCGCCTGCTTGCCTCCCATTGATCCTTGAACAATTGGAAAATGGTTTTGATATTGTATCAACCCACCGTCGCAAAACGGAAGACGTTGGATTTGCAAAAAAACTGATGACGAAACTGTTTTACAAGCTGATCAATTTCCTGTCTGATATTCCGATTGAAGAAAACGTATCTGACTTCCGCGGATTTACACGCAAGGTGCTGAATACGATTCATAAGTTTGAAGAAAGGGATTTATTCCTGCGTGGTATTTTCAGTTGGATCGGTTTTAAAAAAACTACGATCCCCTTTGATGCGCCCTCCCGCCTGCATGGCGAAAGCAAGTATGGTTTTTGGGCCATGCTGCGACTTGCATTGCGTGGCACCACCTCTTTTAGTTTTAAACCGTTGCGTATTTCATTATTGATCGGAACCTTTGTGTCGTTCATTTCCTTTCTGTTACTGGCATTTACCATCATCAACTATTTTCAAGGAAAAACAGTTCCCGGCTGGGCCTCGTTAATGACGGTTGTTACGTTTATGGGAGGTATTCAACTGCTGGTAATCGGATTGATGGGCGAGTATATCGCCAGTCTTTTCCGGGAGAGCAAACGGCGGCCATTGTACATTGTGAATGAAACGATCAATATGAATTAGAACGCATCCCAATCGCCGGTTTGGCAGAACCAATCAGCATCAATCAATGGATGCTTTATTCGCCCGGCCGTGTTCCCAACAAGTGTAATTTTTCTCGGTTGCAAATACACAGGCAATTTTACAAAACCACTACCAACTGTATTGCTTTTACCGGGCGACGAAATCAATACTGCAGCAAAGCAACCACACTTCCTTGCAGTTTGTGCAAGAAACCGATTCAAATACCGAACAGCATTTTTCTCGATATAATTATATTCCATCACAACGATGATACGAATACCTTTGATCGTTGCCACCCGAGCCACTACATTTCCCGTGATATGCTCGTTACTTATGTGGTTATACATAAAGTAGTTTCCCCCCGGCCGCTCCACATACCGCCAATTCATATAATTTGCTGTACGGTACAGCATCGCACTACCCTTTTCCGCTAAGGCATTTGCATAAGCATCCTGCAAAGCATCAAATCTTTTTATTCCATGCAAACCAGGTCGGAACCCGGCAAACAATACCGGCTTTGTCCAAAAACATAAGTCCTTCAATCCCGGGAACCCAGCTCGCTTTGCACCTGAGAGATTATTATAATTTGGAAATCCAAAAATAAACGAATCGGCAGCAACCTCGTTCCGGAGTGCCGTCATACTTTGATTAAAAAAAAACCGTCCCTGAAATTCAGGCAGTACAGCCACATCACCTGTATGCCACACTTTGTAAATCTCTCCCCGATGTATTGCATGCAGGGGGATCATTGAAACTCCTCCAACAATTTTACCATTCAGCTTTGTAATCGCCAATTTTGCTTTGCCCCAAGGCAAATTGTATTTCCACCTGAAGTAATCAATTGTGAAATTATTTTCAGTGATTTTATTTTGACGGAACATTTCCCTGAATGCCGCAAGATGCAGGTTACAATATTGTTCCTGGTCTATTTCGTTGAAATCAGTAATGATGATCTGTGCCTTTCCGCTCATTATTCAAGTTTTGTACTGCACGATATTCGTTTGCTCTTTTGGTGCTGGTAAAAAATTTTATAGCAGACGTTGATGCCACGTTCCCCTTTAGTTCGGCTTCATTACTTTGACCAACATGAAAAATCACTTCAATGGAATCTGACACTTTCTCTCGGGCAACTGATACTCCCTTTTTTACATTCTCCTGAAACATATTTCCTGAATATAAAACGCCCATTGCCCGTTGCATTTTCTCCGATTGCCGGGCACCCGAAATAAATGCAAAAAACTTAATGACCAGCCACTTTGCAAGATTATTTATATAAAACCAGCTCAGTAAGTGTTTTAAAGATGATATATAAAATGGTTCCACAGGTACCCGCACCCGTTTTAGATGATGCTTTTCTGCCAATTGCAACGTAATCGCAAACAGAGAAGGTATCATGTGAAGATGATTGTGGCTGTCAAGCCCGGCAACCTCATGCGATGGCATTGCAGTTTTAACAAGTTGAATTTGTGCATCCCATTCATTATATATCTGTGTAAGAAAATTCTTTTTTTGTTTACCGCCAACACTAACCATCCACAGTGCTCTAAAAAAGGAAACACGGAAATTTCCTGTGCTGGTTACCAGATGAGGCACATCATTTGGCGGGAGACATGGTCGCAGATCAGTTACATTCAGGTGAACAGAAAGACGGGCAGGTGTACCTGCATATTCTTTCATTTCGTCTGCTACAAGATCTAGAAGATCTTTATTTGCGAGGATACTAAATCCATCCAGCGCCCCTTCTTTCCAACAACGCAAAATATGCGAAGTACTTTCAGCAGACAAGCATGCATCATCTGAATGGAAAAATACGTTCATACGTTTATTTTAAACAAATAGCAGTTGCTTCTAAAACACCCGATGGCACAGGTAATGTAACCCTTGGTGAAACCATTTTTGCAATGGCAGTTCCACCAAAAAAATTCAGCAAATAGCGAATCGGATATGGAACAAGAATTGATTTCACAGAAACAGTAAAATCAGTATCAGGTTGTTCTGCAATCAATTTTTGAAACATTGATCTGCAACCTTTTTTTGACGGAATATTGATATGCTCCCCGGGAATAAAATAGGGCCACTTTCGCCCCATCACTCTTCCTGCAATTGAATCGCTTGCGGGGCATGCAATATAGATTATGCCATTTTTAGCAGCTAGCGGAAGGAGAGAACGAATTAATTTGGAAGGATCTTGTACATGCTCCAGCACTGCCAACGAAATAGTAAGATCAATACATTTTAAAGGAATCATTGTGTTCAAATTGTCGGTATTCAAATCTGCCTGGATCCATCTGACAGACTTGAAGCCGTTCAATCGCTCAGGCCTTGGATGAAAATCAACTGCTATACCATTTGCGTTAGGATATTTTTCAGCAAGTATTGCCGAAAGAATCCCATCTCCAGCTCCTACATCCAGCCAGGTAAATTCGGAATTGTCTTTTATAGTTTCCGGCATGCGGCGCACAGCTCTGCGTATTGATTGTGTATAAAGCGCATTTAATGGACTTTCAGATCGGAACTGTTGAAGATGTTTCTGAATGCCTCCACCATCAAAGGAATTGTAAAGCAATGCCAGTTGTTCGTTTGATGGAACCGGGTATGTGATCAGGGACCTGCATTTATTGCATTGATAAATCGTAAAGTATCCAATTGCAGGGAATACTGGATGTGGTTGCCTCTGATAACTTTCTTTCAAATCTGTACTACTGCAAAAGCAACAATGTAAAAAATCCCTACTCATTAAAAATCAAAATTTAGGCTACAACAATAATTGTATTTTAGCCTAAAGTTAGATTTAAAAAAGCATCCAGTTGAAAAAACAATTATACCCATTACTGTACATTCTTATCATCTTTTTGGTTGCTTATTTACCACTTACATCATTTTTGTTTGCCCTGAAAAATGATATGTTTATTGGTTACCTGCCCCCAAAGTATTTAATGGGCGAAGCAATCAGCAGCCATCAGCTTCCGTTGTGGAATCCATATATTTCATTTGGGTTACCGTTTTATGGCGATATGAGCAGCGGATACTGGAACCCGATTACCTGGCTGATTGCAGGAACAACCGGGTACAATCCCTACACGTTAACCGGCGAGGTAATGCTGTACATATTTCTTAGTGGTGCAGGTATGTACTATTTAAGCGGACTTTATACAAACAACAAATACATCCGTTTGATTGCTGCAATTTCATTTATGTGCAATGGCTACATCGTAGGCCATCTGCAACACATCAATTGGCTGAGTGGGGCTGCTTTTTTGCCATGGAGTTTGTGGTCGTTAAAAAAAATGTATGCGCAACCAACGCTGCAATCAATTTGCACAGCGTCGCTGATGTTTTATTTACTGGCATCCTCTTCTCATCCGGGAATCATTATTGGAAGTATTTATTTTTTCCTTGCTTATATTCTTTTCAATCTTGCAGGAGACTATAAATCCGGTTCAAAATCATTGTTCCAAAAAAAAATAAAACTCAATGCAGTTTTTCTAGTTGCATTAGCACTCTTGTCGGCCGGAATGATTGCCGGTTATCTTGATATTATTCCTCACTTTGAACGTAGCGAACAAATCGAAATTAACCGGTCAGTTACAGAAAATACAAGTTTCAGCAGTTGGATCAGTATGGTCCTGCCCTTCAGCACAACTACCAACGCTGCTTTGTTTTCAGGAGACATTGCATTCAGAAATATTTACTGGGGTTTACTTTTATTTCTGTGCTTCATTTTTTCAATTGTTACAACGAAAACAAAGGAACAGGTTTTCTTTTTCGTAACAGGCTCGCTGTTTCTCTTACTTTCGCTTGGACATGAGTTTAAACTGGCAGCCACTAAAATTTTACCGTTGATCGGCTACGTTCGGTTAAATGCAGAATTCAGAATTTTTGCCGTCTTTAGTTTCGTAATTATTGCTGTAATAGCACTTCATAAATTACAAAGCAATAAAGATGCAGTTGTAAAATATTTTCACCTGATATCAAAGGGATTACTCATACTAATTTTGTTGCTTATTGCGGGATCCATTCTTCCGATTGCCTTGAATAAGGAGAGTATCATTTACAATTTGGGTGAATTCACACTGCAGCAGCCCATTCGAGACTATTTAAAGACTGCAATAAAACAATTTTCGGTTTACGATACGTTTATTATTCAGGGCAGCATTCAGTTGATCTTAGCATTTTTTATTTACAAGGCCATCAAAAAAACAAACTTCAAAGCACTTTTTGTCATTACAACTTTCGACATAATCCTTGCCACACTTTTAAACGTTCCGTACACAGGAGTGGGGAAAACCTCTGTTGCTGACTTAGCCCGCATTCAACAAAAATCGCCAAAAGGGATTCCAGTGCCTCCCCTACAGCCTGTCAATGCAAATGACACCATTCCACTACATGAAAGAATTTTATTTGGCGAATGGAGTTTTTATAGTAAACAAATTGGTTCTGATAAGTTGATTTTATACCCTGTTAAATTAAAAAACAACTTTTCATATTATGCAATATCAAAAAAAGACACAAGTCTCTCCGTTTCAAATTTCCCGTTTCTATTTGGTGCAGATGTAATTTACCCTGAAAAAATCATAAAGACGAATGACCTTTCATTCAAAAATATCAAATCGTTTAAGACAAATGAGATTGTCATCAATCTTGACTCTATCTCACCGGCATATCTGATTCTTTTACAGAATAATTATCCGCATTGGTATTACGAACAAAATAATATAATTAAGCCTGTATTGAACGCAGGGATAACGTTTATAGGTGTACCAACAGCTCGGCAAAAAGGCATCGTTCGTATATTTTTCAATCCAGTTGTTATTAAAACACTGTTAGTTTTTTCGACGTTAATTCTTATTCTGTATATATGTATCAGCCTTTACCCTTTAAGAAGTATAAAATTAACAACCGAAAATGCCAATTAATAAAAAACTGACATACATTGTTTTTTTTACTCTATACAGCGTCTTTCTGTTTTTTATTTATACGAGAAATGGTATTATGGCGCAAAATGAAGCGGAAAAATATGTTTTAGCAGCACAAGAGTTAAGCGAAGGTAATTTTGCTTATATACTGGAACATCGATTATTTTACAGCAGCTTTATTTTCTTTTTAACAATATTCAGTCAGCTCGGTGGTTCTTATGCGTTTGTAATGGCGCAGGCTCTTCTTTCATTCACAGCAGCTATATGTCTTGAAAAAACAATTACACATATTACCCAAAAAAAATATGCAGGACAAATTGGCCTATTCCTTTTCTTATTTAACTACCCAATTCAAATTTGGGTTTTAACATTATTCAGCGACTTTTTTTTTGTTGCAATTATAACCATCACACTTTATCTCACAGTTAAGCAAAAAACAAAAACGCAAATTGTTGTTTGGGCCTTTTTACTTCTGGTACTTACTTTTGCACGCCCTCCCGGAATTTTTCTATCAACGCTGTTTTTCTTTTACTATTTAAGCCAGAGTTTTTCTTTCAAAAGGAAACAATTGCTAATAGCCTGCGCAACTTGTTTCGTCTTGATTTTTGTCTGCCTGTTCATAGCACCTGTAAGCACAACTGATTTTATAAAACCGATAGCCTCAGGAACTATTATCGTAGAGCAACCGGATTATAATATTACTCAATTTAATGCTATAGATAAAAGTTCCATGTTATCGGCATACGAATATCTATATCAAACAAATGGCGGGTTACATATCATTGGGTTATACTTTAAAAAACTACTTTCGTTTTTTACACTTACAAGGCCGCACTACTCCACCTTGCACAACTCATTTATGATTATCCACTATTTTTTGTATGTCTTTTCACTAATGGGATTACTTTTTAGCGAAATTAAACAGTTGAAGTATTTACTACTATTTTCAGTTTTTTTGCTTGCAAACCTTACTGCTATTACTTACAATGAATGGCACTATCGTTTTACAATCGCCATATTTCCATTTCTTATTATACTATCATCCATTTCACTATCCCATCTCTACGATATTCTCCACCGAAACAAGAAAATCAGTTAACAGTCTTTACATGAAGCCCCGGATTTACATTAATCATTTTATTTTCAAGCAAAGGGAGTGACTGCTGAAATTGATTTCGAAGTATACAACGGAAAACATTTACCATACCCATTGAATCTGTGAAGCCCGCATAGTTACGATCAGGCACCTTTACTGCCAGGAAATTATTAAACTCATTAAAAAATTTATCACCTGCAGGGGCACCTCTTATTCCATGGTCACTGCCTAAAACAATTATAGCACCGGGATCTTTATCAGAAATCTTATCAATTAACTCTATAATCATGCTGTTACAATATTGTAAATACTCAAGATAAGATTTGATATTTCGACCTTCGTTGGATTCCTTGTGAACATCGCTTAAATTTCTCAATTTTCCTTCTTTCGTATGGAGGTAAGGAAAATGTGGTATCAGGAAGTGTGAATACATAAAATACGATGTTTCCTTCCTGCCAATACGCTGTATGGTTCTATCAATAACTGCTTGATTATACAATTCCCTGCGGGCTATCCCATCCTTGATAAAAAAGTGAAAACGATTCGAATTGACAGCGCATAACAAATCATTCCATAAAATATTACCAAAAGTTTTATCTAAGATTAATTGTTCCTCTAGTGGAAGAAACAAATGTCGCAAATAATCACCTTCCCCGATACGGAAGAAACTATTATTGACAACCGCATAATTATTCGCCACTAAAAAAGACGTCAATGTATTACTTTTTATCCCTTTAGCGCATTTATTGATCGCAATTCCAGAATACAACTCCTCTTTAGTATATCCATTTATATAATCCATATTAAGAATAGATAAAATAGAGAAGGGCGTATAATTATAATTGCTGTTTGGAGTTGAAAGCACAAGAAAAGATCTTTCCCTGAGCGCATTTTCAAACGCTGTATTGTTAAACCCAAAATGACTATTCAAAGTAAAGCTACCCACATATTCGTCGAGAATAAAAAAATAAATATTCGGCTTTTGTTGTTGATCAACTTTTTTTAATTGTAGTGTATTTACTGTTAACTCTGCTGATTGATCAGAAATGCTGTTCCCAAAAACATATCCAATTTCAACCAAAACAAATACAATAAACAATACATTCAAATACACCACCAGTCGCTTTTTTGTTTCAACTACGAGCAATCGAAGCAGTAAAAAAAGCACAGCTGTTAAGAGAAGCAGAAGAGGGATAAAATACTTATACTGCTGCAATGCCGTCACTTGAATAATGTGTACTAATTTTTCCTTGATAACTTTAAAAAAAAGAAAAAGCAGTACCAGCCAAACAGAAAGCACAATTGCACTGAATGTATTTGTGATTCGCTTTAGTAAAAGATACAAGAAACAGATACCAACAAAAATTGCTGCAAAAATGAGAAGATTCGCCCTTGCCGGAATAAAGCCCCAGAATTTATTATTACCATCGAGAATAAAGTAAAGCGGGAGAGTAATAAAAAACGAAAAATGCAGAACCCACTCCATTTTCCGCCCTTTCCATTTCAACAAAATCCTCATTGCATTTGCTTTTTTAAACTGAGTAAATATAAACCCATGAAGTTAAGAAAACTATTCGCTGAAACTTTCACTAAACTTCCTGTAAAAAAAATGGCATTGCACTATGAGTAACATGCAATGCCATTTATAAATTGTTGGAAAAGCCTATCGCATCAAATACATTTTTCCATATCCTTTATTGAAATACTGATCGGTATTATCTCCATCGGCCTGGTATTTATCCAACGCTTTTCCATTGTTGTTTGTAATTACCCGGTACAGGTAAATTCCATTTGCCAGTTTGTTTCCAAACTGGTCAGTTCCATCCCATTTAAAATCAGTAATATTTCTACCTACCCGTAAGGTTCCCAATTCTGCCTTGGTGATTTCTCTTACTACTTTACCGGTAATAGTAAGAATCTGTATCCTGATATTTTGCGGAACTTCTGCACCTGTAATGGTAAATACAAAAGCAGTAGATGTAGTAAACGGATTTGGATAGTTCAGCATGTTTGAGATCATTGGCTTGTTGATAACCTGGAACGAAACCTTATATTCGAGTTCACCTGCTTTATTGCCGCTCTTATCAGTTCCTGTAACGATCAACTCATATTCTCCATCCTGCGTAAAGAAGGGATACAGATCAATCGTTGCAGCATTCTTTCCATTCGAAAGATCAGCAGGCGTGAAGCGTACCGAATCTGACTGGGGTTTGTATTCCCTTACTGTGTTATCAGGAAAACGAATACTGATTTTCATTCCTGTTGTATCATCCAGTGCAAGGAATCTGCTGTCATCTTTCAACTGAACAAATATGTGAGGCTTTGATGAAACAATATCCCGGTTTAGAATATGGTTTCCATCAAATGTAACATCGAGCCAGGGTTTGTAATTATCAGGCTTCACATAAAAACTCTTGAAGATAAAATTATTGAAAAGAAATTGCTCCTGCTGATCTTCGTCGGGGTTCACCATCAGGTACAGCATATTTGCACCTGCGTAATCTTTGGTATCAATTGTATAAGATACCAGAATAGAATCACCGGCAGCCAAAGGCTTCTTTTTCGGAAGATCAATTATATGAGGCACGTTATTCCGGTCGGTAACAATAAGTTTTAACTTTAAACTATCGAAAGCAGTTTCGCTGATATTACGGAAAGCAAGTGCAAAATCAAGCGGCTCACCCATGTCAAGTGTATCTTTAAAACGGAATGTCACATTGGGCGCAATAGCACCTTCAGGTACGTAATCAGCATAGATTTTCCACATGTTAAGCTGGTGAGGAGTTGTATTTATTAAATCCGTATTACGCATTCTTAGTTTTAAATAAGGGAACGCAAGTGGGTTAATAAACAACAAACTTGTATCTCTGGCCTGATTCAAAGAGGAAAGAAGCACTTCTACACCAGCAGGGGTACGCCCGATAATATCAACCCCTGTTGAGTCTGGCTGAGCTGGTTCAACATCGGCACCACGCCATTTTAAATCTTTCCAGGTTTTAGCCGGTCCAAACCACGGCGATTCAACCGTACCTGTTTTATAATAACCCGGCACTTCAAATACATCTACTATTTGATCTGGTATTGCTCCAACTGTTTGCTGAGGAACGAAACTCGGATCGCCCTTTCTGTAAATAAAGATCATTGGCTGGTTAGTCTTGAAATTATCAATCAAGGTAAATCCTGCACTTTTTAATCGATGGTAAAGTGAGTTACCGGCACCAAGAATGGATTGATCAGATTTCAGCACAGCAGAATCAATGGGTGCAACGAGGTTGGACCCAAGATTTGTTACAACAACGTAGTCGCCATTTTTCACCACATTGTCCATAAAGTTAATTGCATTGATACGGGATGTTTGATTGGTATAACCGTACTCGAAGAATATTCTTGGTCTGTCGCCACAAACCTGTAAACTGTTATACAAACCAGGGCCATTTAGTACGGATGTATTTTTCTTTGGCTCTAATGTTTTGCCATCAAATACATAAAACTGGAATGAAAGGTAACGGCATCCGTAACGTTCGATATTTTCAAAATCGATTGCCACATCAATACTTGCTTCTATGTGAATGGGGTGTATCCCTGTACGGAATTGAATACGTTTAATTGATGAATCAAACTGCAAGGTCCTTGCATCATTCAGCAACATTGTTTTATAGGTACTTTGCTTATGCTGGAAGTAATGCGACTGATTGAAGCCTGTTTCCGTTCCGGGGATATAAACAAAACTGAAGTCGTTCCACAATACAGCCGAATTATCTTCAGGCCTCATACCTACCCGCCAGTAATAGACAGTACTGTCACTGAAGGTAATGCCAGATGGCTTGAATGGTATGGCCCCTCCGGTACTGCTTACGGAATCAACTTTGAGGAAAGCAGAGTTGAAGTTTTGTGTTGTATCGATTTCAAAATAATACTTACGTAAAGTGCCCAGTGGATTCGCAGTTGATGCGTAGTAAGTTATATTCTGTTTATTAATAATTGAATAATTGTAAGGATATACAGGCCTTAACTCATCTTCGAAAATAAAGAACTCCTTTGTAACCGAATTATTCGTTTCACAAATTTCATTAATGACATTATCAGGATCAATTTCGATTCGCAGCTTATTACTTCCTTTATCCCTGGAAGGATCAACTGGCAATTCTAGAAGTATTGAATCAGCATAAGGAACCCGCTCAATTTTTTGGTCAAAGGGAACAACGGTAGACCCATCGGGTAATATCCGGGTTACACGCACATGTACAGAATCACCTGTTGCCTTGCCCAGATTCACAATTTTGACAGTTGCATTAAATTTTGTTTCTGCAATTGAAATAAATTCAGGCGCAATTTTTACCATTGGTGCTTCAACTGCGTAATCGGGTTTTTCGTAACTAAACAGTTTCATTGCAGGATCGCCATGTAGCGCAATTTCTTCCATGTGCATCCGCACATAAAAGTCATTGAACGAATACAGTCTTGAAAGTGTATCATTTACATTGGCCATAATACGACCAATTGATTGACCATATCCTTCCGCTTTGGATAACTGTTGATAGAATTCTTCTGTATAAATATGCAGGTAGTTCACAATTCCCAAATGCGAGGATGCTATAAAAGCAACTGCGCCTTTTTCGGGAGTAAGCACCCATTTTTCAGTGATGATATAATCGCCTGTAAGGCGAGATGTATTTGATAAAAACATATTTCCAGCCTGACAGCCATTAACCAATAATACCGGGTACTTCCCAATGGCCGGATAACTGGAAGGATCGGACAAATTGTACTCAAGTGTTGATGGCGAAGAATGTCCAAAGTAGGTAAGCAGTGAAAAGCCTTCCTGAAACAACTTGGTAATATTTTCGCTTATCAATGTTTGAACAGTTGCAACACTTGTTTTTTGTAATGCATATACATTTGCTCCGTAAGCAGTGTCCTTCAATACATTTCCATACTGATTCAAATAAAATTTGATTTGCTCACCAAGAAAATCATTTGCACCAGACACATGAATCACATTCTTTTTCCATAGCTCATCCTGAATGGTACATGAATTTGTGTTATAAAAATTTTCATATTGCTTCACTTTTTCGAGATATGCTTTTACTTCCCCTCCGTTAACTACCGTTAAACGCCCAATAGGAATTTGTTGTACTACACTTCCTTCGGCAGAAGCAAGCAAAGCATCAGATGCCGGATTACCAAAAGTAGGAACCAGATTAAGCTGTTCAATTGAAGGAGTTGATTCTGCAGCTCTGTAGTTGGTGTACACTACTCCTTTTCCAATGATGAAGCAGTAACTGGGCTTAACTGCAAAACCAGCATAGGCAAAACGCAAAAAATTCTTTATTGCAACTGCATTGTTTTTTATGCCATATCCAAACTGATCAATAATATCCTGTACATCATAAATTTTTGCATTGAATCCGCCACCCGTTGCGCTGCTTCTGTATTTCCTGTATTCTTCAACCTGATTCACACCATTCCCATCATTATACAGACGAGGGTTGGAAATAATGATATAATCCGCCTGATTTGGCTGTAAAGCATAGTTGGTAAAATTTCTTGAAATGAAATTTCCAACAGATCTGATATTACCAGCTGATTGACTTACTAAAACCAGCTTCCGAGTTGATGCAGATGCAGGCAAAACTACCCTTACCTGTGTTGGAGATACGATACTGGCAGTGATCCGTAAACCATTTGTTATATCATATAAAACAGGCGGAACAGTACCGCCAAAATTAAAATTATCAATTACAAGATTGTTACCGCTTGCACTGGCAGGCAATTCAAATTCAAAATTCGACTGACCGCCAAAATTAAACTGCCTTGGATAACTCAGTTCATACATGCCAATTACCGCCCTGTTAAATTGAGGCAGGGTGTCGCTTGTCGAAATACGAAATTCAACATTCGCTGTATTTGAACTCAAGATCGCTAACGGTATATTGTCAGTAGATTCATCGATCAACGAATTAAAAAAATTCATCTGCTTATCAGCAACTAAATTACCATTGATAAAAGCACGTATAGACCTTGAATTAAGGGTTCGTCCCGCAGAAGAAAACTTTAGCTTGGCCGGCACACTTGCTGAAGCCGCAACAAACAGATTTGATTGTGTTGAAGACAAAACACCAAGACCATTAAATTCAGCACTTGTAAAACCTTCTCCTTTATCGAATGAAGAAGAATATACATAACTACCAACAACAGCAGCAAATCCAAGGTTCAGATTATCCCGGTAATAAAGCGATGCTTTATGAATAAAATAAGATTCGGCTGGCAATGGTGAAGAAAGGTTATTCGCTGTTTCTGTAAATCGTTTGTTTTCAGAAGCAACCGTATTTACTGTAAGAAAATAAGCAGAGGTATCTGTGTACAAGCTCCAGTTATCGTTGATCTGGTAAGAGGGATCAAGGTACATCCGCTTTTCCCATTTCCCGTCATTCACCTGTCCCCAAAACTCTATAAACCCATTGGTTGGCAAAGTGCCGCCAGAAGCAGAGGTATAAATGGGTACTTGTTGACCATTTCGCCATAACTGAAAATGTGAAGCATCCGCATTTGCAATCCCCATTGCATCTAACTGCGATTGAGAAATTCGATAAACACCTGTTGCTCCAACCTTAAATTTAAAATAGGTTTTATTAAAATCGATCCACTCATTCATGTAGGTTTGAGCGGTAACAGCTGTGATGGCACAGAAAAATATGGTGACGGAAAGTAAAAAGCGTTTCATTACTTACTGGTTTTCTTTTGGTTTTTTGGTTTCATAAGGTCGAGACGAAGCGATACGATATGGGTATATAACGGATTTGACTGGTTGGCCAGATTTGTAAATGCATAATCAACATAAAAAGAAGTTCCCAGCTTAAAGCCCGCACCTGCGCCAGGTTGATAAATCCACACTTTCTTTTGATTCAGTGTGTCACCATCAGCTAAGGTTTTCTGGAAATTAAATACACCGCCACGCAGGAAGAATATGTCTTTCAGATTCAGCTCTACACCTATACGGGGATCGGCATTGATGACATCTGAACTAATGAGGGTGTTTCGCTGTCCGTCAAATGTAAGATCGAAATTTGCTTCAGCTTTCAGCGAAAGACCTTTGCGGAAACGAAAATCATAAGCACCGCCAATCACTAATCGTGGCGCTGTCAGTTCGGTTGACTTAACAGGTATCTCATTATTTGTAAGGAACAATACTTCTTTTTCTCTTTCGGTGAACGTAAATGACCAGGCGTTAAACGTTGTAGTAATATCTCTGGCTGCGGCACCAACGGACCAGTTCTTTCCTTTCATTTGAAAGCCTACATCTAAACCAAAACCCCAGGCTGTTGCAAAACTTCCCACCTTTCGATGGATCACTTTTGCATTTACACCGATACTCATGGATGTGGTCTCCGTTTCTTTAATTTTTTGTGCAACTGATAAGATCACTGCATAATCGGCCGATGAAAATGAACGCAGGTTGGCATAATTCACGCTGCCATCGGGTTCAATCAAATAAAGTGTATTGGGAATATCATCTACAGCAAAACGTAAAAAAGAAAGACCAATGGTTCGTTTATTATTTGCTACAGGAATAGCCAATGCACCAAAATCGTATTTACCAATGCCGGCAAAATACTCCGCATGCATTAACGATAATGAGGGATCGTTCTTGACGCCTGTTAAACCCGCTGGGTTCCAGTAACCTGCTGTGGCATCGCTAACCGATGCAACTTGTGCACCTCCCATACCAAACGCACGGGAACCGGCACCAATATTTAAAAATTCGTTGGAATAAATACGGATCTGTGTGGATGCACGCAAACACATCAACAGGGTTACGGATAGGATCAGGGTTACTCGGGTTATCATCCGGTCAGTTTTCAGATAAACAATTAGTTTCTTATAAGAGTCAGGCTTTCTTTAAAAAGCTGCTACTGCAAACCAAAAGTAGACATTATCCTGCCGAAAGCAAAGCTCTGTTTAAGAAAACACCAGCGTTTTGAAACGTTGATTTTCAGTGTTTATTGCTTGCTTTTTAAAAAATGGCATTTACTACCCTACTTTTGCGGAAAATCTGGCTAAAAATCATGCATTTGATCGAAGAATTAAGATGGCGGGGAATGATCCAGGACATCATGCCCGGAACAGAAGAACTACTGAAAAAAGAAATGACCACGGCTTATATCGGCTTCGATCCAACGGCCGACAGCCTGCATATCGGGAGCCTTGTGCCCATTTTGCTGTTGGTTCATTTCCAGAAAGCCGGCCATAAGCCTATCGCCCTGGTGGGTGGCGCAACCGGTATGATCGGTGACCCCAGCGGCAAAAGCCAGGAACGGAATTTATTGAATGAAGAAACGCTCAACAAAAACGTGGCGGGTGTAAAAGCACAGCTGGAAAAGTTTCTTGATTTTGACCCGGCAAAAACCAACGCAGCTGAAATGGCCAATAATTACGATTGGTTCAAAAGCATATCGTTCATCGATTTTTTACGTGATACCGGCAAACACATCACCATCAACTACATGATGGCAAAGGATAGTGTAAAGAAACGCATTGAAAGTGAAGTGGGACTCAGCTACACCGAGTTTGCCTATCAATTAATGCAGGGATATGATTTTTACTGGTTGTATGAAAATAAGAACTGCAAACTGCAGATGGGTGGCAGCGATCAGTGGGGAAATATTACCACCGGCACCGAACTCATCCGCCGGAAAGTGAATGGAGAAGCATTTGCTTTTACCTGTCCCCTCATCAAAAAAGCTGATGGTACCAAGTTTGGCAAAACCGAGCAGGGAAATGTATGGTTGGATGCAACAAAAACAACGCCGTACCAGTTCTACCAGTTTTGGTTAAACGCAAGTGATGCTGATGCGGAAGGATGGATCAAGATCTTCACTTTTCTTTCAAAACAAGAAGTGGATGGCTTGATCGCAGAACATAAAAGTGATCCGGGCAAACGTTTACTGCAAAAACGCCTGGCAGAGGAAGTAACAAAATTTGTACACGGCGAAGAAGAACTCCGGAACGCTGTTGAAACAACTGCAAAATTATTTGCCAATCAAACTGCAACGGCTGAAAGTCTGAGCGTGGAAGATCTCGAAGGAATGGAAGGTGTAATCAAATTTGATTTTGCTGCAGATAAATTACAGGAAGGCATTGATGTGGTTTCGTTTTTAGCAGAAACAACCATTTTCCCCAGCAAAGGCGAAGCACGCAAAACAGTGCAAGGTGGTGGTGTAAGTATCAATCGTAAAAAAGTTGAAGCAATTGACATGAAGATTGATACATCTTTATTGCTTCACAGTAAATATTTACTTGTGCAGAAGGGAAAGAAAAATTATTATTTGGTTTCGGCTGTTTAAAGAGCCTGAATCGCTTTCCATATTTCATCGGCGACCAATTGGTTGCCGATTGCATTTAAATGAACTCTATCAGTGGTTAAAATACCACGGTCTTTGTTCTCTTTGTTGTTCTTATTGTTGTAATCGATAAATGCTTTACGCAAATCAACCAAGGGTAACCCGTTCTTTTGAGCAAGCCCACGAATGATTTTGCTGTATTCTGTCAAGTCACCATCCTGCTGATTGCTTCCATCTGTCTTCTCCCCTATAACTGCAGGAGTACACAAAATGATCTTTGCATTCTTTGCCTTTATCTTATCGATCACTGCCTGGTAAAACTTAGCAAATTTATCGGCATCGGTACCGGTACCGGATGATGCTTTGTGCCACACATCATTCACGCCAATATACAACACTACAACATTTGGATTTTTTGCCAGCACATCATCTTCCATCCGCAAATACAAATCATAAATTTTATTGCCGCCAATACCGGCACCAATAAAATCATAATTCGTTTTTCCCTGTGCACGTGCCATGCTGTCGATACGTTTTACATAGCCACCGGGATTTACTCCTGCCTGTGTAATGGAATCACCAAAAAAGATGACTTTGATTTTATCTTGTCTTGTAAATGCCATCAGCATAAAAACAGAAAGAGCAAAGAAGATTATTTTTTGCATATACCGATTTGTATTGTTCAATCAATAAAATTTGGATCATTCAACATGCACCTGTTTTTTGATCAGTGCACCATCACTGGCTTCCATTAAAAACTTTCGTTCTTTAACGAGGTATCCATTCCCCTTCTCACAAAAATGTACTTTTAGATTTTCAACACTAATGGGATTACCATCAGGAATATCAGCAATATTGGAATGAACCATTTCATGCCCATCAA
This sequence comes from Bacteroidota bacterium, assembly GCA_023428755.1. Lineage (GTDB taxonomy): Bacteria > Bacteroidota > Bacteroidia > Chitinophagales > Chitinophagaceae > Lacibacter. The sequence goes on from JAEYWX010000031.1 coordinate 41,956, forward strand.
TAATGATCACCAACCCGCTTCCAATTGCTTCCATCTTATTTCCTTCGGTGATGAGCATGCCGGTATCTTCACCCAATCCAATGCCAATGCAGGAAGGATTGGTGGCAACCGCCTGTGTTAAACGAACAAAGCGTCCACGTTTTTCAAAATGACTGTCAATGATCACACTATCAATAAAACCCAAACCGGTTGTCATTTTCACTTCACCTTTCAAATAAGCACGGGCCGCATTTCCTTCATAGATCATGGTCTTACTCATTGCCATAGCACCGGCAGATGTTCCCGCAACAACAAAACCGACTTCTTCCATGTAACGTTTTTTTAGAATCGCCAGGAACTCTGTACCTCCATCTGTTACACTTAAACGCATCTGGTTACCGCCAGAAAACATAACAGCATTGCAGGTTTTGATACGTTCGAGAAATTCGGGATTGGATGTGTCCTGACGGTTGCGGATATGCATTACGCCTATATTGGTACAGCCAATTTTACCAAAGGCGTTCATGTAGTTATCGCCCACTTCAAAAGGAATTGTTGATGCGGTTGTAACCACTTCAATACGGGCATCGATTCCTCCTGCTTCTTCCACTACCCGCTTGAGGATACCCAACTCAAAAAAATTAAGATTATTGCGGTTGATCTCTCCCGCTTCCAGATCGGTTCCTTTATCTTCTGCACCGCCGATAGCGATCAGCTTTCCTTTTGGATACTGCAATGATTGTAATTTTTAGTTGCAAACAAAATTAAGGGGAAAATATTTCCTGTACAGCCCGGCTTTTATCAACAGCATCGGATAAATTTTGATATATTCGGAAACAACATCAACTACAACGTTTATGAAAATTCTTGAACTGAAAATACTTCGTGGGCCAAATTACTGGAGTGTACGCCGTACCAAACTCATCCAGATGAAACTGGACCTGGAAGAACTGGAACAACGCCCTACCAATACCATTCCCGGCTTTCGTGAACGGTTAGAAAAATTATTTCCCAGCATGTACAGTCATCGCTGCAGCGTGGGTACACCGGGTGGATTTTTTCAACGGGTGGATGAAGGCACCTGGATGGGACATGTAATTGAACATATTGCATTGGAATTGCAAACATTGGCTGGCATGGATACCGGATTTGGACGTACACGTGGTGCCAATGAAAAAGAAGGCGTGTACTATGTGGTGTTTACCTATCTCGAAGAAGATGCAGGTGTGTATGCAGCTAAGGCAGCTGTGCGTATTGCCGAAGCATTGGTTGCCGGAGAAGAATACAGTTTGGATGATGACATTCAAAAATTAAGAGAGATACGTGAAGATACACGACTGGGACCTTCAACCGGTTGTATTGTGGATGAAGCTGCAAAACGAAATATTCCTTATATCCGTTTGAATAAACAGAGCCTGGTGCAGTTGGGTTATGGTGTACACCAGAAACGTATACGGGCAACGATTGCATCTACAACATCAAACATTGCTGTTGATATAGCCTGTGATAAAGAAGAAACAAAAATGTTGCTGGAAGCAGCTGAAATTCCTGTGCCGAGAGGAACGGTAATCCGCACAGAAGTTGGCCTGGATGAAGCCATTGAAAAATTCGGTTATCCGTTAGTGATCAAACCCATCGATGGTAATCATGGAAAAGGAAATACCACCAACATCACCAATAAAGAACAGGCATTAAAAGCATTTGAAGCAGCAAAAGCTTACAGCCGGAGTGTTATTGTTGAACGTTTTATTACCGGTTTCGATTTTCGTGTACTGGTGATCAATCATAAATTTATTTGTGCTGCACTGCGCACACCTGCCAGTGTAATTGGCGATGGTGAACATACCATTCAATGGCTGATCGATGAAACAAATAAAGATCCCCGTCGTGGTTATGGACATGAAAAAGTATTAACACAAATAACTGTTGACGGCAGCACCATGAAGATGCTGGAAGAAAAAGGGTACAGCTTAGAAACTGTTCCACCAAAAGGCGAATTGGTATTGTTAAAAACAACAGCGAATCTTTCAACAGGCGGCACCTCAACTGATGTGACTGATGAAGTACATCCGGCAAATGTATTTATGTGCGAACGTATCAGTAAAATCATTGGTTTGGATATTTGCGGCATTGATATTATGGCTACCGACTTACGTACACCAGTAAGCGAAAATGGTGGCGCTATTTTAGAAGTGAATGCGGCACCTGGCTTCCGGATGCATATCGATCCATCAGAAGGTTTGCCACGCAACGTGGCAGAACCTGTGGTTGACATGCTTTTCCCTAAAGGAACAGAAGGACGTATTCCAATTATTGCCATCACCGGAACGAATGGTAAAACCACCACTACACGCTTAACGGCACATATTGCAAAAAGTGCCGGTAAAAAGGTTGGTTACACCACCAGTGATGGTGTGTATATCCAAAACCATTTGATGATGAAAGGTGATTGTACAGGACCTGTTTCATCAACTTTTGTATTAAAAGATCCAACTGTTGATTTTGCTGTATTGGAATGTGCCAGAGGTGGTATTTTAAAATCAGGTCTTGCATTTCAAAATTGCGATGTAGCTATTGTAACGAATGTTGCAGCGGATCATATTGGTCTTGGGGGCATCAATACAGTTGAACAAATGGCAAAAGTAAAAGCGGTTGTTCCTGAAACAGTTTTTCCGCATGGCTATGCCATTCTGAATGCAGAAGATGACCTGGTTTATAAAATGAAAGAGAACCTGAAATGCAATATTGCCTTGTTCAGCATGGATGAAAACAATCCACGCATTAAGGAGCATTGTGCAAAAGGCGGACTGGCAACTGTTTTTGAGAATGGCTTTATCAGTATCATGAAGGGAACCTGGAAAATAAGAGTGATGGCTGCAAAAGATATTCCTCTCACCTATGAAGGCAAAGCGGTGCATAATATTGCCAACTGTTTACCGGCAGTGCTTGCCACTTATCTCTATCGTGACATCAGTATTGATGATATACGGCAGGGGTTGCTTACGTTTATTCCCGGTGAAAGTTTAACGCCGGGCCGTTTGAATTTCTTCCATTTTAAAAACTACACTTTCCTGGCCGATTTTGCCCATAACCCACACGGATTGCAACTGCTCTGCGATTTTGTGAGCAAGCTTGATTATAAACACAAGGTGGGTGTCATCAGTGGAACCGGTGACCGCAGAGATGAAGATATTCGTGAGTTAGGCGAGATCAGTGCCCGTCATTTTGATGAAATCATTATCCGTTGCGATAAAAACCTGCGTGGCCGTACTGCTGATGAGATCATTGGACTGCTGAAAGAAGGGATCGACAAGATCAACCCAACCGTTCCTACCAAGATCATCGCCAACGAAAACGAAGCACTGGAATATATTTACGCCAACCCGGTTCCGGGTGCACTTTATACCATAATGTGCGATGTGGTGGCGGGAGCGTTGGATAAAATCAGGGAATTGAAAGACCGTGAGAATAATAGTTAACCAATCTGATAAATTTTTTGGTTGATCTTGTGCATCACCTTATTTTTGCAACCCCGAAAGGGAGATTGGCCTATAGTATAATGGTAGTACGACAGATTTTGGTTCTGTTTGTCTTGGTTCGAATCCAGGTAGGCCAACAAAAACCCTCCACAATGTGGAGGGTTTTTGATTTTATGGGGTTTCGTTACGATCTTATTTGGTTTCCTGTAATGTAGCGATACAGGTTTGCAGGCTTTCCTTCCATTCCGGAACTTCTACTGCATAGGTTGACTTGATCTTTTCTTTATTCAGCAATGAAAATTTCGGGCGGCGTGCAGGTGTTGGAAACTGTGCTGTTTCAATGGGGTGAACTACTGATTTACTGCCGGTGATTTCTTTGATCGCCTGTGCAAATTCAAACCAGCTGATCTTTCCTTCGTTGCTGTAATGATAAATGCCGCTCTCCCATTTACCAGAAGCAATGATATCGAGAATCGCTTTTGCAAGATCAGCAGCATAAGTTGGCGAACCTACCTGATCAGCCACAACATTTAATTCATTACGTTCATTCATCAACCGCATCATCGTCTTCACAAAATTGTGACCGAATGATGAATATACCCATGCAGTGCGGATGATGATGGCATCTGCATTTTCTTTCAGGCATAATTGCTCGCCCAATAGTTTTGATTCGCCATAAGTGTTAATGGGATCGGTTACATCATCTTCGTTGTATGGCGTTTCACTTTCGCCATCAAACACATAATCGGTGGAGATATGAATGAACTTTGTATCGTACTTTTTACAAACAGCAGCGAGGTGCCCAACCGCTTCACCATTTACCAACATGGCCATATCCTGTTCGCTCTCGGCTTTATCAACAGCGGTGTACGCCGCACAGTTGATGCAGTATTGCGGCTTAGTGGCGATGAAGAAATTTTCTACCAAACCATAATGATGCAGTTTCATATCTTCACGTGAAGCAAACACAAAACGATACTGCGGATAAGCATCTGCAAGTTGCTGCAACTCTTTTCCCAGCTGTCCATTACTACCCGTAACAAGAATTACCTGCTTATCCATTTCATTGCGTTTAAAAAAAGCTGTCCTCGCAAAGATCAGCCCAGGTTGAATTCAATTGATCTTTACCGGAAATAATTTCTTTACCGGCTTCAACCCGCCAATCGATTTGCAGACTTGCATCATTGTAGATCAATCCGCCTTCGCTTTGTTTATTGTAGAAGTTATCGCATTTATAAAGTACTTCTGCTGTTTCACTCAACACCGAAAAACCATGTGCAAAACCACGTGGCACCAACAAGGCGTTCTTTTTCTCAGCAGTTAATTCAACTGCATATACCTGTTTGAAATTGGGAGAATCTTTCCGCAGGTCAACTACCACATCTAATATTTTCCCTGTTAAACAGCGTACCATCTTGGCCTGTGCATGCTCACCTTTTTGAAAATGCAATCCCCGGATAACACCATAGGTTGAACTGGATTGATTGTCCTGCACCCAATTATAAAACAGTCCTTCCTTTTCAAATGTTTGTTGATTATATGATTCAAAGAAATAGCCCCGTTCGTCGCCAAACACATTTGGTTCGAACACTACCAAGCCGGGGAAACCTGTTTGCAAAAAGCCCATAAAACTGATGTAGGATTTATGATGTAGGATGTAGGATTTAAAATCACAAATCATACATCCGACATCAGACATTATTTATTATCTCTTCTCATATTGTGCATCATAGTACTTCTGGTAATCACCACTTGTTACATGGTTGATCCATTCTTCATTACTCAAATACCAGTCTACTGTTTTTTCTAAGCCTTCTTCAAATTGCAGTGATGGACTCCAGCCTAATTCTTTGTTGAGTTTGGTTGCATCGATGGCATAACGCAGATCATGCCCTGCACGGTCTTTAACGTAAGTGATAAGCTTGGCACTTTCACCTTCTGCACGTCCAAGTTTTTTATCCATGATACCGCAGAGCAGATGAACGAGATCAATATTTTTCCATTCGTTAAATCCACCAACATTATAACTCTGTCCCTGTTTGCCGTTATGGAAAATCGTATCAATGGCTCTTGCATGATCTTCTACAAACAACCAGTCACGCACATTTTCACCTTTACCATAAACAGGCAATGGCTTGTTATTTTTGATATTGTTGATCATTAACGGAATCAGCTTCTCAGGAAAATGATGAGAGCCATAGTTATTGCTGCAGTTACTCATTACTACAGGCAGTCCATAGGTATCATGATATGCCATTACAAAATGATCGGATGCAGCTTTTGATGCAGAATACGGTGAATGCGGATCGTACGGTGTTTCTTCAGTAAAGAATCCTGTTTCACCTAATGAACCATACACTTCATCAGTTGATACATGATAAAACAATTTGCCATCATAATTACCATTCCAATGCTTGCGGCAGGCATTCAGCAGAATAGCCGTACCGAGCACGTTTGTTTTAACAAATGCCAATGGATCAAGAATGCTACGATCAACATGACTTTCCGCTGCAAGGTGAATCACCGCATCAAAATAATATTGATTGAATAATTCTTCTACTCTTGCTTCATCAGTTATATCAACACGTTCAAAAGCATAATTTGGTTTATCCTGTATATCCTTTAGGTTCTCCAAATTTCCTGCGTATGTCAATGCATCACCATTTACAATTTTGTAATTAGCGTATTTGTTTACAAACAAACGCACTACATGGCTACCAATAAATCCGGCACCGCCTGTCACTAAAATTGTTTTATCAAACTTGCTCATTACAAACTCCAGTATTTGAGTGTTGAAATTTTATTACGATAAATGCCTTTGAGATCAGCAAACAAGGCTTTCTCATTGGCAATGGAAGAAAGATATTCCTCCGAAAAATCTTTATAGGGATTATGCGCTACTGCCAACACAATTGCATCATATCCTTTACCAATTTCAGCAGCAAGTGTTAGGCCATACTCATGTTGCACTTCTGCCGCATCAGCATGCGGATCAACAAAGTCAACTGCAACATGATACTCCAGCAATTCCCTCACCATATCCGCCACTTTTGAATTGCGGATGTCTGCTACATTCTCTTTAAACGTTGCGCCCAACACCAACACTTTTGCAGTAGCAGGATTTGGAGCATGCTTGATAATATGCTGAATAATTTTCTTGGCTACGTAGCGTGGCATTTCATCATTTACAAAACGGCCACTGGCAATTACTTTTGAATTATAACCCAGCTGCTGTGCCTTATACGTTAAATAGTAAGGATCAACGCCAATGCAATGTCCTCCCACCAGGCCCGGTGTGTATTTATGAAAGTTCCATTTTGTCCCGGCAGCTTCTACGACATCAAACGTGTTGATACCGATGCGATCGAAGATGATCGACAGTTCATTCATCAGCGAAATATTCAGATCTCGCTGTGCATTTTCAATGATCTTTCCTGCTTCAGCTACTTTAATATTTGGTGCACGGTGTACGCCAACTTTTACCACGCTTTCATAAACCGCAGCAATTTCCTGTAACGATTCATCATCACAACCGGAAACGATCTTAATGGTATTACTTAATGTATGATGCTTATCTCCCGGATTAATCCGTTCGGGTGAATAGCCAATTTTGAAATCAACTTTTCCTTTTAAGCCGGAAAACTGTTCCAGTATCGGCATACAATCTTCTTCTGTACAACCCGGATAGGTTGTGCTTTCATAAATTACATAATCTCCTTTCTTCAATACCTTGCCCACAGTTTCACTTGCTTTTTCCAACGGTGTTAAATCAGGAACTTTATGATCATCAACCGGTGTAGGAACGGTTACAATAAAAAATGAGGCTTCTTTTAACAGGTTAATATCGTCAGTAAACACGATGTCCCTTCCTGAAAACATTTCCGCATCCACTTCCTTGCTGGGATCTTCATTTCGCTGCATCATTGCAATGCGTTTGCTGTTAATGTCGAAACCGATCACCTGCATGTGGGCAGCCAATTCCAGCGCCAATGGTAATCCTACATAACCCAATCCAACAACTGCTGCTTTTTTTTCTTTCTTGATTAATGATTGAAACATTTCTGATGTATGATTTCTGGTTAAGGATGTCTGAATCAAACTCATCACGCAATACTCACTACTCATCATTTCATGCTCACAAACTCTTTTGGCTGCTTGCTCCACTCTTCTTTCGGCAAACTTTTAAAATACTCGTATGTAATTTTCAACCCTTCTGCTCTTGCAACTTTTGGTTCCCAACCAAGTATTTCTTTTGCTTTCGTGATATCGGGTTGACGTTGCTTCGGATCATCTACCGGCAATGGCTTGTACACGATCTTTTGTGAGGTACCGGTAAGCTTTATTACTTCTTCTGCAAACTCTTTTAATGTTATCTCTGCCGGATTGCCAATGTTAACAGGCATGTCATAGTCACTCATGAGCAAGCGATAAATACCCTCTACCAGATCATCTACATAACAAAAGCTTCTCGTCTGGCTGCCATCACCAAAAACCGTCAAATCTTCTCCACGTAACGCCTGACCAATAAATGCAGGCAGTGCACGGCCATCGTTGAGTCGCATACGAGGACCGTATGTATTAAAGATGCGGATGATTCTTGTCTCTACCCCGTGAAAGCGGTTATACGCCATGGTAATACTTTCCATGTAACGTTTTGCTTCATCATATACACCACGTGGGCCAACAGGATTCACATTACCCCAATACTCTTCTGTTTGCGGATGTACCAATGGGTCACCATATACTTCTGATGTGGAAGCAACAAGAATACGTGCACCTTTTGCTTTGGCTAAACCTAAACAATTGTGCGTACCATGTGCACCCACCTTCAATGTCTGGATGGGGATTTTTAGATAATCGATCGGGCTTGCAGGCGATGCAAAATGTAAAATATAATCGAGCCTGCCCGGGATATGAATGAATTTAGTGATATCGTGGTGATAAAATTCAAACTGTTCCAGCTTAAAGAGATGCTCAATATTCCGAAGATCGCCTGTGATAAGGTTATCCATTGCTATAACAGAATACCCCTCCTTAATAAAGCGATCACAGAGATGGGAGCCAAGAAAACCAGCAGCACCCGTTATTAAAATTCGTTTGCGATCCATTGCTTTGAATTTGTTATGTGATGATTATTTTACTGTTTGTCGTCCAACACTCTCGTAAAAGAAGCCGAGACGTTTCATTTGATCCCTGTCGTAAACATTCCGACCGTCAAAAATCACTTTCTTCTTTAACAGAGATGCAATTTTTTCAAATTCAGGTGTGCGGAATTCACTCCACTCCGTAGCAATAATCAAAGCATCGGCATTTTGCAAGGCTTCATATTGGCTATCTGCAAAATGTATCTTATCACCGATGAGCTGTTTTACATTGTTCATTCCTTCCGGATCGTATGCGCTTACCGTAGCACCTGCAGTTGTTAAAGCTTCAATCATGTACAATGCAGGAGCTTCCCGAATATCATCCGTATTTGGCTTAAACGCCAAACCCCAAAGGGCAAAATGTTTGCCTTTCAAATCATGGTTAAAATAAGCCTTAATTTTAGGCATTAAAAACAATTTCTGCTCTTCATTTACCTTCATCACGGCATTCAATATCTCAAAATCATAGTTTACTTCGTTTGATGATTTTACCAAAGCCTGCACATCTTTTGGAAAACAACTTCCGCCATATCCAATTCCCGGGAATAAAAAGCGCTTCCCAATACGTTCATCACTTCCTACACCTTTTCGCACCATATCAACATCAGCTCCCAACAGCTCGCAGATTCTTGCGATTTCATTCATAAACGAAATCTTCACAGCAAGAAAGGAATTGGCAGCGTATTTGGTAAGCTCTGCGCTTTTCTCATCCATAAATATTACAGGATTCCCACTTCGTACAAATGGAGCATACAACTCGGTCATTATTTTTTTAGCCTGTTCATCGCTCGTGCCCACAACAACACGATCGGGCTTCATGAAATCATCTACAGCTACACCTTCACGTAAAAATTCGGGATTACTTACTACAGCAAAATCTCCTTTGTAATTTTTTGCGATGGCTTCTCTAACTTTATCTGCAGTACCAACCGGCACGGTACTTTTATCAACTATCACTTTGTAGCCGGTTAAAATTTTTCCAAGATCATCAGCTACTCCGAGAATATATTTCAGATCAGCACTGCCATCTTCACCGGGTGGGGTTGGCAACGCTAAAAATATAATGACCGCATCTTTAATACCTTCTGCCAGTTCAGTAGTAAACTGAAGGCGGCCCTCTTTCAGGTTGCGAAGAAATATTTTCTCAAGACCGGGTTCATAGATCGTAATTTGACCGTTTGATAATTTATTGATTTTGTTTTTGTCAATATCAATACAGGTTACCTGATTACCGGTTTCTGCAAAACAGGTTCCTGTTACAAGGCCGACATAACCTGTTCCTACTACTGCGATTTTCATCTGTTACGTTTAAGTTTTAGTTTGAGTTAAAGATGTTTTCTGACTATTGATTAACCTTTCGGCAATACAAATTATTGTTTTTGTAAATACTCCAGGACGCTGGTAGTTATGAGTTCTAACTGCTCTTCTTCGAGTTCAGTATGCATCGGTAACGAAATTACCCGATCGGTTAACCAATCAGTGATTGGCAAATTGTAATCAGCACCACCGAAAGAAGCAAACATTTGCTGACGATGCGCCGGTACCGGGTAGTAGATCATTGATGGAATTTTTTGCTCAGCTAAATAAGCATTCAATCCATTTCGCACTTCCGCTACATTCTCAAAACCATCCAGTGTTAATGTATATTGATGAAACACGTGATTGCTGTAAGGCGCACGATAAGGAGTTGTAATATGTTTATGACCTGCAAATGCAGCATCATAATAATCTGCAGCTTTGCGGCGTGCAGCAATATATTCATCGAGTTTTTTCAGTTTGATCTTCAGTACAGCAGCTTGTACTGTATCAAGTCGGGAGTTACATCCTACCACTTCGTGATAGTAACGCACTTTCTGTCCGTGGTTTGCTACCATCTTCAATTGCTCTGCCAATGCTTCATCATTGGTAAACATGGCACCACCATCGCCATAACAACCAAGGTTCTTTGATGGGAAAAAAGAAGTGCAACCAATCGTACCGATAGATCCTGTTTTCTTAACCGTACCATCAGGGAACGTATAATCAGCACCAATTGCCTGTGCATTATCTTCAATTACGTACAGATTATGCTCTGCAGCAATCTTCATGATCTCATCCATGTTGGCTGCATGTCCATACAAATGCACCGGCACAATGGCTTTTGTTTTGGGGGTAATTGCTTTGCGGATTGCTTCCGGATCTATGCAAAATGTTTTCAGATCAACTTCTACAAACACCGGCTTCAAACGGAGCAATGCCACTACTTCAACAGTTGCGATGTACGTGAACGAAGCAGTAATTACTTCATCGCCGGGCTGCAGGTTCAACGCCATCATGGCAATCTGCAACGCATCGGTTCCGTTCGCACAAGGGATAGTATATTTTACACCGAGATACTGGCTCAGGTCGGCCGCCAGATCCTGCACAGGTTTGCCATTAATAAAAGCTGAGCTATCGAGAACATCCAGAACCGCAGCATCTACTTCCTGCTTAATTGCAAGGTATTGCTGCTTTAGGTCAACCATTTGTATAGGTCGCATAAATAAGCTTGTTTAAACGGTGGCGAAAGTACGTGAAAAATGCCGTTTTGCGGCTTACAAACCAATGCAATACGTTAAGTTTTTACCATCCATTCCTTTCCGCTTAGATTTGTGGCGCATGATCTTCTTTTACAACATATTTCGGTTTGCTTACAAAACAGCTGTCAACTTAGCTTCCAATTGGAATGGCAAAGCAAAAAAATGGGTTGACGGGCGCAAAAACTGGCAACAGCAGTTAACAGCCAACTGGAAAGTTGAAACGGGCAAGCCGGTGGTTTGGATGCATTGCGCATCACTTGGTGAGTTTGAACAAGGAAGACCGCTTCTGGAAGAAATCAAATCCCAATACTCCAATTCCAAAATCCTTTTAACCTTCTTCTCCCCTTCTGGTTATGAAATAAGGAAAAATTACGACGGTGCCGATTATGTGATGTATCTGCCCATGGATGGAGTCACCAATGCAAAAGAGTTTGTTGACCTGGTACAACCGCAGCTCGCCATTTTTGTGAAGTATGAATTTTGGCACTACTACTTAACCGAACTGAAGAACAGAAACATCGAAACAATTCTGGTATCGGGCATCTTCCGTCCATCGCAACCATTTTTTAAATGGTGGGGAGGATTTAACCGAAACATGCTGCAAAACTTCTCTCACCTGTTCGTACAAAATGCAGCGTCGAAACAATTATTGGATGGAATTGGATTGAGCGGCAAAACAACCATTACAGGCGATACCCGTTTTGATCGTGTGATCACTGCTGCTGAACAATGGAAACCTGTTGAACTGGTTGATGCATTTTGCGGGACCGATCCTGTACTGGTAGCAGGAAGCACCTGGGCCGAAGATGAAACGATCCTTGCAGAATGGGTGAAGACAAATGAAAAGTACAAACTCATAATTGCCCCGCATGAGATCAAACAAGAAAATATTGCCCGGCTACAAACTCTATTTCCAAATTCGGTTACATTCTCGAAGCTATCAACTCATAACCCTCAACCCATAACGCATAACTGCCTAATCATCGATAACATCGGCTTCCTCTCCCGCCTCTATAAATACGCAACAGTTTGCTATGTTGGTGGTGGATTTAACAAGAGTGGTCATCACAATATTTTAGAAGCGGCGGTTTATGGCAAACCAGTCATTACCGGACCTAATTATGAAAAATTCAAGGAAAGTGTGGATCTGAAAAAGCTGCAAGGAAGTTTCACCATCAGTAATGCAACAGAGCTAAATACGGTACTGCAACAAATGAACATTGCAGCAGCAGGAACCATTGCTGAAAACTATGTAATGGAAAATGCAGGCGCTACTTCAACTATTATGAAATGGATTCAGGAGAAACGTCTTTTCACCAACGCATAAAATTCCTGCGTTGCAGGGCGGTCATTATCCCAACCTAATTTAATTTTCAATTCACGTTCCATCCAGTATTGTGCTTCGGGGTAAATCGAAAAATTATTAATGGTTTTAATACTGCGTTCATACATCGCTTCGTCGCCACGGAACAGTTCGTTGATAAACACAAATCGATCGTTGATACCAATTGCCTTTTTTAAATCCTTAATGGCATTTGATTCAGAAAGCTTATGTGCCAGCTCAGTTGTTTTTTCACCCAGTTGTTCATTCAATGAAAGCTGTGTTGCTGTTGAAGCCTCATTTACTTCTTTTGAAGGCATTGGCTTTTCCGGCGGCTCTTTATAATTTGGCTGATGGATAAGCGTTGGTATTTCCGGTTCTTCTTCAAATAACAACACCGGTTTGTGTTGCTGTTGTTGCTGAAGCTGTACTTTCTTGGCAAACTCGGCCTTCCGGCGAATTTCTTCGAGTTCAGCTTCCAGTTCTTCTTCGTTCACCTGAAGCACTTCCACAATTTTCTCTACCGGCTTTTCTTCTGTTTTAATAACTGCAGGTGGTACAAGTTTGGTTACAGCAGGAACTGTTTGTATGCTAACATCAGCAGGTGGCATTACTCTTGCTGCCGGCATTACTACCGCTACACTTTTTGTACCCAGCGTTTCCTGTTTTTGTTGAGATGACTGTTCAAGTTCGGCACGCAGCATATTGGTGAGCACCAGCATGTGTGCTGCATCAGCATTGCGTTGTAAAGCCTGTTGTAATTGTTCAATAAGAGAAGCAATCCGTTCCATGAATAGTGCTTACTTTTGGCGGTATTGGAAAATTGCCGTTAAGTTACAAACTGTTTGGCATAAAATATTGATAATGTTTATTGAACCGAATATAAAAGGCGACCGGAGGGGTTGGATTGAAGTGATCTGTGGCTCCATGTTCAGTGGAAAAACAGAAGAGCTCATTCGCCGTTTAAAACGTGCCCGTATTGCAAATTTACGAACAGAGATTTTTAAACCGGCTGTGGATGTACGTTATGATGATGTGAAAATTGTTTCGCATGATGAGAATGCAATACAATCAACCCCCATCGATAATTCACAAAAAATTTTATTGCTGTCGCAGGATGTAGAAGTGATCGGTATTGATGAAGCACAGTTTTTTGATGTAGAGATCACCAACGTATGTGAACAACTGGCCTTGCGTGGAGCCCGTGTAATTGTTGCCGGTCTTGATATGGATTACAAAGCACAACCGTTTGGACAAATGCCCAACCTACTTGCCGTAGCCGACTATATTACAAAGCTGCATGCTATTTGTGTGGTGTGTGGTAATATTGCAAATTATTCGTACCGTACTTCTTCCGAAGGCGGACAGGTGGTCTTGGGCGAAAAAGATAAATACGAACCACGTTGCAGGCATTGTTATCATTTGAAACCATAACTTACTACCTTCTAACAAAAACAAACGCATCCACAAACACTTTGGCCTCCACAAATAAAATAGCTGCACTTTTTAAAAAAGATCTTCTGCTTGAGATAAGGCAACAGTACACATTTTATGGCATCTTGCTCTACATCGCCAGTACCATTTTTGTATTGTATTTGGCAATGGGGCAGCCCGAAGCAACTGCATGGAACGGGTTGTTCTGGATGAATCTCTTGTTCATTTGCATCAATGCTGTTGCAAAAAGTTTTTTACAGGAAAGCCGTGGACGAATGCTGTATTATTACAGTATTGCCGGTGCATTGGATTTTATTTTGGCGAAGTTGCTGTACAATGTGTTGCTGATGCTGGTAATGAGCTTGCTCAGTTTACTCATGTTCAGTTTTTTTCTCGGCTCTCCGTTTCTCAATAACCTGCAGTTTATCGGCATAACCGTTTTAGGCGGAATCAGCATCAGCCTGGTTTTTACTTTACTGGCAGCTATTGCTGCACGGGCCAATCAAAATGCGGCATTGATGGCCATACTTGGTTTCCCGTTAATTATTCCGCAACTGCTGTTGCTGGTAAAAATTTCGAAAAGCGCCTTTGGCGAAGTTTTTAATGAAGGCGCACTCAGCCAGTTGGTTTTACTGTTAAGCGGGCTGGATATAATGGTGGTTTTCCTCAGTCTCATTTTGTTTCCCTTTTTGTGGAAAGATTAGGTGCAACACCCTAACTTTGCCGCACCGAAAACGAAGGATAGTAAGTTTAAACACCCTCCGAAAGCGGTTAAAGAATAATCACTCCATATGCAAAAATCCTGGTGGAAGATATTGGCAGTCCTGCTGTTGCTTTACACATTTACCGCAGGTTTTCTTATTCAGGTTCCAATCATTGGCAATTTATATCAAACAATCCGCAACCTGTTTTTCCATGTACCCATGTGGTTTGGACAGATGATCTTGTTACTGGTGTCCTTGGTTTTTTCTATCAAATACTTACGTTGCGGCAACCTTGTTGATGATATTAAGGCGAGGGAATACGCCCGTACCGGAATCATTTTTGGTTTACTCGGTCTTATTACCGGAGCCATCTGGGCCAATTTTACCTGGGGCGAACCCTGGAGCAATGACCCGAAACAAATTGCGGTAGCCATTGCACTTCTTATTTACCTTGCTTATTTTGTTTTACGAAATTCCATGCCCGATATGGATAAGCGTGCAAGGGTTAGCAGTGTGTACAACATTTTTGCTTATTTCATTTATGTGCCGTTGATTATGGTGTTGCCACGATTAGTACAATCGTTGCATCCGGGCGGTGAAGGTGTAGAAGGAAATCCGGCATTGAACGGACAAGACCTTGATCCCACCATGCGAATGGTATTTTGGCCCGCAGTAATCGGCTGGACGTTATTAGGTGTATGGATGACAACCTTGCTCATCCGTGTTTCAAAACTCAAAGAAAAAAACTGGATCAATGCGTAAATATTTCGCCCTGCTGATTGCGTTTCTCTGCTCAGCATTACTGGTAACAGCCCAAACTCCTGCCGATAGCCCAGCTATGGAAGCACATGGAAAAATTTATGTGGTGATGGCTGTATGTCTTACTGTGCTTGTAGGTCTTGTAATCTACATGGTAATGATCGATCGCAAAGTATCAGCACTGGAAAAAAAGAACGATTAAACGATTGCTATATTAAATTTTAAAAAACGATTGTATGTCAACTACGAATTACAGCTTTTTTGGAGCAGTAGAACAAAGCTTTGATAAAGCAGCAGGATTTACCAAATGGGACAAGGGAATTCTTGAACAGATCAAACAATGTAACAGTGTTTATCAAATGCGCTTCCCGGTAAAGATGGACGATGGAAGCATTGAAGTGATTGAGGCTTACCGTGTACAACACTCGCAGCACAAAACACCTTGTAAAGGCGGTATCCGTTTTTCAATGGAAGTTAACCAGGATGAAGTAATGGCGCTTGCTGCATTGATGACGTATAAATGTGCCATTGTAAATGTTCCCTTTGGTGGTGCCAAAGGAGGTATTAAAATCAGTCCCCGCTCACGCTCTGCATATGAACTGGAAAAGATCACCCGTCGCTATACTGCGGAACTGGTGAAGAAAAATTTCATAGGCCCCGGAATAGATGTTCCTGCGCCAGACTATGGTACAGGAGAGCGTGAAATGGCATGGATCGTTGATACTTACAGTTCGTTACGCCCCGGCGAAATTGATGCCGCAGGTTGTGTAACGGGCAAGCCTGTGTCACAAGGTGGCGTAAGAGGCCGTCGTGAAGCAACCGGACTTGGAGTTTTCTACGGTATTCGTGAGGTTTGTAAAATGCCTGATGTGATGAGTAAACTCGGTTTAACAACCGGTATTGAAGGAAAGCGGATCATTATTCAGGGTTTAGGGAATGTAGGATATCATTCAGCAAAATTCTTTCAGCAGGCAGGCGCTAAAATTGTAGCCTTGGCAGAATATGAGGGAAGTATTTATAATTACGACGGCTTAGATGTGGATGCGGTATTTAAACATCGGCAGGCAACCAAATCAATCCTCAATTTCCCCGGTGCTACCAATTGTGAAAAGAATACAGACGCACTGGAATTAGAATGCGACATTTTAATTCCTGCTGCATTGGAAAACGTGATCAATGGTGACAATGCGCCTAAGGTTAAAACCAAAATTATTGGTGAAGCAGCCAACGGCCCATTAACACCGGAGGCTGATGAAGTTTTTGCACAGAAAGGCGTATTGGTTGTACCCGATATGTTCCTGAATGCAGGTGGTGTAACCGTTTCTTATTTCGAGTGGTTGAAGAACCTGAGTCATGTACGTTACGGTCGTTTAGAAAAGCGATTTACAGAAAATCAAAACGCAAACATGCTGGGCCAAGTGGAAGAGTTAACCGGAAAACGGGTATCCGACAGTATGCGAACAGCAATTATGCACGGCCCTGATGAAGTAGACTTGGTTTACAGTGGCCTGGAAGAAACCATGATCACTGCTGTAAATGAAGTAATGGAATGCTGGAAACAAACCCCTGCCATCCCTGATATGCGCACAGCTGCATACGTAGTTGCGATTAACAAAGTAGCTACGAGTTATGTTGAACTTGGCATTTTCCCATAAACAGTAAACTATTATTTCGATACAATCCCGTTGGTTACTCATCAACGGGATTTTTTTATGATTGCTTTTTCATTTCAGCAGTAAAGCACTGAACACAACGTTAAAAAGGGGATCTTTGGCAGTTCCGCAACAACAAGCCGAACAGAAATCTGTAACTTTAGCATGAACTACGAAAGTCTTCATAACTGTTTGTTAAATGTGGCTTCACGGTACATCTGAAATGATGTCAGCTTTGTTATTTTACAAACAGAAAGGCACATACTTTGATTCAGAAACACATTAAAATCAGATAATGAATATGAAAGCAAAACACATTTTAGTAACCGTACTTGTGAGTGCCGTTACAGCTCTCTCAAGTGTTTTCATCTATGCAAAACTCAGCAACAAAAACAATTCGGTTACACAAAGCCAGGGACAATTGCCGGTAAACTATGCAGGTTTGTTTGATGGTGGCGGCGCACCCGGCCCGGTTGATTTTGAAGCGGCAGCCAACTCTACCGTTGCGGCAGTTGTGCATATCAAAACAAAAACAAATCCAACGCAAACAAATAATACACGTCGCCGCAGCCCATTTGGTGAAATGTTTGGAGATGATTTCTTTGATGATTTCTTTGGAGGCCCTCAAAACACACGTCCGCAAATGGCTAGTGGCAGTGGGGTGTTTATTTCGGCCGATGGTTATATTGTAACAAACAATCACGTAGTTGATGGTGCTGATGAAGTAACTGTTACACTCAATAATAAAAAACAGTACAAAGCCAAAGTTGTGGCAACTGATGCAAATACGGATCTGGCTGTTGTAAAAATTGAAGGCAATGGTTTCCCTTACCTGCTTTATGGCAATTCCGATGAAGTGAAGCTTGGCCAATGGGTATTGGCTGTAGGCTACCCACTTACATTGGAAACAACTGTAACTGCGGGTATTGTTAGTGCCAAATATCGTTTCCTCGGTATCAATCAACGGAAAGCCGGCCGTAATGCCAACGTAGTGGAAAGCTTTATTCAAACAGATGCGGCTGTGAACCAGGGTAACAGTGGTGGTGCATTGGTAAATACAAATGGACAATTGATCGGCATCAACGCAGCCATTGCTTCTCCTACAGGTACCTACGCAGGTTATTCGTATGCTATACCTGTAAACATTGTAAAGAAAGTGGTGGACGATCTTATCAAATTCGGAACAGTACAACGTGCATTCCTCGGTATTCGTCCGGAAGCGAATGCAGATGAAAATACAGATTCACAGATCAAGGAAGGCGATGGTGTTGTAATTGGTGAAGTAATGACCAAAAGTGCTGCAGAAGATGCAGGTTTGAAAAAAGGTGACAAGATCATTAAGCTGGATGGAAAAACAGTTTCTACCTGGTATGAATTAACCGGCACTGTAGCCAGCTATCGCCCCGGACAAAAAATCAATGTAACCTATTTACGCAATGGGAAAGAAGCTATAGCAGTTCTTACATTGAAAAACAGCAGTGGTAATACAGAGATTGTGAAAACATCTGCTGCTGATAAATTAGGTGTTGAATTGGAAACACTGGATGCGAAGAAAGCAAAAGAATATGGTGTTGCCGGAGGTGTTGTTGTAAAAACATTAAGTGATGGTTTAATTGCAGAGCAAACAACCATTAAGAAAGGATTTATTATTATTCGAGCAGGTGGTAAAACCATCAAATCGGTTGATGATCTGAAAGCGGCAATTGAAAGTGCCGGCAACAGCATTATCATTGAAGGTATTTATCCCGGCTACGAAGGAGTTTACCAATATGCAATTAATGATTTGCGAAATGAGCCTTAATTGAAAAGGCAGAAATACATAAAAAAAATCCCCGGAATAATCCGGGGATTTTTTTATTTCACCATTACTTTATAACTCCACGGTTCAAGCAGCAGTTGATCTGTGCTTTGGATTTGTTCAGCCGTAAAAATATCTTTAAACATTCCTCTTACACGCATATCATGTAACTGAAAGTGAACCGCCTGATCAGAAAAATTCAACATCACCAATACCTCATCTTCTTTATTCTTTCGAACAAAACAAAACACCTGATCAGGGTGATCGGTTGCAATGCGCCAGGTAATACCCTGTTCATGTCCACTTTGCAGGGCCGGGTTTTGTTTTCGTAACTGCAACAGCGTTTGATAAAACTGATGTAATGCAGGAGCAGCAGTCCATTCTATTTCATCTTTATCAAAAAACTGTAAGCGCTTTTTGTTCGGCAATTCCTGCCCGCTGTACACTAAAGGAATTCCATCCCATGTACAACTGAAAACAGCCAACGGCAACGCCATGTTTCCATACTTTTCATATTCACTTCCGTTCCAGCTGTTTTCATCGTGGTTACTGGTGAAGAAAGAACGCAAGTGATGGGTTGGTTGCTTTTGCCTGTAACCGCTCAGCACTTTATCCAACTCCACAATTCTCCGATGATTTTTATAATACTCTTCCGAGATATGCATCCAATGCCAGCTGTAACTTACATCAAAGGCATGTGCATAAGGCTCATCATTCCATTGATCAAATTCGCCCAGCCAAAACAATGGACGGATCTGATCCAATGCCCGTCTTGCTTCAACCCAAAAATCAGCAGGCACAAGCATGGCCATATCGCAACGAAAACCGTCAATACCACATTCCTTCACCCAAAACTGCATGGCATCGATCATTGCCTTCCGTAACGCAGGGTTATAAAAGTTGAGATGAATTACATCTTCCCAATTGTCAACCGGTGGTTTAAAGTTTCCCTGATGATCTTGTGTGTAGTATTCCGGATTTGAAACCGTCCACTCATGATCCCAACCGGTATGATTCGCCACCCAATCAATGATCACCTTCATACCAAGTGCATGAATTTGCTGTACCAAGGCTTTAAATTCGTCTATTGTTCCGAACTCGGGATTTGTTTGTACATAGCTGGAGCACGCATAGTAACTGCCTAATGTACCTTTTCTGTTTTTAACTGAGATAGGGGTAACGGGCATAAACCAAAGTACTTCTACACCCATTTCTTTTAAGCGGGGTAAATGGTTTGCAAAAGCAGCAAATGTTCCCGCTGCCGTATATTGACGCAGGTTCACTTCATAAATATTGGTGGAATGCACCCACGCAGCCGGCTTAAATACAGTAGATTGTTCGCTCATAATTCGCCTCAATGATACGAACCAATCGGCAAACGAACCATAGTCAATTGTATCAAAAACAGGTTTAGCCCAAAATGAATGAACCAACTTTTAAACCATGTACCTTTGCGTCTGTTATCATCCATCATGAAAAAGTTTGAAGTACCAAATATTTACCGCAGCGATCTCATAACGGCCATCAAAGCCAAACGAAAAGAAGAAGACAAATTAAAAAAAGACTTCTCCCCTACACTATTGGATATTGGTCCTGTGCAATTTTACCTGGCCCGTCATTTTGGTTTCTGCTATGGTGTGGAAAATGCGATTGAAATTGCATTTAAAACAATTGAAACGAACCCCGGCAAACGGATCTTTTTGTTGAGTGAAATGATTCACAACCCGCAGGTAAATGCCACGCTTGTTGAGAAAGGTGTTCAGTTTTTACAGGACACCTATGGAAAACAGGTAATCCCATTTGAAGAAGTTACGGCAGACGATGTTGTGATCATTCCCGCATTTGGTACCACCCTCGCCATTGAACAGATGCTGAATGAAAAAGGTATCAGTACAGAAAAATATAACACCACTTGCCCGTTTGTAGAAAAAGTTTGGAACCGGAGTGAGCAAATAGCAGCAAAAGGTTACTCCATTGTTGTACACGGTAAACCGAAACATGAAGAAACAAGAGCCACCTTTTCACATGCAAGTTCGCATACCGCCACGGTGATTGTAAACGACATGAATGATGCGATAGAACTTGGCAAATACATTACAGGTGAAAAACCTGCTGCACAATTCTATGAGGAGTTCAAGGGACTTTATTCTGATGGGTTTGATATCAGTAAAGATTTGCAACGGTTTGGTGTGGTAAACCAAACTACCCAGCTTGCAAGCGATACACAGGCCATTGCTGAATACCTGAAGGCCTTGGTGATGAAACACTATAACTTAACACCGCAAACTATCAATGAACGTTTTGCAGATACAAGAGATACACTCTGTTATGCTACCAACGACAATCAAACTGCTGTAACAGGTATGTTAGAAACTGCAGCCGATCTGGCAATCATCGTTGGGGGTTACAACAGTTCCAATACAACGCATCTGGTGGAGCTCTGTGAAGAAAAACTGCCTACTTATTTTATTAACGGAGTTGATAAAATACTGTCGGCTACCGAAATCATGCATTTCAATTTTCATGATAAAAAAGAATATGTTACAAGAGATTTTCTTCCTGCAAAATCACCGATGAAAATTCTTATCAGCAGTGGTGCTTCCTGTCCCGATTCATTAGTAGAGGCGGTGATGGACAAACTCGCAGCACTTTACAATTGTGAACAAGCATTCAAACAATTAAAACAAACGTATCAATAAAAAGCGGGGCCTTTCGGCCCCGCTACCTCAATCAACCTCTCTGTTCTTACTGAACGATTACCCGCTCTGTAATAGTTTCACCGGTTTCCCGGAACCAGATCTTTAACAGGTATACTCCCGGTAACAGTTTGTTCATTTGAATGGATTGGCTACGTAATGAACGTTCAGCTCTTATTACTCTGCCTGTATAATCACTAAGGATCACATCATACAAACCTGCATCTGCCGGAACAGCTATTGTAAACAACCCTTTTGTTGGATTTGGGTAAACGGCCACTGCAATTTTCTTTGCATTGTTACGTACGGCCCTTACATCACTATATGTAAACCTGCCATCTTTATCAACCAACCGCAACCTGTACAATGCAACTACACCGGTTTGCAAATTCATATCAGTAAATTGATACATTGCTTTTTCAGCTTCGGTAGCTTTTGCGTTTACAAATCCAATGCTTGTAAAACTTCCATTACCTGTTTTCCTCTCTACATCAAATCCTGCAAAGTTGAATTCCTGCGAAGTTTCCCAGGTAAGCTTTACAGCGTTTGACTGAGCATTCGCAGAAAAGCTTGTAACAGTAACAGGCAGAACAGAACAGGTATTTGACAGCAGTCCGGTTACATCAGCTCCGGTATAACCCGGTGTTTCAATATTCACCAATGCAATTACGCTTTTGCTTGAATTGGTATCACCATAGGCAAACACATAATCAAATGTTCCGTTCAATTGCAGGAATCTGGATTGGAAACCAACCGGAACGCCACCCACTGGTGAAGGATCTGTTACAAACGGAGTTGCTGCTTTCACCAGGAAATCGGGATGGTCACCTACCAGGTCAATCTGTCCATTCCTGTTCACATCGGCATACAATGTATAGGAACCATAAATTACATCCACGCCAGGTGTACCGGCATTCATGTACCTGCTGTCGATAAACAGATTATAAGTTCGGGGATAAACACAATTTACATTACCGGTTACACGTGGATCACCAATTACAAATGGAGTATTTCCGCAACTGTAACACTGTACCGGTGTACCACCTGCTGTATTTGCATTGGTTGCCCAGTTAAAAGCTCTTACTTCAAGATAATCGGAACAATTACAGTTCGCTTTATAAAATGTAATATTCTGAATTATGACACGATATAATTTACCACCTAAGCTTTGTTTATAAATGGTTGCATTTGCATAGTTTGGAACAACAGTAAGATCGTAAATATAACTGGTCATTATACCGGTTGTTCCTGCAGTTGTACCAACAGCTCCCAATTCAAATCCAAAAGTGAGAAATGAATTATCAAGCATATCAAAACCCAAAGCTGTAGTAGTAGGAGCTGCTTTAGTTGAATTATTTATCCGGGGGCAAGGATACGGTGCATCAGCAACGGTATGCCATAAATCATACTGATAATCCTTCTCCAGCCACAGATGCAACCAGGTATATTTGGCTCCATTGTTTTCTTCGGCTGTAAAAGCAATATCAATTGAATAGTCAACACCTGTTCCGTTTTGAACAGCACGAACATCACTGATCACAATATTTGATACATCGCATTGTGCATGTAAGTTGTTAAGCCACGGCAATAATGCCACGAACAACAACAGGAGTAAATTCTTTTTCATAAAGAACAGTTTTAAGATGACTGAATGCCGGCTCTGTTGAAGAAGTTAAGAGCTACTGTTCTCGAGAGAGTTACCGGATTAGCAGAAATCAGTAGCGTAAAGTAAATGCTGCATGTTATTTCTTTTTATTAAAGGTATGTACAGTACAATGGCAAAAACAATGATGTACATTAGAGGAATACCTGTAAAAGCTGATAGTTATCAGAAAGGTATAAAAATGAAGAAGCCCCCTTTCGGAGGCCTCTTCTTCTTCGGTTTTATCTGGTTTTTCCTGTCCAAAGAACTATTTATTGAACTACGATTCGCTCAGTAATCACTTCACCTGTTTCACGCATATTTATGCGTAACATATAGATACCAGGTTTCATATTGTTGATCTGCAGATTGCGTACGTTGATACCGCTCCACTGTTGAACTGCTTTACCGGTATAGTCATTCAAAGTCACATCCATTTTACCTGCGCTTTCAGGAATGGCCACATTGGCTGTACCACGGTTTGGATTCGGGTAAATTGAAATCACTAATTGACTGTTTCCTGCACGTACTGCTTTTACTTCACTGTAAGTTGCACGGCCGTCAAAATCAATCTGGCGCAAGCGGTAGTAGGTAACACCTTTTGGTAAAGTGAGATTATCATCAAAATTGTAGCTGTAAGCTGTGCCATTTCCGTTTGGAGCTTTTGAATCTACAAACCCGATCTTTTGATATTGACCGTTACCGATACGACGCTCAATCTCAAAACCATCATTGTTTTCTTCAAGCAATGTTTCCCAGGTAAGGTTTACTTTACCGCTGCGCATTACTGCGTTGAAGCTTTTTAATGATACAGGCAATGTTGAACAGGTATTTGTTAGTTGACCTGTTACGGCAGCTACCCCCACAGTTGAAGGTGTTACACGTACTAAAAGATTTTTAGTTGAATTTGGGTCGCCATTTGCCAACGGAATAGCATTGTCAAAATCTGTGTATCTGGACAATCCTATTGGAGCACCAACGGTAGAAGTAGCAAATGCCTGAGGGGCTGGCGTTAAATTAACATCTGGGCCGTCAATTATATTATTGCTATTTACATCGATATAAACCTGATAGGTACCAACAATACCAGCCGGCATACCCGGAGGATTCTGGTAGTTTGCATCAATGATTAAATCATAATTCAATGGATTACCCTGAACTGCGCAATCAATTTTACCACCAATACTAACTAGGTAAGGAGTGAAGTTAGAAGTACTATAACACTGAATACCATTACTGGCAGCATTTGTGCCACCTATGTACAGTACAATGTTATTAGAAGCGCAAGGAAGTGAAGAAAGAAACTTAACACCGGTAAGTGTAAAGGTTGTTCCACCTGTAGCAGGAGTTGTTGAAAGCGTGTATCCTGTTTGAGGAGTTAAACCCGTTCCACCAATACCTGTACCATAAATAGACCAAGTGCCGGAGTTATAAGCAAGTGCGATATAAGCTCCTAAATTTCCAGTAGCACCAGTTGGCTCACTGCCACATGAAAAACCAGCAGGAAATGAGTTATTAAAGAAATAGAAATTAACATACTTAACCCCGCTGTTATGGCTAAGCGTAAAGGTAACATTGGTAGTTTTCTGACACTGGCCATTTACTTCATCAATTTGAGATACAGCAGATGAAATGTTTGTTGCTGCAATACTGCAGTTGTTAGGGCCGCCGCTACATACCAATTGAGCGTTGACTTCTAAAAAAAGAAGACTTGATAAAACTGTTAAGAAACTGAGTAAAAACTTTTTCATAAAAAAGGTTTAGAGGTAAAAAATCAGAGGTAATTCGAAGGACACCTTTTGAAAAAGTTATTCAAGGGAATTAGACGAATACAATTTTACATGTACCACCTGCAATAATTCAAAGGAAGCTTGGAGTACGTATTAACAATAAAAAGTGAAAAATTGATAGAGGATTGGGAGAATGTTCGTAGGAGGGATTAATTAGAGTACGAAAATAATGAGCAGTTTTTATATATGCAAATTCAAGCCCGTTTATTTCATATGAATTTAAAAAAAGTTGCAGCAAATTAAAAACCCCACTTACGTGGGGCTTTCATTTTGTTTTGATCTTATCTGGTTTTTCCTATCAAAAAAAGTTACTAAACATAATTCCGGAACAATCAATTTTGATGTAATATATTTTGAAGAACATCAAAACTTTCTGTTAGAAGGTGTTACAATTTATAGATACTACGCAACAAAGCGAATCATAAGTATATGATCTTGTAATTACTAATAAAAAACTGGATTGTTAGATGATCGGATTTTATGGAGGTTAGTAGGATATCGTACGAACAGACATGAAGATAATTGTTGAATTTGAAACAACAAAGTTTTTATACTACTATTTATAAATTCCCATTACAGGCATTTCATTACTGCTTCATCCTTACATACTTAAGCGCTAATTGCAACTGCTGCTGTGGTGTTATATCGGTGTTGTCGATCACGATTGCATCTGCTGCTTTTTGGAGGGGGCTAACTTCCCTGTGCGAATCAATGTAGTCACGCATTTCAAGGTTGGCCTTCACTTCTTCAATTGTAATGTTGGGATTTTTCTCATATAATTCTTTGAACCTGCGTTCAACACGAACCGCATTATCAGCTGTCATAAATATCTTTAATTCGGCTCCGGGAAAAACGGTGGTTCCAATATCCCGACCATCCATTACAATTCCTTTTTGAGCTCCCATTTGCTGTTGCCGTTCTACCGCAAAGGAGCGAACTGCAGCAATGGCCGCCACATCACTTACTTTTTCAGCCACCACCAAGTCCCGGATCACGTATTCAATATTTTCGCCATTGAGATAAATTTCAGAAACACCGGTATTACTGTTGGGTTTAAACTCCAGTTCAATATCGTTCAATGCCTGTTTTACTTCCTCTTCGCTTGTCCAATCGATATGATTCCGTAAAAAATAAAGTGTGATGGCACGGTACATGGCACCGCTGTCAATATAGATATAACCTAACTCTTTGGCCAGTTGCTTGGCCAATGTACTTTTTCCGCAACTCGACCACCCATCAATAGCTATTGTAATTTTCGTTGTTTGTTCCACCGGGCAAAACTAATTAAAAACCCCGCTGTAAGAGCGGGGTTTTGTGAAGGTTGACAACCTTTTATGCTTCCGATGACTTCGTTGACTTTTTCGATTTTTCTTTAAAAGTGAATTTGATCACCTGGTTTTCTTTGTCGAGATCAGCTACTAATACATCACCATCCTTAATGTTCATATTCAGGATTTCCTCTGCTAACGGATCTTCCAAATATTTCTGAATAGCTCTGTGCAGCGGACGGGCCCCAAACTGAGAATCATACCCTTTATCAGAAATAAATTCCTTCGCTTCTTCGGTAAGTTCCAGTGCAAATCCGAGATTTTTCAACCGTTCACTTACACCCTTCATCAAAATATCAATGATACGGAAGATGTGTTCTTTTGTAAGCGAATTAAAGATCATCACATCATCGATCCTGTTCAGGAACTCAGGAGAGAAGGTTTTCTTCAATGCCTTTTCAATCACGGCTTTGTTATTCTCTTCTGCATTTTGCATACGGGTGGCAGTAGCAAAACCTACGCCTTCTCCGAAATCTTTCAACTGGCGAACACCAATGTTCGACGTCATGATGATGAGCGTATTCTTGAAATCAACTTTACGGCCCAAACCATCGGTTAACTGTCCATCGTCCAACACCTGTAATAAAATGTTGTAGATATCCGGATGTGCTTTTTCAATTTCATCCAGCAACACTACCGAATAAGGCTTGCGACGCACACGCTCAGTTAATTGACCACCTTCTTCATACCCCACATAGCCGGGAGGCGCACCAATCAAGCGGCTTACGGTGAACTTTTCCATGTACTCACTCATATCAATACGAATAAGTGCATCTTCACTATCGAACATGTAACGGGCTAAAGCACGGGCTAACTCGGTTTTACCAACACCTGTAGGACCCAGGAAAATAAATGTTCCGATCGGCTTTTTCGGGTCTTTCAATCCTACCCTGTTCCGCTGAATGGCTTTCACCACTTTGCTGATGGCTTCATCCTGTCCAATGACAGCACCTTGCAGATCATCGGCCATACGACGGAGCTTATCAGTTTCTGCCTGCACCATTCGTTTCACTGGAATACCCGTCATCATACTCACCACTTCAGCAATCGCTTCTTCATCAATTGGATAACGCTTGTGCTTACTTTCTTCTTCCCATTTCGCTTTCGCTTTTTCCAGTTCCTCACCTAAGCGCTTCTCGGTATCACGCAGTGATGCTGCTTCTTCAAAACGCTGGCTCTTCACTACTTTATTTTTTTCCAGTTTGATGTCCTCGATCTTTTTCTCCAGATCAAGAATTTCCTGAGGTACATTGATGTTCTTCAAATGCACTCTTGCACCAACTTCATCCAACACATCAATTGCTTTATCGGGCAGCAAACGATCAGTCATATAACGATCACTCAGCTTTACACAAGCTGTAATTGCTTCATCGTTGTAAGCAACATTGTGAAACTCTTCATACTTGGCTTTGATATTATGAAGTATCTGAACTGTTTCATCAATACTTGGCGGATCAATGATCACTTTCTGAAAACGACGGTCTAATGCACCATCTTTTTCAATATACATTCTGTATTCATCCAACGTTGACGCACCGATACACTGCAACTCACCTCTTGACAAAGCCGGTTTGAAAATGTTGGAAGCATCCAATGAACCACTTGCTCCTCCTGCTCCAACGATGGTATGAATTTCATCGATGAACAGGATCACATCTCTGTTTTTCTCCAACTCATTCATGATCGCTTTCATCCGCTCTTCAAATTGACCACGGTATTTCGTACCGGCCACCAAAGCTGCCAGATCCAGCGATACAACACGCTTGTCATACAACACACGGGACACCTTACGTTGTACGATGCGCAGTGCAAGACCTTCAACAATTGCCGTTTTACCAACACCGGGCTCGCCGATCAAAATCGGGTTGTTCTTTTTACGACGTGAAAGGATTTGTGATACACGCTCAATTTCTGCTTCACGGCCTACGATAGGATCGAGTGAGCCATTTTCAGCGAGGCGTGTAATATCTCTACCAAAATTATCCAGCACCGGCGTTTTGCTTTTCGCACCTGCCTGCTGCTTGGAACGTGATTGTGAATACTTCGACTTTTCGTCGTCAAAATCTTCTTCGCCGGGGTCATCGTACTCAGCACGGGGGTCGTTTGATTTTACCATACCTAAATCGTTTCTGAAAATATCGTAATCAATTTCAAACTGGTTTAAAATCTGCGTAGCAATATTTTCTTTGTTCTTTAATATTGATAACATCAGGTGTTCTGTTTCCACCTGCGGGCTTTTCAGCGCTTTTGCTTCGAGAACCGTAACACGAATTACTTTCTCTGCCTGCTTGGTGAGTGGCAGGCTGTTGATGTTCGCAATGTTTTTTCCTGTTTTATCTTTTACTGCCAGTTCAATTTCCTTTCGCAGTTCGTAGAGGTCAACATGGAGGTTTTTTAATACTTTAATAGCAGTGTTTTCTCCTTCCCTGATCATCCCTAATACAAGATGTTCAGTTCCGATAAAATCATTTCCAAGCCGCAACGCTTCTTCCCTGCTGAACGAAATGATCTCTTTTACTTGTGTTGAAAAATTATGATCCATAGATGGATATTCGGTTTTTACAATTATAACGAATAATTTTGATCGAAGTTTGCTTTAAGTTACACACTATCTGTTAATAATACTATGACAGTCAAAATTGATACCAAGGAGAAATTCCATGTTTTAACACCCACAGATTCGGTGCTTTCTGAAAATATGACAGGAGAATTCAGCCAATTGTTGCGTGACTGCCTGAAAAAGGAAGTAAAAAACGTTGTGTTGAACCTTGAAAACGTAACAGCGATTGATGAACCAATTGCCGAAACCATCCTGAATTGCCAACAGGAGTTTTACGAGCAGCAGCGTTCCTTTGTAATTTGTGAGATGAAGCCTGAGGTGGAGCAATACTTTGATGAGAAGGAAATGCTGGACCTTGTAAATTATACTCCTACCGAAAGTGAAGCCTGGGATATTGTGCAGATGGAAGAGATCGAACGTGAATTATTTGGTGATGAAGAAGAGATCAATTAACATTTTGAAAAACATACTTACAAACCACAAAACCATTTTTGCACATGCTGGCTGTTACAATTCTTGGAAATAATTCTGCCATTCCTGCATTTGGTCGACACCCTACTTCGCAAATTATAACAACAGCCGATGATATGCTCATGTTTGATTGCGGCGAAGGAACGCAAATTCAAATCCTGAACTACCGCATCAAACGCAGCCGCATCAACCACATCTTTATTTCCCATTTGCACGGCGATCATTATTTTGGTTTGATCGGCTTACTCAACAGTTTTGCCTTGCTGGGCCGCATTCAGCCATTGCATGTGTACGGACCTGCTCCCTTACTGGAAATTATTCAACTGCAGTTCCGCATATCCAATACAACACTACCCTTTGCATTTACATTTCATCCCATTGAAAAACCGGGATTGTTGTTGGGCGCAAAAAGTTACACAGTTGAATGTTTTGCTACCCAACACCGGATTGAATGCTGGGGGTTTATCGTACGTGAAAAAAGACATCCCCGCAAAATTGATATAGAAAAAGTAAAGGCACATGATGTGCCTCCCGCAGTGTATCCTCAACTTCAGGATGGAGAAGATTATGTAACGGATGATGGAAGGTTGATCAAAAACGAATTACTCACCATTGAAAATGTAAAACCAAAAAGTTATGCCTTTTGTGCCGACACGGTGTATGATGAAAGCCTGTGCGGTATTATTGCCGGTGCCGATTTGATGTATCATGAAACTACCTACCCGGCAGCATTGGTTGAAAAAGCAGCTGAACGTTTTCATTCAACTACAAAACAAGCGGCAACCATTGCATTAAAAGCGAATGCAAGAAAACTTCTCATTGGTCATTTCTCCGCAAAATTTGAGAATTTGTTACAGTTTGAAAGCGAAGCAAAGGAAGTGTTCAGCAATACCGAACTGGCAACAGAAGGAACAACTTATTTGGTTTGATCGAACAGCCATTCGTAGAAATCGTCCATTTCTGTTTGCCAGAAACTTTCGTTGTGCTGTCCATCCTTTACCTGTTTATAAACAGTTCGTTTCAGCCCTTTTTGTTTTAACAGCGAATAGATTTGCCGCATATCTTTTGTCATTTCATCTCCTTCCCGTTCGCCACATACAAAGTAAACAGCCTGCTGAAAAGAGGAAATACCTTCGATCTTTTTTGTGAGCTCTGGTGCAATCCAAAAAGCAGGTGAAAACACGCCTGCATTACCAAATACTTTTGGATATTTCAGCACTGCGTACAGCGAAATCAACCCGCCCATTGAACTGCCTGCAATGGACGTATTTGCTGCGTCAGGTTTAGTACGAAACCGCTGATCAATTTGCGGTTTCAACGTGTGTACCAAAAAATCGACATACGCATCGCCTTCGCCTTCTCCAAATCTTGATTTATAAGGATTGTATTCAGTTAAACGTTTTGAATCGCCATGATCGATTCCGACAATGATGCATTGCTTGCGCAACTTTACCGTATCCATCATTTCATCAACACCCCATTCGCCGAACGATGATGTAAGCGCATCAAACAAGTTCTGCCCATCATGCATGTACAAAACCGGGTAGCGCTTGTTGGTAAATGCATAATTCCCGGGTAAGTATACCCAGATGCGACGTTTTCGATTTAATTGCGGCATAAAGAATGCCGTATCAAAAACAAATACATTTTTTGTTCGGGTTGATACGGGTGGACGTCCGGGAATATCATCGGCCCATGCCTCTATTGAAATTACAAGTGTAGTATCTGAATTGATCTGCGCAATGCGGTTTTTGATTGATGTACCATTTGCAGCACATTCAACCTGCGTCCATGATCCACGGGTAATTTTATACTCCAACAGTCCTTTTGCAACATTGATGAGTTCAATGCTGTTCTGTTTATTTGCTTGTGAAAACCGGTAATTCTTCAAACCGGGATTCCAGCCGTTCAAATTGCCGGCAACATACAACGTATCCTCTTCATGCGAAGTGGGCCGGTTTTGAATTTCAATTCGTACTTTATACTGCGCAACTGCGGTTGTGTTGAACAGGACCGCTGCCAGGAAAAAAATAACAGCTTTGTTTAACTTTTGCCAACTATGTGTGTTGCAAATTTTAACCATTTGTGAGTTGCCCCATGTATTGTTTCACCGATGTGTGAAGCCCTTCACTGAGGGGCACTACCGGTAAGCGGAGATAATTATCGATCAGTCCTAATTCAGTTAAAAATGCTTTTACGCCCGCAGGATTGTTTTCGGCAAACAAGAGATCATATGCTTCCAGCATTTGATCGTTGAGTTGTTTTGCGGCTGCAAAATCACCTTTTAATGATAACCGTACCATTTCGCTGAATTCGTACGGCAAGCAGTTGGCAGCAACACTGATAACCCCTTCCATACCGCATGCGATTTGCGGCATCGCCAGTCCATCATCACCACTCACAACCAGGAAATCCGCAGGTTTATCTTTCAATATCTGCATGCTCTGCAACATATCGCCACTTGCTTCTTTAATACCTGCAATCATTTCAAAATCGTTTGCCAAACGCAATGTAGTTGTGGCAGACATATTTCTGCCGGTACGTCCCGGCACATTGTATAAAATGATGGGCTTAGGTGTTACCTCAGCTAGAGCTTTGTAGTGCTGGTAAATTCCTTCTTGCGAAGGCTTGTTATAATAAGGACTTGCGCTTAAAACAGCAGCCGCATTTTCCAATGGAAATGTTTCAAGGTCTTTGATGATCGATAGTGTGTTGTTACCACCAATACCTACCACAACGGGCACTCTGTTTGCAACAATTTCATTTGTAAAACGGATCAGTTCAAGTTTTTCTTCTTTACTCAACGTAGGTGTTTCGCCTGTTGTTCCCAGCGTAACAACATACTCAGCTCCTTTATCAATAACAAAGTTGATAACACGTTCAAGGGCAACAAAATCGATCTCCATATCCTGTTTGAATGGAGTAACTAAAGCAACACCTGTACCACGTAATTGATCCTGCAAACTCATAATGAAATAAAGAGAATTATAAATGTGAAGTTGAAAATGATTTAAAGTTCGTCCCAAAAGCCCATCTTACTGTAGCGCTCAATGCGTTGATTGATGCGCTCTTCAGGTGCAATTGCTTTTAGCTGTTGCAACAAAGGGATCAATTCATTTTTCAATAATTGAGCGGCTTCATCGTAATCCCAATGCGCCCCACCATCCGGTTCAGGTACAATGCCGTCTACAATACCGAATTTGTACATATAATCCGGCGTAAGCTTCAACTGCTCAGCCGCAATTTCTTTTTTATCCCAACTGCGCCACAAAATTGAACTGCAGCTTTCGGGAGATATTACAGTGTACCAGGTATTCTCCATCATCAGCACCTTATCGCCTACTCCAATGCCCAATGCACCACCGCTGGCGCCCTCTCCAATTACCACACAAATTACAGGCACTTTCAACCGGATCATTTCATAAATATTCCGTGCAATGGCTTCGCCTTGTCCTCTTTCTTCCGCTTCGAGGCCGGGAAACGCACCCGGAGTATCTATTAATGTAATAACAGGTTTATTGAATTTTTCAGCCAGCTTCATCAAACGGAGGGCCTTGCGGTATCCTTCCGGATTGGCCATACCAAAATTCCGTTGCTGACGCATTTTGGTATTGATCCCTTTTTGCTGACCGATCATCATCACCGTTTCTCCATTCAATTGAGCAAAACCTCCTACCATGGCCTTATCGTCTTTCACGCCACGATCACCATAGAGTTCAACAAAATTGTCGCACATTTTTGTGATGTACTTGAGTGTATATGGCCGGTCGGGATGACGGCTTAATTGTACTTTTTGCCAACTGGTCAAATGTTGGGTGATCTCTTTCCGTTTTGCAGCGATACCTTCCTCCAACTGTTGGATGGTAGCAGAATAATCCACTTTTGCATTCTTCTCTGCCCTATGACGGATATCTTTTAATTCATCCACCAATTCTTTAATGGGCTTCTCGATATCGATGAACTGACGGTTTTCAAGTGATGGCATAGTTTCGATTCTTCTATTGAGCGGTAAAATTAAGTGATAGAGGTATTCATTTCACTAAATTCTGTTTTCGGCTTAGCGAATAAGTTATTTGACGTTTTTAGAAATGGTTCTCAAACCAAATTCATGAATGATAAGAAAGCCGCACTGCACTTCTACAACCGCCACAACACCTGCAGCTTTACCTCAGTTCTCCGGTTACCGGGGATGGCATCCAGACCAGAGCCTACTTCGCTGCGGTTTCTATAAATAAATTGTGCCCAGCGGGCCCAGAGAGCGATTTTTTTCGACAGGTCGTAGTTGAGATTTAGGTAGTAACGAAAGCCCTTATCAGAAAAAGGAGGGATGGAGAATCCGTACAGCACATCGTTCTCATACGCATAAATGCGGCTGTTAAAATCGTCGGTTTCAAAATATTGCAAGCGGATGTTGGCCGAAAATGGCTTGAGCATGGGTTTGTAAAACACATCAAAAAAGGTTAGAAAACCCCTGCTTTCCAGTGGTCCGCCCAAATCGTACCACATCGCATCGAACCGTTGGCGAAGGGTAACAGCAGGGCTTACTTTAAACTGCAGTTGCGTACGCCAGTTCTGTCTCGAAACCGGATCAACCAATGCTGTGGTCAACCTTCCATCTTCGCCCGAATAATTCAAAGCCTTGCTCTCCTGCCGGAAACGGGTATAAATCTCAAGTTGCTTATTGGGCCGATGCGTTAACTGGATCAAATAATCCTGTCCGTTAGAAGGAGCATCTACCCGAAACCGCAAATAGGGAAACCTGTAAAAATCCATGTACGCATCCAGCTTCCATTTGGCTGATGGCTTGATGGATGCGCCTGCAAATAACCCTTTTTCATTGGTTGGAAATGTACCTTCTGTAAACGCATTGCCAAAAATGGATTGATAGCCTTTCTGCATGTTCCGGTACACAAACGAAAGATCAACTTTGGGATCAGCACTGATCAGCAAACCGCTCATCATGGCATAATTCGTTGTATTATGATTGGCAGCCTCGCCAAACCAATGCATGTTGCGCCAGGTATAACTCCAGTCGACACTAAAGTTGGTAAGCTTTGTGCCTCGGAATGCAAACCGATTGTATGGCTGATCGTCCCTGTTAAATGGTTTGTCGAATTGAAAATGCACGGCGTTAATACCGATGTGCAAATTGCCATCGTTGAAGCCAATATTGCCACCAAACGAATTCATTTGCACTGCATTTTTATCGCTTTGCTCGTTGGGTGTGCGATGCAATCCGGTTGTAATAAGCGAAGTGAAATAATTATCAGCACGCAACGTATCAACCGTTAAATTTCCACTCACCTTCCGGAATGATGCATAACCGGTAACCTGAAAACGCTTCTTTTCTAATGTAATACCTGCACCCCGGTTGAAAAAATATTCATTCGTTGAGTTGAATGGGCGAAGGATGGCTGCCTGTCGTTTTGTATTAATGATCTCCACACTTTTTTTAAACGCCAGCGATTGCCACTGGATCAATCCCTGTCCCATGTTTACCGTAAAATCGCCAAGGGCCAGGTGTTTGATGATGCCTGCATTTCGTACAAACAAATGCGCTGAATAATAATCGAACCCGTTTCGCTGGGCGCCTTTGAACCATTGTTCCCCGGGATCTTTTTCGGCTGTAAATCCATATTGCAGCAAATTCCTGTAAACATATTTGTAACGAAACAAAACACGCTCTCTTCCACCGGGATAAAACGTAGTGGCTGCCGTATCTTTTTTACGACGGAAACCTTCCGACTCTTCCAACACATAGGTAAGTCTTGATAAAATGGAATGTTCTCCATCCTTAAACCGTTGACCAATATCCTGTGAAATTGAAACAGCTGGACCTGTGAATACGAAAGGTAAAATCCGTTGAATGAGTTCATTGTCCCAGGTGGGAATGGCCTGCAGTTCATAAATGCTCAACAACTTTCCAAACAGCCGGCGATAGTTTAAAAAATTGGCGATCTGCAAAGGAGAGATGAATGGAAATTCTTTCAACTCCGTTTCAGTGGCTGTGTTGAGGTTAAGTTTATTGCGTTGATAATGCCGCAGCGATTGAATGTAAGAATCATCTTCTGTTTCCGATTCATTTACTTCCGTAATGTTCTCGATCTGCTGTTCGGTTGTTTGCGTTTCCTGTGCAATGGAACTATTTATGCAACAACAGAAAAATAATATGGAACAAATGGTTCTCACTCCACGCTATTGTCTTTCTTTTTCAAATCGAATAACAACATTACTGCTGGTGAAACACCCAACTGTGGATGATAGACTGTAGCAACATCAATCCTGAATTGACCAAACTTCAACCCCACACCCGCAAATGGTTGTTTACTTACTGTATTAATACCCGCCCGTAACAACAATTGCTTCACCAGTTCATATTGGAGTACCGCATTTACACCCGCATTCTTATTTTCTTCTTTAATAATTTCTGCACTGATGAAAAAACGATCTGATACTTCGTATCCTAAACCACCCCGATACACAGAAGCAATTTTTTCATTGGCTGATTTATTCAGCTCTCCTCCTACCGGGTTAAATACACTGAAGCCTGCATGCAGTTTTTCGCTGAGGTGAACTAAAATACCTGCTTCGAAATGAAACGCAGAAGCAGATGTGTACGCAGGTATGCGGAGATTGTAATAATTAAACTTCGCTCCAATATCTACCTTGCTCCCTAACGACCGTGCATAACCGACACCGATCTGTGTTTCGTTGTAATTGGCATATCCAAAATAATCGGCCTGTAAACCAAAGGCGCCTGAATTGGTTTGAAAACCTGACACTGCGGTGTATTGACTAAAGGCATTCAATAAAAACCGCCGTTCGCTGTACACCCCGGCTCCTGCATGTTTTAAATTAGCCAACGCTGCAGGATTTACAATGAACGAAAAAGCATCGGCTGCATTTTTACTATAGGCCCCCAGGCCGGGGTAACTGCTGACCAGGGGTTGACGCACCGTTTGTGCACTCAGATCAATACAGACCAACCAAGTAAGATGAAGTAGATGTTTTTTCAAGCAGATAATTTGTATCTGAAATTTAAACGATTTCAGATGTTTCTGAAAGTGAATCCTGTTTTATTTTTTGCATTCCTTCCAAATCAATCGTCTGCTACGTTATTTTTGCAGCATGCAACTACTCGACGGAAAGCTGGCTGCCCAGGCCATTAAAGAAGATCTCAAATTAAAAACAGCCGCATTACAGGAAAAAGGAAAACGGATGCCACACCTGGCAGCTATTTTAGTGGGTACCGATGGTGCCAGTGAAACCTACGTGGCATCAAAAGTAAAAACCTGTGCAGAGATCGGGTTTGAATCTACCCTCAAACGCTTTCCATCAACCATAACTGAAGATGAATTGCTTCGTGAAATTGAAGAACTCAATCAAACAGAAGAGATCGATGGCATTTTGGTACAGCTGCCATTGCCGAAACACATCAGCGATGAGAAAGTGATCAACGCCATCAACCCAACAAAAGATGTAGATGGTTTTCATCCCGTAAGTGTGGGCAATATGGTAAGTGGTTCGCCAACATTTATCCCGGCAACACCGTATGGTATTTTGTTGTTGCTGGAACATTTCAATGTTGAGACCAAAGGAAAACATGCAGTGGTGATCGGCCGTAGTCATATTGTTGGTACACCCATGAGTATTTTGCTGAGCCGCAAAGCATACCCCGGCAATTGCACTGTTACCATTTGCCACTCTGCTACGACCAACCTCAAAGAAATTTGTTTACAGGGCGATATTATTGTTGCTGCATTGGGTCAGGCAGAATTTTTAACCGCTGATATGGTAAAAGATGGTGCAGTCATCATCGATGTAGGTATTACAAGGGTGGCAGATGCTTCAAAAAAAAGCGGCTTCGCTTTAAAAGGTGATGTAAAGTTTGATGAGGTAGCTCCCAAAAGCAGCGCCATTACTCCCGTTCCCGGTGGTGTAGGACCGATGACCATTGCCGGTTTATTAATGAACACCTACAACGCTTACATGAAGAAGCAGTAAGCCTTCGTTATCTTTGCATTTCATGAATGAAACAGTAATTGAAACAACACAACAGGTATTGCCTGTTATGGAATCGTTCTACACGTTACAAGGTGAAGGATTTCATCAGGGTCGTGCTGCCTATTTCATTCGCCTTGGCGGATGTGATGTGGGTTGTGTGTGGTGTGATGTGAAAGAGAGTTGGGATGCGGAGAAGCATCCGAAGTTTAATACCAGCGAAATTGTCAAAAAACTAAATTTAGAAACAGGCAATAAGCAACAGGCAGTAAGCAATAGACCAATCGTCGTTATCACCGGTGGCGAACCGCTTATGCATGATTTAACGCAACTCACAAAGGCAATTCATGCAGCCGGATTTCAAACAAATATTGAAACATCAGGATCACATCCGTTAAGTGGCGAATGGGATTGGATCTGTTTATCACCCAAAAAATTCAAAGCGCCGTTGCCGGAAGTTGTACCACATGCCAACGAATTAAAAGTGGTGATCTTCAATAAATCTGATTTTAAATGGGCCGAAGAATATGCAGCACAGGTTTCGCCCAACTGTAAATTATACCTGCAACCAGAGTGGGACAAAGCTGCAGAAATGACACCGCTCATAATCGATTATATCAAAGCAAATCCACAATGGGAATTAAGTTTGCAACTGCATAAATATATCAATGTTCCTTAGGCAGCCCGGATAGACCCATGAGGTTTGCAGCGCAGCAATCAAGCCCGGCAAACCTCATAGGTCTGGAGCCTTCAATTTCAACGCCGCTTTAACATCCCCTGCATTGATTATTCGTATCTTGAACCACAAATTCAATGTGCATGAAAACGATATTCACCTTTTTTTTACTCTCTATCAGTTTTTTTTCCACCGCACAGTGGTACGATCCAACGAAAGTAAATACCAAACTTGGTTACAAATATGCTGAAGCGATCAACGAAGCACGCAGCAGAAATTATACAAGAGCCATTCAATTACTCGATGAATGTATTGCCACTGATGCAAAGTTTGTTGATGCCTGGCTGAGCAAAGCCGGTGTGTATTCGGAGCAAAAGAAATACAAACCTGCTGTTGAATTTTATAACCAGGGACGAAATCTTGATTCGGTTTATTTTTCTATGTACCTGCTTCCCTACTCCATTGCTTTGGCAGGCAATGGTGATTTTAATGATGCACTGAATGCTATCAACCGCTTTTTACAAAAACCAAATCTCAACGAACGTATTATAAAATCGGCAGAGTACAGAAAACGCTGTTATGAATTTGCAGTAAAGCAGCAAGCCGATTTCCCACCAGGTGATTATGTGTTTACACCTGAAAATTTAGGCGACAGCATCAATTCCAAACTGCTGGAATATTTTCCATCGGTCACCATTGATGGTAATACGTTGGTGTTTACCCGACGCATAGGACAGGAAGATTTTTTTGTAAGCGAAAAGAAAAACGGCGTATGGAGTGCTGCCGTTTCGCTTCCCGGAAATTTAAATACAGAAGAAAACGAAGGCGCACAAACCATTTCGCAGGATGGACGTATGCTCATTTTCACCGGCTGCAATATGGAAGATGGACAAGGCAGTTGTGATCTGTATCTTTCCTATCTCACAAAAAATGGATGGGGCGAACGGATCAACATGGGCCGCATCATCAATACAGAATACTGGGAAAGCCAGCCGAGTTTATCGCCTGATAAACGCACGTTGTATTTTGCTGCACGTGATCCATCGGGCTTTGGCGGCAGCGATTTATTTGTAAGTTATCTGCAACCAAATGGTCAATGGGGAACACCACGCAACATGGGACCGGAGATCAACACCAGTGGTGATGAAAGTTGTCCGTTTATTCATGCCGATAATCAAACATTTTATTTTACCAGCAATGGTCATCCCGGTTATGGCGGCACTGATCTGTATTACATGCGCAAGCAGGCGGATGGCAGCTGGGGCAAGCCGCAAAATTTAGGTTATCCTGTGAATACCATTGATGATGAAGGATCGCTCATTATTGCCAGCGATGGAAAAACAGCATACTATGCAAGTGATGGTGCCGACAGCAGAGGTGGTTTGGATATTTACAGTTTTCAATTACCCACCCAGGTTCGTCCTTTCAAAACGTTATGGGTAAAAGGAAATGTGTTTGATGAAAAAACAAAACAAGGATTACCATCGGCGGTTGAACTCATCAATTTATCGACTGCACAAACGATCAGTAAAGTACAGACCGATGAAGAAGGCAATTACTTAATTACTTTACCGGTTGGTAACGATTATGCGTTCAACGTAAACCGCAAAGGCTATTTATTTTATTCTGAAAACTTTTTCCTGAAACAATCGAGTACGGATACAACGTACACCATTGATATACCGCTTACACCCATTGAGATCAATGCAAGCATTGTATTGAAAAATATTTTCTTTGATGTAAACAAAGCAGAACTGAAACAGGAATCGATGATTGAACTGGACCGTGTGATTCAATTACTCAAAGAAAACCCTGCTGTAAAAATTGAAATTGGCGGGCATACCGATAATGTGGGCAAGCCTGCCGACAATTTAGTATTGTCGAACAACCGGGCAAAAGCCGTGATCAATTACTTTTTGTACAAAGGCATACCGGCCGACCGTATTTCTTCAAAAGGATTTGGTGAAACAAAACCTGTTGCCGATAACACTTCAGAAGAAGGACGGGCAAAGAACAGGCGTACCGAATTGCGGGTGGTAGCGAAATAAATTTTGTGTTATCTTAGAAATAAGATGAACACCGACCTTTTATATCAACTCGCCCTAACCCGGGTACCAAACATTGGCTATGTACAGGCAAAACTGCTGGCCGAAGAACTTGGTTCAGCAGAAGCCATTTTCAAAGCAAAAAAATCATCGCTTGAAAAGATTGAAGGCATTGGAGAAATAAGAGCCGGCAGCATCAAAAGGTTTGATGCTTTTGCTGAACAGGAAGAAGAAATCAAATTCATTGAGAAGTACAAGATCAAACCATTATTTCTTACGGATGAGGATTATCCCAAACGATTATTGCATTGTTATGATCCGCCAACGCTATTATTTTACAGAGGTACGGCTAACCTGAATGCCTCTAAGATCATTTCCATCATTGGCACCCGCAGCAATACAGATTATGGGAAAATGATCACTGAAAAAATTCTTACAGTACTTGCACCGCATCAACCATTGGTGGTTAGCGGACTTGCGTATGGCATTGATGCCATTGCACACAAATATTCAGTAAAACAACAACTGCCAACCGTTGCAGTGCTGGCTCATGGGTTGGATAAAATTTATCCATCGCAACATACAGCACTTGCAAAAGAAATGATTGCAGAAGGCGGCGGCATCTTAACCGAATTCAGAAAAGAAACCAAACCCGACCGGCATAATTTTCCGGAACGAAACAGAATCGTAGCAGGCATGTGCGACGCAACCATTGTAATAGAAACCGGAATGAAAGGAGGAAGTATGATCACCGCCAACCTTGCTTACAGTTATAACCGGGATGTATTTGCTGTGCCGGGCAAAACAACCGACAGTAAAAGTGAAGGCTGCAATTATTTAATTCAAAGCAACAAGGCCGTACTTATCAGAAACGGAGAAGATATCATTGTACAGATGGGTTGGGAAGAAAAACAAAAGAAGAAAAATATTCAGCAACAACTCTTTGTTGATCTCGATGAAAATGAAAAAGTAATTATCCGGTTACTGCAGCAAAAAGAAACCATGCATATTGATGAGTTGAACATTCACAGCAATATCAACAGCAGCCTGGTGGCAGCAGCAATTTTACAACTCGAATTAAAAAACGTGGTTGATTCATTACCCGGTAAACTCTATAAATTAAAATGATCGTTACCACGCAATCAACTGCGCAGTAACGATCATCTACTAATTCTTAAAAAAATTAATGAACCGGCAATTCAAATGTTTGTGCTACCTGTAAATAATTTTTAAAATCAACACTATATCTGCCATTCACAACTGTAGCAGCCGGAATTACTACAATACGTAATGCAGTAAACGCCTGATCGCCTGTGCCTGTTAAACGGGTCATGTAAAAGGTAGTATTACTCGTATTAGGGCTTCCATAATACGCTCTGTATTCAAACGAGCTTGTAACCGAACCGGGAATGGGATACCAAAAACCTCCTGCTGTTTTTACATAAGCATACAAAATACTTTTATCGAGGTTGGCTTGCGTTAAAGCAAAGGTTCTGCTGATCTCAACACCAGTGTGCGTAAATCCAGGAAAACTGTATTGTGTAACATTGGCTGAACCGGTGGCTCCTGTTGCACCAGCAGGACCAGCTGGACCTGCAGGACCTGTTGCACCAGCGGGACCAGCAGGGCCGGCAGGGCCTGCGGGACCGGCATCCCCTTTACAAGAGCTTAAAAAAATAACTGAAACAAGTACGATTGCTGCTGAAAATAAAATTTTCATGATGATTGTGTTTACGTTAAAGATGATTGTTGATTAACACAGCAAAACTATTTTTAATCTATCCGCCCCACAATACCACTTTCGGGTGAGGGGCATACAACTTTACGGGTATAAATTGTCGGAATACTACTTCAATAGAGTCGATTTGGAAGCAATACTTTCCTACCCTTACCTTTGCACATGGCAACAAGAAATAATTCCCCACTCAGCAAAGCGGTTCTCAACAAATTTTTTGGCGAAGGTTACACGTTCGACGATGTATTACTGATGCCTGCCTATTCACAGGTACTTCCACGAGAGACCAACATCAGCACACAACTCACCAAATCGTTACGGCTCAACATTCCCATGCTCTCGGCAGCAATGGATACGGTTACAGAAGCCGGCCTGGCCATTGCCCTTGCACGGGAAGGCGGCATCGGCATCCTGCACAAGAACATGAGTATTGAGGAACAGGCCGCACAGGTGCGAAAAGTGAAGCGTAGTGAAAGCGGATTGATTCTTGATCCTATTACCCTGCATAGCGAAGCTACTCTGGCCGATGCATTGCAGTTGATGAAAGAAAACAAGATCGGCGGTATTCCCATTGTGGATCAGAAAAATAAACTGGTGGGCATTCTCACCAACCGTGATCTTCGTTTTGAAACCAACTATAAAAAGAAAGTAAGTGAAGTGATGACATCCACCAACCTCATCACTGCACCGGAAGGAACTGATCTTAAAAAAGCACAGATCATTCTCAGTAAGCATAAAATTGAAAAGTTACCGGTCATTAAAAAAGATGGCACATTGGCGGGTTTAATTACCTACCGTGATATGCTGCAGGTGCAAAGTCATCCAAGTGCAGTAAAAGATTCGTTTGGTCGATTGTTAGTAGGTGCTGCTCTCGGCATTACTGCTGACATGCTCGACAGAGCTGCTGCCTTGCAACATGTAGGTGTTGACATTGTTACACTCGATAGTGCACATGGCCATAGCAAGGGCGTAATCGATTCATTGAAATTATTAAAAAAGAATTTCAAAAAATTACAGGTGATTGCCGGTAACGCAGGTACAGGAGCCGGTGCGAAAGCATTGGCCGATGC
Source organism: Bacteroidota bacterium (assembly GCA_023428755.1). Lineage (GTDB taxonomy): Bacteria > Bacteroidota > Bacteroidia > Chitinophagales > Chitinophagaceae > Lacibacter. The sequence goes on from JAEYWX010000031.1 coordinate 84,798, forward strand.
AGGCGCAGATGCAGTGAAAATCGGGATTGGCCCCGGTTCTATTTGTACTACACGTATTGTTGCCGGTACAGGTGTTCCGCAATTAACCGCTATTATGGAAGCGGCACATGCAGTAAAAGCAAAAGGCATTCCTGTAATTGCAGACGGTGGTATCCGTTACACCGGTGATATGGTAAAAGCATTGGCAGCAGGCGCATCAACTGTAATGATGGGTAGTGTATTTGCAGGTACAGAAGAAAGCCCGGGTGAAACCATTATTTACGAAGGAAGAAAATTCAAACAATACCGTGGCATGGGTTCCATTGGTGCCATGCAGCAAGGGAGTGGTGATCGTTATTTCCAGGATGTGGAAGATGGTATCAAAAAATTAGTACCCGAAGGAATTGAAGGTCGTGTACCATTCAAAGGAAATGTAAGTGAGATCGTGCACCAATTCACCGGCGGACTTCGTGCAGGTATGGGTTACTGTGGTGCTCAAACCATCAAAGATCTGCAAGGCGCACAATTCATCAAGATCAGCAACGCTGGTATGAAAGAAAGTCATGCACATGATGTGATTATTACCAAAGAAAGCCCGAATTATTCGAGATAAGAAACGTAGGCAGACCCTGAGCGAAGTCGAAGGGTCGTTCAAAAAGATTGAGCGAAGTCGAAATCTTTTGTATCGTTTCGTATGTCCGCAGAACTTATAATTGCCGTGAAGCCGGGAAGACGAGAAGAAAAAACTTACCGCCTTCCCGTCTTTCCGGCTTATTTTTTTGTTACCAGCAATTGTAATTCTGTGCATCATTTGTTGCGTCGCACTCTTGTGCTGCATCAATCTTACTAATCAATGAACAAGATTGATCTCTTTTTACTATTTAGCCTTTTCATCACAGAACGGATTCAATCGCTTTCCGCATTTCGCTTATTTTTACAAAAATCAGTTACTTGAAAAAGTTCCAACCTATTCTGCTTTCACTGCTGTCAGGTTTATTATTCTTTCTTGCATGGCCGATGATGAACATGACCGTTGCCATCTTCTTTGCATTTATTCCGTTGTTCATCATTGAACAGCAGAATTATTCGAAGCTGAAATTTTTCGGGCTCATCTATCTCGCCCTCTTCACCTGGAACATCAGCACCACCTGGTGGATCTGGAATGCATCGATGATCGGTGCATGGCTGGCCATTTTTGTAAACAGTTTGCTCATGTGTATTCCGTTGATGGGCTTTCGGTTCATGAAAAAACGATTGGGTGCAACCATCGGCTATACGTCATTCATTGTGTTCTGGTTATCGTTCGAATATCTTCATTTGCAGGATTGGGGACTCAGCTGGCCATGGCTCACACTCGGCAATGTGTTTGCAGGTCGCATTAATTGGATTCAGTGGTATGAATACACAGGAACAAGTGGTGGAAGTTTGTGGGTATTGCTGGTGAATGTGATGTTGTTTCGATTGCTTGATGCAGGAAGGACGAAGCAGGATGTACGAGGTACGAAACAAGATGTACGAGGTAAGATATACGATGTACGAATGTCATCGCTTCTACTAATTTCTGCAGCATTTGCATTGCCCATCATTCTGTCACTATTCATCAACAATAATCGAACTTCAAAAAATCCGACATCAGACATCATACATCCGACGTCAGAAAACGTCGTCATCATTCAACCCAACATCGATCCCTACGAAAAACTTTCAACCGGAACCTTTGATGCGCAACTGCAAAAACTGATTCGCTTAAGTGAAGAAAAGATCGACAGCAATACTACCTTACTTGTTTGGCCTGAAACAGCTTTGTATTCACCCAATGGTTTCGACGAGATCAATCTCAAACAAAATTTCTTTCTCAATCCACTCTTTGATTTTTTGCGACGTCATCCGCACATCAATTTATTCACCGGCATTGAAAGTTATCGAGTTTATCCGGAACGTGTATCATCATCAGCCCGACCCATTGACGGCACATCCGATTTTTACGAAGTGTACAATGGAAGTGCGGTACTCGACAGCAGCGGACCCAAACAATTCTATCACAAATCGATGCTGGTGCCCGGCGTAGAAACATTGCCCCGCTTTTTATTATTTCTCGGTCCTGTGTTTGAACAACTCGGCGGCACAGCAGGCGGTTATGCACGGCAGGAAGAACGCACACCGCTTCCTACCAACAATGGCTATGTAATTGCACCGGCTATTTGTTACGAAAGTATTTATGGCGAATACATGAGCAGGTATGTAAAAGCAGGCGCCAATATTATTGCGGTGATCACCAACGATGGATGGTGGGGCAATACCCCGGGTTACAAACATCACATGCTGTATGGAAAACTGCGAGCCATTGAAACACGGAAATGGGTGTTGCGCAGCGCCAATACCGGCATCAGTTGTTTTATTGATCCAACCGGCAACGATTATCAATCACAACCCTGGTGGACCGAAGCCTCCATCAAAATGAATATCTCCGTCAACACTCAGCAAACATTCTTTGTACGTTTTGGCGATATACTGAGCAAACTGGCCTTGTTCTTAACAGCAGCGATCTTGCTGTTTGCAATTTATCAACGCTTCAAAAGCAAACAGTTGTAAAACAACTGGTAAAATTCATCCATTTGTTACACAAACGGCTTTGACGGCTTGTAATTTTTTGTAATTTACCCGCATGCAACAACAGATGCTGGAAGCTGATCATACGCTATCCTATTTTATTACCGGAAAAGGCGATACAGCAATCGTCCTGATTCATGGATTTGGTGAAGACAGCCGTATCTGGAAACATCAAATCGATTTTCTTGCAAACGATTTTCGTTTATGCATCACCGATCTGCCGGGAACCGGTGAATCTGTAATGAACAACAGCGAAGTGTCAATGGAGTCGATGGCCACCAGTATCAAACAAATGCTGGACAAAGAACAGATCAGGCAATGCATTATGCTGGGCCATTCCATGGGTGGTTATGTTACATTGGCGTTTGCTGAAAACTATCCTGAACGTTTACTCGGTTTTGGATTGATCCATTCAACTGCGTATGCCGACAGTGATGAAAAAAAAGAAGCCCGTCAAAAATCCATCGGCTTCATCCGGCAACATGGTGCGGCGGAGTTTATGAAAACCACCATCCCCAATTTATTTTCAAAACGTTTCAACGAAGAACAAAAAACAGTTGTAGATGAATTGATTCAACAGGGCAATCAATTTACTGCTGAAGCGTTAATAGCCTATTATACGGCCATGATCAACCGGCCCAACCGATCCCATATCCTGCAGAAAGCAACGGTACCTGTATTATTTTTTATTGGCGAAGAAGACAAAGCCGTAAACCCTGCCGATGCAGTAGAGCAAAGTGCACTACCCGCCATGTGTATGGTAAAGTTGATCCCAGGTATTGCACACATGGGCATGCTGGAGGCAACCGATGAACTGAACAGAACCATTGGAGAATTTTGTACAACAGTAATAGAACAATCACTGTAACCACAATTGCATGAAACGAATTTTATTGGTCTTATCCATACTGTTATTGCTGCAAGAAACAAAAGCCGGGCATATATCGGGTGGCGAAATGTATTATGTGTATGTTGGTCCGGGTAGTGGAACCAACAGTATCTATCGTGTAACACTCCGGTTGTTTCGTGATTGTAACCCAATCAATACGGGAGGCGGACAAATTGCAGAATTACCCGGCAGTGTAGCAATAGGCGTATTCAACAGAGGCACAAATGCAACTGTAATTGACAGCATACTGGTTCAACGCAGCGATTTCAGGAGTTTTTCGCTGCAAAATCCGTTCAGCTGTATTATCAATGCGCCGGTTGTGTGTTATGAGGTTGCTCTTTATACAACCGAGATTCAACTACCCATAAACACACAGGGATATACTATTTCATTTCAAACCTGTTGCCGTATCAATGGCCTTTCAAATGTAGGAGGCTTCAATGCCGGAGCCACCTACGCCACAAATATTCCGGGTACGGCCATTCTTGGAAATGAAACCAATTCAAGTCCGGTATTCGACATAAAAGATACGGCACTTGTATGCCGTAATAAACGCTTTACACTACCCTTCAGCGCCACCGATCCTGATGCAGGCGATTCACTCAGCTATAGTTTTTGTGATGCTTACAACACAACTGGTTTAACCAACTCCGCCACCGTTCGCCCCAATAACCCACCTTATCCTTCCCTCAGTTACAATCCAGGCTATAATGGTAATTCGCCGCTGGGTCCCAATGTAACAATCAACCCCGTTACAGGTGTTATTTCAGGCGTTGCACCAACAGGAATTGTTAACCCGAGCGGAGCCTCCTTCTTTGTAGTGAATGTATGTATTACAGAATGGCGAAGAGGTGTTGCCATTTCCACGCATCGAAAAGATTTTACCATCCGTATTTCTGATTGTGATTTTGCAGATGCAGAACTGCCGTTGGAAAACAGAAGCTGCGATGGTTTTACACAAACATTTTCCAACCTTACACCAAGTACAGAGATCAGGAGTTGGTATTGGGATTTTGGTGTACCCACTGCCAGCAATGATACATCCACACAAAGCACTCCTACGTTTACCTACCCTGATACGGGCGTGTATAAAATTATGCTCATTGTAAACCGCAATGAAATTTGTACCGATACTTCCTATTCTGATATTTATGTATATCCCGGTTTCTTTCCCGCCTTTGATTTGTACGATGGCTGTAAAGATGTACCCATTCAGTTTACCGATCAAACAACATCGAACTATGGTTTCCCCAACAGTTGGAAATGGAATTTCGGCAATCCGGCAACCACAGCCGACACATCGCTTTTACAAAACCCGTTGTACACGTATCCGGCAAACGGAAGTTATACCGTGCAGTTAATAACGGGTAGCAACAAAGGCTGTCTCGATACCATCTCCAGGCCCATTGTAATTTCTGATAAGCCATCCTTGCAGTTAACCAACGATACGCTCATTTGTTCCATTGACACTTTGCAGTTAAACGCAGTAGGACAAGGAACTTTTCAATGGACACCTTCTTACAATATCAGCAATCAAACCATTGCCAATCCATTGGTGAGCCCTGATGTGCCTACCAAATATTATGTAACACTTACATTGGCACCGGGTTGTTTTAATACCGATTCGGTATTGGTGAATGTGGTTGACTTTGTTACACTGCAGGCACCGAATGATACCACCATTTGCAGAGGCGATTCGGTGATACTAAAACCAAGTACCGATGGATTGCAATACAGCTGGAGCCCGCCGAATTTATTTACCGATCCCAATGTGCGTGATGCAGTGGCCTATCCTACCGATCCATCAACTGTGTTTACGGTTGTGTCAACGATTGGAAAATGCAATCAAACACGAACAGTAACCGTTAACACAGTTCCTTACCCGTTAGTGAATGCCGGACCCGACGATGCCATTTGTTTTGGCGATTCCACAGTGCTAACCGCCAATGGCGATGCAGAGAATTGGTTATGGTCGCCGGCTGCAACACTGGGTTCACCTACCAATGCAGTTACAACCGCCTTTCCGTTAATCAATACAAATTATATTCTGCGTGGCACATCCAACCTGGGATGTCCCAAACCCGTTTTTGATACAGTACTGGTACGTGTTATTCCACCGGTGCCTGCCTTTGCGGGCAACGATACATTGGTGGTGGTTGGGCAACCCCTGCAGTTAACGGGAAGCGGCGGCAGCATTTACCAATGGGCACCTCCCGACTTTTTAAACAATCCAAACATCTTCAATCCCATTGCTGTGTTTGATGCCTCCCGTGAAAACTTCAGTTTCATTATGCGTACGGAAACACCGGAAGGATGTTTTGCATTTGATACCATCAACATCCGCATTTTTAAAACAGCACCGGATATTTTTGTACCTACCGGATTTACACCCGATGGCAACGGACTCAACGATGTGTTACGACCGTTTGCCGTAGGCATTGCACAGTTCGATTATTTCCGTGTGTTCAACCGCTGGGGACAGGAAGTATTTGCCACTACCCGTTTGGATGAAGGCTGGGATGGCACATTTAAAAGCATTCAACAAGACCCCGGCACCTATGCATGGATGGTGAGCGGTATTGATTTTCTTGGCCGACGCATTTTGAAAAAAGGAACAGTGGTGTTGATACGATAAGAGTGGATTGTACTAACAACAATACAAAAAGTTGAACACTAAACCGTTGAATTTCAATTGTGAAAATTTTAAAACACAGCATTTAGTATCATATATATTTGTGTTGTAAGCAACCCTGCTGGACACATTCTAAGTTTCTCTATGAAATTTCATACTTAGGCTGTAAATTTACTTAGCTAAGAACAGCCGATGCGATTGCATTGGCTGTTTTATTTTTCAGAAAGGAAGATTGTCCTGTATAATTATTTGTTTTTTAACCAATCCTTTTTTTAACTGCTGGTAGCTGATACGCTTCGATTCACCTCTGTTTCTGTAATACAATTTGTTTTGATGTATTTCTACCAGCATTTTTTCCTTTTGTGGAAACTGGTACACCGTTCGCCAATCTTGCATAGCAATTTGTAGTTGTGCATTCCAGTATTTCAGTATAATCATTTGTATAAATATAACTTGAAAATCAATTGAAATTTATACAAGAAGGTGCGTATATTTATGTGTTGGCTGTAATTTTATACTACTCGAATGACTACTACAACAATATTTTTCATTACATCTACTACATTAATTTTAGCAGGACTTCTTTTATTCAAAACGAAAACAACTGCGACATTCAGAACACAAGAAATAAAACCAGCAATTCAGTATAATACTGAGGAAGCTAAAATGTTTGTCAAAAAACTTTCCGACCTGGGGTATTTTAAATATGCAGACCCCAAGGACATCGAAACATTACAAAAGAATATGATAAATGAATATGACCCAACAAATGAAATGGCGTGTATTTGGGATGAAAAAACACTAACTCCAAAAGATTACAGATACTACATATGTGACAATGAAACTCTTTTCGAAGAAGGTGGACTTACTGGTATTCTTAAAGATTTAGAACCCACATTTAACAAAATTGGATTAGTCTGGAATGTTACAGATTACTATGAAGTTTGGGACGATAATAAAAAGTGGCTTAATCAAACAATCACTATTAATGGGACAAAGTATATTGTATTTAAAAACTTCACTGAAACCGGTTGGGGTCAAGCTGTTCAAAGACTTGTTGAAATACTAAACAGTGAATTGACAAAGCAATATAAAGAAGACAGAGTATATCCTGTTAGTGGTGGTAATGATGGAAGAATAATTTTTCTTTCAGACGAACAGTTCAATTATATTGACCGTATCTACAAAAATCCAAATTGGAAACCACTTCGCTTAATGGAATGGTGTAAAGTAATGGATGTAAAATATATGAAAATAGATTAAAAACTACAGCCAACAGAGCAGTTTTGCGCTATGCTGGCGGGACATTGGTACAATGAACTGCAGCTCCATTCTGTACAGCAGTTCAGGCTATTTACAAATTCATCAAAAGAACAAAGATTGAAACATTAAGCAATAAATGAACAGCGGATCCGGCTGCTTTGCTTCATTTCCAGCACTGCGCAAAGCTGCCGTCGTTA
>JAEYWX010000035.1 GCA_023428755.1 Bacteroidota bacterium
GGGCATAAAGCAATGTGGCATGAATCCTTCGAAGGACTACCATCCACTGCATTTCTAACGCGATTAGAACCTGTACTGGGCATGATCAGGGAAAACTTATATCACGACACATTCGAATCAGATGTTGCAGCAGGCATTATTAGTGAAGAATGGTCAAAGAAACTAGGTCTGCCGCGTGATGTAGTCATTGCAACAGGTATTATCGACGCACATGCCGGCGCGGTAGGTGCAAACATAGATGCATTCACAATGATCAAGGTCACTGGCACTTCTACCTGCGATATGGTGGTTGTACCCGCTGAGAAATATGCGAATACGCTTGTTAAAGGCATATGTGGACAGGTTAATGGATCCATCATACCTGGTATGATCGGCCTTGAAGCTGGTCAGTCTGCATTTGGAGATCTTTATAGCTGGTTTGTTGACCTGCTTACCTACCCTTTCGCAGCCATGGACAAACTGGATATGCCTGAACTGCAACAATCCATCGGCAAACAAGTATTGCATCATCTTAATAAAAAAGCAGCACTGTTGCCAGTGACTGACAACGATCCTGTATCACTGGACTGGATAAATGGAAGACGAACGCCTGATGCCAATCTGGGAATGAAGGCGGCAATAACAGGATTACATCTTGGTACCAATGCGGTAATGATCTTCAAATCCTTTGTTGAGGCAACGGCATTTGGTTCAAGAGCCATCATCAGACGTTTTGCTAATGAAAAAATTCCAATTAATAAAGTAGTCGCTGTGGGTGGTATCAGCAAAAAGTCAGATTATGTGATGCAGGTTTTAGCCGATGTACTCAACCGGCCAATACATGTGGTGGGTTCAGATCAAACCTGCGCACTAGGTGCAGCAATCTTCGCGGCTAAGGCAGGCCAGATTTATAAAACATTTGACGAGGCAAAACATAACATGGCAGCGCAGGTAGTAAAAGAATTTATACCTGATAACAACAAGATATCCATATACGATAAGTTGTATATGAAATACGAATCACTTGGATCTTTTATGTCACAAAATTGACATTGTACATTCATTATTATTTTATTATTATCCTATCATTACCGATAGATAAATTAATCTTCCATTTATGGTAATATCATACAACTATTGGTAAAGTATCTTAAATAATTTCAGTTTATTCTCTATTAATTTTCACCCTGCAAATTGTCTGGCTTTTACAAAAAACGATTGCTTATGCTACGAAAACTCCGAAAAAATTTGTATGCCACTGTAATTCTGTGCTTCACGTTCCAACTTGTTACAGCGCAGGAAAAAACAATCACAGGCACAGTATCTGATTCAACTACAGGACTGCCGATGAAAGGCGTAATCGTTAGTGTATCAGGCGCCTCTTCGGGCAAATTAACCAGCAATGATGGAACATATTCCACCAAAGCAAAAAGTGTTGATACATTAATGTTCTCACACGTTGGTTATGCTACCATTCTCATTCCCGTTAAAGATCAGACGACCATCAACGTCATCAAGAAGCGAGCGGAAAAAGAACTAGAGGACGTCGTTGTGATTGGATATGGTACAGTCAACAGAAAAGACGTAACGGGTTCGATTGGCGTAGTAAAGATGGACGACCTGATGAAAGCCCCTGTTGCATCATTTGATGAATCTCTTGCTGGTAGAATTGCCGGCGTACAGGTATCATCTAATGAAGGACAGCCTGGAGAAGAAATGAATATCGTCATACGCGGAGGTAATTCACTGACGCAAAGTAATTCACCGCTATTTGTTATTGATGGTTTCCCGATCGAAGATCCCGGCGCAGCTGCTATAAATCCTGCTGACATCAAATCCATCAATATTCTGAAAGATGCATCCGCAACCGCGATCTATGGATCAAGGGGCGCGAATGGTGTTGTGATCATCGAAACAAAACAGGGTCAGGCAGGCAAAGCACGCATAGAATATGAAGGCTCAGCCGGGATACAGCGCGTGGTTAAGAAAATGGAAATGATGGATTCCTATGAATTTGTGAAATACCTGATTGAGCTAAACCCTGATGTCAACAAACGTGTATACCTGACGCGACCCGGGCGGGAACTTGAAGATTATAAGAACATAGAGGCAGTTGACTGGCAGGACCTGATGTTCAGAGATGCATTCATGCAAAGCCACAACCTCTCACTATCAGGTGGGAACGCGCAAACCAAATACAGAATATCCGGCTCCTTATTCGACAGGAATGGCGTTGTGATCAACTCGGGTTACGATCGTAAACAACTCAGGATTGTACTGGACCAGGCAATTTCAGAAAAGGTAAAGGCTGGTATTAACCTCAACTATACCAATGACGGCAATTATGGCAGCTTATCATCGGTATCACAGGGTATAAGTACGGGTTACTCCACTTACCAGCTATATCGCATATGGGGATACCGTCCTGTAACAGGTAGTGAGTCCGTGGACCTTATTGATGATGTTATGGACGAAGAAGATGAAGTGAGTTTTGCAGATGCCCGTATTAACCCGTTGATTTCTGCTCAAAACGAAGTGCGGAAGGAAACGCGTAATATAATGATTGGAAATGCAAGCTTGAAAATTGATGTAGCGAGGAACCTGGTACTGAACGTGAGAGGAGGCATCAACAAAAGATGGATAAAGGATGAAGAATTTTACAATTCAAGGACCGCACGGGGATTTCCAAGTGTAAACAATTCACGTGGAGTGAATGGCCTGTTCAACTCGGTGGAGAGTAGTGAATGGGTGAATGAAAATACACTCACCTTTGACAAACGTAATATCAACAGGCGTCATTCCATCAACGCCGTGATCGGTACCACTATCCAGGGTCAGAAATATTATCGCTATGGTTACGAGGCGCAACATATTATCAATGAAAGCCTGGGCCTCAGTGGCATGGACGATGCCACACCAGGGCCACTTGTATCATTGCATTCAGAAAATACTCTGATGTCGTTCCTGGCAAGAGCCAACTACAGCTTCCGGTCAAAATATATGGTCACCACTACTTTCCGCGCAGATGGCTCATCCAAATTTGCGCCGGAAAACAAGTGGGCTTACTTTCCTTCATTCGGACTTGCATGGCGGCTTTCCAGGGAAAGCTTCATGAGAACTGTAAACTTTATCTCAGATGCAAAACTGCGTATGAGTTTTGGCGTAACCGGTAACAACAGAATTGGCGATTTCGTCCGCTTCTCTTCACTTGCCAGGGATTATGAAAGATTTTACCCGATTGGAGGTAATCCATCTCCAGCAATTATTCCCAACCGGTTCGGTAACGAAAACCTCAAATGGGAGACCACACGTCAAACCGACCTGGGCCTTGACCTGAAGCTTTTCAAAGACAGGATCGACCTGATCGTCGATGTTTACAGGAAAGTTACTTCTGACCTCTTGCTGAATGCGAATGTGCCCTATAGTACCGGCTTCACAACTATTTATAAAAATGTAGGCGTTGTGCGAAATGAGGGGCTTGAAATCTCATTGAATACGACGAATATCCGGAGCAGCAATTTTACGTGGACAACAAATTTCAATATCAGCTTCAATCGCAATAAAGTAATGGAGCTTGCTGAAAACGAGACCCAGCTCTTTAGCGATATCTCATGGACTTCAACATATAACAATCAGCCGTTATACATGGCAAAACTGGGAAGTAGCGCTTCTTCATTTGTAGGTTACATGTGGGACGGACTCTACCAGTTCGCAGATTTTGATCAAATGCCTAATGGCACATACGTACTTAAAAATTCTGTTCCGACCAACGGTCTTGATCGGGGAGCGATCCAGCCTGGTGATATCAAATATGTAGACGTTAATGAAGATGGTATTGTCAATGAGAAAGACATAGTGGTGATCGGCCGCGGACTTCCTGTTCATATTGGCGGTTTCAACAACAACTTTGATTACAAAGGATTTAGTCTGAATGTATTTTTCCAGTGGTCATATGGCAATGACATTTTTAACACCAACAGGCTAATGTTTGAAGGCAACTCCGAAGGTCGTGGTCATCTCAATCAATACGCTTCTTATATCAATCGCTGGTCGCCGGAAAACCAAACCAACGAAAACTACAGGCCGGGTGGCCAGGGACTCCGTGGTAATTATTCTTCGAAATATATTGAAGACGGATCTTACCTAAGGCTTAAAACCGTGTCACTTTCTTATTCCATCCCGAAACGATGGATACAGGCCGCCAAACTCACCCGGCTGGAAGCGTATATATCAGCACAGAACCTGGTTACCTGGACAAAATATTCCGGTATGGACCCCGAAGTATCGGTCAGGCATACCATGCTGACACCCGGCTTTGATTATTCGGCTTACCCGAATGCAAAAACCATCGTGTTTGGTATACGTGCAGCACTATGATCATGGTAACACCGACGACATTGTTTAAAAAACAAAAAATATTCAACTATCATACATGGTGATTAAACTCACCGGATTGAATTTACAACTCACTAAATGTACCAAGGCATGAAAAAAATATTTCTTTACCTCGTATGCATCCTGCTGGTATCATGTACCAAGTTCCTTGATACAACGCCAAAGGATTTTATCAGCCCGGATAATTATTTCGAGACGGAAGAACAGGCGCAATTCGTATTAAATGGCGTCTACTCCACCCTTTCCCAAAACGAAACTTATGGCTCAAACATGCTGGGAAGAATGGCGCTGGACGGCGACGAGTGCTGGAATCATTATACCGGTGACAGGTTTACAGTTGCCGACAACAATTTCGGAGCAAATGAGGCCAGGATATTATCGTATTGGAAGGAAGTTTACTCGGGTATCAACAGGGCCAACCTTTTCCTGGAAAATATTGGTAAAGTACAGATGGGTGAACAGAAGAAAAATGTGATGATTGGTGAAGCCACCTTTCTGAGAGCTTATTTCTACCTGATGCTGGTGAATCGCTTCGGTAGCGTACCATTGATCCTGGAAAGTATTAAAGCTGGAGATGCTGCAACCATCCAGACACCGCAGACACCAGCCAAAGAAATTTATGACAAGATCATTGCTGATATGGAGGAAGCCGCCAGTCTAGTGGAAGATGCAGCAACCGTTGGCATGGGGGGCCGCGTCAATAAATCCGCTGTATGGGGCATTCTGGCAAGAACCTGTCTTTACGCTGCAGGTCATCCCATAAATGATGTGTCGCGCTATGCTGATGCGAAAAAATGGGCAGAGCAGGTTATTCAAACCGGTGTTCATAGCCTTAACCCTGATTTCAAGCAAATATTTATTAACCATGTACAGGACATATATGATATTAAAGAAAGCATCTGGGAAGTAGAATTCTGGGGAAATGGGACGGGTATCTATACCAACCTTGGGGGCTATGTGGGAAGGAACAATGGTATTGGCAACACGCAGGATCCGAACATAGGTTATGCTGCTGGTATGACAAGGATCACAGGTCCTATGCTCAAGCGTTATGCTCCGGATGATCAACGGCGTGACTGGGCAATCGCGCCATTTCGTTACGTCGGGAATCCTGGCGTTGCTACGGACTGGTTACCGACCAATATTTACCAGCGCTATTGTGGTAAATGGAGAAGGGCCTATGAACTGATAACACCCCGTTCAACCACACGCACACCTACGAATTTTCCTTTACTACGTTATGCTGATGTGCTGTTGATGTTTGCTGAAGCAGACAATGAAGTCAGTGGAGGACCTACACCCGCTGCATATGAAGCAATCAACCAGGTTCGCAGACGTGGCTATGGTCTGGATCCAAACCAACCCAATGACAGTGTAGACCTTAAGGACATGGACAAACAAAGTTTTCTTGGAGAACTACAGGATGAAAGAAGCCGTGAACTGGGATTTGAGTGCCTGAGAAAAAGCGACCTCGTGCGTTGGAATATTTTTCTACCCAGCATGCAAGTCGTTGTCAACGATCTTGCTCCTTATTCAGGCGATTTCTATGACTTTGCAAAACGCACATTTGGTTCAGTCTCCCAGCGGCACGAACTATGGCCAATTCCATCTTTCGAACTTGGGTTGAACCCTCATCTGGTCCAAAACCCCGGGTGGTAAACCGATTTGAACAACTTTCATGACCAATAACAAAAGATAAAACATGAAAAGATATTATTTATCGATACTAGGCGTCTTAACATTACTGATTTCCTGTAAAAAAGATACGATCGTAGAAAAACCCGACTTTGACGTCAGCATTTCATCGACTACATTTAAAGTTGGTGAACCCGTTGTATTTGCGATCAAAGGGGCACCGGATGTGATTACTTTTTATTCTGGTGAAAAAGGGTCAGACTATGAATTCAAGAATGCCGAAAGAATATATGAAGCTACCACCAGCCTGTCATTTCAATCTGCGAAGTACGCGGGGAACAATGTTAACTGCGTGGCGCTAAAATATTCGACCAACTTCAATGGTGTTTACGAACCGGATGCGATCCGCCAGGCAACCTGGGTGGATATTACCGAACGGTTTCATATCCCACCGATTAATGGTACAGCACCAGTGATGGAACCTTCACAGGAGGTGGATATATCTGATATATTCCCGGGCCCTGAAACACCTGTATACTTTGGATGGTTCTTCACAACAGCGGAAAATTCCAGCAGAACGCGTTTCCAGATCGTTAATCTCGAAGTGAAGGGAGTGGTGCAGGAAGACACCACATTGTCAGGGGTAAAGTACAGCCTGGCATCCGCAGAATTCCAAATGGTAAAGGGAGAAGGATTCCAGATACAGGATCATGCAACCACCACTCCACGCGTCACCGCTACCGCTATCATTTGGGATGGTGTATTCGCTAATACATCTTTTAAAGAAGGGTGGGCAATTTCCAACGAGATATACCCGGCAACGAAAATTAACCTCGGCCGTGACTATGGTGTTGGTATCAAATCAGCACTGGATCCGCCCTTATTGGAACACAATGTCACTTACCAGTCGCCTGGTAAATATAAGGCTACATTTATCGCATCAAACGTGAGCGTATATGGAAGAAAAGATATCATGAAAGAGTTGGAAATTACAATTGAACCCTAAAAGACAACAAACCGATATGATGTCGAGCTCAAAGATATTCATGTGCATACTGGTGTCGTGTACGTTGCTTGCTACAAAGCCATCGCAGGCCCGATTTGAAATTTGGGAGAAGCCGCAGGCAGATCTTATAGATCGTGGGAAAACCATGCGTATTGCTACTTTCAATATCCGATCCAATTATGGATCAGATACACAAGACTGGAAGACCCGGCGCAAATCCCTTGACTCCCTGTTTCGCATGTACGACTTCGATATCCTGGGAGTGCAGGAACCATACCAGCCGCAAATCGACGAGCTGATGAAATTGCATGGTAATACATATGATTATTTCGTTGTAGGTACGGGCAATATCAATTCGCGGGGTTTATCGCATAGTAATCCTATTTTCTATCGCAAAGACCGCTTTGAACTATTGCAGAAAGGCGTATTTTGGTTTTCAGAGAATCCCGATTCGGTTGGATCTGTTAGCTGGGAAGCAAGCCAGGCCAGAAACTGTGTATGGGTACAGCTCCGGGATCGGAAAACCGGAGTTTCGTTCTACATTTTTAATTCTCATTTTGATCATAAAAGTACACTGGCCAGAAATAATAGCGCGCAGTTACTGCTCGACCAGGTGAAAAAGATTGCAGGCGATGACCTGGTTATCTGTACAGGTGATTTTAATACCCGTCAGACGACAACGGCCTTTAAACAGTTATCCTCCGGCCACCTGATAGACACATATAATATCGCCAGGAAGGTAGAAAATAGTGATTACAGAACCAGTCATGGTTATAAGGATATTCCACCCGTTCCTAATGCGGCCCGGATCGATCACATTTTTATCTCTCGTAAACCCAAAGCTAAAAAAGTGGATATGTGGAAGGTTTGCAATGAAAATTTTGACGGTAAGTGGGCATCAGATCATTTCCCTGTATATATTGATTTGAGATTGCAATAAATAGAATAATTCCTTCTGCTGGTAAGTGATCCTCGCCCATGCGGGAATTCTTTACTCCCTGCACAAACTATATATAAGTATAAGAAAGCAGCTTATATTCTATTAAATCATTTTTTACGATATCTCATACGGGTTCTGGTCCCAAACCAGTTGCCCTGCAGATTAGGTGGGGTTACTTCCCTAAGCAACAAGACATAAAAAAAGTGACCCATATTTCTATGAATCACTTACGTCGGGAAGACATCCCGCCGATGGCGGGAGAACCTGCGACCCCCTGGCCCCAAACCAGGTGCCCGCCGATTAGGCGGGGCTACTTCCCTAAGCAACAAGACATAAAAAAAGTGACCCATATTTCTATGAGTCACTTTCGTCGGGAAGACAGGATTCGAACCTGCGACCCCCTGGTCCCAAACCAGGTGCGCTACCGGCCTGCGCTACTTCCCGAACTTTCCATGTGCCCCGCTTATCAGCGTGGCTACTTCCCGAACTTTCCAGGTGCCCCGCTTATCAGCGTGGCTACTTCCCGAACTTTCCAGGTGCCCCGCTAATC
>JAEYWX010000033.1 GCA_023428755.1 Bacteroidota bacterium
GGTCAAATTTGACCGCCGCTTTTTTATTACACATTTATTTTATCGACTACTATTTACTTAATCTAAAAAAGTCATGCCTCTGGTTTGGAAATTATGCAGCATTGCTTAATAAATATTGTCTAATAATTTGCTGGTAAGTTCAACAAGCCTTAATTTGGATCGCTTATCAAGATAATTGACCGGTTATATAAGCATACGAAAGCTTAACATTGCCATACCTGCGGCCTTGAAAACCCTCTGAACAAGGATAGTATTATTATTCATAAACCTAAATTAACATGAGAAAAATTGCAATGATGTTGTCGCTGTTGTTGTGCTCCTACCACATCTTCGGCCAAGACAAAACCGTTACCGGAAAGGTAACTGACGAAAAAGACGGATCTCCATTACCCGGAGTTTCTGTTACAGTAAAAGGTACAACAGTAGGAACCACAACCGGAACCGATGGCACATACCGGCTGAGTGTTCCAGCAACTGCCAGAGTATTGGTGTTTTCTTCTATCAACTTTGCCACGCAGGAAATCCCCATTGGCAACAAATCTGAAGTTTCCATTGAATTGATCTCCGAAGAGCGCTCCCTCTCTGAAGTAGTGGTAGTAGGTTACGGTACACAACGTAAGAAGACCGTAACATCTGCCATTGGTAAAATCGATCCAGGCCCGATTACCGACCTCGTTACACCAAGTATCGATCGTCAGTTGGCTGGCCGTACACCAGGTATCCAGGTTACAAGCCCAACAGGTTTGGTAAACGTTGCGCCTCGTATCCGTATTCGTGGTGTAAACTCCATCAACGGTGGCCGTAGTCCGCTCATTGTTGTTGATGGTGTGCCCATTGTTGACGGTGGTTTTTCAGGCGTAGCAAACACAAACGCTTTGGCTGACATTAACCCTGCTGATATTGAGTCGGTAGAAGTGTTAAAAGATGGTTCTGCAACCGCTATTTATGGTTCCAGAGCATCCAATGGCGTACTCCTTATTACAACTAAAAAAGGACGTTCCGGAAAATCAAACGTTAGCTATAACACAGTATTTGGTTTTTCAAACCCCTATAAGCGGTTTGATATGTTGAACGCACAGGAGTTTGTTACAATTGCAAACGAAAAGTTTGTTAATGCTGGCCAGGCCGCACAGGCTTTTATGAACAGCGAAAACACAAATACTGATTGGCAGGATTTGATTTACAATAAAAATGCAGGATCTCAAACGCATAACCTGAGTGTTGATGGTGGTAACGACCGTTCAAACTATTTCTTTTCATTGAACTATACCAATCAAAATGGTATGATAACCACCAATAAGGTTGAACGTTATGCAATAAGAGCAAATCTGCAACATAAGATCAACAAATGGTTTACGATCAGCAACAATATTACTTTATCAAGAACGCAGGACAATGATCAGAACAATGGAGGTAATGCATTGTCCGGTGCAGTTGCTGCATCACTGAGAGCTTTACCGAATGTAAGAGCATACAATTCAGCATTGCCCCAATTCGATGGATTCAATATTACTCCTGATGGTGCTGCATTGGGAAGAGATGCAAACCTTCGTTCAATCGAAAACAACTATTCAAACATTGCTTTTGTATTGAATAAAAACAGGTTTAGTTCTATCAAACACAGGATTTTAAACAACTTGACATTTGATATTAAGCCTGTAAGCTGGATTACCCTTACTTCAAAAATTGGTATTGATTACTACAATGGTGTTGACTTTCAATCATTAGACAATCGACATGGTGATGGTCGTGGCAGCTCAGGTAGTGTATTTAACCAAAGTTTGAACAATCTTCGTTGGGTTTGGCAGAACTATGCAAACGCCAACAAAACGTTTGGTGATCATTCAATTGGCTTAACAGTTGGTACGGAAGCACAAAATGAAACATTCAATAGTTTCTCAGGTTCTGGTACTGTAATTTCAGACCGCTTTTTTGCACAACAGAACTTGATTAGCGGAAGCTATGCAACGCAGTTCAGCGGCGGTAGTTATTCTGAAGGTCCCGGCTTTGTTTCATATTTCGGCCGTTTGACGTATGACTACAAAAACAGATACTTTGTTCAAGGTTCGTTCCGTCGTGATGGTTTATCAAGATTTGCTGAAGACAAGCGCTTCGGTAACTTCCCTGGCGTATCTGCAGGCTGGCGCATTTCTGAAGAAGATTTCTGGAGTGGAAACTTCTTGAAATTCTTCAACGAAGTAAAAATCAGAGGATCATGGGCAAAGGTTGGTAACGACCAAATTGCCGGCGGTTTATTCCCCTTCTTAAGCCAATACGGATTGGCACCTTATGGTGCAACAAGCGGTATTGCGGTATCAGTTGTGGGTAACTCCGGTTTAAGCTGGGAAACAAATGAGAAGCTTGACGTGGGTATTGATCTTACTTTCTTAAATAACCGATTGAACTTTTCATTCGACTGGTTCCAGAATAAAAACAATGGCTTAGTGTTAGCTGCGCCACTTCCTGTGTCGTTTGGTGTACCCGGTAACTCTATCTTCCGTAACATCGGCGACATGCAAAATTCCGGTATTGAACTTTCATTGAGTGGTACAATCATCAACAAGAAAGATTTCAGCTGGGATGCCAATGTGAACTTTACAACAGTTCAAAACGAAGTAAAATCGCTTTACCTCAATCAAGATGTAATTGGTGGTTACAACATTCTCAGAGTTGGTCAGCCAATCAATGCATTGTTTGGTTATACGTTCGCAGGCGTAAACAGCGGAAACGGAAACCCGATGTATGTAAAAGCTGACGGAACTTTGATCCAAGGTAATATTCCAAATCTCACTTACTACACAGTAGTTAAACCTGATGATGCAACGTTAGGAACGCAAACTACATTAGCTGGTGCAGACAGATCAGTTCTTGGTAATGTATTACCAACATGGTTTGGTGGTTTCAATAACACATTGCGTTACAGAGGATTTACATTCGACATGTTATGGAGATATTCTGGTGGTAATAAAATCTTCAACTTAACCAAACAGGAAGCATTGGTAAATCAGGCATTCCAAAATAACGGTAAGGTGATCTTGGATCGTTGGACAAAGCCCGGCGATATTACAGATGTTCCGAAACTCTGGTATGGTCGTGATAACTTCACCAACTTGCAGCAAAATGCAAATTCACGTTTCGTAGAATCTGGAAACTTTGCCCGTCTTGAAAATGTTCAGTTAAGCTATGCATTTGATGTAAAAAAGATGTTTGGTGGTTCTGAATTCCCAATTCGTTCATTCCGTGTTTTTGTACAGGCACAAAATCTTATCCTGATTACAAAATACACCGGAATCGATCCTGAGAACATCACAGAAGGTGGTATCGATAACAATACAGTTCCCCGTCCACGAGTTTACTCATTCGGTTTTTCTTTGGGACTGTAATTGCATCAACTTTTTATTATAATAAATCTTTGAAAATATGAAACGAAATCAATTTAGAATAAAATCCATCTCGCTTTTTGCAATTGTATTGCTGGCTTTCAGCAGTTGCAAAAAAGTATTGGATCTGCAACCCTACAGCTCCTTTTCGGATGCCTCGGCCTTTACAGATCCTGACAAAATCAATCTTGCAGTTAACGGTGTTTATGATGCGGCACAAAGTGGTTTCTACCCGGGTGGGCAGAGGGGTTATCCATTTGGTGCAGCCAGTGTAGCACAAGGTGACATGCGTGGAGAAGATATGGCAAATGCTGCTTTATTCTATCAGATTACATATGAATCTACGATTAACAATGTGACTGCGAATAATGATAACATGTTCCAGAACCTTTATGCGCTGATCAATAAAGCAAACCTTACCATGGAAGGTATTGCTGATGCTGTTACTAAAAACATCATCCCTGCTGCAACCGGAAATAGTTTTATTGCTGAATGTCGCATGCTGCGTGCAATGGCACATCATGAATTGGTGACCCATTTTGCACGTCCTTATTCTGATGGTAATGGTAGCCAGGTTGGTATTATCTATCGTGAATTTGGTGTAAATAGTGAAGCGAAAGCAGAAGAAGCAAGAGCATTAAAGAGAGAAGATTTTCCTGTATCGTTGGTATATACCAAAATCCTTGAAGATCTTGATTTTGCAGAAGCAAACTTGCCAAACAATTCTACTGTAAAAACTTATAGAGCTTCCAAAGCAGCAGCGATTGCTTTGAAAATGCGTGTGAAACTTCATAAAGGTGATTGGGCTGGTGTTATCGCAGAAGGTAACAAACTTGTACCAAATGCAGCTCCTTATGTGAGCCCAATTGGAGGATGGCAATTGATGCCAACGCCAGAAGGTCCGTTTGCCAATAACACATCAAATGAGAGCATTTTTTCAATGAAAAATGACCCTACAGATAATCCTAACGTAAATGCTGCTTTGGCTGCTATGTATGGAGATCCTGCAATCAGTGGTCGTGGATTGGTTCGTATCAGTCCAATTATTTGGAGTGATGCCCGCTGGCTCTGTACAGATGTAAGAAGAGGCTCAACACTTTCCAGAGTTTATGCCGATGCTGTGTACAGCAATAAATATCGTGATATTGCTACACGTTCAGATGCAACTCCATTGATCAGATATGCTGAAGTAATACTGATGCTGGCTGAAGCAGAGGCGAGAAATGCTGCTACTGTTTCTACACGTGCACTTGATTTATTAAATGCAATTAGAAACCGTGCAGTTACAACCGTGGCAGATCAATTTACGATCGCAAGCTTCCCAACAAAAAACTCGCTCATTGCTGCCATTTTATTTGAGAGAAGAGTTGAGTTTCTTGCTGAAGGTAAACGTTGGGGCGACATTCATCGTTTAGCAAAAGATCCGGATTTTGCTCCGGTTGCCGGCGGTGGTATTCCATCTAAAGTTGGTACCGGTGCTACCAATACAGCATGGTATAATTGTGCAGGTGGTGTATCAATTACACGTGCAGTTCCTGAAATACCATACAGTAACTTCCGCTTTATCTGGCCGATTCCTCTTGTTGAAATTCAACAGAACGCTAATTACACACAAAATCCCGGATACTAATTCTGGATTAAAAACAGATGACATAATAAAAAACCTCTCCGATTGGAGAGGTTTTTTATTATTGTAAAAACAATGTAATTCTTACTGCAACACTTCCGCCAACTTACTTTCCAATGCACTTCCTCTTAAGTTATCAGCAATAATTTTTCCAGTGGGGTCGATCAAAACATTATATGGGATACCATTGAAGCCATACAAACCAACTGCTTCACTGTCCCAGAATTTCAGATCGCTGATATGATTCCAGGTAAGACCATCTTCTTTAATTCCTTTGAGCCATGCTTCTTTTGTTTTATCTAACGATACACCCAAAATGGTAAAATTTTTATTCTTGTACTTGTTGTAAGCTGCTACCACATTCGGATTTTCTGCACGGCATGGTCCGCACCAGCTGGCCCAAAAATCAACCAACACATATTTTCCTTTCAAACTGCTTAATGAAAAGTTTGTTCCGTTTACATCGGGCATGGTAATATCCGGTGCCATTGTACCAATAGCTGGTGTGCCTGCTTTTGGTGGTGCTGCATTGGCTGTGCTTTCACGAAACTGTTTCACCACCGCCTGAATACCGGTATGCTTTGGAAAACGTTTTACCAAACTGTTAAACATCGCTTCGTTCTCTGCAACATCAGTTCCAATATTGATCGATGTGGCAAACATACTCAGCATGGGACTTTTATCTTCCATGGCCGTTTTTTTAATGTATGCTTTAAACGCCGTAACCATATTGTTCATTTCAGTTTGTTTGATCATGCTCAAACTGTCTGCTACGCTATTCTGCAATTCGTTCTGCATCATATACAATTTTTGTTGTGTTGCAGAAAGTGAATCAACAAACACACGTAAACGTTCACTTGCAGGAGAACCTTTGTAACTGAGTTTACGGATATCGCTCCACTCGCCTGTAAGCGTAATATCTGATTTATCATTGATCACAAAAAACAAAGGACTGTTTTCTACTTGTGGAAATCGCAACTGCAGTAAGGATTCTTCTCCTGCTTTTCCCTTTAATGTAAATTTTCCGTTGGTCACTGTAATGCTATCCAGTACTTGTGGAGGCATGTTTTCAAAAGAGATCTGTTCCAGGTACACTACTGTAGCAGGTGCACCCTTTACTTCTCCAGTAACCGTAAAATTTTTACTTCCGCTTGTTTGACAAGCTGCAGCTGACAATGCAATTGCCGCAACAATCCATGTTTGTTTCATTTGTTTATTACTTTTCATTATTTAGTTCGCTAATTTTTCTAAGACTAATTGATTCAACAATTTCGGATCGGCTTTCCCTTTCGATTTCTTCATCACCTCTCCTACAAACAAACCGATCAATCCTTTCTTTCCTTTTTTATACTCCGTTACTTTCTCGGGCATATTATTCAATACTTCATCAATCAATTGTTGCAATGCATCTTCGTTCCGTTCCTGTATAAGATTTAACTGCTGTGCCAGTTGCATAGCTGAAGCACCACGATCCGCAAGCATGGCAGGAAATAATTTCTGCGCTGCCATCGTATAGCTCACCTGTCCGTTTTCAACCAGTTGAATAATATCGGCTAATTGCTGCGGAGTAAATGCAAGCTGATTGATTTCCTTTCCTTCCTCATTCAAAACTGATTTAACAGGTCCTAATAACCAGTTGGCTATTTGTTTGAAAGAGGAAGTATTTGTTGCTGTTTCCTCAAAGTAATCAGCCATTTCTTTTTCTTCACTCAATAACGCAGCATCATATTCAGGCAACGCATATTGTTGCATAAAACGTTGCTTCTTCTGCTCGCCTAACTCCGGTAACGATGCTTTTACCTGATTGATGAAAGCATCTGTGATAACAAACGGTGGCAAATCAGGATCAGCCATGTAACGGTAATCATCTGCATCTTCTTTGGTGCGGATCGCAAATGTTGTTTCTGTATCCGGATCAAAGCCTCTTGTTTGCTGTATGATAGGTTCGCCTTTTTCTTTCAGTTCGATCATGCGCATTACTTCATGATCAATTGCTTTTTTCAGAAAGCGGATGGAGTTGAGATTCTTGATCTCCACTTTTGTTCCCAGCTTCTGCTCTCCTTTCAACCGAATGGAAATATTTGCATCGCAACGCAAACTTCCTTCTTCCATATTTCCATCACACACATTCAATGTGCGGACGAGTTTGCGTACTTCGGTAACATATGCTGCAGCTTCATCGCCACTATGCAGATCAGGTTCGGTTACAATTTCAATTAACGGTACACCTGCACGGTTATAATCAACAACCGAATACAAATCATGTTGATCATGCATGCTCTTGCCTGCATCTTCTTCCATGTGTATCCGGTTCAGTTGAATGCTTCGTTCACCGGCTTCCGTTTTAATTTTTACAAATCCGCCTTTGCAAACAGGTGTGGTATGCTGCGAAAGCTGGTAGCCCTTTGGCAGATCAGGATAGAAATAATGTTTGCGTGCAAAATAATTCTTCCGCTCAATTTCGCAGTTGCAGGCAAGGCCCATGCGTACAGCCAGTTCGATGGCTTCCTTATTCAATTTTGGCAAAGTGCCGGGATGCGCCAATGTAACAGGGCTGACATGCGTGTTTGGCTCCGAACCAAAACCAGCACTATCCCCACAAAACAATTTGCTTTTGGTGAGCAACTGTGCATGCACTTCCAATCCGATGACTGCTTCGTATTTATCGCTGTAATTCGACATAAAGTTTTTTTTCAACTCTTTTTGTCTCGACTAACCGCTCGACAAAAAGCAAACCCTTCGACTCCGCTCAGGACTTTAAGGTTGGCAAAAATACCCGTTTTACACCGAAGCATCTGTGAGTATGCTCACAAAAAAGTCCCCCGGTAAGCCGGAGGACGAACTAAATCAGAATATTGATCGAAAACTTAAAGGTCTGCCTTGTTCAATTTTTTGGGAATCTTCACTTCAACAGTTACCGGTTTGCCGCTACGTAATACCTTCACCGTCCATAGATTTTTCTCATTATTACCCCGTAAAGCGGTGCGGGCTTCAGCCACATTTTTCACTTGCTTACCATCCACTTCGGTAATAATATCATCCTTTTGCAATCCACTTTTAGCTGAAGGAGAATCGGCTTCCACCTCCAATACTTTCACCCCATTTCCATCTTCGGTATCCTGGATGGTTGCACCAAATTTTGGGCGGTCCCGGTACAGGAACATTTCATTTTGCAAACCATGCAAACGAGGTTGCAGATGTTCGAAGTTGAACTGGCCTTCGCCAAAATGCATATCGGGCATATTGAAATTGAAACTGCGAACGCCTTGCGGGCCTTTGCTCTCACCCAGTTTTGCTTTTACTTTCTTTTCTTTTCCATCACGTAAATACGTAATGTCCACTTCATCATTTGGCTTTTTGCTGCGGATGGCTTCGCTGAGTGAATTGGGAGAAGTGATTTTTTGATCGCCTACTTTCGTAATGATATCTCCTTTTTGCAAGCCTGCTTTTTCAGCAGCTGTTTCTTTTTGTACTTCTTCCACAATCGCACCTTTTTCATTTTCATCTGTAACAACACCTAACAACGGACCGCCGCCTTTCAATTGAAAGTTGAATTCTTTCATGAAATCTTCGCTGTTAAACTGGTTCCAGCCACCCGGGCCAATGCGGTACATGCGTGGAGCGGTAACCCGAACTTTTGGTGAACGGAATACAAATTCATCATCACCATCAAAGCGATGGATAATAATATCTTTATCGCCTTTATCAACCGGCTTTCCGTTAACGGTTACTTTATCCCCTTCAATTACGATGGTTGTCTTTTCTGTTTTATCCCCTTTTTTACGGATGATGATCTGTTCTTTCTTTTCTTTTACTTCTTTTTCTCTTTTCTCCTGTGCCGATGCAGAAAGGGAAAGCAACTGGGTAACGGCCACAAATGCGAATGCAAACATTGAAAATCGTTTCATACAATAAGGTTTTTGTTATTGAGAATGCTAATGTACGAACATTTTCTTATTTACGAATAATTTCGGAGATTTTCTGGTTTTTTAACATTTTGGAAGGAGGGCTCCTTAGCCGCAGAGAAAAAAAGAACGCAAAGACAATCGCAGAGAAAACACTCTGCGTAATACTCCTTTACTTCTTTCTCTGCGCCAAATTGTTTTTGGGTAATTATATAAAAAAATAATGCCACTTCAATTTGTAGTGGCATTACTGAATTTAAATATGTCAGACGCTCTTCAATACGTCAGATACTATAATAATCCTTTCACCTTTTCAATCACCTGTTGCAGATTGCCGGCATCTTGTCCCCCGGCTGTAGCTAACGTTTTTTGTCCGCCACCACCACCTTTGATCAACGGGGCAATATGCTCTTTGATAATTTTTCCGGCATCCAGATTTTTTGCAACCGCAACCGTTTCGCTCATGCCAACTGCAACAAACGGTTTGCCATCGATGTTGGCACAAAGTATCGCCACATAATCGTTGAGATTATTCTTGAGATCAAAACAAACTTTTTTCAATGCATCTGCATTCGATACTTCAATAATATCGCCGATGAATGTAACACCGTTAATGATCTCATCTTTCTGCAACAGTTCGTTACGTAACACAACTAGCTGCCGTGCTTCCATCCGCTCCAGTTTCTTTTTCAACACTGCGTTTTCTGATTGCAGATTTTCAATTGACTTGCTGATATCTTTTGGATTTTTTAATAAGCCACGAATAGCACGAATTGATTCGAATTCTGCATGCACAAACTGTTCTGCTGCAAACCCGGTTACGGCTTCTACACGACGCACACCTGCAGCCACTGCACTTTCAGCTATTATTTTAAACAATCCTAATTCACCTGTTGAACCCACATGTGTTCCACCGCATAATTCAATGGAATAGTTTTCATCCATTATTACCACACGCACCACATCGGCATATTTTTCACCAAACAAGGCCATAGCACCCAATGCCACAGCTTCATCCTTTGGCATTTCTTTGATCACCACGGGAATATTTGCACGGATCTTTTCATTCACCAATGCTTCCACCTGTGCAATTTCTTCATCGGTCATTTTTGCAAAATGCGAAAAGTCGAAACGCAGGTATTCATCATTGACCAAACTTCCTTTCTGTGCTACATGTGTGCCCAGCACCTTGCGTAAAGCAGCATGCATTAAGTGTGTGGCGGAGTGATGTACTGTAATTTTCTTTCTACGTTCTGCATTCACTTTTGCTAAAACAAGTGCCGAAATATTTACCGGCAGCTGATCAATGAAATGAATGATGAGATCGTTTTCTTTTTTTGTATCCGTTACAATCACTTCTTCACCATCAAAACTTAATACACCGGTATCGCCCACCTGTCCACCACTTTCTGCATAGAAAGGTGTTATATCCAATACGATCTGGCAGGCAGCCTTACCTTTAATATTTACCTTGCGGTATTTTACTACTTTACTTTCAGCTTCGGTTGTTCCATATCCAACAAATTCAACTGCATTGTTGGGTACTACTTCTACCCAATCTTCCGTATCAATCGTTGTTGCGGCACGACTACGTTCTTTTTGCTCGTTCAATGCTGTTTCAAATCCTTTTTCATCAATGGCTAAATTATTTTCAGCAGCAATCAAACGTGTAAGATCGATCGGGAAACCATAGGTATCAAATAACTCGAACGCAGCTTTACCATCAATTACTTCTTTTGATGTGTTGATGATATCGTCAATACGCTTCAATCCTTTTTCCAATGTGCGTAAGAATGCATCTTCTTCTTCCCTCACCACTTTCTGTACAAAACTTTCCTGTGCTTTCAATTCAGAAAATACGTTTTCGAATTGAGTTGCCAGTACAGGAACCAATTGATGCAATAAAGGTTGCTTGTAACCGAGATAGGAGTAATAATAACGAACTGCTCTTCTTAAAATACGACGGATCACATAACCTGCGCCGGTGTTGCTGGGCAATTGTCCATCTGCAATGGTGAAACAAATGGCACGAATATGATCGGCCAGTACACGAAACGCTATACTCTCTTTATCATCACCTGCTGTATATTTTTTTCCAACAATCGTTTCAACTGCAGCTATGGTACCACTAAACAAATCAGTATCGTAGTTACTTGTTTTACGTTGTATTACACGTACCAACCGTTCAAGTCCCATACCTGTATCCACATGCTTGGAAGGAAGCTCTTCAAGAGTTCCATCTTTTTTGCGATTATACTGGATAAACACATTGTTCCAGATTTCGATAACCTGTGGATGATCTTTATTAATTAAGTCTCTGCCGGGCACAAGTTGCCGCTCAGCATCGGGCCGCATATCCACGTGTATTTCTGTACATGGACCACATGGGCCTGTGTCACCCATTTCCCAAAAATTATCTTTTTTGTTGCCGAAAATGATACGCTCCGATGGTAAAATTTTCTGCCACTCCTGTAAAGCGATTTTGCTTTGTGGCAATCCTTCTTTTGCATCTCCTTCAAAAACGGTTACATACAAACGATCAACAGGTATTTCATACACCTTGGTTAGTAACTCCCAGCTCCAGGCAATGGCTTCCGCCTTAAAATAGTCCCCAAAGCTCCAGTTGCCCAGCATTTCAAACATGGTGTGGTGATAGGTATCCACACCCACTTCCTCCAGGTCGTTATGCTTTCCGCTTACACGCAAACATTTTTGTGTATCAGCCACTCTTGTATGTTCCGGTTTACGGTTGCCCAGGAAAAAATCTTTGAACTGGTTCATTCCGGCATTGGTGAACAATAAGGTAGGATCGTTCTTCACCACTATCGGTGCCGAGGGAACGATCTGGTGCTGTTTGGACGCAAAAAAATCTAAATATTTCTGTCGTATTTCGGCTGCAGTCAACATAATGAACCTGTGTTTGGATTGATTTTTGAGGAGTGATAGCCCTATATTTGTAACACCCCTTTTTTATGGGTAGCAAAGGTAAGCCAATCCTATGACCACCTGATTGCTTATATGAAGAAAGTAAAGTATTTCTACAATACCAATACGCTCCGGTACGAGAAACTGGTGACGCCCCTGCGGGTAAAACTGCTGCGGGTGTTTAGTTTTTTGGCGGCAGTTACAGTGGCGGGCTTTCTGTTTATGCAGATCTCGTATCGTTATTTCCCATCGGCCAACGAGAAAAAACTCATTAGTGAAAACAACCGGATCAAGGATAGTTATTCTATTTTGAGCGAAGAGATCAAACGGATGAACCAGGAACTCCGTGAAATTGAGAAACGGGATAACCAGGTGTACCGTTCCATTTTTGAAGCCAGTCCATTACCGGACAGTGCCCGTGCCAAGATGATGGAGAAGCAGGCCGAAGATCGTTTGATTGCCCGGCTGAGCGAGGACGAACTGAATACGTCCATTCTTCAACAGATCAATACACTCCGCAACCGAATCTATGCGCAGAATATTTCGTTTACTGCCATTGAAGGCATGGTAAAAAATAAAGAAGCGCTGCTGGCTGCTACGCCTGCCATTCAACCGGTGAGCAATAAAGAACTCACACGATTGGCTTCGGGTTTTGGTTATCGGATTGACCCCGTGTATAAAACCACCAAGTTCCATGCAGGTCTCGATTTCGCAGCTCCTCAAGGCACGCCTATTTATGCAACGGCCGATGGTGTAGTGAAAGTGGCAGGCAACCTGGGCAATGGTTTTGGCAACCATGTGGTGATCAATCATGGCTATGGGTATGAAACATTGTACGGACACATGGTACGTATCAAAGTACGAAACGGTCAACGCATCCGTCGTGGCGAAGTAATTGGATGGGTAGGAAGTACGGGGAAAAGTACGGGTCCGCATTTGCATTACGAAGTGCACAAAAACGGACGGGATGTAGACCCCATCTATTTTTTCTATAATGATCTTACACCCGAACAGTTCGACCGGATGCTGAAAATTGCAGCAACGGGTAATCAGAGCTTTGATTAGTTGATGGTTAATAGTTCATGGATCATAGAAAAACATGAACCACTATGAACTATCAACCATGAACCATCAACTGTTTCCTTACATTTGCTGAAACATTTTTACAACTGGCAACACCTGCACAAATAGCATTTGAGTTTGATGAACCACCAAAGTCGGCTCCCCGCCGTGGGCGCAAGCCGTTGAACAAACCTCCCAAGCCCAAGCAAAAACGTGGACGAAAGAGTTTGAAAGACCTGGGCGATGAGGCCGAGTTTATTGAGTTACCATCGGATGATATACTGAAAAAGAAATTGTATTACAGTATTGGTGAAGTGTGCGATATGTTTCATCTCAATCCATCATCGATCCGTTATTGGGAAACGGAGTTCAGTTTTCTGAAACCCCGCAAGAATAAAAAGGGCGACCGGTTTTATAATGCAACCGAAATAAAAAAGATCCATCTTATTTATTATTTGCTGCGAAATAAAAAATACAGCATTGAAGCAGCGAAAGATTATCTGAAGCAGCACAAAAACAATTCAGACGAGCGGTTTGAACTGGTGAAGAGTTTGCAGCAGATCAAACAATTTCTGCTGGCACTAAAAGCTGATCTGTAAAAAAGAAATTCGTGCATCGAAAACAAAACATATGAAATTATTAGTAGTTGTATTCCTCGTTTTATCATTCAACAGTTTTTCACAAGTACAATACGAAGTATCAAAAGATCCGGAAAACGGATTGAAAACCTTAAAAGGTATTTTAAGTCGTGAGGTATTGCTGAACGATGCGGAGTTTGCCTGGATGAAGAACGACATCAGTTGGTATAAACCCAATGCTGATTGTGTTACAAATCTGACTGCTGTAAAAGATACCATTCAACTGTTGGTATTTGTAGGCACCTGGTGCGAAGATTCGCAAATCGTATTTCCGCAATTATTGAAAATGCTCGATCAGGTTGGGTTTGATATGAAACGTTTAACCGTAATTGGTATCGACCGAAAGAAAACAACATTGGGTTCGCTTACACAGGCATTGGGTGTAACAAAAGCACCCACCATTATGGTGTTGAAAGGAGGAAAAGAAATGGGCCGGGTTGAAGAGTTTGGTAAATACGGTATTTATGATAAGGAGTTGGCTGAAGTTTTAGCCAAAGCAAAGTAGGCTTATTGAATATTTTTTTCAACTGCAATCATTCATTATCATGATTGCAGTTTTTTATTGCTTCCACATTTCTTTTGTAAGCAGGTATTCAAAATTTAATTTCTCCGGTTCTCCGTGGTAAGCAACTGAAAGTTCTTTTTGCTTTACTGCACCAATTCTTCCGATAGCAATTTGCGATCGGAGATTAGTTGCGCCGATATGAAAGAGTATCTTCTTTACATATTGAAAAGCATGATCGATCATTAAGGCTTTCATTGCCGGGTTGTACCCTTTCCCCCAAAACGTACGAGCAATAAATGTATAACCGATGAGCAGCGAATTTTCAGTTTCATTATAATCATAAAAACGGGAGCTGCCCGCTACATCACCGGTACGTTTATCAAGCAATAACAACGCACCTTTTGATTCCATCGCTCCTTCGAAGTAGGTTTCAAATACGTCTCGCTTGTAACGGTCCTTGTTGGGGTGTTGTTCCCAGATCAACGGATCAGAAGCTACCGCATATAATCGTTCAAAATCACTTTGCTGTAATGGTTGTAAGCGGATGAATTCATTTTCTAAAACTGGTTGCAAATTAATCATAGTGTTCTGTTTTCGGCTTACGATTGATTACCTGCCAACTCAATACCAAGTGCTTCAATAAAACGAAGGAGATTGAGATTGACACTTTGCTTGATTTCCTGGAATCGGGCAAACTCGATTGTTTGTGTAAAGTAATCGATCTGCAGAATGATGGACTTTGCACTGATCTCATTCAAAACAACTGCATGGCTTTCGATTTCTTCCTGCTGCTGTAACAACATTTCAGCTTTCGCTATCAGTTCATCAATTTGTTGTGGCTTTGTTTGCACATGCATTTCCAACCGGATTTCCGCTTTTCGTTGTGTACGTAATGTGAGATTATCGAGGATGGTATCCACCATTTTTTTATTCGGTACAGTTACAAGTGTTTTTTGATCGGTGCGGATACGTGTGCTGCGTAACCCAATTTTTTCAACTGTTCCTGTAATGGCTTCTACTTTTACCAGATCACCCAATGTAAAAGGCTTGTCGAAAAAGATGATGAAAGAAGCAATCAGGTTTTCCAGGCTCTCCCGTGTAGCTAATGCTATAGCAGCAGTAACAATGCTTAACCCCGTAATAAGATTGGAAATATTAAAATTGAATACAAACTTGGTAAACATCAACACACCAATGATCAACACCACTACTTTGAAAAAATCCTTAAAAAAAACAGCTAACTGATCATCGGATTGATCAGCCGTTTGTTTGGTTTTTACTTCCAGTATTAAAGCCAAAAAATCAATAAACCTCCGCAACAACCGTATGAAAAAGATCACCAATACGGCTTTTCCAATTGCCTCAAAAATTTCCTTTGCTGTGATCTTGTACAGTTCAACATCGAGTACTGAAGGGAATGTAAGTTTATGCAACGAAAAAATAACAACAGCCGTAACAATAAACCATTCCATCGGTATAAGCACCAGAGAAATGAATTGATCACGACTTACATATTTTTTTGCCTTTGGAAAAAACCGATACAGCACCCCACATAAAAAACGGGAAATAATTCCCTTTAACAAAAACATCGACAGGATAATAACAGCTATCCACAAATAACTGATGAGCGGATTATCCAGTATTTCTGCTTGTAAAAATTCAGGCATGTACAAAAGTAATGTCTTGCAGCTTTATCTGCATCAAAAAGTAAAGTGCTTTACTGTACCGTTTTGCAGTATATAAAAATGTCCGGGACGGATGAGTACTTTTTGCCGCTCGGCAAATATGGCGGGTAATGGCAGCTTGCGTTCGGTGAGTGTGCCGGTTGTATAAGCAATCAATTGCTGACCATCAATACCCACGATTGTTTTACCAAATATGCCAAGATCAGTAAGGCCGAGATAAGATATTTTATTTTTAAACGATCCGTAAATATCAAAAACGTAAATCCCTTTTTCAGGATCGTAGAGATACACAAAACCATCCTGGTCGAAAATATGTGTGGGCGAAGGCACATCGTCGAGGAACATTCGAAACTCGACCGTTTCACTGATCGTTCGTCCATCATCAGCAATCTTTTTCAACTTACTGCTTTGTTCATCATACACCCAAATATTGTTGTCGTAACTCTGTGCAATGGCTTTCACCTGAAAGACATTTTGCTTTCTAAGATCAATGGTGTTGATCATGTTTAAAAAACGATCCAATACCACAACGGTAGCAAAATTTTTATAGTAGAGTAATACTTTCAAAGGATTGGTAACATCAATGGAGTAAAGTTTTCCATACCGGCGTACATCGTTGAACACCCCCATTGAGTCGCCTTTGGCATTTACTTTCTTTAACTGGTTGTTTTTGGAAAGCAGATAGTAGTTACCCAGATTATCAACGGTAAAATCAATGTAATCGCCTTCAATTGTTTGAACGGGTGTAAATACAGCTTCCTGTGCATTGCTTTGCAATGCAACCAATAAACATAGTATGAATAAAAAGCATTTCATTTGTTGTAATACTCCAGGTTCAATTGCTGTCCATCAAACGCTGCATAACTGAAATAACGTATCCAATCGCCCAGGTTTATATAACGACTTTCATTGTTCAGACGAAAATCAATGGGCAGGTGTCTATGACCAAACACAAAAAAGTCAAACTTTTTTTGCTGCAATACTTCTTTGCAATAAACGATGAGCCATTCATTTTCTTCACCCAAAAACTTCTCTTCAGTTGCGCCTGTTTGTGCACGGCTTCTGCGGCTCAGGTAGATGGCCAGCCCCACGCCCACATACGGTGGCAATATTCCAAACAACCATTGGCAAACCGGGTTACGAAAAACCTTCTTCAGGAATTTGTATCCATGATCACCCGGCCCCAACCCATCTCCATGACCGATCAAAAATGTTTTTTGATTGAATTCAAATTCCATGGGTTCATAATACACAGGAATATTCAGCTCTTTCTGCAAATAATCTTTCATCCACATATCATGATTGCCCACAAAAAAATGGATCGGTATGCCGGCGTCGGTGAGTTCAGCAAGTTTACCCATCAAACGCACAAATCCTTTGGGTACTACTGTGCGATATTCGTACCAAAAATCGAACATGTCGCCCACAATAAAAATGACCGCTGCATTCTGTTTGATCTCGTCCAGAAACTGAACGATTTTTTTTTCACGAACGAGACTTTGTTCATAATTGGGTGCCCCCAAATGAAAATCGGATAGAAAGTATATTTTTTTACCGGGAGGAATTTGCATCAAATAAATATAAAGAACCGTTTACTATTTCACTTTTTGCCGGATATACTTCAACACATCGCCGCTTTCCACAACCGGCTTATCTGTAACATCACATTTGTACCAATAGATCCATGCAGCAAACTCACCTTTATCTGTGTAAACAGTTGTAACTGCACGTTCGTATAATTGCGTTTCGCCCTCTTCGGGATGCACGCCTTCATAATCATCTAACTGACTGATGGCCCAATTAAATTCTTCAGGTGAATTGGCTTCGTATAATTCACCAATAATGTATGCCTCATCAGCGCTGGGTAATGCGGCCGGATAATCGCCCAAATCGTACAATCTGCCTTGCACTTTTCCATCGGCAAGATGTTTAAAATAAGGTGTAATGTATTGAAATGCCGGGCCATGAAAACCACTCCGCAGGCTTCCGTAAACAAATAATAATTGAATGGCATCGTTCATGCCTTAAAGATACAATGAAGAAGGAACAAGATTCAAGAAAAAAGGAACAAGATACAAGGTGAAAGAGATGAAAATCCAAAAATAACACGACGCACCTTTAACCCTTGATCTGATAATTACTTTTCAATCAAAAACACAAACACTTCCTTGGGGCCGTGTACACCCACCACCAATGTTTTTTCAATATCAGCCGTGCGGCTGGGACCTGTTGCAAAACTGAGAAACGATGGAATGTCGCCGTTGTATTTCTCCTTCAACACCTGTAATGCATCTTTGAGATCGTATACCAATTGATCGCTGTAAGCAACACATACATGCACAGGCGCATATACACTTGTAGTACGCCCACTTTCGTTTGCTGTACTCAACACAATTGTGCCCGTGCGGCTTACCAACAACTCACAACCGGTTACACTTACATCACAATCAGCAAGCTCTTTATGAAACGTAACCGGAAATTTCTGCTGCAATAATTGCTGCAATGATTTTTCACGGCACACTACCTTGTCCCATTTGCGAGCAGCCGCTAATTGCAACAATTGCTCAACCATATCCTGTTCATTGGCACAAAACACAAATTTGCCTTGCAGGCTTGTAAACTGTTGTGCAAACTGAACCGCCATGTCATCCACCGGTGGTTGAAACACACTGTTGTTCCCTTCGCTATGAGGAAATGGAACAGGCACCGGATGACTCAGTGCCTGTCGTATTTTTTTAAGTATATTTTCTTTTGCTGGAGAAACACTCATGCCTGAGAGTTTGTAGTAGGTTCAACTGAAATTTCATCTGCCGGGTGTGCATTGTGCGGGATTTCTGCACCATTTTCGTCCAGCAATTTTTTGGTTTCAAAAGGACGCTTTCCAATAAGCGTTTCTACATCGCTTTGAAAGAGTACTTCCTTTTCCAATAAAGCCTTGGCTAATTTTTCTACGTCAGCTTTCTTTTCAGTTAACAAATTCTTTGTCCGCTGGTATGCCTCATCAATCAGCTTTCGTACTTCATCATCAATCATCTCTGCCGTACGCTCACTATATGGTTTTGTGAATGTTTGATCCTGATTGGGATCGTAGTAACTGATATTTCCCAGTTTATCATTCATACCGTAAACAGTGATCATTGAATAAGCAATACGTGTGATCTGCTGCAGATCATTACTTGCTCCGGTTGAAATTTTACCGAAGAAAATATCTTCGCTGGCACGACCGCCAAGCGTCATACAAATCTGATCGTTCAGTTGCTCAATGTTATAGAGATACTGTTCTTTCGGCGTGTATTGCGCATAACCGAGCGCTGCCGTTCCTCTGGGAACAATGGTTACTTTTAATAACGGGTACGCATGCTCTAAATACCAACCACATATTGCATGACCTGCTTCATGATAGGCAATGATCTCTTTTTCTTCAGGACTAATAAGTTTGTGCTTCTTCTCCAAACCGCCAATGATACGGTCAATGGCATCCTGAAAATCACTCATATCAACGGCCACTTTTCCTTTCCGTGCGGCAATTAATGCAGCTTCATTACAAACGTTGGCAATATCGGCACCTGCAAAACCTGGTGTTTGCTCAGCCAGTTTGTGAATATCGAGTGTTTCAGAAATTTTAATCGGCTTCAGATGTACATTAAATATCTGCTCACGACCTTTTACATCAGGACGATCAATTGAAATTTGACGATCGAAACGACCGGGACGCAACAAGGCAGAATCCAATACATCCGGACGGTTGGTTGCAGCCAGGATAATGATACCGGTGTCGCCACCAAAACCATCCATCTCCACCAGTAACTGGTTCAATGTATTTTCACGCTCATCATTACTTACAATGGCATTGCGTCCACGTGCACGGCCAATGGCATCGATCTCATCAATAAAGATGATACAAGGCGCTTTTTCTCTCGCCTGCTTAAACAAATCACGCACACGGCTTGCACCCACACCTACAAACATTTCCACGAAATCAGATCCACTGATACTAAAGAAAGGAACCTGTGCCTCACCCGCCATTGCTTTTGCAAGCAATGTTTTACCCGTACCGGGAGGGCCTACGAGCAATGCACCTTTTGGAATTTTACCACCAAGTGCAGTATATTTCTTCGGATTCTTTAAAAAGTCAACGATCTCCATCACTTCCACTTTCGCTTCATCCAAACCTGCAACATCCTGGAAGGTAACATTCACTCTTGTTCCTTTTTCAAACAGCTGTGCTTTTGATTTGCCGATATTGAATATACCGCCACCACCTGGTCCACCGGCACCACCACCACTGTTCATTTTCCGCATCAGCAATACCCACAATCCAATTAATACCAGAATGGGAAGCAGTAAACTTATAAGCGGACTCAGCCAGTTCTCTTCATCATCATACCGTGCAACAGGTCGCCCGGTTAATGCCCGCTGTTCATTGATTAATTTATTGGTTCGTTCATCAAATGTTTTTGCATCCGAAACCGAAAACTGGAAATGCGGGCCTTTGTCTTTGTCCACCTTCAGTTTGGAATCGGTTACCATTTTGCTGATTACCGGATCGCTGAACGCTTCCGGTTTCAAGGTAACTTTTACAACGCCCTTATTTTTTACAACGAGATAATTTTTTACATACCCTTTCAGCAACATGCTGTCTTCAAATACTACTTGCGAAGTTGGTAATGCATCGGGCGCAATACCACGAAACAGGTTAAAGCCGATCAATACGGCAGCTATTAATGCATAGAGCCAGTAAATATTAAATTTAAATGGTTTGCGGGGGTCTTTTTTATCGCCGCTGTTCTCTGAATTATTTCCTTGATTCAAACTCATCTTTTTGTTTTTTTCCCGTGCTGCGGGATTTCTGATAGTATTACAATTTTGTGGCTAAAAGTTTCAGGCGTTATTTGTTAAATTTTTTCCCGGCTTTTGTCCGTTTATTTATTCGTGATCGGCGCTGTTTGCATCGCTCCACATTTCTTCCAGGCGATAAAACTTGCGGGTTTCGGGTTGAAAAATGTGAACCACCACATTTACATAATCAACCAATACCCATTGCAATGCATTCTTTCCTTCATGCCGGTACGGGTTTTCGCCACATTCTTCTTTCACCAGGTATTCTACATGATCGGCAATGGCCTTTACCTGTGTGGTGCTGGTTGCTTCGCAGATGATGAAAAAATCGGAAACAGCTTCGGGAATCTTCCGTAAATCAAGACTTACAATATGTTCACCCTTTTTTTCCTGGATAGCACGCAGGATGGTTTTGAATAATTTACTGTTTCGGTTGATGCGGGAACTGGCCTTTGAATCTTTACTCCGGCTATTTAAGAGAGATAGTGTACTCAATCGCTTGGTGGTTTAATGAATAAATCTGTTTTTTGCTACAACGTTCCATCGTAGCTTTTTACTTTTTATTTTGTCCAAAATTATACAATCTTACGCAACCATGCCTCTTAAAAAATCTGATGCCTCCTGGATTGAGCTGGACATTGTTGACAGCACCAACAACTATGCCATGGGGTTGGTTCATGCAGGAGTGGCACAGCATGGTACAGCCGTGTTTGCCCACCACCAAAACAAGGGCAAAGGGCAGCGGGGCAAAAGCTGGGAAACAGAGCCGGGAGCCAACCTTAGCTTTTCCATTATTCTGCAGCCGCAGTTCCTGCTGCCAGCACAGATGTTTCAGTTACTGGCGGTTACCGCCCTTTCAGTAAGGCAGGAGTTGGAGAAATTGATCGGGGACGAAGCAAAAATTAAATGGCCCAACGATTTGTACTGGCGTGACAGAAAGACAGGGGGAATTTTAATTGAAAACATTGTGCGGGGTACCCACTGGCAATGGGCGGTAGCTGGCATAGGCATCAACGTGAATCAAACAGCATTCGGTGCTTTGCAGAATCCGGTTTCCATTAAGCAAATAACCGGCAAAGAAACGTCCATTCAGGAACTGGCCCGATCGATCCATACTGCTCTTTTACATTCGTTGGATGTATTGAAACGGGATGGCTTCGATGGTTTTTTTCAGCAATACAACCTTCATTTGTACAAACAGGGGCAAATGGTGCAGCTAAAAAAGGGAAGCCGGAGTTTTATTACAAAACTGAAAGGGGTAAACAAACAGGGCCAACTGCAAACCGGGATCGATACAGAAGAATGTTTTGATTTTGGTGAAGTGGAATGGATCATCGGATAATTCTTCCTGATTTTAACCAACTCTCCTGTTTTCCTAAGCCTGCCGGGGCTTACCTTTGCGGCACGTAAAAAAGTAATAACATGAAAATTGCTGTAGCAAAAGGCGATGGAATTGGTCCGGAAATTATGGAAGCCGTATTATCTATTTTCAAAGCCAATCATGTTCCCCTGGAATATGAAATGGTTGATATGGGAAAATGGGTGTTCGACAAAGGGTTCAACAATGGAATGACTCCCGAAGCAAAACAAACCATTGAAAATTTAGGTTTACTCTTCAAAGGTCCCATGGAAACTCCCAAAGGCAAAGGTGTGAAAAGCATCAATGTTACAGCACGTAAAACCTGGAACACGTATGCCAACAAGCGTGATTTCCAAACCCTGCATGGTGTTGATACCGTGTTTAGCAAAGCAGGTATCCCCATCGACATTACAGTAGTTCGTGAAAATATTGAAGATACCTATGGTGGTATAGAACATATGTTAACGCATGATGTGGCGTTAAGCCGTCGTTTTATTACACGACCCGGCAGTATGCAGGTGATTCGTTATGCATTTGAAATGGCAAAGCAAAAAAATGCACGCCGCATTACCTGTGGACACAAAGCCAACATCATGAAGATCACCGATGGTTTGTTCCTCGAGTGT
Source organism: Bacteroidota bacterium (assembly GCA_023428755.1). Classification (GTDB taxonomy): domain Bacteria; phylum Bacteroidota; class Bacteroidia; order Chitinophagales; family Chitinophagaceae; genus Lacibacter. The sequence continues at coordinate 22,553 of JAEYWX010000033.1, forward strand.
TTTTATGAAGTGGCAAAAGAATATCCGGAATTAAAAGCCGATGATATTATTGTGGATGATTTGTGTATGAAACTGGTTACACGCCCCGATTTGTTTGATGTGGTTGTGTTAACCAATCTGCAAGGTGATATTGTAAGTGATCTTTGTGCTGGTTTGGTAGGCGGATTGGGTTTTGCACCTTCCGCAAACATTGGTGATCATATTTCGATTTTCGAAGCGGTGCATGGTACTGCTCCGGATATTGCCGGAAAAAATATTGCCAATCCCACTGCTTTGTTATTAAGTGGATTGGCTATGCTTCGTCATGTGGGTTTAACAGAAAATGCCGCTATCATTGAAAACGCTTTGCTGTACACTTTAGAAAACGGTGTACACACCGGTGATTTTGGTGACAAGACAATTCCAAGTGTAAATACAACAGAGTTTGCCAATGCCATCATCAGCAACTTTGGAAAAAAACCAGCCAATGGGGGAAAAGAAATTGTTCCCAACAAACCGGGAACGCCTACTCCATTGAAACTGGAATACAATTCGATGATGGTGTCAACCGAAAGCGAAGCCGATACAATTGTTGGTGTTGATTTGTTTATTGAAAGTGATGAGCAGCCAACCGCTATTGCAGAAAAATGTCAACGGCATGCCGGTGTAAAATTTAAATTGGTCAACATCAGCAATCGAGGCACACAGGTATGGCCCACCGGTTCTGTTTACACCAACCTGGTAAATCAATACAATGTTCGTTTTGAAAGTATTGAAGATTATCCGCTCAATCAGCAGGATGTAATTGGACTGTATGTAAGCATGAGTGGTAATTTCAAGATCTGTTCTTTTGAACTACTGAATATGTGGGGCGATAAGAAGGCGTATAGTTTGGCGCAGGGGCAATAAGAAATAAACTGATCCATATTTAAAAAAGAGCTTCTTCGCTGAAGCTCTTTTTTTATGCAACAATGAACTTGTCTATATCAGTTTTTCAAATCAATTATTCACTGCACCCGCATCAACTCAGCAGATGTTCGATTTTTTTAGCAGTTGTAAGCACTCCTGCATTATTACAACCACCCACTCCACAAGACGATTGAAAGCTCGGAAACACATTTGTTGAAAATTGTATTTCAGTACCACTGAAGTGAGGCGTGTATGTAGTACAGCACCACCATTGTTGCCACCACCTGTTACCCCACTAATGCGAGAAAAAAGAAACAGGTTGCCTTGTGTATTTCCTTCTAAAAATTTCCCGGGAACATCATCGTATACTTGCGTTGATGATTTATTGATTATGTTGCAGTGAATAGCGGTCATCAATTTTAGAATCATGCAACTGAACAGCAAGGAAGCAACTGCCCAACCACTGCAAAGCAAACAACATTTTCTCATCCTCGATGGATTACGGGGAGTTGCAGCATTAGCTGTTGTTGTATTTCATTTCATGGAATGGATCATTACCGACTTTTCGAAAAACTTTATTGCACATGGATTTCTGGCAGTTGATTTCTTTTTCTGCCTGTCAGGATTTGTAATTGCGTATGCATACGATAGTCGCTTGAAATCAATGAGCATAAAAACATTTTTCAAACTACGGTTGATCCGTTTACATCCATTGGTGGTGCTGGGTTCGGTGCTGGGTTTGCTCGGCTTTTTGTTTGATCCCTTTTCAAATGAAGCAGCACAATTCAGCAGTGGTATGATTGCCTTATTTTTTTTAAGCTCGGTATTTCTGATTCCAATGCCGATGATGGCAGACCGTGGCTTTAACCTGTTTAGTTTTAATGCACCTGCGTGGTCATTATTCTGGGAATACATTGCCAATATCCTTTATGCACTTGTGTTACGCAAACTCAGCCGACCAATTTTAATACTGCTTGCTGCACTTGCTGCAGCAGGTATTTGTATCATTTTATATCGCAACGGCAACCTGCTGGGTGGCTGGTCGAAAGATAACTTTTGGGATGGTGCTGTACGGGTTGCCTATTCATTTTTAGCAGGCATGATCGTTTACCGTTCAAACTGGATCATCAAAAACAAGCTGGGCTTTACGGGCCTCACCATTTTGTTAGTGCTTGCTTTCCTGATGCCGTTTGGAAAATGGAACTGGCTTACGGAATCATTTGCAGTTATTATCTATTTTCCTTTGATCGTTGCGCTGGGGGCAGGAACCACGCTGTCGGAAAAAGTAAAGAAACTATGTACATTCTCCGGTTCTGTTTCTTATCCGTTGTACATGACGCATTATGCATTTATCTGGATATTCGGTCATTATTACCTGCAACAAAAACCAAGCACAACTGAATTGGCAATTGTAGTTAGCTGTGGCACTGTGCTGCTTGTTCTGTTCAGTTATTTGGTAATGAAACGATACGATGTGCCGGTAAGAAAATATTTACAGAGGCGCTGGACCAAGTAACGATCGCCACTATTTCGCAATCTGTTGTACCGCATCAAGTATTTGCTGGGTGTGAATTTTTGTAAGCACTCGTGTGATAACAGCATCAATCATTCCTTTTTCATTGATGACAAAAGTGGTGCGTACCAGGCCATCATAAATTTTACCCATGAACTGTTTTTTGCCCCACACATCGTAGGCATTGATCACCGCATGCTCTTCATCAGCAATTAACCGAAATGGCAGGTTATTTTTTTGTTCGAAACGTTTGTGTTTTTCCACCCCATCTTCACTCACTCCAATAATTTCATACCCGAGTTTTTTCAGTTCAGAAAAATTATCACGGAGGTTGCAAGCCTGCACTGTACAACTTGCTGTAAGATCCTGCGGATAGAAATACAGAATAATCTTTTTGCCTTTGTAATCGGTTGAAGAAATTTTCTTCCCATCCTGATCAACACCTTTAAAAGCCGGTGCTTTTTCGCCAACCTTTAATTTGGTAACGTAGTTTTTAAAGGGCTCTTTCTTTACAGACTTCTTAGCTGCTTCTTTTTTTACGATCGCTTTCTTTTTTGTTGCCATGTGAGTATAAACCGTTTCCGTAGAAACAACGCTGTTGTTGAATTGTTCGGATATGAACGAATGCGTTAAAATTATTTTCGTGTAAAACGAATGATGCGTTCGGTGACATTGCCCGCTTCATCTTCCACTGTGATCTTTAATTCATGTTCGCCCGGCGGACAATGGTCGTCAACTTTATAACGATACACTGGGCCCAGTCCGGTAAACATCAGCCATTCGCCATCCAGTTCTGCACGAAAACGGCGAATCTTTATTTTGTTATCCGCAGTCGTACAAGTAATCAATGAACTGCTGGTAATTGTTCCTCCATCAACAACACCACTAATTGAAATAGTAGGTGGCACTTCATCCACTTCTAACCACAACTCACCAAACTCCCGAAACTTTGCTTCATACCAACCACCTTTTACAGGAGCCGCCCGTTCGATCAATGTTTTGCCACGTGCTGTTTTAATCATGATTACCCGATTTGCAGCACTTGCAGGAATTGATTTGGTTGGTTTAATACGATAGATCATGGAATCATGCACAGGAATAACCGGGGTATGCATTACATGAATATTGGAATAAGCAGTGGCACTTGTTTTATAATTGTACACAAACCGAAACGCATCATAAAAACTTTTTTCAGTACTCACCAACTGAATATCGTCACGCTCAAAAACGTTGAGTTGATTGGGCAACATGAATCGACTGTCTTTTTGAATGTTGGCAGTTGCTGCCACCGTTGCTGTTCGCTTCAATTTAAACCGAAGAGTGGATGCATTTCCATTCGCATCTTTCACTACAATTTTTATATCACGTGCTGTTGTATCATTCAAATGAATGAGTCCGTCATCTTTTTTATAATAGATGGGCAAGCGATCACCTGGCAAAGGTGACAAGTGTTGAAAATAAGAACCGCCATTTGTTTTTATACGATGATCGATATGTGCATTGAGATAACGGGTTTGCAAATAATCTACACCATCAATTTGAAAACCGCTGATCGGTTCTTCATCCATATACACTACTGCTTCAAAAATTCCATTGTTGTTGGGAACACCTGTAACACGATCGGTTGCAACAATTGCAAAACTCACAGCATCGCTGTTAACGGTAATCGTTCCGCCTGCAACTGAATAGCCACCGCTTACACGTGTTAATGAAAGTGTTTTTGGATATTGCTCATAGGTGCTTTTGTTTCGGTCGTACACGGCCAGCTTTGTAATATCGGGAGGTGTTACATCATACACCTTATGAAACAACAATGCGTTTAAACAGGCATCATCTGCCGTGCGGCGTATTTCATAATGTACATGCGGACCTGCAGATGCACCTGTATTACCACTGTAGCCAATAAACTGTCCCTTCTTTACGGGGAATTGATTCTCTTCAAACTCCACATCACCTTTCCAGCTTTGCTTGGCATACTGTCCTTCTTCAATCGCTTCTTTTAATTGCGGTGCAAAACTGTTCATGTGCGCATACAACGTAGTTAAACCGTTGGGATGACTTACATAAATGGCATTCCCAAAACCATTGGGATCAATTTTAATTTTTGAGATCCATCCATCTGCCGGTGCAACAACACGCAGGTTTTCACGACGCTGTGTAAAGAGATCCAACCCCATGTGAAAATGGTTGGGACGCATTTCACCAAAGTTTGCATTCAGCTTGAGCGGTATTTCCAACGGATAACGGAAATAATTGCCCGGATAATTCTGCGCAGGAAAAAGTTGCGCCTGAGCGAAATGAAAAATGAAAAATGAAAAATAAGAAATAAGAAAGTGTTTGGACATGCGGCAAAAATAGGAATATGAATGTAAGTGGTTACCCCTCACAGACGGTACAGTATCAACAATGGGTTGCAGATTGTGAATAACAATCATTTTTACAAGTTCAAATAACATTGAACTTTTCTCATCTTCTTTATTTCTTACTCTCCCTGATGAAATTTTCTCCTTGTGCTATAACAAATACAATTGTACAACGATGAATAAAACAGCAATTACAAAATAAACTAGTAGTGAAGATGAAAATTTGCTGAATGCACCTTGTTTGTATGCTGCAATTCCCAAAACAAATATTCCAGCAACCATAGATAGCAGAATAAGTATTACCGGAATATCAACTTCCAACAAATTTCTAATCAGCATGAGTAAACTGGAGAGTCCGAGAATCAGTAAGCCTGCTTTTTTAAACATAAATTTCGTTTACAAGTATTCTTCATTTGGTTTCAAGCACAACATTACAAACATAGATGTTTCAAGAAAAAATTACCCTGTATTTTGAAAGCAGAGCAATAGAATTGGTTTGTACAAGAGTGCGACGCCAATGCAGCCCAACCGAATTCCTAACGCCCGTTACCAAAAAACCTTGAAAATCGGTTGAAATTTCACGCTCAGGTTAACGCTCAATCCAATACTTTTGCAGCCAAATTCTCCCCATGCCAAAAGATACTTCCATAACCAGTGTGCTGATTGTAGGCAGCGGCCCCATTGTAATAGGCCAGGCCTGTGAGTTTGATTATTCGGGTTCGCAAGCAGCCCGCAGTTTACGTGAAGAAGGAATTGAAGTGATCCTCATCAACAGTAACCCCGCCACCATTATGACCGACCCCATGATGGCCGACCGTGTGTACCTGTTGCCCCTCACCATTGAAAGTATTGAACAGATACTGGAAGAAAATCCGCAGATCACGGCTGTATTGCCAACCATGGGCGGACAAACGGCCCTGAACCTCTGTAAAGAGGCAGATGAGCTGGGTATTTGGGAAAAATTCAATGTGCGGATGATTGGTGTTGATGTAAATGCAATTGACACAGCCGAAGACCGGGAAAAATTCCGCCAGTTGATGATCGACATCGGCATTGGCGTGGCACCATCGAAGGTGGCCAACTCGCTGCTGGAAGGAAAAGAGTTTGCACAGGAAATTGGTCTGCCATTGGTTATTCGCCCCTCGTTTACTCTTGGCGGCAGCGGCGGTGGTATTGTATTTCATAAAGATGAACTGGATGCGGCACTGGAGCGTGGTTTAACCGCCAGCCCGATGCATGAAGTGCTGGTTGAAAAAGCCTTGCTGGGTTGGAAAGAATATGAATTGGAACTCTTGCGTGATAAGAATGATAATGTAGTGATCATTTGTACGGTGGAGAATTTCGACCCGATGGGCGTACATACCGGCGACAGTATTACGGTTGCCCCTGCCATGACCTTGAGCGATACCGCATTCCAGAACATGCGGAACATGGCCATTAAAATGATGCGCAGCCTCGGCAATTTTGCCGGTGGATGTAATGTACAGTTTGCCTTGAACCCGGAGAACGAAGAAATCATTTCGGTAGAGATCAATCCCCGTGTAAGCCGTTCATCGGCGTTGGCCAGTAAAGCTACCGGTTATCCGATTGCCAAAATCGCTGCAAAACTGGCCATTGGTTATACATTGGATGAATTGAAAAACCAGATCACCCAAACTACTTCTGCTTACTTTGAACCGGCACTGGATTATGTAATTGTAAAAATGCCTCGTTGGAACTTTGATAAATTCAAAGGTGCCGATGATCGCTTGGGTTTACAGATGAAGAGTGTGGGTGAAGTGATGAGTATTGGCCGCAGCTTTACCGAAGCGGTGCAGAAAGCTTGTCAGAGTTTGGAGAACAATGCGGTTGGCTTGGGTTATTATGGTCAGAGTTTAAAACATGCTGAAGAGCTGATCGAATATATCAAGGTGCCAAAGTGGGATCGCATTTTCCGCATTAAAGATGCATTGATGGCGGGAGTAAGTGTGAAAACAATTGTAGAAGCCACCAAAATCGACCGTTGGTTCATTTACCAGATCCAGGATATTGTGAATATGGAAAAAGAACTGGCGAAGCATGATATGCAATCGCTGCCTAAAGAATTGCTGAAGGAAGCAAAACGGATGGGCTTTGGTGATGAGCAGATTTGCCGCATTATGAAAGAAGATGCCAGCGAAGATGAACTCTACGAAAAACGGAAAGCATGGGGCATTACCCGGGTGTACAAAATGGTGGATACCTGCAGTGCGGAGTTTGAAGCAAAGACCCCGTATTTCTATTCAACTTTTGAATAATCAAATTGAAGCATATTGGATGGAACCCCGGCTTAGGCCGGGGTTCTTTCTTTTGAATATGAAATATGACCAAAATAAAAATCCCCTCTTGTGGAGGGGACCTTTCAGCAGTTGGTTTCGGGTCTTTATTGCTTCATAAAGCTTTTTGTGGAAAGCCCGTTCTTTCCTGATATACGGAGTACATACATTCCCGCTTGCAAGTGAGCTATATTGATCTCTGTATTAAATAATATGGTTTGGATGCGTTGCAACACCTAACCGGCTATATTGACAAGTTCAATTTGCGATATGCTGCTTGGCTCGGCAAAATTGATAAGAATTTTTTCTGAAGCGGGGTTTTGACTGATTCGGATAACCTCCGGACGACCAAACAACCCTTTTAAAATCAGTTCGATGTCGCTTCTCACCTAACCGCAAATAGGAGGAGATGAGTATGCGGGGATCAGTCCTTTTTTAAAACTCCTTCTCCTGTAATAAGGTTGCCTTTTCGATAACCTCAAGAGCCGATATCCGCTTCATACAAATATTATCACCGTTACAGGGTGGGCGATCTGCATGGTGAAGGCAGGGCGAGCAGTAAACATTCTTATAAACTTCTACATTAAACGGCTGTTTTACTGAAAGATGAGCCGGATCTGTGGGCCCCCAAAGCGATACGCTTTTTATCTGTTGCGAAAACGCCAGATGCAAAGGTCCGGAATCGTTACTGATGATCATGTCGGCTTTCTGCAATAAAAAAACATAGCCATCAATTGTAAACTGGCCGGCAACATTAAATAACCTGTCTGCAAATAATGATAACTCACTTTTAAAATTGTCTGCTACAGTTTTATTTTCAGCTAAAGAGCCGGAAAGTAAAACCGTGAATTTTGTATTGTTCATAAAATGCTGAATAACTGTTTTCCAATTTTCAACATCCCACTTTCGCTCGGGCATTAAATCTGAAGCATTGCTGTTAATAATTATAAACCGATCAATCTGTTTGCTGTGAAGAAATTCAGCGACCATCGCCTTTTGTTCCTTTCGGATATAAAAAGGAAATGCCGTTTCGTAATCAATAGCAGTTACACCCAGTAATTTCATCACCTCAGCATATACTTCCCGAATTGATTTTTTTGTATTAAAATACACGTGATGTGTATCAATTCCTTTTCGAAAAGCAGTTGATTTTCGATAGTACCCATAGCGGTTTCTTGAAAGGCTGAGTAATGAGAGGAATGTGGTGAAATACGAATAAACTTCAAGATTAATAAATGTATCAGCCCGCTTTCGCATCATCTGAATAATCACTCGGCATGTAGATAAAAAAAGTCCGGCTAAATTTCGATCATTGATATACAAAACATCATCTATATAGTCGCCAAGCATCTGCATACATTCACTGTTTGTGCTTGAAGTAACAAAGGTAACTTTCGAAGCGGGATACCGCTTTTTCAGAGCAAGTAATGAAGGAGCAAATTCAACAATACTGCCCATGCCAACAATTTTGCAAATAATCACTTCTTTGCCATCCAATGGTCTGAAGCGATGATCTCTGCGCAAAACAGCACCTGCAAGCAACGCAGCAATATTAGAGATGAACCCGACGGGAGGCCCTATAAACCGGTCAACAAATAATTTAGTACGATAGTTCATCTTTGTAAATGATCGACAATTTTGAAAGGTAAGACTTGCCTGGCAATTTTAATTTTATAACGTCAGGTTTACCAAAATTCCAGTTTGGCTGACTGGCTGCCTGTAACAGGTAAGGGATATCAGCACCTTGTTTTAACAAAAATGTATACTCACCCAAAAAGGAATTTGATTTATAATATTGAACCGTAACCGTTTCACTTGCTTTACTATTGTTGGATAAAACAAACCTCAACGCAGCCCCTTTTGTGTTTAGCGCTGTATCCAACTTTGCTGAAATAATATTCTCTTCTACTACCTTAAAGCCAATGGGTCTGTTAACTGCATTTTTTCTACTTGATTGGCCAAGTACATACGGCAACAGTTTTAAATGATAGGTTTGAGGTATACTGGAAAAAAGGTCGGGGAAATAGTCATACCCCTCCAAACGAATGCTGTCTGCAAATGAACCAAGCTTTACTGTTTCAATTGAATGAAAAGCGGAGTCTACAAGAACAAAAGCTTTCTTTTCGTTTTTGTTGTAAAATGATACAGGAATGGCTATTGAGTTATTGAAGATAACAACATCACCGGAAATTGAATCAACGCCAAACACAGTTACTAGTGTTCGTTGATGACCTGAAAACCGTTGCTGTATGTGGTAAACAGAATCGCCGTAATACGATTGGCTGAATAGTGGATTGCTGTTTACGTTTACACTATCCCTTACCCAAAGTGCCATGCCATCAACAATTAACTGTGGTTTGTAATAATCATAAATATGCTGAACGGTGTAATAATGTCTGATACTATGTGGTACATGATCCAGGGCATTTGCTCCGGATCGGGTAGAAACATGACTCATCAAAACATACCTTACATTGTTAGCCAGCATTTCATCCACAAACTTCCTTTGCAGATTGCTGTTATGATAACAGTGAAACCCCTGATTGAAAAAATGTACTGGTTTTTCGTTCAAAAAATAACCGGATAGCGGTTCATAGCAAACTTCATCTACATATCCGTCAATCTTTTTATTGTTAACCAGGGAAAGAAGGGTTTGATATCGTTTCCGGGGGTCATTTGATCTTTCCAAAGAACCAGCCGCTGAAGAAACCTTTGATATATCCCTGCTTCTGTAATAATTTCGAAGTTGGTCAATTCTTGAAAATACAAATACAGCATGCCCGCTATTCTGCAGTTCACTATCAGGCATGTATCTGAATCGATTTATCTTTTCATTGGAAAAGACCGGCAAACTTTCTGTTCGAATTTTATCAACCGATGCAGTATAAAGGCTCCGTAATACAGGGGGCCGGGGGAATTTAAAAATCCATACCAGCAAGAATGAACTTACAAGAAAAACAAACGCAAATTTCATTACAACCATTCGTCTCACAACAATACCTGAAATGAAAACACTTATTATCAGAAAAACAAAAGAGGAGATGTTATCATCGGTTAGTTCAACAAAAGAATGTCGCACCAATCCACGTTGAAAATTTACAAGGTAATAAATACAGAAAAAAATCAAAGCTACCCTGTGAAACACAATCTGCTTCGACCGGGGTTTTGCATGCAATACAGTATACGCCAGAATAAAAACTACTACTAGTGGAAAAACGAAATAATGTATCCGGAATTTGTAGTTTACTATTTTAGATAAGACAGCATATCCCCAGGATTGGGAAGACTGCAAATAACCAATTATAAGTTGAGCATTTCCCCAGATTTCGGAAGGATCAAACAGCAAAGCGATCAGTCCCAAAAAAGCAATCGTGTAAAGTATCAAGGCTACACATAAACGCTCCGCTTTCAACCATCCATCTGTGAAAAAAACTGCCATCAATGGAATTGAAATAAGTCCTGTAATAAATAATGCGAATCCTGTATCAGGTCTGAACAACAAGAGCAATAACAACAAGGGGGACATTGAAAGCAATCGCCGAAGGGAATAGTTTCTGCTGAAATAATTATAAAGTATCAGGAAAAATAAAACTACAACTGCATGATAAAACGGGAAGAGGACATATAACGTTGCAGAAAAAAATATCCACAGAATTGCATAAAAACGACTTTTAAAAAAATGTAGAAGAAAAAAATAATAAACCAAATAGAAAAGAGCATAGATACATGTATAGATCTTATAAGCCAAAGAAATGTCATTATTGATCCACGTATATAAAAGACCTGTCAGATAATCGTTCAGGTTATGTGGGCTAAAGTGTTGCAGCAGCGGCGTTTCGTTATATAAGTAAGTACGTTTAATCGCCATAGCCGCACTGGCCTCCTCAAATAAATTAACTGTACCGAAAAAAATCGGGTGATATGCATTGTAAATCGCCGCTCCCCCAACAGCAAACGCAAACAAAATTGAAACTACAGACGAGAAACGTTGTGGTTCCCATCTAATCAAAAAAAGGATAACTAACAAAAAAAATGAACTAACAAAAAAAATATATCCAACCTTGCCAATAAAAACAGAACGCTGATTCAGCAACATCACAATTTCCTGCGAAAGCAATAAAATAAACGGAGTGAGTATAACTGCGAGCAAATACTTGTAATAACGTGCCCTATTATTTGGATGAATATACTTTTGCCGAAGACTTACTTTGGTGAGAAAAAAAAGAGGCAACAGGTAGTCGTAGCCGGAATTAAGCAGAAAAAAGAACTGATTCACTAAGTAGAAAAATGCAATTGTCGCCAGCAAATCACTCGTTAAACTATACAACTCAATTACCCGTTGCATCTTCTCTTTCTTTATTGCCCCAATTATAAAAAAGGAAATCAGCATCAGTAAGGAAGGGAGATAATGATCCGAAAACTGCAGTGCTGTAAATAATGATATAAAACACAGCCAACCCGTATTTGCCAGTCCTTTTATGTTAACTAGTTTTCGTAAAACAAAATAAACAATAAGAGAGCATAACAAAGGAAGCCAGTATAACTCCAAGGGTATACTTGAAAAATTTCGTTCGTTATAAAAGCGAATCAATACAATTGACAAATCAATTTCAGGCATTATGAGCAGGTAGGAAAGGATACAGCCAATTGCAAAAGAAGAGATCAGAATCTCACGATGCTGCCTGCTTGCTTTTCTATCAAGTGATTGATACAGCTGACTACTATACTTTGTATAAACCAGGTAAGCAACTATTTGAGCGATAAATAAAAGCAACAACTGTACAGAAATTCTGCTTGCAAAAAACGACAGTACTAATCCAGCCACGAGAATGAAAGCATGCCGGTAAGAATTCTTGTTATTAAAGAGAGCGAAGTAGCCAGTTAAAGAAAAACAGAAAACGAATCCAAAGAAATACGAAACCTCATTAAAAAAAATTTGTTGAAGACATAGAACTAGTGAAATTTTTGCACAAAGATTGATGATATTCAGAACAACATCGCCGTTTGGAAGTTTTAATATGGTTACTACTGTTGCTATTGATAACAAACCTGCGGATAAGAAAAGAAGTAACGCCTTAAAATAAAATGAAACTCTTGCTGAAACGTTGATATTATTGAGCGTTGCCTCTCCAATCATATCTGTTACACCCGGCACCAATTCAAAATCAGCAAAAGAAAAGACGCTCAAAAAAACAACTGCAAACAACAAAAAGGTCAAGGGCCAGCTTTTACTCCAATAATGTGCCATGTTGTTCAATTTCATAACAGGACGTAATGCCAAAACTTATTTATCTTTTTGAAAAGTAAGATGAATCCCGGTTGCAAGAAACTTATTGTTTTGCAATATTTTTGATTCGACATATCCAATTGAACTACCCAAAGTCAGCAACCCATTAAGCACCTTGGCTACTAACTTTGTTTTCGAACCAGTGGTATAATACTTATTCTCACGCCAGAAAATTTTTGCCAGCCGCTTATTTAACAATGCCGTGAAAAGTAAATAATCTAAAATACTACCAAATAAATGAAAACTATATTTTGTTTGTAAAAGGTTCAACTTGTGGTTGAATAAAGAAACAGCATCCTTCCTTGTAAAGCGTTGTATGTGGCCGGCTGTTTTTTCTTTTGTATGGAAACCTGCCAGTTTCTCAGAAAGCCAATAAACAGAATGAGCTTCACAAGGTATAAACGTATGCAATACTCCGCCAGTTCTTAGGAATATGGTGCAATCATGAACTACTTTGTGTGGATTGTGAACATGCTCCAATACATCCAGAAGAATTACTGCATCAAAAGAGTCGCTTTTGAAATTCATTTCTGCTGCATCTGCAACCGAAAACCTGATTCTGCTTTCTTTATTAAAAGCTTGTGCTTTTGAAATTGCCTGATGACTTATGTCAATGCCTGTAAATTCAGTATCAGGAAAATGGTCTGCCAATGCGAAAATGAACTTACCTGCACCACAACCAACTTCTAATACTTTTTTTGGATTTTTGTACGCCAGCGCTCTCAGAAGGTAATCCAATTTTAAACGGGGGAAGTCCAGCCCATGCCGATCAATTTTATGACCCCATGTATGTTCTTCATAATTATATGATGTGTTACTGATAGAATTCACTTGTTGCAGAAATCTCCCGGTATGGCAATGTTACTAAAAAGAATTCTGCTGTTGGTATAAAAAGTAAACCGCTTGCCATCCATTACTGTTTCATGAAACGTTTAATGGAAACCCCGTTCTTGCCTGTTATACGGATTACATACATTCCTGCCTGCAAGTGAACTATATTGATCTCTGTATTTAATGTGATGGTTTGGATGCGTTGCAACACCTGGCCGGCAGTATTCACAAGTTCAATTTGCGATATACTGGCCGGTTCTGCAAAACTGATCAGGATTTTTTCAGATGCCGGGTTCGGGCTGATGCGGATCAGCTCCGGACGGCCAAACCAAACCTTCTCTATCTTCGACATACGTGATCGGCCCATTTTATCAGTCGTTCTAAGGCGGTAGTAATTCCAACCATTGTAAGGGTTATGGTCTTCTTCAGCATAAGCTGCTGTATAGAGTATTATTTTCGCTTGTACTACTTTCAATGTTTCAAACCGAATTCCATCTTTACTACGTTCAAGTATGTATTCGTCGTGGTCATTGTTATTGCTCAGCATCCAGTCAATGGCTATATCTGTACTACGAGCCCGCACTTTAAAAGCTGATAATTCAAGCGGAAGAACGTTTTCCAAAAAATCGGTACTAGCTAATGAAAAAGGACTGAAAGTGGAAACATTATTCCATGTTATAGATCCTTCAGTTACATTGCCGGTGGTAGAATTTGCACCAAATGAATCCCAGACAGTACCGTTAAAATGTGCGATTGCCAGTGTTGGGAGATCAGACACGTACGACACATTGCAATTGCTTCTTGCATTCCAGGAAAGTGTAACATTAACAGATGAAGAACCCGCCGTTCGGTCAAGCCTCCAGTATTCACAACGACTAACTCTTGTTAAGCCGGCACTAATGGCAGCTGCTCCAAGCGGACCAAGTGCGGTTGCACTGGCTACCATAAATTCAGCTGTAAATGCATCCGTTGGTGCTGATGGAGCAGAGATGCTTATGAAACGATAACCGCCACCTACCGGTCCTGCCAATTCTGACTTGCCCACCGGAAATACAAATGCATCATTCCCAATTTTTCGAACAGGGCCGTTTACAAAGCTGGAGGCATTTGCTCCAACTGCAACTGCATTATCATTAAAAATTAAAAGATTGTTATTCGAGCTCACAATGTATCCGCCTGTAAATGTAAGTTCATTGATGATTCCAATTGAACATTGCAAGGTAACAGAAGCTCCTCCTGTTTTTTGTAATCTTATGTGATTGAAATCCTGCGATGAAATACCTGGTGTATTAATGCCGGGCGTGCTGATTGCCGTTGTAGTATTTCCCCTGAAAGAGACAGTGCGGCTAACCGGGTTGAACGAACTGTTAGCGTAACGAATGAAGTTTCCGTTTAACCACAAATCGCCGCCTATGGCCGAAGAAAGCTCAAGTACACTCGTAGCAGCACCTCCTGATCCAATAATTACATCACCCAAAACCGACAGAGGTTTGTTCATAGCATTGTTCATATATACTTCCCCTCTTCCATTTTCATTGCCAATAATAAGGTTGCCTCCAATTTCCAGTTGAGCAGGCGTTATGGGATTTGTAAACAGATCAAGTATTGTATTTCCCTGCACAACCACGTGATGAGGAAAACCTTCTACCCCACTTGAATTGCCCCATTCAATACTTCTGTCATAAACACCATTGGTATTATACACAAGTGTGGAACCCGGAGCATAAAAAGGGGCATTGGATTGTACGAAAGCAGCACTATTGATTTGTAATCGGTTTAGAATAGTGGCAGAACCAATCAACAGATCGCCATTAAAATTAACAGCACCGTTTACAATTACTGCATATAAGTTCGGGTGTCCGGGAGCGAAGCCTTCTGTTTTTCCGTTTCCTAAAAAAGTAATTGTGCCGGCAACGGGATCGTTTGGGTGATGCCCGCCTGTTCCAAATACAGCACCACCGGAGGCAATGTTCAGATTGCCATTTGTACCGGCAACAAAATAACCGGTGTTGAGGTTGAAACGATCAACTGTTGTATTCGTGTTCGTCAAGGTGATCGTATTATTTCCAACTCCCCCAAAGCTTGAAATGGACAACACCTGTACAATAAGAGGCAAACCATTGCCTGTAACCTGGTTTGTTGTTCCGTTGTAGGTGTACGTTGCATTACTATTAAATGTTCTGCCACCAGTAGTTTGAATATTACCAGCTGCCCCTGTAGTAATTCCATCAGCTGAGCCAATTCCTAATGTTGCACCAGGAGCGTTTACAAATATTGTTGAACCTGACACAATAAAATTCTGGCAATCGAGTACCCCGTTATTGGTAAATGTTGAATTATGGACAATTTTATTTGATGATAAAAGCACCTGCGCACCTGCATTTACCTGTAATCCTCCTGCATCTAAAATGATTGTACCCGAACCACCTAGTTGTGCATCAGTTCCTGAAATTTGAAGCGGACCAGAAGTTGCCGTTTGCGAAATTGAGCCGGTTCCAATGATGCCATCACGGAAAATTTTAGGACCTGCTCCCGTAAATGTGATATTTCCATTTGCCTCAAACAACCCCCTTACAAATAATGAACCGACAGCGCCAACAGCTAGCCCGATATTGCTGGTTACTCTGAAAATCGGCCGTTCAGCATCGCTGTTAAAAAAAGTAACACTATTGGCACCAAATGGACTTGTAACATTCCATTCGAAAACACTTCCCGTTCTAAACAAAACCCGTGCATTCGAGCTAAGAGGAAGATCGTCTGCCAACCCTCCTGTATTTGCATCTGCACGTATAACACCTCCATTTTCTACAATGTAATTCCCTGATCCTGCTGGTGCATTGCCATAATAAACATAGGTTCCGTAAATCGTCAAATCATCGCCCACACCATCACTCAACGTAAAGACCGAAGCATTAGGATGATTTAATTCTGCTCCGCTTTCAATAATAAGCTGATCAGCTGTTGCAGTTCCATTAATTGTAATCGTATGACCATTACGTAGGGTAATTGTTTGTGCAGCGGCAGTTGGAATCAATGTTGCATTCATCCAGTTGGTATTGTCAGAAGAGGACTCCCAACTTGACGAAGCATTCCAGTTGCCTGTTTGCCTTGAACGGAAATAATCAGATGAAGAAGAACCACCAGAAATAAGTAAGCCGTCAATTACTAAATCATCTATTTGATAATTGCCAGCATTATTTACAACGATCGACCATCGAAGTCGAAGGTTGGGAATATTTCCAGCACCAGCGGGCAATTGTATAGGAATCCCATTATTAACGAATGTCCAATCAGTATTGCTTGGAGTCTGAGAAAAAGAGCATACCGTCCAATTTGTTCCATCGGGACTCCATTCTAAAGTTACATTTTGAGCAAATGTCCCCGTTGTTCGTACTCCCCAGATTATTCGAATGTCTGAGTATCCAACAGTCGATAAAGAATTATCGAAAGTTAAAGTATGATTTACTCCAGCGGTACCAGTATTTTGAAACCTCGCATTAATGTTTCCTGATGCACCTGAATATCCAGATGAAGCTGATGTAGTAACTGATTCAAAACCATTTATTGTGTTGGAACTTTCCCATCCCGTTGGAAATAATCCAACCGTGCTACCAAAGTCAGTTGAATACAACACGACCTGGCCTCTTGCTGCTATTCCAATAAAAAGTAGAATGAGTGTGGCTGCTGAAATGTTTTTCATCACTCCCAAGATTTAGATGTTTTTTGGTTTCTACAGGTTAAAGGGGGGGGTGATGTTTCAGCAGATATCGGAGCGACTTTAAAGATAATCGTTCAATCCGTAAATCCTAAACAATTAACCGGAATTTTGAATGTATGTTGCCATGAAGCGAATTCCCGACCTCTCTTAACAAGGTGCTCGACCGGTTCAATCTCACTCCTGCATCAGCCGTCCTGAATTAAGGTTCGGAAGGAGTAACAGATTCCTTTATTTTTGCTGCTCTATGTGGGCCATTTGCAAAAAAGAATTCCGCCAGTTTTTCAGCAATCTAACGGGGTACATCACCATTATTCTTTTCCTGTTATTGAACGGGTTGTTCCTGTTCGTATTCTCCAGCTTCAACATCCTGGATTATGGTTATGCCACGCTGGAAAATTTCTTTAACCTCTCCCCGTATATTCTCCTGCTACTGATACCAGCCGTTACCATGCGCCTCTTCCCCGACGAATGGCGAAGCGGCACCATGGAAACCTTATTTACCCGTCCGCTTACGGCCTGGCAAATTGTGTGGGGGAAATACCTGGCTGCATTGCTGGTAGTACTCATCGCCTTATTACCAACACTCACCTACTTGTTTACCATCAACGCTATGAGTGCCGAAGGTACAAGCCTCGATATAGGTGGTATTACTGGCTCGTACATTGGTTTGTTGTTTTTATGTGCGGCGTTTACAGCCATTGGACTTTGCTGCAGCAGTTATACGTTAAACCCGGTTGTTGCTTTTTTATTGAGTGCCTTTGTTTGTTTTGTTTTATACAGCGGCTTTACAGCCTTGAGCCAACTTGTCGGAACCGGTGCAGATTATATTGTTGAACTGCTGGGCATGGAATTTCATTACCGCAGTTTATCAAAAGGAGTGATTGACAGCCGTGATACGGTTTATTTTCTCAGCCTTGTTTTTTTCACCCTATTCATCACTGTACAACGCATTGGTCGTAAAAACTAAGTATCCATGAAAAAATTGCTTTCATTGAAATATGGATGGCTTCTGCTGCTGGCAGGTTTAGTGGGGCTTAATCTACTTTCATCATCGATACGACTGCGTTGGGACCTTACCGCCGAGCAACGCTATTCACTTTCGCCGCAAACGAAAGCATTGTTGAAAAATATCGACAGCACAATAACGGTAGATGTATTTCTGAAAGGTGATTTCAGATCATCATTCAGAAAATTACGCAACAGTACCAACGATCTGTTGAGTGAAATGAAAGACTACAGCCGCAGCCGTTTGCAGATCAACTATAAATCGGTGGATGAACTGTTTGATGATGAAGCAAAGAACTTCATGTTTGGAGAAGTGATCAGCGAACTGCGGATGAATGGTGTGAATGTTGACAGCCTTAGCCAAACAAGACCTGGTTTCCGTGATGAAGTGATTCAGCAAATGATCAGCGACTCGCTAAAAAGTCTTGGTATTTTGCCTTATACATTGGAAGTGCAGGAAAAAGAAGAAGCCAAAACACAACGTGTTATTTATCCGTCTGCACTGGTAAAGTACAAAGGCAAAGTAATGTCGGTTGATTTACTCAGCGGAAAAACGGAATACAGCCGTGATCCGTTGACCGGTAGTTTGGTTACCGATGAAGCAAAGAGCATCAGCAATGCAGAAGCCTTACTGGAGTTCAAGTTTGCAGATGCAATCGAAAAAATTCAACGGAAACAAAAACCATTGATTGGTTACATGATTGGAAACGGTGAGCCGATGGGTCCGGAAACATTTGATCTTGTGCAAACACTGGATGCCGATTATCTCTTCCGCATCATTGATCCAAATGCAACAGCTGTTATTCCCAAAGAATTTGCGGCTGTGATGATCGTAAAACCATCGATCGGTTTTACCGACTCGGCTAAAATGAAGATCGATCAGTACATCATGCAGGGCGGAAAAATATTATGGTTCCTCGATATGCTGCATGCTGAAAAAGACAGCCTTGCATTTGTGGCACAAACACTGGCGTACGATCGTGGATTAAATCTTGATGATTTGCTTTTCCGCTACGGCGTACGCATCAACCGGGATCTGTTGCAGGATCAGCAATGCGATCTCAGCAAACTGGTTGTTGGTAACGCAGGCGGGCAACCGCAGTTAGCCGATGTGCCGTTCAACTACTATCCGCTGTTAACTGCAACCGGTAATCATCCCATTACAAAAAATTTAGAACCGGTTTTAAGTCAGTTTACAAACACATTGGATACGGTTAAAGCAGAAGGCATTCGCAAAACAGTCTTGCTCAGCTCCAGTGAAAATGCAAAGTTTGTAAGCACTCCTGCCATCATCAGTTTGCAGGAATTACAGACTATTGAAGACATTAAACTCTACAACAAAAAGAATTTACCGGTTGGCGTTTTGCTGGAAGGAAACTTCAACAGTTTTTATGCAAACCGTGCCTCTGCCGAAATGCGGCAATATTTTACAACAGCTTACGGTTCGTTTCAAACACAAACGGCTGCACCTACACAACAATTGGTTGTAGGTGATGGCGATGTGTTACTCAACAGCTTTACCAAACAGGAACCGTTTAGTATGGGCTACAGCCGTGTGCAAGAACGTACGTATGCCAACAAAGCTTTTCTGCAAAACACGTTGGAATACATGACGGGGAATGCAGGTATCGTAGCTTTGCGGAATAAAGATGTGGCCCTGCGTTTATTGAATCCACAAAAAGTAACAGAACAACGGGTGCAATGGCAACTGATCAATATAGCAGTACCCATCCTTATTATTTTACTGATTGGTATTGGCTATATGCAATGGCGCAAACGAACTTATAGTAAACAGGCATAACGTTTTCAATTTTTGAATTATCATTCATGACGCACACACAGATCACTTATCTCGTTTTTGGAATTGTATTACTGGTAGCCATTGTATTTGACCTTGGTTTGCTCAGCAAAAAATCAGCACATCTTACCACAAAGCAAGCGTTAAAGCAAACCATTTTTTGGGTGCTGCTTGCATTAGGTTTTGGCGGCTTTGTGTGGTATGAGGATGGAAAACCTGCTGCACTTGAATATGTAGCAGCTTACCTGATGGAGTGGAGCTTAAGCATTGATAATATTTTTGTGTTTGTACTCATCTTTAGTTTCTTTAAAGTAAAGGAACAATACATTCCACGTGTATTGCTGATTGGAGTGTTAATGGCTATTCTTTTCCGGGTAATTTTTATAACGCTGGGTGTGGAACTGGTAAACCGTTTCCATTGGATCCTTTATATTTTCGGAGCATTCCTCGTATACACCGGTTTCAAAATGTTTACCACTAACCAGGAAGAAGAATTTGATCCACGGGAGAGCAAGGTCTATCTCTTTTTGAAAAAATTCTTACCTATCACAATGGAAGATGGGCATGGCAAGTATGTAATCAAACAACATGGCAAACCGGTTTACACGGCATTGTTTGTTGTAGTAGTAATGCTGGCAACAACAGATATTGTATTTGCACTGGATTCCATCCCTGCTGTAATGGGTATTGTAGACCGAAAAAGTGAATATGCTTCACTGGTGATATACACTTCAAACATATTCGCTGTATTGGGTTTACGTTCTCTCTTCTTTTTATTGAGAGGAGCAGTAAGCAAATTTGATTTCCTGCAGCAGGGTATTGCCATTGTACTTGTTTTTATAGGATTGAAAATGCTGGGCGAAGAGTTGATCGGAACGGTTGTAAATAAAAGTACACAGGTAGTCATTTCCTTAGTTGTAATTGTAGCATGTATTGGTGGCTCTATCATCTATTCCATCTACCATAAGAAAAAGGGCACGCCACCTGACATGCCCAGTTAGTCGTTAAAACTATGTCGCACTATCGTATTGATCGTATTGCTGAAATTATAGAGGCTGTTTATTTACAACAGGCTGATGTTAGCTGCAATATTGAACATTTACTGATCGACAGCCGACGGGTGATCCATCCTCCTGCTGCTTTGTTCTTTGCGTTGCTTACCGGTCGCAGAGATGGGCATGATTTTATAAAAGAAGCCTACAACAAAGGCGTTCGCAATTTTATTGTACAGAAAAAAATAGCTGTTGAGCAATACCCTGAAGCAACTGTTTTACTGGTTGCAGATACGTTAACAGCTTTACAGCAATTAGCTGCTTTTCATCGCCGACAATTTACTTTACCGGTGATCGGTATCACGGGCAGTAACGGAAAAACCATTGTAAAAGAATGGTTGTACCAATTATTGTCTGATCATTATACGATCATCCGAAGCCCTAAGAGTTATAACTCACAGGTAGGTGTTCCGTTAAGTGTATGGCAGTTACAACCACAGCATACATTGGCCATTTTTGAAGCAGGCATTTCGCAAAAAGGCGAAATGAAAAAACTACAACAAATCATTCAACCCACACTGGGTATTTTAACCAATATCGGCGAAGCACATGCAGAAGGCTTTACAAATAAACAGAAAAAGCTGAATGAAAAATCAATTCTGTTTCAGCACGCATCGGCCGTTATTTGCTCGTCCGAAAAATTAAATGATCTTTCATTTACACATCAACAGATTATTAACTGGGGGACACAAAACAATAACACACTTGTTATAAACAGTATTGCAAAAAAACTGAATGAAACAATTATTCATTTTACAAGTGGAACTGTAAACGACTCCATTACAATTCCTTTTACAGATGGTGCTTCCATTGAAAATGCAATTACCTGTTTAACTGTATGCATATTCCTGCAGGTTCCAATTCAGGAGGTGAGCGAAAAATTCAAACAACTTCGTCCGGTTAGTTTACGGCTGGAATTGAAAAGCGGTTTACATAACACCACGCTCATCAACGACAGTTACAGTGCCGATCTCAGTTCGTTCATTATCGCATTAAATATGTTGCAGCAGCAACGGCAACATCCAACACGTACCGTTATCCTGTCTGATTTTCAACTAACAGCCGACCAGGAACAAACGGTCTATACTTCAGTTGCAGCACTTCTTCAAAGCCATGCAGTAAACCGTTTGATTACTGTTGGAGAAAGAACAAAACAACTCCTGCTTCCATTGATTACAGCATCTATTGAAACAATTTCATTTTCATCAACAGCTGAATTGGTTCAACAGTTTGCATCACTCGATTTTCACAATGAAAGTATCCTTATCAAAGGAGCACGTGTATTTGAATTGGACCGTGTGGCACATTTGCTGGAACAAAAAACACATCAAACTGTTCTGGAAATTAATCTCAGTGCCATTGCCCGAAATATCAAAGCACATCAACGTTTACTTCGCCCGTCAACAAAAATAATGGCGATGGTAAAAGCTTTCTCGTACGGAAGTGGCAGCTATGAAATTGCCAACCTGCTGCAGTTTATGAAAGCCGATTATCTTGCTGTTGCGTTTACTGATGAAGGCGTTGAGTTACGCAAAGCCGGCATTACATTACCCATTATGGTAATGAATCCGGAACCTGCAACCTTTGATGCATTGGTTGAACATAATCTTGAACCCGAACTGTTTTCGTTTTCAATTCTTCATGCATTTGATCAATACCTTGAACAGGAAGGTATCAACAGTTATCCTGTTCACCTGAAAATTGATACCGGCATGCATCGTCTTGGTTTTATGATCGATGAGTTAACCGAACTCTGTCATCAGCTTACCACAAAAAACAGCTTTACCGTTCAATCTGTTTTCAGTCATTTAGCTGCAAGTGAAGATGCAACTGAAGACGACTTTACTTTACTGCAGGCAAAACGTTTTGATGAAGCCTGTGCGTTTATCAAAACACAATTGAATTATTCGTTCATTCAACACCTGGATAATTCAAGCGGCACCATCCGTCATCCGCAACTTCAATATGATATGGTGCGGCTGGGCATTGGCATGTATGGCATCAGTCCGGCTGCCGGAAGTTTAAAATTAGAAGAAGCCTTGCTTTTAAAGACAACTATCGCACAAATAAAAACATTACAACCCGGCGAAACAGTTGGCTACAACAGAAAAGGAATTATTACCCGTCCTTCAAAAATAGCAACCGTACGTATTGGCTATGCAGATGGATATCCCCGCAACCTGAGTAACGGCATTGGTTATATGCTGGTGAATGGACAGAAAGCTCCTGTTATCGGTACTGTTTGTATGGACATGACCATGCTGGATGTTACTGATATTCCAAACGTTCATGAAGGAGATGAGGTGATTGTATTTGGACCATCCCTATCTGTTACTGATGTTGCCAAACAAAGTGGAACAATTGCTTACGAGTTGATGACGGGTATTAGTCAAAGGGTTCAACGATTGCACTTCGAAGAATAAGGCTACTTGCTTCACGCTGCTTGCTGCTCGTAATTTCTAACTTTAAAATAAAACACTCACATGAAAAATTTTAAAGTACTCCGCATCTGGCAAAAAGGAATGGACATTGCCGTGAACTCTTTTCAACTGACAAACGAATTTCCAACTACTGAAAAATTCGGCATCACATCACAAATTAACAGAGCCGGCGTATCAATCCCGGCCAATATCGCCGAAGGAAGCAGCCGAACAAGTGAAAAAGATTATGCCAGATTTATAGAGATTTCATTGGGCTCGTCTTATGAGTTAGAAACTCATTTATTAATCGCACAACGATTAAATTTCGGAAAAGAAGAAAAACTTGTTGAATTATTAGGCGAGATCAATAACGAACAAAAAATGCTCCTCGGTTTCCTGAATAAGCTTTTAAGATAAACGGTTAGGCTTTGCGAGTAGCAAGCAGCGAACAGCGTACAGCTTCACCTGCTTTCCTCTATCTTTGCTCACTAAAATTCGTTTTCGTGAAACTTCGCTACGTCATATTCATCATTCTCATCATTTTGTTTGCCGATCAGGGTTTAAAGATCTGGATCAAAACCACCATGCTGTACCAGGATGAAAAGTATATTCTGGGCAATTGGTTCCGCCTCTACTTTATTGAAAATGCAGGGATGGCGTATGGCTGGAAACTGGGCAACAGCGAATGGGCGAAAATGGCACTTACTTTATTCCGCTTAGCAGCCGTTCTTTTCGGCAGCTGGTACCTGGTAAAAATTGTAAAAGAAAAATACCACAAAGGATTTATTATTTGTGCCGCATTGATCTACGCCGGCGCATTGGGGAATCTTATCGATAGTTTGTTTTATGGAATGATCTTCGACAAAGGCATGATCTATAATGCTGCCACCGATACATATTTTGGATACGATGGTTTAGCAAAGGCAACCGGTAAAGGTTATTCATCTTTCTTGCACGGCCATGTAGTGGATATGTTGTACTTCCCCATTATTGAAAATAAAATGATGCCATCGTGGGTACCGATCTGGGGTGGTAAACCATTTACTTTTTTCCAGGCCATTTTTAATATAGCTGATGCTGCTATCTCAACCGGTGTGATTACCATCCTGGTTTTCCAAAAACGTTTCTTTAAACACAAACAGGAAAAAGAAACCAATACTACTGTTGAAACAAATACAGAAGTGAGTGATGATGCACAGGTGATGTAATGCTTCTACTGTTCTTTTTTCACTTGTTTTGTTAGTACAGCAAGGCTTGTATGCAACCGCAGGATGTAGATTCCGTTTTTCATATTTGGCAAATTGCTCAGCTGTATTCGATTAATGCCGGCTGAAACCAATTCATTTTTGGAATACAGTACCTTACCTGTAACATCTACTAACTGGATGGTTACAGTTTCTTTATTTGGCGACTGCAAATCAAACCTAAGCTGTGCGGCAAAAGGATTCACCAACGAACTGATTAAAAATTCTTCTTTCCCTTTTTCCATCAACAGAAGCGTTGCACTTATTTTTTCTGTACCAGCAGCGGGTATCATACGGATACGATAATAATTTTTACCAGCTGCCGGATCAGGGTCTGTAAAACGATAGGTTTGCCATGTTCCTGCCGTTCCGTCTACATTACCAATTGCTGTAAAGTTTCTGCCATCCGTACTTCGTTCAATTGTAAAACTGAAATTTCCTTTTTCTGCAAAAGCATTCCATTGCAGTTGTGCTTTTTGCTGCAAATACAGAACCTGTTCATTCTTTATCTGCATATTCAAAATATCACAGGAGGTGTTTACATCAATTGTAATAATATCAACTGCATTGTACACTGCACAATCGCCTGAGGTAAGATTATCGCTTGTAGTTGCAACACGTATCCTGTATTTATATCCATCGTAAGCAGGTGATGAAATAAAGGAAGGTAAGAAAGCCGTATCACGATATTCACCACTAAAGTTTGTAAAGCTGAAGTTTTGCATACCGGGTAGTTCAGGTGCTGCGGTCCAGTTGCTACCACCATCTGTACTACGTTCCCATACATAATAGGAATAGTTATCAAAAAAAGTAGAGACAGCAACCGAAATATCAATTTGATTATTCAAACAATAGGTAGGTGTATTGGTTGGGCGCATAGCTAAAGCAGGTAAACAGGTGGCAAAAGCAATATCGTCCATTGCCCAATCGTTCCCGCCACCACCCGGCGCATTGTTTTTGATTGAAATCGTAAGCGATGTTTGTCCGGGTGCAGTTTTAAAAACAAATCCTTTCTTTACCCATTCACCCCAGGGAGCTGCGTAATCGATATTCCCTGTTGTGTAGTAATCCACTCCATTGATCTGAAACGTAAGATTCGGCTTTACTCCCGATGAATCACCCGGAGCTGTTGGAATATAACTGGGATCTACACTGGTACCTGATGCGCCATTCCCAAGACTGTCGCTTCCACAACGCTTACATACATTTCTGAACCAGGCCGAAAACTCATAGAATGTTTCTTCACACAAACCGGAAATTGTTTGATTGTTGGCAACACTTAATTGCAATGCTGAGTTTACAACCAACATGTACCCGCCTGTTGCACCTGAAGCAGCAGGAGGATTTCCCGCCACCGGATCGGTTGCACCGGTATGGTCGCCAATAATATCCCAAACTCCAAATACCCGATTTCCTGAAGTAGTATTCGGCCTTGCTACAAGTGGATCAATAAGCTGATTGGGGCTCAGATTTTTAATTACACTATAGCTGCCATCGCCGGGAAAACTGGCAGTGATGTTTCCAAATGCATACCCCGGCACCGCTGCACCGGGATTCGGACCGTTTTGATTGGTGCCTGAACCAAAATCACCATTCCCCGCAGAAATATTATTTGAACCGGTAGCATTGCTGCACAACCCGTAGTTGGGATAAACAATAAACGATAAGTTGTTGGGCACGGCAGTTAATTGATCGGATCCAACACCTGCACCAATCACTCTTCGATATCGTACATTTCCCGAGCCGTAGGAAATGATTGTGTTATATGGTGTGGAGATATCAACCGTTACACGATAAGCAACTATCAGCAACATACCGTTACCAAACGATCCTCCACCTGCACGTGGGCGATGGTTACTGCGGTTAAAATACCCACCTCCTCCGGTTGTATCAACTGAAGTGCTGCTTACATTTCCAACTGCGAAAGAATACCCATTTCTTGCCGTATCACGACCCAGATTAAAGCGTATGGTTTTATTGGAATTGTTGTACATCGCCTGGTCATCACCGGCAGCATCCGTATAAGCCTTGTACAGCTTTCCTTCGTTGGTAAGAAGTTTCAATGATCCGGTTACGTAGGTAAGATTCGCAGGAATTGTATCGTTGTAACGTGTACGATAAATGTAACTGCTGCTGCCGCTATAAACAAAAAAAGATAACCTGATTTCGAGTTCATCGCCGGGCACTACGGTACCTCCACCCGGCCTTGTAATATTGACAAAGCTTTTGCCCACCAATACGTTTGCCTGCGCCAATACATCGCCACCTGCCATGCAGCAAAACAGAAATACACAAATATTGAAGAGGCGGGTACGCTTCATGGATCGGATAATGGGATAATGAAAGCCAGCCAGAGTTACCCGACCGGGCCAAGTATCAAAGCTAATCCCATTTGAGAACGAACCGAAAGAACCCACTACCTATTTTGCCGGTCTAAATAAATACTTCTACGTATAACTACATGATATTACTAAGAAAAACCCCGACAGTTTTTACTGCGGGGTTTTACATACATTCAATTGGTCCG
Source organism: Bacteroidota bacterium (assembly GCA_023428755.1). Classification (GTDB taxonomy): domain Bacteria; phylum Bacteroidota; class Bacteroidia; order Chitinophagales; family Chitinophagaceae; genus Lacibacter. Next base: position 49,493 of record JAEYWX010000033.1, read on the forward strand.
TAAGATTATTGTTTTTGAATTGTTTTGTTGATGGCGCCTGCTTCAGATTTTACACGCAGCATATAGATCCCTTTTT
>JAEYWX010000007.1 GCA_023428755.1 Bacteroidota bacterium
CGCATAACCGGTGATGATCGTCTGCCCGTATCCGTCTTTGTAGGGCTCGAACTCCGAGTTATCGACCAAACGTTTGATAATTTCCATCATATCGTACTGTTCTGTCCGCAATTTTGGTATGATTCCGTAGATATCCTCCTGTTTCTCGGCAGGTCTTTGTGATTTAATCCGACTGAATCCGGCTTTTTCAGATTCGCCTATTTTATCGATAATGTTGCGGATGGTGTCAAGTGCGTCTTTGTCGTCTTTTGCTTTATAATCGGTCACGCCCGATATTTCGCAATGGGTTGTGGCTCCGCCCAAGGTTTCGTTGTCTATCGATTCGCCGATGGCAGCCTTTACAAGATAACTTCCGGCAAGGAAGATGCTTCCGGTCTTGTCTACGATTAGCGCTTCATCACTCATGATGGGCAAATAGGCGCCTCCCGCGACACAACTTCCCATGACGGCGGCAATCTGGGTGATTCCCATGCTGCTCATGACCGCATTGTTGCGAAAGATGCGGCCGAAATGCTCTTTGTCGGGAAAAATTTCGTCCTGCATCGGCAAATAAACACCGGCGCTGTCAACTAGATAAATGATCGGGAGTCGATTCTCTATTGCGATTTCTTGAGCGCGCAGATTTTTCTTTCCCGTGATAGGGAACCAGGCTCCGGCCTTTACGGTAGCGTCGTTGGCGACTACTATGCATTGCCTTCCTTTAACATAGCCGATTTTAACGACCACGCCTCCTGATGGGCATCCGCCGTGTTCGGTATACATTCCCTCGCCGGCAAAAGCGCCGATTTCTATGCTGTTTGAGTTAGCGTCCAGGAGGTAATCGATGCGCTCGCGGGCCGTCATTTTGCCCTCGCCGTGCAATTTTTCAATTCTCTTTTGGCCGCCGCCCAGTTTTACTCTCGAAAATTTTTGTTTCAGATCAGACAACAAAAGCTTATTGTGATCCTCATTTTTATTGAAATTGATATCCATATGGTTTAAGTGAGGCGCTAAAGTACAAAATCAACGCGCATGAAAAAAGCCGCTCAGCGGCGGCCTTTTCATTTCTTTTTGTCTTTCTTACCTTTTTTGGATTTTGCCTTAGACTTTTTTGCCTTAGACTTTTCCTTGGATTTCTTTTTTGATTTTTTAGACTCCTTTTCAGCGCTGTTTTTCTTGGCCGAAACTTTTTTAGACTTTTCTTTTGACTTTTTGTCGGCTTTGTCTTTCTTTTTGGTGTCCTTTCCTTTGGCTTTGGATTCTTTGTCCTTGTCCTTGTCCTTGTCCTTGTCCTTGGTCTTTGCTTTGTCTTTTGGCTTGTCTTTCTTGACCGACTTTTTTGCAAGACCCGACGTTACGCCGGACCAGTCTGGAATAGAACTGCTTACCTTAACTTCGATAGGTTCGGTGCCCGAAAAAATATCGTTTTCAAACAGAAGCGAATCGTCAGTTATTTTTTTTTTGGACGACCAATTGGTTTTCCCGTAGACTTTGCTGCTGGTTTTGTTGCCTTGGGCTTGGTGGTCGCCGGTTTGGCTGCAGCACTCTTCGTTGCGGTGCCTTTTGTTGCCGCGCTCTTCGCTGTACCCTTACCAGGACTTGCTTTAACTGCCGTTTTTGCAGTTGACTTGGCGCCTGTAGTTTTTACGGTAGGCTTGGCTGATTTGGCAGCGGGTGCTTTATCGGCTGTTTTAGTCGCGGTTTTAGTTGTCGCTTTAGTTGTTTTTGCAGCCGTGGTTTTGGCTGCTGGTTTTGCCGCTGATTTTGCAGTGGTTGCCGCCGGTTTTTTAGCCGTCGCAGTCTTGGCTGGTGATTTGGTTGCTGCTTTCGCCGTGGTTTTTGCAGCTACGCTTTTGGCGGTGGATTTAGCCGGAGCCTTAGCCGCGACTTTCTTGGTGGCTGTTTTAGCTGCCGCCTTTTTAGGGGTAGCTTTTGTAGCGGTCGCTGCCTTAGCAGTTGTCTTTGCCGGTGTTTTTTTCTTCGCTACTGGTTTAGTAGCTGTGGTTTTTGCTTTTGCTGTCGCCTTTTCGGCCGGCTTGGCTGCTTTTGCTGTGGTTTTTGCTTTTGCTGTCGCCTTTTCGGCCGGCTTGGCTGCTTTTGCTGTGGTTTTTGAAGCGCCTACTGTTTTTTTGGCGGCAGTAGCTTTTGTCTTGGGTGCTGCTGCGGTACCGGTTGTTTTGGCGACCGCTTTAGTTGTTGATGTGGTCTTAATTGTTTTGGCCATAACTTTTTTTTTACCCGGTCGTGCCCGGCGTTAAGAAACTACGTCAAAAATATTAAGAAAAACGTTCAAAGTATTAACTTTATAGAATTTTTTTAACATTGTTTTTGTTTTAGGCAGTTTCGGGCTAAAACTTAATGATGGCTTAACATTGGAAAACTAATTTTGCAGAAAAATTAAAGATGAACTTAAATAGTGTTTTCCAGTTCCTGGTTCCAAAGGATAAAAAGTTTTATCCTCTATTTGTAGAAGCCGCATCAAAGTTAGTGATTTTGGCGCAAACCCTTCACGAAGCCGTTAACCTACCCAAGGC
>JAEYWX010000008.1 GCA_023428755.1 Bacteroidota bacterium
GCTGTATGCGAGGGGAATACAGCGACTGGCTCAGGCGCCGATCTTCATTGACGACACAGCTGCGCTGAATATTTTTGAACTGCGTGCAAAATGCCGCCGTCTGAAAAATAAACATAATGTAGGCCTGATCATCATCGACTACCTGCAGCTTATGAGCGGCACCGGTGACCGTAACAGCAACCGTGAACAGGAAATCAGCCGCATCTCCCGCGACCTGAAAGGGCTGGCGAAGGAATTACAGGTTCCAATCATTGCACTTTCCCAGTTGTCGAGGGAAGTCGAAAAGCGAAAGGAAGGCAGCAAAATACCACAGCTGAGTGATCTCAGGGAGTCGGGTGCCATAGAGCAGGACGCAGATATGGTAATGTTCCTGTACCGCCCCGAGTATTACGATATTACATCGAACGAATTTGGCGAAAGCAACCGAGGCGAAACGCATGTGCGTATTGCAAAGCACAGAAATGGTTCGCTTGAAACAATTAAGCTGCGGGCATTATTACATATTCAAAAATTTGTGGAAGATGAATCAAGTGATGGTATGGGTGGTGGATTCGGAGGCCCGCAAGGACCAATGCCTGGCGGTCCTGGAATGATGCCGGGCGGTGGTAACTGGAAGCCGGTGCCAACAGATGATGGACCGAAAGTATTTGTACAGAAAGGAAGCAAGATGAATGATATGAACTTTGATGAGGAAACTCCATTCTAGATTTCGGATTGCCGATTAACGATTTTAGATTTGTGTCCTGCTGATTTTTTTGGCAGGACTTTTTTTATGGCCCTACCTTTCTTTTATATTGAATCGTTTGATGCATCACAGCAGCTCATTACATTGAATGAAGAAACGTCAAAGCATGTAGTACAGGTATTGCGTATGAAGGAAGGTGAGTTGTTACATCTTACCGACGGGAAAGGCAATTTGTTACTGGCAGAGATTACTGCTGCACACAAAAAGCATTGTGCAGTTCGGATACAAACTGCCAGCTATCAACCACCAGCGGCCCGTAAAATAACCATTGCAGTTTCGTTGGTTAAGAACGCAAGTCGGTTTGAATGGTTTTTAGAAAAGGCAACAGAGATTGGCGTTACTGAAATTATTCCGTTGTTGTGTGAGCGTACCGAGCGGCAGCATTTCCGATATGATCGTATGAAAGGAATTATAGTGAGTGCCATGTTACAAAGCCAGCAAACATGGTTGCCTGTTTTGCATGAACCTAAGAAATTTGAAAATTTGAAAATGATGCAATTTGAGAATGCATTAAAACTGATTGCTCATTGTGAAGAAACCGAAAAGAATCCATTTTCAAATTTTCAAATTAATCAATTTTCAAATTCAGTAATCCTCATTGGTCCCGAAGGAGATTTTACAACTGCTGAAATCGAAGCTGCACTTCAAGAGCAATATCTTCCGGTAACTTTGGGTGAAACAAGACTGCGAACCGAAACAGCGGCAGTAGTTGCTGCTGCATTATTATGCATTACCTAATAGCAAAAAATGCAAAACTTCAGTTTTGTCTTTTAATTGAATTGCTCGAACTTACTGTTCATTCGAATTATCTCTGCCGCAAATTTTTCTTTCATTTCTAAAACATGAGAATATGAAACGGGATATTTTATCTGTTGGCAGTATCGTATGTATTTCACTCGCACTTGTATTTTTAGCCTACCTCTTTGTTTCTTCTCTTACAGAGAGATTTTATAATGAAATTCCCGATTATGCTGATACATGGATGGCAACGCCCACATCGGTGAACAAATAGTTGCTGCTATTTTTTACAGTTCATGGAACAGACGAACTGACTATAATTTTTTGTTGAGAACAGGGGAGACGATGAACCGAACCGTGGTTCGCACAGTTGAAATGGAACCTGAGTACAGAAGTCAGTTTACAATTTTGTTGGCGCAACTGCTGCTGGCAAATGCTTCCGGTTTGGCTTTAAACGCAAAGCCCATACCGAGGATGTAGCCCATCGCTTCACGCAACGCTTCATTGCTTTTGAAATGCGGATTGGTGTTAATGTCGGCATGTACTTCCATGTCCACATCATACTCGGTAAACAGTTCACACAACTCATACGCAATTTCAATACTCTTGGCTACTTCCACCAGCATGCGTTCTTTAATGGAATACTTCTGCCTGGTTTTTTCATTGTGGATGAACATAAAACCACCATGACCTTCACGCAGGAATACGATCACAGTTGCGAATTCTGTTTCACTTCCTTTTACCTGGCTGTCGGTACCAATACATACTTTCAGGCGAAACCCTTTTTCCGTTTCTCTGAGAATAGCCGCACGCACTTCCTCTTTGATCGGGAGTTTGATGTGTTCGCCGTTGAATTTTCTCCAGTTCATAAATTGGGGTTTCTCTAATTTACGAAACTATTTCCGGCCCCTGCAAGTTTGTGGAGTTATGTGTTTATTAACAGGTGGGGATAAGCGAAGATGACGATAGACCACAGACGACAGTCCACAGTAGAGACTCTGTGTTTGATTATTCAGTACATAAAAGTGGGGCTGTGCAAGGATTTCTCCCCTTCGGGGAGATTAAGAGGGGCTGGGCCGCTTAAAACTGTCCCGTACTCAACATTACAAGCGTACAGGCTTCTATTGGTTCGATGTTGTTTTTTTCTGCCAGTTGTTGCAGTTCTTCATTTTCTGTACCGGGATTGAAGATGATGCGTTTGGGATGTAAGCCAATGATGTAGTCGTAGTATTCTTTCTGATGTGCTGGGTTGAGATAAAGTGTAACTGTATCAATATCTTTCAATGGTAATTTCGTTGTTTCAATTTCAATATTGGCAACTGTTCCTTTGTGTTTTCCAATACCAATTACTTCATGCCCTTTGGCCAACAGACTTTTCATAGCCAGGTAGCTGTAGCGATGTGGTTTATCGGATGCGCCGAGTACAAGTGTTTTCTTTTTCATGCAGTAAAGTTACAATTGTCCGAAATGCTTTTTCGAATATCATTCTAACTTAAATACATCATCAAATTTGAAACAAACAACCAAATAAAAACTACTGAAAATGTGATGAACAGTGTATTCATCAGCACTTCGCCAATTTTAAAAATCAGTTTGTTGGGAATTTCATACATGGGATAGTATGCAAATTGTGTAATGAGTTTGCCTGTCCAGTAAGCAGCAATTAAACCGGTGATGGCCACTGCAAGCCCCGTTCCGTTTTTCAAATCCTGTGTAAATAGGAGGGAAATCAAACCGAATGAAAAATTTAAGCCTTGGATATATCGTCCGTATGTTTTTGCAATTTCCTGGTTGAGTGGTTTTAGTTTTTTGATATCGTTGTACCAGTTAAAAACTTTATGACGGATGTAAGGATAGATCAAAGCAGTAAACATTTGACCAATTGCTCCTGTAACAATCAGCCAGTTGGGGATTTCGTATATCATGACGCAGATTTTAGTTGGTGAGTGGTGATGTGGTTCCTTATTTCAAATGCACAAATTCCCGCAACTTCAGATATTGTAATTCACGCCAACAGATATAGGTATACGTAATGGCCATAAACGGAGCAGCATAAAGTAATATAAACAAGCCGACACCTAATGGCGTCAATAAAAGCAGGATAGCCGTTAACCAATGATAGTATAGTCGCCAGCTTCTGTTACCCGTTAATTCATGCGTTAACGCATGACCGATCATACTGATCAATTGTACGGCTCCAACGGTGAAGTACGAAATAAACAACAAACTCTTTTCACCGCTGATGATATAACTGATCACGAAGCCAAGAAGTAGCAGCACATTCAGATAAAGTTCAAATTGTTTCAGTCGTTTCATTTCTAATATTTTAATATTTCAGAAAAAAATGAAAATTTATTGCATTGAAAAAGCCGAATGGATCGGCTTATTGTTGTTTGATCAATTATTTAAAGAGTTTCAATGCAGTGCTGATAAACCAATTCTCATCACTCTTCACCACCACATCCAGCATATTGTCCGCATGTGCACCAAACTTTTTGATACCGCTAATAGTGTCAAGAAATGTTTTTACTTCTTTATCTTTTTTATCACCATCCACTTTACTCAACTGATCCATCAGTTTCATCATGGGATCAAGTTCACGCTTCTTACGTTCTTTAATGATTTGGCGTGCTACTTTCCAGATATCTTTTTCGGCAGTGAAATATTCTTTCCGCTCGCCCTGGATCAGAACACGGTCCACCAATCCCCAGTCGATGAGATCACGGATGTTCATGTTCACATTTCCCCGGCTGATATTCAACTGGGCCATCACATCGTCCTGCGTTAACGGATCAGGACTGATCATCAGCAACGCATGTACTTGTGCCATGGTGCGGTTAATACCCCAATGTGTACCCATTGCGCCCCAGGTGCTGATGAACTGTTGTTTGGCTTCCGATAATTTCATGGCCCTAAGTTAGCAAACAATTCCGAATTTTCAATAATTACTGAAAATTAATTTTTAAAAAGGCCGGCCATGTGTCAGCCGTATCATGGGTTTGGCCAGGAAGGGTAGTGTTTTGACTGATTGGATGAACATATTGGTAATTGCGGGCTTGCCAAACAGACCCTGGATAATGCGGCCGGTGGTTACCCGTTTACCAAACTGTTGCTGCCAGTGGCGGCAGAAATTTTCTTCCATTTGCTGCCGGGTGATTTGCTGTTGCAGAAATGCATGTACCTGTTCAAACGCAAGCTTGCTTCCATGCAGTGCCATACTCATACCATTTCCACAGAGTGGTGTGATCATACCGCCTGCATCACCCACTAGTAATACATGTTGTTCTACCTGTTGCTTTTGCTCAAAGCTGATCTGCGAAATAGTTACCGGTGCTTTGTAGAGAAATGCTGCTTCTTCGAATATTGTTTTAAGGTGTGGATTTTTGCTGAGGATATTTTTCTCCATCTGCTCAATACTGTTGTTGCTTTTTTGCAGGTTGCCGGCAGTGGTTAAATAGCAAAGACAAAATTTTCCATCTTCAATTTGCGAAATACCACAGTAGCCGTTTTCAAAATTGTGCAAGGCAATTACATCAGCCGGACGATCAATATTGATATGATATTTTACACCAATATAGTTGTTGAGCTTATTTGGTTTTTGCTGAATAAAATTCCGATTCCATTTTACATCGAGGTTGCTGCGTTTGCCGAAACTGCCAATCACTATTTCAGATAGGAGAGTAGATGTTGCAGATTGAATTGTAAATGCTCCATCATTCAATTCTACATCATTCACTTTTGTGCCTTCCAAAACAGTTACACCCGCTGCCTTTGCGATTGTGACCAATTCATTGTCCAATGTATAACGACTGATACCAAAACCTCCCAATGGTAATTTGGTAGCAAACAGTTTTCCATTGGGTGCGGTTACCTGCAGGTTGGTAATAATAGGCAACTGCATTTGGGCGAGCTGTAATCCTAATCGTTCCAGAAAATCCCAACTCTCTAGGCTGATGTATTCGCCGCATACTTTATGGTAAGGATAGTTTTCTTTCTCCAACAGTACAACAGTATAACCTTGTCTGGCCGCTTGAATCGCAAACGCTAAACCGGCCAATCCGCCGCCAATGATTGCAATATCGTACTGCTTGTTAGTCATGTTTAAAAATCAATAACCAGCGAAATGCCCACTTCCATTTTAATTGATAATGGATAATGGAAGATTGTTGTAACAGTTCTGCCAACTCATTTCTTTTAAAGCCACGTGCTACACTTAACGGTGCATCGTTCTTAACAAGATGGGATTTTGAGAAGAGACAAGTTAATAATTTGATGGAATGATACGCCAATGCATGCCTGTGCAGATCGTTTACAAAAAAGCCAAGCGTTGAATGCTCTTTCATCCATTGAAACTGCAGTTGCAATTCATTGTTTGTAAAGTGATGGCAAAACAACGATGAAAAAATAATATCCGGCTTTTGAATAAATGAAGCTGTTGCGTAGTTGGAACATGTAAATTCAATTCCTTCATTTTCTTTTCTTGATTGGGCATAGGCAATGCAATGCGGATTGATATCAATGCCCTTGAGTTTTACAGGAATACTTTTCTTTTTACAGTATTGCTGGATAGCTCTGAGGTTATCGCCGCCACCACAACCAATTTCACAAACATGTAATTGTTGCTGGGGACTCACTTGCTTCATTATTTCCTGTAAACCTTGAATGGTAATTTGATGTCCGCCCAGCCATGTGTTGATCACATCCAACTCATGCATATTCTGTTTGATGTCGTCAAGCGGAATATCATCTCCATCGAGTAATTCTTTTTTGTATGACCGGTTGGAAAGATCAGGCATGTGTTGAAGATAGTAAAGTATTGTGCAAATGGGTGAGTCACCCGCTTGTATTTGGGGTGGCTCACCCGCCTTCAGCTACAAAAGTTTCCATTGTTAAACCCGGACCAAAAGCAGCACCAAAAATCGATTCATCTTTCTTGCTGTTTTGCATCAATTCTTTCAACACAAATAAAATGGTTGGCGATGACATGTTGCCATACTCACGCAGCACATCATAGCAGGCTTGTAACTTTCCTTCTGGCAATTGTAACAATTGTTGAATGGTATCAAGAATACGTCTGCCGCCGGGATGGATACACCAGTTACTGATCTCCTGCTGCTGTAGTCCGGCCTGTTGCAAAGCACGTTGCACCAAAGGTTCAAAATCTTCTTTGATCAAATCGGGAATATATCCGCTCAGCGTCATTAAAAAACCAGTAGATGAAAGTTCCCAGGCCATGTCCAGTTTTCCTTTAGGTACTACTTCGCTGTAAAAACTTTTCAGATGTAATCCTTTTGCAGTTGCATCATCATGCATAACCAAGGCGGCCGCACTTCCATCGCCAAATAAAAGTGTAGAGGCAAGACTGTCGGGGCTTGCTTCTTTTTGAAAATGCAGTGTACATAGTTCAGTACAAACAATCATCACTTTTGCATGCTGATCAGTTTTGCAAATCATATCAGCCATTTTTAATGCATGAATAGCTGCATAACAACCCATGAAGTTGATGGACGTACGAAAGATATTTTTTGGAAGATCCATCAGCTCCATCAACATCAGATCAAGACCAGGGGCACTCATGCCTGTACAACTGACAGTGATGAGATGGGTTATTTGCTGGCTGTTGATTTTTCCTGTGATACATTGCCGGATGGCATCAATCGATAGAGGAGCTGCATAACGGTTATACCATTGCATCCGTTGTTCCAAACCCGGAAATGGTTCCAGGTTTTCACTGTGCGGATAAAATTTCCATTCGGGTAACTGGTGACTGTAATCGGGAATAACGGAATAACGGGTTTCAATTCCACTTTGACCGTACAGGAATTTCAATTTTCTGTTTTCAATTGCATCTAACGCATACACTTGCTGCATGAACTGCAGAATATCTTTCTGCGTATGCTTAAATGCCGGAACGGCTGTGCCAATGGAAACAAGTTTACTCAAATTGGTTCATGATTAAAATAGTAATGAATGCGGCATTGCTGCATACACTCGCTACAACATTCATTTGCATCGTATGTTTAAAATCTGCAAAATTTTCTGACTTCCACACCTTCCGTGCCCACCATAAGAAATAAACGAGAATGGGCAGAAAAAAGATGAGCAAAATGAAAAATTCTTTGAACATCAGCGACGAGAAAAAGGTATAGCCAACAAATAGCATGGCAATGGAATACACCGTTGCACAAAAAATAAATGTTTTACGATAGCCCAGCAGGTAACTGATGGTTGTAACACCATCTTCTTTGTCTTGTTTGTGCTGATAAATTTGTGTGAGCGGATAAAAGCCACCAATCAGCAAACTTGCCGCTATCATTCCGCTTACGGGAAAACCGGTACGCAATGTTTCACTGCTGCCATGGTATACTAACCAGAATGTAACGCCCCCTTGAAACAGGATGACGGTGAAATAACCAATAACAGGATATTGTTTTAGCCGGATACCTCTGTAACTGTAAGCTCTTGATGCCAGGATGTAAAACAGGATTCCTAAAGCAAAATACCAACTGATGAAGAAAGAGGCTGTCACCGCTGCGACATCCATCCCAATACTTACAAAAAATAATTGCCTTGTAGGCTGCATCGGATTTTTTATGCCGCCGATAGGAGAACTGTCTCTGTCCATGTAACTGTTATATCCATTACTGGAAGGATACACCAACACATGAAGAATAAAAAAGACCAGTGCTGCGTTCATCCAATTAATGTTGACGAGTTGCGTTAATGCAAACCAGTAAACGGGCATTAAAAAAATGGAGAAATGAAACCGCAAAAGCTGTATTGTACTTTTTCTGATCATGTGTTGGTAGTGCTGGTTGTAAATGTAAGCTTTGTTGATGGCGTAATTGAGCGCCGGGCTGTCATTCGCTGTTGAAATTCTTATGACACACAATCAACGGAAAAGTTCAAACTTCAGTTGCTTTACAAGTAATGGTGATTTACCAATGTTCCAGATTGTGACAGACAGCTGGTCGTTTGCCTTCAGACCATGCGGAACTTTGATGAAATAATGCACAGATCCCCACTGGTTCACATCCGAGTGGCGAAGATGAATTTTCGGATGAACGATACAGGTATTTTCGGCCAGCCCAATCTTGTTGTTGATTTTGGCTGATTTCCAAAGCAATAATGAACCGTTGCTTTGAATATCGAGAACAAGCAAATGATACTTATACCAATCATAAACTTGCTGCGGGCTGTTAAACAAGCCACTTACTTTTATCCATTTTGCCTTTGCTGCATCATCTGCACTGATAGAAGTGCGGATAACTGTTGGCGGAAACTCTTCTCCATTGGTAATTGTGTAGTGATCTTTGTTTCTACTGCTATCCGTAAAATATTGTTCAACTGCTTTTCCCACAGGACGAAGCGACGCAACAGCAGGCTGAATTTCTTCGTTGTCCATCACCACAAGATCATTATAACTGAGATTTGCTTTGAATAGAGTCTGCACATTGAATGTTGCGTTCGAATCTTCGCTCCACATATCTCCTTTGGCCTGTTGAACACTTTGTTTGATGTTGATGAAACAACAGAAAAAGATACCCATCCATTTCAATACCTCTGTCAGGATATGTTTTTTAACTGCATGTTGAATAAGTATGGCAAACGGAATAATGAGTAATGGGTATAAATGAATCATAGGTCTGGATCCAAACCCATTGATGTAGTTGTACGACCACCACGAATAAATGACATAGACATAAACAGGTAGTAAAACAAAGATGATTGTTCTTACTGCTTTAAAATGCCTGTTGTAAAAAAGTCCGGCGATTGCAAACAACATCAAAGGGGTATAAGCCAGCCAGCCATTCTTAAAGCCAAACAATCCTTCAACAATTCTTGGATGTAAGAAATCAAATGCCTGCGATTTGTAACTGTCATAAAAAAAGGAACCTGTCAGTAGTTTCCAATAAATCAATTGTGGCAGTATAGGAATAATAAGACAGATAGCCCCAACAAATAATAGCAGCTTCTGCTTTTTTAGAAAAGATATTTTTTCGCTGAACGATGTGCGATCGTAAATATTATAAAGCAACGGGATCAATAAACATAAAATATCTGAAGGACGTATCACCGTAATAAATCCAGCGGCGAATCCTGCCAGAATAAAATATTTTATAGCGGGTTGTTTGTGAAGTTTGATGGTAGCGTACAGAAGTGTTGCATATAAACAAAACAGCACAATATGCGACATGCCGCTTTGATAGAAACTGAACCAAAAGAGATTTGTACCCAGTAATACAAAACAGGTAGCCGCAATAGCTGTATGTTTTGTAACAAATGTGCGAAGGATGGCACAAACCAGCCATAACCCTGCTAAAAGATAAAAAATACCGGACATGCGAATAGCTGTAACATAGGTTTCCGAAAAACCATTCGCTTCCATTCGAGTAATTTTTTCCCATACGTGTGCAATCCAAAAGAAAGGCAATTCAAAGAAGGCTGTGCCATACGTATACTGATTTACCAGGTGTCCTTTTTCCGTTTTGCCTAATTGTGCAGCCATGTCGGCTACATAGTTTGTTACAATTAGATCAATGCCTTTATTGGTTGGTAATGTTTCGGGGTTTGCTGTGTTGTTGTAAATGAATGTAGTTGGTAAATACAGGTAATAACCCAACGCATCGCCGTAAAAAACAGTACTCTTCTGCCCCTGCATAAAATAAAACAGACAGCAAATGAGAATCGTCAACGCCAGTAAAATATTGGTGCTTGTTTTACGCATGTATTGCAATATAAACAGAAGACCGTGTAGAACGAATTAGTTAAAGCATTGCTTTCGAGAAATCAAATATCATTGGCTGCAGTAAGAATAACCGGTTTTCCATCTGTAACCATGATCGTGTGTTCATGTTGCACCACATAGCCGCCTTTGTTGCCAACAAAGGTCCAGCCATCTTCCAGCTCCACTGCTTGTGTTGAATGTGTGGCGATGAATGTTTCAATGGCAACCACCGAATTTTTGCGAAAGCGTTTTGTGTTGAAGCGATCGTAGTAGTTGGGTATCTCCATTGGATCTTCGTGAAGGCTTCTGCCTACACCATGTCCGGTTAAATTCTGTATCACTTTGCAATTGGCTTTCTTTGCCTGTGTTTCGATGAGCTTCCCGATCTCCGCAATGCGTACACCGCCTTTTATTTCGTTGAGTGCATTGTATAAAATACGTTTCGACAGATCAACCAATGGTTGATGCTGATGGAGGTCTTCCCCTACAACAAATGAGCCGCCATTATCGGACCAGTAACCGTTTAATTCTGCTGATACATCAATATTTACCAAGTCGCCTTCCTGCAGAATAATATCAGTTGATGGAATGCCATGTGCAAATGATTTGTTGACGCTTATGCAGGTATAGCCGGGAAAATTGTACGTGAGATAGGGTGCAGATTTTGCGCCCATGTCTGCCAACAGTTTTCCTCCATACTCATCCAGTTCTTTGGTACTGATGCCGGGCTTTGCATAGTCACGCATGGCTTTTAGTGTAACAGCTACAGCATTGCTGATTTGTTGCATGCCCTCCAGTTCTGCATTGTTGGTGATAGACATTTGTTTCTTGTTTAGATCATAAAGATAAACCAGTGCAATGGTTATGCTTCTAAAAAACACAATGGAATTACTGGCCCTGAAGAGTGCGACGCAAGGAACGATGCTATTGGCAATGGTGCCGGTGGCACAATAAAAAATCCCGCTGTTATCAGCGGGATTTCAACTTATAAACTTTTGAACTAAGAACTTATTCGTTATACCAACATGGTAACAGGATTCTCAATATACTTCTTCAATGTTTGTAAGAAGCTTGCACCAACTGCACCATCAACACTCCGATGATCGCAACTTAAGGTTACTTTCATTACATTGGTTGTACCGAAGCTGCCATCTTTTTTCTTGATCACAATTTCTTTGATGCGACCAACAGCAAGGATACAGCTGTCGGGCGGATTGATGATAGCGGTGAAGTCTTCAATATCCATCATACCCAGGTTAGAAATGGTAAAGGTATTACCGCTGAACTCCTGTGGCTGCAGTTTACCTGTTCTTGCTTTATCGTACAAGCCATTTGCTTCAGCAGCGATCTGGCTTAAACTTTTCTGGTCGGCAAATTTGAACACAGGAACAATCAAGCCCTGATCAACTGCAACTGCACTACCAATATGAATGTGCTGGTATGTGCGGATGAAATCGCCCATCCATGATGAGTTTACAGCAGGGTGTTGACGCAATGCCATGGCGCAGGCTTTGATCATCATATCCTGGAAGCTGATCTTCACTGGGCTAACTGCATTCATTTGTGCACGTGCAGCCATTGCATTATCCATGTTCAGTTCCATCTTCAGGTAGAAGTGTGGAGCTGTAAACATGCTTTCGCCCAAACGACGTGCAATGGTTTTACGCATGTTGCTGTTCGGCGTATCAACATAACCTTCGCCTGCACCCGGCGTAAATGCCATAACAGGAGCAGAAGGCGTTGCGGCTTTTGAAGCGGCAGGAGCACTGGCCGCAGCAGCGGTTGGTTTATAATTATCAATATCTGCTTTAATAATACGTCCGCCATCGCCACTGCCTTGTACAGCGTGGAGATCGATACCCTTTTCAGCAGCAATTTTCTTTGCCAACGGAGATGCTTTTACACGGCCGTTTTCACTGCTTGAACTCGCAGTTGTTGTAGTTGCCGGAGCAGGAGCAGCAGCAGTTGAAGCTGTATTGCCTGTAGCTTGTGGTTTAGCACTGGCGGCAGGTGGGTTGCTGAACGCATTTACCAACGCAGCCACATCGGTGCCGGCTTTGCCAATTACGGCAATAACTTCGTTTACTTTGGCTGCATTGCCGGCTTCAACACCCGTATACAAGACAGTACCGTCAACATAAGGTACTACTTCCATGGTGGCTTTATCGGTTTCCACATCGGCCAGACTTTCATCTGCCTTTACGGTATCACCTACTTTCTTGTTCCAGGCAACGATCTTTCCTTCCGTCATAGTATCACTTAACAATGGCATACGGATCACCGTTACACCAAGTTGAGCAGCAAGTGCATCAGCATCTACGCCGGGAGCAGTTGTTGCCGGTTGCTGGCTGGCGGCTGTGGGAGCTTCAGCAGCAGGGGCCGGGGCAGCAGAGCCACCGTCAAGCAGTCCTTTGTAGTCTTCGCCTTCCTTTCCTACAATGGCAATAATTTCATTGATTTGAGCGGCTTTTCCTTCAGGAACACCAATATATAATAATGTGCCATCAGCATAGCCAACCACTTCCATGGTAGCTTTATCGGTTTCTACATCTGCCAGCACATCGTCGCTTTTCACTTTATCGCCCACCTGTTTGTTCCATTTCACAATTTTTCCCTCGGTCATGGTATCACTTAACAGGGGCATACGAATCACTTCAGCCATAAGTTCAATTTTTAGTCGTAATGAGGGCGTGAAATTAAGGCAATTTGGGGAAATATAAGTTGCTTGTCTTTCATTGATTACCCGTAGTCGTTAGCCAATAATCGTTAGTCTGCCTGTTGGAGAAAAACAGCTTCCGTAAAGTAGACCTTTTGCAGTTGGAAATATTGAAACTGCCAGGCTAAAGACTTACTTGCCTCGATCAATAATCCAGCTCCATCCCCAGCCGGTCTCTCAGTTCTTTTACCAGCGGATATTTCTCTGCCATTTTCAGGAACTGTTCTTTGGTGGATAATGGCCGCTCAACGGGTGTTGAATCTTCCGGAGCCTCCACCAGGTCAATATGCATATTCAATCCGGGGTTATGGAAGAAATGCTGCATATGTTCGAGCAGTGGCGTTTTTTCCTGTTTCAAAAATCCCAGCTGAATATTTCCGGTACAAACAATTTCAAAATCAACCGGTGATTTGAAACGGCATTCCATCATTTCAAAATTCGACACCACCGAATGTTTATTGGCTGTGCGGAGTTTCAGAATAAATTCCTGCCAGGCAATTTTCAACTGCTCGGCATTTATTTCCTGTTGTGCACTGGCTGTTCTGTTACTTTCAGCAGCAATTTTTTCACGGAGCTTCGATAATCCACCTTTTACACCCGCCGTGGCAGGTTGAGGTGGAGCAACCGATATGGTAACCGGGTTTGCCGTAACGGGCTTTTGCTTTTCAGCTTTGTAATTTTCTTTTGGTTCTTCCACTATCAGTTTTGCTCCGGTTGATGGTTGCAGGTTGCTGACAGGCTGTTCTTTTACCTCAACCGATTTCAATAAACGAAACTGAACGGCTTTCTTTTTGATGCTCGCAGAAGCAGCTTTGCCCGACGTAAGATCAATGGCCTGTTGCAGATAGGTAAGTTTGATCAAAGCCAATTCCACATGCAGACGTTTATTACGGGCTTGCTTGTAGTTGATCTCAGCTTCGTTCAACACATTCAATGCACTGATAATATAAGAAGCCGATGTTTTCTTTGCAGCAGCCGTGTATTTGTCTTTAAAGCTTTCAACGACCTCTAAAAGGTTCGCCACTTTTTCATCTTTACAAACGAGAAGGTTGCGGAAGAACTCGGCCATGGCATTCAATACCATGTCGCCTTCAAAACCTTTGCGGTTAATATCATCAAACAACAACATACCTGTTGCCAGGTCTTGCTGTTGCATAGCATCGAGTAATTTGAAAAAATAATCGGCATCTAAAATGTTCAGATGCTCCAATGTGTTTTGATAGGTAAGCTCACCGTTGGTAAAACTCACAATTTTATCCATGATGCTGAGTGCATCACGCATACAACCTTCGCTCTTTTGCGCAATCACCTGCAGGGCTGGTTTCTCTGCTTTCAGTTCTTCCTTATCAACGATCTCCTGCAGATGTTCAACCGTATCGTTTATGGTAATGCGTTTGAAATCGAATATCTGACAACGGCTTAAAATGGTTGGCAGAATTTTATGTTTCTCCGTGGTTGCTAAAATAAAAATGGCATAAGAAGGTGGTTCTTCCAGCGTTTTCAGAAATGCGTTAAAGGCACTGGAGCTGAGCATGTGTACCTCATCGATGATGTACACTTTGTATTGTCCCATCTGCGGTGCAAAACGAACCTGTTCAATGAGTGAACGGATATCTTCCACCGAGTTGTTACTGGCCGCATCGAGCTCATGAATGTTGAGCGATGTGCCTTCGTTGAAGGTGCGGCAACTTACGCATGTATCGCAAGCCTCCCCATTCGGCTGAATGTTTTCGCAGTTGATGGTTTTTGCCAGGATACGGGCACAGGTGGTTTTGCCCACACCCCGTGGACCGCAAAACAAAAATGCATGCGCCAGTTGATTGTGGCTGATGGCATTCTTTAATGTAGTGGTGATATGACTTTGCCCAACGACTGTATCAAAAGTCTGAGGTCTGTACTTGCGTGCCGAAACAATGAATTTATCCATAACTGCGGCTGCAATTTAGGGAAAAAATAGACCTATAAGGTTTGCAGCGCAGGAGCCAGCCCAGCAAACCTTATAGGTCTTGTTGCAGGTTTATAGAAAAAACGCTATTTTGATTCAATGCCCGTTTACCATATTCCGCTGCTGCCCGGTAACACCTATCATTTGTTCAGCCGTGCAAATGGGAACGAAAAGTTATTTCTCAACAGTAATAATTATGCATTCTTCTTACAGCGATTGGAAAAGCATACATCAACCATTGCAGATTTATTAGCATATAATTTATTGCCGAATCATTTTCATTTGATGATGCAGATAAAATCGATTGAGTTAGTTGAACAACATTTCAAAGAGGTGAAGAAGGGAAAACTATTTACTAATGATGTGGTATCTGAGTTTATAATGGAGCGGTTTTCGAATTGTTTGAATAGTTATACGAAAGCGTTTAATAAAATGTACAACCGAAAAGGAGCATTATTTATGGACTATCTCCGAAGAGTGGAAATACAGTCGGACGATCAGTTTCGACAAACTGTATTTTACATTCATAAGAATGCGGTGCATCATGGATTGGTAAAACAAATCAGCGATTGGCCTTATTCATCCTATTATTCCATCTCACAAAATCGTCAGGATAATTTAAATGTGAAATATGTATTGTATATGTTTGATGGATTGCCCGGGTTTGTTACGTTTCACTCGCAACCGATTCAATTAAAAAGCCCTCCGTTAGACCTATGAGGTTTGCCGGGCTAGAGATGCAGCGCTGCAAACCTCATAGGTCTAACCTATATTCACCCCAATCAATTTACCTATTCCAAACGTGATTGCTGCTGCGGCCAAACCAAACAACACCTGGCGGAAACCGGAAGTCCAGATGCTTTTGCCGGTGAACAAGGTAATGGCTGCACCAATCAGGAATAAACCAACGGCACTTAAGCCAATACTCCAGATGATAAACGTAAGACCTGTTCCGAAAAAGAAAGGTGCAACAGGAATAACGGCACCAATGGCAAATAATACAAACGAAGCAATGGCGGCGGTCCATGCACTGCCTCTTAATTCTTCGGCATTAATGCCCAGCTCTTCTTTAATCAATACTTCATGTGCATGCGATGGATTACTGATCACGTCCTTCGCCATTTGTTCGGCCTGTTCTGCAGGAATGCCTTTGGCCATATAGATCAACTGCAGTTCTTTCATTTCTGTTTCGGGATTGTTTTCAATCTCTTCCATTTCCAATGCCATCTGTCGCTCATACAACTCCTGCGAACTTTTTACAGAGATCCATTCGCCCAGCGCCATCGATAAAGCACCGGCCAGCAAACCTGCAAGTCCCGCCAGCAACACACCGGTTTCTCCATTGGTAGCACCGGCCACACCCATTACTAAACTCATGTTCGATACCAATCCATCGTTGGCACCAAGCACTGCAGCACGAAGTGCATTACCACCAACCGATTTATGTCTTCTGCCTTCAAGTGACGTTAACTTTTCGCTGCTGATCTTCGAATCGGCACCAATCAGGTTTTTCAGAATTTTTACATGATTGTTTTCAGCACCACTCAATGGAATATTCTGTTTGGCTTTATCGCTGGATTGTTTGAAGGCTAATACCTTTTCGGTTTGCATCAGCGAATCGAGTACATATTCATAACCGAATAGTTTGCCAATACGGTTGAGTGTTTTTGCACGCCAGGAAGGAGAGGGTAGCTCAAATGCTTCTCCCTTTTCTTTTGCTTTGGCAACCATACCATCTGCATGACTACGTTCAATGGCGGCCATTTGTTTGTAAATGGAAGCGATGGTTTCATTATCTTCCACCGCTGCTAATTGTGTATAGAGATAAGCTGCATCAATTTCGGTTTGTACACTGGCTGCTGCTTTTTTCATTGATGTGAAAGTTTGTACTAATGTACTTCTTCTGTTACACAATGTCAGTGATAGCAGGCATGTGTAGTACTGACATCAGTATGATTTTTTGTAAGCACTGGGTTTAATGTTCGTGCCGGTAACACCTACAACAACGGGTGCCGCTGAAACTCTTTCTTCCTGTCAAACAAATAGCGATAGGTAATCAATCGCCGGCTGATATGAGTACCAAGGCTGGCTGCCACATTCATCATGCGTGGATTGAAATCGCCGATCCATTGCATTTCATAATCGTCGTATAACATGGGTGCCTGTATCACTTTTGCAGCCTCAATGATCATGAATGCATCCACACCTTTGTGCTGATGTTCGGGCACAATGCCAAAGATGATACCGGTGAATTTTTTGTTCCGCCTGGTTGCTTTGATCCACAAAAATTTCAGTTTGCCCCACCAGTCGAAGCGACCATTTAAATGCATGAACCATTGATTGAGATCGGGCAGGTTGAGCCAAATGGCAACGGGTTCATTATTGTAATAGGTAAACCAGCTGATGCGCTCATCCATCACCGGTTTCATGGCGTTGAACATGGCAATCGCCGTTTTCGGTTCCATCTGTTTCAGGCCCGCATGGCCCGCCCATGCTTTGTTATACACCGTACAAAAATCATGTGCGAATTTTTCCAGTTGCTGTGCTTTGATGTGAACGGCTTTGTAACCGGGATCTTTCGCTACACGATCGTGACGCTCATAAAATTTTGCATCGAGCTTGTCTTTTACTTTTAACGAATAACAATACTGGTTAAAGAATAACTGAAAACCGTAGTTTTCAAACAACTGTTGATAATATGGCAGATTATAATTCATGCAGTACAGCGGCTGCTGAAAACCATCCACCTGCAAACCCCACCAGCGGTCACGTTCTCCAAAGTTGATAGGTCCATCCATTGCTTCCATGCCTTTGCTTTGCAACCAATGTTTGGCGGTATCGAATAAATAATTGGCAGCCGATTGATCGTTGATACATTCAAAAAAACCAATACCACCCACAAGCACATCATCACCTTTCGATTTATATTTTTTGTTGACGAAGGCAGCAATACGCCCGATAAGTTTACCATCGTCATTCTTTAACACCCATCGGATCACTTCGCCATGGCGAAACGCTTTGTTCTTCTTTTCATCAAATACCTGTTCAATATCCTTATCCAGCGGACGGATCCAGTTTGTATCGTGTTGATACAAATTCACAGCCACCTGCAAAAATTCATTTGCTGACTGTTTATCTTTAACTTCAACCAATTGCATGTGCCTTTCTTTAGTTATCAAAAGTAAGGGTTCGCTTTAACTAGACCTATGAGGTTAGCAGCACAGCAATTCCAGTTCTGTAAATCTTAGAGGTCTCACAACTTGTTATATGAAAAAATATATTCTTGCCTTCGACCAGGGAACAACCAGCAGCCGTGCCATTGTGTTCAATCATGATGGAACCATTGTTTCCGTTGCACAAAAAGAATTCAAACAGATTTTTCCGCAGCCGGGTTGGGTAGAACACGATCCGGAAGAAATATGGAGCACACAATTAGGTGTGGCTGCAGAAGCCATTACCAAAGCAGGATTAACAACGGAGCAGATTCATGCCATTGGTATTACCAACCAACGGGAAACAACAGTGGTGTGGGATCGCAACACAGGTAAACCCATTTACAATGCCATTGTGTGGCAGGATAGAAGAACCGCTGATTTTTGCGATGAACTGAAACGGAAAAATCTGCACATCTTAATTCAGCAACGAACAGGGTTAGTGGTTGATGCATACTTCAGTGCATCGAAAGTAAAATGGATACTGGATCATGTAGAAGGCGCAAGAGCAAGAGCCGAAAAAGGTGAACTATGCTTTGGTACAATTGATTCGTGGCTGCTCTGGAATCTTACCAAAGGACAAGTGCATGCAACGGATGTAAGCAATGCCAGTCGTACCATGCTGATGAATCTGCAAACCTTGCAGTGGGATGGTGAGTTGGAAAAAATATTCAATATTCCCGGAAATATGTTGCCGCAAATACGCAGCAGCAGCGAAGTATTTGGTACCACACAAAATTTACTAACGGCTACCAATATCCCCATTGCAGGTATTGCAGGCGATCAGCAAAGTGCATTGTTCGGGCAAATGTGTACCAAAGAAGGGATGGTGAAGAATACCTATGGTACGGGTTGTTTTATGTTGATGAACACAGGAGAGAAAGCAGTGATCTCCCGTAATAATCTGTTGACAACCGTTGCCTGGAAGATCAACGGCAAAACAGAATATGCATTGGAAGGAAGTGTGTTTATTGCAGGTGCAGTTGTGCAATGGCTACGTGATGGGTTGGGCATTATCCGTTCATCGGGTGATGTCGAAAAACTGGCAGCAAAAGTAAGCGATAGTGAAGGTGTTTATGTTGTTCCTGCTTTCACCGGTTTAGGTGCGCCATACTGGAACCAGCATGCCAGAGGAACGATGGTAGGCATGACGAGAGGAACAACTGCTGCACATATTGCCAAAGCGGCGCTCGACAGTATTGCTTACCAAACAGCTGATGTATTAAAAGCAATGGAAGCTGATGCAGGTATTTCCATTGCTGAGTTGAGAGTGGATGGTGGTGCAACCATCAACAATGGGTTGCTACAGTTTCAAAGCGATATTTTGCATACAGCGGTTGTTCGTCCGCAGGTGACGGAAACAACAGCATTGGGTGCAGCTTATCTTGCCGGACTGGCAACGGGTTATTGGAGCAGCATCGATGAAATTCAGGAGCAATGGAAAGTCGAACGCCGCTTTGAACCAAAATTAGACGAAGACAAACGCATAGCCTTGTATGAAGGATGGTTGAAGGCGGTGAAGGCAGCACAGAGTTTCTAAGGTTTCTGGTTTGAAGTTTATGGTTTATTGTTCTTTAACCTTTAGAGTGGTTGAATATTTTGTTGACTTGAAATTTTCAACCATAAACTAAAAACTTCAAACGATAAACAACTCCAACTTCGATAGCATTGAGTAATATTGCAAAGTCCTGATGGCAACCATAAACAACAAACTAAAAACGATAAACTGATTCTTGAATCGTTCACAACAAATACAACAATTAAAAACCACCAATCATTGGGACATCATCATTATTGGTGGTGGTGCTACTGGTTTGGGGGCAGCTGTTGATGCAGCCGCACGTGGTTACAAAACACTGTTACTCGAGCAACACGATTTCGGCAAAGGCACATCCAGCCGTTCAACCAAACTCATTCATGGTGGTGTACGTTACATGCAGCAGGGGAATTTCCGGTTGGTGCGTGATGCCTTGCGTGAACGTGGATTGTTGTTAAAGAATGCGCCGCATATTGCACATCGGTTGAAGTTGGTATTGCCGGCGTATCGCTGGTGGGAAAAATTATATTATGGTCTGGGTTTGAAAGTATATAATTTTTTATCGGCCAAGTTGAGTTTAGGTCCGAGTGAAATTCTTTCGATCAAAAAAACACAGGAATACATCAAAGGACTGGATGGAAAAAAACTCAGCGGTGGTGTGGCGTACTACGATGGTCAGTTCGATGATGCACGTTTGTGTGTATCGCTGGCATTAACTGCTGCTGATGTAAGTGCAACGGTGTTGAACTATTGCAAGGTGACCGGTCTCATACATGAACAGGAACGGGTAGCAGGTGTATGCATCAGCGATTGTTTAACCGGCGAACAACATGAAGCAAGAGGTACAGTAGTGATCAACGCAACCGGTGTGTTTGTTGATGAAGTGTTGAAAATGGATGATGATGGATTAACAAAAACCGTATCGCCCTCACAGGGAATACATATTGTAGTGGATAAAACTTTTTTCCCCGGCGATCAGGCATTGTTTATTCCACGTACCGATGATGGTCGTGTATTGTTTGCTGTTCCGTTTCATGACAAAGTAATTATTGGTACAACCGATACCAGTGTAGATACAGCCGAAATTGAACCAAAAGCATTGGATGAAGAAGTAGAGTTTGTAATCAACCATTTCAATCGCTATGTACATACCGGTTTAAAACGCAGCGATGTAAAAAGTGTATTCGCTGGTTTGCGTCCGTTAGTGAAAGTGCCCGGACAGAAAAAAACAGCTGTGCTTCCACGTGATCATACTATTTGGGTTTCCAAAGGCGGCATGATCAATATCAGCGGCGGTAAATGGACAACCTATCGCAAGATGGCGCAGGAAGTAATTCTGAAAGCGCATTACGAAGGTGGCCTTGCTTATACCCGTTGTCAAACCGAAACCATGAAGCTGCATGGCTGGATGAAGAAAGTTGATTTTGATGATCCGCTCTATTATTACGGAAGCGATGCAGCCGCCATCCGCTACCTGCAGCACCAGGGTTTTTCACAATTGATCCATCCCGATTTACCTTATACCATTGCAGAAGTTGTGTGGGCTGTGGGAAATGAAATGGCCATGACCGTGGAAGATGTGCTGGCACGCAGAACAAGAGCGTTGTTCCTCGATGCCAAAGCAGCCATTGCCGCCGCACCAATTGTTGCTGATATTATGATGAAAGAACTGAACAAAGATGAACAGTGGAAACAACAGCAGCTGAACGATTTTTATAAAGTGGCAGAGGGGTATGTGTTGAGATAACTGTTTCTTGTTTATGGTTTTTTGTTTGTGGTTGTGAAAGTCAAAGATGATCACTTAGCAAAGCCATAGTAAATGAATAAAGGTGAACGGTTGTTTTTAACTCCAAACCATAAACTAAAAACTATAAACTGCTTTCCATATGTCTCCTTTTCTTGCAGAATACATCGGTTCCATGTTATTATTGTTATTAGGTAACAGTGTTGTTGCCAATGTGCTGTTAGCTAAAACAAAAGGCAATAGCAGTGGATTAATTGTGATTGCATTTGGTTGGGCAGTGGCGGTATTTGTGGGAGTGTACAGCAGTGCCAATTACAGTGGCGGACATTTGAACCCTGCCATCACCATTGGGCTTGCAAGTATTGGTAAGTTCGACTGGGCAAGTGTGCCTTTTTATATTCTTGCACAATTTCTTGGTGCAATGACTGGTTCTTTTTTAATGTGGCTGGCATACAAACAACATTTTGATGCAACAGAAGATGTGGAAGCAAAGTTGGCGGTGTTTTGTAATTCGCCTGCCATTCCCAATGTGTTTTACAATTTGGCAACAGAAGCCATCGGCACATTTGTATTAATGTTAGGTGCGTTGCTCATTAGTGCACCTGAAGCAAAACTCGGTGCATTGGATGCATTACCTGTTGCATTACTGGTGCTGGGTATTGGCGTGAGCCTTGGCGGACCAACCGGCTATGCCATTAATCCTGCACGTGATCTTGGTCCACGTATTATGCACTTCATTTTACCAATCGGAGTAAAGCGAGACAGTAATTGGAAATATAGCTGGATACCGGTCGTTGGTCCGATCATCGGTGCAATGATTGCAGCATTAGTGTTTCAATTGATACAGTCGTAAAGTTCTGCAATAAAATGAAGCATTGAACTCCTGTTGTTTTATACTTCAATCTTACATATAGACTTTTTTTTGTTGTATGAGATTGCTTCCTTCGTCGCAATGACGTTTAATGGAGAGTTACTTTCTTTTGACGAAATACAAGTTACGGAGCGTCACTGCGAGGCACGAAGCAGTCTGCCGAATAAATGAATGATTGTTTTTTACTCAACCACTTTCGAAAACACATACAAACACTCCATCCCTATCTGATTACTGCGTTCGGTATATTTTTCATTTTGCAGAATCGTATTGTCAAATGCTTTGGGATCGTTGTAAGTAGTGCCAATACGCAGATCGCAGCCGGGAATGAACGGACAATTCTCATCTGCATCTGAACAAGTCATGATGGCTGTAAAATTTTGCATAGGGTTTTCTTCGTGATTGTACACTTTCGAAAAACAGGTGCTGAATTGATCCTCTGCAAAAAATACTTCGTAAACAGGGTTGTTGCTTTCATCTGTTTTGTTGATACGAAAACCAGCTGCCGTTAATGCAGCAATTGCATTGGGATTAAAGGCTGTTGCTTCGGTACCACCGGAAAAAGTAGAAACATTTTCAACACCATAGTAAGCTGCTGCTACTGCTGCCCACACCTGTCCTAAATGACTGCGGCGTGAATTGTGCGTGCAAACATAGATCAGGTTAACAGCTTCCTTGTTCGCCTGTTTGGTTTTAATATAATCCGCAACTTTTTCCAGCAACAATTTTCGTTCTGCTGGAATTTCTTTAAAGTTGTTGGCAAGTGCTGCACAACGTTCTTTTATGGGTTGAAACATAGTGATTGATTTGTTGAATATAGTTGATGATTAACAGCAATTGTTTTCTTTGGAAACAGGAAGGCTTTGAAAGAAACCTGTTACCAGTGCTTCCACTTTTTTCCATTCCTTTTCATTTATGCAATAGCTTACGCTTGTACCTTCTGTGCAGCCTTTGATGATGCCGATCTGTTTTAATTCTTTTAAGTGCTGCGAAATAGTAGCCTGCGCCAAACCCAGTTCTTCCACCAGGTTGCCGCAGATGCAATGTTCCGCTGCCAGTAAATGTTGCAGAATGGCAATGCGTGCCGGATGGGCCAGTGCTTTGAGCGTAGCCGCCAGCTTGTTTTGTTTGGCGGTAAATATTTCCGTTTTGGTTGTTCCCATTTCATCGCAATATTACGATGGATAAGGGAGTTGGCAAATTAATTTTATATTAGTTCCGGGAAACCAACCTTTATTTAATTCAACAACACATGAAAAGCAAAAGGGGAGAAGCCATTATTGTTTTATTTGCCGGGGTATTGCTGCTGTATTTTGCATGGTTTGTGTACGATGAGTACGAACCGATGAACAATACCGATTCGTCCCGTTTGCAGCAATTGAATGCATTGATCCGTACAATTGGTCAATTACCTGTTGCGCTGTTGTTTGGGTTGGCCGGACTGTTGACTTGTGTAATTGGAGTTAGAAAATGGAAACTGTAACCTGCTAAAATTATCACCGGTTAAATAGTTATATGACATTCAACGAAGCATTTAATACATTCATTCTGCATCAAAAAGTAATTGGTTGGGGATTTCAACAGCAGAAAAGAGTACAGTTACCCAATGGTTATGCTGCATTTCCCTGCGGTTACTATACCGAATATGAAAACGGGTATAAACTGATTGCCAGTGGCGACCGGTTAGGTGAAACACCCATACAGGAAGCCATGATCTTAGACCCAAACGGTGTACCTGTTGCAAGAGATACAGAAGATTTGCGGGATGTGGAGTTTTGAGTGATGCAATTGTTGATGTCACAATTTGCGACCTCAACTTTTTACTGGCATCAAGTGGTCCTGCGGAACACTTGCGCCAGAAAAATCTAAGGTTTAGTTAGCATGGCAAACACCTTTAAAAATATTTATGAAAGAAATTTTCGCATTTTTTGTTTTCACGCTGTTGTTATTGGTAAGTAGTAAACCTCTTGCACAAGATCTAAATCCTGCAAACACACTCAGTACAGAAGAATTTGGCTGGAAGGATATTGATACTGTTTACTATGAGAAAGACAATACGAGAACAATACACAAAATTATAAATAACGGCAAAGTATCCGAGTTTTACTCCTCTGGAAATCTAAAGGCAACAGGGTATGTTGTAAAGAAAAGTTGTACAAAGATATATGATAGTACCCTCAGCAATGTGTTATATGAGAGTTGCGATTTTTCATTGGAAGGAGAGTGGAATGTTTACTATGATTCAACGTACATGCTGAAAGCTGCGGTCATAAATTTTAAAGATAACAACCCGGTAAGCCGAAATCTTATTTCAGTTAACGGATGTATTTGTCAAAAGGAACTGGTTGATCGGAAGTTGATTCAGATTGAGAAGTATGACGAAAATTGCCAGCTCGCTCAAAAGGAACTGATCTTTCCGTTTCAGGGTGATCGCTATATTTTGAGGGTTATCAAATTCGAAAATGGAAAGGTTATTGCGGAAGAGAAAGTGCCAGCGGTAACAGTTTTTGTAGCCAAGTATTATGATATTATTGGCGGTATACTTTTATTTTTTGCACTAATTAAGTTTGTGTTATGTATTTTCTATTTTGATGACTTTTATAGAAATCATATTACTGTAAATGGAAATTGGAGAAGCTTTTTGGTAAATTTCAGAGGAACGTTTACTTTGTACATCAGGTCATATCCAGATGATGAAAATTATTTTATGGCCAAAGTACACAACTATGCATCTATCATCACTTTGATTCTTGGAGTATTTTTCTTTTATAATTTATCCATCATGTAAAAGATGTTTTCGTTGATCACTTACCAGGGTTGATATTTTTGTCGGATATATGTCGTAATCAAAACAAGTTATTGGTCAGGCGACGCAACAACGGCTGTTGTAAAGCCCTGATCATCTTCTACTTTATTGCACCACTGCCCACCTTGCCGCTATGAAAACGGAACTTTCAACCGAGCGTGGCAACAGCCGATGCCATTATAGATACAGCCCGTAACCAAACCTGCCTTACCTCATATCAATTAGCTTTTTGGCTGATGATGGTCATGTATCACCCTCCGGGTGTCGGGTAAATTCGTTGCTTCAAATATCAGTCAATCATGGAAGCAACAATCACTGCAGTACAGCCGAAAAAAGCACAATACGAAGTTATGGACGGCAACGAGGCCGCCGCTTACATTGCCTATAAGTGCAATGAAGTATGCGCTATTTATCCCATCACTCCATCGAGCACTATGGGCGAGTGGGCCGATGAATGGAGTGCCAAAGGCATGAAAAATATTTTCGGCACGGTGCCCCGCATTATGGAAATGCAGAGTGAAGCCGGTGCTGCCGGTGCCATACACGGTGCATTGCAGGGCGGCGCACTGGCATCAACCTTTACAGCATCGCAGGGTTTGCTGCTCATGATTCCGAACATGTATAAAATTGCGGGTGAGTTAACGCCAACAGTGTTTCATATTGCTGCAAGAAGTTTAGCTACACATGCGCTTTCGATCTTTGGCGATCATAGTGATGTGATGGCGGTGCGTTCAACAGGCTTTGCCATGTTGTTCGGCAATAATCCGCAGGAAGTAATGGATATGGCGTTGATTGCACAAGCTTCCACACTTCGTTCAAGAGTTCCCTTTCTCAATATTTTTGATGGCTTCCGTACTTCGCATGAGTTGAATGAAGTAGAAGTAATCCCTGATGAGATCATTGAACGCATGATGGATATGGAAGCCATTCATGCACACCGCTACCGTGCATTGAATCCGAACAATCCTTCCATTCGTGGTACTGCACAAAACCCCGATGTGTTTTTTCAAAACAGGGAAGCGGCGAATACCTATCATGCAAAAGTGCCTGCAACTGTACAAACAGTAATGGATGAGTTTGCAACGTTAACCGGACGTAAATATAAATTGTACGAATACTATGGTCATGCTCATCCCGATCGTGTCATTGTATTGATGGGTTCTGCCGCCGGCGCAGTAAAAGAAACCGTTGATTATTTGAATGAACATGGTTCACACGTGGGAATGATCGTGGTGCGTTTGTTCCGTCCGCTGGATGTGGAAGCCTTTATGGCAGCATTACCGAAGAGTGTGGTGAGTATTGCGGTGCTCGACCGTTGTAAAGAACCCAACGGTATTGGCGAGCCCTTGTACATGAATGTGGTGAATGCATTGAACGAAGCACAGGAAAATCATCATGCACATGTGATTGGCGGACGTTATGGTTTATCGAGCAAAGAGTTTACTCCTGCAATGGTGAAAGCGGTGTTCCGTGAATTGAAAAAAGAACATCCAAAAAATCACTTTACCATTGGTATTGATGATGATGTTACACATACAAGTTTAGAATACGATAAAACATTTAACCTGGAAGAGCAGCACCAGTTCCGTGGTTTGTTCTTTGGTTTGGGTGCCGATGGTACAGTAAGTGCCAACAAAAACTCCATTAAGATCATTGGCGATAAAACCAACGATCATGTGCAGGGTTACTTCGTATATGATTCAAAAAAATCAGGTTCGTTAACCGTATCGCATCTACGTTTTGGTAAACATCCGATTCAATCAACTTACCTGGTACAGTCGGCCAACTTTGTGGCCTGTCATCACTTCAACTATTTAACCAAGTACGATATTTTAAAAGATGCAGAACCGGGAGCCGTGTTCCTGTTAAATGCACCGTATGAAAAAGAAGAGTTGTGGAGTAAGTTGCCGAAAAAGATCCAGGAAGAGATCGTTCATAAAAAATTAAAGTTCTATGCCATTAATGCCTACACTGTAGCAAAAGATGCAGGCATGGGTAACCGCATCAACACGATTCTGCAAACCTGTTTCTTCGCCATCAGCAATGTGTTGCCACGTGAAGAAGCGATTGCAAAAATTAAAGAAGCTATTTACGATAGTTATTGGAAAAAAGGTGAAGCGGTTGTGCAAAAGAACTATGAAGCCGTTGATCAAACATTGGCTAATTTATACGAAGTGGATTATGCACAATATGCAATTGGCGATAAACCAATTGATGCGCCTGTGCCTGATGCTGCACCTGATTTTGTAAAACAGGTGTTGGGTAAAATTATTGCAGGCGAAGGTGATGAATTACCTGTGAGTGCATTTCCTGTAGATGGGATGTTCCCCAGTGGTACAACGAAGTGGGAGAAACGCAATATTGCTGATGCAGTACCTGTTTGGGATACATCATTGTGTACACAGTGCGGTAAATGTTTTTTGATTTGTCCGCATGCAGCTATCCGTCCGAAAGTGTATGATAAAGCATTGCTTGCTGATGCACCTGAAGGTTGGAAACATGTTGATCCCATTGGTAAAGAGTGGAACAAAGAAACAGAAGCATACACCTTACAAGTGTCGACAGAAGATTGCACCGGTTGTACATTGTGTGTTGAGTTCTGCCCGATAACAAGTAAAACAGATCCCGGTCATAAAGCCATCAACATGATGGATAAAACAGATATCCAGGAACAGGAAAAAGAAAACTGGGATTATTTCTTAACGCTGCCTGAAGTAGATCGTACAAGAGTGAACAAGAATACCGTGAAGGGTTCACAATTCTTCCAGCCATTGTTTGAGTTCAGCGGTGCATGTGCCGGTTGTGGCGAAACACCTTACATTAAACTCTTAACCCAATTGTTTGGTGAGCGTATGATCGTTGCCAATGCAACAGGTTGTTCATCTATCTTCGGTGGTAACTTACCAACCACACCATGGACAAAAAACAAAGAAGGTGTTGGTCCGGCTTGGGCAAACAGTTTGTTTGAAGATAATGCCGAGTTTGGTTTAGGTATCAGCATGGCGAGCAATAAGAAAAAAGAAATGGCTTTGCAGTTGCTCGATGAATTGCGCCCGATGATCGGTGAAGACCTGGTTGATAAGATCATCAATAACAACGGTACTACAGAAGCAGAACTTGCAGAGAAACATGAGTTAGTTAAAGAACTGAAACATCGTTTAGGTCTTGAACGTTCAATGGCTGCATTGAATCTCTTCCACCTTGCAGATTTCTTAGAAGAAAAATCGATCTGGATCGTTGGTGGTGATGGTTGGGCTTATGATATTGGTTATGGTGGTTTGGATCATATCCTCAGCACCGGTGAAAATGTAAACATCATGGTATTGGATACTGAAGTGTACAGCAACACCGGTGGACAAAAATCGAAATCAACACCATTGGGTTCAAGTGCTAAGTTTAGTGTTAATGGTAAAACAACCGGTAAGAAAGATCTGGCACTGCAGGCCATTGCACACGGTACAGCGTATGTTGCACAAATAGCAATGGGTGGAAATGATATGCATACCATCCGCACCATACTTGAAGCAGAAGCTTATCCCGGTCCATCGTTGATTATTGCCTACAGCCATTGTATTGCACATGGTATTGATATGGCACATGGAGCAGAAGAACAGGATTTTGCAGTGAAGAGTGGTTACTGGCCATTGTTCCACTACAATCCAATGAAGCCAAGAGGTCAGCGGTTTGTTGTTGATTCAAAAGATCCATCATTAGATCTGAGTGAATTCATGTATCATGAAAACCGTTTCAACATCATTAAAGCAAAAGATCCTGAACTGGCAGCACGCTTTATGGATCAGGCACAGGAAGCAAAAGTGAGCAGATGGGAGCGCCTGGAAACCTTGAAAGGTTTATAATGTGATTAATCCATATGAATAAAGAAAAGGGAGTTTCGAAAGAAGCTCCCTTTTGATTTGTGTAAACAGTGATTTTGTATTTCGATCGTAGCATTTCTTTCTTAAGAACTAGCGATTGCATTATTTTCTTGATTCTAATTCAGTCTTGATCTTTTTCATATTGGCGATGTTCATTGTCAGGATCGGGACAAACATTAAGGGCAAGACTGTAAACACCGAAAATCCTTTCTTAGAGTAGCTTACAATAGCCGAAACGATCATTACACCAATAGATGCTGAAATCACCGCAATGGCAACACGCATCAGTTTCAGATTTTTGTTGAGTTCTTCGGTAGTCATTTCAGAGATTTGTTTCTGTGCCATGGTTTTTTATTAGTTGGTTTGTAAAAATGATGTGATATCCTGGATCCATTCTCTTTTATAATTCAGCAGGTAATTTTCGTGTCCGGCCTCAGCATAAGTTTTCAGTTGTTTTTTGCCGTTCAGGTTTTCAAAAATAGCATCTGTTTCCGAACGGCTTACATTTTTATCTTTTTCGCCATAGAGCAGTAAGGTTGGGAATGTTACAGATTTGGCATACTTGGTTGGCTTGTGTTCAAATGCCCAAAAACCATTTTGTACACCTCCCCAGAAAACCAAGAGCCCTGCCATAGGAAAAACAGGAGCATTCATGTTTCTGAATCTTGCACAGGTAGTTTCATACATGGAACCAAAGGGGCACTCTAGAATAATCGCTTTTGGTTTTATCTGATAATCATGAATGGACTTCAGAATAGCTGCAGCTCCCATCGAAGTACCAAACAGGTAAATCTGTTGTTCGCCCTTTTGCTGTAAATATTCAAAAACAGTTTTTACTTGCTCTGCTTCTTTGTATCCAAGTGTGGTTTGATTTCCTTCCGAACCACCGCTACCCATAAAGTCAACCAATAGTGTATTGTAACCAAGCTTAAGAAATTCTTCGGCCTTATCCATCATAGATGATTTTTCTCCACTATACCCGTGAAAGATAGCAACAGTGCCTTTGGCTGAATCAATATCCGCATTTGATTGTATATACCAGCATTCGATCTTTTTGTTGCTTTGCAGTGTAATGATATCAATACGATAGCTACTGTCAACTGGTTTGTTTACAGGGCGGGGATTGTTAACACCTGTGATCAGTGTTTTTATTTTTGCGATGACTGAAAGTTTTTCCGGGCTTTTTGTTTTTTCTGAAACAGAAGTAGAGAAATGTGTGAACTTATAAGCATGGAAGAATGCAATAACATTCATGATAATAAATCCTGTTAGCAACAGCCAGAATAGCTTCCTGTATGTTTTTCGTTTTAGCAAAGAATGATTGATGTGTGATTATTTACGCTCCAAACTGCCGTAAATGATGATCCAGATGTTTCCACATACTCTTGCCCCATTGTTCGGCCGTCATTTTTCCAAAGAAGGGATGTACTTTGTCGCCCACACCGGCAGCTCCTTTTTCATGAAAGGCCTTGGTGATCGAAAGCATCTCCGCTTTTTCTTTTTCAAAATCACGTTCGTCTGTAACAATAAAATTGGGCGCAGTAGGTAAACTTTTGCCGTATGGCCTGGAATTATACAACACAGGACGAAACAGCCAGGCAATATAACTGATGGGTTTTCGCTTCAGCGGTTTGCTGGTAAGTGGAACTTTGTACGCTTCTTTGCAATGGGTGAGCATTTGTGCGGCTGTCATTTTTCCCCATTGCCGTTGATGATTGATGGTAAGATTTTGCAAGCGTTGATAAATTTCTTCAAACGCCTTTTGATCGAACATGTTTTTTACTTCCATTTGCTGATGATTTCGTCTTCCGCAAAATAAGGAATTGTATCATCACTGCTTTGTTCTTCCTGTTTCCAGTAGGCCAGTGTAACTACCTTTCCGTTTTTTGTTTTCAGTAAACGACCGAATATCGCATTGGTAGGATTGAAGGTTACATCCGTAACACCAATCGTAAATGTTGATGGTGGAGGAGGTGCTTCCACGGGAAAAGCCGGTGCTTCACCTTCAACAGGTTTTGGTGCGGGTGCTGCTTTTGGTGGAGGAGAGGCTGCCACAACTACAGTATATCTGTTTTGTTCAAGTAAGTTTTTTAGAAAGGCTACACGTTCGGCCGATGCATTTTTTTCTACAATGCCGCACTTTACGCCATCCAGCTCTTCAAACTCATGATTTTTATTAATAGCCATATACAAGTACCGTTTAAGAAGTATGAAGTACGATTTGAAAAACTATTTCAGTAACGAATAAATATATTCATATGCACCGCTTACAATGCCGGTTATAACAATGCCTGCCATACAAACAACCATCGAAATTTTCGGGCTCCAGCTGAGTGCCAGTTTTTCAAGAGGTGTTTCGTTGGCATCCATAAACATGGCTTTGATAATGCGTAAGTAATAGTAAAGCGATATCACCATGTTCAACGCAGCAACAATAATGAGCGGGTAATTGCCTTTACTTGCACCACCCAACAGTAAAAAGAATTTACCAAAGAAACCAGCTGTTGGCGGGATACCTGCAAGTGAAAACAAGGCAATCGCCAGTACCCATGTAAGCGCAGGATTGGTTTTGTACAATCCTTTGTAATCATCAATATTTTCTTTGCCGCTTGCTTCACTGATCACATTGATCACAGCAAAGGCGGCGAGGTTAGAGAACAAATACACCAATACGAAATAAACAACTGAGCTGTGGCTTTCTACATTTGCTCCCGACATGCCGATTAATATAAAACCCACCTGTGATATGGAAGAGAAAGCAAGAAAGCGTTTGATATTTTGCTGACGGATGGCAAACAGGTTGCCAACGATCATTGACAGTACAGCCAGCACTGCTAAGATATTATACCATTGGAAGAGAAGATTACCGAATACGGTAAACAATATACTCGTCATCACAAACAGCATACTGCCTTTTGAAATAACAGAGAGGTAGGAGGTGACTGCAACGGGTGCGCCTTCGTACACATCGGCTGTCCATAAATGAAACGGCACAGCAGATATTTTAAAACCAAAACCTGCGATCAGTAAAATAAAACCAAACAGGAACAATGGATTGTCAGATGCAGCTGCAGCGATTTCAGCATAGCCGATCGACCCGATCATTCCATAGATCAGTGAAATACCAAACAGCAATAAGCCCGATGCAAATGCCGAACTCATGATGTATTTCATGGCTGCTTCGGATGAACGTTTTTTATCCAGGTCGAAATTAGCCAATGCAGCCAACGGAATACTTGCCAGTTCAAGACCAACATAAAACATCAGCAGGTTGCTGCTGCTCAGCATAAAGAACATGCCGAGTAAAGTAGAAAGCATCAGCAGATAAAATTCAATGGCGTGTTTGTGTTTCAACAGCCAGTTGTATGCCTGCAACGAAATAAGTAAAGTGCCGAGGTTAAGAATGTTTTTTTCTAACCGCAGCAGATCGTTGGTTTGAAACATATCGCCAAACAGCATTCCTTTTTCTTTAAAAAAGAAACCGGCAGCCAGGTTTATCACTAATAAAATATTGACGAAGGAAAGAACTGTTTTATCGTTCCATTGCTTTGCACTAAGCTTCACAAAGAGCAATACAAAGATGATTGCCGTTAACAGTAGTTCCTGTTGCAGTAAAAGAAAAAAGTTACTCATCGCTTAATTTACTTTATCGATCCAATCTTTTGCATCAGTACTTCGGTACCGGGATTAATTAAATCCGTTAACCAGAAGGGTGCAATACCCATAATTAAAATTCCTGCCAGTAATACAATTGCCGCTGTGCGTTCGTGCCAGCCCGCATCACTCAAACTCAAATGCTCGTCGTTCTTCATCGGTCCCATAATGCTGGAACCAACTGCACGTAAAATGTACACAGCTGTTACAACAATCGATGCACAGGCAACGATTGTTGCTGTATGATAGAATGCACCTGCACGCTGCCAGCTACCCATGAACACGGTCATCTCCGCAACGAAGCCGCTTAAACCCGGTAAACCAAGCGAACACAATCCTGCAATCACAAACACCGATGAAATGAACGGCATTACTTTTAACAGTCCGCCGAGTTGTGCCACCTGTCGTGTATGTGTGCGATCGTAGATCATCCCAATCACAGCAAAGAAAAGAGCTGTCATTAAACCATGACTCACCATTTGCAGCACCGCACCATTGATGGCTGTTTTTGTAAGCATACCAATACCAAGTAATACAAAGCCGCAGTGACTAACGGATGAATACGCATTGATGTATTTGAGATCGGTCTGCATCATCGTCGCAAACGCACCATACAAAATAGCGATACAGGCGAGGATGATGATGATGGTTGAATAATGTTGTGCAGCATCAGGCATCAGCCATGTTGCAACACGCAAGCAACCGTAACCGCCAAGCTTCATCGAGATGCCTGCCAGAAACATTGATGCTGCTGTTGGTGCACTGGAATGGCCATCAGGTACCCATGTATGAAACGGAAACAGCGCAGTGAAAATACCAAAGCCGATAAATGCAAAGGGGAAGAAATAGCGTTGCAGATCGGACGGCAATGGATTCGCTGCAAGCTGCACAATATCGAATGTGTGTGCACCATTCACATTGCTGTTGAAGAATAAGCCTGCAAGACCCACAAACACCAATGCAGAACCGGCCATTAACATCAACGCCAGTTTTAATGCGCTGTATTCTTTTTTACCACTGCCCCAGATACCGATGAGTAAGAATTTCGGGATCACGGCTACTTCCAGGAAGAAGAACATGAGGAAAATGTCGAGCGATAAAAAGAAACCATACGCACCTAAACTCAGGAACAACAGCAGGAAGAAAAACTCTTTGTATAACTTTTCCTGTTTCCATGATACCAGTACACCTGCCAATACAACAAAGGAAGTAAGCAGGATCATGGCAACAGAAATACCATCTACACCCACATGGTAATGGATCTTCAATGCATGATACCAGCTGTGATCGTGTTCAAACAAATAAGCAGTACTGTTTACTGCACGTTCGCTCAAAAACTGAATCAATAAATAAATACTTAAACCCAATTGTGCTACAGCTGCTGCCAACGCAACACTGCGTACCTGCTGCTGACCTTTCACAACTAATACCAGCAGTGAAAATACAAGGGGTAATATGAGAAGTATGGATAAGTTCATAGTTATGGTTTCCAGATGTAAATAAATATGATCACGAGCGCAGCAATACCGCCGAAGAAATACAGCAGATAGTTTTGCACTTTACCCGATTGCAATGTTTTGATGAGGTTCGATAGCCATCCTGTTGCTGCAGCAAAGCCATTCATCAAACCATCAATGATGTTTTTGTCGATCCATGCTGCAGGGCGACCGATAAGATTAAACACCAGTTTCTTTGTGATGAACAGGTACAACTCATCGATATAGAATTTTTTGTACGCTGCTTTGTATAAGCCACCAAGCGATGTTGCCAAACGTTCGGGTTTATCATTTGCTGTTTTGTACAACCACATCGCCAGCAGAATGCCGCCGATACCCAATGCAAGTGGCGCAGCTGCAAAGCTGAGATGAAATTCAGAACCTAATGCAGTACCATCACTTGAAACATAATCGCCGAAATGAATAAAGCCTAGGGCAACACTGCATACTGCCAATAAGATCAACGGCAATTTCATAGAGAATGTTCCTTCGCCGTGATGATGGTCATGAACTGCAGCTTCCTTGTTCCAGAAAATGGAGAAATACAAACGGAACATATAAAACGCAGTAAGGCCCGATGTAAGTAAAGCAATCACATAAACAACCATGCTTTTATTATAGGCTGCCAACAGAATTTCTTCTTTGCTGAAGAAGCCTGCAAACGGCCAGATACCGGCAATAGCCAAACAGGCAATTAAGAAACTGATGTGTGTAATGGGCATCAGTTTGCGTAAGCCGCCCATGTCTTTCATTTCGTTGCTGTGCACTAAATGAATAACGGCACCTGCACCAAGGAACAACAATGATTTAAAGAATGCATGTGTAAACAGGTGAAACATGGAAGCCGTATAACCCAACCCATTTTCACCTCCGTAACCACTTACACCTAAGGCAAACATCATGTAACCGATCTGGCTCATGGTAGAGTAGGCGAGTACACGTTTGATATCTGTTTGTGTGCAGGCAATTACTGCTGCAAACAAAGCAGAGGTAACACCAATGATTGTTACAATTGATAACGCCTCGCTGTTGATAGAAAAAACAGGAAATAATCTTGCTACTAAAAATACACCGGCAACAACCATCGTTGCAGCGTGGATCAATGCAGAAACCGGAGTTGGACCTTCCATGGCATCAGGTAACCAGATGTGCAACGGAAACATCGCACTCTTACCTGCACCACCCATGAACACCATCACCAATCCCCATGTTAAAGCCGATACACCAATGAATGATGCAGAGGTGATGGCTAAGAACTGTGACGATTGTTGAGTGGTTAAATTATGAATGATGGTATTGAAGTCTAAGCTTTCACCATAGAATGCAAGTATTAAAATGCCGATGAGAAAACCAAGATCGGCAAAGCGTGTAACAATGAATGCTTTTTTCGATGCAGCGACAGCTGATGGTTTCTGGAAATAATAACCGATGAGCAAATAAGATGACGCACCCACCAGTTCCCAGAACATATAGATCTGAAAAAGATTAGATGATACAACCAGACCGAGCATTGAAAATGTAAACAGGCCGAGGAATGCGTAGTACGTTGCAAAGCGTTCTTCGCCTTTCATGTATCCAAGACTGAAGATGTGCACCATCAGCGAAACAAACGTTACCACCACCAACATCATCACCGAAATAGGATCGAGCAGGATACCCATATCGATGGACACATTTTCACTGAACGTAAGCCAGGTATATTTTACAGCAGTAATACTTTGGTATGCATCACCCATTTTACCGTTCACAAAAAAGTATTGGTAAGCGGTGTACAACGATAAACCTGCTGCAACAAGTAACAACAATGTGGCTATGATACCTGCCGACCTGTTAAAAT
The DNA here is from genome assembly GCA_023428755.1 of Bacteroidota bacterium. Lineage (GTDB taxonomy): Bacteria > Bacteroidota > Bacteroidia > Chitinophagales > Chitinophagaceae > Lacibacter. The sequence goes on from JAEYWX010000008.1 coordinate 35,905, forward strand.
ATTTTCGCCCAAACAAACCCAGCAGTACAAATGCTGCCAGTGGCAAAAGCGGAATCAGTGCGATGTATGATGAGTAGTTCATATGCCTCACCCTCGTTCCCTCTCCGGTAGAGAGGGAGGCCGGGCTTTAGTTTTTTATATCAACAATAGTATTTAAGCATTTCATCTTTTGATGCTTATTCAGCATCATTTGGTTTTTTTTGTTCATCAAGTTCTCTGTTAAGCTGGCCTTGTGCCTTGATGGCTTCACCCTTTGGGGGAAGTCGGAAGGGGGCCGCTTAGTATTTCATGTCAGTTGCATCTTCCACATCAATTGATTTATGACTGCGGTAGAGATTAATAATGATCGCAATCGCCACAGCAGCTTCGGCCGCAGCAATGGTTACAATAAATATGGTAAAGAAGATGCCGTCTAACTTATCGGGATAGAGATATTTATTAAACACCACGAAGTTGATGTTGACGCTGTTCAGGATCAGTTCAATCGCCATCAGCATCGTAATCATGTTACGACGGGTAAACAAACCATACATGCCGATAAAGAACAGTGCTGTACTTACGAATAGAATATGTGAAATGGGTATGTCGCTCATTTTTCTTCGGGTTTTGTTTTAAGGGCAATCACAATACAACCGATCATAGCAGCAAGCAGCAGAATACTTACTACTTCAAACGGTAAGGCATAACCGCCTTGCTCTATATTAAGCATGGCGTTACCTATGCGTGCAACATCGTTATCGAATGGCTGATCGATTGTTGGAAATCCGTATTGATCGATGAGTAAATAGGTAAAGGCAAAACCAAATAGTACTGCCAATGCTCCGGCAACTGTTCGTAAGAGCGGAGCTTTCGGCATTTCTTTACCTGACTGCTGTGTAAGGAATATGGAAAAGATGATGAGTACCACAATGCCGCCAACGTATACCACAATTTGTACAGCAGCAATGAACTGCACATCCATCCAGAAGTACAATGCAGCAATACCAATTAATGAAAACAACAACCAGATTGCCGAACGGAATATTTTGCGGCTGGTTACCGATAGAACACCCATGCTCAGAATAAATGCTGAGATGAGATAAAATATGATTTGTGATGCTGTCATGGCCTCATCCTCGGTCCTTCTCCTTTAGAGAAGGAGGCCGAGCTGTATTTTTTTAGTTTAACAATAGTAATTAAGCATTTCAACTTTTGTTTTTCATTCGGCAGCTAACTATTTATTTACATTTTACAGAAGCTAGCTTTGTGTGTTGGTCTCCTCCCTTTCAGGGGAGGCCGGGAGGGGTTTTATTCAACACCCGCCCTCACTTTCGAACCAGGTTTGTTCAGCTTCTTCGTCAGCTGACTTCTGTCGAACACACTGTGTTCAAATGTTTGTGCCATTTTAATTGCACCGGTAGGGCAAGCTTCCACACACAGGTTACACATGGTACATAACTCAAGATGATACACAAATGTGTCGATGGCTTTTTTCTTCTTACCCGTTTCTGCATCCACATCAAATTTTGTAATGATCTTGATCGTTGCGTTGGGACAAGCCAGTTCACAAGCAGTACAACCTGTACAGGCATGTTCATTGTTCTCATCATGTGTCATCACCACTTCACCTTTGAAGCGTTCAGGTAACACCAACGTATCTCTGTTATCGGGATACTGTTGTGTAATAATTTCTTTGTGGTGGGTGAAATAGTAACCGGTACGTTTCATACCTGTTGCCAGCGATTTGATCGCACCCCAGATGTCTTGTATGTATTGTTTTAAAAACATAAGCCCCTATCCCCTAAAGGGGAATTATTTTATAGTTTACTATTTAATATCTCTGTCGCACATGTTATTAAGCACAATCAAAACTCAGGTTCTTGCCTTACACCCCTTTAGGAGATTGGTTTTTAAAAATGCCAACCCATAATCGCAATCAATGTTACCAGCAGTAAATTGAACATACTGATGGGTAATAAATATTTCCACTCCAGGTTCAGCAGCTGATCGATCCGTAAACGGGGGAAAGTCCAGCGGAACCACATGATCACAAAAATTAAAAAGAAAGTTTTACCAAAGAACCATACACTCGATGGTATCCAATCCATCACACCGTTAAATGCATGCCAGTTGCCAATGTGGAACGGCATCCATCCTCCTAAGAATAAAGTAGCACCGATGGCACATACAATAAACACATTCACATATTCTGCAAGGAAAAAGAGAGCGAATTTCATTCCTGAGTATTCTGTATGAAAGCCTGCAGTTAATTCACTTTCTGCTTCAGCCAGATCAAATGGTGCACGGTTTGTTTCAGCAGTAACAGCAATAATGAAAATGATAAAAGCAATGATCACAGGAATATGCCCTTTAAATAACCACCAACCGTTTTCCTGTGCCTGGATAATATCGCTGATGCGTAAGCTGCCTGTCAATACAACGATAGCAAGTACAGCAAGACCGGCAGATAATTCGTAGCTCACAATCTGTGCACCGCTGCGCATAGCACCAAGCAACGAATACTTATTGTTACTGGCCCAACCCGCCATTAATATACTAATGACAGAGATGGATGATACGGCAGAAATATACAATACGCCGATATTCAAATCCCACAGTTGAAAATCTTTTGCAAAGGCAATGGGTGCAAGCAGGAGCATCGCAACGATCATGGCAATAAACGGTGCTACATTAAATAACAATTTATCTGCACCGCCGGGAGTCATTCCTTCTTTCACCAATAATTTCAATGTGTCAGCTAGGGATTGCAACATACCTTTTGGTCCTACACGATTTGGTCCGAGACGTATCTGTATCCATGCCGATACTTTTCGTTCCATAATTACCAATACCAATCCGAGTGCGGCAAACAAACCAATTACGGCAACACCTGCAATCACCATTTCCACAATCAACGCCCAGGTAGGGCTCATGTTTGCGTTGAGCCATTGATCAATATTTGCTGCTATGTTACTTAAGCTCCACATGTATTTTTATTTAGAGGCCTCTCCCTCGTTCCCTCTCCGGTAGAGAGGGAGGCCCAGCTTTTTCAATCTATTTATTTATTGTAATTCAGCATTTCGTCTTTTGTTTTTCATTCAGCTTGTTACCTATTCATTAAACTCTTTAACAAGCTGGTCTTGTGCCTTGCTAAGCCCCTCCTTTGGAGGGGTTTGGGGAGGCTGGGCTTATCTGTCAATATCCGGTATCACCAAATCCAATGTTCCCATCGCTGCAATCAAATCGCCGATCTTTCCACCTTTTACCAAATGATTCAATGCTGACAAATTCGAGAACCCCGGCGAACGGAATTTAATTCTGTATGGAGTTGTGCCACCTTCACTTACAATATAAACGCCCAACTCACCACGTGCTGTTTCAGCTTTGCTGTAGAACTCACCTTTTGGTAATTTCAATACCGCTTTTGTTTTTGCCTGGAACTCCCCATCAGGTATATTATCGATCAGCTGTTCAATAATGCGGACCGATTGCTGCATTTCACGAATACGTACCATGTAGCGTGCAAAGGAATCGCAGCCATCTTCTAACACTTCATCAAACTCCAGCTTGTCATAAATCTCATACGGATAAAGCTTGCGTACATCGCTGCTTACACCGCTACCTCTTGCTACCGGTCCTGTACAACCGTAAGAGAGTACATCTTCAGGCGAAATAATACCAACACCTTTCATACGGTTCTGGAAGATGATATTGCCTGTTACCAGTTCATCGTATTCGTGGATCTTGGCTTTGTATAACTGCAGAAAATCTTTTACTCTACGTTGAAAATTGGGATGAAGATCATGCATCACACCACCGGGCACCATGTAGTTCATGGTTAAGCGGGCACCACATGTTTCTTCCATAATATCATTGATGACTTCACGTTCACGAAACGCATGAAAGAAAGGAGTGAAGGCACCGAGATCCATTGCCATGGCTCCCCACCATAATTCATGCGAAGCAAGACGTGTCAGTTCATCCATCAATACACGGATCACCTGTGCTCGTGCCGGTACTTCTAACTGCAAACCTTTCTCCACGCACATCGCACATGCATGGTTGTTGATGTGTGCAGAAAGATAATCCATGCGGCTTGTTACATAAATGAACTGGCGATAGGTAAGGCTCTCACACATTTTTTCAATAGAGCGATGGATGTAGCCGAGATGCGGTTCTACATTCTTGATGGTTTCGCCGTTGAGCGTAACCACTAAATGGAGTACACCATGTGTGGCAGGGTGCTGCGGCCCCATGTTAATAACCAAATCGCCTTCCGTTGTTGTGCCTACTTCTTCAAACATGCCAATGTTCTCCTTACGAGAATTTTTTGTTTTTAAAGTTCATTCTGTCATTCTTGCCTTGCTCCCCTTCAGGGGTTGGGGGCTATAGTCTGATCATGTTAATCGGATCTTCAAAATCTTTCAGTAATGGTCTCTTTCCTTCCCAACCATCAGGTAATATCAGTAAACGCAGATCGGGATGGTTCAGAAATTTCACACCAAACAATTCATACACTTCACGTTCATGAAATTCTGCTGTGCGCCAGATATGCGAAACCGTTTCCATTTCAGGATTGTTACGATCGAGTTTTGCTTTTACAACCAGCTCGTGTTTGTGTATGGTTGAACGAAGATGATATACCATCGTTAGATGTGTTTTCCAGTCAACACAGGTTAAGCAAAACAGGAAATCGAATTGCAGTTCGGGAACGTTCCGTAAGCTTTGTGCAAACGATAACCAATTTGCTGCTTCTACATTTACAGTAAGCCAGCCGTTTGCATCTGCTTCATCAATAACAGCAGTTGCGGCTAACTCACCAAGAGTAGTCTTTAATTCTTCGTTCGTCATACGCTTTCTTTTCCTTCTCTTATTTGTTCACGGGTTAAACCCATTTTTATTTTTTGCTGTAACGATATCAATGCATGCAGTAATGCTTCGGGCCGTGGCGGACAGCCGGCAACATATACATCAACCGGTATTACGTGATCGGCTCCTTTTACAACAGAGTATGTATTATAAAAGAAAGGACCACCACTGATGGCGCATGCACCCATTGCAATTACATATTTCGGATCGGCCATCTGATCGTACAAACGTTTCAGTACAGGTGCCATTTTGTTAACGATGGTTCCTGCTATAATTATTACATCGGCCTGGCGTGGCGTAGCACGTGCCACTTCAAATCCAAAACGGGAGAAATCATATTTCGCACCAGCGGTACTCATCATTTCAATACCACAGCAGCTGGTAGCAAATGTTAATGGCCATAATGAGTTGGAACGTGCCCAGTTGATTACATCGTCAAGCTTGCTCAGCACGATGCCGCCACCGGGTGTTTCATGTATCTCTCCGGGAAAATCACTTGCTGTATGTTGTTGTGTTATCATCCGGTACTGTTTGTAAATGTTACTTCCATTTCAACGCACCTTTTTTGTGTGCGTATAAAAAGCCCATGAATAAAATGAAAAAGAAAATAATGATTTCAACAAGGGCAAGCAAGCCTACTTTTTTAGCAGCTACCGCCCATGGATATAAAAAGATCAACTCTACATCGAAGATGAGAAAGAGAAGTGCAAATAAATAATAACCGACATTAAACTGCACCCAGCTGGGGCCACGGGTAGGTATACCGCTTTCGTAAGGCTCGCCTTTTTGCTTATTCGTTGTGGCTTTGGTTACCACTTTTGCAATCAGAATAGCACCGGCCGAAAAGGCAATGGCAGCAAGAATTAAAACAATGAGTGAAGCAGCACCCATATGCGTTTGGTTTGTTTGAGGAATTAATATACATCATTTATTCATTTCGAATGAATTCATTTGAATAAAAGTTATTCAGATGCAGCGAAATGAAAAACGATTTTTGTTTTGAAGGGCGAAAGGTCGATGCAGAACGATTCATAATGATTGATCGTTGTCATTAAAAAAACTGTTTCACCTCAACTTTCTTTTTAACCGTATAATTCCTGGTGAATAGCTTTTTTATCGTAGCCCATTTCCATGATGCGTTTTTTTGTTTCATCGATCATGGCTTTCCATCCGCAAAGGAAAAAGCTTGCTTCCTGTTTATTGGCACAAAGCTCTTCGTAGATGGGATGTACATAACCGGTGCGGCCTTCCCATTCTTCTCTGGACAATGTGGGGACGTAGTGGAAGCCGGGTAATTCTTGCTGCAGTTGCGTTAGTTCATCGTAATACAACAGGTCTGCTTTTTTGCGTGTACCAAACAATAGGTAAATATTTTTATGTGGGAGATTGTGCAGTTTGATATAATGCGACATGCTGCGGAAGGGAGCAATACCTGTTCCTGTACAAATAAAGAACAGATCTTTTTCAATCGGGTCGGGTAGTGTAAATACACCCATTGCTCCACGTACAGGAATTTCGGTTCCTACAACTGCATTTGCAAACAGCCAGGTGGTGCCTGCTCCCTGCTCGTTCAATACAATCAGCAACTCAAATACATTCGTGCCATCGGGCCAGGAAGCAATGCTGTAACTGCGTAAGCGTTTGCTTTGTTGTTCATGAATAGGAAATTCGAGTTGTACAAATTGGCCGGGTTTAAAATCAAACACATCGATTTCTGTAAGTTGGATCCAATAACGTTTTGTATTGGGGGTTTCGTCAACAATGCGAATGATTTTGCCGGTACGCCAGGGTTGAAGCGCCATGAGTTAGTTGTTTTAGTGCCTCAATTTATTTTATAAATGGGATAATGCAATCTTTTTTTACGAAAACGAGTGCGCTGGAGAAAGTTTGTTCAAAATACTTTCAAGCCAAGCCAGTAAGGAATTAAAATGCTGTTACATGTAATCACAAAAAAAGGGCCTTTGAAAGAAGGCCCTTGCACCAAAATTGAATGGTATTTACTGTTGTTGGAACAGCGATGTAAAAAATCCTTTCATATCGTTCCAGCTGGCTGTATCGGCAGCTGCATTGTACTTGATGGGTATTTTAAACTTTTCGCCCATGGCTGTTGCATTGGGATTTGTAAATGCATGTACTGCATCTGCATATTCTTTAAATGTATAAGCAATGCCGGAAGAATCCATTTCGCTTTTGAACTTGGCTACTTCTTCAACAGGAACAAAGGGATCGGCTGCACCATGACAAACCAAAATCTTTGATTTCAGCAAGTCTTTATTTAATGGTGTGCCAACCAGGTTGCCATGGAAACTTACCACGCCTTTGAGATCAATACCCATGCGGGCTGTATTCAACACCATTGCTCCGCCAAAGCAATAACCAATGGCCGCCACGTTAGTTGCATCGGTTTGCGGATAGGTTTTGATTTTTGCAATCGCCGCTTCAATACGGCTCTTCGCCATTTGCGGGTTTTGATAAAAGGGTTTTGCAAAAGCGCCGGCACTATCGGGGTTGTCGGCTGTTTTACCGTTGCCATACATATCAATTGCCATGGCAATGTAACCGAGTTTGGCAAGTTCACGGGCACGCATCATACCATAATCTGTCAGTCCCCACCATTCAGGCACCACCAGTACGGCGGGCCGGGCGCCTTCAATACTTTCATCGTACACCACAAAGCCGTTCATGGTAACACTGTCGCCGGTGTAGGTAATACTTTCTTCTTTGAGAACAGGCTCTTTGGTTTCAGTTGTTGCAGTTTCGTTGTTGCAGGCAGCAAAGAATACAATTGCTGATACCGCTGACAAAAAGCGTAAAGACATACGTTTCATTCGTTTGTATTTTAAGTTGAACATTGGCCTAATAACCACAAAGTGAGCAAAAAGTTTTGAAAAGTAGGCCATTGTGCAAAAAGAGCCGGGCATTGTAATACCGTTCATTGGCTGCGGGATGGAAGCGGCACCGCAGCGCAGCGGAGGTACAGCGTACAGCCCGAACCGCAGAAAAATCAGGTGCAAAACGCTCATAGCCCCACGATTATCAGGCTTTTTTCCCCAATTTTAAAAATAGGCCATTACAAATTGGCAATTCATTCGTCCACACTTACCTTTGCGGCCAGTTTTCAAAACCATCTATTTAAATAACATTCAATATGGCCAATACTGGTAAGGTAAAACAGGTTATCGGTGCCGTTGTAGACGTTCAGTTCAGCAACGGTCAGCTCCCGGAAATTTACAATGCACTTGAACTAAAACGTCCAAACGGCGATGTGCTGGTAATGGAAGTTCAGCAGCACCTTGGTGAAGACAGCGTACGTACCATTGCGATGGACGGTACCGAAGGTCTTGTTCGTGGAATGGAAGTGGTTGACACCGGTAAAAACATCCTGATGCCAACAGGTGAGGCCATCAATGGCCGTTTATTTAATGTAACCGGCGATGCAATTGATGGTTTACCACAGGTGAGCAAAGCGAATGGCCGTGCCATCCACGCAAAGCCACCGGCTTTCGAACAACTCTCTACTGCCAGTGAAGTGCTTTTCACCGGTATTAAAGTAATTGACCTGATTGAGCCTTACGCAAAGGGTGGTAAAATTGGTTTGTTTGGTGGTGCGGGTGTAGGTAAAACCGTATTGATCCAGGAATTGATCAACAATATCGCTAAAGGTTATGGTGGTTTGTCGGTATTTGCCGGTGTAGGTGAGCGTACCCGTGAAGGAAACGATCTGTTGCGTGAAATGATTGAAGCTGGTATCATGAAATATGGTGACAACTTCAAACACAGCATGGAAGAAGGTGGATGGGATCTTTCTAAAGTGGATATGGAAGGTTTAAAAGAATCAAAAGCAACCTTCGTGTTTGGTCAAATGAACGAACCTCCGGGAGCACGTGCCCGTGTAGCCCTTTCCGGTTTAACAATCGCTGAGTACTTCCGTGATGGAGATGGTACCGGCAAAGGAAAGGACATCTTGTTCTTCGTAGATAATATCTTCCGTTTCACACAGGCAGGTTCTGAAGTATCTGCGTTGTTAGGCCGTATGCCTTCAGCGGTAGGTTACCAGCCAACACTTGCTACAGAAATGGGATTGATGCAGGAGCGTATCACTTCAACACGTAACGGTTCAATTACCTCTGTACAGGCGGTATATGTACCTGCGGATGACTTGACCGATCCGGCACCTGCAACAACATTTGCTCACCTGGATGCTACTACCGTATTGGATCGTAAGATCGCTGACTTAGGTATCTATCCTGCGGTAAGTCCGTTGGAATCTACTTCACGTATTCTTACGCCTGCAATTGTAGGTGAAGCGCATTACAATACTGCCAACCGTGTGAAGCTAATCCTTCAGCGTTACAAGGAACTGCAGGATATCATCGCTATCCTTGGTATGGATGAATTGAGCGAAGAAGATAAAATGACTGTATTCCGTGCACGTAAAGTACAGCGTTTCCTTTCGCAGCCATTCCATGTAGCGGAAGCGTTTACCGGTTTGAAAGGTGTATTCGTAAGCATCGAAGACACAATCCGTGGATTTAACATGATCATGGATGGTGAAGTAGATGAGTATCCTGAAGCTTCTTTCAACCTCGTTGGTACAATTGAAGATGCCATCGAAAAAGGTAAGAAGTTAATGGCAGCAGCGAAAGGATAATTAATTTGAAAATTTGAAAATGGGTTAATTTGAAAATGATACCCATTGTTAAATTTCCAAATCCACAAATTTTCAAATTGTATGAATTTAGAAATATTAACTCCACTCGGAAAAACATACAGCGGCGAAGTGATCGGCGTTCAGTTACCCGGTATTGACGGTAGCTTTGAAGTGCTCGATAACCACGCTCCTCTGGTGAGTGCATTGAAAGCCGGACAGTTAAAAGTGCTGGTTGAAAAGAACCGTAATGAATCGTACAAGATTCAGGGTGGTTTTGTAGAAGTGCTCAATAACAAAGTAACCGTGCTGGTTGAAGGAAGTGAAGCTGTTAAATAGCATCAGATAAATTTTAAAAGTCCCCCGCTACTAAACGGGGGACTTTTTTTATCTTACTACAAATAGCTGCACATGAAATACATCATCTTCATCCTGTTTATCTGCTCCGTTACAACAATCAACGCACAAACACAACGAATCAAAGACCTGTTACCGCAAGGTGGCGATATTAATGCATCGCAGAACACGGGAGCACAAAAAGCAGAACAGCGTCAGTTTTATACAATGACTTCTGTAAACGAAACAATATTGTTGTACCTGGATGGTAAGCCAAATCTGTTTAAAGGAGCATCGTTGATGCTACAAATGATCGCACCGAACAAAATAAGCTGTATGGAAATTATAACAGATGAAAAAAAGATTGCAGGATACACAAAAGATGCAAACATTAAGAAACTCATTATCTTAGAAACGATTGAATAATCAACTTTATAGCAACAGAACAGGTAGCTGAAAAACTTCAATTTCTCCACCCCGTTTTTTTCTGCATCTTTCCTATCTTCACGCACTTCAAAAAAAATGATATGCGCAGGATCATCAGTGGTATTCAGCAGGTAGGAATCGGTGTTACCAATGCCGACGAAGCTTTTGTATGGTATAACAAACATTTTGGAACCGATGTGGTGGTGTTTAAAGATGCGGCCCGTGCTGAGCTGATGAAGCGTTATACCGGTGGTGAAGGGCATGAGCGTTATGCTATTCTTGCTATCAATATGCAAGGTGGTGGCGGTTTCGAAATTTGGGAATACCGCAGCCGTAAATCGCAACCGGCAGCTTTTGAAGTGCAGTTGGGCGATACAGGCATCTTCGTCATTAAAATAAAATGTAAGAATGTAAAAGCGGCTTATGCTGAGTATCAGAAAGCAGGCTTGAATTTATTAAGTGCACCGAAAGAAAATCCGGGTGGTATTGAATCATTCTTCTTAAAAGATCCTTACGGAAATATTTTTGAAGTAATGGCCGATGATAACTGGTTTGGCGATACAGGCAGATATACCGGTGGTGTATGTGGTGTAACGATTGGTGTGAGTTCGATTGCAAAAGCAATTCCGTTTTATGAAAAGGTATTGGGCTACGATAAGCAATTGTTTTTGGATGAAGGTCATTACGAAGAGTTCAGCAAAATGCCAGGTGGCCAGCATCATTTCAAACGTGTAATGCTTGGTCATACACGCAAACAGGAAGGTGCGTTTTCAAAACTGCTTGGTCCAACATACATTGAGTTAATAGAAGTAACTGATCGCACTCCAAAGAAAATATTTGAGAACCGTTATTGGGGCGATCAGGGATATATTCATCTCTGTTTCGATATTAATGGATACGAAGAGCATGAACGCATTTGCAATGAAAATGGGTTTCCGTTTACTGTTGATAGTGCCAATAGTTTTGATATGGGTGAAGCTGCAGGTCACTTCTCTTATAACGAAGATCCCGACGGTACATGGATCGAGTATGTAGAAACACATCGTGTTCCTATTCTTAAAAAGATTGGCTGGTATTTAAATCTTAAAAACAGAAACCCCGAAAAGCCATTGCCTAACTGGATGGTGAAGAGCTTAAGTTTTTCGAGAGTGAAAGTATAGTAGTCTTGAGCGTCCTTCGGCTTCGCTCAGGATCGAAGGAAGTTATTGAGTCCATCGAGCGATAGTCGAGATGGACGTTTGAAAAGTTAGTTATTAATTCAGCTGCGGATCAATCGGGTAGTGGATCAGTTGTTCAAACTTTCCACCCAATGATTTTACCGATTCTTTCCAGATATGATCGATCTCTGTCTGAAATACAAGTTTTCGGGTAGCGTTTGCCGTTAGCCAGCTTTTTTCTTTCATTTCGTCCGAGAGTTGTCCATTGCCCCAGCCGCTGTAGCCCAGATAAAAGCGAATTTTTCCAAGATCGAGTGTGCCTTTTTTCAGCATGCTGATCACCATATCAAAATCTCCACCCCAGTAAATATCGTTTGTGATCGCTTGTCCGCCGGGAATTTCATTGGGCAGTTGGTGCAAAAAATGAAGTGTATCCATTTGCACAGGTCCGCCATAATGTACGGGTACAGCGTAACCTTCCAGGTCGGTAATCAACTGATCCAGGGTTTGTTCAAATGCACGGTTGATCACCAGCCCGAAACTGCCTTCGTCTTTGTGTTCGCACAGCAACACAACGGTACGCATGAAGTTGGGATCTTTCAAAAATGGATCGGAGATCAATAATATGCCGGTACCCGGTTCAATCATAGAATTAATTTACATCGGAATTTTCAAATTTTCATTTTTTTTAGCAGGCTTCTGTCAAAACCACGTTAAAAAGTACCCGCCTTTTTAAATCAGTTATTTCCTGTTACTTTCACGGGTATTTTTGCAGACATTGCAGTTTCACACAATCAATTCAATTGTAAACGCAAAACATGAAAAGAATTTTTCCCGTCATAATTGCTTTGATCACATTGTCGTTACTGGGTATCATTTATGTACAGGTATCCTGGCTGCGCAATCTTGCATTGTTGAGGGAAGAGCAGTTAAAAGAAAAATTATCAGCCGTTATACAAACCGTAGGTGAGGAATTGGTGGTGCAGCGGAGCGATGCGTTTAATAATCTGGGCCGCATGCCTGGTATGAAATTCCCCGGCGATGGATATGATATTTACAAACAGTTTTCTGTAACCAACCGGTTCACCATTTTTGAAATAAAAGAAAAACTGCAGAAAGCGTTTCAGCGACAGAATTTAAAGGATACAGAATTTGAATTTGCCGTAGCCAGTGATAATGTGTTTGGGCATTACGAGCTCAAATCGCCACGCTTTATGGAAATGGCATCTGATACGGTGCATAATTTAAAAGCATGGTATCCTTTAGTGGCCAGCAGCGGAAGTATTTTGGAAAGTCTTGCACCCGATGAGGTGTTTGTGATTGTGGTGCCCGACGTAAAAAGCTATGTGATCCAATCGCTGGGATGGATGATCGCAGGTTCTGTGTTGTTTACTCTCATCATTGTAACAGCATTTTTCCTTACGGTACGAACCTTGCTGCGCCAGAAAAAACTGGGCGACATGAAAAATGATTTTATCAATAACATGACGCATGAGTTGAAAACACCATTGGCTACTATTTCATTGGCAGTAGATGCTCTCCGGAATGAAAAGGTGCTCAGCAATCCTGAGAAGTTGAGCTACTTCACCAACATGATCAAGGATGAAAACAAACGCATGAACAAGCATGTAGAATCTATTTTACAGGCTGCACAAATGGAGCGCCAGGAAGTGCAGTTAAACCTGCGTGAATTACATGTACATGCGATCATTAAAAATGTATTAAACAATCTGCAATTACAAATTGAAGAAAAGCAGGGCAAAGTAGATGTGCAGCTGACTGCGGTTAACGATCTGATGGAAGCAGATGAAGTGCATTTGACCAATCTAATCAACAATCTTGTTGACAATGCATTGAAATATTCGAAAGATAATTCGTTTCAGTTAAACATCTCCACAAAAAATATCGGCAAGTCCATTCGTATCACAGTAGAAGATCATGGCATTGGTATGAACAAAGAAACACTGGCCCGTGTGTTTGAAAAATTTTACCGGGCCCACACCGGCAACGTACATAATGTAAAAGGCTTTGGTCTTGGGTTGAGTTATGTAAAAACGATGGTGGAGGCACATGGCGGCAAAGTAAAAGTGGATAGCGTATTGGGGAAAGGCAGCACGTTTACTGTTGATTTGCCGTTGAAGAAATAGAACTAAGAGTATTTATTTAATATTGATTATTAAAGTAATACTAACCATGAAGCATTTAATATACTTTATTATCCTGTTTCTGCTGTTACATAATAATGGATTATCTCAAAAAAGAGATTTAGATCAAACAATCTGGAAGTCAGAGGTTGAGAAAGTTGTTTTTAACAAAATCACCGATTTCGATCAAGATTCAACCCGTTTTATCGAAGTTTTTTTGGTTTTTCAAATCAGGCAGAATGCTCAACCTGTAATACGTACCTTCCTCTTATCTGGAAGTGGTATTATAGATAGTTCATTAAATAAGCCCGAACGATTATACGGCACATCTTTTTTTGCAAGTAATGTTTTGCAAAAGCTCAGTTCTCAGACTAGTTCCTACTTTATTCAACCGTTACTGTTTGGCAAGACGATGGAAATTGATGATCATGTAATTGATCCAGAGTTTTATACAATTGGTAATCTCCCTACGCTGGCTTTGATTGAAAACAATGCCAACCTCAAAACAATAATTGTTTCCAGACAATTGGACTATATCTATACCGTAGTGCAATAATTTTCATTTACAATTATATCTTCATTATTAGTACCTCCAATTTCAACTTTCACCATTAGAAGCTTATCTACGCATCTCACTTCAAAAGGGTTAACATAGTGCTAAGTAGTTCTTTAATTCACAGCATTCTGTTGGTTTTCCACAGGTAATACAGCTGTATCCACATCTGCATCACAAAATATTCACCAAAAATAAGCTGTAACCCTTGCCAGTATTGGCTTACGCCCGTGTGGAAAAAATAAACCTTCACCCATTTGTGTTGAAAGTGGGAAAAAGTGTTATTTTGTGTCTAATTGTGTAAAAAACGATTTAATTCATTCTAAATGATTGGTTTTCTGGGAGAATATGAGGTTACTCTCGACGCAAAAGGTCGATTCCTGCTCCCGGCTGGCTTTAAAAAGCAGTTGCCGGAAGACTGGAACACCCAATTTGTGGTGAGCCGTGGCCTGGACGCTTGTCTCAGTTTATACCATATGAAACAGTGGGAACCCATATTTGCCCGCATCAGTCAGTTGAATGATTTTGATCCGAAGGTACGCCAATTCCAACGCTACTTTTTGAATGGAGCAACGGTGGTGGAGTTGGATTCTGCCGGCCGTTTGTTGGTGCCGCAGCAGTTGAAAGAGTATGCAGGCCTTGGTAAGGACATGGTGTTATTCGCCAAAGGCGACAAAATTGAAATTTGGGATAGTAATAAGTACAAACAGTTCTTTGACACCCTTTCAGCCGATGATTTCAGTAGTCTGGCGAATGAGGTAATGGTGAAACCTCCGGTGCAGTAATGGTGCATGGCAAAAAAGAAAACGATACAGCCAGCACAAGAGAAAGCAAACGGTGAGCAAGCGGATGTGTATCACATTCCGGTAATGCTGATGGAAGCGGTGGATGCGCTTAACATCAAGCCCAACGGAGTTTATGTTGATTGCACATTTGGTGGTGGTGGTCACAGCAGGGAAATTTTGAAACGGTTAGGGAACGATGGAAGGCTGGTTGCCTTTGATCAGGACCCGGACGCCAAACAAAATCTTCCGGACGATGACCGCATTGTGTTTGTGCCGCACAACTTCAAACACATCAGCCGTTTTTTAAAACTCAACCGTTTTGAAAAAGTGGATGGTGTACTGGCCGATCTGGGCGTATCCAGTCACCAGTTCGATGAAGGTGCAAGAGGTTTTTCAACCCGGTTTGATGGCCCGCTGGACATGCGCATGGATCCCATGCAGCCGTTAACAGCCGCCATTATTCTGCAAACCTACACGCAGCAACAGTTGCACAAACTGTTTGAGCAGTATGGAGAAGTAACCAACGCCAAAACACTCGCCGCTACCATTATTCAGCAACGTACTGTCAATCCGTTTCAAACCATCGAACAATTGAAACAGGCATTGCAATCAGTCGTGAAAGGGAATCCCAATAAATACTTTGCCCAGGTATTCCAGGCCTTGCGAATTGAAGTGAACCAGGAGTTGAATGTGTTGAAAGAACTGTTAGAGCAATTGCCGGGAATACTGAAACCACACGCACGGGTGGCCATCATTTCCTTTCATTCGCTGGAAGACAGATTGGTGAAAAACTTTTTCAAAAAAGGAAGTTTTGAAGAGGAAGCTTATAACCCGTTCGGGCGGGAAGAAAAAGAAACTGTATTTCAGATCATCAGTAAAAAACCTTTTGAAGCAACACCTGAAGAACAGAAACGAAATCCAAGATCAAGAAGCGCACGGTTACGTGTAGCCGAAAAACTCTAAACCCATTGTAAAACGAAGTGAACAGATTATAAACGGAAATTACAAACAAACCAATGGCAGTAAAAGAGCCGAAGATTGATTTAAAAAAGTGGTTTAATTACCAGTGGATCGTTCGCAACGTTCCATACTTCCTCTTTCTATCTGTACTGGCGATTATCTACATCGCCAATGGCCATTACGCCGATAATACCATCCGCAATATCAACCGAACCACCAAAGAATTAAAAGAGCAGGAGTATGAATACAAAACGCTCAACGGGAAACTCATGTTTCAAAACCGGTTGAGCGAAGTGGCGAAAGCAGTAGAACCCGTTGGTTTAAAAGAAAATATTCAACAACCCATCAAACTAACTGACAGCACACAGCTGAAAGGAAATTAATGGAAGTAAAGAACGACATATTATGGCGTGTGTACCTCGGTTTCCTGGGGTTGATGCTGCTGGGTGTACTCATACTCGGTAAGGCATTTTATACCCAGAATATTGAGGGGAGCTACTGGAGAAGTATGGGCGATAGTATGCACACCAAAATTCTTGATCTGGCTGCTGAACGTGGAACTATTTACAGCGAAGATGGAAGTATGCTGAGCACATCTATTCCGCAGTTTGATATTTATATTGATTTTGCAGCAGAAGGATTACGTTATAAAAACGGACAACGCTTTACTGAAAATATCGACTCGCTGTCAATTGAATTGGCTGCCTTGTTCCAGGACAAAACAGCCGCTACCTATAAGAAGGAATTAAAGCAGGCGTACAAAAGCAAATCCCGCTACTATTCATTAAAGAAAAAAGTTTCGTTTGAAGAGTACAAGCAGTTGCGTGAGTTTCCATTGGTACGTCTTGGCAAAAACAAAAGCGGATTTATTGCTGAAGTAAAAACCAAACGCCTCAATCCATTTGGTGAATTAGGTTTCAGAACAATTGGTTTGTACCGTGAAAATTCAAAGTTGGTGGGGCTTGAACGTTCCTTCGACAGTGTGTTACGTGGCACTACCGGTAAGCGTCTTGTACGTTATGTATCAGGTGGTGTGTTGATGCCGGTTGAAGGATATGAAGTGGAACCGGAAAACGGTGATGATGTTTACACTACCATTGATGTTAATATCCAGGATATAACTGAGCGTGCATTAATGCGTACCATGACGACCAACGAAGCATTGGAAGGTACTTGCATTGTAATGGAAGTGGCAACCGGAAAAATCAAAGCCATTGCCAACCTTGGGCGCACAAAAGATGGAACGTATTTCGAAACTGATAATTATGCGTTGCGTACAGCGGAGCCAGGTTCAACCATTAAACTGGTGACCTTGCTGGCTGCGTTGGAAGATAAGCATGTAACGATCAATGATAATATCACCATTCATGGTGGCAGGTGGAATTTGAATGGAAGAAACATTGTGGATGATCACAAAGGTCCGGAAGTAACAACCATCAAGCATGCGTTTACGCAAAGCTCGAATGTGGCTATGAGTAAACTGGCTTATCAATATTATACATCCGATCCACGGAAATATTATAAGCACCTTACCAATCTTCATCTCACAACAAAAACTGGAATTGAACTCAATGAAGAATTCAGTCCGCTTATACGCAACCCCAATAAAGTAAAACCCAAGCAATGGCATCCGCAAACATTGGCATCCTGGGGTTTTGGTTATGAGTTAATGGTATCGCCATTACAAATATTAATGGTGTACAACGCAGTAGCCAATAATGGTAAGATGATGAAACCGTATTTGCTGAATGAGATCAGGAATTTCGGAACTGTTGTTCGTAAAAATGAACCGGTGGTGTTGAACGAAGAAATTGCAAGCGAATCAACCATCAAACAATTGCAGGAATGTTTAGCAGCTGTGTGTACCGAAGGTACGGCACGCAAACAGTTTGAAACAGCGCCTTACAAAGCATCGGGCAAAACAGGTACAGCCAAAGTAAACGATGGTACTTACAAATACAGAGATGGAGTGTATCAATCAGCGTTTGCCGGTTACTTCCCATCAGATGCACCAAAGTATTCCATTATTGTAGTGGTAAAGAACAGGCCACGTGCTGCCAACTATTATGGCGGCACAGTAGCAGCGCCGGTGTTCAGAGAAATTGCTGATCATCTGTATAAATACAGTCAGGAGCAACAACCGTTTACAATGGCGAAACCATTTGCCGATTCAATGCTGTATAGTTTCAGTGGATTGAAACAGGAAGTACAGCAACTGTCACAGCAACTTGGCTTTAGTTATACCGATCAACTGGTGGGTAACTGGCGCATGTCGTATTTGAAAAATAATACCATTCAATCACAAAGCATTCCTGCTACTGGTACTGTAATGCCCAATATAAAAGGAATGGGATTGAAGGATGCATTGTATCTGTTGGAAACAGCAGGAATGAAAGTGCAGGTAACCGGAAAAGGAAAAATCAATGATCAGTCGATTGCTGCAGGAGCACCGGTAGCAAAAGGACAGGAAATAATAATATATCTCAATTGATGGCAGTATTGAAAGACATATTGTACAAAGTGCATTTACGCAGCGTTCACGGATCAACAGCCGTTGAAGTGAACGATCTGCAGATCGATTCACGGTTTGTAAAACCGGGCACTTGTTTTATTGCCATCAAAGGAGCAGCGGTTGACGGACATGCATTTATTGGCAATGCAATTGAACAAGGTGCGGTTGCAGTGATATGTGAGGAATTACCTGCGCAGTTAAATGATGCGGTTACTTATATACAAGTGGCCAACAGTGCAGAAGCGGCTGGGTTTATGGCCAACCAGTTCTTTGGAAATGTAACAGCGCAAATGAAAGTGGTTGGTGTTACCGGCACCAATGGAAAGACCACGATCGCAACGTTGTTGTTCAAAGTTTTTAGTGGATTGGGTTACAGGTGTGGATTGGTTTCAACAGTGGAGTATCATGTAGGCGATAAAGTATTTCCATCAACACATACAACACCGGATGTAATTAACCTCAATCGCCTGTTGAAAGAAATGTATGATGCGGGTTGCACCTATGTATTTATGGAATGCAGCAGTCATGCGATTCATCAACATCGCATCACGGGTATTCATTTTACAGGTGCATTGTTCAGTAATATCACACACGATCATCTTGACTATCATAAAACCTTTGATGAATACATCAAAGTGAAAAAAAGTTTTTTTGATGGATTAACAGCCGATGCATTTGCCATCAGCAACAAAGATGATAAACGTGGCGAAGTGATGCTGCAAAACTGCAAAGCAAAAAAGCAGTATTACAGTTTAAAAAATATTGCTGAGTACAAAGGAAAGATTTTGGAAAACAGCCTGACGGGATTGCAAATGATGGTGAACAACGATGAAGTACACTTTCGTTTGATTGGTGAGTTTAATGCCTACAATCTGCTGGCGGTGTTTGGAGCTGCTGTTTCATTAGGCGAAGACAAACACAAAGTGTTGCAGATATTAAGCAGTGTAACAGGAGCAGAAGGCCGCTTTGATTATATCATTTCACCCAATGATCTCATACTGGGCATTGTTGATTATGCACACACACCCGATGCATTGGAAAATGTATTGGCAACCATAAAGAAATTAAGAAGAGGTCATGAGCAGATCATTACAGTAGTTGGTTGTGGTGGCGACAGAGATAAAACCAAACGTCCTGTAATGGGGGAAGTGGCATGTGAACTAAGCGACAGAGTCATCTTCACCAGCGATAATCCACGCAGTGAAGATCCATTGGAAATTTTAGCGGATATGGAATTCGGATTGAGTTCCGCTGCAAGACGAAAATTTATTTCGATCGCAGACCGGAAAGAAGCGATCAAAACAGCTGTGAGCCTCGCCAAACATGAAGACATCATTCTGGTAGCAGGTAAAGGACATGAAAAATACCAGGATATAAAAGGAGTGAAATACTCTTTCGATGATAAGAAAGTATTAGAAGAAATGTTTGAATTGTTAGAAAGATAACGCTCAAAGCTCGTAGCTCACAGCTTCTTAAAATAAACGTATGTTAAAGAACTTAATCGATTGGTTGAACAGCATCGGGGTACAATTCCCCGGCGACAATCTGTTCCAGTTTATCACCAGCAGGGTGATGCTGGCCATGGTACTGTCGTTGGTGATCTCAGCCGTATTCGGTAAGAAGTTAATTAACTATTTGCGAAAACGCCAGGTGGGTGAAACCGTTCGTGATCTTGGTTTAGCAGGTGAACAGCAAAAGAAAGGAACACCAACAATGGGTGGGTTGATCATCATTGTTGCGATTGTAGTACCTACTTTATTATTAGCAGATGTAAGCAAAGTATATATTCTGCTCATGTTGTTTGCAACCATCTGGATGGGCATGATTGGTTTTATTGATGATTACTTAAAGCTCCGTGCCAAACGGTTGGCACAAGAACAGGGAATCGCTTATAAAAAAGGTGATAAAGACGGATTGGCAGGTTGGTTCAAAGTATTGGGACAAGTGGTGTTAGGTGTAGCTGTTGCCACCACGTTGATGTTTAACGAATCGGTTAGTGCTTACCGTGAGTTTGCAGGGACGGAATTGCCGAAAGATGCAGATGTAAAAATTGTGAAAATGGATGGTGAAGAAAAAATCATGATCAAAGCAGATGGCCCCATTACAACGATTCCATTTGTAAAGAGCCATGAGTTTAATTACGCAAAGCTGTTACCGAAAGCAATCCGCGGTGCTACCTGGTTACTGTATGTGTTGATTGTTGTGTTTATTGTTACAGCAGTATCTAACGGTGCCAATATTACCGATGGTATTGATGGACTGGCAACCGGTGTGTCTGCACTCATCGGTATCGGTCTTGGCATTTTTGCGTATGCCAGTGGTAATGTTCGGTTAGCAGATTATTTAAATATCCTCTATATACCCGGCATTGGGGAGTTATCCATTTTTATTGCAGCGATGGTAGGTGCCTGTATCGGTTTTCTCTGGTACAATTCGTATCCGGCACAGGTATTCATGGGCGATACAGGAAGTTTAATGCTGGGAGGGATTATAGCATCGTTGGCATTTTTAGTAAGAAAGGAATTATTGATACCCATTTTCTGCGGCGTGTTTTTAGTGGAAAACCTGAGCGTAATGTTACAGGTTGGCTATTTCAAATACACAAAGAAAAAGTATGGTGAGGGCAAACGGATCTTTTTAATGAGTCCGCTGCACCATCATTATCAAAAGAAAGGATTTCATGAGAGTAAGATCGTTACACGCTTCTGGATCGTTACGATTCTTTGTGTGGTTATGGCGATCGTAACACTCAAGATCCGCTAAAGAGTTTATTGAAAAACCACCATTGGTTTTCAAATCCATATCCATGAATCCAGTGTAAAGCTGAACGATAATAACCTGATGCTACATCTATTGATCCAGTACTAACCCATACTTGTGAAGAACCTTTTTTTATTTCTGTTGAAATAAACGAAAGGCGAAAAACCAAAAAAGAAAATGATACCGGTTTCCAGTTACCGGTATCCAATAACAGTCAACTGGAAACTTGATGATCATGGCACACAAATGTTACATACTCGGTAGTGGCGAAAGCGGAACAGGCGCTGCTATTCTTGCGAAGAAGCAAGGGTATGATGTATTTGTGAGCGATGCCGGACCTGTGAAATCAATATACAAAGATGAACTGCATGAGTACGGAATTGCATTTGAAGAAAGCATGCATTCGGCTGAACTCATTTTGCAGGCCGATGAAATTGTGAAGAGCCCCGGCATACCCGAGAAGAGCGATATGATGAAGCAGATCCGCAAAAAAGGAATTCCGGTGATCAGTGAAATTGAACTGGCGTATCGCTTCAAGGGCAACAGCAAAATTGTTGGCATCACGGGCAGCAATGGGAAAACCACCACTACTGCATTAACCTATCATATCTGCAAACATGCAGGGTTGAATTGTGCAATGGTTGGAAACATCGGCATCAGCATAGCCAAGCAGGTGGCGCTTGATCCAAAAGAAGTATATGTAGCAGAGATCAGCAGTTTTCAATTAGATGATATCAACGAATTCAGGGCGGATATAGCGATCCTTACCAATATTTCAGAAGATCATTTAGACAGGTACGATTATAAATTCGAAAACTACATCAACGCAAAATTTAAGATCATCCAAAATCAAACGAAAGACGATTATTTCATTTACTGTGCCGATGATCCGGTAACGACAAAATATTTAAAAAAACTTACTCTCCATTCAAACCCATTACCATTCACCATGAAACAGGAACCACAAAAAGGTGCTTCTATCAAAGACGGCATCATGACGATTGCAGTGAACGACGACAAAGTGTCAATGAGCGTAGACGATTTTAAGATCAAGGGTAAACACAACCAGTACAACACCATGGCAGCAGGTATTGCAGCGGCTACATTGGGTATCCGCAAAGAAAAGATCAGGGAGGCCGTTACAACTTTCGAAAGCCTTGAGCACCGTATGGAAATGGTGGCAATGGTGAAAGGAGTAGAATACATTAATGATAGTAAGGCAACCAACATCAACTCTACCTGGTATGCATTGGAGAGCATGAGCCGTCCAACAATTTTGATCCTGGGTGGTGTGGATAAAGGAAATGATTATGAAGTGTTGAAAGACCTGGTGAAAGAAAAAGTAAAAGCAATTGTATGCCTGGGTTTGGATAACCGTAAAATACACGAAGCGTTTGGCGATATGGTATCGCTCATCGTAAACACCACAAGTGCAGAAGATGCAGTACGTGCTGCTTATCATTTTGCAGAGAAAGGCGATTCTGTATTGTTAAGCCCGGCTTGTGCAAGTTTTGATCTGTTCAAGAATTATGAAGACAGAGGCGATCAGTTTAAAAAAGCAGTAAGAGAGCTATAATGCTGGTCGGTACGGCCTTCGGCCGTCAGACCAAACGAAGAAAAAATAAATGAGTCAATTAACCGACATATCAGCTAAATTTTCACCAAGCGGCCTTCGGGAAAAAACCAAAGGCGATAAAGTGATCTGGGCAATCGTGATTGTTTTATCGCTTGTAAGTTTACTGGTAGTGTATAGTGCAACCAATTCATTGGCGTATAAACTATACAAGGGCAACACGTTTGTGTATCTCTTCAAGCAAATTGCATTCATAACACTTGGTATCATCATTGTCTATTTTGCACACCGGGTAAACTATACCATTTACTCACGTGTAGCGAAGCTGTTATTTTATATTTCAATCATACTATTGATCTATACATTCTTCTTTGGTGCAACCATTAATGATGGAAGCCGTTGGATTAAATTGCCGATCATTAATCTTACAGTACAAACATCCGACATTGCCAAGCTGGCGTTGTTCATGTACATCTCACGGTTGTTGTCGAAAAAGCAGCATGTGATCAAAGATTTCAAGAAAGGCTTTCTCCCCTTGATGGCACCCATTGTGATCATTTGTTTGCTCATTGCTCCGGCCAATCTTTCAACAGCATTGTTAACGGGTGCTACCAGTATGCTGTTGTTATTTATCGGGCGGGTAAGCCTTAAACACATTGGTATTGTTGCAGCAGTCATTGCAATACCCGTGATTATTTTAATTGCCATAGCAGGAAGTTATTACGATAAAGAAGAGGGTAAAGCAAAAGAATTACCTGCTGTGCTTTCTGCAGGGCGTGTACCAACATGGATCAAGCGGGTACAGGATTTTATGTACGCCAATAAATCGGAAGCACCTTACCAGGTACAGCAGGCAAAAATTGCTGTCGCAAAAGGTGGTTTGTTTGGTTTAGGTCCGGGTAACAGTGAGCAGCGCAACTTTTTACCACATCCGTATTCCGATTATATCTATGCTATCATTATTGAAGAATATGGTTTGATCGGTGCTGCCTTTATCATCTTTATTTACATGGTGTTTTTGTTCAGGAGTATTCGGTTGTTTCGGAAATGTCCGTTTGCATTCGGCGCCTTCTTGGCATTGGCACTCAGTTTTACATTGGTGATACAGGCAATGACGAATATGGCGGTGAACGTAGGATTGTTCCCGGTTACAGGTGTAACACTTCCGTTGGTGAGTATGGGCGGCAGTAGTTTTCTGTTTACCTGTTTATCCATCGGAATTATTTTAAGTGTAGCAAGAAATGTGGAAGAAGCGGAAGGTCAAAACAAGCCCCCATCCCCTGAAGGTGAGTTGGAAACAGCTTGATAAATTGAAACAGATGTTATTTGATAGTTCTTTTATTAGTTGTGTAGTCAGCTGTAGAAAATCAATCGACTTCAGTTGCGTCGCACACTTATACTGAATGAAAAAAATGAGCAATGAGAATGTAACATATAGTGATTCTGCTACTGGTTCCCCCTTCAGGGGGCGGAGGGGGCGAATTATCATGGCAGGTGGCGGAACAGGCGGACATATTTTTCCGGCCATTGCTATTGCGAATGCTATTAAAAAACAACAACCCGATGCAGAAATATTGTTTGTAGGCGCAAAGGGAAAAATGGAAATGGAAAAAGTACCGCAGGCAGGTTACAACATAGAGGGGCTGGATATTGCAGGTTTTAACAGAAGTTCTTTGATAAAAAACATCGGTTTGCCGTTAAAGCTGGTAAAGAGTTTTTTACAGGTGCGTACGATCATGAACAGTTTTAAACCCGATGCCGTGATTGGCGTAGGAGGTTACTCCAGCTTCCCGGTATTGCGTTATGCACAAAGCAAAGGCATCGCAACATTTATACATGAAAGTAATTCGTTTGCAGGCAAGAGTAATATTCTGTTAGGAAAGAAAGCAACGAAAGTGTTTGTGGCGAGTGATAAAATGGAAAAGTTTTTTCCGGCTGAAAAGCTAATGATCACCGGTAATCCTGTTCGTGCTGCTATTGCACATGCAACAGTAAGCAGGGAAGAAGGGTTGAAGTTCTTTGGTTTAACGGCAGCGAAGAAAACAGTGTTGGTGGTTGGTGGCAGTTTGGGCGCAAAAAGTATTAATGAAACCATTGATGCAGGTATTGATCAGTTTGAACAAAACGATCTGCAACTCATTTGGCAAACGGGTAAGCCTTATGCAGCACAAGGCAAAGCAAGGGCAAACGGAAAAGCAAATGTGTGGGTGAATGATTTTATCAAAGAAATGGAGAATGCCTATGCCGCAGCTGATGTAGTGATCTCCAGAGCAGGAGCCATGGCCATTGCTGAGATCTGTTTGGTTGCAAAGCCGGCGGTGTTTGTTCCTTATCCACATGCAGCAGAAGATCATCAAACAGTGAATGCACAGCACCTGGTTGAGAAGCATGCAGGACTGATGGTGAAGGATAGCGAAACAAAAGAAAAATTGCTGAGCAGCATTATTGCTTTGGCAAAAGATGAAGTAAAGCAAAACGAATTGAAACAAAATATTGCAAAGCTGGGTGTGGCTGATGCAGACACAGTGATTGCAAGTGAAGTATTGAAGTTGATAAAGAAATGATTCAGTTGAACGATATAAAAGCAGTGTACTTCGTGGGGATCGGTGGCATTGGTATGAGTGCAATTGCAAGGTTCTTTCATAAAAACGGGGTAAAGGTGAGCGGTTACGATAAAACAGTAACGGCACTTACGTCGCAACTGGAAGCTGAAGGAATTGCGATTCACTACAGCGAAGAAGTAGACTTGATCCCAAAGGATGTGCAGTTGGTGGTGTACACACCTGCTATTCCGAATGAGCATAAAGAGTATCAGTATTATCTGCAGAACGGATACAATGTAGTAAAGCGGAGTGATGTGTTGCAGATTATTACACAAAGTTCTTTGAACATCTGCGTAGCAGGTACGCATGGGAAAACAACCATCAGTACCATGACGGGCTTTTTGTTGCGCCACAGTGGTTTTGGTTGCAATGCATTCCTGGGAGGAATTGCTGTGAACTACAACAGCAACTTCTGGAGCAGCGAAAACAATGTGTGCGTAGTGGAAGCCGATGAGTACGACCGTTCTTTTCATAAACTGAGTCCGGATATTGCAGTGATCACCGCAATGGATGCTGATCATTTAGATATCTACGGAACAGCAGAGGCGATGGAAGAAGCGTTCATTGAGTTTACACGAAAGATTAAACCCGGTGGATGGCTCATCAGCAAACATGGATTGAAACGATCTGCTGATTTGGTGGCTGATCATCACATCACTTATCATTTGAGTGATACGAATGCAACGGTTCATT
Source organism: Bacteroidota bacterium (assembly GCA_023428755.1). GTDB lineage: Bacteria > Bacteroidota > Bacteroidia > Chitinophagales > Chitinophagaceae > Lacibacter. The sequence goes on from JAEYWX010000008.1 coordinate 61,903, forward strand.
CAAAAAATCTGCAGGTGCAAAACGGAAGTTATTTGTTTGATGCTGTGGTGAATGACTGGGTGTTGAAGGATGTGCAACTGAATGTTGGTGGGTTGCATAATGTAGAAAATGTGTTGGCAGCGATTGCTGTTGCACATATACTCAAGATCGATGACGATAAGATCAGGGAATCGGTGAAAGCGTTCAAAGGTGTGAAGCGGAGATTTGAATATGTGATTGCGCCGGGCGATGGCGATGTAACATTTGTAGATGACTATGCACACCATCCGGAAGAGTTGAGAGCGTTGATTACCGGGGCAAGAAGTTTGTTTGCAGATAAAAAACTGGTGCTTGTGTTTCAGCCGCATCTGTTTACACGCACAAGAGATCTGGCGGATGGATTTGCAGAAAGCCTGGATATGGCAGATGAAGTAATCCTGTTGCCGATTTACCCGGCACGTGAATTACCGATTGAAGGCGTAACAAGTGAACTCATCTTAAACAAGATGAGATTGGAAAAGAAACAGGTGTTGACAAAAGAAGAGTTGTTGAACAGTGTAAAGGGAAAAGTTGATAGCAACACCGTATTTGTAACTGCAGGCGCAGGCGATATTGATGCTATGCTGCAGGAATTAAAAAAGAAGATTGAACAGAAATAAATGAGCAGTAAGAAATTTTCAGTGAAAAAATTGTTGACGGCAATCGTTTGGTTGCTGGTTAGCTCAGCCGCAATTGTGCTGCTGATTGCTGCTACCCGCAACCAAAATGGAAAGTTGTGTAAGGATGTGGTGGTAAATATCAAAGGGGCGAATGCGGTGGGCTATGTAAGCAAGCAACATATCCTGCAAACAATTTCCGGTGGCAGACCCGATTTGATGGAAGGACAGCTGATTAAAACATTCGACTTGCAGCAATTGGAAAAATTACTGGAACGCAACTTATGGATACGAAATGCCGAACTGTTCTTTGATAACAATGATGTATTGCATGTGGATGTTACTGAACGTGAACCGGTGGCCAGAGTGTTTCGGGTAGATGGTGAATCGTTTTACATTGATGAATTGGGCGATGAATTACCCATCACAAATGATCAGGTGGCACGTGTTCCGGTGTTTACTTCCTTTCCAAACGAAACAACGGCTGCACATAAAAAAGACAGTGTGTTGAAACAGCAGGTAAAAGAAATGGGTGGGTTCATCTTAAAAAATGAATTCTGGATGGCGCAGATTGACCAGGTGAACATCAACAACTACGAATTTGAACTGGTTCCGAAGTTGGGGAACCATCTTATTCAGTTTGGTAACACTGATAAGATCGAACCAAAATTCAACCGCCTGTTATTGTTCTATAAAAAGATCATGCACAAAACAGGTTGGAATTATTACAGTACCCTGGATGTACGTTATGATAAACAATTGGTGGCATTACGTAGAGACAGTGCAAGCCTGTTCAAAACATTTGTAGTAGAACAAAATAATTATAAGATCAATACAGCGATCGACAGTAGTTATATACCGAACGATTCATTGGTCGGTAGTACAAACGAACCCAATACTGGTATGCTTACCTCTGGGCACTACAACGGAGAACCAACATCCGCAGAGCCCGTTTTAAAATCCGTCGCTCTGAAACCAAAACCAAACGAAAGTCGCAATGCGATGAAGAACCAAGTCCCTGCCCCTGCAACAAGGAACAAGGTGCAAGGAGACAAGACACAAGAAGCCAAACCCAATGAAAAAAAACCTAAGCCCGTGAATGAAGAAGAAGCAGTGTTACATGAGGCGAAGAGCCAACCTGTGAAAAAACAACCGAAAGCAGTGATGAAGAAGAAAGATTAACCCCCTCCCGACCTCCCCCTAAAGGGGTGAGGCCATCGAGGCACAGGCTCACTTATTTAAAAGTTTGATGAATAATAAACAACTTTTTGATTAAAGGAAAATAGATGAAATGCTTAATTGCTAAAGTAGAATAGAAAAGAAAATGCCCGGCCTCCCTCTCTGAAGGAGAGGGAACGAGGGAGAGGTATACACACAACTAAAACAACATACAACTATGACATCGGAATTACCAACAAACGGAGCCGCATCGACCGCACAGGCTGTGAATAACAATCCCATTATTGTGGGGTTGGATATTGGTACCACCAAGATTGCTGCCATTGCCGGACGAAAAAATGAATTTGGCAAACTGGAAATTCTCGGCTTTGGCCGTGCGAACTCCAGCGGCGTGCAGCATGGAATGGTATTGAATATTGATCAAACCATTAAAGCCATTGAACAGGCATTGCAGAATTGTTATGCCAGCAATCCCAACTTAGAGATCAATGAAGTATATGTGGGTATTGCAGGTCATCACATTAAATCGTTGCAAACACGTGGTGATATTGTTCGGCAGAACAATGAAGAAGAAATTGCACAGCGTGAAATTGATCAGCTCATCGGCGATCAGTACAAAACGTATATTCCGGCAGGCGATCAGATCATTGATGTGATTCCACAGGAGTTTACCGTGGATAATTTTCAGAATATTCCCAACCCGATTGGGTATAGTGGCGTGAAAGTTGGTGCTAACTTTCACATCATCACCGGTGATAAAAATGCCATCCGCAATATCAACCGCAGTGTGGAGAAAAGTAATTTGAAAGTAAAAGACCTGGTATTACAACCATTGGCATCGGCTGCTGCAGTAATGTGCGAGCACGATCTGGAAGCTGGCGTTGCCATTGTAGATATTGGTGGCGGTACAACGGATCTTGCTGTTTTTTATGAAGGCATATTAAAACACACTGCTGTAATTCCATTTGGTGGTGAAAACATTACCAATGATATTAAAATGGGATTGGGTGTATTGCGTACACAGGCTGAGCAAATGAAAGTACAGTTTGGAAGTGCGTTGGCTGATGAAGCAAAATCAAATGCATTTATTACCATTCCGGGTATTCGTGGAATGGCACCCAAAGAGATCAGTGTAAAAAATCTGTCGCACATTATCCAGGCACGCATGAGCGAGATCATGGATTTTGTAACCTATCATTTAAAGCAGGTTGGTTTAGACAATCGCATGTTGAATGGTGGTATTGTATTAACAGGCGGTGGTTCACAATTGAAACACCTCATTCAGTTAACAGAATATGTTACAGGATTAAATGCTCGTATTGGTTTTCCAAATGAGCATTTGGCATCGGGTCATATCGACGAGTTAGCCAAACCCATGTATTCAACCTGTATTGGTTTGATTTTAAAAGGTTACAATGTATTTGAGAATACACAGAACAAACTGAAAGGCATTGAAATAAAAGAAGAACCGGTAGCCGAAGTAGTGAATGAATACGACGATCAAACAGAAACACATGTGGTACGTGTGAAAAAACGCAAGAGCCTGAAAGGATTCATGGACAGTATAAAAGATGGTTTGATTGATTTGTTTAACGAAGAAGAAGATCGCAAGCTTTAAATACAGTCTGCAGCCGATAGTCCTTAGTATGTAGTATAGGGCTATCCACTAACAACTATTGGCTACCGGCTTCAACTAAAAACTTACTAACCCAGCAAACCCGGAAAGTTATGATACATTTTGATCTGCCAAAGGAAAAGTCATCCATCATCAAAGTAATTGGTGTTGGTGGCGGTGGTAGCAATGCAGTAAATCACATGCATGCTCAGATTATAGAAGGAGTAAATTTTATTATTTGTAATACAGATGCACAGGCCATTGCACAAAGCATGGTGCCAAACAAAGTGCAGTTAGGTCCGCATTTAACACAGGGCCTTGGTGCAGGTGCCAATCCCGAAATTGGTCGCCAGGCAACTGAAGAAAGTTTGGAAGAATTAAAAACCATGCTGGAAGTAAATACCAAAATGGCGTTTATTACAGCAGGCATGGGTGGTGGTACCGGTACAGGTGGTGCGCCTATCATTGCAAAAATTTGTAAAGACCTCGGCATTCTTACGGTGGGTATTGTTACAACTCCGTTTGGATACGAAGGAAAGAAACGGATTCAGCAAGCCGAAGACGGGATCAACCGTTTAAAAGAATATGTTGATACATTACTTGTGATCAGCAATGATAAACTGCGTCACCAGTTTGGTAATTTGAAAATGAAAGAAGCGTTTTCAAAAGCAGATAATGTATTGGCAACGGCTGCAAAATGTATTACGGATGTGATCAACAGCACCGGCCAGATCAATGTGGATTTTGCCGATGTGTGCACCGTTATGAAAAACGGTGGTGTGGCCATACTCGGTAACGCCAGTGCCAATGGCGATAACCGTGCACAACGTGCCATTGAAGAAGCGTTGAATTCACCATTGCTCAACGATAATGATATTCGTGGTGCTAAATGGATACTCATCAATATCAACAGTGCTGAAGGCGATCATGAATTTACAATGGATGAAGTAGAGATCATTCAAAACCATTTGTTATCGCAAGCAGGTGAAAACACAGATGTGATTCTTGGTTTGGGATATGATAATACGTTGGGAGATAAGCTGGGCATTACCTTAATTGCAACCGGCTTTGAAGCAAAAAATCCATTTGATAAAAAGCCTGCAGTAGTAGAAGAGGTGAAACCAAAAGTTGAAAAGATTGTGATGACGCTTGGTGAACCAGAGAAAAAAGAATATTCACAACCTGTATTGTTTGCAGAAGAGATCAAAGATCCGATTGCGCCTAGTATTGTAGAAGAAGTAAAGCAACAGGAAGCACCTGTTATGCAATTACCTGTTACTCCAAAAGTAGAAACAACACGCATTGAATTTACGCTGGAACCCGTTACACCTGCACCTGCGCCGGTGGTGGAAGCAAAACAGGAAGTTGTAACAGGACAGCCAGTTCAACAAAAAAATACTGAACCTATTTCAAACGAACCTGTTTCCCGTCCTGTAAGCGGGGGCTATTTAGCTAAGCCCGCCATTATTTACAGCGAGCAAGCAGAAGAATCCATTCCGGAAAAAATAGCCGACGAAAAACCGGTTGCGATTCCCACGCAGTTGCACATTGTGAAAGACGATGAAGAATCGTTTGACATGCAGCTGGTGGAAAAAACAGAACAACCAACGGCGGAGAAAGAGCCTCGGGCCGATCAAAATGTTCATCTTGCTTCTTCGGAAGAGCCTCCGGTAACGGATGAGGCAGAAGAGCAACGGAGAAAGGCAGCCGATCGTTTACAGAAGTTGAGAAACCTCTCGTTTAACATCAATGCACCCGATCCGAATAATGAGTTTGAAACTGTGCCGGCTTATCTCCGCCGTAATTTAGAATTATACAACACCATTTCACCGGCTGAGAATTTCTACAGCAATTACACGGTGCAGAGTGATGAAAATAACCAGGCACAGATCAATACCATCAATACATTTTTAGATGGTAAAAAACCGGATTAATGACTTGCTCTATGTTTCAACATAGAGACATCTTTGTTTTATAGTTGTAAGTTGAATTTTAGAATCGTAAGTTTTATTAGTTGTGTAAAATCCTCCTTTTTTGGGGGATTTTTTATTTGCCTTTTAATTTTAAGTAGATTTATCTGTGTTCTGTTTAAAAATGGGCTAATTAAAGGGTAACTTTGCAAAATAGAATAGGATTAAATTAATCGATTATTTTACTACATGATAACAAAAATTGAAGCAAAAAATTTTCGAAGCCTAAGGTATATAGAGCAGTCGCTTAGTAATTTTCATGTCTTGATTGGCGCTAATGCTAGTGGGAAAACTACATTTTTGGATGTTATAAGTTTTCTTGCTGATATAGTTAGATTTGGTATCGATAAAGCAATTTATGATAGAGCTGTAAATTTTTCAGATTTAACCTTTTCCTCTAGAGGCGGAGATATACAGTTAGCTATAGAGGTTAAGTTGCCCGAGAATATTAAAACTAGTTTCGCTCAGGCTAAGTATGATACTATTAGGTATGAAATATCTTTTGGGTTAACTGAAGACACAAAGGAGCATGCAATAAAAGAAGAAAGAGCAGTTTTATTACAATCGGGTATCTATTTGCAATCTGCGAATGATTCTCAAAGAACTTTATTTCCAGAATTTCGAGATGAGCCAATTAGTATTCTTAATAAAAAATATAAAGCAACAACTTTTAAATCTGTAATTAAGAAAAATCCTGGCGGGAATGATAATTTTTATAATGAAACTTACAAAGAAGCAGGTAAAGGATACATGCCTTCATTTAAATTAGGGATTAAGCGTTCAGCTTTGGGAAATTTGCCGGCTGATGAGACTAAATTTCCTGCTTCAACATGGTTGAAAGCATTTCTTCAAGAAGGTGTTCAACCATTTATACTTGATAGTTTGAATATGCGGAATCCAAGTCCACCAGGGCAAAGCATGCAGTTTAAGTCAGATGGGTCAAATCTACCTTGGGTGATTGAGAATCTCAGAAAGGATACAAAGAAATTTAGACAATGGGTTGAGCATATTCAAACAGCTTTGCCTGATATAGAAGATATTTATACTATTGAAAGAGAAGAGGATAAAAAGAGATATATAAAAGTAAGGTACAATACAGGTATAGAGGTCCCAAGTTGGTTAATTTCTGATGGAACACTAAGACTATTGGCATTAACTATACCTGCTTATCTAAAAGACTTACATGGAGTTTTTTTAATTGAAGAACCTGAGAACGGAATACATCCAAAGGCTATTGAAACAATCTTTTTATCACTATCCTCAGTTTACCGAGCTCAGATATTAATAGCATCACATTCTCCAATTGTTTTAGGTATGGTTGAACCAAAACAGTTGTTATGTTTTGCAAAAACTAAAGATGGAATTACAGATATTGTTTTGGGTAAAGTCCATCCTAAATTACGTGATTGGAAAGGAAATCCTAATTTAAATTTATTATTTGCAAGCGGAATTCTATCATGATTGATTTATTAGTTGTTGTAGCGGACGGATATCAAGAAAAGCTAATGGATTCTTTATTAGAAAGAGTGCCTTTAGCTTCACAAACTAGAGACTTTTCATATTTTATAGTTAAGAACCCTGGTAAAGATCCCGGTAGTTTAAATGATAGTCATGAGCTCTTGCGTCCTTTTATCAATCAGTATAGCAGAGCATTGGTAATATTCGATTTTGAAGGATGTGGTGCAGAAAATTTATCAAGGGCCGAAATTGAAGCTAAAGTTTTAGAATTACTTGAACGGAACGGATGGGAGGGGAATAGTTGTGTTGTGGTCATAGAGCCTGAATTGGAGAATTGGGTATGGATTGATAATCCAAATGTAGAAGAGGCAATAGGTTGGGAAAAAAGTGAGTCATTATATCAATGGGCAAGAAGAGAAGGTCTCATCGCTGATGGAGAAAGTAAGCCATTTCGACCAAAAGAAGCATTTGAAGAAGCTTTACGAATTTCCGATACCCCAACATCTGCATCGATTTACAAAAAAATTGCAGAAAAAGTATCTTATAAAGGGTGTACTGATTTGGCTTTTTTAAAACTCATTAATCAACTGCAAGTTTGGTTTCCTAAATAGAATTTTATTAGTTGTGTAAAAGCCCCGCCTTTAAAAGCGGGGCTTTGTTTTGCTTAAACCTTAAACATAAGAAAACTAGAAACTATTTTATGCATGCATTCTTGAAAAAATGACACCTGCAATCAATGCCTGGAAAAATCCATACACTAACCACGAAGTGATGGTTAACAGCGATACATCAATGGCGCTGTACGTGATCAATAATGAAGGAATGGTAGCAATGGCTACATAAATCAGCGCCATTTCAATTCCCTGCATCAATGCATTTCCTTTCAATAATTTTTTAAAGCGATTCCAGAACCACGCCATGCCAAAGGCCAACAGCACCGGATGTACATAATACAACAGGTTACGTGATTCATCATTTACAAATGCCGGGCTGTAATATTCTTCTGCCACTTTCGGAAGCAGAATGGGCATGATCAATAAACACAGGTAGGCAAAGGCCAATAGTACAAGGCTGGCAACAAAGCCAGAGCTGATGATTTTTTTCATGTGTGCACATTTAATGATGAAAGATAGTAGTCATTGGGGTTGGTGTTCCTAACAAGAGTAACCCGTTAGCCTGATTATCGTCATTGTTCAGATAGAGCCGGCTGAACAGTTATCCCCAACCGTATTTTCACTCTTTTACAAACCTATTCTTTTTTCTACTTTGTTTCTCTTATCACAAACTATTTGCAAATGAAAACACTCACCTTGCTGCTGGCTTGCCTGGCAGCCACCCTCAGTTACGCACAGGAAGTGCAGCAAACACATGATTCATCGTACGGCTTTGGCCTCATCTTCGATCAGGATTTTTTCACACCACAAAACCAGGACCGCAACTACACCATGGGTGTAAGTATTAATATGAACGGACCGGTATTCGACAAAAATTTCCTGGTTGTTCCACTTTTCAGAAAAGGAGCCGATTGGTTATTTGGAATCAAGAAATGGCACAATGAAGGCGATACTTATCTTATCGGAATGCAATTGTTTGATGGTGCTTTTACACCGTTGAATTTAGAATCGTTGACACCGGTAACAAACGATCGACCCTATGGAAATGTACTGGGCATTGGTGCATCACGGACCACCGTTATCAATTCATCAGAAGATCTCAAAGATCAAAGCAGTATTACCAGTCGCTTTGTTGTTGGCATAATTGGTACAAGAGTAGCAGAAGCTGTACAATCCTACATTCATAAAAATTTCTTTGATGGAAAACGTGCCGTACCTGTTGGCTGGCCCACACAAATTTCGGATGGAGGTGAGCCTACACTGCTGTATCAATTACAATTTATGAAACCCATCTTTGAAGAAACACATGCCACAAAAACACAATTGAAACGGATGCAGGCTACCTGGTTACTGGAAACCAATCTCGGCTACTATACCAATATGGCAAGTGGTTTTTCATTTCGTATTGGCCGGTTTACAACACCGTTCTGGAAGTTCAATAATTCAGGAATGTCAGTAGTATCACAAGCACCTTCCCGCATTGATAAAAAACCAGAGTTTAGTTTTTTTGTTCAATTCAGGGGAAGAGCAGTGGTGTACAATGCATTGCTTACAGGACAGTTCAAGCAGAATGAATTTGAATTGACCAAAGAACAGGTGAATCGTTTTTTGTTTGAAGCCGAAAGTGGAATGATGTTCAATGTCGGAAAGTTCACTGCCATTTTTCAGCCGTATATTTTACGCACCTCCGAAACAAATCTTCCCACAGCCCGGAATCATTCCTGGGGAAGTGCGGCACTCTATTATAATTGGTAACATTTCAATGCATCAGTATGTCGTATTATGTATATCAACAGGGAGCAAAAAAGAAAGTCAACAGTAACAATATCAGCAAGCAAAAAAAGCAGGAATACTCGATCCTGATTATCCGTTTCAGAGGTGGTGTCAGTAAGCATACAGATGAGTTCAATAAATCAAATGGATTACTTCGGAAAAAAGTGTACGATAAAGCCAGTCATATTTATCTCTGCTATTTTAAAAAAATGTCGCAGAACAAACTGGCTGTACTTGCAAAAACCTATTACGATAGTGGTATTGCCGAGTTTGCTGAACCTTATGTATTACATCGTGTACAAAATACTGCCTTGTCGTTGAACGATCCGAAATTTTCATCGCAATGGATCTTTGAAAATACAGGACAGTTCAGTGGCATACCGGGTGATGATATTGGAATACTGGATGGCTTGAAGTTGATCGCCGACAATCAGCTCACCCTTGATAAAAATATTTGTGTGGCTGTGCTGGATGAAGGAGTTGATACAAGGCATCCCGATTTGAAAGATCCAAATTTGTGGCATCAGAATTTCAGCATGTTTGGTGCAAACAAATTACTGCCGAAAGAAAAAGATCATCATGGAACATCTGTTGCCGGTGTTATTGCAGCTATACAGGATAATGGTGTGGGTATTGCCGGCATCAATCCGTTTTGTAAACTTATGTCGGGGCGTATTTATTTTACACAAGACAATACCGGTGTGGATGCAATTCGGATCAGCGATGGAATAAAACGTGCAGTTGATAATAATGCAAAAGTGATCAATCTCAGTTGGCGGATGGAACCCAGTCCGCTGGTAGCAGAAGCTATTCAGTATGGTTTTTCAAAAGGAGTGATCTTTTGTGCAGCAGCCGGTAATTACATGCATGCAGCCGATGATCGTGCAGTACAGTTTCCCGGTCGTATGGATGAAGTGATCACTGTTGCAGCGATCAACAATAAATCAGAATGGGTGAATCTTGTGAATACACCTTCTGATCAAAAATTCGGTTCCTGCTACGGGCGTGAAGTGGATATTGCTGCGCCGGGGTTATTTATTTCTACTACACGCAACAATGGAAAGTACACTGATATTTTTTGTGGTACCAGCGCAGCCACTGCCATTGTATCAGCCGTTGCTGCAATCATTGTAGCGATTAATCCTTTACTAACGGCTACGGATGTACGTGATTGTTTATTATCTACTGCCGATCCGGTAGGTAGTGAAGCAGGTTTGGAGCATTTAAACAGGGTAGGGCATGGTAAGATCAATGCATACAAGGCTATTGAAAAAGCGATTGAAACTGTGTTACCATAAGTATCGGTTTGTATTTTAGGAAATAGAAAAACATATAGTTACGAAAAAGAAAAAAGAACGGATTTGCTTTTATGAAATAAAAAAAAGAACAGCATTGTTGCTGTTCTTTTTTTATACACAAATGCGGTTGTTTCTTATTGATTTTGAATGAACAATAAATGGCCGGTTGTTTTCATGAATGATCCGTTATTTCTGTTGGCACACTTTCTGCTTTCTATTGCATGTTGATGCAAAAAAAATAAGTTATCAACAGTTTTAAACCTGCGAAAACATCTTCTGTCTGTATGTCCGTTGAAAAAGCAAAGCGCTTTTAAATTTTATCAATCACAAAAAAACAATCAAATGAAGAACAAGTTGAAACAATTAACAGCCGCTGCAGTAGTAATGCTTATTGGTAACGCAGCTTTTGCACAGGTAAACCTTAATTTAAACAGTACAACCAGTGCTGTTACAAAAGCTACTGTAAACACAAGCAAAGTAGCAGATGTAGTAAGTAAAACAACACAGGCTACAACAAGAGTAGTGCAGGCAACAGGCAAAGTGTTGCAGTCAACCGCAAATGTTACTACCCGTACAACTGCGAATGTAACAGCGAAAACAAACGCAGCCGCAAATGCCGCTGCAAAAGGAGGCAATGCCAAGGTTACAAACGAAACAGCTATTAATGCACGTATTAAAGGTGAAACAAATGCTGCCGAACAAGGGAATGGAATGGCATCAGATGTACAAGAGATGGTAGTAACAGAAGCACAAGGTATCCGCACAACTGCAAAAGAAATGCGGAAAGATGTAAAGCCCGGTCTTAATATCAGCAGCAGCACCAATGCAAATGCGCAAGGTGAAGTAAGCTCAAACAACACCTCAGCCAATGGTGAAGTAAATGGTAATGCAGAAGTGGCAACCAATGCAAAGCTGAAAACCAAAAAAGTAAAAACAAAGGCAGCTAATACAACTGCTGAAGCAAACAAAAGCGCAAAGGCAACTGTAAAAAAGGTTAAGAATACAAAAGCGGGCGCTGAAGTAGAAGTATCAGCAAACAGTAACACAGCAGTTACTGCCGGTCGTCAGTAAATGTAGTATGTAGTTATAGGAAAGTATGACGATCGGGAATTGAAGTCCCGCCTATGCGGGACTTCTTTTTTCCAAACCAAACCGTAAGGCCATGAAACAAATGAAACAACTTGCATCTCTTTTGTTACTGTTAAGTCCTTTATTTCTTTTTGCCCAGGACGACAGTACAACAACTGATAAACGAAAGCCTGTTTTTACAGCTACACTTGCGCATCAGACACTGGTTCATTTTTTAGGACGTACAGATAGTTTAAGCAGCAGTGCTACATTACCCATTGTAGGGTATCAGTTAAAAAATGGGTTGTATGCACAAGGTGCAGCCATCTTTATTCAAAACAGTGCATTACCTTTTCAATTAACGGGGGGTAGTGTAGAGTTGGGTTATCGTTTTCCGGAGAGTGAACATTTTACAGGAAATATTTTTGCATCCCAGTTTTTGTACAAAGAAGAATCTTCATTGATACAATCGGCGTTGAAATATCAAACAGGTGTTAATACAACCATTCAAACAAAAGTGATCAATATCAACCTGGGGGGCGATCTTAAATTCAGCAGTAATACCGACATAGGTGCAACAGCCGGGCTTGATCATTTATTCATCATTCGTTTAAAGGAAGGAAAACCACGGGCCTTGGCCATTAATCCAACCATAACAGCCTATGGCGGCACACAACGTTTTGTTGAAAGCTTTGAAGAAAAACGAAATGTTACAATTGGTGGCTTGCCGATTGGTCCATCTCAAACAGTAACCGGTACTAGGGATGTAAATACATTTTCACTCCTTGCGTATGAATACACAATGCCGGTAGTGTTGGTGATGGGAAAAATGAATGCGGTGGTAAGTCCTTCTTTTGTAATACCGCAGAATTTGATTGCTTCAAATGGTGAATATGGCCGCAACCGCTTTTATATTACCGCAGCGATCGGCATACGATTATAATATCACACCTCAACATATATCCAAAGCCGGGCAATGAATGTCCGGCTTTTTTTGTGGAAAACCATCCGGTAGATAGTAATGTTGAATCTTTCACCGCCCTTTGTTTATACATACAGTCGTTTGTGCAATTTGATGCAGCGGGAAAAGAAAATAAATGTAAATTGAAGGCATAAGTTAACGGGCATTGCTGTATGAAATCCTTCTTCAAACAAAAAACGGTTCTTGTAATTGGTTTGCTGCTGCTGTTGGCAGCAGGCTATGTAATATTGATGCCATCACGTACGGTTGATTTCAGTGCTGATGTAAAACCCATTCTCAATAACAAATGTATTTCATGTCATGGTGGTGTAAAAGCAAAAGCCGGCTTCAGTGTGTTGTTTCGTGATGAAGCATTGGCCAAAACAGAATCCGGAAAACCAGCGATCATTCCCGGCGATCCCGGTGCTAGTGAAATGATCAAACGGATTACGGCCAACGATCCCGAAGAGCGGATGCCGTATAAGCATGAGCCGTTGAGTAAAGAAGAAATAAAAATTTTAAAACAATGGATTAAACAAGGTGCAAAGTGGGGCGATCATTGGGCCTATCTGCCTGTCAAAGAAACTTCTGTTCCCACAGTTACGGATGCATGGATTCGCAATGATGTTGACAAATTCATTTTAGCAAAACTCAAAGAACAAAAATTAAAACCTTCGCAGCAAGCGGACAAACCTTCCCTGTTACGAAGAGTAAGTCTTGATCTCATCGGCATGTATCCTTCCGATGCAGTTGCGCAACAATTTTTACAAAGCACTGATGACAAAGGGTATGAAGTATTGGTTGATTCGTTACTTGCATCACCACGTTTCGGCGAACGCTGGGCATCGCTCTGGCTTGATCTTTCACGCTATGCAGATACAAAAGGATATGAATCGGATGAAGGCCGTATCATTTGGAAATACAGAGACTGGCTCATTGATGCATTTAATACGAATAAACCTTACAATGAATTTTTAGTTGAACAACTGGCCGGCGATCTGCTTCCTGATCCCACCGATGCACAATACATCGCCACTGCCTTTCACCGCAACACCATGAATAATATGGAAGGCGGTACAGATAATGAAGAATTCAGAACAGCAGCGGTCATCGACAGAGTCAATACAACATGGGAATCATTAATGAGTACTACATTCAGTTGTGTGCAATGTCATAGTCATCCCTACGATCCCATCAAACACGAAGAGTATTATAAATTTCTGGCGTATTTCAATAATACAAGAGATGAAGATGTGCCGGCTGAATATCCATTGCTGCGGGAGTACAATGATACATTGAAACAAACCTTGAACGAAGTAGTTGATTGGGTTCGTAAATATGCTTCACCTGCCGAAGCTGACCGAACCAAACTTTTTCTCCGCACCTGGCAGCCATCTGTTAACTCAACTACGGCTGATAGTTTAAAAAATGCAGTGATCGGCAATAATAACTATGCATTGATGATGCAGAATTATTCGGCTGCACGGTTGAAACAGATCGATCTGAAAAATGCAAATCAACTCATCTTTAATTTCATTTCAAGGATCAACGGAGGTGTGCTTAAGTTTCGAACAGATAGCCCAACAGGACCCGTGTTTGCAAGTGTGCCGCTCGGGAAGATGAATCAATTCCAAAAGTTTTTTCTTTCATTCACACCGCAGCCAGGCATTCATGATGTTTATGTAACGTATGAGAACGCAACACTTCCAGCAAACAGCAAAGAGTTTGCACTCATTTTCGATTGGTTCGCATTTGTAAATGAGCTGCCCGGAAAAAGTGAACCGGGATATGCCAATATCAGCAAGGCGTATCGTACACTCTTGGATGCGCAAACAATTACAACTCCGGTAATGGTTGAAAATCCAAAATGGATGTGGCGCAGCAGTCATGTGTTTGAACGGGGTGCATGGACAAGCAAAGGAGAAGAAGTACAACCCGATGTGCCAAAAACGTTTGCTTTTGCTATGCCGGCGAATGCACCAAAGAATCGTTTGGGTTTAGCGATGTGGTTAACAGATAAAAAAAATCCGTTGGTATCACGCACATTGGTAAATCGTTTTTGGGAGCAGCTGTTTGGAACCGGCATTGCAGAAACTCTCGAAGATATGGGCACGCAAGGAGCGCCACCTACACACCAGGAATTACTGGATCATCTTTCATGGAAGCTGATGAATGATTATAAATGGAACATGAAAGCATTGTTGAAAGAATTAGTGATGAGTGCAACTTACCGGCAGGATTCAAAACTTACTGAAGACATCAAACAAAAAGATTTATTCAATCGCTATTATGCACGTGGCCCGAGAGTGCGATTGAGTGCAGAACAATTACGTGATCAGCATTTGTGCATTAGCGGAACCATGAGTGCAAAAATGTATGGCCCCGGTGTAATGCCCTGGCAACCGGAAGGTATTTGGTTATCCCCTTACAACGGTGCGCAATGGAAATCAAGTGAAGGCGAAGATCAATACCGGAGAGCAGTGTACACGTATTGGAAACGCACAGCGCCTTATCCTTCTATGATTGCATTTGATGCGGTGGACAAAGTGGTATGCAACGCTCGGCGCATCCGCACCAACACACCTTTGCAGGCATTGGTTACATTAAACGATTCGGTTTATCTTGATCTGTCACGCAAGTTTGCTTACCGCATGCAGAAAGCAGCCGCAAAGAATCCGGAGCAGCAAATTGCAAAAGGATATGAAATGATGCTGTACAAACCAATTGATGCAGCCAAGTTGAAAACATTTACCAATCTCTATCAAACGGCATTTAAAGAATATAAAAGCAATCAAACAAAAATACGGGAGCTGATAGGCGAAGATGGTGACCGCAACAATGCAGAAACAGCTGCATTGGTAGTGGTGGCAAATGCCATGTTGAATCTTGATGAAGTGGTGATGAAAAATTAGAGAGAGGCTGTGAGCCTTCAGCTTTAAGCTACGAGCAAATGCAGTAAGTTTTGAGCAGAATGATTACAGCGCACATTTTGAAATTTGTATCGAGTATTATAAAATGGAAGGCGGCTATCAGCTAATAGCTCGCAGCTTAACATTATGACGCAAAAAGAATTACATACGCAACGTATGGTAAAAGAAGCGCAGGAAGTACAACTCCGACTGCATACACGCCGGCATTTCTTAAAAGAAAGTGCGATGGGGCTTGGTGCATTAGCGATGGGCTCGCTTCTTGGCGGTTGTGGAAGTAAAGCAACAGCAACCAACCCGATCGTGTTTGATCCTGCACATCCGTTGTTGCCAAAGTCGCCGCCATTTATTGGCAAAGCTCGCAGTGTAATTTATCTGCACATGGCCGGTGCTCCTTCGCAACTGGAGTTGTTTGATTACAAACCGGAGTTGATGAAAATGGATGGACAGGATTGTCCGCCTTCATTACTGGAAGGAAAAAAATTCGCATTTATTCGTGGTGTGCCCAAGATGATGGGACCGCAAACAAGTTTTAAGCAATACGGACAAAGTGGTGCATGGGTAAGTGAAAATCTTCCGCATCTTTCCACAGTAGTGGATGATATCAGTTTTTTAAAAGCAGTTACCACCGACCAGTTCAATCATGCACCTGCACAATTATTATTACATACAGGTAGTGCACGGTTGGGCCGACCAAGTATGGGAAGCTGGGTAACATATGGTTTGGGAACAGAAAATCAAAACCTGCCCGGCTTTGTGGTATTAACAAGCGGCGGCAGTTTTCCTGATGCCGGTAAAAGTGTGTGGGGTAGTGGATTTTTGCCATCGGTGTATCAAGGTGTGCAATGCCGTAGTGAAGGCGATCCTGTGTTGTTTATAAAAGATCCGCATGGGATGAGTCGTGATCTAAGGAAGGCATCCATTGAAGCGATCAACGAAGCAAACATGCAAGAGTATGCGGAATACAACGATCCTGAAATTCTTTCACGCATCTCCCAATACGAAATGGCGTACAGGATGCAGATCACCGCACCCGATGTAATGAATATTAATGATGAACCGCAATACATCCACGACATGTATGGCACGCAACCCGGCAAAGCTTGTTTTGCAAACAATGTATTGCTGGCACGAAAACTTGTAGAGAAAGGTGTTCGCTATGTACAGTTGTTCGATTGGGGTTGGGATGCACATGGCGATCATGCCGGCAATGCGGTGAACATTGGTATGGTAAACAAGTGCAGAAGTATTGATAAACCAATTACGGCTTTATTACTCGATCTGAAACAACGTGGCTTGCTTGATGAAACATTGGTAGTGTGGGGTGGAGAATTTGGCCGTACTCCCATGATGGAAAACAGGAATGGTTCAGATGCTCCGTACAAAGGAAGAGATCACCATACAGAAGCATTCACCATGTGGATGGCAGGCGGTGGTATCAAAGGCGGTACTACACATGGCGAAACAGATGAGATCGGATACAGCCCTATCAGTGGTAAAGTAGATGCATTTGATATACAAGCAACCATTTTAAACCAGTTAGGATTTAATCACGAAGAGTTTACGTATCAATTTCAGGGACGACCGTTTCGGTTAACGGATGTGGCTGGAAAAGTGATCCATGATATTCTGGTGTGATGATGAGTAATGAATGATGAATGATGAGTGGTTGATAGTCTATAGTCTGAAGTCCGTAGTCAATGAAGTTTTTTTAATTCTAAATACAAGCCCGTTTGAACCGTAGAAATTTCTTACAAACCTCTGCTTCGGCTGCCGCAGCAACCATGTTTGCATCGGTGAATGATGCAGCTGCTCAATCGAACTTGAATGTGGTGTCTGCTTCCGGTTATCAACTAACGGTAATGGCTACCGACTGGGGCTTTAAAGGCAGTGTTGATGCTTTTTGTGCCGCTGCTAAAAAAGAAGGATATGATGGCATTGAAGTATGGTGGCCCAGCGATGAAAAAGCACAGGCAACATTGTTTGCAGCATTGAAGAAACATGAGCTCGCCGTTGGTTTTCTCTGCGGCGGATGGCAAACTGATTACAACGAACATCTCAACAGCTTTAAAATACTCTCGGCAGAAGCAGCGAGGAATCGATTTCAACAACCATTATACATTAACTGTCATTCGGGAAGAGACTATTACAGTTTTGAACAATCAAAGGCGTTTGTTGATCATACAATCCAATTGAGTAAGGAAACCGATATTCCAATCTATCATGAAACGCATCGTTCACGCATTATGTATGCCGCACATGTTACAAGACAGTTCATCGAAAAAATTCCTGCGTTGAAATTAACCTTCGATGTATCGCACTGGTGCAATGTGCATGAAAGTTTATTGGGTGATCAAAAAGAAACAGTGGAGATGGCATTAGAACGGGTAGAACATATTCATGCACGTATAGGTTTTGCCGAAGGTCCACAGGTGAATGATCCCCGTGCACCTGAATGGGAAGCTGCTGTACAACAACATTTCAGCTGGTGGGACAAAGTAGCAGAACGTAAAAAGAAAAACGGAGAACGGCTTACTTTCTTAACCGAGTTTGGTCCGCCCGGTTATATGCCAACGCTACCTTATACACAACAACCGGTGGCTGATCAATGGGCCATTAATGTACACATGATGCAGTTGCTGCGGAAGAGATACGGATAGGAAGCTGGGAGTTTTGAGCTGCGAGCTTCGAGTCAGGTCGTTTATTATTTATTGTTTCATCACCTATAAATTTTGCGTATGAGAAATTTTAAAGAACTTCTTATCTGGAAGAAAGGATTTCAAATTGCTGTTGATTCGTTTAAACTGGTTGCGGATTTTCCCAAGGAGGAACGATTTGCCTTATCATCTCAAATAACAAGAGCTGCAGTCTCGATATCGTCGAATATTGCTGAGGGAAGCAGCCGAAGCTCAGCGAAAGATTATAACCGGTTTGTTGAAATTTCATTGGGATCAACATTTGAATTAGAAACGCAGCTTTTAATTGCAGAAGCAGTAAACTATGGTGATAAGGAAGTTAGAACTGAAATGCTGAATCAGATTGATGAAGAACAGAAAATGTTGATCAGTTTTATGAATAAGCTAAATAAATAAAATAGTAACTATTTAACCAAACGCTTACCGCTGTAGGTCTCGTAACTCGTAGCTCACAGCTCAAAGCTCACCGCTTTTTATGTTTCTTTCACTGCCTGATCTTATTGGTCGTTTCCATCCCGTATTGGTTCACTTGCCAATTGGTATTTTATTGCTTGCCTGTTTCTTTCAATTGCTTACTGTAAGGGAAAAATTTTCCTTTCTGCAACCGGCTGTTCCTGTCATGTTTTTTTGGGGAATGTTGGGTGCTGTATTTTCCTGCATCAGTGGATACATGCTTTCGTTGAGTGGCGATTATGAAGAGCAATTAGTGAGCCGTCATCAATGGCTTGGCATTGCTACGGCTGTTGTATCGTTGGTATTGTGGTTATTGTATCGTTTTTCTATTACTGCAAACACAGCACGCATTGTTTCGGTACTCATCATCGCACTTGTAACAGTAACCGGACATTTAGGAGGTTCATTAACGCACGGTTCAACTTATTTAACGGAGGGATTACAAAGTGGAAGCGAACAAGGTGCAGCGATCAAGCCGATTCCCAATATCCAGGAAGCAGTGGTATATACAGATGTGGTGCAACCATTGCTGGAAGCGAAATGTTACAGTTGTCATGGCCCAAACAAACAAAAAGGGAAACTGCGTCTTGATCAACAGGAATTGATATTGAAAGGCGGAAAGAGCGGACACACGATCGAACCGGGTAAAGCAGATGAAAGTGAAATGATCAAACGCATGTTGTTGCCAATCGATAACGAAGACCACATGCCGCCAAAAGAAAAATCGCAACTCAGTACACAGGAAATTTCGTTGCTGCATTGGTGGGTGAATTCCGGTGCACATTTTAATAAGAAAGTAAAAGAGCTGCCGCAAACAGAAAAAATTAAACCGGTGTTGCTTGCCTTGCAGGCAGGTTCATCGGACAATGAACAGAAAACAACCGATGTGCCGGTGGAGCCTGTGGCAAAAGCAGATGAAGCTGTCATCAGCCGGTTAAAAAAAGCGGGTGTAATTGTAATTCCTGTGGCACAAAACAGTAATTATTTGTCGGTGAATTTTGTAGCGGTTACAGGTGCAGTTGATTCGTTGTTGCCATTGCTCCCATCGCTGAGCAAGCAACTGGTGTGGTTGAAATTAGATAACGCATCTGTGAACGATGCAGCGATGGATGTAATTTCAAAGCTGACTGCACTTACCCGTTTGCAGCTCAGCAATACTTCTATTACCGACAAAGGGTTGCTCAAATTGCAATCGTTGCAGCAATTGCAATTGCTCAATCTTACAGGTACAAACATTAGTGCGAAGGCATTGTTACAATTGAAAGGATTGCAACAGCTCAAAAAAATATATCTCTATCAAACATCTGTTGCTGCGGCCGATTGGTTGCTGCTGCATCAGTCGTTCCCTTCAGCTCAACTCGATTCAGGAAATTATGTGGTGCCTATATTAGCAAGTGATACAACTTTGGTAACAGCTCCTCAAAAATAGAATCGAAGAGAAACGTATTTGTTCCTATTTTTCCTTTTTCATTTGCTTTATGAACGGGAAGTATATTCTGGCTGGTGTTCTGTTTGCATTGTTGTGGTCATCGGCTGCAGCAGCTACTAAAATTGCATTGCTATCGGCCCAGCCATTTGTAATAGCCGTTGCCCGGTTTTTTATTGGCGGTACAACCATGCTGCTGTTTGCACATCTTGTGTGGAAGAAACGGTTGCCGCAAAAGAAAGAATGGCTGGCAGTATCTATTTACGGTTTACTCAACATCAGTTTGTATCTCGGATTGTATGTTGTGGCCATGCAGGAAGTATCGGCAGGTTTGGGAAGTATGGCCGTGGCTGTAAATCCCGTGCTCATCAGTATTCTTTCAGCATTGTTTTTCGATCATAAAATGAAATTGAAGCATTGGCTCAGTTTGTTATTGTGCAGTGCTGGTGTAGTGGTAGCAGCATGGCCGCTGTTACAAAATAGTTTTGCAACCGTGCAGGGTATTCTTATTATGCTGTTGAGTATGCTGGCGTATTCGGTTGGCGCTATTTATTTTGCCCGTTCCAAGTGGAGCGATCTGCACATCCTTACCATCAATGGCTGGCAAACACTGATCGGTGGTATCTTACTCCTTCCTGTTTTATTGCTCACATACAAAACGGAACTCAACCGTTTCGATTTGCATTTTTACAGTTCCGTATTCTGGTTGGCCATTCCGGTTTCCATTGCAGCCGTACAATTATGGCTGTGGTTGCTGAAGCGAAATGCAGTAACTGCATCGTACTGGTTATTTCTTTGCCCGGTGTTTGGTTTTCTGATCGCTGCCCTGCGTTTGAACGAACCCATCAGTTGGTATACCGCTGCAGGTGTGTTGCTGGTTACGGTTGGTTTGTACCTGGTACAAAGGAAAAGAGTGATGCGCAAAAGCTGATACTGTGTTGAAAGAATAAATTATCTGGATTATTCCCGATGGTTCAGTAAGTAAGGATTTTACACAAAAACTCTGTTATGATAATTGTAATTCTCCCTGAATTCCTTTGGTGTACATCCTTTTTTCTTTTTAAACAGCCTGTTGAAGTTGGAGATATTATTGAAGCCGCAGTTGTATGCAATTTCTGAAATGGAATGAGTTGTGTCAATGAGTTGACGAGAGGAGTGCCCAAGCCTTAACTCCAGTAAACTCTCAATAAAAGAAATACCCGTGCGTTGTTTAAAGAAGCGGCTGAATGAGGCCGGTGTCATGTTTACCAACTTTGAAACTTCATCTAACGTAATGTTTTTATGAAAATACTGTTTTATATGCTCCTGTACTTTTTCAATACGGCGGCTGTTGTACGTTAACTCAGCTCCACTGAATGTAGTATCAGATAGTGTGCGCATGTTACGTGATACAGAAAGATCATGCAAGATCGACAAAAGCTCTAGTACCGAATCAAACCCATGCTTTTGACATAAGATTGTTAATCGTGGTTCGATCTGTTGAATGGTTTCGGTTGAAAATATGATTCCTTTTGCAGATCGCTCCAGCATCTTTCGTATAAACGTCATTTGGTTTCGTCGTAAAAATTTATCGTCGAATAAATCTTTATGAAACTGGATAGTGATTTCCTTAATTTCTTTGCTTTTGCATTTATGTGTTTCCCAAACATGCGGAAGGTTTGAGCCAACTAATACCAATTCAAGTGTATCAATTTCTGCAATATGATCGCCAATGATCCGCTTGGCACCTTTTGCATTGCGGATAAAATTCAGTTCCAGTTCTTCATGGCAGTGTAATGGAAAATCAAACTCACTCTTTGTGCGGGTAAAAAAAGTAAAGCAATCGCTGCTTGTAAGTGGTGTTATCTCTCGCATAATATCTTTGTGCATGGTCAATCGTTTAACGTAAAGTTAGTAATCGAAAGGTAAAAAAGTATAATTGTGCGTGCAAGATGATCTGATAGATACCGCTTTATTTTGCCCGAAATTCAATACTTCCAAGTGGTTTCGTAATAATCATGTGTTGTATAATACAAATTTTGGATAAAATAGTATTAGTACTTGATTCAATGTAAAGATTACATTTGAATAAATATTCTTGCTATATGAGAAAGTGTAAATCTTCCCTGAGGATCACAATGGTTATTGTGTTTCTTTTATTCTCTATTCTCAATTTTGCGCAAACCAGAACTATAACCGGAATTGTTTCTGATAAAGCAGGCGCACCTGTTGGAAGTGCAACTGTAAGTGTAAAGGGGCAGAAGACCGCAGTAGTGACAGATGCAAATGGTGCATTCCGAATTGCTGTTTCATCGCCCGATGCAATACTGGTTGTATCTTATGTAGGAGCAAAATCTGTAGAAGTTTCCACATCCGGAAAATCAAATGTGCTTGTAACAATTGATGTTACCGAAACAAAGCTGAGTGAAGTTGTGGTTGTAGGTTATGGTAAGTCCAGGCGTTCAAATCTTACCAGTGCTCAAGCATCTGTATCTGCAAAGGATATTGAACGGACTGTGAATACTACGATGGAGCAGGCGATTCAGGGAAGAGCCGCTGGCGTGTATGTTACACAAAATTCAGGACAGCCCGGAGGTGGTATTTCGGTGAACATCCGTGGTATAAGTTCGTTGGGCCGAACGCAGCCGTTATACGTAGTGGATGGAGTACAGATACAGGCAAACGAAGATGTATCGTATGGGTCATCCAGTTCTTCCAACCCATTAGCAGGGATCAATCCAAATGATATTGAGGATATTCAAATTCTCCAGGGGCCATCTGCTACCGCCATTTACGGTTCACGTGCCAGCAATGGTGTTATTATGGTTACAACAAAACGAGGTAAGGCAGGAGATTTTAAAATCAATTATACCTATCAATACAATCTTCAAACGCCTCCTGATGATTTGAATGTAATGAAATTGAATCAGTATGCTCAAATGGTAAAAGAATTTCATGCCATTGCAGGCGGAACTACACCTGAAGAATTTTTAGATCCAAGTTTGTTAGGTGAGGGAACAAACTGGCAGCGGGAATTATTTAATAATGCCGCTATGAGCAAGCATCAATTGAGTTTAAGCGGCGGAGGCGGCAGTACCACTTATTATTTGTCTGGAGAATATCTGAAACAGGATGGCGTTGCGCTGGGTTCAGGTTTTAACCGCTACGGGTTCAGATTAAATATGGATAACAAACCAAGAGAGTGGTTTACTATTGGTACTAACCTCGCCTTTAACCAAACTAATGAAAATCTTACTGCTACAAATTATGGCGATGCACAAAGTCCGCTTATTTCAAATGCACTGCGTTTAACGCCACAAATACCGGTTAAAAATTTGAATGGTTCGTGGGGAGGAAGTGATCCGGTAAATGGTGCCAATCAATTTGCACCCATCAATCCGGTAGCTCTTGCAAATCTTATTACGAACAATAATATGAAACGGCAATTTCTCGGAGGCTTAAACCTTGGCATTACGCTTACAAAAGGTTTGATATTTCGAACGTCTATCAACGGTAGTGCCGGCAACGGAGTTTCCACTTATTATACACCTACCTATGCTATAGATCAGTGGCGAACGAACATACTTGCTTCGTTACAATCCGGAACCTATTCAAGCTGGTATTGGAATTGGAGCCAAACAATTGAATATACCAAGCAAATCAAAAAACACAATTTTACCGTGATGGCTACGCATGAAGCGCAGGAATCACAATGGAAAGCATTAACAGCAGGAAGAACAGGGT
Organism: Bacteroidota bacterium; assembly: GCA_023428755.1. Classification (GTDB taxonomy): domain Bacteria; phylum Bacteroidota; class Bacteroidia; order Chitinophagales; family Chitinophagaceae; genus Lacibacter. Next base: position 85,699 of record JAEYWX010000008.1, read on the forward strand.
TTCTTACCAATGATATTTTTGATGTAAATGCAGGAAACCCAACATCAGCAACAAACGAAGGCGGAACTTATCCCTGGTCCATGGAATCATACCTTGGAAGAGTGAACTATAACTACGGCAACCGCTATTTAGTTACAGGTACTTTCCGAAGAGATGGTTCTCCTTATTTTGGAGCCGAAAACAGATGGGGTAATTTCCCTTCCGTATCCGCAGCATGGCGAGTATCGCAAGAAGAATTCTTCAAAGTTCCATTCATCAGTGAATTAAAAGTAAGGTATGAAACCGGCCTCACCGGAAACCAGGGGACAGGATCTGGAATTTATGCTCCATTGAATACAGGTGCAACCTCATGGGGTGCGGGTTTGTTGCCTGCATCATTCACCAATCCCAAGCTGCAGTGGGAGCAAACAATGACACACAACGTTGGTCTTAACCTTGGATTATTGAGCAACAAAATTTCAATTGAGGCTGACTTTTATGTGAAGAATACTGACAACCTGATTCTTCAGGCAAGTCTTCCCTGGTATATGGGTACAAACGGAAGTCCCGGTTCAGTAGGTGCTCCATTAGTAAATGCGGGTGCGTTAAAAACAACCGGCTGGAATTTTTCGATCCAAAGCACGAATATTCAAAATAAAAATTTCAGATGGGAAACAAACTTCAATCTGTCGCAGTTCAGATCCACCATTGAATCTTTGAACTCAGATAATGCGTTTATCGACAGAACGTCGTGGTGGATGAACAACTGGACACAACGTGCAGCAATTGGTATGCAACCCTGGTTATTCAGAGGATATATTGAAGAAGGAATTTTTTCATCCATCGAAGAAATAAATGCCAGTGCAGTGCCCGTTGATAACAGTGGAAACAGACGGCCTACTGATCCCCAAACAGGGATATGGGTAGGTGATGTAAAATATAAAGACATTAACGGCGATGGAATCATTGATGTGAACGACATGACAAATATCGGTAACCCTTGGCCCAAACTCACAGCAGGCTTAACCAATTCGTTCTCCTATAAAGGGTTTGATCTGAGTATTCTCATAATTGGTACTTACGGAAATGATATCTACAACTATATTGCTTCAGAAGCTAGTAATCCGAATAATATCAATCTCAGCCGCAATTTACTGACCGCATCAATGAACTATGCAAAGATCAGTACAGATGTGAATGGTAAACCGTTTTTAACCAACCCCGGAACAACTATTCCCCGCATCTCAAACAATCCTGTTTCAAATGAAAATAACTACGGAAGAATTACAACAAGGTTTGTGGAAGATGGTTCTTACCTGCGTTTGAAAAATATTTCGCTTTCATACAATCTGCCATTTAAATATTTGAATTATACCAAAGTGATCAAAGGGTTAAGGGCAACAGTTGGCGCTCAAAATCTGATTACGCTTACAAAGTACAAAGGATATGATCCCGAAGTAGGGGCCTATGTTGGAACAGGTGCCAGCGGAGGAAACCAGGCAATTGGAATTGACTTTGGCCGCTATCCATTAACCCGTATGTACACTGCAACTATAAGTGTAGACTTCTAAACTTATTCATATGAAAAAAATAATGAGCATAAAATATTTAACAGGCTTGCTGGTTGCTGTTGCAGCATTTTCAGGTTGTAAAAAAACATTTCTGGAAAAGCCACCATTGAGCTCTATTACTGATGCCAATTTTTATAAAACCGATGAACAGGTACAGGCAGGCACAGCGTTGCTTTACAGCACTGTGTGGTTCGATTACAATGATAAAGCGATGTACAATCTTGGTGATTTCAGGGGTGGCACTGCATTCTCAGCATGGAACGACAGGGGAAATGTATTATTCAATACTACCGGTGATAACGGAGAGAACGGTGCATCGTGGCGTGCATTCTTTAACGTAGTCGGGCAGTCAAATTTATTTCTCTATAACATTAATCGGTATGGTGGACCAAATGTTTCACCACAGGTGCGAAAAACAGCAATAGCAGAAGCAAGATTTATGCGTGCAATGGCTTACCGTTTTTTGGTGATGAACTGGGGACCTGTCCCAATTATTGAAAATAACTTCGATAAATTGTTTGATACATCGATCAGCAGAAATACAGTACCGAGTGTATGGCGTTTTATTACCAGAGAAATGCGTGCGGCTGCTGAAGATTTGCCAGTAACGGCAACGCAGGAAGGACGACTTACAAAATGGGCCGCTGAAGGGATGCTTGCCCGTTTTTATCTTACAAGAGCGGGTGTTGAAGGAACAGGCGGTACAAGAAATCAACAGTTTTTAGATAGTGCCAAATACTATGCTGAACGAGTAATCAATAACAGCGGGAAAAAATTACTTTCTAACTATTATGATTTGTTCAAACATCCCTACGACAATAATTTGGAAAGTTTATTTGAACTGCAATGGGTTTTTGCAGGTGCAAGTGTGTGGGGTATTTCCAATAGTATGCCTGAGTATCTTGCTTTCAGTCCTGATATTGCATTTGGCGGATGGGGCGGAGATAAAAGTGCTACCTGGTGGCTGATCAAACAATATGACGGCATAACCGAGCAGCCGGATGGAACACTCAGAGGCCGTACATTGGATCACCGTTTATACTCAACGTTCATGCTTCCGGGAGCTTACTATCCGGAGATCACAAAGGTTTCAGATAAAACAAAACTGATATATCCGTTTACAGGAACAGATCAGAATTTTCTTGCTATCAAAAAGTATGTAATTGGCTCACCTGTTGATTTAGCAGGAATTGCTGCACAACAACGCTATCCTCACAACACATACATGATGCGTTTAGCTGAAATGTATCTGATATATGCAGAAGCTGCAATTGGAAATAATACTTCAACAAGCGATGCAACAGCAATTGAATACTTTAATAAAGTACATACAAGAGCTGGCTTACCTGCCTATGTGGTGGGGGGTGTAAATGGAAGTGGGCCACTCACATTGGATGCGGTTTTTTCTGAACGGTTTAAAGAATTTGCAATGGAAGGAATGGCATGGTACGATCTTGTAAGCTTGCATTACTATAATCCGGCGAAAGCCTATTCTATTCTTAACTCACAGGACAGAGGCTTGTTCTTTACAGCACCTGATCAAATGCCAAATCCAACACAGTGGACGTTTACAAAAACATCGTGGTTTACGGAACGAATGATTTCTGCGAACGAAGGTAATTTCAGGTTGCCCATTCCAAACTCAGAGATCAGCAATGCACCCAATCTTCAGAAGCCGCCTGTTGATTATCCATAACTTTTGCTAACCTGATTGCTAAACAAAAAAGAGATTAAAATGAAACAACTACATAAAAACATACTTTTTTTTCTGACTACAGTTTTGTTGGCCGGTCTGTTTTATTCCTGTACAAAAGATGCCGCAGGTGAACCAAAAATAAAGTACGTACGGGTAACAAGCCCCGAATCATCAGACTCATTGTTGGTAGGTGCGGGACAGGGAAGCCTGATAGCCATCGTTGGCGAAAATTTAGGTGGAGCTATTGAGGTATGGTTTAACGATCAGCAGGCTTTGCTAACACCAACGTACATTACCAATACAACGATATTGGTATCAGTACCTAGTCCAATTCCAAAACAGATTACAAACAAGCTGAAAATTATTTTCAGTAATGGGTTTATTCTCAATCATGATTTTGAGGTGCAGATCAGCAAACCTTATGTAAGTGGAATGGTTTGTGAGTTTGTAAACGCTGGAAATATTGCAACTATTAAAGGCGACTTTTTCTATGAACCGTTAACCGTAACATTTGCCGGAGGTATTAATGGAACTGTTGTGTCCGTTACAGATCAGCTGATACAGGTTGAAGTTCCTGCAGGCGCACAACCCGGACAAATTACTGTTAAAACCAATTTTGGTGAAACCAAATCCGACTTCTGGTTTAGAGATAGCAGAAATCATTTTATTAACAGTGATCCGTATGAAGGATGGTGGAATGCAAGCTATGTTGTAAGTACGCCTGGTGTGGGTGATCCTCCATTGATCAGTGGTAATTACATACGCTTTACAAAACAAATCGGTTCGTGGAGCTGGAATGAACTGGCTGGAGGCCCTGCCTCATCTATGCCAACACACAGTAAAAGTATTCCTGATGCTGCCATCTTAAAACCTGAAGACTATTACTTAAAGTTTGAAGTTAACACCATCAAACCCTATAACGGGAATGTATTGAAAATTAATGTGGCGCTGAGTAGTGAACAAAATGATGGCTATAAGTGGATTCCTCCTTACGACACAAAAGGTCAGTGGCAAACAGTGGTGATTCCATTAACTGAAGTATTTGCAGAATACAATCCGAAGCCCTCAGTTAATCCTGCAGGTTACTGGTGCCGTCTCTTAATGGGACATGCAGAAGGCAGCCTCGATGCTGATATTGCGTTTGATAACTTCCGGGTTGTACCAAAAGTTATTAAATAAACATCTTGTAATTCTTATAATTCAAAACAATGAATAAACTATTTATTATACGGATGCTTTCGCTTCTTTGCTTTGTTACACTCATTGCAATAGCGACGTCATGTAAAAAAAATGATGCACAGTCCGAAAAGGTGGAATTGCTAAGTTTTGGCCCAACTGGTGCACGGCATGGAGATACATTACGTTTTATTGGTAAAAATCTCAGCAAAGTGAGTTCCATTGAGTTTACAGGAAGTGTGGCCATGGTAGATCAGAAAAATTTCATATCGCATTCAGATGAACTGATCAGGTTGATTGTACCAGCCTCTGCAGAAAAAGGATTTGTTACGCTGAAAACAACCGATGGCGATATTGTTTCAAAAACAATTTTTAACCTCAACGTCTTAACCAGTGTTACTTCTATTACAGCTCAGGCACGACCGGGAGAAAATATTACGATTACAGGTAATTATCTCAACTGGGTAACTCGAATCACATTTGCCAGAGATAAACTGGTTACAACTTTTGTAAGTAAATCAATTAATCAGATTGTTGTTACGGTACCTGCTGATGCTGAAACAGGTCCATTGATTCTTTCCTATGGCGGAACAGATTCTGCTGATGTAGAAACAGTTGATACATTAAAAGTAACCTTGCCGGTTACAACAGCTCTTTCTCCAAACCCCATCAAACATCAAACAAACCTGACGATAACCGGAACAAATCTTGATCTTACAAAGGAAATAAAATTTACAGGCGTAGCAGCACCTGTTACAACTTTTGAAAGCCAGTCTGCCACGCAAATTGTGGCGAAAGTGCCTGCCGGAACTCAAACGGGTAAAGTAACATTAGTAGCTGCTTCAGGTGTTACGTCCGTTTCATCTACGGACTTACAGGTTGTATTGCCCGCAATTGACGATATTGCTCCCAATCCAATACTTCCTTTAGATAACCTCACCATTACCGGAACAAATCTTGATTTGGTAACGGGTGTCTCCTTTACAGGTATTGTGAATCCGGTTACAACATTTGTAAGTCAATCTGCTACACAACTTGTAGTGAAAGTTCCGGATGGTACGCTGAAAGGAAAAATCACCTTGTCTGTTTTAAATTCTTCATTAACTGTTATTTCAAGTGATGTACTCGATTTAATTGGTGGCCTTCCACCACTTGCTGATTTCCCATACCCTATTTATACGGATGCATTGCAAAATGGATATCAAAACTGGTCGTGGGCAGGAAATAATTTCAACAGTTCAGAGATTGTTCGTCAAGGTACAACATCTATTAAGGCAACATATGGTGCCGGTGGCTATGAAGGAATTACATTTCATGCAGGTGCACCAACCGCAACAGCAGGGTATACAAAATTTGAATTCTCAGTATTTGGCGAAGTTGGTTCTGGACCCAGGACATTGAATGTTGTTGTAAACGGCAACTGGGGAGCACCAGCAACTGTTACAGTTTTACCTGGAGAATGGTCAACATTTAGTTTAGATCTTTCTGCAATTGGTGCTGCCGCTACGTTGAGTGAAGTCGTTCTTCAGTCTGCAGGTTGGAGCGGGGTAATTCATATTGATCATGTTGGGTTAAGATAATTGAAATAGAAAAAGACGATGGATAAAAAATAAAATATCCACCTTCTGTTATTGAAATCAAAAGCAGGATGTTTTCGTTTTGTATAGATCAAAAAAGCATCTCATGAAATGTTATCCGTGCTTTTGTAAAAGTTTAAGTGTATTGTAATGAAATCCTATTGTCAGCGAAATATTATTTTTATTTCAATTTGCTTTTTTGTTGCCTGCCAGGTGAAAGCACAGCAGGAATTACCAACAGATAAAAAAGCTACCAAAGAAACAGTAAGCCTGTATAACAATTTAAAGAAATTAGCTGCGAAAGGATTTATGTTCGGACATCAGGATGATTTGGCATACGGTGTAAACTGGAAGTATGTGCCTGGTAACAGCGATGTAAAAGATGTAGCAGGTGATTATCCGGCAGTATATGGTTGGGAACTTGGCGGGCTTGAATTAGATCATCCAAAAAATCTCGATGCTGTTCCGTTTGTAACGATGAAGCAGTTTATTCAGGAAGGCTATGAACGTGGAGGAGTAATTACCATCAGTTGGCATGCTTATAGTCCGCTTGGTAACAGAAAAAGTGCATGGGATACTACGCATGGAACCGTTGCAACCATATTGCCCGGTGCAGAAAATCATGAATTGTATAAATCATGGCTTGATAAAATTGCTCATTTTCTCCACTCGTTAAAAGGAAAAAAAGGAGAAGCTATACCTGTATTATTTCGTCCCTTTCATGAATTAACAGGCAGTTGGTTCTGGTGGGGGCAACGGCAATGCTCACCCGAAGAGTTCAAAGCGCTTTGGCGGTTTACATTTCAATATCTGCACAACAAAAAAAAACTAAACAACCTGCTTTGGGTCTACAATACCTCCGGAGATTTTACAACAGCTGAAGAATTTATGGAGCGTTATCCCGGTGATGATATGGCGGATATGCTCAGTTTTGATACGTATCAATATGGTGATACAACACAATCGGCTCAATTTGCAGAGCGGCTTAATAAGCAACTTACGCTTGTGCAAACCATTGCTGATAAAAAAAAGAAGTTAACAGCATTGGCTGAAACAGGGTATGAAGCTATACCACAAGCAAACTGGTGGACAGATGTTTTACTGAACGCAATCGGCAACAATAAAATTTCGTACGTGTTGGTCTGGCGCAATCATGGCTATAATGCAGGCATGAAGAAGATGCATTACTATGCACCATACAAAGGCCAGCTATCGGCAGATGATTTTCGAAAATTTTATCAGCATAAGAAAACAATCTTCGAAAAAGATGCTGCCAAGGAAAAACTATACACAAAATGAGATTATCGGCAATCATAGTCAATTATTGGCGGACTGATTCTTCAGTCTGCGTTTTACTCAATGCATGAAGAAACGGATATTCGTTAGATGAAATTAAGTTTTATAGATATCAGCATTATTATTCTGTACCTCATAACCATGGTTATGCTGGGATGGGTTCTTCGGAAAAAAGCAAGACAGAACAAAGAAAGTTATCTCATGGGCGGGAAGAAACTTCCCTGGTATATGTTAGGGATGAGTGATGCATCGGATATGTTCGACATCAGCGGTACCATGTGGATGGTGAGCTTGTGTTTTGTATATGGAATGAAAAGTATTTGGATACCTTGGCTGTGGCCGGTGTTTAACCAGGTATTTAATATGATGTATCTCTCTAAATGGCTGCGTCGATCCAATGCAACAACAGGTGCAGAGTGGCTGGCTACACGTTTTGGTTTAAAGGGAAAAGGAATAAAAGGATCACACAATATTGTTGTTGCATTTGCATTGATCGGGTGTCTTGGTTTTTTAGCATATGGGTTCATTGGTCTTGGAAAGTTCATTGAAATATTTATTCCGTGGGATTTAGTGAAAGAGTATGTTCCGTTTGAAATAGCACCACAATATGTAGCACATGCCTATGGTATTGTGTTCACATTATTTGCGATGTTTTATTCCATATTAGGCGGTATGCACAGTATAGTGATTGGCGATTTGATCAAGTATGCAATTATGACCATTGGTTGTATTGCCATTGCTGTTATTGCCATGCTGCATCTCAACGGACAAACACTCCATGTGCCGGAGGGGTGGACTGATCCTTTCTTCGGCTGGAGCCTTAACCTCGACTGGAAGAATATTGTAAACGATGCCAACACCAAAATTGCAGACGATGGATATGAGTTGTTTGGTTTGTTCTTTATGATGATGTTGTTCAAAGGGGTATTTGCTGCCGGCGCAGGTCCGGCTCCAAATTATGATATGCAAAAAATTCTTTCAACAAAATCGCCTAAGGAAGCATCGAAGATGACGGGTTTTGTTTCGATTGTACTATTACCTGTTCGTTATTCGATGGTGATCGGATTAACTGTATTGGGATTGCTGTACTATGATCAGTTGCAGTTGGGGAACGGTACCGGTGGTACTGATTTCGAGCGCATCTTACCTGCTGCAATCAATAACTTTTTACCAGTTGGTATTTTAGGGTTGGTACTTACAGGATTGCTCGGCGCTTTCATGGGCACATTTTCTGGTACACTCAATGCAGCACAGGCTTATCTTATTAACGATGTGTATCTCAAATATGTGAATCCGGCAGCATCTACCAAAAAGATCATCAGCATGAATTATGTAGCTGGCATTGTAGTAGTGGCAATTGGTGTGGTGCTTGGTTTTTTTGCAAAAGATGTCAACAGCATATTGCAATGGATCGTATCAGGTTTGTACGGCGGGTATATTGCAGCGAATGTATTGAAATGGTATTGGTGGCGTTTCAATGCCAATGGGTTTTACATTGGTATGGTAACAGGTGTGGCAGGTGCTTTAATTTTTTCAAGGCTGTTTACCGGGATCGAATTTCTCTACTTTTTCCCGTTGTTGTTTTTATTATCAATAGTGGGTTGCATCATTGGAACCTACACAGCGCCTGCAACTGATATGGAAACGTTGAAACGGTTTTACAGCACTGTACGCCCATGGGGTTTCTGGAAACCAATACGGGAGCTGGTTCAAAAGGAAAATTCATCCTTTGAGCCGAACCGCAGGTTTAAGTTAGATATGTTCAATGTGGTGTTAGGGATCATTGGTCAGCTATGCATGACCATTCTGCCCATGTACGTTGTGCTTTCAATGCATTTGCCATTGCTGGTAACGATTGGAATACTAATTATTATAATTCTCATCCTGAAAAAAACATGGTGGGAGAAATTGGAAGATTGACCCTTTAACTACGAACTATGTCTGAACGATTTTTCAAGCGCCTTGCAAAGCTGGAAGAAAACCAGGAGCAATTACTCAAAAGGCCAAACGAAAAAGAAGAAGCAGGAAACGGTATTTACGACCGCTATAAATTTCCTGTACTTACCAATATGCATACCCCGCTATTCTGGCGTTATGATCTGAATCAGGAAACAAATCCACATCTCATGCAGCGCTTTGGCATTAATGCTGTTTTAAATGCAGGAGCAATCAAATGGAACAACAAATATCTTCTGGTTGCACGGGTGGAAGCTGCTGATCGTAAATCATTCTTTGCAGTTGCCGAAAGTCCGAATGGGATTGATCAGTTTCGCTTTTGGGACTATCCTGTTGTAATGCCTGAAACAGATGAGCCAGACACAAATATTTATGATATGCGTTTGATCCAGCATGAAGATGGATGGATCTATGCATTGTTTTGTACCGAGCGAAGAGACCCTTCTGCATCTGAAGCCGATCAATCGGCGGCTGTTGCACAATGTGGTATTGCAAGAACAAAAGATCTCGTGGAATGGGAGCGCCTGCAGGATCTTGTTACAACATCTGCGCAACAACGCAATGTGGTTTTACATCCCGAATTCGTAGATGATTGTTATGCATTTTATACCAGGCCGCAGGATAGTTTTATTGAAGCAGGAAGGGGCGGCGGCATAGGATTTGGTTTAAGTAAGAGTATTGAAAAAGCAATTATTGAGAAGGAAATTGTCATTGACAGGAAAGTATATCACACTGTTTATGAATTAAAAAACGGGCTAGGTCCTGCACCTATTAAAACAAAACATGGCTGGTTACACCTGGCACATGGTGTAAGGAATACAGCCGCAGGTCTTCGTTATGTGCTGTATATGTTTATGACAGACCTAAACGATCTGAAAAAAGTTCTATATAAGCCAGCCGGTTATTTTATGGCACCCGAAGGCGATGAGCGGATTGGTGATGTATCAAATGTATTATTCAGTAATGGCTGGATTGCAGAGGATGATGGGAAAGTATTTATCTATTATGCATCGTCTGACACACGCATGCATGTAGCTACAACAACAATTGATCGTTTGCTTGATTATGTGATGAATACTGCAGCAGATGGCTATCGTTCAGCAGAAACAGTAAAAACATTGGTTGATCTGATTGATAAAAATCAGGCAGAGTTATTGTTACGTTCCAGTTATGCAAAAAAAGATTTGTAATGGAATGGATCAGTGAATCAAGAATTGAAATGCCGCATAAACTGCAACAGTATAAAGCTGAATTGCAGGATGAGTTAATACAGATACTGGACTATTGGATGAAATATACACTTGACGAGAAAAATGGAGGATTCTACGGCAGTGTAAACAGGAATAACGAACCTGATGTAAATGCAGCAAAAGGAATAGTGATGGTAAGCCGTATCTGCTGGAGTTTTTCAGCAGCTTATTGTTTCAATAAACAGCCGCAGTATTATGCAACAGCCGAACGGGCATTCAATTATATTTTTGATCATTTTATCGATCGTGAATTTGGTGGGGTTTTTTGGTCGGTTGATACAAAGGGAAAGATGCTCGATGGAAAAAAACAGATCTATGGACTTTCTTTCTGCATATATGGTCTAACTGAATTTTATAAAATATCCCGTAACCCAACTGCATTGAACCTGGCGAGTGATCTTCATAACTTTATTGAAGAAAAGAGTTTTGATCCGGTAAACAATGGATATGCAGAAGCCTTTGCAAGAAACTGGCAGGAAATAGCCGACCTGCGTTTAAGCGAAAAAGACAATAACGAACGTAAAACGGCCAACACACATTTACATATCATTGAAGCATATGCAAATCTGTATACTGTTTGGCCAAAAGAAAAACTAAAAGAACGTATAGAAAACCTGCTTCAGTTGTTTCAACAGCATTTTATTAATAAAGAACATGATCATCTTAATTTATTTTTTGATGATGCCTGGAACCTGCGATCATCATTACAATCGTACGGACATGATATTGAAGCAGCCTGGCTGTTGCAACATTGCGCCCGGTTGATCAGGGAGCCATCACTTGTGCAGCAGTTCAACTTGTTGGGCATTTCACTTACAAATGCAGCAGCAGAAGGGTTGGATACAGACGGAGGCTTGTGGTATGAGTATGAACCGGCAAACAAACATTTAATTGCGGAAAAGCATTCATGGCCACAAGCGGAAGCGATGCTTGGTTTTTATAATGCCTATCAACTTACAGGAGAGCATTCCTATCTTATACAATCATTGCAAAGCTGGGAGTTTATAAAAAAATATATAAAAGATGAAGCAAAAGGGGAGTGGTTCTGGGGTATACATAACGATCATTCAGTTATGCAAAAAGAGAAAGCAGGTTTCTGGAAATGTCCCTATCACAGCAGCCGGGCCTTGCTGGAAATAATGAATCGCATCGATCAAACTAACTGAACAATAGATGAAGCTTAAAAAAACTATACACTTAGCCTTGCTGGGATTTGTAATTTGCAGTGTCAGCGTTATGTCTTCTTGCAAGAAAACCCCAGCTGCTGGCCCTGCCAATCCTCCTGTTAACCCAATTGGTGATACTACTACTGTCAACCCGCAGGTAGATCCAGCGCTTGCATCTACTATCGGTTTTTTTATAGACGATTGGGAAGTGAGGAATTTCACGATTCCAGTTGCAACAACAGGCGGAGCTGTTCCTGTTACATCCAGTGTAACGGTAACGGTCGACCGCAGTGCTGTGATCACCAAAATACCACGTTCGTTTGCCGGAAACAATTCTAATATATGGATGACACAGATGGTTACAGAAGCTCCATTGATGGATCATCTCACTACATTGCATCCACATTTGATTCGTTTTCCCGGCGGCAGCATCAGCGATATTTTTTTCTGGAATGCGCAACCCAACAATGCACCGGCAGATGCACCAGCACAATTGGTGAAGGCCGACGGCAGCATCGCTGATGCCGGTTATTGGTTTGGAAAAAATACAGCAAGCTGGACATTGTCGGTTGATAATTATTACAGCATGTTGCAACAAACAAATAATAAAGGCATGATCACGGTCAACTATGGTTATGCACGTTACGGTACTGGTACAAATCCAGTTGCAGCAGCAGCACATCTTGCTGCCGATTGGGTGCGTTACGATAATGGCCGCACACGATACTGGGAAATTGGTAATGAAAATTTTGGAGATTGGGAAGCAGGGTATCGTATCAATACAGCAAATAACAAAGATGGTCAACCCGAATACCTGAGTGGTTTGCTGTATGGTCAGCACTTCAAAATATTTGCCGATAGCATGCGCAAAGCTGCACAGGGAATTGGTAAAATTATTTTTATTGGAGCTGTGATGTCGGAAGCTGCCCCACTTTCTTGGTGGACGAATACAGCCAAAAACTGGAACAGCGGATTGTTCAGCGGCGCCGGCAACTCGCCTGATTTTTTCATTGTTCACAATTACTATACAAACTATCATACCAATGCTAACGCAGCAGAGATATTGAATACGCCCATTCCTGTTACACAAACCATGATGGACTATGTAAAACAGTCCATCGCTGCTGCAGGACTAGTACAAAAACCGGTTGTATTAAATGAGTGGAATATTTTTTCAACAGGATCAAAACAGCAGGTATCCCATATAAATGGCTTGCATGCGGTGATGGTGTTGGGAGAATCACTCAAAAATAAATATGGTATGACGGCACGATGGGATCTGGCAAATGCCTGGGACAATGGGAACGATCATGGTATGTTCAGCCAGGGCGATGAACCGGATGCTGTACCGAAGTGGACACCACGGCCAGCTTTTTACCATATGTACTATTTTCAAAAATATCTTGGCGACAGATTGGTTGCTTCATCGTCTTCTTCTGCTGATATTATCAGTTATGCATCTTCCTTCACATCAGGCGAAACAGCCGTTACGCTTGTAAATAAAAGTACAGAAGCAAAGGCAGTAGAGTTGCGGTTTAAAAATTTTCGCAAAGGGAATAAATTTTATTGGTACGCATTAACAGGCGGTACTGATAATGGTGAGTTTTCACGTAAAACACTGGTTAATGCGATAGGGCCTTCAATTGCAGCAGGTGGTCCTGCCAATTACAAAACGATCAGCCCTTATGCTGCTTCGGCAACAGGAGTGGTGAGAGTATCGGTACCTGCCCGTGCTGTAGTTTGTTTGGTGGTGGAAAAAAATTAAAGAATTGATGAAAAGAAGCTGCTTCATTTTATTGTTTTTTTTTGAACTGTTGCAGAGCTATGCAAGTAATGGAACTGTACAAATGTTTCTGCCTGATCATCCCTTTATTCAATATACCGGTCGAATTGATTTCAGTAATCCGCAGTTGCCACGTTTCTGGCAGCCGGGAGTTTCTATTTCGTTTCGGTTTTCAGGAACCACATGTGAGTTGTTGCTGAATGATGAAATGCTTTGGGGCAGTAATCATAATTATATTGAACTGATTGTTGATGGTACAGCCATTCGCTTACAAACTCAATCAAAAAGCGATACGCTTTTGGTTACATCATATTTATCAGCAGCAAACGAACACACAGTTACGATCTGCAAAAATACAGAGGCCAATATTGGTTATATGGAACTGGCTGGTATCCGCTGCGAAAAACTGCTGCAGCCATTCCCAAAACCACAACGGAAAATTGAAAGCATTGGCAATTCTATTACCTGCGGCACAGGAAGCGATGGCAGTATAGTTCCATGTGGGCAAGGCAAATGGCAGGATCAGCATAATGCATGGTTCAGCTACGCTGCTGTAATGGCAAGAAGTCTCAATGCGCAGTTTCATCTTTCATCTGTTTCTGGAATTGGCTTGATACGTAGTTGCTGTGATATGAACATAACAATGCCGCAGGTATTCGACAAAGTGAATATGCAGAAAGATAGCATTCAATGGACATTTTCCCGCTATCAACCTGATGTTGTTACAGTTTGTCTCGGACAGAATGATGGCATACAAGATGAGAAATTATTCTGTCGGAACTATGTATCGTTTCTACAACAACTTCGAATTCATTATCCCAATGCAGCATTTGTATTGCTTTCGAGCCCCATGGCAAGTGAACCTCTTCGAAGCTATATGCGTAAAACGATTTCTGCTGTTATAAAAGAAATGAACTCAAAGGGCGAAAAAAATATTTATGCTTTTATTTTTGGCAGTCAATACAACAGTGGCTGCGACAGTCATCCTTCGTTGGAAGAACATGCGCAGATTGCTGCTGAGCTGACACCCTTCATCAGTAAAGTAATGAACTGGTCTGTTGAGTAGTTATAAAATGATAAATTGTGATATCGTGTAACTTCTACATAAATTCTGTTTCTATGCGGATAATACTTTTCTCTTTCCTGTTCCTTGTTGTAAACATATCGCAATCGCAACCAGTTATGCAACATGGACAGTTGCGTGTACAGGGTACGCAGCTTGTTGATGAAAAAGGGATGCCGGTTGCTTTGCATGGTATGAGTTTTGGCTGGCATAATCTATGGCCACGGTTTTATAACAAAGGAGCCGTGCATGAATTGGTGACCAAATGGAATTCGACTGTTGTGCGGGCTTCAATGGGGATTGAATTAAATGATAGTGGCTATCTCAAAAATCCTAAACAATCGGTAAAACTGATGAAGAGAGTAGTAGAGGCATGCATCAAACAAGGGGTGTATGTGATCATTGATTGGCATGATCATAATATCCATACAAAAGAAGCTGTTACATTCTTTACGATGATGGCGAAGGAGTATGGCCGTTATCCGAATATTATTTATGAAATATTCAATGAGCCGGATTATGAAACATGGCCCGAGATAAAAGCATATTCTCAAGAAGTGATCAAAGCGATTCGTGGATATGATCCTGATAATATCATTTTAGTTGGTTCGCCAAAATGGGACCAGGATATTCATTTGCCTGCTGCCGACCCCATTAAAGAGTTTGATAATTTAATGTACACAATGCATTTTTATGCAGGTACACATAAAAAATGGTTGCGTGATCGTACGGATGAAGCAATTGAAAAAGGATTGCCGGTTTTTATTTCAGAATGTGCAGGTATGGAGGCAACAGGCGATGGGCCACTTGATATTGCTGAATGGGCAGCATTTGTTAATTGGATGGATGCACGTGGTTTGAGTTGGGTTGCCTGGTCGGTATCTGATAAAAAGGAAACCTGTTCCATACTCAATCCATCGGCGGCATCAAATGGTAAGTGGAGTGAAACAGATATAAAAGAGTGGGGTGTTTTAACACGTTCATATTTACAAGCCTATTTGCTGCTAAAAAGCAAAAAGTAAATCACAAAGAAGAAAATCAGAAAAGGCAATTCAAACGATTAACCTTTTCAATTGTGTCCGGTACCGGCCAGCGTTCGAATCCTTTTAAAACAGACCTGCGGCGTTTCCCTGATTGCAGCATAGTTAGAATTTACCGATATAATTGGAGTCATTTACCTATCTACTATTGGCTGCAAATAAAAAAACAGACATCGATGGGAGTTTTTTATTTCCGGCGGTCTTAGTAGCAGGAATCTTCTTCTTTCAATAAATAATTCGCAAATGAATGCTGTAAAACGATTGATTTACCTTCTGTGCTTACTGTCGGCACCGGTTATTGCTTCTTCGCAAAAGTCCAATAATGATTTTGTTCACCGCAGCTTTACAACCGCTGCACCACTTTATACCAACCTGCTGCAAAAAACGGCGGGTAATTATACCCGTTATCCGCACTCCATGTTTGGGAACGATACGATCAAGTATTTCGGCATCGACGAATGGACCGGTGGTTTCTGGCCCGGCATTCTGTGGTATATGTTTGAATATATAAAAGATACCAGCTGGCAGCGTGCAGCAACAGCCTGGACGGAGTCTTTAGAAAAAAATCAATTCAACACAGCCCACCACGACATCGGCTTCATGATGTATTGCAGCTATGGCAATGCGTTGCGATTTCAGAATAATCCGTCTTACGAAAAAATATTATTACAGTCGGCAGAGTCGCTTACCAAACGTTACTCACCGGTGGTAGGTTGTATTCAATCGTGGAATAAACGTAAATCAAAAGGCGATATCAATACCTGGGAGTACCCGGTGATTATGGATAACATGATGAACCTGGAGTTACTGTTTTATGCAAGCCGTGTAAAAAAGTAAAACCGTTACTAAACCGTTACGATATGGACAAGAAAAAACCTCATAGCATTGTATACTACAAGGTTTCGTCTGTTTTAGTTAAGTGCCCAGGAGTAAACAGAGTTCGAACCATATAGTCTGCGACATTTGTCTTATCTGTGACAGTAAACTTGGTTGCCAATAGTGTTACTATTATTTCAAATCAACGATATTAAAACTTTTGCCCTGATATTCAGTCGTTCAACTTCATGTTATGCTATATCAGCCCAACTACCCCTGGAATGAAAGAATTTTATTCCTTGCAATTAAACAACTACCCATTAAGTTTGAAAAACTGAAATTAAAATTGGATGCAGCAAGACGTGCAGGTTATGATAAAGCTATTACGTTTGAGTTTTCACATTTTATGAGCCCACAGTCGGCTTATGTACAGGCGCATCATTTATACAATCGTTATCTGGAATACAAAGCCACGCTTTGATTTTTTTAAAAAAGCGAATTTCTTTTCTTAACCAAGTTCTGATCCTCATCAATCAAATACAATACGAATGAAATCGATTTCTTTTTTACTGTTTACGTTTTACCTGTTGACTGCCTGCGCTCAAAAGAAAACTGAGGAGCCGATCCGTGGTACATGGATCACCAATGTTGCCAGCCAGGCATTATCATCAAGAGAGAAAGTAAAAGAAACAGTTGCCCTGTGTAAGCAGAATGGTCTCAACCATATTTTCGTGGTTGTTTGGAACAGGGGAATGACCATGTATCCCAGTGATGTAGTGAATGAATACATTGGTATCAGGCAGGATCCAAAGTTTAATGGCCGTGATCCAATCCGGGAAATGATTGAAGAAGGACATAAAGCAGGATTGAAAGTACATGCCTGGTTTGAGTTTGGTTTTTCTTATTCGTATAAGGATAGCACTGCATTGTGGTTGCAGAAATATCCGCAATGGGCTGGGAGAGATAGTAAAGGAAATCTGTTGCAGAAAAATGGATTTTATTGGTGGAGTGCAATCAATCCGGATGTACAGCAGTTTATGCGAAAGCTGGTAGCTGAGTTTGTAACAAAGTATGATATTGATGGTATACAGGGTGATGATCGTATGCCTGCCATGCCCGGCGAAGGAGGTTATGATGAAGCTACATTAAAATTATATGCTGCGCAACACAACGGTGCAGTACCTCCGGCAGATGCAAAAGAAGAAAAATGGCTGCAATGGAAAGCTGATCAGTTGAGTTTGTTTGGCAAAACCTTGTATGAAGATGTGAAGAAGATTAAACCAAACTGTCTGGTAACATGGGCGCCCAGTATTTATCCGTGGAGCAAAGAACAATATTTGCAGGATTGGCCCAAGTGGTTAAAAGAAGGTTATGCTGATTACATTATTCCGCAATTATACCGTTACAAGTTAGATGCTTATGAAAATGTATTGAAGGAATTAGACACACAGGTGCCTGCTAATTTAAAGCACAGAGTATTCCCGGGTATACTTACTTCCCTTGGTGATGGTTATCAGTCAACACGTGAGTTAACCGATCAAATGATTGAACTTAACCGCAAGCATGGTTATAAAGGGGAAGTGTTTTTTTATTTCGAAACATTGAATCGTTTACAGGGTTCGTTTTATTCAGCTAAAAATAAATAAAGATGATGCGTTTGAAAACAGCAGCATTTTTTTTGTCAGCGGTTTTTATTTTATCCTGCTCCAAGAAATCAAATCAGGGGAGCAATAACGGGGGCACTACCAATCCGCCTGTTGTAATTCCGGTAACACCGCTCATCAACTTGCCACAGGGTTGGAAAGTTTCTACAACATTGGCCGCCAATTTTCCAACAGGTATCCAGGTATATACATTCGACAGTTTATACACTGGAAAAAAAGTAAAGGCATTTTGCGTGGCCTACGACAGTAAGAACAGTTCTTTCGAATTTAAGCCTCTTCAATCTGCAACCGCAAAAAAGCCCAGCGAATTTTTTACACAGGAAAGCGGTATTGTCTATGCATGTATCAACGGTGGATTTTTTGGGGGCAACCAGTCATTCAGCTTAGTGAAATATAATGGTACGGTTTCATCGGCTAACATCAAAGTATTGAACCGAAGCTACAACGGTGCTGCTACACCTTATTATCCAACTCGTGCAGCGTTTGGTGTAACCGCTACAGGTGCGCCCTCTGTTGCATGGGTGTACAGTATTGGTAGTGGTAACACGAATGTATACAGTTATCCCACAGTGAGTCCCAATGCGGAAGGTTCAGCTCCGCAACCTGTGCCGGATGAAAATTTCCCCGCAGGAGGTAGTGTCTGGAATACCACAAGTGCAATTGGCGGTTCGCCGATGTTATTGAAAGCAGGCAACGTAAACATAACTGATGTAGAGGAACTCATCAGCATCAACAATACAACATCACGTCCACGTTCTGCGATTGGTTATAATGCAAATGGTATTGTATTACTACTTGCAGTAGAGGGTGATAATACAACAGGTGGTTATGCAGGAGTAAACCTGAATGAGCTTGCGAATTTGTTGAAGGACCTTAGTTGCACCGATGCAATAAATCTGGATGGTGGTGGTTCTACTTCGCTGGTGGTAGGCAATCAGTTGACAGTAAGGCCCGGTGATGGAACAGAACGTGCAGTTGTAAGTGCTGTATTGATTAAGCGTAAATAATATGAAGCAAATTGCTTTTGTGATATGTATATGTTACTGTCAATTTGTTTTTTCACAAACAAATGATCCCCGTTTTTTCTTTGCATCGAGGCAATGTCGTGATTCTGTTTCCTTGCAATTGAAACAGCAGATAGAACGAACGATAGCGCTTCCGCTTAATAACGAAACCTATGATAAATGGATGGGTGCATTTTGGGCGATGGAGCTGATGCTCTACAAACCGCAGGGGTACGAAACAAAAATTTCAAATCAAATTCAACAATTGCCAACACTTGGTCCGGGATTTCAACGATCGTTCTTGGAAATGCTGTACACGCTTTATCCGGGTGAATTTAATGAGGAAGTAAAACGCATCTGGCAACAACTGCGGACTGATAAAGTGAAAGCAATGGCCTTAGAATATCTTGCTTTGTCTAACTTGGGTATTGATATAAAAGCCGATGATGCATTTACAAAGTCACTTTATTTTTCTGCTTATTCGTATGTACGAAGTAAAACATCACTAGCACTTCCCTCGAAGAATTTATTTCTTGATAGTTCCTTTTTCAAAGGGCAAACAGTATTGTGTAGTTTTCAATCAACAAATAGAAATAAACCCGGTTACCTGATGATCCGTACAGCAGATGGTAAATGGCTCACTGACGACAAAGGAAATGAACTTCGTTATCCGCAACTGGCACGTGCCATCAACAATCTTCCTTTTTATTTAACCAATGGTAATACGCCACAAGGTCTGTATCGAATCAATGGATTTGATACTTCGGATAATAATTGGATTGGTCCAACTACCAACTTGCAAATGTGTTTGCCATTTGAAAAAGCAATTGTCCCTTTTTTTGGAAACGATACAGCGTATCAAACCGTTTATGCAAAATTGTTAGGACCGCTGTTGCAGCAGTATCAGTCATTATGGGAAAGTTATACGGCAGGTAAATTGGGTCGTACAGAAATTATTGCACACGGTACAACCATTGATCCTGATTTTTATAAAACGCAGATGTATCATCCAGCCACTCCTTCGTTGGGATGTTTATGCAGTCCTGAATTGTGGAATGATGTAGGTGAAAGAACCTATAGTTCACAGCAGGAATGGATCAAGTTGGTGATGCAGATAAGTCCCGCACCGGATTATCTGATTGTTACAGAAATTAATGATCTCTCTTTCAAATAAATCTATTTTTAAAATGAGTAAAAAAAATGCTTCCATTGATCTGATCGATAGTTTTGAACGGATTCCCACACATATTTTTGAAAATGCCAAACAAGGTTCAGCGTTTGCTGCACAGCAAATCGCCAACCTTATTCGTGAAAAACAGGCCGCCAATCAACCCTGTGTGTTGGGATTGGCAACGGGTTCCACCCCAAAATCTTTGTATGCAGAACTGGTACGCTTGCACAAAGAAGAAGGGTTGAGTTTTAAAAACGTGATTGCCTTTAACCTCGATGAATATTATCCCATTGAGCGGGATGCAATCCAAAGCTATCATCGCTTTATGAAACAACAGTTGTTTGATAAAGTAGATATCGATCAAAACAATTGTCATATACCCGATG
>JAEYWX010000036.1 GCA_023428755.1 Bacteroidota bacterium
CCGCATGGCTGCGCCAGCTCCATTCTTACGGTCTGTTACGCGGGAGCTTCCGCCCAGATGGCGAGATCGCAACCCTGCGCGCCTATCTGCGTCAGCGGGAGCGACTCGTGGAATACGCAGCCGCCCATATCCAGCATATGCAAAAAGCCCTGATGGAGATGAACCTGCAACTTCATCACGTTGTCTCCGACATTACCGGCGCGACCGGGATGCGAATTATCCGAGCTATTGTCGCGGGCGAGCGCAATCCCGACGTGTTGGCGACCTATCGCGATGTTCGCTGCCATTCCTCCGTCGAGACGATCCGCGCCGCACTGGTCGGCAACGATCGGGACGAACATGTCTTCGCGCTGACCCAGTCGTTGGAGCTCTACGACACCTACCAAGCCAAGATGCTCGACTGCGACCGCAAGCTGGAATCTTTGATAGCGGCGCTGACTGACAGAGGGACCAAGCCGGTCGGCAAGCTATCCAGGCCGCGGGTGAAAACCAAGCAGGTCAACACGCTGTCGTTCGATGTCAGGGCCGCGCTATACGGTGTCCTCGGCGTCGATCTGACCGAGATCCATGGGTTGGGTCCCTCACTTGCGCTAAAGCTCATTGGCGAATGCGGCACTGATCTCAGGGCATGGCCGACCGCCAAGCACTTCACCTCCTGGCTGTGCCTGGCACCGGGGAACAAAATCTCCGGCGGCAAGCTGCTCTCTTCGCGCACGCGGAGATCGTCCAGTCGAGCAGCGGCGCTGTTACGGCTGGCGGCCACGACTATCGGGCGGAGCGATACGGCGCTCGGAGCATTCTATCGACGGCTGTCCTCTCGTGCGGGCAA
Source organism: Bacteroidota bacterium (assembly GCA_023428755.1). Taxonomy (GTDB): domain Bacteria; phylum Bacteroidota; class Bacteroidia; order Chitinophagales; family Chitinophagaceae; genus Lacibacter. The sequence continues at coordinate 830 of JAEYWX010000036.1, forward strand.
GGCAAAGGCCGTGACGGCGACCGCCCGCAAAATTGCGGTCCTATTCTACAACACCCTCAGGCGCGGCATGACCTACAGGGATCCGGGTGCGGACCACTATGAGGAACAATATCGCAGCCGTGTCCTCGCCAATCTGAAGCGGCGCGCCAAGTCACTGGGCTTTGTTTTGCAAGCTGTTCCGTGTGACGCTGAGATGGCTGTTTCTTAGGAAGGCCGCAGCCTTCTTCACGAAGGAAGCGACATGAAGTTCGTCTTCATCGCGAAGCACCGGGCGATCTGGCCGGTGGCATGGCTATGCGATGCGCTGGGGGTGTCGCGGTCGGGCTTCCATGCCTGGCTGAACCGCTCTCCCAGCGCCAGATCCCGCAGCGACGAAGAGCTCGGCCGCAAGGTCAAGGCCAGCTTCATGGCGAGCGACCGCACCTATGGTGCGCGCCGGGTGTGGCGTGATCTGCTCGCCGATGGGGCGGACTGTGGCCTCCACCAAATCGAGCGACTGATGCGCCTGCACGGCTTGCGGGCGCGGCCGCGACGCCGGCGCTTGCCGAAGAACAGCGGCGATCGACAGCTCGAGGCCGTGCCGGCGAACCTCCTTGACCGGCAGTTCACCGCCGAGCGGCCGAACCAGAAGTGGATCGCCGACTTTACGTATCTCTGGACGGCTGAGGGCTGGCTCTACGTCGCAGCAGTGATCGATCTGTTCTCACGCCGGGTGGTGGGTTGGTCGATGGGCGCCGCCATGACGGCACAGCTCGTAACAGACGCACTTCTGATGGCAGTCTGGCGGCGGGGTGAGCCGGATGCGCTGTTGCACCACTCGGACCAGGGCAGCCAGTACACAAGCGAGCAGTTCCAGCGTTTGATGGCCGACCACGGCATCGTCTGCAGCATGAGCCGTTCCGGCAACGTCTGGGACAATGCGGCGATGGAGAGCTTCTTCTCGTCGCTCAAGACCGAACGGACGGAGAGCAAAACCTACAGGACCAGAGACGAGGCGCGAGCCGATGTGTTCGACTACATCGAACGATTTTACAACACGACCCGCAGGCATTCGACCATCGGCTATCTCAGCCCGGTTGAGTTCGAGCGCAAGGTGGGATTAGCTTAACCGGGTGTCCATCAAACCGGCAGCAGCTCAAGCGTACCTAACGCGACGGCGGCTGAGCTCTAAGCCGCGCCTGAAATGGGTAGGTGGGGTCGACACACTAGATCGATGCAGAGGCGCCTAATGCGCTTCCACGTTTCGGTCGCGGCTGTGTCTATCCACCTCTTGCAAAGCCCGGAAAAAGCATCATGCCGCCGTCGATGAACAAGGTGGTGCCAACCACGTAGTCGGCCGCATCCGAAACTAGCCAGGCGACCGCTCGGGCGACATCGTCTGGTTCACCGATGCGCCGATAGGGGACCAGAGCCATCAGGCTGTCTAAGGCTCCCTTGGTTTCCCACGCCGGTTGGTTGATAGGTGTACGGATGGCTCCAGGCGCGACGCCATTGACGCGGATGGCCAGCGGAGCAACTTCCTGCGCCAGGCTTCGCATCATCTGCATGACGCCGCCCTTGGAGGCCGCATAATTCGCATGACCAGCCCAAGGGATCTCCTGATGGACGGAGCTCAAGCAGACGAGTTTGCCAGCTGCCGCCGAGATATTTTTCACCACACCTCGTTTCTTAAATTCACGCACGGCTTCTCTGGCACAGAGGAACTGTCCGGTCAGATTGACTTCGATGACTTTGTTCCACTGTTCGAGCGTCATTTCGTGAAACGACGCATCGCGCTGCAAGCCGGCATTGCTTACCGCGATGTGTAGCGTTCCAAAATGACCTATGGCGCTAGAGAACATCGACCGGACGTCCTCCTCGTTGCTGACGTCGGCCTTGATGGTGATCGCCTTCCGGCCAAGCGCCTCGATTTGATGGGCCACATCGTCCGCCGCTTGTGGTTCGACCACGTAGTTGACGACTACATCAGCGCCAGAGGCGGCGAGTCCCAGGGCCACCGCGCGCCCGATTCCGGAGTTCGCCCCCGTTACCAGCGCAGGCTGTCCTTCCAACACGATCGGAAAGGGCACGGTTGCTTGAGGTCGTTTCTCAGAAGCGGCTGAGGCACCAGAATCGCTCGGCCTCTCTATCATACGTGTCTCCTCGGTGCGTCCTTACTTTATTCCCCCTGCTCGGGAACGCTTTCCTGCTACCGCGAAGTTCAGAAGGCTTTTCGTGGTGCGTGAGATTATGCGCGGTGTTCACAAGGGCGATGTGGGAAAAGGCTTGGGGGAAGTTGCCGACCAACCGGCTTCGCTCGACGTCATACTCTTCCGACAGCAGACCGAGGTCATTGCGGAGAGCCAGAAGTCGCTCAAACAATGCCTTGGCTTCAGCATCACGGCCGATCAGGTGATAGGCGTCCGCCAACCAGAAGCTGCATGCCAAAAACATGCCTTCGCCAGGCGGCAGGCCATCTTTGGTCGCCTTCGTATCGTATCGTTGCACAA
>JAEYWX010000010.1 GCA_023428755.1 Bacteroidota bacterium
CTGTACAGCAGTTCAGGCTATTTACAAATTCATCAAAAGAACAAAGATTGAAACATTAAGCAATAAATGAACAGCGGATCCGGCTGCTTTGCTTCATTTCCAGCACTGCGCAAAGCTGCCGTCGTTACATGCTATCTTTTGACAACAACCTGTACGATGGTATTTTTTGTTACGGCTTACTTTATTTACTCAACAAAGCAGAACGCCAGAAACTGATCCGGGATTGTTACAACCAGCTGGCCGAAAACGGGATTATGGTGTTTACAGCCATCACCAAACAGGCGCAAACATACAAACAGGGAACATTCATTGAAAAAGACCGGTATGCAATGTTTGGCGGCGTAACCATTTTCTTTTACGACAACGAAACCATCAACGAAGAGTTTGGCAACGCCGGGTTGTATGACGTTTCGGAAGTAACAGAGAATTATCCGTTTTACCTGATCAAGTGCAGAAAGAACAAAATGAACTAATGAATGAAAAATCTCTGCCTTTGTTGGTCGCCTGACCAACATGAGACTCATCATCCCTGCCAACAAATGAGTTAGCTTTGCAACATACTTGAAACAAAACTATATGGATCGTTTCTTACGGATCAGTTTTAGTTTTTTCTTCGCTGCATTTTGTTGTTCGTTTGTTGCTGCGCAGGAGAAATATGAAAAAGAAAGCCGCATCAAACAGCAGGATGTACCGGCAGCAGCTTTGCGTTTTGTTGAATCGCTGCAACCGGGTGCAAAAGTAAAATGGTATATGGAAGAAGGACTTGAGCGCAAAAGCATTGAAGCCAAATACAAAAAACAAAAACAGCAATTCAGTATTGAGTTCGATACAAGCGGCAATGTGGAAGATGTAGAAATTGAAGTACGGTTTGCAGCATTATCCACCGCTTTACAAACCAAGATCAACAGTTATCTGCAACAGGCATGTGCATCATACAAAATCATGAAAGTACAAACACAGTATTCGGGTTCAGCTGCTGTTTTGTTTGAGAAACTTACAACCACACAACAGCCTTCCGGTTTGGTACGCAGGTATGAACTGGTTGTAAAATGCAAAACCGGCAACAAAGTTGAATTGATGGAATACCTCTTCAGCGATGAAGGTGTTATGCTTTCCCAATCAACCGTCATTTTTAAAAACAGCAGTCACCTTGAATATTAAACACACAACGTTTGCTGTTTGGATCGTGTACCTGTTGTGTGCAGTTGAGCTAAAGGCACAAAGCGTCTATCAGTTTGGTGCATTACCATCAGTGAATTTAAACAACAAGTTGAAAAATAACTGGTCGCTCAATTCAAAAATAGAATCACGCCAGTTGCTGCAGGCCGGTGAATTTGGCGGACCTGTTGTTGAAAAATACAATTACCTGTTAACGGATGTATCGCTCATTGCTGCAAAAAAGGTTGGTTTAAATTCGAGGATCGCCGGCGGTTACCTTGCAAGGTTTGATCAGGGAGAAGTGATCCACCGGTTCATCCAGCAATACATTATTGTGCAACGCATGGCGGGCCTCCGGTTAGCCCATCGTTTTTTAACCGATCAAACATTTTCAAACAACGAAGCACCTGATTTCAGAGTACGGTATCGTATCACTTCCGAAATTCCGCTGAATGGAGAATCAGTTGATCCCGGTGAGTTTTACCTGAAACTCAACAACGAATATGTCAACAGTTTCCAGGGCGGAATTTATGATCTGGAAATACGGCTGGTGCCGTTACTAGGCTATGATTTGAGTGCCAACAAACTTGAATTTGGGCTTGATTACCGAATGAATTCTTTCCTCCAAACATCTGCCCAACATAATTTCTGGATGAGCCTCAACTGGTTTATTGATATTGGAGATTAACTGCTTTGTATTGAAACTGTATAACAAGGTTTATCGTTTACTGTTTACAGGCAATACTTACAACTAAAATAGAAAACAACTAAATTGTAGCAGCATCGCTGAAAAAAATATTACCTGTTTCCACCAATAAAAACCAATCACTGCAATGATACCCAGTTCGGCATTTGCTGATTCAAAAAAACATTTTCTGATTCTTGATGCACTGCGTGGTGTAGCAGCCATCGTGGTAGTATTGTTTCATGTGCTGGAAGTTTATGCAGGCGGCGACCATGTGAAGCAGTTGGTCAACCACGGTTACCTGGCTGTTGATTTTTTCTTTATGCTTTCCGGTTATGTGATGGCGCATGCCTACGACGACCGCTGGGATAAAATGACGATCAAAGATTTTTTTAAGCGACGGTTTATTCGCCTGCATCCCATGATCATTCTGGGAATGACGATCGGTGCAATGTGTTTTTATTTTGGCGAGTCGGCCTACTTTCCAAAAATTGCTGATACATCGCTGTGGCAATTGTTATTGATCCTACTGATCGGTTACACCTTACTTCCTGTGCCCACTTCCATGGACATCAGGGGCTGGAATGAAATGCATCCGCTCAATGGCCCGGCATGGTCGTTGTTTCTTGAATACATCGCCAACATATTACACGCATTAATCTTACGAAGATTATCAAAATTTGTTTTAGCAATTCTTGTAACAATGGCCGCACTGGCATTGATCCATTTAGCTGTTACCAGTGTAAACGGTGATATTATTGGCGGATGGTCGCTTGAACCCGAACAATTACGAATCGGATTTACAAGATTATTGTTTCCGTATATGGCGGGTATGTTATTGCGCAGATCCATCCGGGTGATGGAGGGCAAGAAAACATTTTTTATAAGCAGTATTTTACTGATCATTGTATTGAGCTTTCCACGCATCGGCGGTTACGAAAAAGTATGGATGAATGGCCTGTACGATTCACTTGTGGTGATCCTTGTGTTTCCGGTGATCGTTTATTTAGGTGCAATTGGAACTGTGAACAGCAGTGTGAGTAAAAAGCTGTGTACATTTTTAGGTGATATTTCCTATCCACTTTATATCATTCATTTTCCGTTTACCTATGTTTTTTATGCATGGGTTACAGAAAATAAAATACCGATGCAGCAAGGTGTGCTTGTGGGTTCTGTTCTTCTTGCAGGTACTGTTGCAGTATCGTATGCTGCATTGAAGTTGTATGATGAACCGATCAGAAAGTGGCTGGCGAAACGGTTGATCCGTTCAGCAAAATAATGGACAGCTGGTGGTGAAATTGAAATAAGCAGCATAAGAAAATCCCGCAGCAATTGCTGCGGGATTTTTATTTTAAAGCTTTGACTTTGATAATGCTCACATTTCGATTTCGCTCACACTTCGACTTCGCTCAGTGCTTCGCAAAAACCCTTCGACTCCGCTCAGGGTTACGTCTCCGTAGGAAACTTACTTATCCAAGCTTTGCTTTCAGGTTGGCATCAATTGCATCCAGGAATTCTTCGGTATACAAATAATGTTCACCATGATTTACTTTGTTACCGTGGATACAAACCGCTAAGTCTTTCGTCATCTTACCACTTTCTACTGTTTCAATACAAACAGCTTCGAGTGCGTTGGCGAAATCGATCAAGGGTTGGTTGCCATCTAACTTTCCACGGAAAGCTAATCCACGTGTCCATGCAAAAATGGATGCAATGGGATTGGTAGAAGTTGGACGACCTTTCTGATGTTCCCGGTAGTGACGTGTTACAGTACCATGTGCTGCTTCTGCTTCCATGGTTTTACCATCAGGTGTAACCAATACAGAAGTCATTAAACCAAGCGAACCGAAACCTTGTGCAACGGTATCGCTCTGCACATCACCATCATAGTTTTTACAAGCCCACACAAAATTGCCGTTCCACTTCAATGCACTCGCCACCATGTCATCGATCAGGCGATGTTCGTACACGATACCCGCCGCATCAAACTGTGCTTTGAATTCGTTTTGATAGATCTCTTCAAAAATATCTTTGAAACGTCCATCGTATTTTTTCAGAATGGTATTTTTTGTAGAAAGATACAAAGGCCATTTTTTGCTGAGCGCCATATTGAAACAGCTGCGTGCAAAACCCATGATGCTTTCATCAGAATTGTACATCGTCATGGCAACACCATCGCCTTTGAAATTGTACACTTCAAATGTTTGCGGTTCGCCACCACCTTCGGGTGTAAAGGTCATGGTTAATTTTCCTTTGCCTTTGATCACGGTATCAGTTGCACGGTACTGATCACCAAATGCATGACGGCCCACAATGATGGGTGCTGTCCAGTTGGTAACCAAACGTGGAATATTGTTGATCACGATGGGCTCACGAAATACCGTACCATCGAGAATGTTGCGGATCGTGCCGTTCGGGCTCTTCCACATTTGTTTCAGTTTGAATTCTTCTACACGTTGCTCATCGGGTGTAATGGTGGCGCACTTGATACCAACACCGTATTGCTTAATTGCATTGGCTGCATCAATGGTTACCTGGTCGTTGGTTTCGTCCCTGTACTCTACGCCCAGATCATAATATTTAATATCCAGATCGAGATAAGGAAGAATTAATTTCTCTTTAATGAATTTCCAGATGATCCTTGTCATCTCATCACCATCCAGTTCTACTACAGGATTGGCAACTTTAATCTTTGCAGCCATCAGTTTAGTCGTTTAATGTTAATAATACAGAAACCTCGTTTCGTTTGAGGAGAGCAAATATAACCCTGTATCATCAATTTATTTTGCTTAATCTGCCAGCAACGACCGGATGGTCCGAAAGAAATCTGCTTTGAACTCCGTGTGAAATGCACCTGTGCCGGGGCCATAGAATCCATGATGGATCTTTGACACATTTCCCTGTTTGTCTAAAAAGATAGTAGTAGGAAACATGCGAATAGGCGTTAGTTGCGGCAGCGTTTTTTCTGTGCGCTGCTCATCGCTTACAGTTGTGGGTGTTATCAAAACGGGATATTGTATGCCAAACCGGTTGATGAATTTTTGTATGCTTGCTTTCGACCGGTTGAAATCGGTACTGTATTCATACGCCAGTGCAATTACTTCCACACCTTTGTTTTTATACTCTTTGTAAAAACTACTGAGGAACTGGCTCTCGTCCATACAATTGGGGCACCAGCTACCCATGATCTGTATCACCACCACTTTGTTTTTAAACCGTGCATCGTTGATGGACACATTTTTTCCATTCACATCTTTGAATGTAAAATTCAATTTGCTTTCGCCGGGTTTTACTTGGGTAAGTTGTGTGGTATCCGGCAAAGCTGCGTTTTCATTTTTTACAGCACGCCAGGGTTCAGCAGGTGATGCACTGCTGTAAAACATGCCGTTTTTTATTTCATTGCCGCTGATGGTTGCTGTAAACAAATAAGCATGGCTACCATCGAAACAACTCAACAATAAACTATCACCGTTTACAACACCTTCCAGAAAACGATAATCGCCACTCGGTGTTAAAAACGTTCCTGTTAATGCTGAACCCTTTTGTTGAAACTCCGCAATGGCAGGACGGTCGGTTCCATTCGGCCTGGTAAACGCCACCTGCCAGCGACCACTACTGTTTTCTGTTGCAGGTTTGGTTATTGCAAAGCGTTCGTTACTGCCATACACAAACTCCACCGGAAACTCCAGCAGTTTTGCACTGCCTGCTTTGAACCATTTGCCCACCAGTTTACCATCGTTCTGTTGTTGCAGGCGAAAAAACGATTCGAAGAACGGCATTTCAATATGTACTGAATCGCCTTTTATGTTGATATCGTCCACCAACAAACGCTCTGCTGCATTGCGGATATACATCACCTGCTTTCCATTTTTCAATTGCACTTCTGCATTAAAAATAATTGCAGCACCATCTTCCCGGATAATGGAAGCACGATACCAACCGGTACGGAGTGTTGCAGCCGCTTGTGAAAACGCTGTTGTGCTGAGCAAAAGAACGGTTATGATGGAAAGTAAAACTTGCTTCATGTAAATACCAGATTTTTCTAAAAAAATGAAGCTGCAAGTTACGGCCTGCAGCTTTTCAGATTGTCATAACAGCGACATGCAAATGCCGCTCCTGTTAGGATTTTTATAAATTTTCAAACATATCTTTAGTCATGGCAGCTAAATCAAAGTCGTGTTTCCAGCCCCAGTCTTTTCTTGCAACACTGTCATCAATGCTTTGCGGCCAGCTGTTAGCGATCTGCTGCCGGTAATCGGGTTTGTAGGTCATTTCAAAACCCGGACGATGTTTGGCCACTTCTGCTGCAATTTCTTTGGGTGAAAAACTCATCGATGAAATATTATACGAATGACGGATCGAAATTTTATCGGCCGGTGCTTCCATCAACTCAATGGTTGCACGGATGGCATCGGGCATGTACATCATGGGCAGGTACGTATCTTCCTGCAAAAAACATTCGTATTTATTTTCTTCCAATGCTTCGTGAAAAATTTCTACTGCATAATCAGTGGTACCGCCGCCGGGAGCTGATTTATATGAGATCAATCCGGGATAACGCAAACTTCTTACATCTACCCCATAGCGTTGAAAATAATAATCGCACCAAAACTCACCGGCATATTTACTGATGCCGTACACCGTTGTTGGTTCAATAATAGTTTGTTGCGGACAGTTTTGTTTGGGTGATGTGGGACCGAACACAGCAATGGAACTGGGCCAATATACTTTGTGCAGTTTTTCTTCCCGTGCAATATCCAATACATTCAGTAAGCCCGTCATGTTGAGGTTCCAGGCAAGGTTGGGATTTTTTTCACCAGTTGCAGAAAGGATCGCTGCCAGCAAATAGATCTGTGTAATATTTTGACGGATCACCTGTACATGCAACATCTCTTTGTTCATTACATCCAGGCTTACATACGGACCTGTACCTTCCAACAGCGGATTCTGTTCACGCAGATCAGAAGCGATCACATTTGCATTGCCATAGATCTTACGAAGCGCCAATGTAAGTTCCACACCAATTTGTCCGGAAGCGCCAATCACCAATATTTTTTCTTTTACCATAGCAAGATTTGATTGAGCGTCAAAATTAGGCGGAAAACCAACTGGACGAACATTCATTCGTTTGCGCAATTCCCAGATGCACAATAGACAATGGGCAATAGGCAACTGGCAAATCCTACTTCCGCCATCTTACATCAGCCATCAACCATTAACTTTGGCGCATGGAACAATTTCTCAAAGACCTTTTCGTCAATCAATCGTACGACGAAAAAAACTTTTTCCTTATTGCCGGACCATGTGTTGTTGAAAGTGAAGAACTGGTACTGGAAGTGGGCGATAAAGTATCAACTATCTGCAAAGAGTTGGGGATTCCGTATGTGTTTAAAGCATCGTACCGCAAAGCCAACCGTACCAGTGCCTCTTCCTTTACAGGGTTGGGTGATGATACAGGTTTGGATTTGATTGATAAAGTGAGAAAGCGTTATCAGCTTCCTGCCACTTCTGATATTCATGCGCACGAAGAAGCAGCCATGGCAGCTCCTTATTTAGATATTCTGCAGATCCCTGCCTTTCTTTGTCGCCAAACCGATTTACTGGAAGCAGCTGCCGAAACAGGAAAAATTGTGAATGTAAAAAAAGGGCAGTTCCTCAGCGGTCCTTCGATGAAGTTTGCAGTAGAAAAAATTAAAAAAGCAGGCAACAATCAAGTAATGCTCACCGAACGTGGTAACACATTTGGTTATACCGACCTGGTGGTTGATTACCGCAATATTACGTGGATGAAAGAATTGAATGTACCGGTGATCATGGATTGTACACATTCCCTGCAACAGCCCAACCAAACAACCGGTGTTACAGGTGGTAATCCACAATTGATCGGTACAATTGCAAAAGCAGCTATTGCAACCGGTGTGGACGGGCTATTTATTGAAACACATCCCAACCCCGCCGTTGCAAAAAGTGATGGTGCCAACATGCTGCAGTTGGATAAACTGAAAGGATTGCTTGAGCAATTGGTAAAACTTCGCAAAGCGATTTGACAGCTTACTCGTTAGTTGCTATAAAAAAGTCGAGGCTCTTATGCAAGAGCCTCTTTTTTGTGGGGGATGGATAAACTGCGTCTTCATCAGGATGCAACGACAAAGGTTTCATGCAATACAAACGCATTACATGAATGGTCAGGAATAATTCATATGCAACTATGAAATGCTTTACAGTGTGTGGGGATTGGGGGCTCAGAGGATGCAAGAATTAAAAACGAACCGGATGTTGTAACAGGAGGTTAGAAGCTTTCGCTTGTGATAATATTTAAATGTAAGAAGAAAAAAGATAATAAATCAAAAGAAGTTTCTATACCTGGCTGGGAAGTATGCCAAATTCTTTCCGGAACGCCAGTGAAAAGTTGCTGAGATTGGTATAGCCGAGTTGGGTGCCTACTTCCTTTACATTGTATTGACCGGTGAGCAACATCGACCGGGCTTTTTGCATCCGGTTCTTTTGAAAATATTCATAGATACCGGTGCCATACACCCGCTTAAATGCCGACTTAAGTTTTGATACACTCATGCCCGTGCGTGATGCTAACGATAAGATGGTGGGAGGAGGTTTGCTGAAATCACTTACAAGCAACGATTCAATTTCCATCAGCTTGCTCATATCGGTTGATTTGATCTTGCGGGGCGGCGCATCCGTTTCATCCTGCATCTTCCGGTAGATCTTTGATAAGAAATGTTCGAGCAGCAACAGGATACGGTTTTTCACGATCATGGTATGTAATGGATTGCCTTCGCCTGGCTGAAACACTTCATCAAATAACGTTCTGTTCTGCGCATCAAACGGTTCGGGGTGTGTTAATGTGTTGCGTAATGAGTTGTAGCGTGATAGTACCTGGAGTTCATTATACTTGTTCAGATTTTCGTTGATCCATTTACCCGGCAGCAGAATGTTGATGCTCTTTGCTTTGGTATGTGCCTTTACAGTAAAACTCATATCGTTGGCGCTGGAGCTCATGGCCACTCCTGCCCTGCGCACACCTTTATCGAACAGCTGTTTTCCATTACGTATAAAATGAATGGGATCGCTCAGTTCCACATCATTGAAATGAAGAATACAGAAATACTCATCGCTTTTTTCACGCTTGTAAGTAACATCGGTATGATAGCGGATATCAGACAACAATACTTCAAGTCCGTTTGGAAGTTCCACTACCTGCAAATAACCATCACCCACTGTGGCGGGCAAATACAGGTATCCGTCTTTCACTTCGGTATTCAATTGTTGCGAAAGACTTTGCAATACTGCTGAATAACTGGTATGTACTAACTGTAACGTGATCACAGTAAAAAATTAAACGTATGTGTACTGTTTCAATTCTCAATAAACACAGATGGTTCTTCTTTCATATACTTTCTGAAAGCAGTTGTAAAATTACTCATGTTGCTGTAACCAATAATACCTGCTACCTGCTTTACCGAATATTTCCCGGTTGCCAGCAGTTCACCGGCATGTTGCATCCGTTTTTGCTGATAGTATTCGTAAATAGGCACACCAAAAACCGATTTAAATATTTTTTTCAATTTGGTGGAACTCATGGTTGCTTTTCGTGAAAGTTCTTCAATAGAGCGGGGTTTGTGCGAAAAATTTTCAACCAGCAGTTTTTCTATTTCCAGTACGGTATAAATATCATCGGGTTTAATATTGCTTTGCACATCGGCCAGCGAAACACGTGAATGAATGCGTGTAAAGAACCGCTCCATGAGCAACTGCACTCTGTTTTCAATATACAATTTTGGAAATGCTGCATCCGACTCCTCTTCCATAATTTCACTCATCAGCTTATAATACACTGCATCCAGCGGTTCCATATTGAAGCTCCGGCTTTTCAAGGCAATATAAGCCGGCAGTATATCATCAAAGGTTTCAATGCCCATCAACTTGCCCAGCCATTCTTTCGGAATTAAAATATTTACACCTTTGAAATACGTACCCTTTGTTCCATGATAGTACCAATCGAACAAAGAACTGGTGAGATAGGCAACTGCAACTGTTTCTTTTTTCTTTTCTACCACATCGGTATCAATTCCAATGCTGATCTCTTTTTCAACTGTTAACTCATCAAAACGTAGTGTGTAATATTCTTCCGTATCGGCTTTGCGGCGCAGGTACCAGTCTTTATTGATGCGGCAGTTAATGATATTTACATCCAGTCCGTTTGATAACTGCAATACCCTGTAATAACCACTTGCAATTTCCTCCGGAAAAAATAACCAGTTATCCTTGAGTTTAACCTGCAGTTGTACCGCAAGATCCCTGATCATGTCACTGTAACTGGAGTGTGTATATTCAAATGAGAACATATCCTGCTTATTCCCTCAAATTAAACAAAGGAAAGCGCAAATACAATGATCCGGGTTAGTTTAATAACGTAAGGGATTCCGTTTTTTGAACCAAATGTATTGGCGGATGTTCATCCAGAAAGCAACAAAGAAATAGATGATCAAAGGCGACCCCATTGTAAGGAAGGAGATGTAGATGAAATATTTTCGGATGGTGCTTGTAGCAATGCCCATGCGCTCGCCCAGCCAGCTGCAAACCCCAAACACGTTCCACTCGATAATATGACGTAAACGACCCATGCTTTTCATTTATGATGTGAAATTACTTTATTATACAATTCTTTCGCCCACTTGGTTCAAAAAGTTGCTGATAAATCGGTAAATTCGCACCCCAATCAATAACAGAATTGCAATTGCAGGTTACAGACCAGCCGGTCAAACAGCGGGCATTTCCTTTAATCTGCAGTGAAACATTTCGAAAAATCTTAAAATCTTACACATGGCATTTGATTTAGACCTCATTAAAAAATTGTATAGTGAAATGCCTGCCAAAGTGGATGCAGCCCGTAAAACACTGGGCCGTCCGTTAACATTGGCAGAGAAAATATTATTCTCCCACTTGTGGAAGGGAGTAGATGTACAGGATTTCGAACGTGGAAAAGCGTATGTTGATTTTGCCCCCGACCGTGTGGCCATGCAGGATGCTACCGCACAAATGGCCTTGCTCCAGTTTGATACAACCGGCCGTAAGAAAGTAGCCGTACCTTCTACCGTGCATTGCGATCACCTGATCGTTGCCAAAACAGAAGGAAAAGAAGACCTGGTAAAAGCTGTTACTGATAATGAAGAAGTGTACAATTTTCTTTCTTCTATCTCTAATAAATATGGCATCGGTTTCTGGAAACCCGGTGCCGGAATTATTCACCAGGTGGTGTTGGAAAACTATGCTTTCCCCGGTGGTATGATGATTGGTACCGACAGCCATACGGTGAATGCCGGTGGTTTGGGTATGGTGGCCATTGGTGTGGGCGGTGCCGATGCCTGCGATGTAATGGCGGGCCTGAGCTGGGAATTGCTGATGCCGAAACTGATTGGTGTGAAATTGACAGGTAAATTAAATGGCTGGACAGCACCCAAAGATGTAATTCTGAAAGTGGCCGGCATCCTTACCGTAAAAGGCGGTACCAATGCCATTGTTGAATATTTCGGCGAAGGTGCTACCAGCATGAGCTGTACCGGGAAAGGCACCATTTGTAACATGGGTGCTGAAATTGGTGCAACTACTTCCACATTCGGTTACGATGAAAGCATGAGCCGTTACCTCAAAGCTACCGGCCGAGCTGAAGTAGCAGATGCAGCTGATCAAATCAAAGAATACTTAACAGGTGATGCGGAAGTGTATGCAAACCCTGAAAAGTATTTTGATAAAGTAATTGAAATTAACCTGAGCGAACTGGAACCACACCTGAACGGACCTTTCACGCCGGATTTAGCTACGCCTATTTCACAAATGAAAGAAGCCGCAGCTAAAAACGGATGGCCTACAAAAGTAGAAGTAGGTTTAATCGGCAGCTGTACCAACTCTTCGTACGAAGATATCAGCCGTGCAGTTAGTCTTGCGAAACAGGTTGCTGAAAAAGGCTTGAAAACAAAAGCAGAATTTACCATTACACCCGGTAGTGAATTAGTTCGGTACACGATTGAAAGAGATGGTTATCTGAACACCTTTGAAAAAATTGGCGCTACTGTATTTGCGAATGCCTGCGGACCTTGCATTGGTATGTGGGACCGGATGGGTGCTGAAAAGCAGGAACGCAATACTATCGTTCACTCGTTCAACCGGAACTTCGCCAAACGTGCCGATGGCAACCCGAATACATTAGCCTTTGTTGCAAGTCCTGAATTGGTAACTGCTTTGGCAATTGCCGGCGACCTTACTTTCAACCCGATCACTGATACACTCACAAATGAAAAAGGAGAACAGGTAAAACTCGATCCCCCAAGTGGTGATGAATTACCAACCAAAGGTTTTGCGGTGGAAGATGCCGGCTACCAGGCTCCTGCTGAAGACGGAAGCAACGTACAGGTGGATGTGAAACCCGACAGCAAACGTCTACAATTGTTGTATCCATTTGCTGCATGGGAAGGTGTTGATATCAAAGGATTGAAACTTCTCATCAAAGCAAAAGGAAAATGTACAACTGATCATATTTCTATGGCCGGTCCCTGGTTGAAATTCCGCGGACACCTGGATAATATCAGTAACAACCTGTTGATCGGAGCTACCAATTTCTTCAATGAAAAAACGGATAGCGTAAAAAATCAATTGACAGGTGAATACGGAACTGTTCCGAATACACAACGTGCTTACAAAGCAGCAGGCATCGGATCAATTGTAGTGGGTGATGAAAACTATGGTGAAGGTTCAAGCCGTGAACATGCGGCGATGGAACCACGTCACCTGGGAGTGCGTGTAGTGCTGGTAAAATCATTTGCACGTATTCACGAAACAAACCTGAAGAAGCAAGGGATGTTAGCGTTGACATTTGCCAACAAAGAAGATTATGATAAGATCCTTGAAGATGATACCATTGATGTGATTGGCTTAACTTCTTTCACACCGGGCGTGCCGTTACAGTTGGTACTGAACCATGCCGATGGAAGCAGCGAAACCATTTCAGTAAACCACAGCTACAATGAACAACAGATTGAGTGGTTCAAAGCAGGTGGTGCATTGAATGTGATCCGTGCAGAATTTGCGAAAGGATAATTCAAATGACTTTCTGAGAATAAAAAATCCCCCGATTGTTCGGGGGATTTTTTTTGATGATGCTTCTGCAGTTTTCTTTTTACTTTAAATGCTGAAGAACATGAAAAATAAACACAACTCAATTCAACTGATGCTTCTGCTCCGCTGGGAAAAACGGATTTTCTCTTCCCGCCAGTAACAACAATACGATCACTGCCAAAATTATGATCATCGTAACTTCAAGATAAGTATGCAACACAGTTTCGCTGATGATCGCTTTTGAACTTCGCTGTAACAGATTACCTTCTGTTGCCTGCAATGTGTTCAGTTGATTCAAAGCCAGTTGTGCTTTATTAAAACTTGCTTCGAGTGTTCGCTCGTTGATCATGGCTCCCGGCATTTCTGCCAGTTGATATTCTTGAATGCTTTGCAATAAACGACTCCAGTATTGCTGCTCGGCAGTGGTAAGATAAGTTGCTTCGTAAGCTTTCACCAGTTTGGCAATAGACGCATCATGCTGTTGTAACTGCTGTGCTGCTTCGGCCGCAGGTACACGCTCATCCACATGTAATAATTGTTTTTGATACAGGTGATCACTGATCTGAAACAGGTAACCGGCCGGCATCAAACGGTCGTTGTAGATCGATGACATATTCTGATCGAGTTTATCATAATCCCTGTTGTTAAAATACAGGTTCAATAGAATTACTGCCAATACAGCAAACAACGCTACTGAAGCTTTTCTTTTTTCTTTTATTGAAACGATCCATTTCATAATCACTCCTTTTTTAATGAGCCATCAATTCATTCAATTTACGAATAAATATCTGCACTACCCGTTTCAACACAACTGATCACAATACTTCTTTTTACTATTTGTTGTCACCATTTGAAAGGTTATTGCAGCCGTTCATCCAATCTGCAGCAGGCAACTTTTTCTATCCCTAACTTTAACTATTAAATCGTTCAGCATGAGAATCAGTCTACTACTTACTGCAGGTATCTTTTTTGCCCAATGTTGTTTTGCCCAACAAACACAAAAACCTGTTTTACATGGTAAAAAATGGATGGCTATTACTGGTAAACCGCTGGCAGCTACAGCAGGCAGTATGATCTTTCAGAAAGGTGGTAATGCAGTTGATGCAGCCTGTGCTATGTTAGCAGCAACCTGCACCATGTGGGATGTGTTGAGTTGGGGAGGCGAAACGCAGGCCCTCATTTACAACCCTAAAACGGGGAAAGTAATTGGCATCAATGCGCTGGGTGTTGCACCCACAGGTGCTACGGCTGAATTCTACAAGAGCAAAGGCTACAATTTCCCGCCTGAATATGGACCATTGGCCGCCGTTACGCCGGGTACACCTGGCGGTATTTGTCATATGCTGGCGAATTATGGCACCATGAGTCTGAAAGAAGTGCTGGCACCTGCTATGGATTTAGCCGCAGGCTATCCTATTGAAGCGCAAACGGCCAACAGCATGGAGCGTGGGAAAGAACGCATCAAACAATGGCCGTACAGTAAAAAAGTATTTCTTCCACATCTCGGTGAAAAAAGAGAAGCACCGGAAGCAGGCGAAATTTTTGTACAGAAAGATTTGCTGGAAACGCTCACAAAAATGGTACAGGCGGAACAAGATGCGTTGAAAAAAGGAAAGAGCCGCAAAGAAGCCATCATGGCGGCTTATGATCGTTTTTACAAAGGTGATATTGCCAAAGAGTTTGTTCGTGGCTGCCAGGAACAGGGAGGCTTAATTACCATGCAGGATCTTGCAAACTGGAAGCCGCTTGAAGAAGAACCCATGCATGTAAATTACAAAGGCATTGAAGTATATAAACTGCAACAATGGACACAAGGACCCATGTTATTACAGAGTTTGAACATCCTTGAAAATTTTGATTTGAAAAGTATGGGCTACAACAGTGCAAGATATATTCACACGGTTTACCAAACCATGAATATGACATTTGCGGATCGTGATTTTTATTACGGTGATCCTGCGTTTCCACCTGCTGAACCCATGCAGGGTTTGTTGAGCAAAGAATATGCAAAGTATAGAGCCAAACAGATTTCAATGGAACGCAATGTTGCTTCCATTGGTCCCGGTGATCCGTATCCTTTCGAAGGAAAAATAAATCCCTTTCTGGATGTGCTGAAGAAACGTGGGTTCAATATGGATACAACAGCAACTCCAAAACAAAATTTTGCACCTGCGCATGATGTAAGAAACGAAGCGGTGGCAAGCATTTCTACACAAGAAAAAGCTGATGTTACCGCTGACGCAGAATATATGGATCGTTTGTGGAGAGGAACTACATCAGTAGAAGCAGCAGATGCAGAAGGCTGGGTTGTTTCCATTACACCTTCAGGCGGTTGGTTACCTGCAACCATTGCCGGCAATACGGGTATTGGTATGAGTCAACGTGGACAAAGTTTTGTGCTTGATCCAACACTCAACCCATTCAATGTAATTGAACCGGGTAAACGTCCCAGAGTAACATTAACACCTACACTTGCATTGAAAGATGGCAAACCATTTTTATCTTTTGCGGTGCAAGGTGGAGATACACAGGATCAAAATCTGTTACAGTTCTTTTTAAACATTGTTGAATTTGGAATGAATGTGCAGGAAGCTTGTGAAGCGGCGAACATTAATACAAATCAATTATGGTTATCGTTAGGCGGCAGTAAAACAGAAGATCGTCAGCCAAGACCTGGAAGTCTTTTGCTGCATGACAACACACCTGAATGGGTTCGAAAAGAATTACGACAGATGGGCTATACACTTTCGTTCGATGACAGAACAAGTGGTCCAATCAATGCGATCTGGTTCGACTGGAAACACAAAAGTTTCTGGGGAGGCAGCAGTAATCATGGGGAAGATTATGGAATCAGCTGGTAAAAAAAACAATGCATCCATACCTCCTTCCACTTGTACATTCCTTTGAACAGCATGCCAATGCAGCCAATGCAAAAGGCATGAAGGCTTACATGTTGAACCAGTTTGATTTCTACGGTTTAAAAGCTCCTGTGTGGCGAAAACTCAGTAAGGCTTATTTTAAACAAGCATTACCACCGTTTGACGAAGTTGAAATGATCATTCAAGATTGCTGGCAACATCCAAAAAGAGAACTGCAGTATGTTGCTATTGAATTGCTGGCCTGCTATCAAAAGGAATGGAAGAAAGAAACAATCCGCATGATTGAATACATGATCATACACAAAAGCTGGTGGGAAACAGTTGATCATGCCGCCAGCTCTTTAACCGGTACCTACTTTCAAAAATTTCCTGAACAGCAACAAAAGATCACAGATAAATGGAATAAGAGCAGCAATATCTGGTTACAACGTAGCAGCCTTATGTTTCAGAAAGCATACAAAGAAAAAACCGATACTATTCTGCTTTCAAAACATATCCTTCATCTGAAAGCATCGAAGGAGTTTTTTATTCAGAAAGCCATTGGCTGGGCATTGCGGGAGTATTCAAAAACAAATGCCAAATGGGTAAAAGCTTTTGTAAAAAAACATTCCCTTTCACTTAATGGTGAAAGGGAAGCTTTAAAACGGATAACTATCTAAACTTACTGTTTGCTGAACTGTGTATAGAATCGCTTACCGGATTTCGGATTGTACAATTCCATAAAATACGAACCGGTGTTTAAAGATTTAATATTAACCGTAGGATTCATTGAAGAAACGTTTGACACCTGTACCATGCGACCTTCTGCACTGTACATTCTGCAAACATAGATTCCATTCACATCAGGCAAGCTGATGCGGATGTTATCGCTGCTTGGGTTGGGAAATACTTTCACACTTATGCTTTGCTCACTGCTTAGTCTTATTTTCTTCACATCGCTGTATGTAATCACTTTGTCCTTATTGACAACTCTTATACGGTAAGTCGACTCTATATCACGAATCGTAATTTTATCTTTCAGTTCATATTGTTCTGCAGCAGGGTTATCTGTACTCATCACCAATGCAATTGTTTTAAATTCTCCTCCATTCTCTTTTCGCTGCACTTCAAAATAATCAATCAATTGGTTATGTTCTGATTTCCATTCTACAAGTACGTTATTCCCAATTTCACTCAACGATGCATCAACGGCTTTTCCGGACAGTACGCCATTGATTGGTGTAATAAAATTAATATCATCGCTACCGATGGTGATGGGACTGAAATTTTCGTTTGTACAACTACTTGCATCGAATGGCTGGTATGGGTTACCGCTATTGCCTTGCCGGATGGCAACAATTGCAATATCCTTATAAGCATCTGATAGTGCACCCGTGTGACCTCCGTTAAATTTGTGAAGAAACTGGGCAATGAATTCCGTATCACCAAATCCATAATCAGGATCTGTTAAATGATAATAGGAAGGCAATCTTGTGTTCAGCGTAAAATAAATATCAAGTAAAATTGCCATTGAGCCTGCCGGGATTAGCATTGCATTATCACACACATTTGTAGAACGGGCAATATACCGTTGCTGCATTGTTTTTGTGCCTCCTGTACTTACTGTTGCAGTTCTGCTTGAACCTACAGATGCGTCAATGTCAGCCACTCCGGGAGCAGTATCAGGTCCGATAAAATCGATGAATCCCGGATCACTCAAGCCAGTCATATAACTTGTATAACCTGCATACGTTAACTGTGCAGCGTTATACTGAAAACCAAATCGCATTCCAACGAATTTCATTTGTCCTGTGCTCGAGCCTGTTGGGTTCCTGAGTGCAAGACGTACTACCACCCTGTTATTTGCACTCTGCCAATAAGCATTACCATAAAGTTCGGCACCTTGTCCAAAAGCAATATTTTGCAGGATTGTTAGTACAACCAGCAACATGAGTAACTTTCTAATCATATAGAAGAGTTTTAACTGTTAACTGGCTTCCTTAGGTGGGGAGATTAAAGGGACGGAATTTTCAAGGGATGGTAATTCAAAAGTAATATGCACTTTGCAGGAATGCAACTTAATTCTTTATTATTTTCTGCAACATGCATACGTAAATCTACGATAGATGGGCATTTCAGCCGATTGCATCAAACCAAACTTTTGTTTCATCATTCCAGGTGCCATTGTAATTGATCGTTACTTCTTCACCTGCTGCAATGGGCCGTACAGTTTTAATAAACATCTGCTCCGTTTCAAAATCCATATAATATTCTGCATTGCTATGATATGAGTGATTGTACATCGCTATCCATCCCAGCGCCATTGCACACTGATCATTTGCATCGCCCCACACAAAAATATAATCATGCAGGCGGGTTTGGTCAATCAGTTTCCGTTCTTCACCCGTCATTACAATCACAGGGGCCGTTTCCAGCAATACACCTGCTTCCACGGCTTCTGTGGTAAACACCGCCCGGCCTTTGTCTTCTGTTTCAGCAATAAATAAACATGGTAAACGCATCATGAAGTTTTTAATGAAGAAGTGCTCTTTCGGTCAAAGAAACTAACTTTAGCCAAATTGCAGAAATCAGGCATCTGCCTTACAAAAAACAGTTGAATTATGAGTCTTGAACTGGAACAGGAAGTATCATTGAAGGAGCAGTTTGAAGCCCTGATGGTACGTGAAGACAAGCTGGAAATCCAAGAGTTCCTTAATAACCAGAACATCAGTGATGTAGCCGAACTGGTGTATGAATTTCCCGATTATGAAAGCCAGATGCTGGCCAATATGAGTGTGCACCGGGCGGTAAGTGTGTTTAAGATCCTCGACCTGCCTACACAAAAACAGATCATCAAAGAACTGCCGCCTTTCAAAACGGCCGAATTACTGAACGAACTGCCAGCCGATGACCGTACATCGTTTCTCGAAGAATTACCCAGCAGTGTGGTGCGTGAATTGATCAAATTGCTGAACCCGGAGGAAAGAAAGATCACACTGTCGCTCCTGGGCTATCCCGAAAACAGTATGGGCCGTTTGATGACGCCTGATTATGTGTACATCTATCCCTACAATACAGTAGCCGAGGTGTTTGATACCATTCGCAAATACGGGAAAGACAGTGAAACTATCAACGTTCTCTACATCATTAACGAAAAAGGAGAATTGATTGATGATATCCGCATTCGTGATATTATTCTTGCCGCACCTGATAAACGGGTAGAAGAATTAATTGACGGACGTTTTATTGCTTTGAATGTTTTTGATGATCAGGAAACCGCTAACGAAGCGTTTAAAATGAATAACCGGGATGCGTTACCCGTAGTGAGCAATACCAACAAACTGCTGGGCATTGTTACCATTGATGACGTACTGTGGGTGGCCAACGAAGAGTTTAGTGAAGACATGCAAAAGATGGGCGGTACAGCCGCACTTGATGAACCGTACATTGAAATGCCATTACTCAAATTATTTCAAAAACGGATTGTATGGCTGATCGTTTTGTTCTTCGGCGAATTGCTAACCATATCAGCCATGCAGGGATATGAAGATGATATTGCCAAAGTGGTAATACTCGCCACCTTTATCCCGCTCATCATTTCCAGTGGGGGCAATAGCGGGTCGCAGGCAGCCACACTCATTATCCAGGCATTGGCTTTGGGAGAGATCAGTATTGCTGATTGGTGGAGAATCATGCGCCGTGAATTGATTTCCGGTTTGTTACTCGGCTTGTCGCTTTGCCTCATTGCCCTTTCTGTAATTTTTATTTGGAGTTCATTCAGCACAGCATTTGGCGATCATTCCCTGCGCATTGGTTTAACTGTTGGCTGTTCTCTCATCGGTATTGTGTTGTGGGGCACATTAATGGGCTCTATGCTGCCGCTGCTGCTGAAAAAGTTTGGAGCCGATCCTGCCACTTCTTCTACCCCGTTTGTAGCAACGTTGGTAGATGTAACCGGACTGCTCATTTATTTTTCAACCGCCTACCTGTTTTTAAACGGTGTGCTGTTGTAAAACATGAAACTGCTTAATTACTTGTTATGGATACGAAAGATTATGATCAATTATTCACGATTGAAAACGAACATCTCTCCAAACTGCACAGCATTGTAAAACAAACAATGAAAGATGAGGAACTCATCATCAATAACCTCATGCATCCACCTGAAGAAAACCTTACACCAGGCCAAAGCTTATCTGATAAAATTGCTCGGTTTGGCGGCAGCTGGATGTTCATTATTTTGTTTTTTGTTGTGCTCATCAGCTGGATCGCACTCAACAGCCTTTTACCAAAAGGCGAAAGTTTCGACCCCTACCCATTCATCTTGATGAACCTTGTTTTGTCCTGCATTGCAGCTTTACAGGCCCCGATCATTATGATGAGCCAGAACCGGCAGGAAGAAAAAGACAGGCAACGGGCGCAAAACGATTATCTTATTAACCTGAAAGCCGAACTGGAGATCCGCAGCCTGCATCAAAAGGTTGACCTGGTAATTGAAGAGCAATTGAAAACGCTGTACGATATCCAGCACCAGCAACTGGAACTGCTCAGGCAAATCCAGCGAGCTACGCAAAAGCAGGAATAAGCTTGCTTCCGTTCATCTAAAATAAATTCATCACCACTCAATTTGCTTATTTTTGACCGATGGAAGTAAACCATGCGTTAATTGATAAAATCAGTCTGCTGGCCCGCCTGGAAATTAAACCGGATGAAAAAGAAAAGCTGCGGGATGATCTGCAACAGATGATCGGCTTTATTGAAAAACTCCAGGAACTCGACACCACAGGTATTGAACCACTCATGCATTTAACCGAAGAAATAAATGTACTGCGTGCCGATGAAGTGACAGGCTCTGTAAGCAGAGAAGAAGCACTGGAAAATGCACAGCTGAAGAACAACAGCTTTTTTATGGTTCCCAAAGTGATTAAAAAATAATTCTATATTCACCATTATGCAATCTGTTATTCACCTCGAACAACTCCGCAAAAGTTATTACCTCGGCAAGCAGGAATTACCCGTTTTGAAAGGCATTGATCTGGATATTCAGAAAAATGAATTTGTGGCACTCATGGGACCATCCGGTTCCGGAAAAAGTACACTGATGAATATCCTCGGCTGCCTGGATACACTGAGCGATGGAAAATATATTTTGAATGGCAATGATGTGAGTACAATGAATGATAATGAATTGGCAGAGATCAGGAACCGGGAGATCGGTTTCGTATTTCAGCAGTTCAACCTGTTGCCCCGTTTATCAGCATTGGAGAATGTAGCCTTACCGTTGATCTATGCAGGCGTTCCTAAAAAAGAACGTACCGAACGTGCCCTGGAAATGCTGGAGAAAGTAAACCTGGCAGACCGGTCGCACCATAAACCAAACGAATTAAGTGGCGGACAAATTCAGCGTGTAGCCATTGCCCGTGCGTTGGTAAATAATCCTTCTATTATTCTTGCCGATGAACCAACGGGTAATCTTGATTCTAAAACATCAGTTGAAATTATGGGACTCATTACCGACATTCATAAGCTGGGCAATACGGTGGTACTGGTAACACACGAAGAAGATATTGCCCACTATGCAAAACGTGTTGTACGGTTACGGGATGGACTGGTTGAAACCGATACAAGACAGGAACAACTGGTAAACCAGTAAAATCGTTTGTTGAAACAATGAAAATGTGGAGAGTTTGTGACTCTCCTTTTTTATTTGCAACCTTTTGGAGTCTACTTTTGTTAACAGCAGAATTGAAGAACGAATGGCATCAAAAATATATACTAAAACAGGCGATCTTGGCAAAACAAGTTTAATTGGCGGCACAAAAGTTCCCAAAAGCCATCTACGCATTGAAACCTACGGTACGGTTGATGAGCTTAACTCCTATATTGGTTTAGTAAGCGATCATTTAACAGATGTACATACAAAAACCATTTTGAAAGAAATACAGGACCGCTTGTTTACAATCGGTTCATCATTGGCTTGTGACCCCGAGAAAGAACCGAAGATGAAAATTCCGGATCTCAAAGAAACAGATGTAACACTGCTGGAAAAAGAAATGGATCAGATGAATGAAAGCATCCCGCCCATGAAGTTTTTTGTATTGCCCGGCGGACATGTGGCGGTGAGCACCATGCATGTGGCCCGTTGTGTTTGCCGCCGCTGCGAACGTTTATGCGTTCACATGCAGCAGGAGCATTTGTTTGTTGAACCGTTGGTGATTAAATACATCAACCGCTTAAGCGACTATTTATTTGTACTGGCACGTTATACCGGCCATCAACTGGGAGTAGAAGAAATTCCATGGAAGCCGAGAGTTTAAGAATGTACGAAGGACGATGTAAGGTGTACGCCAGTTCAATGTTTCACAGACTTTAAAAATTCGTAATGTCGTACACCAAACATCTAACATCGTACACTAAATTATTCTTCCATCTTTCATATGCACTGTGCGGTCGCATTGGGCAGCTAACTCTTCGTTATGTGTAACAATTAAAAAGGTTTGATTGAATTGTTTGCGCAAATCAAAAAATAATTGATGCAACTCACGGGCATGGGTACTGTCTAAATTACCGGTTGGCTCATCGGCCATAATAATAGCAGGGTTGTTGATCAATGCTCGTGCCACGGCTACCCGTTGCTGTTCGCCACCAGAAAGCTCAGAAGGTTTGTTTTCCATACGGCCTTCAAGCCCCAGCATCTTCAATAATTCCTTAGCCCGGTCTTCTACCTCTTTCTTTTTGCGGTTACCCAGCCAGCCGGGAATACAAACATTTTCCAACGCCGTAAACTCAGGTAATAAATGATGAAACTGAAATACAAAGCCAATATGTTTGTTGCGGAATGATGCCAGTTGGTTTCCTTTCAGCTGACTCATCTCCACATTGTTGAGCCACACCTGCCCCCCATCGGCTTCATCCAAGGTACCAAGGATGTGCAGCAAGGTACTTTTCCCGGCGCCACTGCTGCCTACCAAGCTAACAATTTCGCCTTTTTCGATCTGCAAATCCACGCCCTTCAACACTTCCAGGCTGCCGTACCGTTTGGTGATCTGTTTACAACTTAGCATAGTTCATTCTCCGTTTTACAAACCTAAGGCATTGCTTTTTGTTGACACCATGCCAAAAGCTAAAAATCTGAAAAACAGTTTATTCACAGCCTTAACAAAGCAGATTTGGTTATTTCAGCAGGAAAGTTACTTTTGCGGAAAATTAAAGGACTTTCCTTATGTTCTGGACACTTGAATTAGCCTCGTACCTCGAAGATGCTCCCTGGCCTGCAACCAAGGACGAACTGATCGATTATTCAATCCGTAGTGGTGCTCCCATTGAAGTGGTTGAGAATTTGCAGGAGCTGGACGACGAGGGCGAAATTTATGAAAGCATTGACGACATCTGGCCGGATTACCCGAGCCAGGAAGATTTCTTCTTTAATGAGGATGAATACTAATAAGCTGCGAGCTATAAGCTTTTAGTTGCAAGTGAAATACATTGAACCCTGCCTTCATTGGCGGGGTTTATTTTTCGAGACTTGTCTGCTCACCCGAAAGGTGACTGTACAAGCAACATCAATATCTGAATGTAATATGTCAGTCACCTTGCAGGTGAGCAGACATCACTTTTCAAACCGTCAATTCGATCCGGTTCTTTTCCGGATCAAGGATCACGCTTTCATAATAACCATCACCGGTTGTACGTGGTCCATCAATTACCTCAAACCCATCCGTACGGAATCGCTCCGTCATCGCATCAACTTGTTCTTTGCTACCTAGCGAAACAGCGAAATGAATAAGGCCTGCAAACTGAACATATACATCATCTTTCGAATCTGGAACCGTTGGCATCTGCATCAACTCCAATCGTGGTCCTCCATCAAACGAAAGAAAATACGATTGAAACTGTTTGCTGCTGTTTGTGTACTTCTGATTAGCAGTTGCATGAAAGTAGTTGCAATAAAACGCCTTCATGGCTTCAAGATCTTTCACCCACATGGCAAGGTGTTCAATATGCATCGTTACTTTTTAAAGGAAAGTTTAAAATACAAAAGCACAAGCGATAACAAAAAGATAAAGCCATTACACAACACAACGGGTAATAACATCGGATCATTAAAAAAACCATACACCAGCCACACCAATGTACTGCTGGTTACAATTAAAATAGTATAAATGCTCAGGTCGCCTACACTTTTACTTT
Source organism: Bacteroidota bacterium (assembly GCA_023428755.1). Lineage (GTDB taxonomy): Bacteria > Bacteroidota > Bacteroidia > Chitinophagales > Chitinophagaceae > Lacibacter. The sequence continues at coordinate 24,022 of JAEYWX010000010.1, forward strand.
TCCATGCTTTATATACTTGTGGCACAAACGTAACACTGCTTAGCACAGAGGCAAACAGCCCTACGGCTTCAACCCAGGATGGAGTCATAACATTTGGTTTAAAAATTGAAAAGTTGACAGGCAACCTATCAACTTTTCAACTATGAACTTTTTATAAGAAAGAATAACTGCTTGCACTGATTATTCCTTTTCCATTTGTTCGATCACTTCAGCTGTTACACCGGTAAAGCTGAAGCCGCCATCATGGAAAAGATTTTGCATGGTTACCATACGAGTAAGATCGCTGAACATCACCGCTACATAATTTGCACAATCTTCGCTGCTGGCATTCCCCAACGGGCTCATCTTTTCAGCGTAATTAATAAACCCGTCAAATCCTTTCACACCACTACCTGCTGTTGTTCGAGTGGGCGATTGTGAGATAGTATTAACACGCACTTTCTTTTTAACTGCATAATGATAACCAAAGCTACGTGTTACACTTTCCAGTAACGACTTTGCATCAGCCATTTCATTGTAATCAGGAAACACACGTTGTGCAGCAATGTATGTAAGTGCAACTACACTACCCCACTCATTGATGGCATCCAGATCCCAGGCCGTGCGTAATACACGATGCAGGCTCATGGCTGAAATGTCCAGCGTTTTAGCATTCCACTCATAATTAAGTTCGGTGTAATGTTTTCCTTTCCGCACATTCAAACTCATGCCAATTGAATGCAGTACAAAATCAACCTTGCCGCCAAAATGCTCCATTGATTTTTCAAACAGATTTTTCAGATCATCCATATTGGTTACATCGGCTCCAATAACCGGCGCATTGCCACAGGCTTCTGCCAGTTTATTGATCTCTCCCATACGCAAGGCCACCGGCGCATTGGTCAACACAATTTGAGCTCCTTCTTCATAGCATTTCAATGCTGTTTTCCACGCAATTGATTTTTCATCTAATGCACCGAAGATGATGCCCTTTTTTCCTTTCAGTAATTGATGACTCATATCATTGATTTGTGTCAAAAGTAAGGAAGATGGAGGAGAAATAAGAAACATGAAGTATGGCAAAAGGTACAAGAGACAAGGCACATGGAACAAGATACAAGGCATCGAGTGTAAGGTTCCTGACAGCTTGGGCAAAGGTTTGCAGCCTACATTTACTTACTTATATTGCAATATGAATATTCAACAAACTGATGATGGTAAAAAAGGCGCATTTTACATTGAAGAAAACGGCGAACGCCTTGCCGAGATGACCTATGTATGGGCAGGTACAGGTATGTTCATTATCGATCATACCGAGGTTAGCGATAAGCTTGCCGGTAAAGGTGCCGGCAAACAGTTAGTAGCAAAAGCTGTGGATTTTGCAAGAGAACAAAATGTAAAGATCAAACCGCTTTGCCCGTTTGCAAATAGTGTGTTCAAAAAAGTACAGGAATACAGTGATGTACTTTGATGATGCGCATGAATCTTTACTGCAACGCTCATACTATGTAACAGTTTTGCATTTGTATTCATTATCGTTCAAGTTATAATTCTGATCAGGGCTAAAGCCCTTTCGTTACGTAGTTTGTATAACACCAGACTTAAGTCTGGTGTTATGGAGAAATCTTATTAAGGGCTTAAGCCCGGATAAACCATAGTACAACAGAAAGAAAAAGTCATTCTCAGAACGATCAACATCAAAATAAAATACCATCATTTTTCAATGATGGTATTTTGTTTATTATTCAGTTGTCAGTCAGCTTTCAAATGAACAGACAATACATCTATTTATTGTGCCAAACTGATATTTACCTGCAACCCGGCTCTGGTATTTACTACCGGCGGCGGTGTGGCAATATAACCTACTACCCTGTTCTGCTCAAAGAACAAACGTAGTCGTATACGATTGTTCAATACATAATCAATGGAAGGATTAATCGATAATATTTTTTGTCCACCTGTTGGAATGGTATTCCGCTGATCAAGAATATTATTGGATGTGGCATTGTCACGATACGTCATGTCAAAACGGAAACTCAGATCATTTTCAAGTGTCTTTGAATCATTTTTTGTGAAAGGCACTTTAAACGGCAGCTTCAATCCACGTTTGCGCCAACCGGCACCCACTGTAATTTCAACGCTGCGTACCTCACTCACCTGGAAATCGATCAAACTTAAACTGATGGTACGGCTGCGTCCATAATCCACTTTAAAATTAAGTTGACCGGTTGTTTGCACATCAATACCGATCAATGGAGAAAAACGCTCTGTGATGGTAAGATTCGGAACAATGAAGAATGGTACAAAATTATTCGACACAGGATCCACAAACGATGGAAAACCAAATCCAAACTGATCGGCATACAACAAAGCAGATGTAAAATTATTCATACTCAGGTTACTGCTGTAACCATGTGAAATAGTAAAGTTGGTAAAGATGCGATCGAGTCCCGGCACACGTGACAAACCATTATACGTTAAACGCCAGTTGGGTTTTGGCAAATAACGTTTGAATGGATTATCGTTGATACGCTTATTGTTTTGATCGATCAATCCAACTTTCAATGGATCCTGATCAGTATAGGCAGCAATAAATGCCGGAATCAATACATCCTGTGCATAACGTCCATATCCCTTATAGTAGCCATCGGGGTTTATCTGGTTGCCACTATATGGATTTGTTTGCCCCAGGCGTTGCGACAACAACAAACGGTTCTCTTCAAACTGCAGGAACGATTCACCCGGCGTGGTTGCCGAATATTTCCTGAACATGGTTTGAAAAGAAATGAACGAAATATCAAAACCACCGGCAGCTAACGGACTCAAATGACCGAACGTGCCGTTACCAGTTGTATCCTTAAACAGTTGCGAATAGTTTTTGCTGAACGAGCGTGTAAGATTGAGATCAATGGTGAAGTCACGCATTGGTTCCACTGTTGCTTCCATTCGCAACTCCTGCCGATAGCTTTGTGTGAACAGGAAGTTGAAATTTGTATCTCGTGTAATCCATCCTTTAGAAGCAGCATCATTCAACCAACGATCGTCGGGTTGTTTACCAAACACATAAGCAAGGCTCGGTGCACGTGTGCCCCAGTTTTGTCCGAGAATTTGCGTACTGTCAGTATAGCCCGGCAGGCGGGAGTTGAACGATTCGTTATAATTGATATTAATATTCTTGACAGAGGTAAGCAATCCTCCAAAAAATCTTGCAGCACCACTTGGATCTGCTACATAATCGAGGTTCTTATCCCGTTTTGCTTCCAGTCGGTTGAGCCTGCGGAAAAGTTTTGCGATATAACTTTTACTTTTCCCAACTGTATCCTTTGGATCAAACTTGATATTGGGCGATGCCAGGTAAGGCTTTGCATCTTTATTACGTTCACTTTCCAGCGAACGAAGGAATTTTGATTTTTGATACAAGCGTGTAAAATCAAGTTGACCGGTAAATACTCTTGTTTGCGAATTTTCAATAGTATTACCCAAACTCACTGCCAAACGGGATGCTCCGATCCAGTTATACGTTGTATTATAATTGAACCGAGCCGTGGTCCAGTCGAGTGCAGGAATTTTTGCCAGCGGCAGGTTGTACGATGCATTCGCACTCTGGCGATAGATCACATTCCTTCCTCCATCAAATAAGTTTCTGCGAACGCTATCCTTCTTTTCCTTTGTATCAATTCGTCCAACCGGTTCATCCACACGTGCATTGTTGGTGGCACTGAAATCGATATTAATAGAGCGTGTAACATCCCAACGCATATTGTACACACGATCAAACACAAAATACTTATCGTAGGTTTCCGGAATTTTAAACGGACTTGGCGCTACACCCGGTATCGTTACTTCCCTTGCACGTACTGCACCAAACTGCCGGTTAATATCTGCCCGGAAACTCAGCAAACTCGGACGATAGTTGAAGTTGAAATCTTTTATGATGTTCCACCAGGGACTGCGGTATTTGATGAGTTTCTTGAACGGCTCAATAAACTTCGGTTGCGGTGCATAGTTATAGCCAAGACCGCCATAATGTTTTTCTACTACATCATTTTCGATCAACGGATTGCGGCGTTCGGTTTTGGTGTACGAATAGCTTACATCAAAATTGGACACATCATAGATCTTCGCAGGCTTTCCATTGGTTTTCGTTTTCCGCATATTGGTTACATTCACCGTGGTGATGGCAGAAAAATCCTGTGCAATATTTTTGATCGAATCTTTATTATTTACCACAGCCAGTTTGTCTTTGAATTTAATATCCTGATCGTACGGATCATATTCAGGATTCATTACCGTTTGTGAATAACTGGCAAAGAATGGTATTTCAAGTCCGGTATTTTTGGGAAGCAATTTGCCCAATTGGAGATTTGTAGAAACGTCAAACTGGTAAAAGTTTTCACGGCTGCGTTCGTTTACACGTTGTTCAATTGTACCAAAGCCCGCACTGCGTGCAGAACCTGAAACGGAAATTGTACCAAGATCAGCAAGGGTGATATCAACCCGACCGGTGGCAGCCCAGCCGCCTTTTTCATCGAGCCCGCTTAACCGAAGTTCATTGATCCATACTTCAGCACAAATGTTTGAAGTGTTATCGTTTCGATTATTTTCAACACCAACTAAGAAACCTCTTACTTCACCAAGATTCGGATTTCCCATCACCGCCCAGCGAATACCATTGCCTCTGTCTTCAGAATAAACGGTGTTTACACCACCTGTGCGGCGCAGTTTAAACCGGATAAGTTCTTCCAGATTTACATCAAACTGATTGGCAGATGGCCAAACAGCAGATGTATCGTTGGGTCCATTCCCCGGACGAGGATAAGTCCCCCATCTTGTTGCTTTCAAAGGCATGCGTACTTCATAATAGTTATTGATGAAGTCGGTACCAAAACGAATTACTGCAATGGCTTCTCCGTCTTGTAAATCATCTGTTTTGCCTCTCGATTCTGCATGCATGAACATACGCACACGCTTGTATTGACGAAGATCTAAGTTGGTTGATTTAAATACAGCACGGCTGTCGCCATCCTGTAAATCGCAAACCTGCATACTTAAGGATGCTTCATTTTGCAAAAGGTTGATACCATTGTTACTTAACTGTTGCACACGCTCAATGCCGGGAGGTATTACATAGTTCACAGGAATACGATTATCATTTTCCTCTACGTTTACAGCTGTTACATTGAATGAAGTAATGCCTTGGTTTTGCAAAGGTCTGTATTGACCGGTGGTATCCAGATCAAATGTATGCGAACGCCACATGTTACGCACCAATTCCAATTTACCAAAACGCACCACCAGTGAATCTTCAAAACCCGTCATAAACATCCGCATAAAACGGATTGATTTGAAATCGGGAATATTACCCACTTTCGATTCATATTCTTTCACCGGAATACGGAAGAGGAACCAGGTTTCTTTTCGTGTATTTCCATCGGCCAGTTTAATATCAACTTCTCTTCTGTCGGCAATATAATTCTGACCCACCTGCATTAACGGATCATCTTTCGGACGTAACTCTAAATGGTACTGGAAATATTCTTCCACTTCATTCAATGTATTATCACGGTTCAGATCTTCATTATCCGGATACAAGGTTGAAGCAGATGTATATTGAATATCGTTGCTGGCAATAGGACTGTTGCCTTGCGGATTATTAAAATCTTTATAGCGGCTCAGGATACTTGCATTATCCGGCTGATCAACACGGAAGTGTTTATAGTTATCGCTGCTGGGATCAGTTGCTAGACGCTGATAGGCTGCACCTGTTCCAAAATTACTGCTGTATTGTGAGAGGAATGAATTGAACACCCGTACTTCAGCACTATCACTTCGCCCGTCTAAACCTACATCCTGCTGCGGACGCTCTTCAACAATATTGCTGAATGCCTGTGCGATCTGAATAGGATTACGTGGCACACGTGCCCATGTACTTTCATCTTCACGGGCAGGCGTTTGTGTTGTGCTTAAACCGTTTTCATAAAAGCGTCGGCCATCTTTTAAAATGTCTTCTGATATATTTCCAAGGTTGAAATACATCTGCCCGCCTGTACTTGTTGGATTGAGGATAAACGGATCCTGAATCCACATTTCAATAAACTCAATATTGTTGGTTTCAAAATCAATTTGATCGATGGCACGCATAATACCACCCCATCTGTTACGTGGATTTAATAAGTTTCCGTTGGCAGGATTAATACTTCCGCTTCGTGCATCAAAATTATAAGGACCACGTTGCGTTGGATAAAACGCCATGTCGAATGTGATCAACTGGTTCTGTCCAAGATCGGGTGTTACCTGCGGAAATATTTCCTGGCGGTTTACAAAACGCACACGTGGATCAGATAACTCTGCAATATTATCGCCCAACGGATTGTTTGGATCACGACGTTGCTGCAACACAGGTTCAATATTATACCATGCAAGTTTAGCTCTGTTGTAACCGTATTGCAGATCATCGGTTAATGTTGCTTCGGGAAACAACTCAACACCAAAACGATCTCTTGCTTCAACAGGTGTTGAGGCCAGCGACCATGCAATGAAGGGGAAACGCAGATCAATTCCATTACGGGTTCCTTCAAAATCATCAATATAAATTAAACCACCTCCGCCTTTTTCAGGACGAATTTGCCGTGCAGTGCTGGGAATAATTTGTGCAGCTTCACCATATACATTGATGTTGGATGTTTGACGTGTTGAATAAAACGGTAATCCATCAAGCCACTTGGTCATCCGTTTCCAATCGCTGCGATAGTTTACATCGGCACCGATCATGGTGTTGCGTATGGGATCATCACCATAATTCATTTTGGTGAAGAACGGACGCTCACCTAAACGCATCACCGCTGCACCAATGTTCAATTGTTTGGTTTGTTTTTCAAACGCTTTGTAATCTAAACGCAATGCCATAAAGTTGCGGTTCTGCATACCGAATGTTGCATTGTTTTCAAACCCAACATTGATCGGCACACCCGAATTAACAATGGCCTGGTTAATAATTTTTACAGTTCCTAAATTATAATCAACTGTGTAGTCAACATTTTCACGCAACACCTGTCCACCTGCTGAAACAGTCACAGAACCTTGCGGCACATTGAAAGCGCCCAACGGAATATCACCACCGCCACCTGCACTACGGGAAGCTCCTCGAAAGATGTACCGATTCAATTGCGGCGATTGCTGTGCCACCCATTTAATAGAATCGTACAATGGATAGAATAAATATTTCTGTCGCAGTTCTATTGAATCAACTCCCCGGAAAATATATTCCAGGTCTTCACCAAATGGTTCCAGAACGGGGAAGATCACACGGCTCATTTGTGAATTGACCGTAAAGCCTTCAATAAAATCGAACACGCCATCGGGTTGCGGATCGTTTTGATTGTTGAGCCGATCCAGGTTTACCAATTCAATCAACGGACGACCTTTTTCTTCTCCCTCTGGAATATATCTTTTTTCGCCACCACCGGGTTCCTGGTAAAGGATGTTGAGTTTAAAATCTTTTCGCTCCAATTGTCCAAAGCCAACTGAATACACATTCTTCATCATCAAATCCCATATGGGCAGCAACGGACGTTGTGAAGTTGCTTTCAGCATTTTTAAGAACAATACTTTCTGTGTTCCGCTATTACCTGCTGTAGTATCGGGCGTTACATCGTTTGAAAATTCACCTACCTGATAAATTTTTCCATTCACTGCATATTGAAAAGCAATACCCAATACTTCATCGGGTTGCAAGGTTGTGTTGAGTGAAAGAAAACCAATTTGCGGATTGAAATAATATTCTTCGGGACGTAATTTTCTGGCGAAGGTTCGTTCAAAATCCTGTACGGCTGTTAAACCAAAACTGCTCAGGCGATTTGTTACCAAGGCCGCATCTCTTGTAGCCGGATCGTTCACCATCCGCTGATACAAATCGTTTGCTTCGTTTTGCGGCAGCTCAGATGAAGTCAATGAAAATACATTGGGATTAAACGGCTGGTTTTCGCCCAGGTCCATCAATGCAACTACATTCCTGTTTTCAGTGGTAGAACCGGTACGGTTGGTAACCCATACTTCCACACGCATGATCTGCACCGGCGTTGTTACCGCCGGAATGTTCTTCATGCTGGTATTGTAGTTCTTCTTAAAATACTGTGCCAGTAAGAAGTGCCTGTTCTCCTCATACTCATCGGCCTTTACATTGAACTGCTGTAAACCCGAACCACCTGCCAATTGCATTTGCTGGCGGCTGGAATTTTGATTGGCGAGCACAGCCGTTACATACAACTTGCCGAACTGCAATTCTGTTTTCAACCCAAACAAAGCAGAAGCACCCGGCATCAACGTCCCTTTTGCAGGGAAAGCGATGTTACCCGCTTCAATACGCTTGATGATAGCATCGTTATTGCCCACATAATCCAGCTTCAATTGATTTTCGAACTGAAAGTTGGCAAGTGTATTATACGTAACGGGGAAATTCAGTTTATCGCCGATCTTGGCATTCAATCCAAAATTGGCATTCATATCAAAATCAAAACCACCATTCTTACGTGCACGTTCCGGTAAGGTTGGGTTCTTGATATTCTGACCGAGATAACCGGCGGTCAATGTTACATCGCCTTGCGGACGTATCTCCACTTTGGGAATACCGCTGTTGCTGAACAATCGGTTGAAAAAGCTGGGACGTACCTGCAGCTTGGGGTCTTGTATTTTCCGGTTGAGATTTAAAGTTGTGTTGAGTCTGCGTTGAAAATAATCACGTTCATCCTGGCGGCTTTTATACGCCATCATTTCCTCAAACGTGAGATAGCTGGGTTTGCGAAACCAGCTGCGACCGATCTTTTCGTAGATGTAATATCTCTTTGTAACCGGATCGTAAGCGATGGAATCTTTGATGTTCGATGGACGTTGCAGATCAAACGTATTACGGTTGGGCTCTGTAAATGCATCACCTCTTCTGTCCACTAACGGAAACCGTAGACTATCGTTGGAAGGAATGGTGTCTTGAGAAGGTGTTTGAGCAAAGGAAGCACCTCCATAACTCAGCAACGTAGAGCAGGTCAGTAGAATGGATAAAAGGGTAAAGCAAAATATGGTGCGTCGCATCAGGGTCAAAGTCTCTAAGCAAATAAGTTTTGAAATGCTTACAGGCACTTCAATGCAGCTTTGATCAGTTCCTGAACCTCGGTAAACACCGTACTTGTTTGCCGGGCTTTTTTGATGGCTGACTCTGCTGCATTGCGGGCAATGCCTAAAGCGGTCATAGCAGTTAACGCATCAAGGTCTAAACTATTGTGAGTCAGAGCAGAAATATTCGTATCAACCGGCGATTTCGAAAGCTTGTCCCGCAGCTCCAGCACAATCCGCTGCGCCGTCTTTTTCCCAATGCCTTTTACACTTTCCAGCAAGCCTTCGTTTCCAGAAAGGATGGCTCGTACTACTTCTTCAGCCTGCAGTGATGAAAGCATCATGCGTGCGGTGGAAGCACCTACCCCGCTAACGCTCAGTAAATGCAGAAACACTTCTTTTTCTGAACGCTCATAAAAACCGTACAGAATATGGGCATCTTCCCGCACCAGCAAATGGGTAAACAAGGCACCTTCTTTTAGGTTCTGGATCTTTGAATAGGTATTCAAACTTACCTGTACTTCATAGCCAACGCCCTGCACATCAATATGAACGACTGTGGGGGTTTTGAGGGTAAACGCTCCTTTGAGGTATGCAAACATGAAACGAAAATAGAGTTTTTTACAAACCTTCTACCTTAAACCTTCCAGCTTTTACCTTGCATTGCAAGTCTTATATTTGCGGCTGTTTCAACGGGCCAACCCCGTTACCATTCAACAAAACGCATACATGAGTACTAAAATCACTGCAGCTATAACGGCTGTTGCCGGATTTGTTCCCGAAGACCGGCTTACCAATTTTGACCTGGAGAAAATGGTGGATACCAACGACGAATGGATCCGCACCCGCACCGGCATTTCGGAACGCCGAATTTTAAAAGGTGAAGGATTGGCTACTTCCGATATGATTGTTCCTGCTGTACTGGACCTCTGCAAAAAGCGTGGCATCGATCCTACAGAAATTGATTGTATGATTGTGGGTACCGTTACGCCTGACATGGTATTCCCCTCCACTGCCAACGTGGTGTGCGATAAAATTGGAGCCATCAACGCTTTTGGTTTTGATGTAAGTGCAGCCTGCAGCGGTTTTCTTTTTTCACTTACAACCGGTGCTACTTTTATAGAAAGCGGCCGCTACAAAAAAGTAGTGGTGGTGGGTGCCGATAAAATGAGTGCGATCATTGATTATACCGATCGGAATACCTGCGTAATTTTTGGTGATGGCGCCGCTTGTGTGTTGCTGGAACCAAATGAAGAAGGTTTTGGTGTGCAGGACAGCATTTTAAAAAGCGATGGTGCCGGCAGAAATTATTTGAACATGAAAGCAGGTGGCAGTCTTCGTCCGGCAAGTATGGAAACAGTTGCCAACCGTGAGCATTTTGCGTACCAGGAAGGACAAACGGTTTTCAAATTTGCAGTAAAAGGCATGGCTGATGTAAGTGCTGAATTACTCGAACGTAACAACTTAACGGGAGAAGATATTGCATGGCTGGTACCACACCAGGCCAACCTGCGCATTATCGATGCCACTGCCAACCGCATGGGATTGCCGAAAGAAAAAGTAATGATCAACATTGAAAAGTTTGGTAACACCACCGCTGCAACGATTCCACTTTGTTTGTGGGAGTGGGAACCGCAGCTGAAAAAAGGCGATAACATTGTGCTGGCTGCGTTTGGTGGTGGGTTTACATGGGGCGCTACATGGATCAAGTGGGCGTATGATGGAAAGTAACACAAGAACTGAAAACATATATGAGAAGCGGTTGCGAAAGCAGCCGCTTTTTGTTTCGAGAATGTTTGACTATTAAAAGAGTTTTAAACAAGAAGGTGCTTAAATTTATGTGTTATAGGCAACCCTTGACATCATGCTCAAACAGCTTTCACTTCTCCTAACTTTACTTCTTGCACAACAACTAACATTAGGACAGTTCCAAAGTCTGACCAAATTCATCCCAGTAGACTTCACTATTTTGGACAGTGCTTCTGGTGACATCAACAAGGATGGCATTAAAGATTTAGTAGTAATTCTTCGGAACAAGTACGAGAATTTTAATACTGACACGACAAGACCATTACTATTACTGGAGGGCAACACAAAAGGACAATACAAATTAATTGTGAGAAATGACAGTGTTGTTCTTTGTATGGGTTGTGGTGGCGTACATGGCGACCCATACCAAGGCATAACGATAAAGAATGGATATTTTTCAATTGAACATTTTGGTGGCAGCGGTTGGCGGTGGACAAGAATAATCACTTTCAAGTTCGAGATTAAAACGAAACAATTCATTTTGCATCGTGACGCTGGACAATCCTGGCATATTTCAGACCCAAACAAGACGACTGAAAATCTTTTCAACAAGGAAGACTTTGACAAGCTAACGTTTGAAAGATTTTCTTACAACAAAAATGGTAGGGTATGCCTATACCATTCAGTTTTGCGTCCGCAGGAGGCGACTAATAAATCCGGCAACATTTCCATCAATTGTTCCTACGGAACATAGAAAATTTTCATTCACTCTTCGAGGCATCACTCACGGTTCCGGTACCAGTGAATAAAATCAGTAGCAGGAATTTTTGTAACGCCCAACTCCCGCATCATGGTTACCAATTGTCCCCTATGATACGTACCGTGATTGAAGAGGTGGTGCAGTACCTGCCATACTGCTGACCGGAACGAATCGCCTTTGATGTTCTTATAATAAAACTCCCGATGCAATTGTTCTTCGGCAGCATTTTGTACAAAGCGTTCCCATTCCATTGCCTGCTGGAGCAATCCATTCACGGCTTCTTTCATGGTTGGGTTGAATTGTTTGCTTGGGATCACCAGTTGCTGATGTCCTTCCATGCGTTGCCACCAGATACTTTCCGCATCCCACAAATGCAAAACGGTTGCGTACAGATTCGGGAAACTGCTTTTCACGATCTGCTGCTGCAAATGCTCATCCATATCGAGCAATGTGTTGGTGATCTGTTCATGCGCCCAACGGTTATACGATGCATACGATAGCAGCAATTCTTTCATACAACTGATTTACTGTTGAAATTACTGAATAAATTAAATCAGGCACAACCAAGCTGTATTAATACGTATTTTTAGAGCCGAAACTGAATCAGGGTAATATGGAATTTTCAACACGCATTATACACGAAGACAATATCAAACATGAGAGTGGCGCAGTAATGGCACCCATCGTTTTATCCACCACATTCGAACGTGGTGAAGATGGCATCAGTTATCCCGGTGGTTATTTTTATTCACGCTACGATAACCCCAACCGTCATTCACTTGAAAGCAAGCTGGCAAAAATGGAGAACGGCGCTGCCTGTGTAAGTTTTGCATCGGGCCTTGCGGCAGCCACACATGTATTTCAAAGTTTGAAAACAGGCGATCATATCATTTTGCCCGATGATACTTATTTCTCTATCCGTACGATTCTCGATGCCATGTTTGGCAACTTCGGTTTATCGTACACGTTAGTTGATATGACCGATCATGCAGCCATTGAAAAAGCTATTCAACCTAACACCGTACTCATCTGGATGGAAACACCATCGAACCCATCATTAAAAATTACAGACATTGCTGCTGTTGCAGCCATTGCAAAAAAGCACAACTGTTTTACAGTTGCCGATAATACATGGGCCACTCCCTTTTATACAAAACCTACTGATCTGGATGTTGATATTTCACTCCACTCTACTACAAAATATTTAGGTGGCCACAGCGATATACTGGGCGGCGCATTGATCTTTAAAGAAACCAATGAACGTTACGAACGCATCCGTTCATTTCAGAAACTCGGCGGCGCTGTTCCATCACCGTACGATTGCTGGCTGCTCTGCAGAAGTTTAACAACCTTTGCAGCACGCATGCCCATTCATGCTAACAATGCCATGCAACTGGCACATTATCTTGAAACGCATCCGAAAATTGAACGGGTGTTATACCCGGGTCTTGCATCGCACCCGCAACATGCAATTGCAGCTAAGCAAATGCAAAATGGATTTGGCGGAATGTTATCCATTCTGGTAAAAGGCGAACGGGCTACTGCATTGAAGCTGGCAGGTGAATTAAACCTGTTTACACATGCTACCAGTTTGGGCGGCGTGGAAAGTTTAATTGAACATCGCAAATCAATTGAAGGTGAGCTGTCGCCAACGGCCGACAACTTATTACGCATTTCAGTGGGCATTGAAGATGTGAAAGATCTGATCGCTGATTTTGAACAGGCATTACTCTCCGTCTGACGCCCTCGTTTGACGGAATCAATGATAATTCACTTTGTATTTCATCCCATCATCCGGCGAGGGCATCGGATGAGTAACAACTTTGCGTATGAGAAAAATCATCTTCCTGTTTATTGCAGCACTTTTTCTGCAAACAACAACTGCACAAACAACGGATAAACGTTTGGCTGGTATCGACACCTTCATCAACCGTATCTTAAAAGAATGGAGTGCAGCCGGTGTAACCGTTGCAGTAGTAGAAAAAAATAAAGTGATAATGGCAAAAGGGTTTGGTTATAAAGATTACGAAAACAAACTACCGGTTACAGAAAACACCTTGTTTGCCATTGGCAGTTGTACAAAAGCATTTACATCTTCATTGCTTGCCTTCCCGATGAAAGATGGCAAACTTGATCTGGACAAGCCTGTTACACAGTACCTGCCCGAACTTCGTTTTATCGATGATGAATTGAACAACCATGTTACTGCAAGAGATATGATGAGCCATCGTACAGGTTTGCCCCGCCACGACCTTGCATGGTATGGTGCATCAACCAAGAGAGACAGCCTTGTTTACAATATCCGCTATTTTGAAAAAACAGCACCGCTGCGCAGAGTGTGGCAATACAACAACTTCATGTTTCTCACACAAGGTGTGCTGGCAGAAAAATTGAGTGGGAAAAGTTGGGAAACATTGGTAAAAGAACAACTCTTTACACCACTGAACATGACCTCATCCAACACCTCGATGAATGATCATGTGAAAGCAGCCGACTATTCTTATGGTTATAACGAAAACGAAGGGGTGATCAAGAAAATGAAATTCATGAATCTTGATCCCATTGGGCCTGCAGGTTCTATCAACTCCAATGCAAAAGATATGGCCAACTGGGTAATGATGTGGGTGAATGGAGGTAAGTTCAACGGTAAAGAAATTCTTCCGGCTGCATACTACAGTCAGGCCATCAGTTCACAGATGATAATTGGTGGAGCACTACCTACCAAAGAGCAACCCGATGTATTTTTCAGCAATTATGGCTTTGCCTGGTTTCTTGCCAACTATCGTGGTCATTACCGTGTAGAGCATGGCGGCAATATTGATGGGTTCAGCAGCAGCACTTCTTTTTTCCCAACAGACAGTATTGGCATTTTCGTTTCGGTGAATCAAAACGGATCCCCCATACCCGGCATTATCCGTAATACCATCGCAGATCGTTTACTTGGTTTAAAATACAAAGACTGGCACCGCACACAAAAAAATGCTGTTGACAAAGCAAAAGAAGCCGCTAAAGAAAAATTGAAAGCCGACAGTACACAACGGAAGCCCGGCACCAGGCCAACACATGCCGTTACTGATTATTCAGGAACTTTTACCAGCGAAGGTTATGGTACTTTAAAAATTGAATGGCAAAAAGACTCATTGGTTGGCAAATTCAATGGGCTTAATTTTAAAATCAAACATTATCATTTCAATTACTTCAACTTTATTCCGCATGATGAAGAACTGGGTACTGCTGAAGAAGATGATGCAATGAAAGGACAGTTCAATATTAATATCAAAGGTGAAATCGAATCATTATCGTTACCCTTGCAGGCGGGTGTAAAGGATATTGTGTTCAAGAAAAATGCGGAAACCATTAATGTCAGCAAAGCCGATCTCGAAAAATATGTTGGCGAATATGAACTGCCGGGGCCTACGCTTGTAAAAGTTTATATCAAAGGAGAGAACACATTAATTGCATTTGTAACCGGACAAACAGATTATGAATTGGTACCCGTAAAGCCCGATCTGTTCAATTTGAAAATTGCAGCCGGCTACAGTGTCCGGTTTGAAAAAAATGATGCCGGTGAAATTATTGCGTTATCGTTTTTACAACCAAACGGAACGTTTAAAGCAACAAGAAAAAAATAAACTTCGTCGTCGGTACGGCTGAAAGCCGTCAGACGTAAATCAATAGACATATGATCATCAGAAGAGCAGTAAAAGAAGATTGTCCACGATTGCTGGAACTTATCAAGGAACTGGCGCTGTATGAAAAAGCACCGGAAGAAGTTACCGTTACATTGGAACATTTTGAAGAAAGTGGTTTTGGTGAACAGCCGGTGTGGTGGGCGTTTGTAGCCGAAGAAAATAATCTTGTTCTGGGATTTGCCCTGTATTATATCCGTTACTCAACCTGGAAAGGTCAGCGTATGTATTTAGAAGATATTCTTGTTACAGAAAAGGCAAGAGGAAAAGGCATCGGCAAATTATTATTTGATCAACTGATTGTTGAAGCAACAGAAAAAAAGCTGAGTGGGATTGTGTGGCAGGTGCTGGAATGGAACGAACCAGCTATCAATTTCTATAAAAAGTATAACGCCAATTTTGATGGAGAGTGGATCAATTGTAGTGTTACTATTTAAAAAAAGATGCCGCTGTTATGTAGCGGCATCTTTTTTTAGTTATTCCAACCGCCGTCAGGGTTTGCAACCACTGACGGGGTTTACGTACATCGTACTTCTTACTTCGTACATTTCTTAATTCACTCCTTCCACCAGCATTTCTTTATTGATCTTTTGCACCAATCCCTGCAATACTTTACCGGGTCCAACTTCTGTAAACTTACTGGCGCCATCAGCGATCATGGATTGCACACTTTGTGTCCAACGCACTGCACCGGTCAATTGATCGATTAAATTTTGTTTGATCTCATCTTTATCTAACACCGCTTTTGCAACTACATTCTGGTAAATAGCACACTGCGGCGTATAAAAATTCGTGCTTTCAATTTTTGCTTTTAATTCTTCACGTGCAGGTTCCATCAACGGGCTGTGAAATGCACCACCCACCGGTAATACCAAGGCTCGTTTTGCACCGGCGGCCTTCATCCGCTCACAGGCAATATCTATTCCTTTTAATGAGCCGCTGATCACCAACTGTCCCGGACAATTGTAATTGGCCGGGACAACAATTTCGCCTGTTTCTTCCTGTACCTGTTTGCAAACTTCTTCCACTTTTTCATCAGCCAATGCTAATACTGCTGCCATGGTTGAGGGATTTAGTTCACAGGCTTTTTGCATGGCTTGCGCCCTCACACTTACCAGTTGCAATGCATCTTCAAAACTCAACACACCATTTGCCACCAATGCGCTGAATTCACCGAGTGAATGTCCTGCTACCATATCCGGCTTTGCCAACTCAATCGTTTTATATGCAACCACAGAATGTAAAAAAACAGCAGGCTGCGTAACCTTGGTTTGCTTCAGGTCTTCATCTGTTCCGTTGAACATGATATCCGAAATACGGAAACCTAAAATTTCGTTGGCTGATTCAAACAACCGCTGAGCCGACACGCCGGCATCATACAAATTTTTACCCATTCCACTAAACTGAGAACCCTGGCCCGGAAATACAAACGCATGTTTCATGTGTAATTATTTAATGGCCAAAAATAAAGAAGTCTGTTGCAATAATTACAACAGACTTCTACGATGAGGAAAAGAAAACTTAATTGAACTTTCCGGAAATGAGTTTCAAAAATTCACTACGGGTTGCTTCTTTCTGAAATTCGCCTGAGAAAGCAGAAGTAGTTGTAACTGAGTTTTGTTTCTGTACGCCACGCATCATCATACACAAATGCTGTGCTTCCACCACAACTGCCACGCCCATTGGATTCAACGATTCTTTGATCGCTTCAAGAATTTGTGTGGTTAATCGTTCCTGCACCTGCAAACGACGGCTGTACACATCTACTACACGGGCAAGTTTACTTAAACCGGTGATCCATCCGTTAGGGATATAAGCAATATGTGCTTTCCCAAAAAATGGCAACATATGATGCTCGCACATACTGTACAGCTCAATATCTTTTACAATCACCATTTCACTTACATCTTCATGAAACTTGGCACTTTCCAAAATTGCTTTTGCATCCATGTGATACCCCTGCGTCATGTACTGCATCGCTTTTGCCACACGCTCAGGTGTTTTCAGCAAGCCTTCCCGTTCCGGATCTTCGCCTAATAAATCGAGTGCACTTCTGTAATTTTCAATTAATCCAGATGTTATCTTTTCTTCGTACTGTTCTGTTTTTTTATAAGCCATGATTGAATTTGAAAATTTTTAAATTTGAAAATTTGAGAATGAATTGGTCTCCCAAATTCTCACTAATCATTTATTAATTATAATTACGCCGGATACTCTACAAAGTTTCTCGGTGTTTCATACAAACGTATCTGCAACTCTTTTTCCGCATCAATATGCGGACGTAGCAAATCATAAATTACGACCGCAATATTTTCTGCCGTTGGATTCAACTGTTTGAACTCAACGGTGTCAAGATTCAGATTTTTATGATCGAACCGTTCAAGCACTTCAGCCTTGATGAGATCACTTAACAATTTCAGATCCATTACATAACCGGTTTCTTTATCAGGAACACCGGTAATTTTTACTACCAGTTCATAATTATGTCCATGAAAAGAAGGATTGTTACACTTTCCAAAAACAGCTTCGTTCCGCTCGTTTGTCCACTCAGGATTATATAAACGATGGGCAGCGTTAAAATGTTCGTGACGAAAGACGGATACTTTTTTTTGCATGACAGAAAACCTGATTACTTGTTACCTGCCATGAACTTTCAGAAAAGCACTTTGCAGGGCGTATGAAGAACTATAACAAGGTACGCAGTAAAAGGTTTATTCTCCAAAATATTCAACGTAAATGCGGGGCGTTTCGTAAAGTTTAATACAGTGAAGCAGTACCTCAGCAGGCAGATGCGGTTGTAATTGTTGCCAAATGGCTTTTGCCAGGTTTTCGGTAGAACACATTTTCCCCTGCATAAAATCCACATCCATATTCAGGTTTTTATGATCCAGTTTTTCCAGCACATGAATTTTGATGAGCTCACTCAGTTTTTTTACATCAAACAAAAAACCAGTGTCCTCATTCACCTGTCCTTTAATGGTAACAAAAAGATCATAATTATGCCCATGCCAGTTTTCATTGGCACATTTGCCAAACATGGCTTCGTTCTTCTCTAAGCTCCAATTGGGATTGTAGAGTTTGTGCGCCGCATTAAAATGTTCTAATCGAGTTAAATAAACCATTGCAAAAACCAGCAAATTGTTGGGGCGCAAAGGTAATAAGAAAGCGGCATTTTGATGTTATTCCCCGATTTGTTTTATTCTTCCCGAAATTTGCCCTATGAATTGTTTAGTTGTTTCTGCCACCGTATTGGAAATCAAGCCGTTTATTCAACATTGCCGCACCACCAACAAGCTGGATTATATTGATTTGCAACTCGATTTCCTGGTTACAGGTGTGGGCTCCGTTAACACAACCTATGCTCTGATGAAGCATTTGCAGGTGAAAAAGCCCGATATTATCATTATGGCAGGTATTGCCGGGGCCTTTGACAGATCGTTGCAATTAGGGGCTGTAGTTACAGTAAAACAAGAGTCGTTGGCCGACCTGGGTGTGCAGGAGAAGGATGGATACAAAGATGTGTTTGATTTGAAATTACTGGCTGCTAATGAATTCCCATACAAGCAAAAAAAGCTGGTAAATCCGTTTACGGTGTTGATGGAACGTACCAAATTGCCATATGTTGGAAGTGTTACTGTGAATCAGATTACATCAACCAAAAAAACGGCAGCACTTTACGAAACAAAATACAAAGCAAAGATCGAGAATATGGAAGGTGCTGCCCTTCACATGGTTTGTATGAAAGAAAATATTCCGTTTGTGCAGATCAGAAGTATTTCCAATTATGTAGGCGAACGCAACAAACAAAAATGGAAATTGAAAGAAGCAGTGCAAAACCTGAACAAAGAATTGATCCGATTAATTGAGAGTTTATAAAAGTAATTGAGCATGAATTATACGCTTGGCTTTTCACCATGCCCCAACGATACATTTATTTTTGATGCACTGGTGAATGGTAAAATTGATACAGAAGGTTTATTGTTTGATGTGCAGCTGGAAGATGTACAAACGTTGAACGAATGGGCAAAGCAAGGTAAACTCGATTTTTCAAAGATCAGTTATGGGGTTTATCCACTCATCCGGCATCAGTATCATTTATTAAAGAGTGGCGGAGCATTGGGCAAAGGCGTGGGGCCGTTATTAATTACAAAGAACGAAGTACAAAATACGAACCTTGAGGAGCTTCAGCAGTTGGTGAATGATTCAACGATTGCAATTCCTGGCACAAATACCACAGCGCATTTTTTATTTTCACAGGCATTCCCACATGCTAAACAAAAACAGTTCATGGTCTTTCATGAAATTGAAGATGCTGTATTGAGTGGCAAGGTTGATATTGGTGTGATCATTCATGAAAATCGTTTCACTTATCAGCAGAAAGGACTGCATAAGCTGATGGATTTGGGTGAATATTGGGAAACAACAACCGGTTACCCTATCCCGTTAGGCGGCATTGTTGCACATCAACGAATTGATGCGGAGCTGCAACAAAAAGTTGACCGATTGATCCGTAAAAGTTTGGAATATGCCTTCAGCAATTATCCGCTCGTAACAGAGTACGTAAAGCAACATTCACAGGAGATGAGTGAAGATGTGATGCGACAGCATATCGATCTTTATGTAAATAACTATTCGCTTGATTTAGGTGAAGATGGTATGCAGGCTGTAGAACAAATGCTGCAAACATCTGCGCAACATTCCTGACCTATTTTTTTAATGCTTTACTGTACACTTCGAGGCAACGTTTCCGTGCCAGTTCGTGCTGAACAATTGGTTTTAAATAATTGAAGCCTTCAAATTCAGGTACCCATTTTCGTACATATTCAAGCTTCGGATCAAACTTTTGTGTTTGCAGATACGGATTAAAAATGCGGAAATAAGGAGCTGCATCGCAACCACTTCCTGCTGCCCATTGCCATCCACCGTTGTTGGCTGCCAAATCAAAGTCCAATAATTTTTTTGCGAAATAAGCTTCGCCCCAGCGCCAATCAATAAGCAAATGTTTTGTGAGAAATGAGGCGACGATCATGCGGACACGATTGTGCATGAAACCGGTAGTGTTGAGTTCACGCATACCTGCATCAACGATAGGATAACCTGTTTGTCCATTACACCATTTCTGAAAATCATTTTCATCGTGCCGCCATTCAATAAAATCATATTCTTTTTTGAACGCCTTGCCCTCTCCCACTTGTGGAAAATGCCAAAGGATCATATGATAGAAATCACGCCAGATCAATTCATTTAAAAAACCTTCACTTAGAAATTGTGTTTCTCTTGCCAGGTCTCGAATACTGATCGTACCAAATCGCAGATGCACACTCAACCGGCTGGTTCCATCAATCGCAGGAAAATCCCGTTGCTCTTTGTATTTTTTAATGATTTCTTTACGTGTTTCAGCAGATGGAAATGGCAAGCCAACTGCTTCAAAACCCATTTCCTTTAATGAAGGAATGGATACCGGTACCTGTTTGAAAAAGTTATTACTATACTTTTCTACCGGATAGTTCTTCAAATAAAAATCATTCAGTTTTGCTTTCCATTTGCGGCTATAAGGTGTAAACACTGTATACGGTTTACCATCATCTTTCAACACTTCATCTTTCTCAAAAATCACCTGGTCTTTGTAGGTATGCAACGAAACACCTGCATCATTCAACAACTTTTGCATTGCAGCATCTCGATGTTGCGCATAGGGCTCATAGTCATGATTGGTAAATACTTTCCTGATTGAATATTTTTCAAGCAGCTTTGCAAACACCTCGGCTGGAAAGCCATAATACACTTCCATGCTGCTGCCCATGCTTTGCAGTTGCTGTTGCATATCAGTAATGGCATGATGGATAAATTCAACACGTCGGTCGGCCTTATCTTCCAGTTGATCAAGGATGGCTTTGTCAAAAATAAAAACGGGTACAACAGGCAACTCATCTTTTAATGCATGATACAAAGCTGCATTATCATGTAAACGAAGATCCCTCCTGAACCAGCAGATATTTACTTGTTGTTTCGGCATGAGTGTATAACGATTCGCCCAGATAAATGTTTAAGGGAAAAGCGGAGAAATGAAGCGATGAAAAATAGTTGACGATTGCTGAAAGGGATACATTCTTTCGCCCCACTGCTTTACCCATCGGATCCCGTACATGGCATTGGTCATAAAAATTTCATCGGCAGCGGCAATTTCAGTGGGCGTATACGCACCTTCCTTTACATCAATGCCCGTACTCCTGAGCTGTTCAAGCAGGTAACTGCGCATCACCCCATTAATGCAGCCTTCGCTAAGAGCAGGCGTATGAATTACCCCACCCTTACTGAAAAACACATTAGCAATGGTTGCATCGCAGACTCTTTCATATTGATTAAGCACCAGGCATTCATTTAACTTTTCTGTTTTTGCATACCGAGCTGCCAACGCATACAGCAGGTAATTATTGGTTTTAAGATTGGAGAAATGATCGCAGGATTTTTTTCCTGCTTCAAACAAACCAATATCCAACCCATTTTCATTCATGCTGAATTCTTTTTTCTCCAACGGCCAGCATTGCACTAAAAAATGAAACGGAGTGCTTGGCTTTTCCCAAATACCGCCTTCACCTTTAAAAAACGTAATCCGAACTCTTGCTGCATCCAAACATTGATTTCGCTTCGCAACACGTAAAATCTCTTCTTTCAATATTGCTTCATTGAAGTGCGGTGGCGTTTCAAAATACAAATTAGGCAACGATTCACTCAGTCGTTTCCAATGCAAGTGCCATAATGGTATTTCTCCTTTGTGTAACCGAATTGTTTCAAAAAAACCTTCTCCGTAACGAAATGACCTGTTATCAGGATGAATATGAAACTCTTCTGACGGGAAAACCTTCTTATCAATGCTATAATACAGCGACATACAGCGAATGTAAAACAAAAAAAGAGGCGACACTTTTCAGTATCGCCCGGTGCGGTTGGTTTTGGTTACAATGAATTATCCTTCGATAATATTATTTTTTACAGCATATAAAATCAAGCCGGCTGTAGATCTTGCTCCAATTTTAGATTTCAGTTTGTCACGAATTGCTTCTACTGTACGTGGGCTGAGATCAACAATATCTGCAATTTCTTTGGTGCTCTTCTCTTCACACATCAAGCGAAGAATATTAATTTCTTTTTCGTTCAGCTTTACATCATGCCCCATCATTGCATCGCCCTGGCGCTTCATTTTTAAGCCATCGATCAATGCTTTGTTGGTAAGTGTGTTGAAGAAATACTCCTGTTCATGACAGGTTTTGATTGCTTCATAAATCACTTCACTATCAGAGTTCTTGGTAAGATAGGAGTTAGCGCCCAGCTCCATCAAACGGGTGATCATTGTATGTTCATCATGCATGGTAAGCATAATGATCTTAATGTCGGGATAAAGCTTTTTCACTTCGGGGAGCGTTGCAATGCCATCCATTATGGGCATCTGCACATCGAGCAGAATTACATCAGGCTGAATAGATTTGAGCATATTCAACAGGTGCATGCCGTTGTCGGCTTCAAATATCACCTGAATATCCTTTTTCATACCCAAAGCTGTTTTCACACCGGCACGATATAAAACGTGATCGTCTGTAATAGCTACTTTAATTAAATCAGTTGTCAACTCGCCTGGTTTTACGGTTTTCATTGTGTACATAGGATGTGTAATGTTAAAGACGGACTTCTAAATTTTCTTAGTGCAAATTGTTAAATTTTCTGATCATTTTGCAGGTAGTAGTACCTGACTTTCAACCTGTGGTTTTTACGGTCTATTCAATTAAACGGTTCCGCATACCGTAAACAATGAGGCCGGCTATGGTTTTGGCTCCCACTCTGTTTTTCATGTTTTGGCGAATCGTTTCAATGGTACGGGGACTAAGGAAAACGATTTTAGAAATTTCCTCAGTGGTTTTGTCTTCGGCCAAAAGTTTCAATATCTGTATCTCTTTTTCTGAGAATTTGGTTGAATTGGGATAAAATTGTTTGACCGTTTTTTTATAGTTCAACTTCAGCAGAACCGCCTGGTTTACAAGCTCGTTGAAATAAAAATCCTCATTCATACAAGTGAGGATCGCATCATAAATTTCGTTGGGATCAGTTGTTTTGGTTAGATAAGCATTGGCGCCCATCTCCATCATTTTGCTTACCATCTGCTGGTCATCGTACATACTCAGCACCACAATTTTCACTTCTTCATATTCTTTGCGAATCAGCTGAAGGGCATTGATGCCATCGAGTTCAGGCATCCTGATATCCATTAAGAGAATATCGGGTTTTTTGATGGTAAGTTTGTGCATCATGTCCTTACCGTCTTCAGCTTCCCATATTAATTTAAGGTGGGGACGTCCGCCCAGAGCCATTTTAATACCGTCACGAAAAATCTTGTGATCGTCAGCAATGGCGAACTTAATGTTTGAGTCTACAGACATGGGATATTGTGGTTTTGAGGTTTCTGCAAATTACTTCAGAGTTTTCATACTTCAAAGAATACATACCAGTAAATAGGGTTTAAGCTTAGATAAACCGCTAGAACGACGATGAATCACTCCGAAAATCTTCATCGGTTTTGTAATTCCCGTGATATTAAATCAAGCATTATCCCGCATGTAATCTAACTTTTGCTATCTTACATTTGCACTATAAACCTTGATACACGGATATATTGAGTGATTCTGGTCTTTTTCCTGAGTTATTGCAGCTAATAAATCTGGCAACTGATCATTAAACAAAACACCAAATGTTCCGTTACAAAATCCATTAAGTGCATTTCCTAAGTGTTTTCACTTATACACATTTTTTTCACAACGGACTCTTACTTGCGACTTTTCCTGCCTCACTCGTCGTTAAAGCCCTCATTTTAACTTAGTAATTTTACGCAAATTTATTCGTATTATTGCTTTAGTCTTTTTACCTATTTGCGTAAAAATTAATTATAATAATTTGATTTAAAGCAATTTATGATTTTTTCGAGTAGTTATTCACATACCCCCCTCTTGCATAGGGAATCATTTTTTGAAAATTTAGAGTCTTAAACTCACTTCTAAACCTACAACTATGCAAAAAGAATTACTTCAAAAACCACAGGTAGAAAAAATTGGCAAGCACATTGGCTTTGAAGCCGGTGAAGAAATGGCAAAACGCTTTTTTGACAAGCATCCTGAGCAGGCTTACGGTAACACAATGGGCCGTGAAATGATTGAAAAAATTCTTGCACAACCCGGTTGTGTTGGTGTTACAATTGTTCCTGGTTACAATGAAGAAGGCATTCGTCAGGCAATTTTGGTTGGTGTTGACAGCAACATGAATCCAATTTTGAATTACAACGTAGTAAAAGTTACTGGCGAACTCGAAACCGAAGAAGGTTTGGTGAGCGATCAAACTTTTAAAACAGCAGGTTGGTAATTAGTTGCAGTATCAAATAAGTTTCTAAAGTTCACTATATTTGGCTATAAAAGAGCCATTTGGAGAAATTTGAAACAATAGCAAAGTTTACTTTATTACTACCCAGTTTTCTTTTCTTATTGCGGATGAAGTCGCAAAGCAAAGAGAACTGGGTAGTTTTTTTATTTCTTTTATTTTCACTAGTCCAGCAATTTCTAATGTCGTTGTTTTATAAATTAAACAACTTTGACATGTATGACCTATTGAGTTTTCTGAATCCTATAACTTACCTGATTTTTATCTTTTTCTTTTTTCGCCATGTACTGATTAATGTAATTAACAGACAAATTGTTTTAGTTTGTACTATTGGCTATATGACTATTCAGGTACTACCTTTTCTTATCAAGGTGTCTGAAACAACAAATTCAATAATAACGACTTTAAATACTGTCTTTATTTTACTTTTTTGTCTTTTGTACTTCTTTGAGCAGATACGCTTCCCAAAGACAATGTTCATTTATACGCAAAGCTCCTTTTGGTCTATTGTGGGGTTTTTAGTTTTTTCGGCTGGTACATTTTTCATATTCTGGTATAATAACATCATAAAACAATCTGAGGTATTTGAAAATCAATACATCATAATCCATGCTGTGATTTACATGTTAAGAAATATATTATTTTCAATTGCCTTTACTATAAAACCTACTAATCAACATCTTTCAGAGAATCAGCTGTCACTAACCTAACAGAACCCCAAACCAAACCCACTGCCACAACCCATGTTTTTTCTACAAGCCACAAATTCTCCTAACGTAACCTATGTTGTATACTTCGGTACATTCGGCATGTTGCTGTTGGCAATTGGGCTCATCGTTTTCATTGTATTTCATCAACGGAAAGTGATTTACTTCCAGTTACGAATGAAAAAAATGCAGGAAGAGCAGCAGCAAATGATGCTACAGGCATCGATTCAAAGCCAGGAAGAAGAACGCCAACGAATTGCTGCTGATCTGCATGATGATGCCGGCCCATTGCTTGCCACAGTACGTTTGTATCTGAACGAAAACCTGATTCACCAGGATCAAGGCACTCAGCTTCAGAGCATTTACAATGCCAAGCAGATCATTGATGATACTATTCAGTTGATCAGGAATATGTCGCACAGCCTGATTCCGCCAACATTAAAGAATTTTGGGTTAGAGAGCGCTGTAAATGATATGTTTCAGAAGATCAATGGTAGTGGATCAATCAGTGCGAGTGCCCGTTTCCATGATTATAAGCGTCGTTTAAAACTCGAATACGAGTTGTCAATTTTCCGGGTACTGCAGGAGTTGGTGAATAATACAATTAAACATAGCCGTTCCAGCTTTATTCATCTAACTCAAAACAAAACAGATCAGTATATTTATATCCGTATGCACCACGATGGAGAAGGATTAACCCAAACAGAATATGAAAAGCTGAGGGATACGCCGCAAGGAATGGGATTAAAAAATATTTACAGCCGTGTAAAGATCTTAAATTCAAAAATTTTGTTTGAGAAAGATCCTTCCAATACGTATTATAAGGTTACCATTGAGATTCCGGTAGAAGCCATGTTATAATAAATTGAAAACACTAACTTTACAGTCCTTGATCTTATGAGCCAGATTAAAGTTGCAATAGCTGATGACCATCAAATATTCAGAAAGGGTGTAATCCTTTCGTTGAGGTCGTATACAAATATCAAATTTGTTTTGGAAGCCGAAAACGGTGAAGAATTGTTAGCTGGTTTAGCAGAAGCTGAACCGGATGTAATTCTGATGGATTTGCGTATGCCGGGTAAAGATGGTATTGAAACTACAAAGGCGGTAAATAAACTATTTCCGAACATTCATGTGTTGGTTTTAACCATGTATGAAGATGAACGTTTTGTAACGCACCTGATGGAAAATGGCGCTAATGGTTATTTATTAAAGAGCTCTGATCCATCCGAAATTAAAAAAGCGATTTTTGAAGTGTACACAAAAGGATACTACCTCAATAATTTCGTGAATAGAATCCTTTTAAAGAAATCGCATAATAAAGTAAAATCAATTCCTACGCTTAATAGTGAGATTCAGATATCTGATAAAGAAAAGCAGGTGATTCGTCTCTTGTGCATGGAGTATACAGCACAGGAAATAGCAAAAGAAATGGAAATCAGTCCACGTACGGTGGAAGCCATTAAGGACAGGTTAATGGAACGCTTTGGAGTAAAAAACTCCGTTGGACTTGTGTTCTTTGCTATGAAAAATTCATTGATTGACTAAATGAGTTACGCCAGTAATGCTCTGATGTGATCCATTGCCAGTGACTTTTTAAAGAATGCTTCAATATAAGTTGACAGTTTGGGATTCACTTTCGCCAGAGTTGATAAATCTTGCATTCCGAAATCATATGCCTGCATCACTGCATTTGCATCATCACCTAATTCTAAAATCATATTTTCTTCCTGATCTCTTCGGTCATCTTCAAGGTCTTTAAAATCGTCCAGTAGCAATATCGGTCTTGCCAATGAATACCAGTATGGCAAAAAATTAGCGACCCACTCGTCAGTTACATCGAGATCTACCAATGTAAATAAGAAACTGTCAGACCGGGCCAAGGCTTTATGCTTAGTTTCAAATTGAAAATACGTTGTATCCTTATTTGATAACACTGCGAATAAATCCGTTGCTAAATGGAATTGTTTTACTCTTCCTTCTAATAACAGTTTGCATTGCGTAAGAAAATCATGGAATGATATTTCATTTTTTTCGTAAAGCCCTACTTTGTCAAAACCGGTCTCCATCAATGTAACATGATCATCCTGAAGCAATACATCGGTTGAGATGCCACATTTGTGTACTAAATCAAATAGAAACGGTATTGCCTGAAAACCCAATCCGAAAGAGATATACACCCGCTTATTTCTCCAATAAGCGTTGTTTTCGGGCACCTTCCGTACATTGGCAAAATAGTGAGCAATTTCACTATTGATTCCCATTTCCAGTTCCAGTCTTCTTGATGTTATTACCATTGGGTTTTGGTTTGGAAGTATCGATTGAAAGTTGAAGATTACGTCTATCAAGACTTGCAGATATGGAGTCTGTTATTACCTTAAGTAAATCAGGTCGCTGTAGATAAAAATTATAACTCTTCATGAACTCATTCTTACTTACCTTGTGCAACTGAAACACTTTGAGAAAATATTTTGCATTTTCATCCGTTATTTTAATGGCTGTATCCTTAAACGAACGTTCAAGACTTAATGCATCGGCTAACAACACATCGGTAAGTATCGCCTGGAATTTTGCAGGCTGCATAATTTCAGATGGAATACGTCGATTATCAGAACAAGCTGTGATCATCAAAGCCAACCATCCAACCAATACAATTTTTCTCATTTTAATTCCTGTTTGTATTTATTGGAATTGGTAATATCAAGCCTGCTGACAATTTCCAGCACTTTTGTTTTTTCCGGTGGTGCAGCTTTTCTGAACATGTTAATGATTTCATCGGCTTTACCGAGCATAAAAAACTGAACCACCATAAGGTTGGGTGTTTCCCTGTTTAAATTATCTAGGTATACAAGTGCATTGATAACTTCGGTTCTTGCAGCAGTTTCATTTTCGTACATCAAATCAAAGCCTTTTCGATAGTAACTATAATACACATCATGAATAACAGCATAGCGATTGTTCAAAAGGTTTTCGGTTAACCAGTAACGATTCCGATTATTATTTTCAAACGATTTCCATCCTGAGATTTTACTGCCATCGGGCGCATTGTTTACAATATTCAAAGCCTTTTGAAAATAGGGATCGCCGCCACGTGTAGAAAACGAAGCATAATCAAACCCCACAATAATGTAGGCATAATAGGCCATCACTGCCGTTAAATTGGATGCCAATGGATCTGAACCTGATACCCTGTTTTCATTAAACTCCAAAGGCTGTGATTCGACATATTTAAAATCGAAGCTGGGGTCTTTAAAATTAATGATCGGAGAAACATATGATGTGGCATATACGGGACGTGCCGCCTGAATGGTAATACTGGCAGAAAAAACATTTGTTTCAGGCATTCCCTCCAGATTGATCAGGAACTGACAATTGATTTTTTCATTGGGTTTAAAATTGTTTGCCGACCATTTGCGATTGTTCAAAAAAGTAGTAAGCGAGGCTTCGAGTGTTCTGAAAATTTTCCGATCGATCGTTGTGGGTATCTGGTTGTCGACCACACGTACTCTTGCGTTTAACTCCTGTGCAGAAACCTGTACTAGAACCAAACAGTTGAAAATTAGTCCAAACAAAGCCTTATACATGCATTAGTTGTTTAATGGTGTTAGCAATGTCAACAGCTACTTCCTTTTTACTTTTAACTGTAAACGTAATTTCCTCCATGTTCTTACTGAAGATGCTTACTTTATTTGTATCGACGCCAAACCCGGCACCGACATCATTCAGCGAATTCAAAACAATCATGTCAGCATTTTTCGAATTTAGTTTGCCCAATGCATATTCTTTTTCATTGGTTGTTTCCAAAGCAAACCCCACCAGCCATTGTCCCTGTTTCTTCATAGTTCCCAAAGTTGCCAGGATGTCTTTGGTACGTTTTAAATTTATCTGCATAGTGCCCTCCTGCTTCTTTATTTTTTCACTTGCTATATTAACAGGCGTATAATCCGCAACAGCAGCTGACATGATCGCAAGCTGACAGTCTGGGAAATGCTGAACACTCGCTTCATACATTTCTTCAGCACTCCTTACATGCACTAATTGATAGATACGATTGCCCACTTGCTGAGAAGATGGACCTAACACTAAAATTACCTCCGCTCCACGTTTTGTTAGTTCCTCTGCAATGGCAATTCCCATTTTTCCACTGGAATGATTGCCAATAAACCGAACGGGGTCAATTGCTTCGTACGTTGGACCGGCGGTAACCAGTACTTTCATACCATTAAAATCAGTTTGGGTCAAAAAAAAAACGTTCTACCTCTGCAAGGATATCTTCGGGTTCAGCCATTCTGCCTTCGCCAATTAAACCACTTGCCAGTTCGCCCGCTTCTACAGGGATAATCTGATTACCATACGAACCAAGTTTAGCAAGATTTTGTTTGGTAGATGGATGTTTCCACATGTCTTCATCCATTGCCGGCGCCACCATTACCGGACAGGTTGCAGAAAGATAAACTGCAAGCAACAAATTATCACACATCCCATGCGCCATTTTTGCCAATGTATTGCAACTGAGAGGTGCAATCAGCAACAAATCAGCCCACCGGCCAAGTGCAACATGGTTTGACCAACTGTCTTCTTCAAACAAATCCACCAACACTTCATTCTTCGACAAAGTGGAAAGTACAAGCGGTGATACAAAATCTTTGGCAGCCGGTGTGAGGATCACTTTTACTTCTGCACCTTCTTTTACCAGCAACCGAACAAGTGTAATAGATTTATAAGCAGCGATACTTCCCGTAATACCGATTGCAATTTTTTTTCCTTGTAGCTTCATCTGCAAATGAAAATAGAGTAAAATATTCAATTAAAAAACAGCAATGGCGGTCTGTTACGACCGCCATTCAAATACTATTGATACAACTGAATTATGAAAATAAATCATTATCAGCCCTGCGATGATATACTTTATCATCTACAAATTCCTGTGTTGCCAATAACGCTGGGTTTGGCATACGCTCATATGCCTTTGAAATTTCAATCTGCTCTTTATTCTCATGGATTTCCTCCAGGCTATCGGTATGGCTTGCAAACTCTTCCAGCTTATTATGCAATTCTTCTTTCAGAGAGATATTGATCTGGTTGGCACGCTTTGCTATTACAGCAATTGATTCGTACACATTACCTGTTTTAGCCTTCAAGTCAGCTACATTTTTTGTTTCAACAACATTGCTGGTGTTGGCGCTAACTTTTCGTATCAGTCTGCTCATTTTTATTTGCTTTTATATTGTTAGAAGAAAGATTAAAATATTTTTCAGCCTCTTTTAAAAGTTCACTTTCCGGGAACCGATCTACAAAATCATAATACTCTTCAATCACTTTTGTATAGCGTTCTTTTTGTTTCTCATCGATACTCATTCCCGCATATTGGTAATATGATTTGATGATCATCAATTTGTATTCATCGGCACGCTTCGACTCCGGATAATTATTCAACAAAGTAGTGAATGTAATTGCTGCTGCCCTGTATGAACCAACATTATAATACAATTCAGCACTCTTTAACTCTTTTAGCTCAAGCTTTTCAAAGCATTCATCAATGATCTTCCGTGCATCGGCTGCTTTAGGCGACTCTGGATAGTTGTTCAAATGCGCCTGCATCGACCCGATTGCTTTTTGCGTTGGCGTTTGATCCAACTCTACACGTGGCGATTGCTTGTAATAACAAAACGCTTTCATGTAATCAACTTCTGCGGCTCTGGTGCTTTTCGGAAAAACCTCCAAAAATCCCTTAAACAGATTCTCTGCACTCAGGTAATCCCTTTGATTGAACGCACAATATGCATACTTATAGTAAAGATCTTCAAAACGGGGATCGTTTCGTAAAAGAGGAAACAAATCTTCATATAGGATTTGCGCCTTACTGTACTTCTTGTTTGCATAATACTGCTCAGCCATCCCCAGCTTATACTCTACATCCTTACTCTTAAGAATATTCGTGATCGTTTTTTTATTACACCCAGCAAGTGCTCCAAAAACTAAAACAATAAACAGTAAACGGGTAATCAAATTCATAAAAGCCAGCAAAGTTAAGATTTTCGGGCAAATTACCCTTATCCTTTTTGGAATGATGAAAAGAGCGGTTAATCTTTTCCTAAAGAAAAAGCCCCCCGGAAGACCGGAGGGCTGTATAAGCAATTAGTCTATATCAACTTATTTCTGTTCTGCACGGAGCTCAACTACCGAAGGATCTCCTTCGTGACAGTCGTACTGAGCGATTACACGATCTGCGCTGATACCTTGTACTTCAACGAGGTATTTAACGATCGCATCAACACGCTTTTGACCCAATGCCTGACCAGACTTGCTCTTCGCTGCGCTACCGCAAACTGTAAGCTTACATTCTGGGTTTCCACGAAGTGAAGACGCAACACTACCAACCAATGCTTTTGCTTCAGCACTCAATACGCTTGAGTTGCCGCCGAAGTTGATGCTTGGAAGATCAACCAGGTTACAAGCAGGAACAGGAGGTCCTACGTTTTTGCAGCACTCAGGATCTGGGCACTTACCAACACCATCAGCATCTACTGGTTGGCATTGTGTAGGAGTGATCAATTCCTTATCCTTACAATCAGGAACACCATCACCATCTGTATCACGGCTTACACCATGTGTATCAACCGGGCAACCTGCTGGTGTATTAGGTTCGTTGTCGAACTGATCTGTTACACCATCACCATCAGCATCATCCAAAACTGGTTTTGGAAGCTTCATATGACGAGGAGCATTCAATTCGTTGTAAGCATAATCCAATGGATTTAACCACCAGAGAGGCTCAACAGACTTAGAACCAAGGCTATAATTGAAATTCAAGTTTGTATAATGCCATGAGTCGAAATCACGGGTCATTGCAGCATCACCGATTGCACTTTCCTGCCAACGTTGACCGTCTAACAGATCATCTTTTGCAATGGTTAAAACTTCTTCAATACCAATGCTGAAACGCTTACCTACTTTGAAAGCTACACCGGCACCAACCTGAGCCATTGGTCTGAACGTCATATCAAACAACTTCGGACGGCGTAAATTTTGACCTTCAGCCGCTGTCTCATAATTTTTATCCATACCCGCTTTTAAATCACGACGGATATCACGCTTATTTCTATTTGAAACCTGATAAGAATTATATACGCTGTTGAACAAATTTGCGTAAGAGTTTCCGTTGGCATCAAGAGCATCCACGGTTGTTTCGTAAATCATACCGCCAACACCGCCAAGTCCATAAATAATGAAACTTGTTTTTGACTTGTGGAAACGGATGTTATTTAAGGTAATGATACCTTGTAAAGACAATTGATGAGAAACTGTTCTGTTATTGTAGTAAACCACATCTTGATTGTCTTCATTGTATGGATTTAACAACCCTTGAGCGAAATCACGTGAACCTACTTGATAAATCTCTCCGGGTGCACCGTTTGGCAACCCCGGAACAGATCCGGCAGCACCAGTGTAGCGATAGTTCATTGGACCGTTATATTCGCTGGCCCAAGCTGTATTTTTCGCAAAATTGAACGAGGGTGTCCAGTTTAAACCTTTTGCGATACCACCAGCGTATTGCAATCTGGCAGAGAAAATGTAACCAAAGGCCTTACGAACATGTGCTCCCCAACCAATTTGCGGAAACACAGGTGTAACATCCCCTGCAACAAGAACATTACCAACACTTAAGCCAATTTCCCACTGGTTACGAGGTTTCGCTGGGAATGGTTGTTGGTTCTGTAAAAATTCGCTGTGCTGAGCCTGTGATTTTTTTGGAATTAAGGATGAGTCTTTCCAATCGTAGCTCTGAGCAGATAGGTTTGTTAAGATAAGACATAGGGCCCCTACTAACAGGGAGTACGTTTTGCTTGCCATAGTTGTTGTAATTAAGTTTCGAAATTTCCTGATGAATATTGCAAAAATAGAGATCAGATGTTAAAAATCAATTTTTTTTGCAATTTATTTACAATCAAATAGTCATAACAGACTTAAATGAGCAAATAATCGCTGCATATTACGCTAAATAATCTGAAACACCCCTATTTAATGTAAATTGCCGCTTCATGAATTCTTCCACATCTATTCAATTACTGGTTAAGGACGAACTGCAGGAATTTGAAGAAAAGTTCAGGCAAGCTGTTAAAAGCAGGGTATCGCTGCTCGACAGAATTATGCAATATATCATTAAGCGGAAGGGCAAACAGGTACGTCCCATGTTCGTTTTTCTGAGTGCCAAGCTGTTTGGCCCCGTTTCGGAAAGTACCCATCGGGCGGCCGCTTTGGTAGAATTGCTCCACACGGCCACTCTTGTGCATGACGACGTGGTAGACGAATCGATGGAGCGACGTGGCTTTTTTTCGATCAATGCCCTCTGGAAAAATAAAATTGCCGTGTTGGTTGGCGATTATCTTTTATCGAAAGGATTATTACTTTCCCTCAAAAATGACGACTTTAACACGCTGAAAATACTTTCAGAAGCAGTAGAAAAAATGAGCGAAGGTGAACTACTACAAATCGAAAAAACCAGGAAGCTGAACCTGAGCGAAGAGGTTTACTTCGAGATCATCAAAAACAAAACAGCATCTCTCCTTTCCTCTGCCTGTGCCGCCGGAACCTGGTCCACTACCATGGACGCTGACAAAACGGAGCAAATGAAACTATTTGGTGAAAAGGCAGGAATTGCGTTTCAGATCAAAGACGACCTGTTTGACTACGGAAGTGCTTCGATCGGTAAGCCCACCGGAAACGATATCAAAGAAAAAAAGCTGACATTACCGCTTATTTATACGCTAAACACAGTCGATCCAGCCAAAAAGAAACAATTGATCTATATTCTCAAAAATGAGAACCGGCAAAAGAAGAATATTCAATGGGTGATCAATGAAGTAATTGAAGCGGGTGGTATTACCTATGCCGAGCAGGTGATGAATAATTACCGGGACGAGGCCATTCGTTTGTTACACCAATTCCCCAAAAATGAAATCAGGGATGGGCTGGAGGCTTTGGTACGCTATACAACCGACCGAAAATATTAATTATGCAAAAACGATGGACGCTTTTAGAGGCGAATCCAACTGCCACGGAGCTGTTGCGGGAACAACTGAAAATCCATCCGGTACTTTGCAGAATACTGGCTCAACGGGGGCATAATACGTTTGAAAAAGCCAAGGATTATTTTCGGCCACAAATAACCGATCTGCATGACCCCTGGCTGATGAAAGACATGCAAAAAGCGGTAAGCAGAATTGAGACCGCATTTCAACAAAAAGAAAAAATCCTTGTATTTGGTGATTATGATGTAGATGGTACAACCAGTGTAGCCTGCATGTTTCAGTTTCTTTGTTCGGTTTACGACAAAAAGTTACTTGACTTTTACATACCACATCGTTACCGGGAAGGTTACGGCGTTTCAAAACAAGGGATTGATTTTGCAAGTGCCAATGGGTTCACGCTGATTATTTCATTAGACTGCGGCATTAAATCAGTTGAACTGATTTCCTATGCCAAAGAAAAAGGAATTGATTTCATTGTTTGTGATCATCACTTACCCGACGCCGTTATTCCGGAAGCAGTGGCCATTCTCAATCCAAAACAAATTGATTGCCCCTACCCTTATAAAGAATTATGTGGCTGTGGTGTTGGCTTTAAATTAATTACTGCATTAGCCGAAACGCTGAAACTGGATAAAAAACAAACCTATCGCTATCTTGATCTTGTTGCAACGGCTATTGCAGCCGACATTGTTCCTATGACAGGTGAAAACCGGATACTTGCATTTCATGGGCTGAAGCGGGTTAACGAAAATCCATCCAATGGAATAAAAGCATTGATGTTTTTAAGCGGAGCTACAACTACCATGCACATCAACAATCTTGTATTCATGATTGCCCCACGGGTAAATGCTGCCGGGCGTATGGATGATGCAAAAAAAGCGGTGCAGATGTTTATTGCGTCAACATATGAAGAAGCATTGACGTATGCCGAAATGCTCCATGCCGATAACGATGAACGCAAGGAAGCAGATACGTCCATTTCAGAAGAAGCCTTAGCGATCATTAACGGCAACGAACAACTGAAAACAAGAAAATCAACCGTTCTATATCAACCGCATTGGCATAAAGGAGTAGTAGGCATTGTTGCATCCCGTCTAACTGAATACTACTACCGGCCAACGATTGTACTCACAAATAGTGGCGATTATGTTGCAGGCAGTGCACGTAGCGTAAACGGGTTTAATTTGTATGAAGCCATCCATGCCTGCAGAGAGCATTTGCTTGGATACGGTGGACATTTTGCTGCTGCAGGACTAACCTTGCTGCCCGAAAACGTTGATGCATTTTCGTCAGCGTTTGAGGAAGAAGTTGCACGTACCATTCAACCAGAACAGTTAATTCCTGAAATAACTATTGACAGCGAACTTTCATTCGCTGATATCAAACCCGTGTTTTACAGTATCATTCAGCAAATGGAACCGTTTGGGCCGGAGAACATGCGACCTGTTTTTGTTTCAAGAAATGTTACAGACAATGGCTACAGCAAAATTGTAAAAGAACAACATCTCAGGCTGGTAGTGAAACAAGGCGATACAGTTATAACAGGTATTTACTTTCGTGCTGCACATTTATTCCCGATTGTACAACAAGGACCTTTTGATGTTGTGTACACCATCGATGAAAATGAATGGAACGGAACGGTAAGTCTTCAATTGAAAGTAATTGACATCAGACCATCTGCAGCTTGAAACTACTGCAACACATAAAATATTTTTTGTACATCGCCGCTAACTGGGGCTTGCAGATCGCCCTGTTTACATTCCGAAAAGAATGGAGTGGCGAAAAGAAATACAGGATCAACAGTACTTCATCCAGCAATCTTTCCCGTTTCAACATCACCGGTCATCAATTGGCACATGCAACGGAATATATGCCGGTGAACTACTTTACGATTGAGCATCTTTTCAAGCATCTTCCGCAAAAGGCGAAGCAGGGAGTTTTTCTTGATATCGGTTGCGGTAAAGGAAGAGCCATGTGTGTAGCTGCGCACTATGGATTTCAACGAGTAAAAGGAATCGATTTCGCAAAAGAAATGATCGATGCTGCAGAAAAAAATCTTTCAGCAACAAAAAAGATCCATCCATCATTGGAGTATCAGCTGTCATGGGCCGATATCAGCACACTCGGTATCGAAAAAACTGTTACAACCATTTTTCTATTTAACCCCTTCGATGAAATTTTACTCAAGACGGTTCTCCAAAAAATTGATGCTTCACTAAAAGCGGATCCACGTAAATTATACGTTTTATACGCAAGTCCAAGGCATGAAGAAGTATTTTTTGCAGCCGGCTATGATGTATTGTACCGAATCAAAAAATACAAATTCCTGGAAGGCATCATCCTTACAAAAAAGAAATAAACAATTACGCCTGTTCTTAGCACAGAATTGTTAATAAATATTTCATCTTTCTTTATTTGTTGAAATACAGATTCAGCCTACATTTAGCAATCCTTATCCTGCCGAAGAATCCGATCCTTTTCCTGTAATCTTCCACATTATTTAAGAATCGTAAACTAAAGCAATGAGAAAACTTCAACGCAAGTTGTTGCTGTCATTTGTATTTGCAGCAGCATTTATTTCAAACAGTTTTTCGCAGGTCGTAATCAGCCAGGTGTATGGCGGTGGCGGTAATTCCGGCGCTACCTACACACATGATTTTATTGAGCTTTTTAACTGGGGAACGAGTTCTGTTAATTTGAACGGCTGGTCTGTTCAGTACGCTTCAGCAACAGGCACGTCCTGGCAAAAAACCGATCTCACAAACATAACCTTAGCACCCGGTCAATACTATCTCATTCAACAGGCGCAGGGTTCAGGAGGAACAACTCCACTGCCCACACCTGACGCAACAGGAACAATTGCAATGAGCGGAACAGCTGGCAAGGTTGCGTTGGTGAATGTAAACACAGTGATCACATCTGGAACAAGTTGCCCAACAGGATCAACAATCGTTGACTTTGTTGGGTTTGGATCAACAGCAAATTGTTTTGAAGGTTCCGGCTCTACTCCCGCTCCATCCAATACAAACGCAGTGCTAAGAGCTGCAAATGGTTGCACTGACAGTAACAACAATGCTGCTGATTTTGCAGCAGGTGCTCCCACTCCAAGAAACACAGCATCGGCTCTAAATCCATGCTCCGGCTCTGTATTATCTGTTTCTGTGACTGCCGGTACAAACGCTGCTGAACCTTCAACAAACGGAACATTTTCAATCAACTTATCGTCACCAGCTCCTGCAGGCGGCATTACGGTTGCTTACACGTTAACAGGTTCTGCAACTGCAGCAAGTGACTTCACAGATCCGCAAGCCGGCACCGTTACAATTACTTCCGGCAATACATCCGGCATTGTTACGCTTACCACTGTTGATGATAGTGATATTGAAGGAACTGAAACCATCGATCTCACGATCACTTCCGTAAGCAGCCCGGCTGTAATTGGAACTTCATCTGCGAGTATTAATCTTACTGATAATGATATAGCGCCGAGTCAGAATATTTTACTGGTGAACAGCTATACGCAAGACTTTAATACGCTTGGCAATGCAGGCTCGTCTTCTGCAGTACCAACAGGATGGTTGTTTAATGAAACCGGCACAAATGCAAATGGTCTTTACGTTGCTGGAACTGGCTCCGGAACCGGTGGCGACACCTACAGCTTTGGGGCAACTGCAAGTACTGAAAGAGCCTTTGGTACATTGCAATCAGGAAGCCTCATTTCTACCATCGGCGCACAGATTCAAAATAACTCCGGTACTACGATCACAAAAATCAAGATCAGTTATACCGGTGAACAATGGCGTTTGGGTACAATTTCAAGAACCGATAAACTTTCGTTTCAATACAGCCTCGATGCAAGTGATCTTACAAACGGAACATGGGTTGATGTAACTGCACTTGACTTTATTACACCAACGATTACAACAGTTGGTGCAAAGGATGGTAACGCCGCTGCTAACCGCACTGAAATTGTTTATACCATCCGAAATCTGTCGATTCCAAATGGTGCTGTATTCCTGATTCGCTGGACTGATTTCAACGCATCCGGTTCTGACGACGGCTTGGCAATTGATGATTTTACCATTGAAGCAAATCCTGTTGATCTTGTTCCTCCGGCTGTTACTAGTTTATCGCCTGTGAATGATGCCACAGATGTTTCGATAAACCTGGCTGCATCTGTTACGTTCAACGAAGACGTGGTAAAAGGCACAGGTTCTCTTGTATTGAAAAAAGCAAGTGACAACAGCATTGTTTCAACCATCAACATCAATGATGCAACTCTTTCCGGAAGAACGTTGAGTGTAAGCCTGAGTAATCTTTCTGTAAACACAACTTACTACATTGAAGTTGCAGCAGGTGCGGTAACTGATCTGGAAGGCAATCCGTTTGCAGGCATCAGCGGAAACAACTCCTGGTCATTCACCACAGGCATCACTATTTACGCAGCTAATTTCCAAAACTGCACAACAGGTATTAGCGATGGCTTTACGCAATTTAGCCAGATCGGTGATATTGTGTGGGCATGCACGCCATTCGGACGTGATCCCAATGCGCCGGCAGGTACAGCACAGTTCCCAAGTGCAGTTCAGATCAATGGGTTTGCCGGTGGTACCAATGTACCCAATACAGACTGGTTGATTTCTCCATCGTTCGATTTAACTGCTACAGATTATCCGCTGCTTTCGTTCTGGAGCCGAACTGCATTTAACGGTCAGCCATTGAAACTGAAAGTATCGACTGATTATGTTAGTGGCGATCCTTCAACTGCAACATGGACGGATGTTAACGGCAAGTTCCCTTCACAAACTTCCAATGTGTGGACATTGTCGGAAAACATTAATCTTTCTGCATTCAAAGGAAGCAATGTTCATTTCGCATTTGTATATTATTCTGATGAAGATGAAGGTGCACGCTGGACAATTGACGATATCAAACTCGGCAATTCTCCCGTTCCGCCGCCGCCAAGTTTAACCGTAAGTACAACCGATATTCAGTTTGCATTTGCTGCAAGCGGCACAACAGCTGATAAAACATTCAGCTTTACCGGCAACGATTTAACGAACGATCTTACATTATCTGCAATCGGTGCATTCAGCTTATCGAAAGACGGAACAAGTTTCAGTTCATCGATCAGCTATACAATTGCAGAAGCAAACAATGTTTTAAAAACTGTGTACGTTCGTTTTGCACCAACACAAAACAATCAGAATTTTACAGGCAACATCAGCATTACAACCGGTGATATTACACAGAACGTTACAGTTGGTGGAACAAGCATTGACCCGGTTACAACACTTGAAGTGGTGAACTGGAACATTGAATGGTTTGGCAGCACCGGCAATGGACCAACCAACGATCCGCAACAGGAACAAAATGTAAAAACCATTTTTGAAAACCTGAATGCCGATGTGTATGCACTTACAGAAATTGTAAGTGAAGAACGACTGGCTGCTGTTGTAGCTCAAATGCCCGGCTATTCGTATGTAATCAGCAATTATGGTTCTCATACAAACACAAGTGCAAATCCGCCATCGGCTCTTGCAACTGCACAAAAAATGGCATTCATCTATAAAACAAATGTGCTGAGCAATGTAAGTACAACTGCATTGCTGTCGCAGGGCATTAACTCTGCAGCCGATCTTTCAAATCCTGCTTACAATTATTGGGCAAGCGGACGATTCCCATACATGCTTACGGCTGATGTTACGTTGAACTGTGTTACCAAACAAGTGCGATTTGTGTTGGTACACGGCAAAGCCAATACATCACCTACGTTGGAATCGTATAACAGAAGAAAACGTGGTGCTGATACGTTGCATTATACGTTGCAACAGAATTATGCCAACGACAATGTGATCATCCTGGGCGATTACAACGATGATCTGGATGTAACCATTACAGCAGGCATCAATCCGCCGGTAACATCCTACTCCATCTTTACAACTGATGCGGCCAACTTTACACCGGTTACATTAGCGTTGAGCCAGGCAGGAAAGAAATCGACCGTAAGTTATAATGATGTGATTGACCATGTTACCATTTCAAATGAATTGAACGGAGATTATCTTCCCGGAAGTGCCAACATCCTTACTGATGTTACATCGCTTGTTTCAAACTATGGTTCTACCACTTCTGACCACTATCCTGTGTTCAGTCGTTTCAGGTTCAATAACACAACCGCACCTGTTGTTACAACCTGTACTGAAACAGTAAGCTTCTGTGCTGTTGCAAACAACAGCTACAGCATTCCGGCCCTTGTTGCATCGGATGATTGCAGCGATCCCATTTCATATGCTTACACAATTACCGGTGCTACGGAACGCAACGGAACCGGTAACAACGCCAGCGGAACCTTCAACATCGGTACAAGCCTCATCGTTTGGACTGCTACAGACAGCTGGGGCAATGCAGCAACCTGCAGCACAACAGTTGTGATTAATCCAAGCCCAATTGTTACAATTGCGGATGCATATGCATTGCCAACAGGAACAGTAGCCAACACCGTTTATATTGGATATGCTCCGGCATCATCCGTTACATTAACAGCTGACGCAAGTGGCGGCACC
Source organism: Bacteroidota bacterium (assembly GCA_023428755.1). Taxonomy (GTDB): domain Bacteria; phylum Bacteroidota; class Bacteroidia; order Chitinophagales; family Chitinophagaceae; genus Lacibacter. The sequence continues at coordinate 65,029 of JAEYWX010000010.1, forward strand.
TCTGCCTATGCTTATAGCTGGACCAGTGGTTCGTCGGCAGCTACTGCAACAGTAAGCCCTGTTACTGCAACCAATTATACAGTAACTGTAACCGATGCCAACGGTTGCAAGGCAAATGCTGACAAAACCATTGAAGTGCTGGATATAAGAAGTGGTAAAAAGCTGGATAAGGTAACGATCTGCCATAACGGAAACAATTTAAGTATCAGTTCATCAGCCGTTCCTGCGCACTTAGCCCACGGCGATATGCTCGGTGGTTGCACCATTACCTCACCTGTTGCCAATGCAAGAATGGGTGAAGCGGCCACCAGCAAATTAACCGTTCAGGTATTACCCAACCCTTCACCGGTTGCGTTTACCCTGCTGGTTGGCGGACTGAACCCTGCCGAAACAGCCACCTTACGGGTAATGGATATCCAGGGCCGCATTCTGGAACAGCGGACAAATATCAGCCCAAGTCAAAAGCTCTCGATTGGCGAAAGCTTCAAGGCCGGTATTTACTTTGCCGAGATCACTCAGGGAAGTGAACGAAAAGTGATAAAGCTGCTGAAATTATAAAGCATCTTTCCAGATACTAGCAAAAGCCCCCGATTGATCGGGGGCTTTTTGCTTAAATGCCTGAGGCTTAATTGCAAATCAAAAAAATGCGCAGATCTTTACCAGCATTGATTTTCGCTGAAAAATAATCCCTTTAGCAGCGCCATTTTCAGCTCTATTCCCCTACCTTTGCAGCCCCAAATCTGTATTGGCAGATTTCCCGCTCGTAAGAACGGGATCCGATGGGTAAACCCAATTATTAATTTTTAAATCACAAACTGTAATGAACAATTACGAAATGATGGTGATTTTTACCCCTGTTCTGTCTGACGATGAGTTTAAGGCAGCACAAAAACGCTACACCGATCTGCTCGCTGCAAATGGCGGCGAAGTGGTGCACAGCAATCCATGGGGTTTAAAATCTCTCGCTTATCCAATCGAGAAAAAAACAACTGGTATTTACTGGGTAATTGAGTACAAGGCTCCGTCTGATTTCAATGCGAAGCTGAATGTTCAACTCCACCGTGATGAGCAAGTGCTCCGTCACATGTACACTGCACTCGACAAATACGCCGTTGAGTACAACTACAAGAAGAGAAATGGCGTACCTACTGGTAACCAAAAAGCGGAGGCTTAAGTCATGGCAAAGAATGAAATCAAATACCTGACAGCGATCAAAACTGATAAGCCCAGGAAGAAGTATTGCCGTTTCAAGAAATACGGTATCCGTTACATTGATTACAAAGACGTAGAGTTCCTGAAAAAATTTGTAAACGATCAGGGCAAGATCCTTCCCCGCCGTTTAACAGGTACTTCACTCAAGTATCAGCGTAAATTATCAGATGCAGTAAAAAAGGCCCGCCAAATGGCACTGATGCCTTATGTAACTGATTTATTGAAATAAGAAAATTTGATTTGCTCTACCTTTCAAAAAAGTAGTAAATCAAATTTTCGAATAACATTTGGCAAACAACAATAACAATGAGCCAAATGAAATAAGAAAATTAGTAACCTTTCCCTAACTCCCGGCTTTTCGGGAAGACAGTTGAACAACTGGGTTTCGGAAACTAAAAACAAACAAAATGGACGTTATTTTAATTCAGGATGTAAACACACTTGGTGGTAAAAACGAAGTGGTGAAAGTGAAAAACGGTTATGCCCGTAACTTTTTGATCCCTCAAAAATTTGCAGTTGAAGCTTCTCCTTCAAACCTTAAGCAATTAGCTGAACGTTTGAAAGTACAGAAGAAGAAAGAAGATGCAATGATGGCTGAAATCAAATCAGTAATTGCAAAACTTACAGAAGCTCCTGTAAAACTCACTGCAAAAACAGGTACAAGCGGAAAGATCTTCGGAAGCATTACAACTGTAATGATTGCCCGTGCTATCCGTGAGCAAAAAGGTTATGAAATCGACCGCCGCAAAATCCACATCGTGGATGAAGTGAAAGAACTTGGTACCCACAAAGCAAAAATTGATTTTGCAAACGGTACGGAAGCTGAAGTTGAACTGGAAGTAGTAGCCGAAGCTTAATTTCTTTTGAACTGAAATACAAAGTCCTGCTTTTTTAAGCAGGACTTTTTTATTTTCATCCTGTTAAAAAACACTATGTTCAACAAACCCATTTCCGCCGTCGTGCTTTTCGTTGTAATCATTTCCTGCTGCATGTACGGGTGCCGCTCATCGAACGGAAAAGACAAAGAAATAGCAGTTGATTCTGTTTCCAGGCCGGCAACCGATATTACACTGCCGGGCAATTTCAGTACACAAACACAACTGAAGTTTGACAGCAGTGCTATTCCCGCTTTCTTTCAACAGTATCCTCTCCTCAAAACATTTGAAAAAGAGTTGCTCTCATTTTACAGCAAGCGAAAGTTCACATATGCCTGGTTCGACAGGCAAGGTTTGATTGAACAGGCCAGTAACCTCTATAATAAAATTGAAAACATTTCTGACGAGGGTGTGCCTGTGCAATTGCTGTATGCAGATGAATTTCATAAAATGATGGATAACGATTCAACTGAAAGTTATACGGAAAAAGCAAACCCAACGGTTGAACTGATGCTTACAGCCCAGTACTTTTTTTATGCAAAAAAAATATGGACAGGGCTTGGCATAAAAGGAATGCGGGAAAGCAACTGGGACCTGCCCCGAAAAAAACTGGCTTATGATGCGTTTCTTGATTCACTGCTGGAAGTACCTTCTTCTGCTTTCATGAAAAACGAACCGGTGTTTCGGCAATATGGTTTGTTGAAATCGTTCTTGAAACAATATCGTACAATAGAAGAAAGTGGTAAATGGAACAAAATTAAACCTGATCAAAAGACATATCGTTTGGGCGACAGCAGTAAAATTGTTCCTGAAATAAGAGAGCACCTTTTTTTACTCGGTGATTTGGCTGCCAACAATCAATCACATTTGTTTGATGCAGAACTTGAAACTGCTGTAAAACGTTTTCAGCAGCGGTATGGCATCAAGGATGATGGCATTGTGGGGCCGGGCATGATCGCAGAATTAAATTATCCGTTAACGAAACGGATTGAACAGATCATTGTAAACATGGAACGCTGCCGTTGGCTGCCCGTTGCATTGAATACCGATTACATTGTTGTGAATGTTCCTGAATACAAGTTTCATGCATACGAAAATGATTCACTTGTATGGAGCATGAATGTGGTGGTGGGAACCATACTGAACAAAACAGCCATCTTCAACGGCATGATGAATAATGTTGTGTTCAGCCCTTACTGGAATGTACCCACCAGCATCAAGAATAAAGAAATACTGCCTGCAATTCGTCGCAATAGCAATTATCTTGAAAAAAATCACATGGAATGGAATGGCAACAACATCCGTCAAAAACCCGGACCATGGAATGCATTGGGCAAAGTGAAATTTCTATTTCCGAACAGTCACAGCATTTACTTGCACGACACACCATCAAAATCATTATTCAGCCAGGACAAACGGGCCTTTAGTCATGGATGTATCCGTGTAGAAGAACCAAGACGTTTAGCCATTTATGTACTACGCCATCAACCCGAATGGACAGAAGAACGCATTGACTCAGCGATGAATGCAGAGAAAGAACTGTACGTAAAAGTAACCAAGCCTATTCCTGTTTTTATTGCCTATTTCACTTCCTGGGTTGATCGTGAAGGAAGACTAAACTTCCGCAACGATGTGTACAAACGTGACGGACGTTTGGCAGAAATGATTATTGAAAATTCAAAACTGAAATAATGTATTCAAGAATTATTGCAGGTACCATGAAATGGGGGTTGTGGGGTGCACGGTTTGAAACGGCTGCGTATGAACAAATGATCAGGGACTGTATTGCTGCAGGTGTAACATCATTTGATCATGCCGATATTTATGGCGACTATACAACCGAAGCAGAGTTTGGAAAAGTGTTACAGTTACATCCATCACTCCGGCAGCAGATGCAACTGATAACGAAATGCGGCATACAAATGGTATCGGCCAACCGTCCTCATCATAAAATAAAATCGTATGATACTTCTTATGAACACATCGTTACTTCAGTTGAAACATCATTGAAAAATTTAGCAACTGATTATATTGATTGCTTACTCATTCATCGTCCCGATCCTTTGTTCCATGCAGATGAAGTGGCCAAAGCATTCGACCAACTAAAACAACAGGGAAAAGTATTGGAGTTTGGTGTTTCGAATTTCAGAAAATGGCAGTTCGATCTGTTGAAAAGTCGTTTTCCCGTGAAAGTAAACCAGGTTGAATGTTCTTTGCTTCATTTAGAACCTTTTGGTGATGGCACACTGGACCAATGCCAACAACACAACATCATACCCATGGCATGGAGCCCTTTGGGAGGTGGTAATTTATTTGCAGATAATGAAGAAGATGAACGCAGCAAACGGATCATTGCAGTGGCCAATATCCTGGCTGAAAAATATGTAACAACGGCTGATGTTATTTTACTCAGCTGGTTACTGACACACCCGGCAAACATACTACCGGTACTCGGCACTTCAAAAATTGAACGGGTATACGCAGCTGTTGCTGCCACACAAATTCAACTCGAACGGGAAGAATGGTTTATGCTGTGGCGAGCCAGTACAGGAAGAGAAGTTGCCTGAGTTGTATCGTCATAAAAAAAACGAATGTAGTTTCGTGCCTTCACCCGGTAATTGTTATACATGAACAAAACAAACATAGCTGTTCTTTTTGCCCTCATCTGTGCCGTGTATTTTATTGGCATTGGTGTGGACACAATGGATGTAGATGCTTCGCAATATGCTGCCATGAGTCGTGAAATGAAAGAGAGTGGCAGTTACCTGCAGGTGTATGAACACGGAAAAGATTATTTAGATAAACCACCGTTCCTCTTTTGGGTGTCAGCACTTTCCATGAAAGTATTTGGCGAAAACAATTTAGGTTACAAATTTCCATCTATCCTCTTTGCCATCTTTGCAGTGTTTGCAACGTTTCGTTTTGCAAAATTGTTTTACGACAGAACAATTGCATTACTATCTGCAGCAGTATTGGCAACCTGCCAGGCGATCTTTCTCATCACCAGTGATATTCGTACCGATACCATCTTAATGAGCTGGGTGATCATTGCCATGTGGCAACTGGCAGAATGGTATCAGTCTAAAAAAATACTTCATTTCATTTTAGGTGCTGCAGCAATTGGTGCCGGTATGGTTACCAAAGGGCCGATCGCTTTGTTTGTTCCCATCTTTGCCTTCGGCAGTCATTTTGTATTGAAGCGTGAATGGAAACAATTGTTTCAACCGGTGTACTTGTTGGGCATAGCCGTGATTGCAATTGTGTTGATCCCAATGAGCATCGGCCTGTATCAGCAATTCGATCTGCATCCGGAAAAAACAGTGAATGGATTGCAGAATGTATCGGGTTTAAAATTTTTCTACTGGACACAAAGCTTTGGACGCATTACCGGTGAAAACGTGTGGAACAACAATGCACCATTCAGCTTTTTGTTTGAGAATTTATTGTGGGGCATGTTACCCTGGACGCTGTTCTTCATCGCAGGACTTGTGTATGAGATCACCATGTTTATACGCAACCGCTTTACAGTTGGAAGGAAGGAAGAATTCTTAACAACCGGTGGTTTTATTCTTAGTTACTGCTCACTCGGTATTTCAAAATACCAGTTGCCGCATTATATCTATGTGGTGTTGCCGTTCATAGCCATCATTACCGCCAAAATGATGTACCGTTTGTTTTGGGAGAAACAACTTCCGCTGTTGCGTAATGTGATAACGCCCGTTCAATGGGTCGTATGCGCAGCGTTAGTGGCGGCTCCTGTTCTCATTCTGTTGTACAGTTTTCCAACATCGTCTGTATGGCCGTGGATCATTCCGGCAATCACGTTGATCGCTGCTGTTGGTTTGCTGCTCAGCAAACAGGTACATAAAAAAATCATTGCCATATCGCTTGCATTGATCATTGGGCTAAATATTTTTCTCAGTTCCTGGTTTTATCCGCAATTGCTGCAATATCAATCGGGCAATGTAGTGGGACGTTATATTGTTGAGCAGAAAATTCCGGCCGATAAAGTGTTCTTCTATAAATTCAATGGCAGTGGCAAATCCATTCATTTTTATGCGAAGCATATTATCGGCAGCATGGATTCGCTTGATGCAGCAGTAAGCGGTACTTATCTCTACACATCCGATGAAGGATTACAAGAAATACGGGAAAGCGGTAAACTGCATGTGATTGAAAAAGAAGGATTGGATTATCATGTAACAGCATTAACAGGAAAATTCCTCAATAAAAACACGAGGGATGAACAGTGTGGTAATTATTATTTGGTGAAGATGCTGTAAAGAAAAGCATGTCTTTTTTTGGCGCTGAGAATAGAGAAAAAGAGTTGAACGCAGAGAGATTACTCTGCGGTTGTATTTGCGCTCTCATTTCTCAGCGCCAAATTTTATCGAAACAAATTATACTTCAGAATACACCAAATAGCACGGAAGCCATCTTTCCAGTTGATCTTCTTTCCTTCAGCATAGGTACGGCCATAGTACGAAATACCCACTTCGTAAATACGTATATCGGGCTGTCGTGAAATTTTCGCTGTTACTTCCGGCTCAAATCCAAAACGTTTTTCTTTGAGATCGATTTTCTGAATGATTTCTCTCCGGAATAATTTGTAACATGTTTCCATATCTGTTAAGTTCAGATTGGTAAACATGTTGGATAAGGTAGTTAGCACCTTGTTACCGATGCTGTGCCAGAAGAATAAAATACGGTGTGCATTCCCACCCATAAAACGTGAACCATATACCACATCCGCAAAACCATCAAGCACAGGTTTCAGCAATACATTAAACTCCTGCGGATCGTATTCGAGATCGGCATCCTGTATCACCACCAACTCACCCGTTGCTTGTTTTATACCCGTATGCAAAGCCGCACCTTTTCCTTTGTTCACTTCGTGATTGTACAATACAATTGGCAATGTTGATTGCTGCATGTACCGTTCAATAGCACCCTTTGTATCGTCGCTGCTGCAATCATTCACAATGATCACTTCTTTTTCAATATTGTTAAGCAACTGCACGGCATTGATCTTATCCAGGATCAGGTGGATGGTTCTTGCCTCGTTGTACGCAGGAATTACAATTGAAAGTTTTTGAATGGTTGCTGTCATGTAGTTGATCTGTTCCAATTAAGCTGCAAGATTACAGAATTCTGTGGCGGAAAATGTAAAAATCTAAGCTTCCGGCAATGGCACTTCCAGTTGCGAAACCGGTGCGTTCTGCATTTTACGGAACAGACGCCTCGCCAAAAAGAAACAAACCAGCAGTATCACAATACTCAGGTAGCCCAGCCATTCGTACCGCATTATTTTTCCTCCCTGCCCCTGCACCACAATGATCCCGGAAATAAACGAAGCCGATGCTGTACCCAACTGTTGTACACTGCTGTTGAAACTCATAAAACTGCCACGGTGCTGCGGACTCACCACATTACTGATCATAGCCTGTGCCGCTACTCCTCTGCCGGTGGCCAATACAAACCAGATAGCAAACAGTGTAAGCATCACCGCCACGTGTACCGGCGGCAAATTGGTAATGATCCATACAAACGCAAGTGAAGAAAGTACCGAAACAGAAAACACCTGGAACTTCCCGTATTTATCTGACAGCTTTCCCAAAATATTAGCAGCAAAAAAAGAAGAGATGCCACCAACAAGATAGATCATGGGTGTAACAACTTTTGAATAGCCGTTATTAAATTCCATGTAAGGGTTGATGAATGGAATGATAAGGAAGTGCCCCATCATCATTAAAAAAGAAAACAACAACGCAAGTCGCTGCGTAGGATTTTGAACCACCACCAGCAAGGCCTCAAATTTATTTCTGGTTTCATCACGCTCCCTGATATGCCCGCTCATTGCAGGAATATATTTCCAAACAAGTGGCACAACCACAAAACCTACAATCCCCACCAGCAGAAAAGGTGCATGCCAACTTATAATGTTGGCGAGGTATAATGAAAAGGGTACACCAAATGTAGAAGCTACTGCAAACGCACTCATAATAGCACCCATTGCTGCACCTCGTCTTTCGTATGGAATGAGATCAGCAACAATTGATAATACCTGGGCAGCAATCAATCCACCAAATAAACCAGCCAGTACACGGGCAGCAAGTAACAGTTCATATTTTGGAGCAATACCACAGGCAATGGTGCCGAGTAAAAAACCAATATATCCAAACAGCAATACTTTTTTCCGGTCGAATTGATTTACAAAAAAGGCTGCCGTAAAACCGGAGATACCTGCTGTTAACGTATAAGCGCCTACCAAAAATGTAAACTGCTGCGGCGAAATTTTAAAATAAGGCATCAGGTAATTACCCAAGGGCATCATGATCATAAAATCAAGAATGTGGGTGAAATTGATAGATGCCAGCAAAACAATAATCAGCCGTTCATTTTTACTCATAAAAATTCAGTCCTTTAATTCGTTGGTTGCAGCAGGAGAAGGCTTTCACGGGAGATGATCATGCAGGTCACTCACGGACAAGCTGCAAATTTACAGAAAGACGAACCAACAACAGGCAATCCTTTACACAAGCGGAAAAATCAATGAAAAGCGATTGAGTGTTCGCATTTCGCAATTTCATTAATGCCTATCTTTAAACAGAACAATTTTTGTGGTAAAACAAATCATGTAACGATGTCGTATAACAATTATTCGAGAAGAAAATTTTTAAGAGATGCATTATTAGCATCTGCCGCTGCCGCCACTCCCGGGCTGTTGATGGGACGAAATTTTGCAGGTGCCGATAAAGTAAACCTTGCCTGCGTAGGTATTGGCAACCGTGGTGCTGAAATTATTAAGGAACTGTATAAAACAGGACTGGCAAATATTGTGGCACTGTGCGATGTGGATATGGAAGCACCACATACGTTGGATATTTTAAAACAGTTTCCGAATGTGCCCCGCTTTAAAGACTTCCGCCAGATGTTTGATAAGATGGGCAACCAGATTGAAGCAGTGTCGATTGGCACACCCGATTTTTCACATTTCCCGATCACCATGATGGCGATCAAACTAGGGAAACATGTGTATGTTGAAAAACCAATGGCCCGCACTTTCCAGGAAGTAGAATTGATGATGAAGGCGGCTGCCAAATATCCGAAGGTAGTTACACAAATGGGTAACCAGGGACATTCGGAAGCCAACTATTTCCAATTCAAAGCATGGAAAGAAGCCGGCATAATTAAAGATGTAACTGCGATTACTGCACATATGAACTCTGCAAGGCGCTGGCATGGCTGGGATCCAAAGATCACTTCCTTCCCGGCAGCACAACCCATTCCATCAACACTTGATTGGGATGTGTGGCAAATGCAAACAGAAGGCCATACCTACAACAAAGATTTTGTAAATGGACAATGGCGTTGCTGGTACGATTTCGGCATGGGTGCATTGGGCGATTGGGGTGCACATATTATTGATACAGCACATGAGTTTCTTGATCTTGGTTTGCCGTATGAAGTGAATCCCATTCGACTGGATGGACATAACAATTTCTTCTACCCCATGTCAACCACGCTTTCGTTTAAATTTCCCAAACGTGGCAATATGCCGCCGGTAGAAATAAAATGGTTTGATGGAGTTGATAATCTGCCACCTATTCCGGAAGGCTATGGCGTGCAAGGATTGGATCCAAATATTCCACCGCCCAGTACGGGAGCTATTCAGGCGAAATTGAATCCCGGTAAAATTATTTACAGCAAAGAACTTACGTTCAAAGGCGGTTCGCATGGCAGCACCTTGTCGATCATTCCGGAAGCAAAAGCAAAAGACATGGCATCGAAGCTGCCGGAGGTTCCCAAAAGTACATCGAACCACTTCGCTAACTTTTTAAAAGCATGTAAGGGCGAAGAAAAAACACGTTCACCGTTTTCAATTGCCGGTCCGTTAAGCCAGGTATTTTGTTTAGGTGTACTGGCACAGTGGACAGGCGAAAAAATTGTATTCGACAGAAACAAGAAAATCATCACCAGCAGCAAACGTGCAAATGAATTATTGATCGGCCCACCACCACGCAAAGGTTGGGAGCAGTATTATAAAGTTTAACTCTTGTGAGACGAGTTATATAAATAAAGAAGCCAACTGAAATCAGTTGGCTTCTTTGTTTATAAGTTAACACTGCATCAATCACGCACTCATCATTCATCATTTCAGTTCCCTGATCTTAATACTCTTAAACCATACTTCATTGCCATGATCCTGTAACAGAATATGTCCCTTCGGTGCTTCACCAAAGTTGGTCCATACTTTGTATTTGCTGATAGCTACTAAATCACGATAGGCCTGCGAACCACGATCGTATTCCAACACTTTCACACCGTTGAGATAATGCTCTACATGATTGTTGGGATATACAATGATGCGTGCCGTATTCCAATTGCCCGGCTGACGTACAAAACGAGCCGTTTTATTTGCTTTAATGAGATCATACAACGAAGCCAATGTTCGGTTACCGTTACGTCCGGCTCTTGCATCGGGATGTAACGTATCATCGAGTAACTGGTACTCCAAGCCAATAGCTGAGCCTGTAGTTTGTTCACTCAACGTAACAAAATATTTCAACCCACTGTTGGCTCCGGGTGTGAGTTTAAATTCAAACGAAAGATCGAATGCACTGTATTGTTCGGTTGTAATAATATCACCACCATTCGTTGATTCGCCACCATTTGAAGCCAGCACTTTTAAAATTCCATCTTTCACTTCCCAGCCTTTTGCAGGAAATGTATTTTTAGTTGCACCTCTCCAGCCGTTGGTTGTTGTTCCATCAAACAACAATTTCCAGCCACTCTTTTGTTCATATGCATTCAGTGTATTCGGTACAAGATTCGCAACATACAAACCGGCAGGAAATTCCATCGGCTTGATATTTTTTGTCTGGATGCGGATATTTTTCCAAAACATTTTGATGCCTGCATGTTCAGGCCTGCCAATTGAATGCACCTGCAGACCGATCAATCCTTCATTGGCAGTAAGTGTATCAACGAGATAAGAAACCGGAACACCATCTAACCATGTTTTGGTGGTATTACCAATACATTCAATGCGGATTTTATGATACACATTGGGAGAGAAAAAGATCTGCCCTTTGGGATTGTGCGATACAGGATACAACCATTGCCGTCTTGCCTCATCATATATACCTGCACTCCACTTACGGGAAGATGGATCAAAGTCGTATTGGTAACCATACACCAGTCCTTTGCCCTTGTTGGCATTGGCATCGAAATTACTTTTGAACTGCACACCGGAGTTGGTAGTGGTATCGGTCATCATGGCTTCCAGTTCCAATACAAAATCGCCTGCAAAGCGTTGTTCGCTTACCAAAAACGAATTGGGCGAACCCTGAATAGTGGTGCCAACAATTTGTCCGTTCTCTACTGTGTAAGGAGCCGAACCTGTCAATTGTTTCCAGCCTTTCAGCGTTTTTCCGTCAAATAATGATTGCCAGTTGTTGCTTTGCGCAAAGCTGCAGGCCGATAAAAATAAAAATGCAATTACAAGTACTCGTCGTTTCATGTTGATTATTTATGCGAGGTTAAATTCAGGCTTCCATGTTTCAATGGAATGTTTATAGATCGATTGATTCATGAGGTACACACAAAATGCTGTAGTAGCACCGGTGAAAACATTGGATACAGGTTTTGAATTTTCGGAGATCGTTTTATGAAACTCCTGCAATGCATACCAGCTTCCATCTTTTGATTTTTCGTTGAGGATGGGAATACCTCCGTCTTTATTCCATTCAATTTTGGTGGCGCCGGTAACACCATCTACTGTTTCCAATTCCCGTTTGGTTTGTTTCTCCGGATAGAAGATGCCATCGTTCATGAGCAGCTCCACGGTTCCTTTTGTTCCTTTTAGTTTAAACAAATAACCATCACGCTCATTGCCGCAGGTGGCACCGAAGTTGCCGATCATTCCTTCTTTGTTGTAACGCAGAATGGTTTGCACATTATCAAAGGTCTCTCTGCCGTCTTTGTAGAAATCAATACCGCCGGTGCCCAGTATTTCATCAGGATGTGTATTAAATGCCCAGTTTATGAAATCAACCTGGTGTGATAACAACTCAGCTGGTAATCCGCCCGAATATTCTTTGTACATGCGCCAATTCACTTCCTTGTCTGTATAACCCTGCGGTACAGCCCGGCGCCAGTTCCAGTTACGATCCCAGCGGCAATCGATCTGTGTTACTTTACCGAGATAGCCTTTGTCGATCAGTTCTTTTACTTTGAAATAAAGTGGTGTGTAGCGATATTGATGGCCAACCTGCAACACTTGTTTGGGATGCTGTTGCATCAATTTCACCAATGCCAATGATTGCTCCGCATCATAGGTCATTGTTTTTTCGAGATACACCTGCTTGCCAGCCTTGATGGCCGCTGCTGCAATTTCATAATGATTGTGCAGCGGCGTAGCGATGATAACAGCATCAATACTTTTATCATCTAAAATTTTTCTGTATTCTTTTTCGTAGCGGAGATTGTTTTGTTTGTCGAGTCTCTTTGCCTGGTCAAGACGAAAAGCCAACACATCGCACAAAGCTTTCAGTTGAAATTGCTCAGGCATATTGTTCAATACACTGCCGAGCCCAGCTCCCCTGTCGCCGCAGCCGATAATACCAACTGTAATTCGTTTTTCTGTTTGTGTTGCTGAAAATGCATGGCTCATTTGCTGATGCAATAAAAGACCGGCACTAAGCAATCCCGATTGACGGATAAAATTTCTACGTTTCATGTGCATCGTTTAGTTGTTTTCTTTTTGCCACATGCTATTCGCATAAAATTTTCATCGGTTTCGGATATAATTTACCTCGAAAATTTTATGGCTCATTTCATGAGCTGACTAAGTTACGGATTCATCAGTTTTAAAAATGCAGAACTTGCTGTGTCTGCAATGCTTCCATCCTTTTTTTTATAAATAAAATAGGCGACCATCTCCTTTCGCTTTTCTACAAATGCTAACGCCTGTTCCAAACCCATCAGCATAAGTGCATTATCGTAAGCATCAGCAGTCATCGCATCGTTTGCATAAACGGTTACACTAATCAGTTCATTCGTTTGAGGATAACCTGTTTTGGGGTTGATGAGATGTGTGATCTTTTGACCCTTACTTTCATAATACCGACGGTAGCTGCCCGATGTAGTAATGGCACCTGCATCCAATTCAATAATCGTTTGCATGGGATGATTTTCAAAGGCATCTTCGTTGGGCGATTCAATGCCGATCTTCATTTTTTCGCCCGATGGTTGCCTTCTTCCTTTCACTCGTATTTCACCGCCCAGTTCAACAATATAATTTTTGATACCGTTTTGTTCCAGCAATGCAGCTAACACATCCACTGAATAGCCTTGAGCAATACCATTGAGATCAATTTTTACGCAGGGCTTCGCTTTGCTCAATCTGTTTCCTTTCAACTTCACTAAATTTGTATTTACACAAGAGAGTATGTTTTTAATAGTGGTTGCATCGGGAACGGTGTTTGTTTTTATAACACCAAATCCCCAAGCATGAACAAGAGGTTGCACTGTAATATCAAATAATCCATTTGTGGCTTTGTAGGTTGTAATTGATTTTTTTACAACCTGCAACAAATGCTTATCAAGAAGAATTCCATTTGCAGAGTTGTTGAATTGATTGATGCGTGAATACGGTTTGTATAAAGAAAGTGAACTGTCGAGGCTCACAAGAACACTATCAATTACTGACTTTGTAACAGTGCTGTCTTCTGCATAATAAATGATGGAATAAGTTGTGCCTTGTGCTGCGCCTGTAATGGCATAACGTTTCCATTCAACCGAACGATGCGAAGCCAACATTACAATAAAAAAAAGCAGGAACAAGCGCATAGAACAAATGTACCAAACAGGTTGTTTGATAAGTGTGAAAGGTAATGAGAATTAACACAGTAATTATCTGAATATGCTGCGCAAACGATTTCCCATATCTACCTGTTTCGAAAGAACGATTCAGCATTTCTGTAGAATACTTTCTCTTTCTGCTTTCCTGTAAGAAAATCCAGTTGCTCAACAGCTGCTATACACTTTTGAATATCCGCATTATCTGTTCCAAACATCAATCTGTCTTCAAGACCTGCATCAACAAATTCCTTCATGATTACAGCAAAATCGTTTGCCGGAATGATATTGGGGTTATTCAATACTGAAATATCTCCATACAAACCGGGATATGTCTTCATCATTTCGATGCATTCGCTAACGAAAGGTCCACCGCCATGCATGAGCCAAATTTTCAGGTTTGGAAACTTTTTCAACGCTTCTTTCAACAAAAGAGGACTACCCATTTCTTCTTTGAAGTTAGGACAACCATGATCGGGTCCTGCTGAGCCGGTATGTAACCCCACAGGCAAATCATATTTTTCTGCCAATGCATAGTACGGATACATCAATGTATCAGAAGAGGGGATGCCATGATACTGCGCCAGCACTTCACCAATAAAATCAATTTTCTTTTCTTTGATCTGTTGCTCTACCCAGTTTATATCCGGCCACTCTTTACCATCTGCAAAACATAGTTGCTTACTGTAGGGCACTTTCCCATTGGGGCATGGCACAAATAATCCATACAGAACTTTCACTTCCTTACTGCTTTGATACGCTTGCTGATCTTGCCAGGATGTGCTTACGGCAATTGTATAAACTCCGTTTGCAGCGAGATTGCTCAGTTGCTTTTCCGGAGCGGTATCGCCATGCAGGTGCACATCAAAAATTTTCCTGCTCTCTGTTTTTTCACTGCAGGAAAAAAATAGAATTAATCCCGTCAGTAGCAGCGTATATCTCATCGTTTCAATTTTTTGATTCTGATTTTTATTGCCCTTGTTGGTCGCCCAATCACCAAGGGATTCAAGAATATTAAACTAAACTTAAATAGAATAGTAAGTTAAGAATTTTCAAGTGGTTGGTCAGGAGAGTCGAGTAAGCAAGGGCATTGCAGCCCAAGCTTCTCACAGAACCGTGCTTGAGACTCTCACCTCACACGGCTCTTGTTATCCAGTCATTGTACTATTCCCAGTTTCCAGTGATAAAACAGTTCAGGGTTTGCGTTGAGTATCGTTCGATATTTATCATACACTTTTGATGCACTCTTTATCTTGTAGGTATTCTTTATCCATTTACAGATAAGTTCATTCAGATATAAGAATACTCTCAATGCTTTGTCCCTGCTGTATTTTGTATAGTAATTGACCCATCCTCTGATTTTTGGATTCAATTTCTCCGCAGTCCATTGAAGCGTCTGTACACTTCTTCGGTGATAGAGAACTTCTCTTATCCTCTTCCTGATATGTACTTTCGCCGTTTGACTGATAGATACGCTGAACACCAGTATCATTTTCATATTGACTCTGCTCTTAACGTTCCTTGGTGCAAAACTGTAGCTGAGAAAAGTAAAACTTTCATGATCGTGATTTTCATTACGACGATGATTCTTGCAATACACAATCTTTGTCTTTTCAGGATGCAGTGTGAGTCCATACTCTTTCATTCTGTTTGCTAATTGTGCCAGCAATCGTTCCGCCTCTTCCTTGCTGTTGCAATGGATAACTATATCATCGGCATACCTTTCAAAAGGATTTTGCAGGTTTGCTTCATCCATCCATTTGTCAAAAGCATGGTGCAGGTAAATGTTCGCAAGCAACGGGCTGGCAACGCCGCCTTGCGGAGTTCCTTTTGTTCTTGCTGTGATGCTTCCATCTTCCTGTTCTACTCCTGCTTTTAACCAACGCTCTGCATACAACAGTACCCATTTATCTTGTGTGTGTTGTTGCAGTAATTGTAGCATAATGTCATGACTGATGTTGTCAAAGAACCCCTTAATATCTACATCTATCACCCACGCATATTTGTTACAGTTCTCTTTGCATTGTGCTAACGCATCGTGAGCACTTCTGGCTGGTCTGTATCCAAATGAACTTGAATGAAAAATGTTTTCAAGTGTTGGTTCTAAATAATCTTTTACTACACCTTGTGCAATGCGGTCGCTGACTGTCGGTATGCCCAATGGTCTTTTGCCACCTTGCTTTTTGTCAATCAAAACTGTTCGTACCGGTGGTGGAATGTAGCTTCCTGATGCCATGCGATTCCAGACTTTGTACAGGTTGTCAGCTAAATTCTCATTGAACATTTCAATGCTCTGCTTATCTATTCCTGCACTTCCATCTTTAGCAATAACCTTCAGATAGCTGTTGTACACCATCCGCTTACAGATAGCAAACGATTTTGTCATTTCTTTTGTCATCCTTCCATTGTTTTCAACGGTTGTTTCAAAATACTTTAACCAGATAACCGAAGCCCTTCGTTCCATTCCCATTACAGGAACTTCACCACTACTATGGCTTCGTCCGACACTCCTTGTCGCATCTCCCATCTAAGATGAGATTGAGTTGCAGTATGAACTGTATATCTTTTGATCAACAGTCGCTTCATAATAAAACTTCCTGCAAAGCTTTTCGCTCATCAACAAGGCAGTTTCCCACGTTCCGGATAAACGCCTGTGTAAAGCTCCTGCCGCCTTAATGCCGGTCAGCCTGTAACCAGTAAGCAGCTTTCCGTTACAGTTTATCGCAAGGTTGTTACGGGACCCATGCTTTTGCCAACGAGTAGCCGTTTCGACACTTCATGAGCGGTTCAGTGAAATTCAGCTTCTTTACACTCACCTGACTACGTCAAATGCAGCCTTTTGCTGCATCGTTCACCACCACAACTTTTGATTGCAGCAGCATGCAGTGGTTTAGTATCTGCGTCTGCACACCGATACTGATAGGCCATACTATCATCATTTATCCAGCATTGAAAAGAACTATCTTCATTCAGTTTTCATTCGTGGCACACCGCAACAACGGCGTGTTGTTTTTCGATACTACTACTTATTCATAACATTTGCAGCGTAAGTAAGTGTTACCCCAACACTTTCCGTATCGCATCTGCCTTCAACAAACACTCTTCATATTCGTTTTCAGCGTCGCTGTAAAAGGTAATACCACTGCCTACCATGTACGAAAGATATTGAGCAGCTTCATTGTAAAGAATACTGCGGATCACCACATTGAAATCAAAATCACCATTGGGTGCAATGTATCCAACGGCACCGGAAAAAATGCCCCGCCTGCTTTGCTCGTATTGATCGATCAGTTGCATCACCCGTCGTTTGGGGGCGCCCGTCATACTTCCCATTGGGAAGGTTGCCTTGATAATATCGGTAAAGCTGTACGCTTCGTTCACTTCACCTGTAACAGAAGAGATCATTTGATGCACCTGCGGAAATGAATACACGGCAAACAGTTCATCTACTTTCACCGTTCCTTCGTTACACACACGGCTCAGATCGTTGCGCACCAGGTCTACCACCATTACATTTTCACTGCGGTCTTTTTCGCTGTTGTGGAGTTGCTGCTTTAATCCTTCATCAGCTATTGCATCATTGTTGTTTCGCTTTACAGTGCCTTTGATCGGTTGCGAAAGCAATTGTGTTCCCTGTTTCCGTAAAAAACGTTCGGGACTTGCGCAGAGTAAATAACTGCTTTCAACTTTATAAAATGCAGAAAACGGATTGGGAGATATTTCAGTTAAGGATTTATATACATGCAGCGGATCAATCGCAGCTTCAGCAAAAAATTCCATACAGTAATTCAACTCATAACAATCGCCACGCAGAATATGCTCCCGTATGCGATTGATGCTGCTGATATAATTGGCTTTTGAAACATGTTCGTTAAACTGAATGCTGTTTTGCTTTGTGTCAACTGTTGTTGGTTCTTTACAAATGGCTGCATACACTGTTGCATGATCGTTCTGCAACGAACCGATTCTTAGTCCCGTTTCACTTAACTGAAATACATATTGCGGTACAAAAAAACAGAGATCGGGAAAGCCGATCTTGTTTTCATGTGCGGAGCTGAGTTGCTCGGTTTCATTTTTGAGATCGTACCCGAGATGGCCGAAACACCAATCGTTCTGCTCATCAAGAAAGGCTTGCAATACTTCCAATGCATTGCCTGCATTGGCTGTAACAGAAGCAGTAACACCGCAGCCAGCCAAACATTCGTAGCTGTGGCCGGGCAACTGGTAATGATGGTTATCCAGAAAAGAACAAATGTTGAACCGGTTACACCAGCTCAACATTTGACGTTTGATTACAGAAAAATCTGTTATTGAAAAAGATTGGAAACTTCGTATCACTTCATTCATTAAAAATCATCGTCGTCGTCATCGAAATCATCACCACCACCCATTACATCAAATTCTTTAAAATCTTCATCGATCTTGAAATCATCATCATCATCGGCCGCTTTTTTCTTACCGGCTGCTTTTCCTTTCGACTTTGGAATATCAAATTCTTCAAAGTCGGGATCGTAATCGTCATCGTCTTCAGACTTGTTCCAGTCATCATCATCTTCGTCTGCATCATCATCATCATCGTCATCATCTTTCGACTTTGATTTTGCAGCGCCTTTACCGGCTTTTTTCACAACGGGCTCATCATCTTCCAATTCAAGATCATCATCTTCGTCTTCATCCTCTTCATGATTCTTTTTTGGCTTTGTATCAGCCTTCTTTGTGTTCTCTGTTTTCGGAGCAGATGAGTCGCCGGTTTTCTTTATTGACTTTGCCATTTGTAACAATGATTATGCTGTAAAATTTCAACGGGTTTTTGAATTAGCCAAACTTTTCTTTAAAAATTTTTTAGTAAGGCAATTTGTCTTATATGGTTACAATCTGATCACGACCGGGGCCGTTGGAAACATATTTTACTTCCACACCAAGATAGGCATTGATGTATGCAAGATAGGTGTCCATTTGCTCAGGAAAATCAGCTGCTGTTTTACATTCAGCAGTGGGCTTGCTCCATCCTTTGAACGATTTGTACACAGGCTCAATTTTTACTTTGCTGATCTCAAATGGAATTTCCTGTGTTTCTTTTCCGCCAACATTGTATGCCGTACAGATCTGCAAATCAGTAAAGCTGTCGAGGACATCTGCTTTTGTCATCACAATTTGTGTAATACCATTGATCATACAGGCAAATTTCAATGCTACCAGATCGATCCAGCCGCAACGACGTGGGCGACCGGTGGTTGCACCAAATTCACTTCCTATTTTCCGTAATTCATCGCCGGTTACATCAAACAACTCGGTAGGGAACGGACCACTGCCCACTCTGGTGCAATACGCTTTGGTAATGCCAATTACTTCCCTGATCTTATTGGGCGCTACACCTAAGCCTGTGCTTACACCGGCTGAAATAGTGTTGGATGAAGTTACAAACGGGAAGGTACCAAAATCAACATCGAGCATGCTGCCCTGTGCACCTTCGGCCAGTACTTTTTTGCCTTCGTTGATCTTTGCATTGATGAAGTATTCACCATTTACAATGTTCAGTGTTTTCAAAAATTCAACTGCTTCAAAAAACTCGGCTTCCCATACACTGATATCTTCGGTAAAATTATAATTGGCAAGCAACTGCTGATGTTTTGCTTTCAGCTTGTTGTAAAGTTGATTGAATTCCGGATCAAGCAGATCGCCTACACGCAATGCATTCCTTCCGGTTTTATCCATGTACGCCGGACCAATTCCTTTTAATGTTGATCCGATCTTTTCATCACCTTTTGCCAGTTCGGCTGCTTTATCCAACGCACGGTGAGTTGGGATGATGATATTGGTACGCTGTGCAATAAACAGGTTCTCTTTTACATCCACTCCCATGGCTGCTACTTTCTCACATTCCCGTTTTAACGTAACCGGATCCAGTACCACACCGTTGCCAATGAGGTTTACAATGCCTTTGTGAAAAATTCCGCTGGGGATCTGGTGCAATACTACTTTTTCGCCATTTACATACAGTGTGTGTCCGGCATTGGGGCCACCCTGGAAACGGGCAATCACATCATATTGTGGTGCAAAAAAATCAACGATCTTTCCTTTTCCTTCGTCGCCCCACTGGAGGCCCAGAATTACATCAACCATAAAATAATTTGAGTAAATAATTTGAGCGGCAAAAATAAGTGAAACAGGAGGGCAAGAAGAAATAAAAATGCAGTTGGGGAAAGAAAATTATTGCTCGGTATCGTAACGCTCCACTTTCTGAATGCCTGTTAGTTTGTACAGACGGGATACCAATTCGTCCAGTTCATCTTTATCGTGTACAAAAATTTTGATATTGCCTTCAAACACACCTTCTTTGGCTTCAATGGTAATGGCACTGATGTTGAGCCGCATTTCGCCGCTGATGAGGTTGGTGATCTTGCTCACCACTCCCACATCATCCACACCTATGATCTTGATACCAGTGAGGAATGAAATTTCTTTGTTTTTGGCCCACTTGGTTTTTACAACCCGGTGTCCGAAGTTGGCCAGCAGTCGGGAAGCGTTGGGGCAACTGGTACGGTGAATGATCAATCCTTTACCGGTTGATACAAAACCAAACACATCATCGCCGGGAATGGGTTTGCAGCAGTTGGCCAATGTGTACACAATGCGGTCGCTGCTTTCCCCGAAAATAATAAGCTCCGAATCTTTGGCTGTACCGGTACGGTTAGGATCATATTCCGGTTTTGGCTCCATTACTGGTTTTACCGGTTTGGGTAATTCCAGTTTATCACCATGCATCTGCAACTCTTTTAGTTCTTTGAGATCAATTGCTTTGGTGGCAATTTTATAAAAGAGTTCAAGCTGCGATGGCAGTTTGTAAAACAAAGTGAGTGTTTCTACATTATGAATATCGAAACTGGCACCCATCTGTTCCAGTTTGCGTTGCAATACATACTTTCCTTCATCGGCCACTTTTCGTTTTTCTTCCTTCAGCGCATCTTTGATCTTGCTCTTGGCCTTGGTGGTGACAACAAAATTCAACCAGTCTTCACTTGGTTTTTGTTTGCTGCTGGTAATGATCTCGATCTGGTCGCCACTGCGCAACTTGTGTGCAATGGGCACCAGCTTGTGGTTCACTTTGGCACCAATACAGCGGCTGCCTACATCGCTGTGTACACTAAAAGCAAAGTCAAGTGCAGTAGCTCCCACCGGCAACATTTTTACATCGCCTTTGGGTGTGTACACATAAATTTCTTCGGTAAGGAAGGAGCTTTTAAAATCCTGCAAAAAGTCGAGTGAGCTGCTGTCCTGGTTACTCAGCGCTTCACGAATATTATGGAACCATTTGTCAAAACGGTCTTCATCGCCACTACCCTCTTTGTATTTCCAGTGAGCGGCCAAACCTTTCTCGGCAATTTCATTCATCCGCTTGGTGCGTATCTGCACTTCCACCCACTTCCCTTGCGGACCCATCACCGTTGTGTGCAAGGCTTCGTATCCATTACTCTTGGGATTACTCAGCCAGTCACGCAAACGTTCGGGACTCGGCGTGTACATATCGGTAACAATGGAATAAGCTTTCCAGCAATCTTCTTTTTCCCGCTCGGCCGGTGAATCAATGATGATACGGATGGCAAAGAGATCGTACACTTCTTCAAAACTCACTCCTTTCTTTTTGATCTTGTTTGAAATGGAGTGAATGGATTTCGGCCTGCCATACAATTCATAATTTGTAAAACCGGCCCGTTCCAGTTTTTCTTTGATCGGTTTTACAAACTCATTGATATAGCGGCTTCGTTCCCGTTTTGTTTCTGATAATTTCCGTGCAATTTCTTTGTACGTATCCGGCTCCAGGTATTTCATGGAAAGATCTTCCATTTCGGTTTTGATATTGTACAAACCGAGGCGATGTGCCAGTGGTGCATATACATACACCGTTTCGCTGGATACTTTCAACTGCTTTTCCCGCTTCATACTGTCGAGCGTACGCATATTGTGTAAGCGGTCGGCCAGTTTGATGAGGATTACCCGTGGGTCATCGGTAAGTGTCAGTAATATTTTCTTGAAATTCTCAGCCTGCTGGGTTGAATTGGCATCAACTACTGTTGAAATTTTAGTGAGCCCGTCGATGATGCGTGCAATTTCGTTTCCAAACTCCCGGGCCACATCTTCTAATGTTACATCGGTATCTTCCACCGTATCATGCAGTAATGCACAAATGGTAGAGCGTACACCGAGGCCAATTTCTTCCACACAAATCTGGGCTACCGCCAGCGGATGCAGAATATAAGGTTCGCCGCTTTTACGCCGCATGGTTTGGTGTGCTTCGGCTGCCATTTCAAAGGCAGTACGCACCAGTTCCTTATCGCCTTTCTTGAGTTTTGTTTTGAGCGACCGTAACAAACTACGGTAGTGACGAAGGATTTCCTTTTTTTCCTGTTCGGGGGTAAGGGTATAGGCCGGTATGTTTGATATTGTTTCCAGTAATTGCGAATTTAGGAAAAAGCCGCTTGCGAAAGAACTTGAATAACAGAAACCCCCTACCTTTGCAGCCCGTTTTTAAACAAAGCTCTTCCGGATGTGGTGAAATTGGTAGACACGTCAGACTTAGGATCTGATGCCGCAAGGTGTGGGGGTTCGAGTCCCTCCATCCGGACAAATAACTAATGTTTAAGGTTGAAAGTTGAATGTTTCATGTACGAAACCCAACCTTCAACTTTAAACATTTAAACATTCAACGTTTTTATGGCTACAGTTACAAGAGAAAACATTGGTTTGTTAACCGATAAGCTCACAGTAAAAATTACAAAAGAGGAATACTTTCCTGCGTTTGAAAAAACATTGAAATCGTACAGCAAGCAGGCCAATATCCCGGGCTTCCGTAAGGGCATGGTACCCGCCGGTATGGTAAAGAAGATGTACGGACAGGGAATCTTCACCGAAGAAGTGATCCGCAATATTGAAAAAGGATTGAACGATTACCTCGCTACTGAAAAGCTTGAAATTTTTGCTCAGCCGCTTCCTCTTGCCAATTCAGAATTTAAGCCGAGCATGGATGCACCTGTTGATTACAGCTTTGATTTTGAAATTGGATTGAAGCCGGCTTTTGAAATTGGTCTCAATCAAAAGAAAGCGCCGTATTACCGTGTAAAGGCAACTGCCGACATGGTGAATGAAGAAATTGAACGTTTGCAAAACCGTTTCGGCAAAATGACAGAGCCTGAAACAGTAAGCAGCGACGATAATGTACTCAACCTCACATTTGAAGAAAGTGATGCCGATGGTAATATGGTTGAAGGCGGTATAAAAAAAGACAACTCTTTACTGGTTAAATATTTTACCGAAGCTTACCGTGCAAAATTACAAGGGGCCAAAACCGGCGATACACTTGTAGTTAGCTTGCAAGATGCGTTTGAAGAAAAAGAACGCAACTGGGTAATTGGTGATCTTGGTTTTAAGGATGCAGCTGAGGTGGAAGGCAAGCTGTTTAAACTCACCATCACCAAAGTTGGCTTAATTGAAAAGCGTGAATTGAACGAAGAGTTTTTCAAAGAGGCATTGCCCGGCAAAACCATTGCCACAGAAGCTGAATTCCGTGCAGCGATTGAAGAAGATATCCAGGCGTATTGGGATAAGCAAAGCAGCAACCAGCTTCAGCATCACCTGTACCATGTACTGCTTGATGAAACAACCATGGAACTGCCGGAAGGCTTTCTGAAAAAATGGCTGGCAACTTCTGGTGAAAAACCAAAAACGCCTGAGCAGGTGGAAGCTGAATACCCAACCTTCAACAATCAATTACGATGGACACTCATCACCGATAAAATTGTTACAGAAAATAAATTAGATGTAACACAGGAAGAACTGAAAGACAGCATGCGTCAACAAGTAATGAGCTATTTCGGCAGCATGAACCTGGGCGATGGTAACCTCGATTGGTTAGACCAGTATGTAGATGGTTTGTTGAAAGATGAGCAACAGGTTGACCAAACCTATCGCCGTCTTGTTACTGAAAAAGTATTTAACTGGGCCGAGCAGCAGGTAAACAAAGATGTGAAAGAAGTAAGTGCCGAAGAGTTCATTAAGATGAACGAAGAGCACCAGCATCAACACCACTAAGAAGTACGAAATACAAAAAATACAATCCCGCTGAGCAATTGGCGGGATTTCTTTTTTATATGTATTAGCAAGTGTAACTGTAAGCCTGCTTGACCTTCAACAAATCTGCAATCGCCAATCTGGAATCCTCCACAAGCCCAGCCATTATAACCGACCTTCAACAACTTTCCACTTCCCACTTTCCAGTTTCGACTTACGTTCTGCCTTAATGTCCTGCTTTTCTGCCTCGCATGGTATTTGAAAACATTTATTCCAAACGTTTCCCTTAACTTCAAACCGGAAAAAAAACGATTATGGATTTGAATAAAGAATTTGAAAAATACGCCGTGAAACACCGTGGTATCTCCGGCGCCACATTGCATAATTATCAATCAGCATTTAACAACCCAACGAATCTTACGCCTTACATTATTGAAGAGCGTCCGTTGAACGTAGCCAGTATGGATGTGTTCTCCCGCCTCATGATGGATCGTATTATTTTCCTGGGTGAGCCGATCAACGATTATGTAGCCAATATTGTAACAGCACAAATGTTGTTTTTAGAAAGTACCGACCGTACACGTGATATCCAGATGTATATCAACAGTCCCGGCGGAAGCATTTATGCCGGTCTTGGTATTTATGATACCATGCAATACATTACTCCCGATGTAAGCACGATCACCATTGGTATTGCTGCCAGTATGGGTGCAGTGTTAATGTGTGCCGGCACCAAAGGAAAACGTACAGCGTTAAAACATTCACGCATTATGTTACACCAGCCTTATGGTGGTGCGGGTGGACAAGCAACCGATATCCAGATCATGGTGAATGAAGTAAAGAAGCTCAAAGATGAACTCTATGAGATCATTGCTTACCATAGTGGCCAAACGGTTGAAAAAGTAAAAGAAGACAGCGACCGTGATTTCTGGATGAAAGCCAGCGAAGCAAAAGACTATGGATTGGTAGATGAAGTATTGGTGATGAATCCCCGCAAGACAAAAGAAAGCTAAACCTCAAAAATCAAGTAAACTATGTATCAGCATAATTTAAAATTTCCTGTTCGTTTCGAAGATGAAGACGATGAACCAACTGAAAATCCATTGGAGAAATTAACAACGGCCTTTGGTCCCTACAATAAAAAATTCTTAGAGCAACGCAAGATCTTTTTCTGGGGTGTTGTGCACGATAACTCTGCCAAAGAGATTGTAAACAAATTATTGTACTTAGATGCCGTAAAGCCCGGCGAAGAAATTAAACTCTATATCAACAGTCCCGGTGGTGTGGTTACCAGTGGTATGGTGATCTATGATACCATGAAACTCATCAGCTCACCCGTTAGTACTATTTGTATGGGCATGGCAGCATCGATGGGTTCTATTTTGCTGAGTGGCGGTACAAAAGGCAAGCGTTATATTTTCCCAAGTGGTGAAGTAATGATCCACCAGCCAAGTATTGGCGGTGCACAAGGTACCAGTGCCGATCTGGAGATCATTGCCGCACAAATTGCCAAAACAAAAGAAATGGGTGCCAAAATACTGGCCGAAAACTGTGGCAAAACAGTAGAGCAGGTATTAAAAGATTTCGACCGTGATTACTGGATGGATGCCAACGAAGCGGTTGCATACGGCATTGTTGATGGTATTCTTGATAAGCTCTAAATCAGTTGTTTCTATAATAAAAGGGATGGAATCTTGTAGTATTCCATCCCTTTTTCATCTTACTACTACCTTAATTAAAAAGCATTACTATCTTTGAGTTCGGTTTGTATTATCAAACCAACCTGAAAAATCCATTTCAAATGGCGAAAAACAACATGTTGCACTGTTCCTTTTGTGGCCGTAGCAGGGACGAAGTGAAGATCTTAATTGCGGGACAGGAAGGGCATATCTGTGAAAATTGCGTTGAGCATGCACAGGAAATTATTGCACAGGAATTATTGCTTCGTAATGAAGCTACTACTTCCAACTTTAAACTGAATGTAAAAAAACCAGTGGAGATCAAACGCTTCCTGGATGAATATATCATTGGCCAGGATGAAGCAAAAAAAGTACTGGCCGTTGCTGTTTACAATCATTACAAACGTTTAAAGCAAAAAACAGAAAGCGAAATAGAAATTGAAAAGAGCAATATTGTAATGGTGGGTGAAACCGGTACCGGTAAAACATTACTCGCCAAAACCATTGCACGCTTACTCAATGTTCCGTTCGCCATTGTTGATGCAACCGTATTTACTGAAGCCGGTTATGTAGGTGAAGATGTGGAAAGCATTCTTACCCGTTTGTTGCAGGTATGCAACTACGATGTGGCAGCAGCTGAAAAAGGAATTGTGTACATCGACGAGATCGATAAAATTGCACGCAAAGGAGACAACCCCTCCATTACCCGTGATGTAAGTGGTGAAGGTGTACAACAAGGCATGTTGAAGCTGCTGGAAGGAACAGAAGTATTGGTTCCACCACAGGGCGGCCGTAAACATCCGGAGCAAAAACTCATCAAGATCAACACACAAAATATTCTCTTCATTTGCGGTGGTGCATTTGATGGTATTGATAAAGTGATTGCACGCCGTGTAAACACCAATGCCATTGGCTTTAATGTAAACAAAGAAGAACAGGAACACATGAAGAAGAACCTGCTGCAGTATGTAAATGCACAGGATCTGAAAAGTTTTGGTTTGATTCCTGAATTGCTGGGACGTTTACCAATTGTTACTTATCTCAATCCACTGGATGTAGAAACGCTGCGTGAAATTTTGGTAACACCAAAGAATGCACTCATCAAACAATACCATAAATTATTTGAGCTTGAAGGCATTGATCTGCAGATCGATGAAGATGTGTACGATTTTATGGTAGCAAAAGCAATGGAATACAAGCTTGGCGCAAGAGGCTTACGCAGTATTTGCGAAAGTATTTTAACCGATGCCATGTTTGATTTGCCCGGCAGTGAAGAAAAACAATTCCATCTTACGCTTGACTATGCTATGCATAAATTCGATAAGAGCAAACTGGGCTTGTTGAAAGTAGCATAATTCTGAAGTACGAGGTACGAAGTAAGAAGTACGATATTGAAACCTGTTGAGTAAAATCAACAGGTTTTTTATTTGTTGGTTGTTCTTTACTTTAAACTTTTAACTTTCCACTTAAAACTTGAAACATGCAGGAACTCATCAACCGTTTAATGGAAAAAGGCCTAACAGAGCAACAGGCGTATGCTGCTATTGATGTGATCAAATCATTTGCAAAAGAAAAGTTTCCCATCTTCGGCGGAGCAATTGACAAACTCTTTGATAAGTACGGACCGAAAGATGAAGATGATTTTCTTGATTAATAAAAAAGCCGTTCCCGAAGGAACGGCCCGGCTTTCTCATGCTATCGATCGCCTATTTTAATTGTTCACGTGCAATCACAATTTTCTGTATTTCACTGGTGCCTTCACCAATGGTGCATAGTTTACTGTCACGATAATATTTTTCAACCGGAAAATCTTTGGTGTAACCATAACCACCAAAAATCTGCACCGCATCATTACTCACTTTTACCGCTACTTCACTTGCATAATATTTAGCCATGGCACCTGCTTCGGTCACTTTCTCACCACGGTTTTTTAAATCAGCAGCTTTCATGATCAACAACTCAGCAGCAGTAATTTCTGTTGCCATATCTGCTAACTTAAATGAGATGCCTTGAAAATTAGAAATCGGCTGATCGAATTGATGCCGCTCCTGCGAGTACTGCAATGCTGCTTCAAACGCACCCTTGGCAATACCCAGCGAAAGAGCTGCAATTGAAATGCGTCCACCATCTAATATCTTCAACGCCTGACGAAACCCATCACCCACTTCACCAATTCTGTTTGCATCAGGAATGCGGCAGTTATCAAAGATCATTTCCGCTGTTTCGCTTGCACGCATCCCAAGCTTGTTTTCTTTCTTCCCTGCTTTAAATCCGGGCGTTCCCCTTTCAACTAAAAAGGCAGTAGAGTTGCCGCTGGTGCGTGGTTCACCTGTTCGTGCAATTACAACCGCTAACTCCGCACTAATGCCGTGTGTGATCCAGCATTTAGTTCCATTCAGTACCCACTTATCCCCTTCTTTCACAGCTGTTGTTTTCATATTGCCCGCATCGCTGCCTGTGTTGGGTTCAGTTAAACCCCATGCACCAATCCATTCGCCACTTGCCAGTTTCGGCAAATATTTTTTCTTCTGTTCTTCATTCGCACAATATAAAATATGACCTGTGCAGAGCGAATTATGTGCAGCCAGACTTAACCCAATGGAACCGCACACTTTTGCAGTTTCTACAATTGCCGCCACATATTCATGATATCCAAATCCGCTGCCACCATACTCTTCCGGAACAAAAATGCCCATCAACCCCAGCTTCCCCATTTCCTGCAGCACCTCTTTTGGAAAATGCTGCGTTTCATCCCACTCCATTACATGTGGTTTGATGTGCTTTTGAGCGAAATCCTTTGTTACCTGTGCTACCTGCTGTGTTACTTCGTCGTGTATAAAATTCATTGTTCGTATAAAGTTTTCAAATAGGTTTTAAAATAAGTTGAGCCATGAACTGACCTACAACCAGTACCATGACTCAACTTGCTTACTTATAGCAATCAATCGAAACGGCAATGCAAATATAGGGAGATTACTAACAATTGTTAGTGAATGGATTAAAAAAATATTTCTGTTTACCTGACAGTGAGATAAGGGGCAATTTTCGTGAACAAGGTGGCATCGATCGCTCCAATTTTGCGGATATCGGTTACCGAACTGAACTCGCCATGCTCGTTTCGGTACTGCACAATGGCATTGGCCACAGCATAGGCAATATAAGGATGTGCTTTGAGCTGCTCTACTGTAGCTTTGTTGAGATCAATTTGCTGGATCGTTGAAGCATCAAAACGAAGCTGTGGTTTGATTTGCTGAAAAACAGAGTCGGGTAACCCATATGTTTCCTTTACCTGGTCAACCGAAATAAAGCCTCCCAGTTTGGAACGGAAATTCACAATACGTCTTGCATAGCCTGATCCAATGCCTTTGAGCTTTTTCCATTCAACTGTATCAGCTGTATTAATATCAATTACTGCAGCTGTATATTCCTTTCGCTCTGCTTTTGTTTCTGTTGTAATAAACGTGGAAGGTTGTTCTTTTCGTTGTGTGGCAATTTGAACATAGGGTTTCAACCGTTCATAATCGGCCGGACGAAGCCCATAGATTCGCTGCATATCTTCGGGTTTAAAAAATTTGCCGCCCTTTGCTCGGTAGTTGAGAATGGTTTGAATGGTTTTATCACGCAGCCCTAATTGTTTCCATTCTGCAGCAGACGCTGTGTTGGGGTCGAATGCAAACAGTACGGCATTTGATTGTTCGCTTCTGAATTTTTCAAATCGTGATTGCTTTGGCTGATACAACTCGGCATCAGAATAAGAAGCAGTTCTGCGTTCGGTTGGTTCGTTGATTACTTGCAAGGCAGCGATCTCGTTTTGTGTAGCTGTATCAACCACCAGTTCCATACTATCTTTTACAAGAAAAGGAAACATGGCAGGGAGCATGGCAAACAAAACGGCAAGTGTGCCAAGCAGCAGCACAGCATTGCGTTCTTTTTTGGTGAAGGAAAAATATTCCTTGATCCATTTGGTTTGGGTAAACTGCATACCCTAAAAATAATCGCCACAACAGAAAAATGAAATACTACAAAGCGGGTATAGCGGTTAGTATATTTATACATTCAGTACCAAGCCATCATAGCCTAAGTGTATACCGGCAGGCAATTCCGCATCAACAGATGCATGTGTTCCTAACTGGTGACTGATATGTGTGAAGTATGCTTCCGGCACTTGCAGTTCCTGCACCAATGCAATTGCCTGTTCAAGATTGTAGTGTGAAATATGTTTTTCTTTCCGCAGCGCATTTAACACCATCACGTTGCTTCCCTTGATCTTTTCTTTCTGATCGTCTTCAATAAAATTAGCATCGGTAATATACGTGAACGGTCCAAAGCGGAAACCCAATACCGGCATTTTTAAATGCCATACAAGAATCGGTTCAATCAACAGTTCATTGATCGTAAACGGTTCGTCCGTAATCGTATTAAGATTAATCTCCGGAACGCCCGGATATTTCGTATCGGAAAATGCATAATAAAAATCACGGCGGAGAGCTTCTTCCGTAAGATAATTGCAATACACCTCCATGGGTTTTTTATTGATGTAATTGAAGGCTCTTACATCATCTAAACCCGCCATGTGATCTTTATGTGGATGCGTGAAAATAATGGCGTCTACTTTTTTTACACCGAGCCGCAACATCTGGTAACGAAAATCGGGAGTGGTATCTACAACAATCGTTGTGTCGACAGTTTCAATCATAATACTGCTGCGTAACCGATTATCTTTTGCATCGGCCGATGTACATACCTCGCAATCACAACCGATCATGGGTACGCCGCTGCTGGTACCTGTTCCGAGAAATGTTATTTTAATGGGAGGATAGGTCACGAGTTAAAATTAAAAATGAAAAAGTAAAAATGAGAAATGAAAAAGTAACGATTGTCGTGAAATAACTTCTTCATTTTTAATTTCTCATTTTCCATTTATGATTCCGCATTCGTTGCCTTTGCTTTCGCTTCGGCCAGTGCCATCACTTCTTCGTATAATTTCTGTGAACCTGCTGTAAGCGCATCAAAGTTGATGTTGACCTGCGGAATCAATTCGAGCAGGGTGTTAATACGGCTTTCCTGCATCAGGAATTTATTAAGCACCACTACCTTTTTTTGTTCCAGTATGCAATAACCACTCTGGAAAGTGCCACGTTCGTAACGAACAACGTAACCGCTTTCTTCCAGGATATCTTCCAGCTTATCTAATGTTGTTTGATTCAGTTTCATGCCCCTATCCCTGAAGGATATTTAATTCGTTGCAAATTTACCGGTACTGCTGCTCATAACCTGTTTCATTACAGAGGACTTTTCCACAGTCAGACCTTTGTACATCGTACTTCTCACATCGTACATCAGGCTATTTGCTCGTCATCCGCACCACCGGTACAATCATTTCCTCCAAACTCACCCCTCCATGCTGGAATGTATTACGGTAATAATTGGCGTAATAATTATAATTGTTCGGGTAACAGAGATACATATCCTCTCTTGCAAAAATGAACGATGAATTTACATTGGGAGAAGGCAACCCTGCATCGGCCGGATCACGGAACGAGAGTACATCTTTCTGTTCGAAATTGAGATTACGGCCGTGTTTGTAACGGATATTGGTGGTGGTTTCCTTATCGCCGATCACCTTAGCTGATTTTTGTACACGAATACTGCCATGATCGGTAGCCATTACAATGTTGATCTTTTTATCCGCAATTTTCCGCAGTGCCTGGTACAGCGGCGAATGCTCGAACCAGCTGACAGTAATGCTGCGGTAACTTTTTTCATCATTGGCCAGTTCCTTCAACACTTCCATTTCAGTGCGTGCATGACTGAGCATGTCCACAAAATTGTACACAATTACATTGATGTCATTTTGCAATAGGTTATGAATATTGTTCACCAACTCCTGCCCTGCCTGGTGGTTCAACACTTTGGTAAAAGATAGTTTCAGATCGCTTTTACCAAGCCGTTTTAACTGCTCCCTGAAAAACTCTTCTTCGTGCAGATTTTTTCCACCCTCGTCATTATCATTTTTCCATTGCCGGGGAAATTTCTTTTCAATATCAACCGGCATCAATCCGCTGAAGATGGCGTTGCGGCTGTATTGCGTAGCCGTAGGTAATATTGCATAAAACGAATCTTCTTCTGCAATACGGAAGCTCTCTGCAAAAATGGGCTGTATGGCTTTCCACTGATCGAAGCGCAGATTATCGATCAAAATAAAAAAAAGCGGTACGCCTTTCTCGGCATGGGGCAATACTTTGAACTGAAACAGCGTGTGGCTCATAATGGGAGCTTCGGCCGCTTTTGATTTCACCCAATCAGAATAGTGCCGGGAAATGTATTTGAAAAATTCGTTGTTGGCTTCGCTTTTCTGCTGTTGCAGTACTTCGCTCATTTCAGGGCTGTCGGCCTTGCTCATTTCCAGTTCCCAGTACACCAGTTTTTTGTAAATGTCCATCCACTCATTGTAATTGGGATTACTGTTGAGGGCCATAAACAAATTGCGGAACTGTTGCTGGTAGGCCGAAGTTGTTTTTTCACTCACCAGCCGTTTGTTATCGATGATCTTTTTTAAACTAAGCAATACCTGGTTGGGGTTTACTGGCTTAATTAAGTAATCGCTGATCTGCGAACCAATGGCATCATCCATCAGGTTCTCGGTTTCATTTTTGGTGATGAGTACAACAGGGATCGACTGATTTACTTCCTTGATCTTGGTTAAGGTTTCCAGTCCGGTAATACCG
This sequence comes from Bacteroidota bacterium, assembly GCA_023428755.1. Lineage (GTDB taxonomy): Bacteria > Bacteroidota > Bacteroidia > Chitinophagales > Chitinophagaceae > Lacibacter. Next base: position 97,450 of record JAEYWX010000010.1, read on the forward strand.
GGCATGCTTTCGTCCATCAGCACCACATCCACCGGATTTTCTTTTACATAATCAATGGCATCGAACCCATTGGTCAATGTGTGTACTTCATAGCCTTTATTTTCAAGGAATAATTTTTGTGATTGCAGACTTTCAATTTCATCATCTACCCAAAGAATTTGTGCTAATGCCATGCTTCTGTTTTTAATACGAAAGTTAAGCCCTCAAGGTACAAGTTTCATGGCACAAGGCATTACCTTTGCACACTTGTCCAACGGATATTTAACAGTTTACCAATGAAATGAGCTTTTAAATGAACCGGCAAGAAAAAGCAACCCCTAAGCAAATGAAGTTCAGAAAAATAGTGAATGATCCGGTGCATGGTTTTATCACCTTTGATGATGAGTTGATCTACCGGGTTTTATCGCATCCTTTTTACCAGCGTTTACGCCGCATACACCAAATGGCATTGGCACACCTGGTGTACCCAGGTGCTGTTCATTCCCGCCTGCATCACAGCATGGGTGCTTATCATTTAATGTGCCTGGCACTGACTGAATTAAAAAGCAAAGCGGTTGACATCAGCAAAGAAGAAGAACAGGCAGCCAAACTGGCAATATTGCTCCACGATGTAGGACATGGTCCTTTCAGTCATGCACTGGAACATGTGTTGATTGAAGATGTACATCACGAAGAAATATCACTCCTCATTTTTGAACATCTCAACAAAGAATTCAATGGTGCTTTTGACATGGCCATCTCCATTTTCAAAGGCACGTACCCCAAACTGTTTTTACACCAGCTCATCAGCAGCCAGCTGGATGTGGACCGGATGGACTACTTGACACGTGACAGTTTTTACAGCGGGGTAAGCGAAGGTGTAATTGGGTACGACCGTATTATTAAAATGATGGTGGTACACAACAATGAATTGATGGTGGAAGAAAAAGCCGTGTACAGTATCGAAAAATTCCTGGTGGCCCGTCGCCTCATGTACTGGCAGGCGTACCTGCATAAAACGGTGCTCAGTGCTGAAAATATGCTGGTGAAAATTTTAGAACGGGCACGGGTAGTGGCCAAGAACGAAACCGGTCATTTTTCATCGAACCCAATTCTGGATGAATTTTTGCGTACAACCCAATCGGCATCATTTATTAAAAACAACCTGGCCAAGTTTTGTGAACTGGACGATTATGATGTGCTGGCTTCCATCAAAAAATGGATGCACCACCCGGATAAAGTATTGAGCACCCTCAGCCAATGGTTATTAAACCGCAACATGCTGAAAACAAAACTGCAGATGCAACCGTTTAATGAAAAAGAAATTGAAGCAGTGCAGCGGAAAGCAAAAGAACAACTGTCATTAACTGACGAAGAGGTACCATACTTTGTGTTCAATGGCATTGCCGAAAACAGAATGTACAATCCCGGCAACGAGCTCATCAACATTTTATACAAAGATGGAACCGTGAAAGATATTTCGGAGGTTGAATATGGATTGATCCATAAAGCCATTCATAGCCCGGTTCGGAAATTTTACCTTTGCCGGCCACCGTTTGCATAAAAAGCTGAGAATTGCTATCATAAAGATTGTTTTGGAACGTTTTTGAAAGTAACTTTAAAATATTAAGACAGGATACATGGAGTTTTCCGCCTCGCAAATTGCACTCATCATTAATGGTTCGATAGAAGGTAACCCCAACGCAACAGTTCGTTCTTTCAGCAAAATTGAAGAAGCGGTTGACGGCCAGCTCGCCTTTTTAGCCAATCCCAAGTACGAAGATTATTTATACAGCACCGGTGCTTCCATCATTATCATTAACCAATCGCTGGAATTGCGGGAGCCGGTAAAAGCGGCACTCATTCGTGTGCCCGATGCATACAGTGCGTTTGCCACTTTGCTGCAAGCCTACGAAAAGATCATGGAACAAAAGATGGTGGGCATCCAGGAGCCATCATTCGTGGCAAAATCAGCCATTATTGAAGAGGGCGTTTTTGTTGGTGCATTCAGTTATGTGGGCGAAAATGTAAAGCTGGGTAAAAACGTAAAAGTGCATCCGCATTGCTTTTTGGGCAATAATGTAGTGATTGGTGATAACAGCGTGTTGCACGCCGGGGTAAAAATTTATCATGATTGTGTGGTGGGGCAAAAAGTGATCATTCATGCCGGAACGGTTTTGGGTGGCGATGGATTTGGATTTGCACCACAGGCAGATGGAACTTACAAGAAAGTACCGCAAATCGGAAATGTACTGGTGGAAGATGAAGTGGAGATCGGCGCTAATTGCACCATTGACCGTGCTACGATGGGTTCCACCATCATTCACAAAGGTGCTAAACTCGATAATCTCATCCAGATCGCACATAATGTAGAAATTGGAACATACACTGTTATTGCAGCACAAACCGGTGTAAGCGGCAGTACCAAAATCGGCAACCGTGTAATGATCGGCGGACAGGCAGGCATTGTAGGCCATATTACCATCGCCGATGGCAGCCGCATTAATGCCCAAAGCGGCGTAAGCAAATCCATGAAAGTGCCCAACAGTGTGGTAACGGGTTCACCGGCCTTTGATTATACAAGCACACTGCGCAGCCAGGCCATCTTCCGTAACCTCCCCGACCTGGAGAAACGCATCGCCGAACTGGAACAACTCATCAAACAATTAGTAGCTGAAAAAGAAAGTATTTAACTGCCGCTACACGCTTACGAGCGTTTCACCTCTTTTTTATTACTTTCGTGCCCATGAATAACAGTAATGGCAGTAATGGCTCCGAACAAGCCAATCAACATACACTTGCTGAATCAATTACCATTTCCGGGGTAGGGATCCATACAGGTTCGCCCGTTACGATGATCCTTGAGCCGGCCGAACCCAATACCGGTATTGTTTTTCAACGTACCGATCTTCCTGATCAACCCACCGTAAAAGCCGATGTAGATTTTGTGGTGGAAACTAACCGCAGCACTACCCTTTCAAACAATGGCGCTGTTGTAAATACGGTTGAGCATTTGCTGGCAGCTTTTGTTGGTTGTGAAATTGACAATGCCCTGGTAAAGATCGATGGACCTGAAGTTCCTATTCTCGATGGCAGTTCACGTCCGTTTGTGGAAGCTCTTCACAAAGCAGGCAGCAAAAAACAGGATGCCATTAAAACATGGTATACAATTGATCATAATATTTATTTTCTTGACGAAAACAAGAAAGTGGAAATGGTGGCAATGCCATCAACCGAATACCGGATCAATACGTTGATTGATTTTAATTCGCCGGTGCTGGGCACACAACATGCTCAATTGCGGAATGTAAATGAATTCAATACCGAAGTTGCCCCCTGCCGAACCTTTTCCTTTTTTCACGAACTGGAATATCTGCTCAAAAACAATTTGATCAAAGGCGGCGATCTGAACAACGCTATTGTAGTGGTTGATAAACCCGTAAGTGATGAACAACTCGAAACCCTTTCCAAAGCATTTGGCAAGGAAAAATTTGCGATTACCAGCGAAGGCTATTTAAATAACCTTGAACTGCGTTTCCCCAACGAACCTGCACGTCATAAACTGCTCGACCTCGTTGGTGATCTTGCCTTGGTGGGTATGCCTTTCAAAGCACATATTATTGCCAACCGCCCCGGACATGCAAGCAATGTGGAGTTTGCCCGCAAGATCAAAGAACATATCAAAAAGAACCGGTTCAAAGTAAATGTTCCTGTTTATCATCCTGATAAACCACCGGTACACGATGTAACTTCTATCGAAAAAATTCTTCCGCATCGTTATCCGTTTTTATTGGTTGACAAGATCATTGAGTTAACAGACACCTATATTGTGGGCGTGAAAAACGTAACTTACAACGAGCCGTTTTTCCAAGGGCATTTTCCAGGCAACTATGTAATGCCCGGTGTGTTACAGATTGAGGCATTGGCGCAGTGCGGCGGTTTGCTGGCCATACCAAAAGATACCGAAGACAAATACGATACATACTTTTTGAAAGTGGATAATTGTAAATTCAAACAAAAAGTAGTTCCCGGCGATACCTTACTTTTAAAAATGGAATTAAAAAACCCCATCAGAAGAGGTATTGTTGAAATGAGAGGAACCATCTTTGTGGGCAGCAAAGTGGTGTGCGAAGGCGACCTCACTGCTCAAATTGTAAAAAGAACCAAGAATGATTAGTAACCTTGCGCATATACACCCTAACGCTCAGATTGGTGCCAATGTAACCATTGATCCATTTTCCGTTATTCACGATGATGTGGTAATTGGGGATGGTACACACGTAATGAGCAATGTCACTATTTTCTCTGCTTCACGCATTGGTAAGAACTGCAACATATTTCCCGGCGCTGTAATTGGTGCAGTGCCGCAGGATTTGAAATACCGTGGCGAATATACATTGGCAGAAATTGGCGATAACACCACCATTCGTGAATGCGTAACCATTCACCGTGGTACAACCGATAAGAATACAACCAAGGTTGGGAACAACTGCCTTATTATGGCCTATGCGCATGTGGCACACGATTGTATTGTTGGCAACAATGTAATACTTGCCAATTCGGTGCAGTTGGCCGGTCATGTTACCATTGATGACTTTGCCATTATTGGTGGTATGAGTGCAGCCCATCAATTTACACATGTTGGAAAGCATACGTATATCGCCGGAATGAGCGCTATCCGAAAAGATGTACCGCCATATGTAAAAGCTGCCCGTGAACCGTTGAGCTATGTTGGCATCAACAATGTGGGATTGAGTCGGCGGGGTTACAGCAAAGAAACCATTGAAGAGATTTTTAAGATCTATCATATTCTTTTTGTAGAAAAGCATATTGTTTCCAAAGCCGTTGAGCTGATTGAACAAATGTTGCCGGTTACTGAAACCAGGGATGAAATTCTTGGATTCATCAAGAAATCGGAGATCGGCGTTATTAAACGTAAATCACAAACAGGTGGCGATGAGGATATTGCTTTCTGATGCCGGTAAGCGATATAACAGGGAATGGATCTTTCGTCACTTCAATCACGAATTCACTGCTGGTAATGCCTATGCTATCACGGGCAATAATGGCTCGGGTAAATCAACCTTGCTGCAGGTAATTGCAGGGGCAGTGCAACATTCAGAAGGCAGCATTGTATTTACCAATGCGGCCAACACTATCTCAACAGAAAATCATCATCAATACATTGGCATTGCAGCTCCTTACCTGGAACTGCCGGAAGAAATGACCTTGGTGGAGTTTCTTTCGTTTCATCATTCGTTCAAACCATTTCTTTCATCATTATCTGTTGAAGGTATTGTTCATTTGCTCGGACTTGAAAAAGCAAAGGAAAAACAACTCCGCAATTTCAGCAGTGGTATGAAACAACGGGTGAAACTGGCGCAAGCCATTTTGAGTGATGTACCGGTTGTATTACTCGATGAGCCCTGTACCAACTTAGATGCAGATGGTATTTCATTGTATCACCGCCTCATTAATGAGCATTGCAACGATCGATTGGTAATTGTAAGCAGTAACGATGAAGTAGAATACAATTTCTGCAATTACAAGATCAGCATCATGGACTATAAACAATAAGCACATGTACTTCCATCACCTCGATTCCATTCCAACAAAAGAATTATTTCCGGGCTATCATGGCAAGTTTGTTCATACCGGAACTTCTACCATTGCCTTCTGGAATATTGATGCCAACGCTCCTATTCCGGAACATTCACATGTTCATGAACAGATCATGCATGTAGTGGAAGGCGAATTTGAATTAACCGTTGATGGACAAACGCAGGTATTAACTGCCGGTGCGGTAGTAACCATTCCAGGCAACATCAAACACGGCGGAAAAGCCATCAGCAATTGTAAAGTGATTGATGTATTTATGCCGGAAAGAGAAGAGTACAAGTAGGATTGCGAATGATTGCAATTTTCAAATCTTCAAATTCGCAAATTTTCAAATTGAGCTACCCCCTGCTTGCAATCAACAAATTCAGATCGGTATACTTTAAATCAAACCGCTGACTGAGATAAAAATTAGTGAGTGCTCCTTTGAAGAGATAAATTCCATTGCGGATATTGAGCTTATGCCAGAGTAATTTTTCCAAGCCACCTTCATCTGCTATTTCAAGAAGCAATGGCATCAATACATTGCTGATGGCGGTAGAAGCAGTACGTGCAAAACCGCTGGGGATATTCGGAACACAATAATGAATGACGCCATGCTTGATAAAAATGGGGCTTTCATGACTGGTTACTTCACTGGTTTCAAAACAACCACCCCGATCGATACTTACATCAACAATCACACTGCCGGGACGCATCTGCGCCACCATTTCTTCGGTAGCAACAATGGGACTTCTGGCACCACCAATGGATGACAATGCACCCACTGCCACATCACAGGTCTTCAATTGTTTCGCCAGAATTTTTGGTTCCACAACGGATGTCCACATGCGGTGACCAATGGCCGTTTGCATCCGCTTCAACTTATAAATATTGTTATCAAACACTTTTACACTTCCACCCATCGCTAATGCAGTACGGGCTGCATATTCGCCCACTATACCGGCACCAATGATAATTACTTTTGTTGGCGGAATACCGCTGATGCCTCCCAGCAACACACCTTTTCCGTTATTGAAACTGCTGAGATATTGTCCGGCGATCAACATCACGGCACTACCTGCAATTTCACTCATGCTTCGCACAATGGGGTTATGCCCGGAATCATCTTTTAAATTTTCAAACGATAAAGCAGTGATCCGTTTTTCCATCATCCCCTCCAGTATCTCCGGTTTCATCACTGCAATATGAATGGGCGAAATAATGGTTTGACCGGGCTTTAGCAAGTCCAGTTCCTCTTCACAAACGGGCGCCGACTTGATCAGTATATCGCATTGATATACTTCTTTTCGATCGTATGCGATCTTGGCACCAGCTTCACTATAATCTTTATCGGTAAAATGCGAACCTTCACCAGCAAGGTATTCGATCATTACCCGGTGGCCATTGCTCACCAGTACACTTACAGCTTCCGGTGTAAGAGCAATCCGGTTTTCCTGGAACATTTGCTCACGGGGAATACCAATGAAAAGTTGCGCCCCTTTCGGCTTTACATCTAATTTCTCTTCTAAAGTATCGTAGCTGAACGATGCACTTACAATTGGTTTCGATAAAGCCATACAATACTGCTGGTTGAATTTTAGAAAGAACCCAAATTACAAAACTAGTTTGGAACTTGGATAGTTAATCTTCGGCTGTTGCTGCCGGTTACTTCCAACTGAAGATAAACGGTATCGGGTGGAAAAAGAGAGGGTGTTTTACCAGGCCATTCTACCATACAAAGTTCGCCGCTGTACAACACATCTTCTACCCCTGCCTGAATGGCTTCTTCTTCATCCTTGATCCGGTATAGATCGAGGTGATAAATAGTTTTCCCATCTTTCGCCTGGTATTGGTTGATGATGGAAAACGTGGGGCTGCCAACTGCATCTTTTACTTCCAGCACATCGCACAACGCATGAATAAACGTGGTTTTGCCGCTGCCCATTGGCGCATCAAAGGCCCATACTTTGTATTGCCGGCATTGTTCCCACACCTGCCTGGCAACTTCATGAATAGTATCTGTCGTAAACGTGTATGGCACTGTTAAAATGAATAGTGGTTGCAAAGATATTGATTGAGGCGCTTTTACTTCCATCGTAAATTTGCAGCAGGAAAGATGCATAAAAATGATCCTGTTATGCTGCTGCTGTTCTGCAGGCAGCTTTCATCAAACCAGGATCGCTTTTTACGGCTCATAGAATTGGTGAAACGAGAAAAAAAGAATGACATGAAAACAGTGAACTGGAAAGTAGATGGAATGACCTGTACCAATTGTGCCCTCACCATTAATAAGTTCCTGGAAAAAGAGGGAATGAAAAATGTGAAGGTAAACCCGGTAACAGGCGAGGTAATTTTTGATACGCTGGATGAAAATCAAAACGGAAAAATAGAAAAAGGAATTGAATCACTCGGTTACCAGGTAGCAGAAAAAAATGGTGTTACAACCAAACAAACAGACAAACAGCCTATCAATAAATTTCTGCGCTACGTACTTCTTTGTGCACCATTTACATTGATCCTGATGCTGCATATGTTTGAACGCTGGTTTCATTTGCATTGGCTGATGAATCCATGGGTGCAGCTGGGATTGTGTTTACCGGTATATGTGATCGGGATGAGTTTCTTTGGACGCAGTGCCATCAAGAGCATCCGCAACGGAATGCCCAACATGAATGTACTGGTGACAGTTGGTGCTACTGCTGCATTTGTGTATAGTTTGTACGGTACACTTACAGGGCAGGCAGAAGAATACATGTTTTACGAAACGGCCGCCACCATCATCACACTTGTTTTTCTTGGTAACTATTTAGAAGATGCATCAGTGCAACAAACACAACGGGCACTCAACAGTTTGGCCAAAAGCCAAAAGGTAATGGCAAACATGATTGCGTTTGATGATCAGCACCAGGAACAGATCTTTCCGGTTGAAAATACAGTGCTGCATGTGGGCGATCTTATTTTAATTAAAAGCGGAGAACAGATACCGGCTGATTGTAAAATACTATGGGGCGAAGCAACCGTGAACGAAGCCATCATAACCGGTGAAAGCTTACCATTAACAAAAAAACAAAAAGACCAACTGGTAGGTGGAAGCATTTTGGTTGATGGTACCGTAAAAGCACAGGTAACTGCTGCCGCCAAAGATTCGGTGCTCGCCAACATTGTGAACCTTGTAAAACAGGCACAAGGCGAAAAACCTCCCGTACAACAAATGGCTGATAAAATCAGTGCTGTGTTTATTCCTGTTGTATTGGGAATTGCCATTGTAACACTGAGCGTAAACTGGATCATTCTGAAAGAGTTTACACCGGCACTGATGCGGAGTATTGCGGTGTTGGTGATCGCTTGCCCTTGTGCAATGGGATTGGCTACACCTGCTGCTATTGCAGTAGGATTAGGGCGTGCCGCAAAAAATGGCGTGCTATTCCGTAATTCAAAAAGCCTGGAACTGTTTAAAAATATTACACAGGTTGTATTTGATAAAACGGGAACACTAACCACCGGGAAATTTGTATTGGCTGATTGGAAGATTGTGAATGATGAATGGTTAATTGGAAATGGACAATTAGCAATGAGCAATAGTCAATCGGCAAATAACAGTTCAACAAACAGCAATAGTATTTCAACAGCGGAAGTCCACACTCACCACTCACAACTCACAACTCACGAATTTCAACGCATCGTCTATTCGCTCGAAAAATATTCCAATCACCCGATTGCTGCATGCATCAATACTGCATGGAAAACAAACAAAGATGAACGTTGGGCTTCGATTGAAGAGATCAAAGGATTTGGAATGAAAGCCGTAACCAAAGATGGAATTGAGTGGATCGCTGGTTCGTACAAAGCAGCATCACATGTTACAACCGATGAAACACACAATGTATATGTGTTGAGAAATGGAGAACTTGTTGGCTGGGTAGATGTGAAAGATGAAGTACGTGAAGAAGCAGCTGGTATTATTGCATACCTGAAAAGCAAACAGATCAAAACGATTTTGCTGAGTGGAGATCGAAAAGCAAAATCAGAAGCGATTGCTCAACAGTTAGGGATAGACGAAGTAATTGCTGAACAAACTCCTGAACAAAAACTGACCGTTATCGACCAGTTGAGCAAAACCACGCCAACCGCAATGGTAGGCGATGGCATCAATGATGCGCCGGCGTTGGCAAAAGCAACCATTGGTATTTCCTTAAGCGAAGCATCGCAAGTGGCCATGCAAACAGCTGATGTGGTGCTGATGAATCACGGATTGAAAAATTTACCACTGTCATTAGGCCTAGGTAAGCATACATTCCTCACCATCAAACAAAATCTGTTCTGGGCCTTCTTTTACAACATCATTGCTATACCCGTAGCCGCTGTTGGTTTATTAACGCCCACCTTTGGCGCATTGGTAATGGGATTGAGTGATGTAGTACTGGCGATCAACAGTGTGAGGTTGTTTGTGAAGAAGGTGGTTTAATAAAAAGAAAAATGTAATTTACGTATGAAACTTTTTTTTATGACAGTGACGATACCTAAAAAAGCTACTAAAAAGCAAATAAAAGCGGTGCTCGAAAAGATGGAGAAACAAATGAAAAAGAAGGGCAAAGGAAACGTTGCCAGTTTTTTCGGCATTAGCAAGAGCGAAATAGACGGACTCGAGTTTCAGAAAAAAGTAAGAAGTGAGTGGGATTAAATCAATTTTAGTTGACACCAACATTATTATTTACTTTCTGGAGGGAAGGCCGGAGGTAAGTTATTATCAATTTTCAACGTTTCATATTTCTGTCATTTCGGAAATTGAACTTCTTGGTGTTAAAACCATTGAGGGCATCAGTATGAAAGACAGGCGGAATTTTATTAAACATTGTATCATACTTCCGTTTGATGATGATATAAAAGATACAACGATTGAAATAAAGCAAAACACTAAGATAAAAACTCCTGATGCTATTATTGCGGCCACAGCTATAAAATACCAGCTTCCTTTTGTTACTGCAGATAAAGGTTTTACCAGAATTGATGGATTGAATTTAATTCTTCTAGAATTGTAGCAGGGGCTATGAAAAACATTCATCACATACTTCACCAATTCTGGGGCTACTCTTCCTTTCGGCCAATGCAGGAAGAAATCATCACGTCTGTTTTAGAAGGTCGTGATACGCTTGCATTGTTACCAACGGGCGGCGGTAAAAGTATTTGTTATCAAGTGCCTGCGTTAGCAAAAGATGGTTTATGCATTGTTGTATCTCCGCTTATTGCCTTAATGAAAGACCAGGTAGAAGCATTACATCGAAAAGATATCAGGGCTGCAGCTATTTACACCGGCATGCCTTTCCCGCAGGTGAAAGATATTTTACAGATGGCGGTGAATGACCAACTGAAATTTCTTTATGTTTCACCCGAACGGTTAGAAACAAAACTCTTTCTTGAATATCTGCCCGGCATGAATGTACAATTGATCGCAGTAGATGAAGCACATTGTATTTCACAATGGGGATATGATTTTCGTCCGTCGTATTTAAACATTAAAGAACTCCGCAGTGAATTACGAAACGTACCTGTGCTGGCGGTAACTGCATCGGCCACACCTGTTGTGCAGGATGATATTTGCAAGCAGCTGCAGTTTCGCAATCATCATATTTACAAAGGATCGTTTCAGCGGCCCAACGTATCGTTCAGTGTGTTTCGTGTGGAGAGCCGCATCAATAAAATTTTACAGATTCTCAATAATGTACAAGGCACAGCGATCGTGTATTGTAAGAGCCGGAAAATGACACAGGAAACAGCGCAACTGTTACAGCTGCATCATATTTCTGCCGACTATTACCATGCAGGCTTGTCAAATGATGAACGAAGCAAGCGGCAGGAATCGTGGTTAAAGAATGAAACAAGAGTGATCGTATGCACCAATGCATTTGGGATGGGGATCGATAAACCGGATGTGCGTGTAGTAATTCATCACGATGTGCCGGATTGTTTGGAAAACTATTACCAGGAAGCAGGCAGGGCCGGCAGAGATGGGCAAAAATCCTATGCCGTTTTATTATACGAAGAAAGAGACCTTACAGAACTGTCCAATGCATCGGCCATTCGCTTTCCATCCATTGCTGAAGTGAAAAAAGTATATCAATGTTTAGTGAACTATTTACAACTGCCGAGTGGGAGTGGTGAATTACTGTGGATGGATTTTGACCTGCAGGATTTTGTGCGAACATTTAAACTCAATCTGCATACGGCTGTGTATGCACTCAAAACATTGGAGAAGGAAGGCTGGATCAATTATGCTGAACAGATTTTCTTGCCAGCGAAAGTTGTTTTCACCGCCAGCAAAGATCGCCTTGCAGAATTTGAGCAACAGCATCCACAACTGGAACCATTTATCAAAGCATTACTCCGTAACTATGGTGGCATCTTTGATATGGAATCGTTCATCTCAGAAAAACAATTGGTGAGTATTGTAAAAACTGATCTGGAAAACATCAAACAGGCATTGCAGCAACTACACCGGCATGGTATTATACAGTACTCGCCGCAAAAAGAAAATGCACAGTTACAGTTCAAAGAAAACCGCCCGGCCGTGGAAGATCTGTTCATCAATCCACATAACCGGCTGCAACGGAAAGAACAATTTGAACTGCGTGTCAAAGCTATGCTGGGTTATGTAAGCGATACAAACATTTGCCGAAGCAAAGTAATTGGCACTTACTTTGGCGATGAAAATATTGAAGATTGCGGCGTATGTGATGTGTGTTTATGGAAAAAAGGAAATGAGCTCTCCCCTGCCGAGTTTACACAACTGCAGCAACAGATTCTCACTGCTGCTTCTGCACAAGGTTTTGTTGTTAAAGATTTCATCAGCCGGTTAGGCAGCAAACAAAAAGAACGGGTGTGGAAAGTAATTGATCATTTACTGGCCGAAGAAAAAGTGATGTTGAGTGAGGATGGTTTACTCAGAAAAAAATAAGTATAAAAGACACGCTGTTATCACAGCGTGTCTTTTATCATCAGAACAACAAACAGAATTAACCTCCTGTATATATATCCCAGTTCAAATCGGCCTGGGGTATGGGAAACTGACGGAATACAGCTCCCTGATCTGCAGCAACAGGAATTTCATTCATACGATCATAACGCCGTGTATCGATCCAGCGATGCCCCCAAGGCTCAGCCCATAGTGAATAACGACGCTGATATAACACCTCGTTGATCAACGCTGCCTGCGTTTGTGCGCCACCGTAACTTCCTATCCCCGCAGCATTGCGAATAACATCAATTGCAGCAACTGCCAATGCCGGTTGATTTAATTGTGCATGTGCTTCTGCTTTTATTAAGATCAGTTCTTCATTTTTAATAAATGGTATAGCAGTTGTATTGCTTGGCCAGCGCCGGTCTTGATGTGTACCAAACAAGGTTCCTGCGTCAGTTGAAACACTGGCAGAAGATGTACGCTGGAAAAATTTTGCGGCAACACGTGCATCATTTGGCGTTGCATCTGCCAGCATTGAAGGATGTACAACAATGATCGTACTAAGACTCGCATCCAATACATAAAATAATGGGTTGAACACATCAGGAGCAGCGCCATATGTATGAGCAGGGCCAGCAGTTAAACTACCTGATAAATTCATGAACGATGCATTTAATGCATCTAATGCACCTTGCCAATCTTTGCGGTAAATAGCCAACCGTGCAGCAACAGCCCGGTTTACCTTTTTAAGTCCGTCGATGGTATTAAAACCGGCCCAGCCCGAGGTAAGTGTAAAGGGAAAAGCAGTACCCGCTGCATTCAAATCAGCAAAGCCTTCATCAAGCACCCCTTTGATATGCGTTAATGCATCCTGGTAAGGAACAAAATCACCCGGATTCAATGGATCTTCAATATCAACCCGAATTCCATTTTCATACAGGAAGTTTGCAGGGATCATGAATTGATAACCCATGATTGTTTTTGCAAACCCGGTAACTGCTTTCTTTTCCTGGTCATTTAATACCGATGTATTGGTGGCTGCATTACGCAGTACAATTGCCTGGCGAATAGCCTGATAAGGGGAAGCATAAGCTGGTCCGCCGGTTGCACCGAAACCAAAATAAGCGGCATCAGGCCTGCGTCCACTTTGTCCCAGCCAATCGGTTTGGAAGCGTGGATCTGATGCGTTGAAATACCATATCTCTCTGCCAAACGTACCAAAGGCTGCAGTAACGGTAAACACATAATCACGATGACGTGATTCAAGACCAGTGATTAAAAATTGTATTTGGGGACGTGAAGCATTGTTAGAAACACTTCCTACCGACGGGTTATTGGGATCTGCTACTTCTTCCAGCTTCAGCGGATTACAAGCCGTCATTGAAAGAAGGGCAACAGCTCCAAGAAATGATTTTATGAATTTATATTTCATATACTGATTTTTTATTTTTTAGAAGTCGAGGTTAATGTGAAAGAAAAGACGACGTGTTGTCGGATATGGACCTACATCAACATTACCTGCTACTGATTGTGCACCGAAAGTTGAAGTTTCGGGATCGTAACCTTCATACTTTGTAAAAAGGAATACATTATTACCAGATGCACCAATACGAATACGATCTACAAAACCATTGAACCACTTGTTAACAGATGTTTGCGGCACATTGTAATACAAACCGATCTCTCTCATTTTAACGAAGCTGGCATCCTGTACCCAACGACCTGCATTGTTATACGGAGCAGGCGGACGTTGACGGCCATTTGGTACGCCATCTTTGTCATCATCATCAAACCAACCGGCAGTTGTACCTCCTGAATCGGAAAGGAAGCTGGAGAGATTGATATTATCTCCGCCATTGCGCCATTCCCACATCATACTTAATTCAAAGTTTTTAAGGAAACTAACTGTATTATACCAAGACATGGTAAACTTGGGCTGATTTTGTCCCCACACGGTAAATACACCGGGAGTAATTGCAGGAGAGCCTACAATGGTTAACGGGCTGACACCTTGTTGGATAAGATATGTTCCTAACGCGGTTCCAAATGCTCCGGTTAAGTAAGATGGGATGCCGAGTTTTTTTACGATCACATCGTTCTTCCACCACATTAAACGGGAGAACCAACGGATATTTGATTTCTGAATAACGGTTCCTGATAAAGCCAACTCAATTCCTTTGTTTTCCAGTTCTGCCTCATTACTTGGAACAGTATTTACACCCACTGCCGGTGAAAGATTCAAATTCTGAATATTGTTTGCAGTGGTTTTAATGTAATACGTTGCCTCTAATGCGAAACGGTTATTGAAGAAACCCGCATCAATACCGAATTCAATTTCACGTGCAGTTTCAGGACGGATAGCAGTATTACCAATTTGAGTAGAAACTACTGAACCGAGTAAGCCACCAATATTTGTTCCTGTTAACGGAGTGAAGATAGAACCAAATCCAACAGGACCTGCAGTTTCACCATAGGCAATACGTGGCTTTAACTGATTAATGAATCCAACATTCCAGAAATCAAAATTGGTAAGGTTGATTGCCAATGAGGCTTTAGGAAATGCGTAAAACTTATTGATATCACCGTTTAGTGTTGATTTATCAAAACGAACACCAACTGTACCAACTACCTTATCATCCCAGTTTACCTCTTCCTGGGCAAAAATACCTGCCTCTCTCACTCTGCTGTCAAACTGCTGATCTACCTGTTGTACGGTTGCCTGTTGTACATTTGTTTGCTTCGGTGCAAGGCCACGGCCCCGCAGGAATATTCCGCTATTATCAAATTCCAGTCGAACCAATCCGGCTTGTGTTGTAAAATTGAAATTTCTTACACTGATATTGTGAACCAATGCAGCCTGAATATTTTTATTAAAGCTTTCCTGACGTCCATGTAATACGTCGCCGGGATTTGCCTGTGCTCTTTGAAATTGCAGATCTTCGGGCAGGTGTATGAGTGTTGTATTTTGCAGATAATCGATACCACCGGTGATTTGCAATTTTAAATCAGAGTTGGTACGATTAAGAATTTGCCAGTTTAATGTACCCGATTGAATAAAGCGGTTTACCAGCGAATTGTTGGTTGCCTTATCTGTAACAGCTAATGGATTTTCTCTCGGACCACCATAATCTACATCAGGATAAATACCTGCTGCATTGGGTCGTAAATCAAAATAATTAGGGATATATGCAATATTATATCCAATAGAAGCACCTGTATTATTTTGATTACCCGTAAACCCACGATCAGTATTCGACCGTATAAAATTTGAGTTAACAGACAAACTTAAACGCTGACTTATTTTATGATCAATATTTGCACGAATAGAATAGCGTTCAAATCCTGTGCGACGTATAATACCTTCTTCATTCGTTAAAACACCACCAATATAAAATTTCGTTTTATCTGTACCGCCAGACAAACTCAATCTCGTATTAGAAAGAGTAGCAGTGTTTCCGTAAAACAAATCTTCGAAATCAAAAAACTGGCCGGTGCTTTGTGCCTGCTGAAAGCGTGCAAGTTCAGTTGTGCGTTTTGCAGGATTTGTAAAAAAGAAATTGATCTTATCAACACTCCAGCTATCGGTGCCCAATAAACGTAACGGGCGTCCAAAGCCAATATCCTGGCCAAAGCTGATCGCTGTTTTTCCGGTTGCACCTTTTTTGGTAGTAATGATAATTACACCGGCATTGGCACGTGTCCCGTAAATAGCAGCAGCAGAAGGTCCTTTCAAAACTTCGATTGATTGTATATCATTCGGATTAATATCAGCTAAACGGTTTGATCCATCATCCTGCGCCGGTGCGCCAGCACCAGCTGCAGCGCCACTTACGGTAGCACGACCTGTACGCTGAAATGAGTTGTTGATGTATACGCCATCCATAATAATCAATGGTTGCGATGCACCTACAAGTGAGGAAACACCACGTAATTGAATAGACAACCCACCGCCCGGAGCACCTCCATTCATACGAATGTTTGCGCCCGGTACTTTACTGTACAATGCTCCGTCTGTTGTTTGAATTTGTGTAGTTCCTGTTAGCTCTTTTGAATTAATGGAAGTAACCGCATTGGCCAGGTTACTACGTTTTACAGAAGATGCAAGACCGGTAACAACCACTTCTTCAAGGTTGAGCGCATCTGTTTTAAGCGTAACATCAAGTGAGGCTGATCCACTGGAAACGCTGATCGATTGTGACATGAACCCAACCAATGAAAGAACAAGTGTAACGGGTTTACTGTCGGGCACTTCCAGAGTGAATGTACCATCAGTTCCTGTTACTGTACCAATTTTTGTTCCCTTAATTAAAACGCTTACGTTCGCCAGTGGTTCGTTGCGGCTATCGTCGATAACCTTTCCTTTTACGGTGTACTGGCTGAAGCCCATAGTGGAGAATAGCAGGAACAGCAATAGCTGCCCGAGCCTTTGCACAGATTTTCTCATGCTTTTTTGTTTTGGTTTGGTGATTAATTAAACCTGATAACCCCAGTCAGTCAATAGAAAATAGCAAGCAATCGTTCCTCTAATCACTGACCACAGGTTGTCAGCTTTTGTTCTGGTAAATTAGTGAATCCTTTTTGCTTTCAAAATAATTTGTGCGCTTTTTAAAACCGGATACCTCCCAATTTAAAGCTCAGACAAACAGGATTGTTCATTTGCTGCTTTACTTGCAGCAAAAGGAAAAGTGCTTTCATAAAAGCAGGAACTGTAGTTAAAACCAACCGGTCTTCTTCCTGGTTGTTCTTCCACCCAAACCCAACGCACCTAACAAACTGCGGGTAATAATACTGGCGGCGGTGCGGCCAACTTGCTTTACGGTGGGGTTATCAAAAAATGTTTCTTCTTTTTTGGCAGGTCGCTTTTTCTCTTCTTTTGCCTGCGCCTTTTCTTTTTCAGCCGCTTTGGTTTTTTCAGCGGCTTCTTCCAGCTTGGCAGTAATGATTTCATGTGCACTCTCACTATCAATCGTAGTGGCATACTTCTTCACCAGTTTACTTTTGGCAACAAGTGTATCAACTTCTGTATCTGTCAATACATCCATCCGGCTGCGGGGTGCTACCAGCATTGCATGCACCAGCGGCGTTGGAATTCCTTTTTCATTCAGCAGTGTTACAAATGCTTCACCAATACCTAACTGTGTGAGCAATTCATCTACATCGTAATAGTCAGTTTCAGGATAATTCTCTGCTGCCTGTTTAATTACTTTGCGATCAGCTGCTGTAAAGGCACGCAAAGCATGTTGCACTTTCAATCCCAATTGTGATAATACACTGGCGGGCACATCCTGCGGATTTTGTGTACAAAAGAAAATCCCTACGCCTTTTGAACGGATGAGCTTGATCACTGTTTCGATCTGTTGCAGCAAAGCTTCATTGGCTTCCTGGAAAACAAGATGCGCTTCATCAATAAACAACACAAGCTTGGGTTTATCCATATCACCTTCTTCGGGCAATGTGGCATATAACTCTGCTAACAGACTCAACATAAAGGTGGAAAAAAGTTTAGGCCGATCTTGCAATTCCATTACACGTAATATGCTGATCATGCCTCGACCATCATCACTGATACGCATCAGGTCGTCCACTTCAAAACTGGGCTCACCAAAAAATGCATCGGCACCCTGCTGCTGCAGCTCAATTACTTTACGAAGAATGGTACCAGTTGATGAGGTAGATATTTTTCCATAATCTTTTTCAATGGTTGCTTTGCCTTCATCGCTGATGTATTGAATGATCTTGATAAAATCTTTCAGATCAAGCAAGGGCATTTTGTTATCATCGCAGAATTTAAAGATCATGGCAACAATGCCTTGCTGTGTATCATTTAATCCTAAAATTTTGGAAAGAAGAATGGGACCAAACTCACTTACGGTGGCCCGTAGCCGCACTCCTTTTGCATCATCACTCAAGGTCATTAACTCAACCGGAAATGCCGATGGTTTGTATTCTCCACCCATCAACTGCATGCGTTCTTCTATTTTGGAATTGGATGCGCCGGCAGCAGCAATACCACTGAGATCGCCTTTAATATCCATCAATACCACTGGGATACTGGCATCGCTCAAACCCTCGGCAATTACTTGTAAAGTTTTTGTTTTACCGGTACCGGTAGCACCTGCAATTAAACCATGACGGTTCATTGTTTTCAACGGCAACAATACTTCAGCGCCCTGCACTACTTCTTTCTGAAACATACCCACACCCAAACGAAACGATTCTCCCTTGAATGTATAACCTTGCTGTATTGCCTGTAGGAATTGTTGCTTGTCTGCCATAATTGAAATTTGCTGAAAGATAAGAAGAAGAATAAAATGCTGCTGCGGATAAATTTACCAGTTTGTGGTATTGACAAACACTTTTTTGAACAATACTTTTACAGTTCAAGCATTAATTTTCTCAGTGATCGTTATTATCAATACCGCATTTCTATGCGGTATTCTTGCTTATCAGCAGAAGTGTGCTACCCGTAAAGTTGTATTGTGTATCTACAGGCTGCCGTTTACTTTTGTGCAACAACAGCACGACGGGCAATCATGAAACTGTTTCTGTACCTTATCAGCCAACAATCATTTTTTCAACGCTAACACGTACACAACACCGTAGCAGAAACAGTTTCATTTTCTATTTAACGTTGGTTCCTTATATAAATGAGTATCCTGTTTTCACGGGATGCTTTTTTCATTACAAATCTTCTTCCCGCTCCAACATCAGGATTGCACTTTGCGGAACAATAAAATATTTATCGCCTTCATAAATCACTTCAGTTGCACCGCTCAATAAAAAAATAGCCAGGTCGCCTTCCCGTGCCTGCAAAGGCACATACTTTACCTGTTCCTCATCGGTTTTCCATGGCTCATCATCAACCGGCATTGGGATTGCATAACCTGGGCCGGTTTTGATCACATATCCCTGCTGCACTTTATCTTTCTCCTGCACACCCGGCGGGAGGTATAAACCGCTGGCAGTACGTTCGTCGGGTTTGCTGGGTTTTATCAGCAAACGATCACCAATGACAATAAGCTTTTTAAACCGGTTATCGGATGTAATACGCATAGGATTTTTTTTGCAGCAAAAATAACGGGAATCAGGAAAACCGGCAGCAACCCGCAGGTGCCAATGCTGCCACTGCTGCGGTAAGCGCCTGCTTCCTTTAACAAAAAATTATTCCCTGAAAGAAGTTGCTACAAAAGGTTTTATCTTTATTTGTCACTATAAATAAGAAACAATGGAAGAAGTAAAATCAAAAGTACTGTTAGTTGAAGATGACAGCAGTTTTGGAAATGTGTTGAAGAACTACCTGGAGTTAAATGATTTTGATGTAACCCTGGAGCGTGATGGCCGTTTGGGTCTGGCTGCGTTTCAACGTGAAAAGTTTGATATCTGTTTACTGGATGTAATGATGCCGCATGTAGATGGTTTTACATTGGCTGAAGATATCCGTGATATTGACCCCGATGTGCCGTTGTTCTTTCTCAGTGCAAAAACAATGAAAGATGATATTTTAACCGGTTACAAACTGGGAGCCGATGACTATATCACCAAGCCATTCGACAGTGAAGTGTTGCTGATGAAGATCAAAGCCATCCTGAAACGGAATGAAGAAACCAAACAGGAAACGGAGAATAAAGAGTTCGATCTGGGTCAATATCATTTCAATCCCAAACTGCGTGAGCTTACGTTTGAAGGAAAAACCAATACGCTTTCACCAAAAGAAAGTGAATTGCTTCGTATGTTGTGTGAATACAAAAATGATTTGTTGCCAAGAGAAACGGCACTGAAACGCATTTGGGGAAGCGATACGTATTTCAACGGCCGCAGTATGGATGTGTACATTGCCAAACTCCGTAAATACTTGAAAGAAGATCCAAAAGTGGAGATCGTAAACATTCACGGAAACGGTTTCCGCTTGGTAGAATCTGAATAAGAAATAAATCACCGATAAAGAAAAAGAGAGATGCTGCGCATCTCTCTTTTTTTATGTGAATTCAACACTTTTGTTTGCTTCATCAATAAAGGCAAGAATTTCTTTTCGTCCCCTGTACTTTACCGCCGATGTTACAAAATAAGGCGGCAACTCCGACCAGTGTGCACCCAATGCATACAAAAACGCTTTTACGCTGGCCGCTACTTCCTTCTGTGTACTTTTATCGGCTTTGGTAAATACAATGGCAAATGGAATTTTCCATTCGCCCAATTGATTGATAAAGCTGATATCAATTTCCTGCGGCGAATGCCGGCTGTCGATCAACACAAACAGGTTCACTAAATTCTCCCGCTTGCGGATATAATTTTCGATCATCTTGATCCACTGCTTCCGTTTACCAAGTGCCACTTTTGCATAACCATAGCCGGGTAAATCAACCAGATACCAATCCTGCACTTTGTGCGTTTTCTCATCCATACTTTCAATCAAAAAATGATTGATCATTTGCGTTTTACCAGGCGAAGCACTTGTTTTGGCCAGCTTGGTATTGTTGCAGATCATATTGATGAGCGATGATTTGCCCACATTACTGCGGCCAATAAACGCATATTCACGCTTTTCAGGGCTGGGACATTGCTCAACAGTGGGGCTGCTGATAACGTATGTGGCTGATTTAATATTCACGGCTGCAAGATAGTTTTAAAAGGTTAAAGGTTAAGGGTTAAGGGTTGAAGGTTACGGGGCAGGAACAAGAAGCAGCATCGCCTCTACCTGCGGCAGCAAAGCCGATAACGAAAGATGGTTGTTTTTGTTACACATAACTCTTAACACGTAACCCATAACTAATCCAGCCTTACCTTTGCCCCCCATGGCAGAACAATACTCACACGACAAGGTTGTACCCGATGCAGGTTCATCACAAAGCAAGAAAAAGCAGGTGGCGCAAATGTTTGATGACATTGCTCCCCGTTACGATTTTCTGAACCGTTTTCTTTCGGCTGGTATTGATACAGGCTGGCGTAAAAAAGCCCTTGCCAAACTGAAAGAGCTGCAGCCGAAACTGATGCTGGATGTTGCCACTGGCACCGGCGATGTTGCTATTATGGCGGCCAAACAATTGCAGCCCGAGAAAATCATTGGTATAGATATCAGCGAAGGCATGCTGGAAGGGGGCCGTGTAAAAGTGAAAGCCAAGGGATTAGAGACGGTGATTGAGCTGAAAAGCGGCGATAGTGAAACAATAAACTTTCCCGATAACACGTTTGATGCAGTAACTGTAGCGTTTGGTGTACGGAATTTCGAAAACCTCGAAAAAGGGATCAGCGAAATTTACAGGGTGTTGAAACCGGGTGGACGACTGGTAGTACTGGAATTTTCAAAACCAAAACTGCCAGGTGTGCAACAGGCCTACAATCTGTACATGGGATTGGTGGCACCGCAGGTAGCCGGCGCTTTCAGTAAAAATAAAAAAGCCTATCAATATCTTAACAACAGCATCAAAGCATTTCCGGAAGGAAACAATTTTGTGGCGGTGCTGAATAAAACCGGATTTACAAACACTTCATGCAAACCTCTCACGCTTGGCATATGCAGTATTTATTGCGGCGACAAATAATCGTTACCCTGTTTCTTTTTACCTGTGTTTTTTCTGCAGTTGCACAACGGGAAATGAATTTGCCCAACCATGAGCAAAAGCCGTATTACTTTGGCATTACACTCAGTGGTAACAGTTCGTTTTTCCATATGAACCATCACCCGAAATTTTTGCAGGATGATAGTGTTGCCACTGTGTCGTCAGTAACCCGTGGTGGTTTTGGATTGGGCTTGCTGGGCACGCTGCGTATTGTGAATCATCTGGAAACACGTATCAATCCGCAATTGATCTTTGCAACCCGTGGTATTAATTATTACATGAATTACCCGTTGGTGGGCGAAGAGAAATGGCAGCAAAAGAATATTGAAAGTATCTACATCAGTGTGCCGCTTCAATTAAAATTCA
Source organism: Bacteroidota bacterium (assembly GCA_023428755.1). Classification (GTDB taxonomy): domain Bacteria; phylum Bacteroidota; class Bacteroidia; order Chitinophagales; family Chitinophagaceae; genus Lacibacter. The sequence goes on from JAEYWX010000010.1 coordinate 119,905, forward strand.
GCAGCGACCGTATCGATAACTTCCGGGTGTATATTCTCGGAGGCGGTAAATATGAATTTGATTTGGCTAGTAACAGCCAGGCACGCCGGGCCGAGGACCTGGTGAAATTAAACCGTGCTGCTTTGGGTTATGAAGCCGGACTTGGTTTCAACTTTTACTTCCCTACATTCATTTTTAGTCCGGAAATTAAATTCAGCAACAGCTTTCAAAACGTTCACAGCCGTGATCCCAACCTGATCCATTCCAATGTAATTGACCGGATGCAGGCAAGAATGATTGTGTTTAGTATTCATTTGGAGGGGTAAGACGATGGAAACACAGATTTAACTGATTGAGTAGATCTTCACTGATTTATTTAATGATTTTTTTGCTGAGGACTCTGTTTTCTTTGTGACATGAAGTAGCACAAAGGGCACTGAGTATTTCACGAAGCACACAAAGAAAAAACAAATCCGTGTTCATCCGTCTCATCTGCGTCATCAGTGACTCCATCCTTCATCAATAATCATAATCCCTGTACCACAAATTCATCCGCACACCCAGCCCCAGCATGGTGGTAGTTTGTGCCGCTTCATTTCCTCTGGTAAACCGACGGAACAGCAGATTGGCATCAATAAAAATATTCTCATAAATTTCGTAGCTGGCTAAGAAGAGTGCATTGATGCCGTTGCTCTTTACGCCATTGCCCAACGAATAACCATAGTTGCTGTTACGACCATCGGTGTTCAACCGGAAAATATCAGCACCGGAGTTGCGGCCACTGGCACTATCCAATCCCTGTTTCCAGTAAATCAAACGTCCCATTAAATTCAGTTTGCCGGTTGGCTGATAACGCAGCATGGCAATTACTTCGCTGAAGTTGGCACCTAATGGATGCGCCAATGGCTGGTTGTAATGTGTATAGCTCGATACGGAATCGAAATGCGAATAAGTAAATGGACGAACACTGTTCCACTCTACCTGCAGGTCGAGATTATTTACGTTGGCTACATCAATGTACTTCAAACCAAGTTGCGTTCCTGTTTTGTTACCCCACCAACTGCGGTCTTTCCGGAGCTCAGCAAAATTGAATTCATCCAGGATCAACTGTCCGTACACCTGTACACGTTTCAACAGGTTGGCTTTAAAATCGGCACCCACCAATGCGTTATCACTGCTGCCTAAATTTCCTTCTACGGTACGGTAAAAAATGATCGGGTTCATATAGCCAAACTCAAACTTATCTTTTCGTCCAAACACAACACCTTCAAACAATCCTACATTCAGCCATGGTAATACATTCATACTTAAATGATGCATGGCTGCATATTTCTTTGGCACCAGGTCGTTACTGCTGTTGCTTTTGCCGGTTGTATGCAATTCCATAAACAGGTTCTGGTAATTGAATTTCCAGATACGTGTATTGAGTTTTACAAATAACTGGTTACCGGCAAACTCACTCAGCATTAAACTGCGGTAACCGTTGCCAATAAAATTGCGATCGTAACCGATCTGAAAGTTGATATACTTTGCGGCATTGAATGTAAACGAACCACGTGCATCAAAATAATCAACACCGGTTTGTTTAAACGTTTTATAAAAATTGGCGCCGGGTACTGCTGCCAAACTATCAACCCAGTTTTGTACAAACAAAGGACCACGCTCCTGTACATCCATCGCCATCGCACTAAACCCAACACGGTTACCAATGCCACCACGTACATTTAATCCACGTTGGTTAATGAAAATATTCTGATCTGTATTATTCAACTCCACCGATTGCCGGTAGCTGATCATTGGATTAATGGCAATAAAAAAATCATCTCCATATTTTTCAATAAAGCTGGCGGGTGTTTTATAGAAATTTTTGAGAAACGGTTTCTTGCTCTGGAAAATACTGCGGTCGCCTTTTACCCATTCCTGGTTGTTGAGATACAGGCTGTGCAGGTTATACAAATCGGTTTTACTTAACCGGAGCGCTGTATCCTGGTTATAAAACAAGGGCTTGTGTGCCAGCATTGAATCGGCCTTGGCACCGAGCCACTGAACAGCATACCGTCGGTCGTATGGCTTGGCAGAAGTAAAGTTAAGATCACTTACATGGCCGGTCTTTAATTCAAGCCGGTCAATAAAATGCAGGTGTTTTGATTGCTGCTGCATGTACGTACTTTGCGCAACTGAAAAAAAGGGTGAAGCAAGGAGCGCTAACCATAGACTGCATTTGCTAAATTGCATGCGGTTGTGTTTTAAGGGTAAAAATAAGTTATACCGATGATACAAGCGTACAATGTGCTTCCGAATTACAAAAACCGGTTGCAACTGTTGTACTGCCAACCTTATTGAATGAATCATTAATTGATATTATGCAAAATTATCTGCTGAAAAATTGTTTATTGATCAATGAAGGAACCATCACTCCTACAGATGTGCTTATCAAAAACGGACGTATTGAAAAAATTGCTCCTTCTATTACAACGAATGTGGCAGTTACGGAAATTGATGCAGAAGGAAAATACCTGCTGCCAGGTGTTATTGATGACCAGGTGCATTTTCGTGAACCGGGTTTAACACACAAAGCAAACATTTACACCGAAGCAAAAGCAGCTGTGGCCGGTGGTGTTACCAGTTTTATGGAAATGCCCAACACCATTCCCAATGCACTCAATCTTTCATTGCTGGAAGACAAGTACACAATTGCCGCCAACAGCTCACTTGCCAACTACTCGTTTTACATGGGCACGAGTAATACCAGTGCTGATGATACATTAAGAGCGAATGATTTTAAAAACAGCATTTGTGGTATCAAAATATTTATGGGTGCCAGCACCGGCAATATGCTGGTTGATAATTACAATACACTTGATAAAGTATTTCGTGAAAGTGAAATGCTCATTGCGACGCATTGTGAAAGTGAAAGCATTATTAAAGAGAATTATGAACGATTGAAAGCGTTGAAGGGAGAACTTTCGCCTGCTGATCATCCATTGGTGCGGGATGTTGATGGCTGTTACGAATCTTCACTCATGGCGATCCAGATTGCAAGGCAATACAATACACGTTTGCATATTCTGCACATCAGTACAGCAAAAGAACTGGATCTCTTTGGCAACATGATGCCGTTGAAAGAAAAACGAATTACCAGTGAAGTGTGTGTGCATCATCTCCATTTCACCGCCGATGATTATGCAACGCTTGGCTATCGCATCAAATGCAACCCCGCTATCAAAGCAAAAGAAAACAAAGAAGCATTGTGGAAAGCATTGCTTGATGACAGAATTGATGTGATTGCAACCGATCATGCACCGCATACCTGGGAAGAAAAACAAGGTGCATATGAAAGCGCACATGCAGGGTTACCATTGGTGCAACATCCGCTGCTGCTGATGCTTCATTATTACAAAGAAGGAAGAATTTCATTGGAGCGCATTGTTGAAAAGATGAGCCATGCCGTGGCCGATTGTTTCCAGATCAGCGAACGGGGTTATGTACGTGAAGGTTATTATGCTGACCTGGTATTGGTTGATTTAAACAATCCATCAACGGTAACCAAAGAAAACTTACTTTACAAATGCGGCTGGAGTCCGCTGGAAGGGTTCACATTTCCGGCAACCATTACACATACATTCGTAAATGGTCACCTTGTTTATGGAAACGGTGTGATCGATGAATCACAGATGGGACAACGGTTATTATTTGACAGGAATTAACTTTTACACGATCGCATCATTTTGGAAATAGACAAAGTCACATACTACGATCTTTCGATCTTCAATAACGAAGAAGAATATTCGCTGCTGCACCGCATCAATTTCTGCAATACGTTTGGCGGCAAACAAAAACTGGAATACCTGTTAACACATCCGCATCACAATCTGAAAAAAATCGTTGATACGCAGCAGACCTTGATCCAGATCGGCAATGTAATTCCACAATGGCCCACCGAAATTACCAATGGCACCATCTTAATGCTGGAAAAGTTTTATGGTTATCCGTTTGATAAAATACCAGACAGCCACTCGCCTGTTCCTGCATTTCTCTACAAGGTTTTTGATGGTCACGATTACCGGTTGGTGCGTTATACTGTTGGGCACTTTGTTGATTTTCTGAAAGGCATGTCTAAGCTGGAGAAATTACTTTCGAACGACAATGCCTCACCTATTCTTCAATTGCTGTTAACTGATATACGGAAATTATTGAAGCATCCGCTGATCAACGAAATGATCGAACTCCCTTCAGCAAGTAAACTGAGCCCACAAAAACTGTTGCGGTTCGGTAATTTTCTGCGACATGAATATAAAACCGGAGCAGAACTGCTGATTGATATTTACCATAAACTGGATGCCTATTACAGTATGGCAAAAGCTGTGCAGCATTTTGATCTTCATTTTCCAATCATGAAAGATAGTGACGAACCACATATACAGGCGAAAGGTTTGTATCACCTGCTGCTGCAAACACCGGTTGCTTATGATATTACATTGAATCCGCAAACGAATTTTTTATTCCTTACCGGTGCAAACATGGCGGGAAAAAGTACGTTCATCAAATCTGTTGGTTGCGCTGTTTACCTTGCCCATGTGGGTATGGGTGTGCCCGCCGCTTCAATGGAGTTGAGTTTGTTTGATGGTTTGCTGAGTAATATCCAGGTGCAGGATAATATTGTAAAAGGCGAAAGTTATTTTTATAACGAAGTACAGCGCATTAAAAATACGGTTGTAAAAATTACCGATGGACGAAAATGGCTGGTACTGATCGATGAACTGTTCAAAGGAACGAACATTCAAGATGCCATGCATTGCAGCACGGCTGTGATCAAAGGATTACTGAAGATCAAAAATTCATTGTTCATTCTTTCTACACATCTGTATGAAATTGGTGAAGAGTTGAAGCAATATCCTAATATTACGTTCCGCTATTTTGAAACCACTGCCACTGATGAGCAATTGCAATTCAGTTACCAGCTTAAAGAAGGCATCAGCAACGACCGCTTTGGCTATTTGATTTTGAAACGGGAGAAGGTAGTGGAGATGCTGGAGAAGTTATAGAATGGATCAAATTTATATAATATATGACGCTTTAAGAGATGGCTATTTTTATGTCGTTTCACTTTTATTACTCGCCTATTGGATTAAAAAAAAGCAACGACCATTTCTAAAAAATATCATTGTTTCCTCAAATACCTTATCACTTCTTACGTATCTCATTTTTATTTGCAATTCGCTTTATATCCTTTACGCAATCATTCAGCCGTTTAATGACGAAAGAGACATTTTTTTTAAGTATCGAATAGCAGGACCTTACAGCGTCTACTACTGGATTCCATTTATCAACAGTATGATTATTTTTCTTCTCTTGTTATTTAGAAAACCAAGGAATTCAATTTGGATAACCGTGTGGATGGTAATTTCCGCCGCTCCGTTCATCTACAACTATTTGATCATATGGCTCACGAATAGTTTTCGGGACTACCTTCCATCGAGTTGGAGTTTTCAAAACTCTACTTACCAGCATATCTATTCACATCTTATTTACATCGTCTTTTTAGCAGCCACTTACTTCATTAGAAGATTTTTTCAAAACAAGAATAATCTGAAATCAACTAGTTTAATGAAATGAAAAAAATCTTCATCCGCATAGCCATCATAATTGCAGTACTTCTTGCTGCCTATTTCATCTGGTCGTTCACCGGTCGTGCAACGGAAAAAGAAACCGGCTGGAGTAAATTGCCAGAATTCAAAGCAAGATTTGAATATGTAGAAGCAGGTGTCGACAGTGGCAACGGAAATATCATCGGCATTCAACCCTACCTCACTGCGACCAACTATTCAACTGTTTTTAATTTTGAAGTATCACTTCGCTTTTACTTTGAACAACTGAAGCGTGAAAATAAACTCACCGAGCAATCAATCGTTGTGTTGCCCGAATACATTGGCACCTGGCTGGTAGCTGCCAATGAAAAAGAAACCATTTACAAAGAGGCAACCACCGAGAAGGCAATGAAGAAAATGGTGCGATCAAATATGCTCAGTTTTTTATATGGCTATTTCAATTCTCCTGCAAAAGATAAATCGACCTATGCTGTTTTTCATTTGAAAGCAAAGAAGATGGCAGCCAATTATCAGCAGGTATTTTCAACGCTGGCAAAAGAATACAACTGTACCATTGTGGCAGGTTCTATTGTGTTACCGGCTCCATCGATCAGTACTACCGGACAGCTGGAAATAAAAAAAACAGGCGAGTTGTATAATACATCCGTTGTATTTGGAAATGATGGCAAGATCATTCCTCCACTTATCCGAAAACAATTTCCGATCAACGAAGAAAAAAACTTTACACATGCTGCTGTTCCATCACAACCGCCCGTCTTCGCTACAAAAGCAGGAAGAATGGCGGTGCTGATCTGTGCCGATAGCTGGTATCCGCAAGCATACACTACGCTATCAAACAAAGCAGATTTTGTAGTGGTGCCATCACTTGGAGGTAAGGATAGCAGCTGGCTTTCTCCATGGAAAGGATACAATGGTTTTGCAGCCCCGGTCGATGTTGATACAACAGATTACAATAAAATAACCGAAGGCGATGCCCGGCTCAAATACAGTATGGGCAAACGTGCTGTGCAGGCCAATATTCATTACGGGTTAAATATATTCTTTACCGGCAGTTTGTGGGATATGCAACCGCAAGGAAGAGTATTGATCTTGCAGAATGATTCAACAACTGCATTACCGCCCGCAGTTGGTAAAGGAAGAATTGTATGTTTGTGGCTGAATAACTAGGTATTCCCTCTTGCTTTAAACTGGTTGCATGTATATGCCTCAAACAAAATCAAAAGCCATTTTTATTTTTCATTTGATCATTACCATAGGTGCCTATTTTGTACCGTTTCTGATTACATGGAAAATTGCTGTTCCTGTCTTCGTGGCAACAATTCTTCAACATGCCATTTTTGGCCGCTGCCTGTTGAATGCAAAACATGGCTTGTCTGAAAACGATGGCAGCACGTTTTATTCGGAAGCACTGGAGCGAATGGGATTTCAACCAAACAAAGAAAAGATCCGGTTTTTTGTACGCAAACTATTGTACAGCCTGCTCACCATTGTTACGCTTGTTTGGCAGGTAGTGCTGGGCAACAAACCCTTGTGGTTTTAAATACGACCTTTTGTTATTGCTTATCGCATAAAAAAATTATTTTTATCCCACACATTCAAAAACATCAACCATCTGCATGCTCGTTAAAACCTTTGGAAGCGCTGTATACGGAGTAAACGCCATTACCATTACGGTGGAAGTGAATGTAAGCGGCGGACAAAAATTCTTCATGGTTGGCTTGCCTGATAGTGCAGTAAAAGAAAGTGAACAGCGTATTGAAAGTGCATTAAAAACCAGCGGCTATTATTTCCCGAGAACAAAGGTTGTTGTAAATCTTGCTCCTGCTGATATCAAAAAAACAGGAACTGCGTTTGATCTTTCCATTGCCGTTGGTATTCTTGGCGCAACCGAACAAATTGAAAATCCTGAACGGCTGAGCGAATATGTGATCATGGGTGAATTAAGTTTGGATGGAAGTATTCAACCCATCAAAGGTGCCTTGCCCATCGCCATACAGGCACGCAAAGAAAATTTTAAAGGCCTGATTGTTCCCAAACAAAATGCAAAGGAAGCCGGCATGGTAAACAACCTGCAGGTGTATGGTGTAGAGCACATCAATGATGTGATTGCATTTTTTAAAGATGAAACTTCGTTACAGCCAACGGTTGTAAATACAAGAGAAGAATTTTTTAATGCGCAGTACGAATTTGAATTTGATTTCAGTGATGTAAAAGGACAAAGCAATATCAAACGTGCATTGGAAATTGCAGCAGCCGGAAGTCATAATGCAATTTTGATCGGTCCACCCGGTGCAGGTAAAACCATGCTGGCAAAACGATTGCCTACCATACTTCCGCCATTGAGTTTACAGGAAGCATTGGAAACAACAAAGATTCATAGTGTGGCAGGTAAGCTTCCTGAAAATGCAACATTGATTTCAAAACGTCCATTTCGTTCGCCACATCATACAATTTCAGACGTTGCATTAGTCGGGGGAGGAACAAACCCACAACCTGGTGAAATTTCGTTAGCACATAATGGTGTTTTGTTTTTAGATGAGCTCCCTGAATTTAAACGTACGGTACTGGAAGTAATGCGGCAACCAATGGAAGAACGGCGGGTTACGATTTCACGTGCAAAAATTGCCATTGATTTTCCTGCATCGTTTATGTTGATCTCTTCGATGAACCCCTGCCCTTGTGGTTTTTATAATCATCCGGAGAAAGAATGTACCTGTCCGCCGGGAGCAGTGCAGAAATATCTCAATAAAATTTCTGGTCCGTTGTTAGATCGCATCGATCTGCATGTGGAAGTAACGCCTGTTCCCTTCAGCGAATTATCAAAAGCTGAAAACAGTGAAGTAAGTGCGGTTATCCGTGACCGTGTGATCGCTGCCCGTGAAATACAGGCTGAGCGATACAAAGATGTGGATGGTATTTATGCCAATGCACAAATGAGCAGTAAGCAACTCAAAGAAATTTGTGTGATCTCACAAGCAGGTCAAACATTGCTGAAAGCGGCCATGGACAAATTAAACCTGAGTGCACGGGCGTATGATCGTATTTTAAAAGTAAGTCGTACCATTGCCGATCTGGCACAAAGCCCCGATATAAAAGTTGAACACCTGGCCGAAGCCATTCAGTACAGAAGTCTGGATCGTGAAGGATGGGCGGGGTGAGAAATTAAATGAGATGCTCGATTTTTATCTTTTAATTCCATGTTATAATAATACAGAAGGATTGATCCGGTCGCTTCTTTCAGTTGAATACCCGAAAGAGAAATACAAAGTATTGGTAGTTGATGATGGAAGTAATATCCCTGTGTCGTTATCTGAATTTCCGGAATCGCTGGTAGAAAAACAAAACATAGAAATTCTTCGCTTCCCGGAAAATAAAGGCATTACCGAAGCATTGAATGCGGGCCTTCGTCTTATTCTCAGCAGAAGTGATTCATTATACACCGCCCGTTTAGATTGTGGTGATACCTGCACACCTGACCGTTTTACGAAACAGATTTCATTTCTAAGTGTAAACACTCATATAGCACTAATAGGTTCTTTGTGCTTATTTGTTGACAGAGCAAAACAAATCAATTATGTTTACAAAGCTGCTGAGCATCATGCGTCAATACTTAAACAAATGCATTTGAAATGCAGCTTCATTCATCCAACAGTAATTTTCAGAAATACTATCATTAAGAACACTGGTTTATACCCTCTCAATTATCCATTTGCGGAAGACTATGCATTCTTTTTTGAATTGGTAAAGCAGCATAAAACACACATTCTGCAGGAAATATTGGTTGAAACAGAGATAAATACTGATGGAATCAGTGTAAAAAAAAGACAACAACAGATAAAATCAAAGATCAAGATCATTCGGCACTATGGTATTATTAAATCATTAACTTGCATTGGATTGTTTAAACAATACCTACTCGCATTGCTTCCTTATAAATTGATTACCCGAATCAAGCATTTGTTTTTCCAAAACGAAAAATAATTATTCGCTAAATTTTATAACTGTGCGTTTTCAGGCATAAGTGTGCACGTATTTAAAATTGCAGCAAATACCTTTGCAGCGGTTTTCTTTGTTTGTATGTCACACATGTAACAAAATAAAAAACCGAAGAAAAATACAATATCTGTAAATGAGAATTGTTCATGTTGTAGAGCCTTTTGCAAGCGGCGTTGTAACCTTTGTAAAATCACTGGTAGAACATCTGCCGGAAGATTATCATATTGTTATACATGGTGAGCGGCAGGAAGTAATGGAACGTGCTGAAGTGAAGAAACTTTTTCCACCCCACCAGGTAAAATTTATTCATTGGAAATCAGCGCAACGTGGTCTTCACCTTGTGAAAGATACCAAGGCAATGTTTGAACTGTATAATATTCTGAAGCGATTTCGCACTGTGGATGTTGTACATCTTCATTCATCCAAAAGCGGATTTATCGGCCGGTTGGTTTGCCGTTGGTTAAAAATCAAAAATGTGATCTATACACCAAACGGAGCTCCCTTTCTAATGCAACAGGGAAAATTCAAACAATTGCTATACAAACGGCTTGAGTTGATCGGTCATTCATTTGGAGGTAAAGTAGTATGTGTTTCGGCTTCGGAAGCAGATGCGTATAAGCAATTAGGCATTGATGCATCGTATATCAACAATGGCACCACCTTGCCATTTGCAAATGACAAACCATTTTCACCTACTACTACTGATCAAAATAAATTCACCATTGCTTTTTCGGGCCGCATTCTTGCACAAAAGAATCCCAGGCGTTTCAATGAAATCGCAAAGCAGTTTTTAAGTTATTCAAATGTTGAATTTGTGTGGATCGGTGATGGTGAACTCAAACACGAACTTTCTTCACCCAACATTCGTATTACCGGATGGCTCACGGAAGATGAAGTAAAGAATGAATTGGCAAAAGCATCGATGTATTTATCAACGGCAGATTACGAAGGTTTGTCGTTTGGTGTATTGGAAGCAATGGCCATGGGAAAACCATTGATCTTATCCAATTGTACAGGGAATAAAGATATTATCCGCTATGGTGTAAATGGCGATCTGTTTGAAACTACTGCACAGGCATGTACACAGATTTTCTATTACATCAATAACCCTTTTATGCTCGCTGCAATGGGCAGTTATTCAAAAGATCTCTGCAAAACGGAATTCAATGCAGCCAGCAGTGCAGGCAATTACCGGCTTGCTTATACCTATTAAACCTATAAACAGCAACATGGAAGCACAACAAAACAAACAAGCTGATCAAGGGAAACTGATCGCACTACCCGGCAACCTTACAGAACTTCAGTTAGAGGATCTGCTGCGCCAGGTGTACAGTCATTTACTATCGGAGAACGAATACAAGCGGGAGCGAATTGAAGAGTTGATGATTCGTTTAAAAGGCCTTGAAGCAAAGCTTGCTGACGAACAAAAGGAAAAAAAAGAGTTATACAAGCACCTGACCGAAGAAAATAAAAAGCAGGAAGGGACCAAACAACTCATTAATAAGTTACTGGAAGATATTCGTAGATACCAAAATGATATTGAATGGTATAAGCGGACGTATGAGAAGAGGAGTTTAATTGGCACTATAAAGGAAAAAATGAAAAAAAGAAACATACCAAAATGAAATACTTTGAATACTTCTATCAATTTAGAGAAACAAATGTAGAACTTGATAACAGATGTGTAAAAGCAGATGAAAGGCTAATGGCTCAGGGTCACTTTTATGGGTATGACAATATTGTAGACAGAAGCACTTTTTTTGAAATTAACAACCCTTTTTTGCGTGAGACAGTAGAATCGAATGTTTCAAAATGTCATAACCGTATCAGGCAAATCATAGTTTCGTTGGCATCTTTTCATAATGCACCGCTTGAGTCAAGTCTTGAATTTTTACTTAAAACATTTTATTTGAATAAAAGAATTTTACTGCTAGAAGACACGTCTTTCTTTGCTTCTATCTTTAAATTTCTCTGCCAAAAATACCAAATTGAGTTGGTGACCTCAGAGTTTTTAGGAACTAAGTATAAATCTGGACAAGTCATAAATGAAATACTTAATGTCGATATACAAAATACACACTTTCAAAATAACTTTTTTGACTTGATTTTACATACGGATGTATTCGAACACGTTCCCGACGCTGTAATTGCAGAAAAGGAAATTGTAAGGATATTAAATAAAAATGGGGCAATAATTTTTACAGCACCATTTGAGTACGATAGGGATACCGATAACTTATACGCAGAATATATTAATAATAAAATTAAGTATTATCAAGAGCCAATATATCACGAAGATCCCATATCTGAAGATGGGAAGTGTCTCGTATTTAGAACATTCAGCTTTAAAGACATGAAGAAAAGATACAATCTTTTAGGCTGTAGGTTTACTTGTGAATACTTTCACAGTAAATATTTAGGTATTCTTGGTAATAATGCTTTCACATTTCTTGTCACTAAACCATGAATGCTAGAATCGCTGTAATTACTGGATTTCATCAGTCTCCAAGTTTTCTTATTCCTCTTTTTGACTGTCTAAATAAGCAATCTTATACACACTTTGATGTGTTTATTTACAATTATAAGTACGATGAACTGAAGGATTTATCTAAGAATCGTTACCGATTTACCTATAAGGTGATTAAGCTGGAAAGAAATATGGGCTTTTCAGGAGGGAACAATGCAGCCATAAAATTTGCAAAAAAGCAATTTGACTATGACTTTTATGCCCTCATAAATGATGATACAAAACCCGCCGAAGATTGGTTAATCCAGCTTGTTTCAACAGCGCTCGGTGATTCTGCTATTGGTGCAGTTGCATCAAAAATATTATATTATGAACCCTACATTGTCCTTTCTGGGAAAACCAAAACAAGTAATGAAAATGATAAAAGGCATTTAGGTGTTCGATGGTATAGTAACTCTAGATTTTCAGCAAGTTTCTTTCCAAAAGTTTTTTATTTAAAAGGATTCAATGAAATTGAGAACGATGAACTAAACAATTTCCGATGGACCAAATCAGATTTTCGAGTTGCACTTCCTATTTCATCGTCCAAGCAAGATGAATCCCTAAGGCTCTTCCTAAGAAAAAATGTTAAAATTGAGAATCAAGAACTTGAACTGTCAATTGGAAAAAAATTCAAACAGATAATTACATTATCAGATAATCAATTCTTCTATCCTGTCACAATACCTTGTTCTGTAATTGAAGAAAACCTAATCAACATAGTTCAGAATGCAGGATCCGACTATGACAAAAACTATAATGGATTTGATATCGGTTCCGGAGAGCTGGATACTGGGCAGTATAATGATATCAAAGACGTAAACATGTTTTGTGGATGTTCTGTGCTTCTCTCAAAAGAGGCATTACACAAAACGGGGCTTTTTGCAGATTATTTTTTTAGCTATTATGAAGATTCCGATCTAAGTATTCGTCTGAAAAAAGGTGGTTACAAAATTATTTATCAGCCTTTATCTGTTATAAGACACTATCATGCTGCTTCAGGCAAGGAATGGTCTCCTTTTTTTACATATCATGTTTTCAGAAATAAAATAATTTTTTGTGCAAAAAATTTCGGATTCAAAGCCTTTCTTTTTGCACTAAAGGAAAGAATAGATGAAACGATATTATTTCTCAAGTGGGCAAGAAGACAAAAGTTTCGAGATAAAGAATTAAACCAACGGATAAAATTGAATTTCAGAATCCTATTTGACGCCGTAAAAGGCATTGTTAGATACAAACCAAGCAAACTATAAAATGAAAATATTCATTTACAATAAATATTTCCCAACCTGTGGCGGAGGTGAAAAACATATCGGAGGCATTGCAGAAGTTCTGGCTAAAAAGCATCAAATTACAATTCTTCATGCAGGGGAATTGGACACAAGCAAGGTTTCAGCCAGACTCAATTTAGATTTATCTAATATATTATTTGTAAGTCTAGGACATTCCCCAAATATGGACTTTGACGTTTTAGAATACGTAAACCTTCATGAGCCTGATGTTTTCATTAATGCAACTTATTTTTCATTATTACTAGCGCCTGTAAAAAAAAGTATTTCCCTGATTTTTTTTCCGAAATATTTCAGAATTGAACCTTTGCATTTAAAAGACAAGCTGAAATTTAGGCTCGGAAATTTCTTATTCAGAAACTATACAAGCACAATAAGATTTCATGAAGGTTTTGAAAATGAAGAATATGTTCATTCAACTACCGGAAGATGGAGCTCAGAAAAGTCAACCTTATTAATCAATAAGCCGTTTAGTAAAGTTGATATTTTTTTTAACAATCTTACAAATACAATAATAAATGATCGTATAAGAGAGATAACAATTCATGAGAACAAACTGAATTTTGAAATTCACCACAATAAAATCAGAATTAAATTTAATTCTCCCAATGCCTGTGGTATACATATGAAATTTAATACTTTTATTCCATACGAATTAAATCGTGAAAACTCTGACTCTAGAAAACTGGGAATATTTGTTACCACTGTTTATACGGACGCCTTAGACTATTTTTCAAAACTACTTGTACTACTATGGAATCTTCCTCTTTTAAGAAATAAAATAAGCAGATTCTATAATACTTGGCAAACACTGACTCATCACTACTATTATTTAGAGTTCCTAAAAAAAAATCAAAACATAATGAACTCAAAATATACTTCTGATTGGACTGAGCGGATTTATGGATTTAAACATATAAACAAAAAAATTCTGTACCCGCCTGTAGATATACACATATTCAAACCTGCAAAAGCTAAGAAAAAATCAATCATTTCAGTTGGGAGATTTTTTGTTGGTGGACACAATAAAAAACAAGTTGAATTAATTAATGCATTCCGGAAGCTTTATGATACTGCACCGGAAGCAAGAGAATATACGCTTCATTTATGTGGAGGAACACACCCGGAAACGATACATCAAAACTACCTAGCCCTCTGTGAAAATCTTTCTCAAGGTTACCCAATAGTAATTCACAAAAATATTGAGTTGGCAGAGTTAATTGACCTCTACGGTGAGGCAAAAATATTCTGGCATGCAGCTGGAATGAATGAAAATGAGCACCTGCACCCAGATAAATTTGAACATTTTGGGATAACAACAGTTGAGGCTATGGCTTCAGGTTGCGTTCCTGTAGTGTTAGGACTGGCTGGTCAAAAAGAAATCGTTAGCCATATGAAAACCGGCCTATTATGGAAAACAGAGGAAGAACTATTACAAAACACTCTTATGCTCATAAACGACAATTCTTTTTGTAATGAGTTAGCAGAACAGTCTGTTCTAAGTTCCAAAAAATATAGCCGTACCGTATTTAATCAAAATGTTGAAACACTTTTCAATGAAATACTTTTAAACTAAGTATATGTTTGCTTTATTACTTCACATTTATTATAAGGAATCATGGGATACATACCTTAATGAAGTGCTTTCAAAAATAAAGTATTTAGATTTTGATTTGTATATAAACTTACCAGTTTCACAGACACATAATTATGAACTGGTAAAAAAAATTAAAGTGGAATATCCTTCAGCCATAATAATTGAAAGTCCAAACATTGGTAAAGACATTGGCGGAAAGCTAGCTCTTCTTAATCACTTCTTTGTACTGAAATCAAACAAGGAGTTGATTGTTTTCTTACACGACAAAAAAAGTCCCCAATCTGCTACTGGTGAACGTTGGAGAAAAACACTTTATAAGATAGTTGACAATAAATATATTCCTGAAATACTCAACTTACTTAAAAATAAAAAAACAGGGATTGTTGGGGCAAAAGAATGCATCATAAACGAAAAAGACTCAAGAACTAAGCTCTTTAAATCGAACAACAGTAGCTATTTAGATTTACTATTGGCTAAATACTCGATCGTACCAAATGACTTTTATTTTATCGGAGGAACAATGTTTTGGATTAAAAGAGAAGCTATAGAGCCATTTTTTTTAAAGTACTCCGCAATTGAATGCAGATCGGAATTAGAGAAAGGCAATGTATCTGACGACTTAATGGGGTCAAAAACACATGCGTGGGAAAGGCTTATATGCTGGATAAACTCTTCAAGAGGTTACAGTTTAAAAGGTATTTAAATGTTAGAATACTGGCTTGTTAGAGATTCTTTAAAAACCATAACGGTTGACCAACATTTTTTAGGTCAGCCTATAAATATTTGTTTTGCTCCAACTTCAATAAACGAATTAGAATTAGGACTCAATGTAATCACAAAACTTACTGGAAACAGCAATAAAAAAATTAGTCTGGTATTTACTAATTCCTTTCTAGAAAACATTAATAGCACCCGGACTAAAGCAAATTTTGAAAGCTTACTTTTTGCTTACTTTTTTTCTCCGCTTTACTATAAAATTAATGGTAATCCATCGATATTTCTCTCTGAGAGTTATACTGAGCACCTCTATTTTCAGAAAATACAAACTGAATGTAAACTTCAGGGATATAATAAACTATATTTTTTTACTGTACGAAACAATGAAACAATTTATCTGACCTCAGACACATACGATTACAACACAAAAAAAATAATACAAAAAATTAAAATATGCATCCTGAGTTGGTTAAAAAACAACGACTGGGAAGATGAAATTTATCCTCCCCATATTATACTGAAACATCCAAAAGGTTTTATTGATCAATCAGAAATAATTTCTCTGGAAAAAATACTAATTAAACATGTATTTCAAAACAAATTGTATCGAGGTTTAGAAGCCCTTTTCTTAGAAAAAAAAGAAAAGAAAATGCTAAAACAAAAAATTAAGAGGTTAAAAGAAGACAATACGAATTTAAAAAGCTATCTATCCTCACAGTCTACTAACTCGATTGAACTACTAAATTGGTACGAAAAACAGTATGAGGTCCTGCCATTATGGTATAAAAGATTCGGCCACATACTAAAAGTATTAATGGGAAAAAGAACTTTACAGTCACTGTTTAAAGATGAATGATACTACGCAGAAAAACTATTGGCTTCTTACCACTGAATATCCACCTTTTTTTGGAGGTGGTATCAGCACGTATTGCTATCATACAGCAAAGATGTTGTACAAAAACGGTCACAACGTATCTGTTTTCGTTAACGATAATACTGTTAAAGACAAACAAATTGAAACAAGAGAGGGTATCCGTATTGTTCGCTTTAATCCATCCTTCACGAATTCTGCATCGCACCTTGGTCATACTACAAATATCAGTTATGAGTTTGCGCATATTGTAAAACAGTTTATTGGGCAGGAAGGAAAGCCTGATATCATTGAAGCGCAGGAGTACCTCGGCATTGCTTACTATCTTTTACAGTTTAAACACCTCAAGTACGAATGGTGTAATGATATCCCTGTACTTATAACAATGCATTCTCCATCATTCCTCTATATGGAGTATAACCATGTTAGCGAATACAGGTATCCTAATTACTGGATCTGTGAAATGGAACGCTTTTGTATGCAAGCGGCAGATTATATTATTTCGCCCAGTCAGTATATGGTAGATGAATTGCAAACAAGATTTTCGTTATCTCACAATCGTGTTGCAGTTGTACCGAACCCTTATCAGATCAAAGCCCGACATAATTATTCTGGTACGGAAACCGAAATTGTTTTCTACGGTAAGCTTACAGTACAAAAAGGTGCGCTGAAGCTATTGCAGTATTATGATGAGTTATGGGCAAATGGATTCGCAGAAAATCTTTGTCTGATCGGAGGTCAGGATATAGTTTATCATCCTGAGGGAATTACGATGGGCGAATTAATTCGCAAAAAATACGCTACTCACATTAAGAATGGTAAACTTCGTTTAGAAGACAGAATTGAACCAGGTAAGATCGCAGAGCGGATCGCTAAAGTGAATCTTGTTATTGTTCCAAGTAACAACGACAACCTTCCGTATGTTGTAGCGGAAATGATGGGTATGGGAAAACTGGTTTTGGTTTCTGAACAAGGTGGGCATCGGGAAATTGTAAGAGATGGTATTGATGGTTTCATTTTTGACCATAATCAGAAAGGCTCTTTTTCAAAAAAGCTAAAGCAAATTCTGCAACTACATAAAACTGATTTACTGAGAATTTCTGATAATGCAGTTAAGCGAATAGATGATTATTTCAACTATGAAAATATTTATCTGCAAAAAAAGAAAGTGATCGATCTCCTATGCGCTAACAGTACTAGTAGATTATCTGCTTTCCCATTTACAAGGGAGTTTGCAAATACAGAGTCAGCCGAGTTGTATAATGCAACAACAGATAAATTACTATCAGTAGTAATTCCATATTATAATGCAGGTAAATTTCTACCCGATACGATCAATTCAGTCCTTAACTCATCGTATCCTATACATGAAATCCTACTTATAAATGATGGCAGTACTGAACAAACGAGCATTGATATTCTTACCAAATATAAATCCGATAGTCGCTTTAAAGTAATAAGCACAGCCAACAAGGGAGTCGGTGCGGCCAGAAATAAAGGAGCTGAAGAAACTACAGGAGACTACATTGCATTTCTTGATGCAGATGATCTTATTGATCCGGAGTATTATTCAAAAGCAATTCGTACACTTTCTGCGTATCAAAACGTTCATTTTATAGGGTGCTGGACAAAGTATTTCGAAGGTTCATCAAAAGTATGGCCAACATTCAATCCTGAACCACCCTTGCTTCTTTATCATAACCAAATCAATTCAAGCAGTATTGTAGTAAAACGAAAAAGTTTTCTGCAAGGAGGGAAAAATGATCCGAATATGCCCTTCACGGGATGGGAGGATTATTTCTCCATTTTATCAATGATCAATAATAATATGAACGGAGTTGTGCTCCCCGAAATTCTGTTTCACTATCGGGTACATCGTAATTCTATGATACGAAGCATGACCAAAGAGAAAAAGCAAATACTGATACAGTACATCACAAGTAAATGTCCTGAACTGTATGCGAAATATGCAACAGATTTAATGAACCTCAATGCTGCTAATGGAATTGGTTTTAATTATGATAATCCAACATTAGATCATCACCTTACCGACAGAATACCTTTTGGAGGCAAGCTGGCAATAAACGCCATACAACTCGTGAAAAAAAACAGACACGTTAAGCAAATGGCATATAAAATTTATAAAACACTGAAAAAATAGATATACATGGTTCTTAAAATTGTTAGAGACTGGTTCTATGGGTCCAATAAACTTGAACGGCTTTGGCTTCTTGCCAAAATTGAATTTAAACTACGTTACTACGAAAATAAGCTTGGGTTACTGTGGGCGTTACTGAAACCCATAATGGACATCTGCATTTACTATGTTGTTTTCAAAATAATTTTGAAAACAGACGTGCCGGCTTTTGCTTCTTACTTATTCATTGGTCTTATTATCTGGAATTTCTTTGTTGAATCAACTGGTGGTACAATTCAGATACTCAACACAAAAAAATACCTGTATGAATACAGCAATATGAATAAGCTGGAGATTTATGTCTCAACGCTATTCAGTAACTCCATCGGCTTTTTCTTCAACTTCGTGATGTTTCTGTTGTTCTATAATTTTCTTGAAAAAGAATCCGGCGGAATGTCGGTACATGCTCTTTGGGTAATTCCTTTATTCATCAACCTCTTTATCCTTTCGCTTGGAATATCATTAATTCTTTCCAACATCTATATTATTGCAAAAGATATTTCCCAGATATGGCAGGTTTTTACCAGTCTTTTGTTTTTCTTATCCCCTATTTTTTATAGTCTAAAAGTATTTACAGAAGCATTACCATCATTTGATTATGGCAACCCCATTGCAGGTATTATTATCAATGCCCGTCGGGTGCTTATGGAACAAACAGCACCCAACTTTCAATTGCTTTTTTGGGACTTTGTGTATGCCGTATTTCTTTTGCTAGTTGGACTAATTGCCCTTAACAAGCTCGGTTCCAAAGCAGCTGAAAAACTTTAAACAAATGAAGATGGAAAAAACAATCGCATTAAGCGCAAAAAATATCAGTAAAACATTTGAAATATCCGAAGACAGTCACAATACGGTGAAGCATCGTTTATTCAACTTGTTCAATCCGCCCCGTAGAAAAAGAGTTCCCGCTTTAAAAATGACCTCCTTCGAAATCAATAAAGGAGAATGTGTTGGACTACTTGGCCGTAACGGCTGTGGCAAATCAACATTGGTAAAACTGCTGGCAGGTGTGTACCCTACTGACACCGGTTATGTAAAAATCAACGGCAGCACTATGCTCATGAATCTTGGTGTAGGGATGAGCCATGAATTAACGGCACGTGAGAATATTTATGTTTCAGGATCGGTGCTCGGTTTAAAAATCAAAGAGATCGATGCCATCTTTGATACCATCATCGATTTTGCCGAGCTGCGTGACTTTGTTGATACCAAGATCAAATACTTCTCCTCCGGTATGGTGGCACGTCTTGGCTTCTCTATTGCCGTGCATGCCGGTGCAGACATTATGTTCCTTGATGAAATTTTTGCTGTGGGTGATATGAAGTTCCAGGAAAAAGCGATTAAAGTTTTTGAAAGCTCCTGGATTGAAGGAAAAACAGTTGTACTGGTTAGCCACAGTATGGATGTTATAAAAAAATACTGCAGTCGTGCTGGGTTTATGAAAAATGGCGAAATGGTTTACTTTGGTAATACTGATAAAGCAATTGAACTGTACATGGCCGATAATCAATGATCGGCCATTGGTTCTTTTTTTGTTGCAGCAAGCAATGCATAAAAGAAACCTGCCAGCATACAACCGATGCTTCGCCCGAGGTATACTTCAAAGATCATGGAAACAACAAACGCTGTAACAACAAACAAATCGAACTTGCTTCCACGTTTTATTACATCATATAACGGCAGCACAGCAAACCCAACCAGAAAAATAAGCAACCCTCCCATTCCAAATGTAAGTAATGCATCGAGATAGCTGTTGTGCACATTCTTTTTGGTTTCAATGGCCATTGTAAAATTCCTGGCCTTGTAAACTTCATTTACCGCCTGCACACGATCACCGATACCAACTCCGGTAAACAGGTTTTTCTTAGCAACTTCCCATCCGCAACCCCAAAGCGCCAACCGGGTATTGGCACCATTCCACTGTTCGCTGCTTAGCTGCATGTCGTAATGGCTCTCGGCGGCATTGCTATTGTATTGATAACTCGTGTACGTTAATTCTTTAAACCGCTGTATTGTTTTGGGAAAAAATTTAAACAGGATAAATGCACCAATACACATTCCTAATAGCAACGTAGCGCCTTCCAGGTACTTTCTCTTTTTCAGAATATAATACACGGCATACACAAATAAGGCGCCGTACAACAGAATCATTGCCGAGCGACTGGCCAATAAAAAATGATAGCCAAACAAAACAACAAGAAACAAGTAAAGCAATCCGGGCATTGTAACAAATGAAGGCTTCCTGGTTAAAAGATAAATGAACCCAACAATGGAAATGTTCACCAGCATTGCCACATAGATCGACTGAAGTCCAAAGTGTACCGTTAAACTGTCGTTGTACAAATACCCGCTGTTACCTGTTGCATTGTATTGCGAAAAAGATAACCCTACACTTATAAAAGCAATGACCGTTGTAACAATAGCAATGGCAAAAATGATCCGGTCTTTCAACTGTGGAGGAATTACCATTGTACCAATTGCCAGCGGAAGTAAGAGTATGGGCAAACGAATTTCTAATTGTGTTGTGGCTTCAGCCTTATCGCCCGACCAAAGCAAACTTAGCAGGAGCAACAAGTAATAACTGATCAAGAGCAAGATGTACGGTCTTGTTTTCAGCAAGCCGATTTTTTCTTTCAGTGAATTACTACTGAATGAAAGCAATACCAGGATACCTAATAAACTGTTTGTAATAACCGGCATACGTGGTATAAACAGGCTTACAAAAAAAATCAACACAAGCCAATACAACAACTTCTCTCCTTTTGGCAATCGTCCAGCTTGTTCGTCCAGTAATACCAATTCTTTCATACATTCAATTGTGCGGCAAAATTAACGGGTTCAGCACTTGTAAGTTCAATTCCATTGCTATAAAACCAACATTTAAGAATACTGAAACTGGATCAAAAAGCAGAACATTGGAACTGATACACTGAAGAGGTTTTACACTGAAAATCGTTCAGCGAAACCTGCTTTTGTTCATATATTCAGAATTCTTTTATCTTAGTTGGCAAAATCAACCACATTAACAACTTCCCGGGCAATATCATTCTCGATTGTGAACGCATGAAATATCCCAATACAGGGATCTATCATTTCTGCAAACAACTGAGCAAAGCACTCATACAACAACAACTTCCCGGGCATCCTTCGCTTACACTCTATATTCCTGCAGCAGAAAAAGAACTGGCAGCCCAGGCACAGGGATCTATCATTCAAAAATCGTGGCACAAACTGCATCACCCGGTTACACAAGCGCATCAACTCTGGCATGGAACCTACCAGGGCAGCAATTATTACCCCACTTCAAAGCGGGTAAAGAAGCTTCTCACCATCCATGATCTCAATTTTTTGTATGATGCAGCAAAAAGCCCCGAAAAAAAACAACGATATTTAAGAAAAGTACAAACCCTTATTAACCGTTCCGATCAGCTGACAGTTATATCAGCATTCACGTTACAATGCATCCGTGAGCATTTACAAATCGATCATGTACCTGTGCAGGTAATTTACAATGGCTGCAACCTGCCCGATGTAAACGACGGTACTCAAAAACCATCTTTTTTAAAAACAGACCGGCCTTATCTGTTTTCCATTGGCACCATTACCAAAAAGAAACACTTCCATACGCTTCCCTCGTTGTTGGTGGGAAACGATTATGATCTTGTAATTGCCGGTATAACGCAGGACACCCACTACCTGGAAGAAATAAAAACTGCTGCTAAAAAGTTGGGGGTAGCCAACAGATTGATCATACCCGGTGCCGTTACCGAAAGTGAAAAATGGTGGCTGCTTGAACACATGCGTGCATTTGTATTTCCGTCGATCTCTGAAGGGTTTGGTTTGCCTGTTGTGGAAGCCCTTCACTTTGGGAAACCGGTGATCTTGTCAACACATACCTGCCTGCCGGAAATTGGAGCCAATGCGGCGTACTATTTCAACTCGTTTGAGCCGGAAGAGATGCAGCAAACACTCAAACAGTCATTGCAGCATTTCGATGCAAACCCGCAGCAACAGGAAATTGCAAAACAACGTGCCGCTTTTTTTAAATGGGAAGAAGCTGCAAAAGAATACTGGAAGATCTACCAACAGTTACTTCCGTATTAATCATATTTAATAAATAACAATTATGCCTGCTAAAGGATTCAAACGCTACATAGAGATATTTAAACATATTCAAAACCCTTTTGAATATGTGTTTCGTAAAGGTGAGCGCTTTAAGCGATCACTGACATTTACTACAAAGCCAAATAAGATTACGTTCAACGTTTCACTGCCTTTATACCTCGTGTTCAAAGAAATATTTATGGAGGATGTGTACAATATAAAAGCGGTGGTGAAACAAATGCCGGCACAACCTGTTATTATTGATATTGGAGCTAATGCCGGTTTTTTTGACTTCCTTTTTTTATCAAAAATTAAAGCAGCCACAATTCTTGCCTACGAGCCTATACCCAGTAATGTTCATCAAATAAAAGCCACCATTGCAGCCAACCCGTTTATCAAAGAAAACATTCTTGTTTATGAAGCAGCAGTAACGGGAACAAAACAAGAAAAAATTGATCTGTACATTGAATCTGAAAACGACAGTACGGTTATAGCCAGCATATTCTCAAACTTCAATACAAGTAACAGAGCCAAAATTTCTGTTGACACGATTACGCTCACCGATATTTTTTTACAAAACAATCTTTCCCAGGTGGATATACTGAAAGTGGATTGTGAAGGAAGCGAATTCGATATTTTCTACAATACCGACCCAGCACTGTTGCGCAGAGCAAAAATGATATTACTGGAAGTGCACGATCTGGATCAAGATAAAAATAATATCACGGCTATGAATCAATTTCTGATTGATATCGGGTATGATGTTACACACCGTCCCATCAACAATTTTTGCCATGCTGTTGAAGCAGTACTGAAGAATCGGTAATCTAAATACTTATTTTCTTGAAATTCCTGAAATCGAACAACCTTCGCCCTGTTTTTTTTTCTATCCAGTATAAAATGCGGTTTTTCAAATTGAATTTTTTTTGACTGATGTCTAATTCCACATGCCAGTTTTTTGCAGTAATTCGTTGCTGCATAACAACCGGATGTGTTCCGGTAAATTTTCGAAGCGAATCGAACTGGCTGAAATCAAAATGATCAGATTGATCAGGTATCGCTTCAAGTGTTTTATCATCATGATAAAAGCGGGCTGTCGTTTTTTGTTTGCGCCTCATCTGCTCCGGGCTTTTTACCCAGCCGTAGTGATATACTTCGGCAGCAACCGGTACTACATTTAATTTTTTATTCCCCCGGCGAAAGCCCTGTGCATCTCTGTAAGAAGTAATGGTTTTGTCGTTTTTGATGAGGCGTACTTCGTTCTTATACCATATACGACTGTCGCCTACATAATCGTAGGTTCCATAAAAATGAAGGTAGTTGAACAGCAATCCATCAACACGGGGATCGTTACAATATTTTTCGGCAGTTGTACGAATGATGTTGTGATATTTTTCATGAATTACTTCATCGGCCTGTATATAAAAAATCCAATCCGTATCAGCCGAAACCTGGTTCTTTACTTTATCGGTCTCTAATGCATACACCCGGCCACCTGCCCGCAAATTCATATCCCAGGTGGAATACACGATCCGCAGCTTATCCGATTGAATGGAACGGATCAACCCGTCTGTATCATCATCGCCTTTATCAATACTAACGATCATTTCATCCACCACCGGCAAAATGGAAGAGATGGCTTCCACCGCCGGATAGTCGTTAATAACAGCGTTGCGTACAATGGCGATTCCGGTAATCTTCATAACTGAGAATATCTTCAAAGAACCGATTTTTTTTGATACAATGCTGCGTCTGTCGCTTCCCCGGTTTCTGCCAGTTACAAAGCAAGCAGGTTGAATGTGGCAGTTCTGCCAAGGCTGTTACTGCTGCCCGGAGAAAATACAACGGCTGTTTCCTGCAAACTTGTCTTATTTTTAAAGATGGTGTAAACTTTGACCTTCTACAGCCTTTACCATTTATTATGAAACTTCTCATCAAATACTTAGCGCCTTACAAAGGCCTTGTGGCATTAACAATGGCACTGGCCGCCATCAATATTGGCTTTTCATTGATCGATCCGATTCTGTTTGGCAAACTCATCAACCTGGCCAATCAGCACCAGGGTATTGAAAAAACGCCCGCATCTAATCTTGGCTGGAGCCGTTTTTTTACTTCATTCAGCTGGAAAGAACCAGGTGTATTTTTTGTATTGACGATGTCGATCTCGGTTGCCATGGTGAGCCGTATTGCCAAAGCCTTTCAGGATTATTTTCAAAATCTTACCACACAAAAATTCGGCACCAAAGTTTTCACGGATGGATTGAAACATGCCATGAAACTGCCCTACCAGGATTTTGAAGATCAACGCAGTGGTGAAACGCTTTCTATTTTAACCAAAGTAAGAACCGACACTGAAAAATTTGTTTCTGCTTTTATCAATATCCTCTTCCCGGTTATCATTGGTATATTGATCGTTTCATTGTATGCATCGAGTATTCACTGGACATTACCCTTTATTTATTTTGGTGGTATTATTTTGCTGGTGATCATTTCAAATGCACTCAGTAAAAAAGTAAAAGCGGTACAAAAAACCATCGTGGCAGAAACCACCCAACTGGCTGGTGCCACTACCGAATCATTACGGAATATTGAACTGGTAAAAAGTTTGGGATTAACCGAACAGGAAGTAACACGATTAAATAAAAACACATTTAAAATACTCGGGCTTGAACTCACCAAAGTAAAACGTATCCGCAGTATCAGTTTTGTACAGGGAACATTTGTAAACACATTGCGCCAGGTAATCTTGTTTATGCTCATGTGGACGATCTTTCATGGAAGAATGGATGCAGGCCAGTTGGTAACCATGCAGATCTTTTCATTTTTTGTGTTTGGGCCTTTGCAGGAGATCGGCAATATTCTCCTCGCCTATCGTGAAGCAGAAGCAAGCATCACCAATTTTCACAAGCTGATGGAAAAGAAACCGGAATCAACTCCGACTAATCCATTGCACCTGGGAAAAATTGAAACGCTTTCGTTCAACAACGTTTCCTTCAAACATCAAACAGCCGGACAAAACGCTATAACCGATATCAATTTTAATGTGAAAGTGGGCGAAACAGTTGCGTTTGTTGGACCATCGGGGTCTGGAAAAACAACGTTGATGAAATTGTTGGTTGGCTTGTACCGTCCACAACAGGGAAACATTTTATACAATGGCATGGATGAAAACTCCATCAACTTTGAAGACCTGCGCAACCAAATTGGATTTGTAACACAGGACACTCAACTCTTCAGCGGTACCATTAAAGAGAACCTGATGTTTGTAAACCCAACCGCAACTGATGAAGAATTGACCGATGCGTTGAACAAAGCCAGTTGTCAGCGATTGCTATCCCGTGCAGAAAAAGGATTGGACACAATGATTGGTGAAGGTGGATTAAAGTTGAGCGGTGGTGAAAAACAACGTTTATCAATTGCCCGTGCGTTATTGCGCAAACCACGCTTACTGATCTTTGATGAAGCAACTTCTGCACTTGATTCAATTACAGAAGAAGAAATTACAACAACCATCCGGGATATTTCGTCAGAAAAAAATCAAATCAGTATTTTAATTGCACACAGGCTTAGTACCATTATGCATGCCGACCGGATTTATGTACTGGAAGGAGGTGATGTGGTTGAAACAGGATCGCATCAGCAATTGCTGGAAGAAAAAGGATTGTATTATGCTATGTGGCGGCAGCAAATCGGCGAACGTAAGAAACTGGTGGCAGCAACAAACTGATGTTCGAAGTCTCCTGTTTTTTTCGCAGTACGCTTGAAATTATTTCACGGGCTAAGGTTGTTTACCTTAGCCCGTGCTTTTTGTCACACATAGTACAATTAAGTTAGTTACCTTTGCGAAAAATCAGAATATGAGCGCATCAAAGCCACGGCCCAATTATCTCTGGAGCATGCTTTCCATGAATTGCCCACGATGCAGAAGGGGCAAATTATTCAAAGACCATAGCGCTTACAATTTCAAACATACATTCAGCATGCACGATGAATGTCCTGTGTGTAAACAAAAATTTGATATGGAGCCGGGCTTTTGGTATGGAACAGGTTATGTGAGCTATGCATTAACCGTTGCCATATCTGTTGCAACCTTTGTAGCATGGTGGGTGTTGATTGGTGTATCGTTCAGCGATAACCGTGTGTTTTGGTGGCTGGGCATTAATTCCATCCTTCTACTTATTCTGCAGCCCTGGCTGATGCGATTAAGCCGAACCATCTATCTCTATTTCTTTGTGCGATATAACGAGGACTACGAAACATCTGAACCGCAGACGTTTGATTATTGATGAAGAAAAGTTGTGAGTTATGGGTTATGAGTTAAGAGTAGTGGGGTTTCCAACTCATCACTGATTACTCATTATTCATCATCCAGGAAGCGCCGTAAAATATTGGGGCGCTCCAACTCCATATCACTTAATACAAGATCAATTGCCTTTGTACTGAGAAAAATTTCCAGTAAGGAAAAAATAAGTGAAGTAAGTAAACTCAATAAGCTCAATGCAAATACCCATTTTGCAGCAACATCAAATCCACGAAACACCAGGTACATACACACTACGCATAGTAAAAAACTAAGCACACCCAATGCCTGCATGTTCCTGATCATGCTGATGCGTGTACGAATATTACTGATTTGCTGATGAATCAACGTACGGTCTTCAGTTTGTACATATTCATCGTGCAGCTTCCGTACAAGCGATGCCAGGGCAAGGAAACGGTTGGTGTATGCCAACATCAATAATGTAATAGCAGGAAAAAGTAGTGCCGGTGTGGTAATGGATAACTCATTCATACCTTAAAAGTAATCAAGTGTAACAAAATGAAAAAGCCGCATTGCTGCGGCTTTTAAAAAAGAATAGTACGTTCACTTACTGAATAAGTACAGGAAACGAAATCTCAACATCCGTTTCTCCTTTCGACACAGGATCAGCGGCCGCTTTAATGCCGGGCTTGTGTTTCAGGGTAATTTTCACAGAGCCGCCGCTGTTAGTACCTGCCACCCAACTTGATGTGATACCCAATGGCAACCCACCTGCATCGTTATTCAAGCTGCCAATCGTAAGCGCTGCTGTTGTTACTTCGTAATAAACCTGATGATCTGTTCCCTCTGCTTCCACTTCGTCTGTAATATTTTCTGCCGGTGTTTTACTCTCATCTAAAAACTCAAGTTCACAAGCGTATGTTGTACCGGGTGCAAGTGTAATGGTTCCTATTTGAGGTGCATTACCGCCGGGCCCATCCACATCTTTCCATGAAAAGGTTTGCGTAGCTCCACCTGCTGCTGTTAATTTTACATTCACGGTTGTGATCAGTTCTTCTTCATTTTCCTCTTCATTATTTTTCTTTTTACAACTTGCGAGGATCAGTCCGCCCAGCATTACTACCGCTAAAAATTTCAAGTGCTTCATTTTCATAAATTTTGATAAGTGATTGATTGAATATTTGATTTATGATTTATGCATATGTTTCAGATCAAATGGTATGCGTACCCGCAGTGAAATATTACGTCCCATTTCATCACTGAAATAACGGAACGCATTCATGTAATCTCTGTAGGCTTTATTAGTAACATTGGTAACGGATAAAATAAAACTCCAGTTACTGTGTTTCATTTTCAATTTTGTTCCTGCTTCCAACCCAAGCAAAAAAAACGCCGGTGGAGGATTGAGATAATCGGACTGCTTGATGGATGTACCCGGCACTTCAATATTACCGGTTGATGGAACTCTTGTTTGCTCCAACACCCATGTGCTGTTGAGGCTGATATACGTTTCATTTATTTTTCGTGCATTGCCGAAATTATATTCCACAGCCGCTTCGTATCGGTCGGAAGGCATCTGAATAAGCCATTGCTTTTTTTGTTTATCCCATGCACGCAACAACGATGCCTTTACAGAAGCTGCAACATGTGCATCAAATTGATAAGCGGCTGAAAAATCCAATCCACTTAATCTTGCATTGGTTTGCGTGTAACGGAATGCAGGAAATGCGCCACGAATGGTTAACTCCGGAGGAAACGTTGGTTCCAGAAAAATAAAACCATCGATCTGTTTCAAATAAACACCTGCATCGATATCCCATTTGCTGTTAGTAAACAAGAGATTCGCTGCAAGGTTATTGGAACGTTCAGGTGTAAGATTAGGATCGCCTTTTTCAATACGTGCTGCTCCATGATGCAAACCATTTGCATACAATTCATTCACCTGCGGTGCACGCCATGCAGTTGATGCGTTAACAGTTATACGAAACGAAGGAACAAAGCGATAATTGAAACCAATGTTGCCCGATGCATTGTTGAATATCCTGTCAGGATACGTATTAACCTGTCCGTTATCGGTTGTATTAAAAATTGATTTCCTGTCGAAACGGATACCTGCTTCAATATCTAATTTATTCTTTGTCCACTTTTCAATCACAAATAATCCGGCATTACTTGACTCGTAGTTGGGAATAAACAGCCGTCGTTCGTAACTGTTGTTTTGATACATGAACGAACCACCAATCGTTCCTCTGAAAGCACCTGTATTAAAATGATCCCATATCACTTCTGCCAAACCGGTTCCAATGGTTAAATCCAATTGCGGTGCATTGCTGCTGCTGGCAAATCGTTTTTGATCAAACTCCTGCCGGTTATTGTATTGACCTGATACAACTACATTCAACCGACCGATAGTTCCTGTATTTCGCCAGGCTTTGAATTTCAATAACTGGTGTTGAATGGATTGATAAGGGCGATCGATGTTATAAGAGAAGGCAACATCCTTAATATAATCAGGTGGATCTTTTGCAAGAATAGCATTCCACAAGTCGGTTACATTGCCAATATGCGAACCTGCAAAAATGCCCAGCTTGGTATTGAACTGTGAATAAAATAATTCAGCACCACGGTCTTGTTTTTTCCATCCGGCTGTTACTGAAAAATTATATTCTTCATTGGCTGAATTCGCCAGCCAGTAATTGGGTGTGCGTGCATAACCGCCACGTTTGGCAGTTCCCTGCAAACGCCAGCTAAAGGCCGGACGTTTTGCACTGTTGCCTTCGATCATAGTCGACAATACACCCATTCGGTTATTGCTGAAGAATGAAGTATTGATCTCTCCTCCAATACCCGGGTCGAATCGTAACAATTTCGGTTCAACCAATACTACACCCGCAATGGCATCGGCACCATAACGAATAGCTGATGCTCCTTTAATAACAGAAATTCGATTGGCAATAAACGGATCAATTTCCGGCGCATGCTCATTGCCCCATTGCTGCGCTTCCTGTCGCACACCATTATTTAAAATCAAAACACGGTTGCTGTGCAAACCATGGATCACCGGTTTGTAAATGTTAGCACCTGTTTGCAACACACTTACGCCACTTATTTTTTTGATTGATTCTGCCAAACTTAAGCCTCGTGTTGCTTCCAGCGCTTTCCCTTTGATTTCACTTACAGGGATCACATTTTTGGATGATTGATTTCCCTGCACCACCACTTCACTCAATTCTGTAACAGCATGTGCCAGATCAATATCTGTTTCCAGATCGGCTTTGAGATGGATATGTTTTTCGGCGGGAATACAACCGGCATGTGTAACTTCTACTGTATATGTACCGGGGCAAAGGCCTTTGAAAACAAAGTAGCCGTCTTTATCGGAGGTTTGCGTAAGCTTCAATTCTTTAATACGGATCACCGCTTCATCCAAATGCTCTTTTGTTTCCGCATCGTTGATATGCCCTGAGAGCGTAAGCGTACATTGCGCCTGTAGTTGCTGCAAGCCCAACACAAAAATCAGCGACAGAAAAAATCGACTCATTTGAAACATGGTCGCAAAAATGCAACAAAGTTTCAAATTTTAAAAATCTATTTTAAAAAAAGGGAAACTTTCGCTTCCCTTTTACAGTTTCATAAAATTGATCAGGTAATGTTTTCAATAATACCGGCAATCCCCTGTCCACCTCCCACACAGGCCGTAACAATTCCATACTTTTTGTTGAGGCGCTTCATATCCTGTGTGATTTGGATGGTAAGCTTGGCACCTGTACAACCCAAGGGGTGACCCAATGCGATAGCACCGCCGTTGATATTTACAATATCTGGATTGAGATCCAATGTACGGATAACAGCTAACGCCTGCGACGCAAATGCTTCGTTCAGTTCAACCAAATCAATATCATTCAAATTCATATTGGCCTGTTTCAATACTTTCGGTACGGCTTCCACGGGACCGATTCCCATAATGCGGGGATGCACACCTGCTGATGCACAATTCACCAATCGGGCAATGGGTTTCAAGCCCAACTGATTTATCAAACGTTCACTCATCACCAATACAAACGCTGCTCCATCACTTGTTTGCGATGAGTTACCAGCTGTTACTGTTCCATTCACTGCAAAGGCAGGTTTCAGTTTTGCCAATGATTCTGTATTAGTATCGGCACGTACGCCTTCATCGGTATCTACCACATAACTTCTTGTTTGCTTCTTCCCCTTTTCGTTCAGGTATACTTCTTCAACTGTGATGGGTAAAATACCTCCTTTAAAATAACCATTCTCAATGGCTGCTTTTGCTTTCATGTGAGAATTGTATGCAAACAAATCCTGATCTTCACGACTAACACTATATTCTTTTGCAACTGCCTCAGCGGTTAAACCCATGCTCAAATAATAATCAGGTTCATCTTTGGCAATGGAATAAGCAGGCACTGTTTTCCAACCGGCTGTGGGTACAAGGCTCATGCTTTCGGTACCGCCTGCGATGATACATTCAGCCATACCCATGCGGATCTTTGCGGTGGCTATGGCAATTGTTTCCAGGCCGCTGGCACAATAACGGTTCACCGTCATTCCCGGCGCATGAAAACCAACCGCCCGTGCTGCAATAATGCGGCCCACCTGCAAACCCTGCTCGGCTTCGGGTACAGCATTACCTACAATTACATCATCCACCTGTTTCGGATCGAGCTGCGGTACGCTGTCCAGTAAACCCTTGATCACATCAATTGCCAGATCATCGGGACGAGTAAAACGGAAACCGCCTCTTTTTGATTTGCCCACTGCTGTACGGTATCCGGCTACGATATATGCTTCCTGCATGGTTGTAAGAATTGAAGTTCATGGTTCATAGTTCATGGTTGGCGGCAAACTTGTGATTCTAGGTGAACTATGAACTCTTTGCCGGCAACCGGAATAGTTGTTTATGCAACTTTCTATATCAAAGTTAAGCTTTGAAAAGAAATATCAGCAAATGAATGCTGTTAATTTCTGATCGGCTTTTGCGGATTATCTTCGCAGCCATGTACAAGTTGATACGTTCCGTTTTCTTTTTGTTTGATGCAGAAAAAGTACACTACTTCGCAATGAATGCATTGCGGTTTTTCTGCTCTGTTGGATTCATAAAAAAAATACTGGCTGCAAATTTTCAATCAAACAATAAAAGCCTTGCTTTCGAAAGCTGGGGATTGGAATTTAAGAACCGGGTTGGTCTGGCAGCAGGTTTCGATAAAAATGCTAAGTACCTGCGTGAGCTGGAAGTACTTGGTTTTGGTTTTATTGAGATTGGTACTGTAACCCCCAGGCCGCAGGATGGGAACGACAAGCCCCGTTTATTTCGTTTGCCAAAAGACAAAGCCATCATTAACCGGATGGGGTTTAATAACGATGGTGTAAAAGTTGTGGCAGAACGGTTGAAAGAATGGAAACAAGAGAAAGATACAAGGTACAAGGCACAAGGTACATCACCCATCACTCATCATTCATCACTCATCATCGGCGGTAACATCGGCAAAAACAAAGTAACGCCCAACGAAGATGCATGGAAGGATTACGAGATCTGCTTTAACGAGTTGTTTGATTATGTAGATTATTTTGTAGTGAATGTGAGCAGTCCCAATACACCGGGCTTGCGTGAGCTGCAGGAAAAAGATTCGCTGCGCAAAATTCTTTCGCATTTACAAACCCTGCGTGCCGAACGTTTAAAACTGAAAACAGATTCGGTTGTTGAAAAACCGATCCTGTTGAAAATAGCACCCGACTTAACACAATCACAATTAGACGATGTGATTGATCTCGCAAAAGAAATACAGCTGGATGGTTTGGTAGCCAGCAACACCACCATCAGCCGTGAAGGATTAACAACCGATGCTGCAACTGTAACAGCCATTGGTGCAGGTGGATTAAGTGGATTACCGGTGAAACAACGCAGTACAGAAATTGTGCGATACATTACACAAAAAACAAACGGTGAAATACCTGTTATGGCAAGTGGCGGTATTTTTACAGCAGCCGATGCAAATGAAAAATTAAAAGCAGGTGCAGTTCTGGTACAGGTGTGGACAGGATTTATTTATGAAGGACCGGCTATTGCAAAGAAAATAAACAGCAAATTACTCAACAAGCAATAGGCAATTAGCAAAGGGCAATTGCATATTGCCTATTGTCCATTGCCAATTAATTTCAAAAAATGGAACATCTTTTTACATCAGAAAGTATCATCAGTTTTATTGTACTCGTAGTAT
Organism: Bacteroidota bacterium; assembly: GCA_023428755.1. GTDB lineage: Bacteria > Bacteroidota > Bacteroidia > Chitinophagales > Chitinophagaceae > Lacibacter. Next base: position 153,273 of record JAEYWX010000010.1, read on the forward strand.
TGGAAGTAGTACTCGGTATTGACAATGTAATTTTTGTAAGTATTATTCTCAACCGTTTAAAATCAATTAAAGATCAAAAGAAAGCACGCAGGTTATGGATGATTACCGGCATTCTTTCCCGGAGTTTATTACTGATGGGATTGGGATGGCTGCTAACGCAAAAAGGGAAACCTGTATTCAGCATTGGTGATAAGGGATTTGATCTGGCAAGTATTGTGATGCTGTTGGGAGGTTTATTCCTCATCTACAAATCGGTACATGAAATCCATCAAAAGCTGGAAGGGGAAGATCCCAACCAGGCTGATAAAAACTCGAAAGGCATTTCGTTTGCACAAGCGATTGGCCAAATCATTTTAATTGATGCTGTGTTTTCATTTGACAGCATCATTACCGCCGGTGGTACAGCCAAGCATGTTGAAATTATGATCGCCGCCGTGGTGATTGCAATGACGATCATGTTTCTGTTCAGCCCGAAGATCGCAGGCTTTATTCATAAACATCCAACGTTAAAAATGCTGGCTCTTTCTTTTTTGGTGATGATAGGTTTGAGTTTGGTAATGGAAGGATGGAATGCTGAAGCAGCACATGAATTACATTTGAAAAATTATATCTACTTCGGTATGGCATTTTCGTTTGTAGTTGAATTGCTGAATATGCTGATGCGTAAACGAATGAGCAAAAAGAATGTGGTGAAACTAAATGTGCCTGTGCTTGAAACAAAAGAAGAAGGGTATGATGATATGGCCAGTTAACTCATTTTAGGATCTGCTTGTTGCGGTTGGTTGCACAGGGCCCCTCGCATCACTGGTTTTGCTTGAGTATTAGCTTAGTACCCGTTTCTTTATTTGTAAGATCTTCAATTACGATGAAATACGCACCTGCAGGTAAGTGGGCTATGTTTAATTGCTGACTCGTTTTATTATTAACTGTCCGCAAAAGTATATTTCCCTTTAAATCAACTAAACGGATGTTTTGCCGAATTACAAATCCGGCTGTTTTTATTTGAAGAACATCGGTTACAGGATTGGGGTAAACAGAAATTTTTTGAGTGAGATTTGATAAGTCATTAATTGCTGTGGGCGGCTGCACCCGTATAGTATCAGAAATTTGATAGTGACTCCACCTTCCACTTGCATCTTTTACCCGCAAGACAAAATAATGATCACCATTAGCAAGCCCGGTGGGAACGGATATTAAAAACGGTTGATTGATCTGATCGCCTGTGGGATTCAAAAGCAGTGGAGTACCAAGGCCAACACCAGGATCTTTATCAAAGAAATATTCGGCAGCAACTAGTTGCGGCATGGTGGCCGAATCCTGGCTTACATAAAAAGACTTGCTTTCAAAATGACTCCAGACACCACTTTCGTTTTTTGTTCGAACTGCCAGTACATGAAAGCCGCCTCTTAAATTTGAAACAGGAAACTGTAGAGTTACATTACTACCCTGGTTAACCTGTAATGCATTTGCCAATCCCGCCCCCGGATCGGTATCAATAAAATACTCTGCTGCTACAATATCCGGTGCGGTCGCAGGCTCCGGATTAATATAAAAAGCCTGGCTTTCATAGTGGCTCCATGAGCCTGTTTCGTTTTTTACACGAACAGCAAGCACATGAAAGCCTGCTGGTATATTGGCTATCTGGAATTGCAGTGACACAACATCTCCACCGGTTACAGGTATAGGAATTGCAAGACCAACTCCCGGATCTGTATCCAAAAAATATTCCGCAGCCGTGATCGTTGCTGAAACAGCGGTTTGTGAGCTAATATAAAACACACGATTTTCATAATGACCCCATAAACCCATACTATTTTTTGCACGAAAGCCAAGGGAATGAAAGCCAGCGGCTAATGCTGTTGTTGAAATTGAAAAAGAAAAAATGCCAGTATCTCCTGCTGTTCCTGCAACAGCAACTCCTCTTCCAACACCGGGGTCAACATCAACAAAATACTCGCCGGCTACAATTTGCTGTGCGCTTACGCTTCCATGCAGTAACACAATAAAACAGGCAAACAAATAAGTACACAAACGATACATACAGTTTTCAGTTGTGTGATTAATTACTCTTTCTGGCTTCTACTGTCACATTCAAAGTTCCTCCGGGCGGAACAGTTCCATTTAATATACTCATACTATACACCCGCGGAATACGGGCATTGCGGCTGTTTGTCCAGTTGTTACTGCCGGTTGCATCAAACAGTAATCCAATATTTTTACCATCATTCCCTCCATTGAATGCCGGATTTGGAGATTCGGTTGGAGGTCTGATTTCAAAATTCAGTAAAGGGTTGTCTGTTCCTGATTCCACGGCAGCCTGATCGAAGAGATCCGGTGACAGGTTAGAAAGATTACCACCTCCATCAACATTATTATTCCCCACCCATGGCGTGTTTGTTGAAGTTCGAAACGTGAGGTTGTTATTAAATGTATTAAATGTACTACCTGCCGACAAAACAGAACCACCTCTCACAAAAAGGTTATTACTGATCACAAACTGTGAGCAGTTATTGAAACACAGCATATCGTTATTCGCTCCATAAAATAAATTATGATCTACTACAACATTGCTTTCTGCTGAAAATTCATTGATGCAAACCGATACGCCACCCGGAATTAGTGCACCTCGTCTAAAAACATTGTTGCGTATTGTCAAATTACTGAGGAAACCCGTCCCTTTATTGATAACCGATTCATTGAAGTAATTGCCTTCAAACAAATAATTCGTTCCAAAAACAAAAAGTGCGGTAATCTGCAGTCGGGTTCTAAAAAATTCACAGCGTTGAATAACAATATTGTTTACCGGCAGGGGGCGTGCGACATTTGTGCCGATGTTACAAAACAAACCACCCGTAGAAACAAAAACTAAACCAATAATCATTGTGCCATTCGCAGAATTTACAGAATCGGTTGTATTGCCTAAAGTAAATCCAACTACTGTTGCCCTGGCAGGTAAATTTTTATCAGGCGCCCAACCCGGGCCAATAATCACCAATCGCTTGCTTATAATTGTAAAGCCTGTATAGGTAACCGGCGAGCCATGCACATAAATGGTATCTCCATTTGCAGCACGGTTTATAGCCTCCTGAATTGTGTTGAACTGTGCCACATTTGCGGGGTTATTGCTCACTGTATGTACAGTTCCAAATGCATTTGAAACGGTAAATGTGAGCAGGAGTAGAATGAAAGGCTTCATACGCTTTTAAGTTGTGTTACGTAAAATTGGTTAATCAGAGCCCAGCTTTCAATACCTGAGAAACTGCATTCTGGAACAAAAAAAATACCTGAGTGGAGGTAGTGTGATCCATGAACATTTAAGTATTTTACTGCGTTCAAACACCTGAATTATGAAGTTGAAGATAAAAAAAGCTACTCCCGTTTATTATCTCTGTTTACTAAGTATGCTTCAGGCAACTGCACAGTCGCAAAGAATCGACAGCCTGCAAGAACGTATACAGAAAGGAGGTATTAATTATTCTTCTATTAACCTGTACCGTGAGCTTGCTTCAGCCTATTATCAAAAAGGAATGCCTGATTCTGCGCTGATTTATTATCAACAAGGACTCGAAAAAAGTGAACAGATTCAATCTGATTATTGGAAGGCCAGGTATTTGCTCTGGAGCGGTGGAATTTTCCTGAGTAGAATGCAATTCGACAGCAGCGATATTTACCTGAATAAAAGTTTTCCATTAATTGAAAAGTTGCGTAATGACAGCCTCAAAGCCCAATATTTTCAGAATAAGGGTACAGCTGCAATGTTTCAAAGCAGATATCAACAAGCTGCTGAATTGATGATGAAAAGTGTTTCAATTATGGAGCCAATGAAAGAGAAAGCACCAGCTTCTATTCTCATGGCTGCTTATACAAACCTGAGTGGCATTTTTAATGAAATGAAGCAGTATGAAAAAGCACTTTCGTATGATAAAAAAACAATTGCCTATATACAGGCAACATCTTATGAACAAAAATCTGAGTATGCCTCCATTTACTTTAATCATGCGAGTACTTACTTTCATTTGAAAGAAATGAAAAAAATCAAGCTCTATCTTGACTCAGCCAGTTACTTTGAAAAATTATACCCGAATAAGCGGGCGAAATTAAATATACTCGGCGCCTATGGATCTTACTATAGTGAAATAAATAAGAAAGATTCAGCTCTTGAGTATATGAAGCAGGCAATTGAGATCAGTAAACAAACCGGCGACTTCTATTTTTTTTCGGAACAGGCTTACAATATTTCCATGATCAAGATTGAACAAAAAAAATATGAATCTGCATTCATATTGCTTCAGGAAGCATTGCCATATGCAAAGGAATTTTCTGATTATAAAATGCTCGGGAATATTTACAACGCATTGAAAGAAATCGCAGTTGTTCAAAAAAAGCACCGGCAATCCTATGAATACAGCGAACTAAGCCGTCTTTACTTAGACAGTGCCGCCAGTATTGAAACGAAAAACACTATCCTTTTGTTGGAAGCAAAATATGAAAGCGAACAAAAAGAAGCTGAAATAGTCATGCTTCAATTATCAAACAAAGAAAAAGAATTTGCTGTTCTTCAACGAAACCGCTTACTATTGATCGGCGGTCTTGCTGCCAGTTCGCTGCTTCTGTTGTTGGGATTACTCTACAGAAACAGTCAACAAAAAAGAGTTATTGCAGAAAAAGATCAACTTTTTCATCAAGAGCAAATAAAATTTCTAGAACGGCAACAACAGATTGTGTCTTTACAAAGCATGGTGAATGGGCAGGAAACTGAACGCACACGTATTGCAAAAGACCTGCATGATGGACTGGGAGGTTTATTTTCGACTGTAAAAATGCATTTCAGCACATTGAGCCACGAGCAACATCAACTTCAAACAAACTCCCTTTTTTCGAAATGTTTTGAACTTGTTAAGACTGCTTCAGAAGAAGTACGCCGCATTGCACATAACATGATGCCTGAAGTATTGCTGAAAATGGGTGTTATACAAGCCACACAGGAACTGTGTAACAGCATTAGTGCGGGCAAACTGCTGAAAGTCTCCATGCAGTCATACGGCATGGAGAAGCGCCTCAATGCTTCAACAGAGACTATGCTCTTCCGTATAATTCAGGAATTGCTGAATAATATTATTAAACACGCAGATGCTACTGAAGCGATTGTACAATTTAACCGAGATGGTAATCGCCTGAGTGTAACAGTAGAGGATAATGGTCGTGGATTTAACATGAAAGAAAGTGATGAAAAAATTACAGCAGGTCTTGCCTCGGTAAAAAGTCGTGTGCAATATCTCAACGGACAATTATCCATCGATTCACAAAACGAAATAGGCACTACTATTCTAATGAATTTTTTAATAACCGATGGGCAAGTAGTTACATAAGCATGCTTTTTGTATTTTCATCCGTCGAATAAAGCACTATGATCAAAATTCTTGTTATTGATGATCATCCATTAGTGAGCGATGGCATTGCTACCATGCTCAAAGATGAATTGCATCTGCATGTTTGTGGTAGCTGTAAAAATGGGGTGCAAGCTATCGATTCCTTTACCGAGTTAAATCCGGATGTAATTCTACTTGATATCAGCCTTCCAGACATCGACGGGATTGAATTATGCAGTTTGCTCCGAAAAAAAAGCAGAGACGTGAAAATCATTGGACTTACCTCTGCAAATGAAGCAGGAATTATCAGTCAGTTCCTGGCAAAAGGCGGAAATGGCTATTTGCTAAAGGATATGGAGCGGCATGAATTAATAGAAGCAATTAACGAAGTAATGAATGGTAAAATTTATCTCAGCAAAGCTGCCAATCAAAAAATACTTGAACAATTCAATTCATTAAAAGATGCTACGCATGATTTACCCGGACTCACACGACGAGAGAAAGAGATACTGAAATTACTATATGATGGGTTTAATGGCCCACAGATTGCCGAAAAACTGTTTTTGAGTCATTATACAATTGAAACGCATCGCAAAAACCTGATGCAAAAACTGAATGTAAGCTCAACTCAGCAATTACTAAAATTGGCAATTGAACATAAATTGATTTGATCAGCTAAAAAGGTTGGGGCCGATTCCGCCATATGGTTTCTTTCCTAAATGTTCATACGCTTTTGCCGTTACTTCCCTTCCTCTAGGTGTTCGTTGTAAAAAACCTTCCTGTATTAAAAACGGTTCGTACACTTCTTCCAGTGTACCGGCTTCTTCTCCAACTGCTGTAGCGATGGTGGTAATGCCAACTGGTCCACCCTTAAATTTATCAATAATCGCCGAAAGAATTTTATTATCCATATCATCCAATCCATACTCATCTACATTCAATGCTTTTAAGCCATGTTGTGTAACACTCAAATCAATCACACCGTTACCCAGTACCATTGCAAAATCACGCATACGGCGTAACAAACCATTGGCAATACGTGGAGTGGCACGGCTGCGACCGGCAATTTCCCTCGCCGCATCGCTGGTGATTTTTACATTGAGAATACCTGCAGCCCGTTGAATGATCTTTTGCAGCGTTTCTGCATTGTAATATTCCAAACGGGATTTAATGGCGAAGCGTGACAACAACGGCGCCGTTAACAAACCACTTCTTGTTGTTGCACCAATTAATGTAAACGGATTGAGATTGATCTGGATACTTCTTGCATTCGGTCCACTGTCGATCATAATATCGATACGGTAATCTTCCATTGCTGCATAAAGATATTCTTCCACCACTGTACTCAACCGGTGGATCTCATCAATGAACAACACATCGTTTGCTTCAAGTCCGGTTAGTAACCCGGCAAGATCACCCGGCTTTTCAATTACCGGTCCGCTGGTTTCTTTAATACTTACACCCAACTCATTTGCAACAATGCGGCTGAGTGTTGTTTTACCCAAACCGGGCGGGCCATGAAACAATACATGATCCAAGGCTTCGCCCCGCATCTTCGCAGCTTTGATAAACACTTTCAGGTTATCAATGATCTGCTGCTGGCCGCTGAACTCCTCAATATTCGCCGGCCGAATATTGTTTTCGAATTCCTTTTCAGCTGCACTCAGTCCTTCCTTATCGCTATTTAAATTGGGATTGGCCATTGGGTGTAAAACTAATGAAAAAGGACACGCAGCGATAAGATGGTTACTTCAGTCATTTGTAATAAATCAGTAAAACATGAAAAATACAAGTCTCTTCACAAAAGTATTCTGCCTGGTGATGGTAGCCAACCTCTGCTATTCCTGCCAGATCTGCACTTGTAAAACCATTAACTGTCCGGCTTTTACCGATGAAAATTTTGATCTTTGGTTTCCGTATGTAAACGATCAGGTATTGATTTTTCAAGATCGGAATGGAATTGCAGATACAATTATCATCAAAAATATTATGCGTACAGAACAGTATGAAGGAAGAACAGGAGGAGGGTATGGCTGTGGCAAAGGTTGCAATTCCAGTATTACAATTTACGGTGTGCAGTCAACAAATACCGAGATTGGAAAGCTGTCAATTGGCGCAAACAAATTCAACATAACAGATAACAGCCAAAGTTTATTCTCAAATGTCTTTCTCAGTTTAAAAAATACAAGTTTTACAGCATCATCAATTTCGGATACTGGTTTTGTAAACTCAGAAAACAGCCAACCTTTCTTTACTTCAAAATTTCAAACGAGCTTACAAATCGGTTCTAAAATGTTTTCAAATGTCCAGTTGATACAAATAGATACAATGGTAAACAAACCAGCAGGTGCATATAAATTATTTTTCTCCCGTAGCAATGGACTTGTTGCATGGGAAAACTATTCCGATAAATCTTTATGGATTAAAGATTAATTATCTTTCACCAAAACAAAGCAATTTGCAATTTCCTATAGTTATTGAAATCGCTGACTCAAAAATTCTGTTGCACGCAATACTGGAAGTACTTGCCTACTTTGTTGCTTTCCGGTATTTTCTCTACCTACGTAAAAAAGAAGGCGATTCTATTGTACAAACTAACCGCATGTGGATCATTATTGCTGCCATATTTGGTTCTTTGATTGGCAGCAGGCTTATTGGCGGCCTGGAAGACCCCACTCAAATTCAAAAAGCGGAGAATATCCTTTTCTACTTTTACGCAAACAAAACAGTACTCGGTGGTTTTCTCGGCGGTTTGTTTGGAGTTGAATTTGTTAAAAAATTAATTGGCGAAAAGCAAGCCAGTGGCGATCTGTTTACATTCCCCATGCTTTTGGGTTTACTCATTGGACGTATTGGCTGCTTCAGTATGGGAGTGTATGAAGAGACGTATGGAATAGCCACCAACTTTTTTGCCGGAATGGACTTGGGCGACGGTATCAAACGACATCCCGTAACTCTTTATGAAATTGTTTTTTTGTGTTTGATTGGGTGGACGATCAGTTTCATTACAAAAAAACGCCCCCTTGTACAGGGAGCCAGTTTTAAATTATTCCTCATTGGTTATTGCCTGTTTCGCTTCCTATGCGACATTATTAAACCACATTACAACCTGTGGCTGGGGCTTTCTACAATTCAATACACTGCACTCATTGGACTTCTTTGGTACTCGCCCTATATTTCGAAGCCGGGTAGATTATTTGATCAGCATCAAAAGGAAACAATAATTTAGCAGTTAACACTTATCTTGTTATTCCAATATATTCACTTATGCCGGTAAAAAACTACACCTATTACGATTTTACTATCAGCCTTTGTCCCGACTGTTTAAAAAGAGTAGATGCAAAAATAATTTTTGAAGAAGGAAATGTATATATGCTCAAAACCTGTCCGGATCATGGTTTTCACAAAGTATTAATTGCAGATGATATTGAGTATTACAAAAATATCCGCAACTACAACAAAGCATCAGAAGCACCACTGAAATCAAACACAAAAACACATTACGGCTGCCCGTACGATTGTGGCCTGTGCCAGGATCATGAACAACACAGCTGTTTAACAGTAGTAGAAATAACCGATCGTTGCAACCTTACCTGCCCTACTTGTTACGCTATGAGCAGTCCGCATTATGGTAATCACCGCACAATTGCCGAAGTAGAGCAAATGCTGGACATCATTGTTGCCAACGAAGGCGAACCGGATGTAGTACAGATAAGCGGTGGAGAACCAACCATACATCCCAATTTTTTTGAAATACTTGATATCGCAAAGAAAAAACCCATCCGCCACCTGATGGTAAATACAAACGGAATCCGTATAGCAAAAGATAAAGAGTTTGTAAAGCGCCTCGCTACATACATGCCCGATTTTGAACTTTATCTTCAATGGGATTCGTTCAAACCGTCAGCATTGGAAACTTTGCGGGGCAAAGACCTTACGGAAGAACGAATGAAAGCATTGGAACATCTCAATGAATTCAATCTTTCCACAACATTTGTTGTAACCCTGCAAAAAGGTGTAAATGATGATGAAATTGGGGAGATCATCGATTTTGCTTTAAAACAAAAATGCTGCAGAGGTGTAACTTTTCAGCCAACGCAAATTGCCGGACGAAATGAACAGTTCAATCCTGCAACCGATCGTATAACACTTACTGAAGTAAGAAGAAATATTTTACAGCAAACAAACATATTCAATACAAACGATCTTGTTCCTGTGCCCTGCAACCCCGATGCATTAGTAATGGGCTATGCATTAAAACTAAATAACCAGGTAGTTCCTTTAACACGCTACATTGATCCCTCCATTTTACTGGACAATACGAAACGTAATACAATTGTATACGAGCAGGATGCAGAGCTAAAAGATCAGCTTGTACAGATTTTCAGTACCGGCATTTCCGTTGACAGGGTAGATGACAATATGAAGCAATTACTTTGCTGTCTTCCGGATATATATGCACCCGGCTTGAGCTATGACAACCTTTTTCGTGTTATCATTATGCGGTTTATTGATGCATGGGATTTTGACGTACGTGCTATTAAAAAAAGCTGTGTACACATTGTACATAAAGACGGCAGAATCATCCCCTTTGAAACAATGAACCTATTGTACAGGGATGAAAAAGAAAATCATCTTAAAATGTTATTACAAAAATAAATAAGCGTTTCATGAAAAAAGCACTGCGTATATTCCTGATCACCGAAACAATTATTCTTGTTTTTTGCTTCCTTGCAAATAATATGAGAGCTGTTTATGATACAGGATTTACTATTGGCTTACTGAACTTACTGATCGGAGGAGTGATGTTACTCATTGCAGTTATACTGTTACTTGCAAAACAAAAAGAAACTGGCATGGCTACGTTGGCCGCAGCTGGGCTAATCTTACTTTCAGGAATTGTTACATGCAGTTTCTTTCCTTTCAGATTAAACGGGTAACAACATTCTTATACTTTTTAATGATCTTTTATATACCGGTTCATCTGTAACATCAAATCAGCATCGGGACAGTTCTTCAAATAAAAATCTTTATCGCTCAGCCGGCATACACCGGGATAATCGCCCTCCTTTAGTTCAATATCATGAATGATCTGGAAATGCAGGTGCGGCGGCCAATGACCATTTTCATGCGGCTCACCAAAATGTGCAAACTCCTGTCCACGGTTAATGTATTGCCCTTCCACCAATGCAAGATCCTTCAAACTCAAGTGACCATACAACGTATAAAACGCTTCCCCTTCCAGTTGATGTAATAAAATAATGGTTGCACCATAATCACCATACGCATCATTGAATTGAAAACTGTGCACCATCCCGCCAATGGGGGCTGCTACCGGTGTTCCTGCTTTCCCCCAGATATCGGTTCCTAAATGTAACCGGCGAGGCTCTCCCCCATCCGGTGCATCGAACACCGAGCTGCGGCTGTAAACACTACGATGCTCTGCATAACCACCAACACCATAACGGGCACCCGCAAGCGTTAATTGCTGATCAACATAATTACTGAAGAGTAATACATCTTCAATTACTTCTTTGGTAAGCGCTGTATTGGTTTCTGTGAAATTCATTTTCACCAACCGGTCCCTTTCGGGATCAAAAGTTACAACAGGAAAATATTGATGTTTGTTCTTTTCGAGAATATTGACAAGCGTTGAAGTCATTTGATTGTGCATTCAATGTATTGCAAAATTACCACTATGCAGTCAAGCCCACAGGAATATCTTCATAAAAAAAGCCCCGACAAAATGAGTCGGGGCAATATTGTTACAACCGGACTTTCCTACACAAGCGCAGGTTGCTTTACATCAAATAACTGGTCGTAATGTATTGTTATGTTTTCAGTGAGTTGTTCTTCAAGCATTTCTGCAAAGGTTTCAAAATACACGATCACATCTTCCCGTACATTCCGTTGCAGCCAACGGAAGCCACCGGGCAGTCGTTGTAACACAGCTCTATCTTCGAGGTATTCCAGGTTATGGATATCACTGGGTGTCAATCCAATTTCCTGCAGTTTGGTGATGAGCAAACCGGCAGGTGCATCAGTAACACCACAATAATCTTCGGCCAGTTCTGTCCACTCACCAATACCGGTGTGTGCATACGCCAGTATTTCTTCCTTCGTTAATTTCGTAACTACCTGTGTAAGGTTGCCACAATTACATGCACCATGATTGCCCCATGCATAATGAGCACCATTGCGCAGACGGGCTGCTGTTTCACGCAGCGCTTGTATCAATTGAATATTTGCCTGTGCCATACGCTAATTTCCTACTAATACAAAAAACCTGTGTGTTTTGTTGAAACATTAACAATCGCAAAAAATATTTACATCAACATTTCGTTTTAGCTCTATCACATGAAAAAACTGCGTATTGTTTTCTTGTTTACGTTCCTGCTGCTGAGCCTGTTTTCCCCTGCACAAATGATCACAGGTGTGTGGAAAGGAAAAGTGGGCAGTGGACTACGACCTGCCAAACTCGAACTGAAACTTATTCAGCGGGGCGATAGTTTGTTTGGCACATCGTATTACTACGAAAACCAAACTAATTACCGGCGCTATGCGGTGAAAGGTTATTTCAACCAACAAACCAATGAAGTGGTGTGGTGGGATGATGAATTGCTGGAAGCAAAAACAGGACGTATTGCACTTACATCGCCGGGTGCTGTTCCCTTGTTGATGGAAGCAGATTTTAATTGCCCCGGTGGAGGTGTAATGATGCTGGATGGTAAAGCAGTAAGCAAAGAAGAACAAAAGAACAAAGGCGATCTGCACCTTGATAAAGTAGAGCAACCTCAATTCAATGATGAATGGGATTTTGTGATCGATAATTATACCGTAGGCGCCAACGATCCATCGTTCATTGATAGTGTTGCCGCCATTCATAAAATTGTAAAACAACCGGATGTTGTTGCAACAACGCCACCTGTTATTGTAACTGAACAACCAAAACGTGAAGAGCCAAAGCCTGAGCCAGTTGTTGTTCAACCGCAACCAACAATACCAAAAGAAACACAACCTGTTACCAAAATTGAGAACAAACCACCTGTAAAAAAACCAGCAGTTATTGTTACGAAGCCTCCAACCATTACCGAAAAATTCATTGAACGAAAGAAAGTATTAACAACCGAATTACCATTACTCGGCGATACCATTGAACTGCACTTCTATGACAATGCAGAAATTGATGGTGATTCAATTTCGTTGTTCATGAACAACCGACTGGTATTTGAGCATGTGAAGCTGAGTGATAAGCCACATGTGGTAAAGTTTGCAGTGAGTGAGTTGAGTGAAACAAACGAACTGGTTATGGTGGCAGAAAATCTTGGTGCCATTCCTCCCAACACATCGTATATGATCGCTTATGTAAATGGTGTGCGTTATACTGCCAATCTTGAAAGTACGGAGAACAGCAGTGCGATGATACGTTTTGTAAGGAAAGAGTGAGTATTATAATTCGACTGTGAAATAGATGTTACCTCACGCAGAGGGCACAGAGAACGCAGAGATTCATCACGCTGCTCTGGAATACAAGAAAATAAACATACCAAATACGATTTAGCAACCAAAGAGGGTGTACTTCTGTACACCCTCTTTTTTATCGTTGAATAAATTACTGCAGCAGACACTCATCATTCATTACTCATCACTCATTTTTTTATCTGCTTCAATATTTCTTCAATGGCTTTATCCAGTTGCGGATCGTTGCCGTTGAGTTTATCTTCAAAACTGTTGATGATGTATGTATCCGGCTGCACACCACTCATTTCCAGGTCTTTTCCATCCAGTGAATAGCAACCCCAGGCCGGCATCCGAACATTCGATCCATCTACCAATCCAATAGCACTGGTGAAAATGATCCAGCGATAGGTTTCGTTTCCAATGATCTTACCCAGTTTCAACGCTTTGAAACCCTGCGCTGTCATTTCAGCATCGCTCAGTGATTGCTCATTGATCAACAGAATAATTGGTTTGTCGGCCGGTGAAAAATTGGATTGTGGTGTGAGCTTTCCTTCCCGGTATTTCCATTGCAGATATGTACGCTGACTTAAAAACTTCAACACTTCATCGTGTACATTGCCACCGGTATTGTAACGCAAATCAAAAATGAGTGCATCTTTGTTGGCTAACTCCTGCGTCATGTCAATAATAAACTGTTCCAATTCGCCGGTGCCCATATTTTTCATATAACCATACGCAATACGGCCCTTCCCTTTATCGTCGACCCGTTTTTGATTAATATCGATCCATTCATCATAGAGGTTATTGTACAAGCTTGCCTGCGGATGAATTTTTACATTGATCATTTGTCCGTTGCGGTTGAAGGCAAGCTGCAACTCCCGGTCTCTCGATGGTGCCGTGAAATAAAAATTCCGGTCCATCTTAGTATCAACGTTTACATCATTCACTTTTACCAATATATCACCGGGTTTCAGATCCACTGACTTTCGATCTGCTGCCGAGCGACGTACAATATATTTTACTTTGTACGGATCGTTGTTTTCAAAAATAATTCCTGTTTCCATAGTTGCACTTTGCAACGATACGTTTTCATCATCACCAAACGTACCAAAGCCCTGGTGCGATGAATTGAGTTCGCCCAACATATCGTTTAACAGCGTACGCAAATCAGCACGGTTATTTAAATGCGGCAAAAACTGTTTGTAGTACTCTTTTGTTTTCTTCCAGTTAAGTCCATGAAATGTTTCATCGTAGTAACCTTCTTCCATACCGGCCCATGTTTCATAAAACATTTGATTGAATTCTTCGGCCAGGTTTCTGCGGAATGTATAACTGATAGCAACCGGATCAATTTTATTTGCATCAAGGTTCAGCTTTACAATAGTACCATTGGCCAATGCAAAAAATTTATCGTTCACTTCCACTACAGCAAAGCCAAACGTATTATCAGTACCGGCGATCTTTTCTGTTTTTGTTTGTTCAAATGGTTCGATCACTGTTTTCCAGATCGCATTTCTTCCTTCGCCATGATTACTCACATATAACACCGTTGCTTTTTCTCCTTTCTGATAAACATTGATCAAAAACTGAGCACCCATGGACGGACTTATCTGCTCCAGCCGCTCCATCAACAAATCGGTATCAATGCTGATTGGTTGTGTCTGCGATGCTGAATCAGTTTTTGCCGCAGCCGGCTTCTTTTCATCTTTAAATAGATCGTTGTACTTATCGATCCGGTAGGGTTCATCTAATTTCTCCAATGGCAAACGATACACTTTTGCATTACCCATTCCAAATGGATACGATGGTTTGAGGCGTTGCGATGTGAAGTAAATATATTTTCCATCGGCCGACCATACTGGATCAGATTCTGTTACACCTGTGTTTGTAAGATTGGTTGTTTTATTGGTTTTGATATGATGAATAAAAACATCCTGCTCAAAATTTCTGATAGCGGTGAACAGCACATACTCATCGTTTGGTGAAAAACCCGGATCACTGTTTTGAAAAGCCCATATCTCATCTTTCACCAGTGTTTTGCTTTGCATCGTTTTCAGATCCATGAGCCGCACTTCATCACGGCCGCTGAGGTACACTGCCATTGTACGTTTTTTATTCATGACAAGGCCGCGGTTGTTTCGCTTGTCGGTTGTGTGTTGTTTTAATGCAGTGATGCTGTCGGCACGTGTGCTGAACCAGTTGGTATATCCATCAAACGTTTGATTGAACAGGATGGTTTTGTTATCGCTCATCCATTTTACTTCCCGTACACGTTCGGCAGTATTGCGTTTGATCTGCTGTACAAATTTTCCATCTACATCACTTACAAATAATTCGCCACGGGAAACAAAGGCCAGTTTTTTCCCATCAGGCGATACATCAAAGGCACTGATGCTTCCACGTACATCATAATTTTTTTCTTTTGGTAACAGCTGGTTACGTACAATGGAAATATTCAGCTTCTTTTCGTTACCTGCTTTTACATCATACAACCACAATTGGTAATCTTTTTCAAATACAACTTTATTGCCTGCTGCATTTACCTGTGGCGATTTAATAGAAGATGAAAAGCGTGTCAATCCTTTTTTCTTTCCGCCTTCAATTGTATAAAGATTATACTCACCGTTTGCTTCATCGGAAATAAAATAGACTATGCCGTTTTTATCAATACTGGCTGCAAAATCTTTTCCTTCCCAGGTTGTGTATTTCTTATGCTGTTTTGTTTTTGTGTTGTACGATTGAATATCGGGATTGAAAGCCCCTTTGTATCGCTTGCGGTTTACCTGGCTGGCACTTTCCCATGTATCGTTAAAAAATATTTCACCACTGGTGGGATGTTCTACCAGGTTATGATCGTACTGGAAGAAATGACTGCCAAACACACGTTGTGGCGTACCACCATTAGCACTTACTTTAAAACCTGCCACCTGTCCCATCCGGCCGCTGTTGAAATAAATATGTTTTGCATC
Organism: Bacteroidota bacterium; assembly: GCA_023428755.1. Taxonomy (GTDB): domain Bacteria; phylum Bacteroidota; class Bacteroidia; order Chitinophagales; family Chitinophagaceae; genus Lacibacter. The sequence continues at coordinate 169,072 of JAEYWX010000010.1, forward strand.
CCAGCTCCAGCTTGTCACTTCATCATTACTGCTGTGGTAGGTGATCTGCTTTACATCGCCACCATTCAACGGCATCACATATACTTCAGCATTACCTGTTTGCCGGCCGGTAAATGCGATCCACTTTCCATCGGGCGACACTCGTGGCGATGTCTCATACCCCTGCATTGCCGTAATACGAACGGCTTGTCCGTCGTTTACATTTGCTTTCCACAAATCACCTTCAAATGAGAAGATCACGATTTGTCCGTCAGGCGTTAAAGTTGGGTTTGAAAGAAAATAAGCGTCGCTTTGCGAAAAAGATTGGTTGATGATAAGGCTGCTCAACAGCAACAAAAACAGTTGTTTCATGTATGAAGATTTTGTACTTGGAAAGTACGAAACTACCTGTTTGTACCGCTTTGAAATGAAGAAAGGTTGATGAATGGCGAAAAACCGTTCATCAACCTTCGTTATTGTTGTATCAACTGTATTACTTCTTCGGCGCCTCAGTCTGGTATTCTTTCAGGTGGCGGTAGAACAGCGATCCGTTCTCTACTTTTACCAGGCGGAATTCCATAAACGTACTGTCTGCATCGTAAAATCCAATGATGCAGGAAAGATCATCCGCTCCCTTTTTCAACTCCGGTTTAGGCATGATGCCCATGTTGGGCAAGGTGAATATTTTTTCACTGCTCGCATCTTTGTACGAAAACTTCACTTCGTAATTGAGTGATTCTTTCTGCTCAAATAACTGCACTTTAAACTGTGCGGTATCTCCACCCGCAACATATTCTTTTACCGGCGACGGATTTACAGTTGTACGTTCTTTTACAAACGGTTCGTTGTTGTTGAGATTTTTTTCGCCGCAGGCAGTAAATGCTACCAACGCAATGAGTGCTAATTTCTTCATTTTGTTTTTTGTGTTTAAAGGTGATGCGGTGAGTCACCCGCATTCTTCAAGGGTGGCTCACCGGCAATTTTATGAATCAGCTTCTAATTTTGAACTTGGCCAATGATGATTGTAAAAATAAGCTACCTGCTCCGTATGAACGCTGATAAATTGTTTAATTCCTTCAAAAAAATCAAGGACAGCATTTGCACTTACAAACTCTTCATTTTTATCAAGTATCATGCGGTAAGAATTATGATTGTGTAGTTTAAAATCGCTCACCAATCCATGCTTTTGTGCATTTGCATGTGTATAAATAATTGCCTGTTGCAAATGCGATTCTTCTGTAATGATACTTCTGCGAAATGGTTGTTGAAATACGCCACCCCTCCGCTCACTCCTGTTATTATACGTATTTGCATACGATACCATGAAACTGTTGACTTGGCGTTCGGATACCTCATCGAGTAATGATTCAATCGGTTGCATTAAATATCTGCTCATTGATTTTGTTTTGGCTTCTGCAGAAAGTTTGTTCAACTGCCCTATTATCTCTTGCTGATCACGAATTCGTACAATCAAATGCACATGATTATCTAATTGAGAAAAAGCCCAGGTTTCTAACAGCATTGTTAGAAAACGTTGCCACTTTTCCAGAAAGAAACGCCGTTCCAATTCCGATTTAAAAAGCGGAATACCATCTATGCTTCTGAAGAGGATGTGATAATATTGATTGCAGGCAAACGGTGCTTTGTATTCGTTCGATATAGGCATCAGCAGATGTTTGCAGTAAGATAAACATTCTGAACTGAAGTTGAAACGGTGAGTCACCCGCATTTCGTCAAGGGTGGCTCACCGACAGATTGTAAGCCGGTGGGCCACCCCAAATACAAGCGGGTGACCCACCTCCGCAAATTATATTACAACATTGATCATTTTATTCTTCACATAAATGATCTTCTTTGGTTGTTTACCATCGAGCCATTTTTGTACCGTTTCATTGGCCAACACAATGGCTTCCACTTCCTGCTGTGTAATACTCAAATCGAGTGTAAGCTCGGTTCTTGTTTTACCATTGATCGCAACAGGATAATCTTTGGTCGATTCAGTTACATACTTCGCTTCAAATTTGGGGAAGGATGCATCAAGAATTGAACCACTGTTGCCCAGCAAACTCCACAACTCTTCACTTACATGTGGTGCATACGGTGTTAAGAGAATGAGCAACTGTTCCAGTATTTCTTTCTTGTGACATTTTAAATCGCTGAGTTCATTTACGGCGATCATGAATGTACTTACACCGGTGTTGAAGCTGAAACGTTCGGTATCGTCTTCAATTTTCTTAATGGTTTTGTGCAACACTTTCAACTCCGCATCGGTTGCTTTATCATTATTCCAAACTTGACCTTTTACTTCATCATAAAACAAACGCCAGAGTTTTTTGAGGAAGCGGTGTACCCCTTCAATACCTTTTGTATCCCAAGGTTTACTGATCTCCACCGGACCGAGGAACATTTCGTACATGCGGAACGTATCAGCTCCGTATTTATTTACAAGATCATCAGGGTTAACGGTATTGAACTTACTCTTGCTCATCTTCTCTACTTCAGCGCCGCAGATGTATTTGCCATCTTCTAAAACAAACTCAGCATTTGCATATTCTCCATTACGCCATTTCTTGAACGCTTCAATATCTAACTCATAACCATCAACAAAATTTACATCAACATGAATTTCTTGAATGACTAAAGCTGTAAACGGTCCTTCGCTATCTAATGAAGGGAAATCAATGATTTGATTTTTTATGATTGAGTGAATTCTTTCTCTATCCTCAGATGATATGTCGCTTATATTAACCTTTCCAAGCAATCCCTTCGAAATGAAGATTTGCTTATGAAAGTTATTACTATCAGATTCATTAGCTAGAGGAAGCACTGACTTAACTTGAACTCTATACACAAACCTTGAACTTCCTTGTATCATTCCCTGGTTCACCAGTTTTTTAAACGGTTCATCATGTCCAATATGTCCGAGATCGTACAAGGCTTTCGTCCACATGCGGCTGTACAACAAATGACCAACTGCATGTTCGGTACCACCAATATATAAATCAACCTGTCCCCAGTAATCACTTACGCTGCGATCGCAAAATGCATTTTCATTTTTCGGATCCATGTAGCGTAAGAAATACCAGCTGCTGCCTGCATAACCGGGCATCGTATTCGTCTCTAATTCTTTTGCTACCCACTCAGGAATATTGGCCAATGGACCTTCACCTTCAGGACCGGGACTATAACTGTCAACTTCGGGCAACAACAACGGTAATTCAGTTTCACTTAATGGATAAGCAGTTCCATTCTTCCATTGAATGGGGAATGGTTCGCCCCAATAACGTTGACGGCTGAACGCTGCATCACGCATTTTGTAATTCACTTTGCGTTTGCCGATGCCCATTTCTTCCAGCTTATTAATAACAATCTCAGCAGCTTCACGCATGGGTGTGCCATTTAAGAAACCACTGTTCTCCAACTGTGCATCTTTTGTAGCGTTGGCTTCTTCACCATTAAAATGTTTACCAATGATGTTGGTGATGGGAATATTAAAATGCTTTGCAAATTTGAAATCACGCTCATCGCCACAAGGCACCGCCATGATAGCACCGGTACCATAACCCGCCAATACATATTCAGAAATCCAGATTGGAATTTCTCTGCCGTCAAACGGATTTACGGCATACGCACCAGTAAACACACCACTGATCTTTTTCTCGGCCTGGCGTTCACGCTCACTGCGGCTTTTTACGTAAGCAATGTATTCATCCACTGCTGCTGTTTGTACAGCAGATTTAATTTGATCAACCAAATCAAGTTCAGGAGCAATTACCATAAAGTCAACACCGAAGATGGTATCGGGTCTTGTGGTATAAACGGTGAGGTTTTGCGCATGTCCTTTAATTGCAAAATCAATCTCAGCACCGCTACTCTTACCGATCCAATTGGTTTGCATCTCCTTCATGCTTTCGCTGAATTCGATACGCTCCAAACCTTCGAGTAAACGATCGGCATATTCTGTAATACGCAAATACCATTGACGCAATTTCTTTTTCACTACCGGATGCCCCCCACGCTCACTTACACCATTCACTACTTCATCGTTCGCCAACACAGTACCCAATGCTTCGCACCAGTTTACTTCGCCGTAACCACAGTAGGCAAGACGGTATTGCATAAGGATGTCCTGTTTCGTTTTTTCATCAAACGCTTTCCATTCATCTGCGGTGAAAGAAGTAATCGGGAATTGGGAATTAGGGATCGGGTGTGCAGCATTACCTTCTGCTTCAAACGATGCAATCAACACATCGATCTTTTCAGCTTTGTTGGTAATGCGGTTGTAAAAACTATTGAAGAGTTGTAAAAATATCCACTGTGTCCATTTGTAATAACCAGGATCGCAGGTACGCACTTCACGCTCCCAATCGTAACAGAAACCGATATTATCCAACTGCCGGCGGAAGTTGGCAATGTTTGCATCGGTACTAACGGCCGGGTGTACCCCATGTTCAATGGCATATTGTTCGGCAGGCAAACCAAATGCATCGTAACCCATCGGGTGTAACACATTAAACCCTTTCAAACGTTTAAAGCGGCTGTAAATATCGCTGGCAATATAACCCAACGGGTGACCAACATGCAAACCTGCACCACTTGGGTACGGAAACATATCCAACACATAAAACTTCGGTTTCTCAGTTACATTCGAAACTTTATAGGCATTTGTACTGATCCATTGCTGTTGCCATTTCTTCTCAATCTCTCTAAACTTATATTCCATGTACCGTTGCGGTTAGTTTTTATTTTTAATTACAGCCCCTTTCTCCTTCTCTTTCCCCAAAGGGAAAAGAGCGGTGCTGTATGTTTTTAATCAACTTTCATTTCTACCAAATCCTCTTATCCATTTCTACTCTTCTAAATAAATTATTTCAACATTTAGTTTTAGTAGTTAAATAAGCAGGGGCTGTGCCTTGATGGCTTCCTCCTTTGGGGGAAGTCGGAAGGGGGCCTTGTGAAAGAAGACTTAAAACATCTTTCTTATGCAGCATTTCTGCACCGTCCGTAAAATAAGTGCAGCATGCACCCGTTTAACGGGCAACAAAATTAAGGATTACGGGGCTTGTGCAGGAGATTTCTGCTAAATTTGCCCACATCCTGTGTAGGGCGGGATGTTTTCTATTTTACGAACTTACATTAAATCAACACGGCATGGCGCAACAACCGAACAAAGCATCAATGAAACGATCCAAACCATCGTACCTCTACAGTATCATTGGCGTGGCCCTGGTGCTCTTCATCCTCGGTGTTCTCGGATGGATTTTCTTAAATTTTCAAAAAGTGGGCAATACGCTGCGTGAAAACATCCAGTTTCATGCATGGCTGAGCACTACCAATAAAAAATCGATCGACAGCTTAACCAGTTATGTGGCGGCACAGCCTTATGTAAAATCATCGGCCTATATCAACAAAGATATGGCCAAAGAAATTTACAACAAGGATGGTAACGAAAGCTGGGAGAATATCCTGGATGAAAATCCATTGCCCGAAAGTGTGGATTTTTATGCAAAAGCCGATTATGTGCAAAAAGACAGTCTGGATATTATTACAGCCGATCTGATGAGCAAATTTCCCGGTGTGATCAGTGAAGTGCAATACCCGAAAGACCTGGTGAATACCTTGAACGAACGGGCAAAAAAAGTTGGACTTGTACTGCTGATCGTTGCCATATTGCTGAGTGCCATTGTGATCGTATCGATCGATACAACCATCCGCCTGGCCATGTTCAGCAACCGGTTCCTGATCAAAACCATGCAGATGGTGGGCGCTACCCGTGGCTTTATTGCCCGGCCCATGAATGTACGGGCCATCATTAACGGACTGATCAGTTCCGGCATTGCCATTGCCGCCATTTGGGCGGTGATCACCTGGGCCGAAAGTTATATTCCGGATATGAAGGCGCTTCGTGATCCCAAAATTTACCTGATCCTGTTTGGTTCCATTGTGGTGATTGGTGTGGGCATTTCGCTGTACAGCACCCACCGCAGTGTAATGAAGTATTTGCGGATGAAGCTGGATGAACTTTATTAAGTCAGCAAGTGTTTAGTCGAAAAGAACGAAAGAATGAACCTGAAGCTGTAACCTGCGAAGCTCGTTCAGTCTTTCCCGACTTTCGGACTTCCCGACTTCCCGACTTTACCTTATATTGCACCCCTCAAACTGAGACTATGAGTCAGAAAAAAACAGCAAGCATTTTTACAAAGGAGAATTACATGTGGATGATGATCGGCGCAGCCGTTATTATCGTTGGCTTATTGCTGATGATTGGCGGAAAAAGTGCCGATCCGAATGTGTTCAACAAAGAGGAAGTGTATAGTTTCCGTCGGATTACCCTTGCTCCGATTCTGATCATTGGCGGATTGATCATTGAGATCTACGCCATCATGAAAAAACCAAAAGACTAAAAGACATCATTTGAAAATGAACCGATTTGAAAATTTGAAAATGAATAATTCAAATATTCAAATCGGTTTTTTTATTTTCAGATTTTCAAATTAACCCATTTTCAAATTTGCGTTCTTGAATACTTTCGAATCCATCATCATTGCTATCGTTGAAGGTTTAACTGAATATCTTCCGGTTTCTTCCACCGGCCATATGATCCTTGCAGAACGTTTAATGAATGTACCGGCCGATAATTTCACTAAACTGTTTACGGTTGCTATTCAACTCGGTGCTATCCTGAGCGTAGTGGTATTGTACTGGAAAAAATTTGTTGATTTCAAACGCTGGGAGTTTTATGCAAAGCTGGTAGTGGCAGTAGTCCCTGCATTGCTGCTGGGTTTTTTGTTCAGTGATCAGATCGATGAACTGCTGGAAAGTCCATTAACGGTTTCCATTACCTTGCTGCTGGGCGGTATTATTCTGTTGTTCATCGATAACATATTTAAACATCATACCATCAGCGAAGAAAAAGATATTTCATTCGGCAAAGCCTTCATCATCGGGTTGTGGCAATGTGTGGCCATGATTCCCGGTGTAAGCCGCAGTGCAGCGAGCATTATTGGTGGTATGCAGCAAAAATTAACAAGACCATTGGCTGCAGAATTTTCCTTTTTTCTTGCTGTACCAACCATGGCAGCGGCAACAGCTTATTCATTGTTTTTAAAAGACTGGACAGAAAATGGTGCAGAGGTAAAAGGTTATGAACTGATCCTTTCATCTGCCCAAAACACACAGGCATTCATCATTGGCAATATCGTTGCATTTGTAGTAGCCATGCTGGCCATTAAATTTTTCATTGGCTTTTTGCAAAAGCATGGTTTCCGTTTGTTTGGCTGGTACAGAATTATAGCAGGTATTGTGCTGCTCATTCTTATATTCACCGGCTATCTGAAATAAGGATTTCGTTTTATTATCCTATTTTCAGTATTGAATTGCAGGCCACCAACTACCTGCACCACTAAAACCATCTGTATGCAGACTGCACCAAAAAAGATCGTGAATGGCTGGGCCATGTACGACTGGGCCAACAGCGTTTACAATTTAGTGATCACCACTACTTTTTTTCCTGCTTATTACGCAGCTATTACAGGCGTTAAAAACTTTCCCGATGGTATTACATTCCTCGGCAGGAAGTTTGTAAACACTGAGCTGAAAGATTATGTACTGGCGTTTGGATTTTTAGTGATCGCCATCCTCTCTCCTATCCTGTCGTCTATTGCCGATTACAAAGGCAACAAGAAAAACTTTATGCGTTTCTTTTGTTACATGGGTGCCATCAGTTGTTCACTCATGTTTTTTTTTGATAAGAACAACGTGGGCTTTGGCTTAACCTGTTTCATGTTTGCTGGGATTGGATTTTACGGATCACAGGTATTTTATAATTCTTACCTGCCGGAAATTGCGGCAGAAGAAGATATGGACCGCATCAGTGCCAAAGGATTCATGATGGGTTACATTGGCAGTGTGTTGTTACAAATGATCGGGTTTGGATTGGTAGTCGTAATGAAAGAAGATCCAAGTCTACCATTGAAGATTACATTCCTCTTAGTTGGTTTATGGTGGGTGGGGTTTGCACAAATTCCGTTTACCCGTTTACCCAACCGCAGTTCAAAATCGGAACGCAAAACAAAAAAGCATGTACTGGTAAATGGGTTTCATGAATTAAAACTGGTTTGGATTCAGCTGAAAGACATGCTTGTGCTCAAGCGTTTTTTAACGGCTTTCTTTTTTTATAGTATGGGTGTGCAAACGGTATTACTGGTAGCCATTGATTTTGGTTTGAAGATTTTAAACCTTGAAAATACCAAACTCATTATCACTGCGGTGTTATTGCAATTGGTTGCTATTGCAGGTGCGTTTATGATGTCGAAACTATCGGGCAGATTCGGTAATTTTCGTGTACTCATCTTCACTGTTTTATTATGGATTTGCGCATGCATTGGTGGTTACAATATTCAAACCGAAATACACTTTTACATCGTAGCTTCTTTTGTAGGTTTGGTGATGGGCGGCATCCAGGCATTAAGCCGTGCCACGTATGCTAAATTGATGCCTCCAACAAAAGACACTGCTTCGTTTTTTAGTTTCTATGATGTAACTGAAAAACTGGCCATTGTAATCGGGTTGTTTTCATTTGGCTTTATTGAAGGTTTTTCAGGCAACATGCGTAACTCTATTTTAGTGTTAATAATTTTCTTTGTGTTGGGATTGCTTTTTCTTTGGCATGCTTTACGCACCCAACAAAAAGAACAACCACAAGTATCATGAACCTTTATACGATCAATACAGGAAATTTTAAGTTAGATGGTGGTGCTATGTTTGGCGTGGTGCCTAAAGTAATGTGGAACAAACTGAACCCGGCCGATGCAAATAATTTGTGCAGTTGGGCTATGCGCTGCCTGTTGATTGAAGATGGCAACCGCTTGATCTTAATCGACAATGGCATTGGTGATAAACAGGATGAAAAATTTCTCGGCCATTATCATTTACATGGCGATGATACATTGGATAAATCGTTAGCCCAACATGGTTTCAGTAAAGATGATATTACCGATGTATTTTTAACGCATTTACATTTTGATCATTGTGGTGGTTCTATCAAACGTGAAGGAGATAAATTAGTACCGGCATTTAAAAATGCAACCTTCTGGAGTAATGAACAGCATTGGGAATGGGCTACCAAACCAAACGACCGGGAGAAAGCCTCGTTTCTGAAAGAAAATATTTTACCCATTGAAGAAAGCGGACAACTAAAGTTTATGTTGCCGGGTGAAAAAAGATTTCAACAACTTCCTTCCTCTTCTTTTACTGCGGGTGTTGATATCCGTTATGTGAGCGGGCATACGGAGAGCATGATGTTGCCGCAAATTCAATACAAAGGAAAAACAATTGTGTACATGGCCGATCTGTTGCCATCGGCTGCACATTTACCTATTCCGTATGTCATGGCGTACGATACAAGACCTTTGCAAACATTGAATGAAAAAAAGGAATTTCTTACAGAAGCAGTGGAGAACGATTATGTTTTATTCTTTGAGCATGATCCGCATATTGAATGCTGCACCTTACAACAAACAGAAAAGGGAGTAAGAATGAAGGATGCATTTCGGCTGGATGAGATTTAATGGCTGTATGTCGATTCCATCAATCTCGACTAGCGCTCGATGATGTCACTGGCACATCCTTCGACTCCGTTCAGGATTCACTGCTCACCATTCACTACCTGGTACTGATCAACGCCGTCATCTTATGCCGTGTGTTGCGGTAGCCCATCATATCAACTTTTACGCTACCAACTGAGATCGGGCTTTCGATACGAACCGGAATACGATTGGCATCATCGGTTACCCATACCGTCATTTTTTCACCGCCTTTAAAAATCGTTCCTTCGATCAGCAGTGGTTTGAACTTGATGGCGTTGAATTTCCCGTATTTTGTTTTGATCGTTTCTTTACCGAGGTAACGTACGTACAACCCATAGGTTTTATCATCAATAAACATATTGAAGGGAATACGGTCGTTGGGTTTGTATTTATTGAAATCAATATTCCGGGAATAATAAATGGCACTTAATACATCCTGTACACATTCAGGTGTTTTAAATGTTCCGCCTTGCGAGGTGGCGGTATTCGCCTGCTGATTGAACGTAACTGTTTCAAATTTTTTAAAGTCGCCTTCCAGAATATTTCGTACAAACTTGTAAGGTTGCAAGGTGGATGTATCAATAAAACTTTCGTACTTATCTCTCACTTTAAAAAAACCATCGAAAAACGACGTTGTTTTTCCATCGCCAATTATATGATACACCGGTTTGCCATTGTATCGTTCAAGGTTCACATTAAAATTCGCTTCACCACCATATACATACACTCCGGCCAAGGTGTAATACACATTGTACTTGATCGACTCACTGCTATGCCAGGCTGTGTTACGGATACCGCCACAAAACTCATCGCCTGTTTGTGTAGAAGCAGGTGTAAAAGATACAAGCAACAAGGTTAAGAAGGCCGTAATGATCTTCATCGTTCTTTAAATAATTTAATCGTCAACAACAACAAGCTACCAACAAGCGCCGGTACAACAAGGTTCAGTAACCAAATACCAACGGTACCTGCAAGAATGGCGATACTGTTTGTACTAAATACACTCACTATACTCAAGGCTACCGCACCACGTATCCCCACATCGGCAATTGCAAAGCCCGGTACAATCGCCATTACTAAAAAGATCAATGCAATGCTCCAAAATCCTTCCCACAAAGGCAGCTCCACTTGTAACGCCTGCCATATCAATAAGTATTGCCACGCAAAAACTGCAAACCGCAAAAACGAATACAATAATATTGCAAGATACGTCTTGTTCGATAAGCCCTGCAATACGCTTGTAAATGATAACTTTTCTTTTAGCCACGGTATCCATTGCAACATCCTGGCCAGTAGCTGCATCCGGAAAAAAAACAGTGCAGTGATAGCTGTAAAGAACAATACCGAATAACCAAACACCTGCAGCAGAATGCCTGAAAAATGCGTGCCACCCAATTGCACCTTGTACAACTGTGGCTGCAATAGCTGAAGGGCGATCCATCCGCAAATCAACGTTACCAGCAACTGACCCACACTGCTTACCAATGTTAAGGCCACTCCCTGCAACCGGAAATGTGCCGGTAAGTAAAGGACCCGTCCGCCATATTCACCAATGCGGTTGGGAGTATTTACTGCCAGGGATAATCCACTCAACACCGACTCAAATGCTTTTTGAAACGATAGTGGTACAAACCTGTTGACAAGGTAATACCATTTATATGTTTCGAGCCCCCAATTGACAGGCATTAATGCTACGGCCAGCCACAGTTTCCAGCTATTGCTGCCGGTGAATGCTTTTTTCATTTGCTGCCATGCAAGAGGTAAGTCGGGTTGTGCCTTCACTTGGTTGTATAAGGAGATGCTAATCCACACAAAAAGTACGGGGCCCAGAAAGTAATTGATAAAGATTTTGAGATTCCTGCTCAGATTCAGTTTATTTTGTTCAAAAATAAACTGCTCCTTGCAAAGTTTTTCGAAAATCATTCTGGGGATCGATCCGGGTACGGTCATCATGGGTTACGGACTCATCGGCATCAAACAACATCAGGTACACCTGATTGATATGGATGTATTGAAATTAACCAAACACAAAGATGTGTACATCCGTCTGCAACTCATCCACGAAAAAGTAAAAGGGGTGATTGAAACACATCATCCCACCGACTTTGCCATTGAAGCACCTTTCTTTGGAAAAAACGTACAGAGTATGCTCAAACTGGGCCGTGCACAAGGTGTTGCCATTGCCACGGCTATGAGTGCCGGTTTAGCGGTTACCGAATATTCGCCCAAAAAAGTGAAACAGGCTGTTACTGGAAATGGAAATGCCGATAAAGAACAGGTTTGGAAAATGCTGCAACACTATCTGCAATTCAAAGCTAAACCAAAATACTTTGATGCTACTGATGCACTCTCTGTTGCGTTGTGTCATCATTTTCAAACATCAGGACCTGCTATCAAGTCAACAGGGAAATTAAAAGGCTGGGAGGATTTTTTGAAACAGAATCCGGGAAGGGTGAAAGGGAAGTAAAAACAAGTTTTTAGTTGTTAGTTGTCAGTTATAAGTACCAAGGTAAAAGGCAATGAACAATTTGCAACAGGCAAATCATACATCAGAAATCCTACATCAGCCATCATTGCCATCATCTTCAATCCGTCATCCGCATTTTTTTGAGCGACAGCAGAAATACTACAGCAGGAATATAGCCCAGGAAATAGATTGGATTGAAATGCCCGAAGAGCATATCTACTAAAATCTTTAAAGTAACTACAATTACAAAACTGATGGGTCCCCATTTTTCCATACTCCAGGTTCCACTTAATGCAACAAATGAAAATACCATCATTAATGCATTCACAGCGGGATATAACGTATCAACGCCACTTTTATTTAACACCGTGTTGCCTGTGTAGGAATACACAATTTCCCACAAGCCCCATGCAAACAACAATACACACAAAATAGTGATCAATTGCGGACGTGGACTTTTTTTCTTCCTTTTCCGTTTGTATCCGTATTGATCCTGTTGCTGATTCATGCTGACTGTTGATTTAGATATTGCAGTATTTTTTGTTGAGCATCTTTTAATTGCTCTTCGGTTAATTTCAATTTGGGTCGGGTAAAATTGAGATCGTCGGCATTGTTGATGGGCACCAAATGCAAATGTGCATGGGGCACTTCCAATCCAACCGTTGCAATACCAACCCGATCGCAGGGGAACGATGCTTCAATTGCCTTTGCAATTGGTTTTGCAAACAACAGCAGTGCTGCAAGATCCGTATCGTCCACATCAAAAATCTTATCGGTTTCTTTTTTGGGCACCACGAGTGTATGACCTGCAGCTAACGGAAAAATATCGAGAAACGCATAAAACTGATCGTTCTCTGCGATCTTGTACGATGGTATTTCACCCGCAATGATCTTTGAAAAAATGCTCATACCCCGTGAAATTTTTACGAAGATAGAGGAAGAAAGGCTTCACGCTCACAGCTTCTTCTCACACCGTTATATCTTCCACTTTAAACTTTACGATACCAGCAGGCACTTGCACCTCTGCCACTTCCCCCACTTCTTTGCCCAGCAATCCTTTTCCAATCGGAGAAGTAACTGAAATTTTCCCTGCTTTTAAATCGGCTTCCTGTTCGCTCACAATCTGGTAGGTGAGTTTCTTTTTGGTAGCCAGGTTGGTAATGGTTACTTTGGTTAATATGGCCACACGGCTGGTATCAATGGTGCTTTCATCCAACACACGTGCGCTTGCAATCACTCCTTCTAACTGGCTGATTTTTGCTTCCAGCATTCCCTGCGCTTCTTTTGCCGCATCGTATTCTGCATTTTCTTTCAAGTCTCCTTTTTCACGTGCTTCAGCAATGGCTTTTGATGCAGCCGGGCGTTCCACGCCACGCAAATGTTGCAGCTCAGCCTGTAATCGTTCCAGGGTTTCTTTGGTTACATAATTAACACTCATAAATCCTCCTTGTGTTTACCGTTATACAAAAAAAATAACAACGCCTCAGTTGTGCTGAAGCGTTGCATGTTTTGTTGAGAGACAAATGTAGCTTTTTTTTTGAAAAAAAACCTCTTTGTTTATTTTGATAAAAAAACCGGATCAGAAGCGAATAAATCACAAAACAATTGATCTGATTTGCAGCAATTGACAGCAGCCGATGGATGCCCGCACACTATAAAATCGACAGATACAATTCCTCCACTTTTTTGCGTGCCCACGGTGTTTTTCGTAAAAATTTCAGACTCGATTGAATACTCGGATTACTGTTAAAACAATTGATACGGATCAATTGTCCGAGTTGTTCCCAACCAAAATGATCAACAAGTTTTGTGACGATCATTTCCAATGTTTTCCCATGCAGCGGATCGTTTGATGGATTCATAGGTACAAGTTACACGAAACTGACGTTTTCTGTAACGGGAAGTTCTTGCTGTTTCCATCATCGCAACTTTGAATCAACTATTTTTGAGCAAACGCATACAAATGAAGTACTTCATCATATCATTTCTATTCATCTGTTCATTCCACATTGCTCCAGCCCAGGAAAAAAAGTCTGCTGGCATCAACTATAATCCAAATGCTCAGAAAGACAGCAGTAAAAAAAGTATCCGCTCGGCTGTGGTGGGAAAGATCGGATCAGCCAACGTACGCATCAACTATTATTCACCGGGTGTACGTGGCCGTATCATTTGGGGAGGCGTGGTGCCGCTGGATGAAGTGTGGGTTACCGGTGCACACTCAGCCACCAATCTGGAAGTCAGCAAAGCATTTCGTATAGGAAACAAAACCATTCCGGCAGGGAAGTATGCCATCTTTACCATTCCTTCCAATAACGAATGGATTTTTATTCTCAATAAAAATTATGAACAGCATTTAACCGACGACTACGATGCAAAAGATGACATCATCCGTATTAAAGTAAAACCCCTTCCACTTTCAAAACCACTGGAACGGCTGCAATACTTTATAGAGCCGGGAAAAATAGTAATGGGTTGGGACAAGCTGAAAATAGAAGTGCCCGTAGCCGTTGCCAACTAAGCAACGCTCATTGAGAATAGACCAATCAGTCACTTTGAAACAATCTTTTTTTGTATCTTGTAGAAAAGGCGGAATATGAGTAAATCGATCAAAGAAAAAATTTACAAATTAGTGGATGAGATTAATGATGAAACATCACTGCATCAATTAATGGAAGATGCTGCTTTCTATGCTTCCAAAAAAGACACTGTTGATGATTTAACAGAGGTACAACTTGCCGAACTTGATGCTGCTATTGCAGAAGTTGAAAAGGGAGAACTCACGAACTGGGATGACTTTAAAAAAGAGATGAATGAATGGCGAAAAAAATAATCATCAGCAACCGGTTTCGCCGAAATGTAAAAACAACCTATCACTATATTGCTGAAAAATTTTCTGCCCGAACAGCATTTTTCTTTTTAGATAAACTGGAGAACCGAATAGAGTTTATTGCCCTTTATCCCGAAGCAGGTAAATTGTCGCAAAAAAAAGAAAATATTCGCTGCATTTCATTAACGCCACACAACTATATTTATTATAGAACCACTACTGATTCGATTGAAATCTTGTGCCTGTTTGATATGCGAAAAAATCCGAAGAACAGGCCGTACTAGGAGATGTTACTATTTTAAAAATCAGTGTAACCCCAGCTTATCAGCCAGCACCTTACTCATTTTAAAAAATGCTTCATGTGTGTAGCCGGCAATATGTGGTGTGAGAATTACATTCGGTTGTGCTACCAGCCAATTGAACTGTTCCTGCTCCGCCTCAGTATATGTATTGAGTTTTTCATTTTCCAATACATCTAATCCGGCACCTGCAATAAGCCCCCGTTGCAGGGCATCAATTACTGCTGCAGCACCATGTACTTTTCCCCGAGACGTATTTAGAAAAAAAGGACGTTGTTCGGCTGCTTCAAAAAAAGAAGTATCAGCATAGTGATAGGTTTCATTGGTCAATGGTAAATGCATACTGATCACATGGCTGTAACGCAACACCTGTTCCAGTGATGCTTCTTTTACCTGCTCGCCGCCAAATTCATACTGATATTTATCATGTGCCAGAATGGTTACATCAAAGCCACGCAGTTTTTTTGCAAAGGCCCGCCCGGTGTGTCCAAAACCAATAATACCCACGGTTTTTCCATTGAGCTCTACACCACGGTTTTCATCACGCAGCCAAATGTGTTGCTTAACTTCGTTGTAACTGCTGTTGATTTTATTCATGAGGTTGAGCAGTAATGCCAGTGCATGTTCGCCCACTGCGTCGCAATTTCCTTCGGGACTGCTGAATACTTTTATATCCCTGCTCTCTGCAAACGGCACATCAATTAACTCCAGACCACTGCCCAGCCTTCCGATCCAACGTAAAGCAGTTGCTTGTTCCAACAATGCCCGATCAACTTTTACACGTGTTGATACAACCAACCCGGCCACTTCATGGATCTGTTGTTTTAATTCCTCGTAGGTGATTGTGGGATTGTACACCACTTCATAACCACCTTCCTGCAGCTTCTGCTGCAGGTACTCATGACAACCGGCTGTAATAATTACTTTCACTTTTTTCTACTGTTGATTGTTGAAGAAGATATTGCTGTGCGCAATAATTGTACGGCTTATTGCATCCGGAACGTAAGTTTTGCAAAATCTTCTACTGATAATTGTTCGGCCCGTTTATTAAAAATTTCATCTTTTAAAAATTCCGCATCAAACATTCCCCGTACCCCATTGCGCAGCATCTTACGGCGTTGGTTAAATGCTGTTTTTACCAATAACTTAAATTTCGCCTCGCTTTTCATTTCCGGCTTTACCGCTGCGGGTTTCAGTTTAATTACTCCGCTTTTTACTTTTGGCGGCGGGTTAAATGCGTTTTCATCCACATCAAACAAATACTCTACATCAAAATAAGCCTGCACCAACACGCTCAATATACCATACGCTTTATTGCCAGGTTTGGATGCTACCCGTTGTGCCACTTCCTTTTGAAACATACCCACTACACAATCCACCTGCTCTTTCCAATCCAGCACCTTAAATAAAATTTGAGAGGAGATGTTATACGGAAAATTGCCTACTACCATAAACCGCTCGTTGAATGGCATAGCAGTATCTAAAAAACTTTCATGTAATAATTTTCCTTTAATGGCCGGATAGGTATGTTCCAGGTAACCGATCTTTTCCAGATCAAGTTCCACTGCTTTAAAATCAAGCTCCGGTTGTTTGAGAAAGTATTTCGTAATTGCTCCAGCGCCTGGTCCTACTTCAACTAACCGAACAGGATGTTCCTGCAGTACGGCATCAACTATACGCTGACAAATGTTTTCATCTTTCAGAAAATGCTGTCCTAATGATTTTTTTAACGTGTACTCCACTTTGCAAAAGTAGCAGAAAAAAGCCCCCCGAATTGGCGGAGGGCATTTTTGAAAAACTAATGTGTTACAACGATTCGTTTCAGGAATGTTTCGTCGCCGGCTTTAAACTGAACCACATATTGACCAGGACTCCATTTGGCAGCATCTGTTATTGTCCATGTATTAGTGCCGGGGTTCACCAGTTGGAAGGTTTGATACACAACTGACCCTGTACTGTTGGCAATCCGTATCTCAGCAGTTTCATTTCGATCGGCTGTAAATGTAATTTTAAATTGATCTTTTACCGGGTTGGGTGCTACTACCAGAGCATAACTATTATTTTGCCGTAAATAAAGGCGTACTGCATTGGTGTAATACACAAGTCCACCCGTTCCTACATATTTCAACCTATAGTATACTTCGGTTGAGCGGAGTGTGCTGATATCATCCGGCTCCAGATATGCACCATTGCTGCGTGGTGAAATACGACCGCCAACGCTGGTGTAATTAATACCATTGGTACTACGTTCTATTTGGAAATATGAAATGCCGGCTTCGGCTTCGCTATTCCAATTGATCCAGGCTGTTTTACCTTTCAAGTTTGCATTAAAACTATGAGGCTTGCCAGTTAATACCTCGCAAAAATTAAGCATGGTGAGAGTAATGGTATCTGTGGCATACGTAGTGCCACAGCTATCCATCAGTTGTTGTGATACGATATAAGTTCCGGGCTGATCTACATTAATACGATCTCCAACATTTGATCCAACAATACTCCCATCTGTTGTTGACCATGTATAAATGGATGTAGGGATGGAATTTGTAACCCAAACATCGGCTGCACCTCCGGGACATAACATCGGAAAATCGGTATCAACTTCGGCACTGGGCGCACGGAAAAAGCTGAACGGACCTACAAAATCTTTTAACGCTGCGGTAAATGATGTAGATGCTCTTGATTTTACCAATATTCTTCGAAACGGTAACCCACACACATCACCGTCCCTTACCAAAGGATCAAGGCCAAGCTTGCTAAGGTTTACAGAGAATTCCATAAACTGTCTTGCAGTATAATTATCTACTACAGTCTGGCTTCCCAAAACAAGTTTAAACGGACCAGCCCATGTGTTATTAACGCTCTGCAATCCACCATAAAATGCGCCGGCTGTTTTTGGTGAAATACCTGCATAACCATAAACTGCGCCGGCATCCGCACCATCAAATGAGCCTGTCCAGTTAAATGCGGTTGGCGAAAGAAGCATTGCATCTTTATGAATCCATATCCGTGCTTCAAGCATGGAAAGATCGGAACTGCTGTATTCAGCCGAAAAAATAATATCACCGGCACTCAAAATATTTCCTGATGCATCAAACTTCCAGGAAGTATGTCCTGCATCAGGTCCGTATCCTTTAAAATTGAGATTCGGTTTATCGTAGTAGATATCTGTTTGATACATTTCGAAATCGAAATAACGGTTACCCGTTGTATTTTCGATTGAGATACCACCAAACATCCAGAGAGAGTCATTTGCTTCGGAGCCATCGCCATCCCTTCGAACATGCATATACATGTCCAGAATTTCATTTTTATCAGGTACACTCTGTGCAACAGGAGTTGACCATTGATTTGGATTCATTCCATTTTTATTACTGCCCGAGGCAAACATCGTTGAGTCATCGCCATGGTGGTCACGAATAAAAATGGCATCGACCAGCAACATTCCATTTAATACATGAAATTGCGGGTAACGCATGTTGCGGAAAAAAGGATAATTCCTGGTAGCAGGTTGCGAATTATACAATGCTAAAATACTGGCAGCTCCTGTTGAGTCAATAATAAAATCACCAACACCGGGTCCGCTGAACGCATCATTTTTGAACCAGTCATCATTACCGACATTAATAAAGCCGCCATAAAAATTAGCTCTCAAATCAGCTTCGATCCCAAACCTTGCTTTGATCTGTGCCGACGTGATTTGAGCAACTAATGTTTGCTCTTTTATTATTATCAAAAGAAACAGACTGAGTAAAAGTTGTTTCATAGTAATGGATTTAAATTAGAAAAGAAGGCTGCACACTGTAACCTGCGCAGCCTTTCAAAAAGTTAACCTTTCCTGCTAACAATACGAATCATCTCAACAGGTGAGTTAACCGTGGTACCATCAGCATAATGCGCTATTACACGATAATAGAGATACCCGGGAAATGCACCTGTATCCCTGTACTTGTAAGTAGCATCACCCGACGAACAGCTAACTTCATCAATTTCGAAGAACCAGTTCCCATCGAACGAACGTTCAATACTGAAAAACACAACAGATGAAGGGTCTTCAATACTCCAGTTGAGTGACACATCAGCTGCCTGACGGTGAATCCGGAAATAGCCGAAACCCTGCGCTGCTGCGCTTGTTTTTTCTACTGTAAATACTTGTTTGGAAATCAGGCCATCGTTTGCCTGTACCGAATTAAATGACAATGCCATTGCTGCTGCAAAAAATATTGTTTTCATGGGGATTAAGATTTAAGCACAAGTTACAAGCACTGGTTGAACAATCCTGACTTTCAGCAATGAATTTCCACTTACTTTCCTGCTTTTTTCCCCCTGTACTTTTCCGTTCCTACAACAGAATTTTACAGTTCATTACTCGCAGTACAGAAGAAAAAGGATTGATTTGCAGTGATTTTACAATTATGCAGGTACGGAAGCAATCCTTTACATTTGTAGCCATAACATTGAACCATGATGACTTCTGAACAAAAACCCGTGATCGGCTTTAGCTGTGGCGATTTGAATGGAATTGGTCTTGAACTGATTATCAAAACACTAAGTGATAACCGCCTCACTGAACTTTGCACACCCGTTGTGTTTGCTTCAAACAAGGCCATCAATTTTTACAAAAAGTCGGTAAGCGAAGGAAATTTCTCTTACCAGGCTGTAAGAGATTTCCAGCGTTTAAACCCAAAATCAGTCAATGTTTTCAGTTGCTGGGAAGACGAAGTAAGCATACAGCCGGGGCAGCTCACCGATATTGGTGGCAGTTATGCAATTAAATCGCTGAGTGAAGCCGTGCGGGCATTAAAGGAAAAACAAATTGATGCGCTGGTAACAGCTCCCATTCATAAAAAAAATGTGCAATCGGAAGCATTTCCATACACGGGTCACACTCCTTATTTGAAAGCAATATTTGAAGCAAAAGATGTGGTGATGTTTATGGTGGCCGACAATATTCGTGTAGCATTGGTTACCGAACATGTACCGGTGGCAGAAGTAGCACAGCATATTACCCGTGAAAGTATTGTGAGCAAATTGAAACTCGTGAATCAATCGCTTAAAAAAGATTTTGGAATTGATAAACCAAAGATTGCTGTGCTGGGTTTAAATCCGCATGCAGGCGATGAAGGTTTGATTGGAAAAGAAGAAGATGAAATTATAAAACCGGCCATTAAAGAAGCCAAACAAAATGATGTGTTTTGTTTTGGTCCATATAGCTCCGACGCTTTTTTTGCAAGAGGACAATATGAAAAATTTGATGCCGTACTGGCCATGTACCACGACCAGGGTTTGATTCCGTTTAAATCGCTGGCAATTGGTGAAGGTGTAAATTATACCGCCGGATTGGAAGGCATCCGTACAAGTCCCGACCATGGCACCGCCTTTGATATTGCAGGAAAAGGAAAGGCCGATGAATCATCGTTCCGTGCGGCATTGTTTGCAGCTATTGATATTTTCCGCAGCCGGAAAGGTTATGCCGATGCAAGAAGCAATCCGCTACGGAAAGTAAGTGCTTCGATGTTTGCAAGAGCAGTTGACGAAAAAATTGAGGAGGAATAAATTCTTACAGGTGAAATGTAAATATGTAACCGGGAAGCATTCCCTACTTACTTCAACATTTCGTCTGTAACTCCTTTGTTGATGATGTAAGAGCTATAGCTGATCTCTACTCTCCCCTTTTTATTCTTTGGGAGCTCAGGCTTTTTACTTCCGTCATCATATTCCAGTGTAATTCCTTTTGGCAGTTTATAATCTTTTGTGTTGAAGGAGAAGATCACTTTATCGGGTAAACCCCAATCTGCATATTTCCCAAACTGCATTTCCATATCGTAGGTACCATTGTCTTTAGTAGTTGTACTTGCCTTGCGGATCAGGAGATTTTTTTCATCAATGTACATTGTGGTCAATACCACATCACTTGTTTCACTCAGCGGAAGTAATTTGATGATGCGCAATGGAACTCCAGAAATAGTTGTTTGTCCGGCATCAATGGCTGTATAATCTTCTGTAAGCAACAATGAACTTACATTTACACTTACACCTCCTTTTGGCAATAACGAAACGCCACCGTCCCGTTTAATCGCAAACCGATTGGGTTTTTTGAAGTACGATTTGATATTGGCAATTGGTGCTTTGATAAACACCACATCGGTTTTCATTTTACCGGTGGCGATATAATCATTCACCTTATCCATTTTGGCTTTCACCTTCTTCAACAATTCTTCAGCAGGCTGTGCTTTCGTGAAGGATGTAAGAAGTAAGAAGAATGACGTAAGAACAAGCTTACCAGCAAATTCCACCCGACTATAATTAAGATTCATATCCCAAAAATTTAAACATTCAACGTTTCACTTTAAAACAGCACCTTAACTCAACACATCTTTCCGTTTAAAAATATAGATGGATGCACCCACCAGCACTACAATGTGCAACAACAATACGCCTGCACTGCGCAGCACAGCTGGTAAATTACGAATGGTGCCGGGAATTGCTTCTCCCTCAGCATTCAACTTCATTTCAAAAAATCCTTTCCAGGCAATCATATGCGAGGTAAAGAAATAATCTTTCACACTTTGAAACAACGGTATATCCAGTGTTGTAAGAATGGTGAATACAATGATCACGCTCATGGTGGCAACAATTGGCCCCAGGGAGTTTTCTGCAAAAATGGAAAAGAAAAATCCTACTGCTGCAACTGTAATGAGTGCAATGGCTGCAAAACCAAACGCCAATAAATAGCGCCAGAAAATATCATTCCCATTGAGAATAATGATCTCATAACTCTTTGCATTCATCAACCCATCAGTACCAAATATCAACATGGAAACAAACAATCCAAGTATGGCAATCCAGATGAGTAAGATGATTGCATATATAGCCGATGCAAAAAATTTACTCAATAGTAATTTGGTGCGGCTTACCGGTTTGGTGATCAGCAAACGCAGTGTGCCCATGTTCGCCTCACCGGCAATCATATCGGCACTCACCAATGCTACGAGCAACGGCACATGGATCAGCAATGTTTGCAGAATAACGAAACATACAAAATACCCATTCAGCGGATTACCGATTACATCAAAATTGTCTTTTACATCTTTTAGTACAAAGTCCATGTACTTGGCACCATCTGCATAAATGGCTACCTGTATCAATACCACAATTGCCAGTACTGCAACAAATGCAATATAAGTTCGTGGCCGCTTGAACACTTTGAACAACTCAATTTTTAAAAGGCTCCACATGTTGATTGGCTGTTGTGATCTTTAAAAAATAATCTTCCAGTGTATGCCGTGCAGTAACACCCAGCACTTCCACTCTATTATCGACCAGGAAACGTGTTAATGCCGGCACTTCCTCTTTTCGCAATTTCAATTCGATACCGGCCGCATCTGTTCCTAAGAACTTCGCCGCATATGCACTGCTGTTGATCAGTTGTGCGCAAGCATTTTTATCACCTGTTTCTACAAACACCACTGTATCATCCGGATGAAATAATTCCTTCACCGTTCCTTCCACTAACTTTTTTCCTTTATCAATAATCAGCATGCGGTTGGCAATTTGTTCCACTTCGCTTAATAAATGAGACGAAACCAACACCGTTTTCTTCATTGTTTCGCTCAGCATTAAAATAAGGTTGCGGATATCGGCAATACCCTGCGGATCAAGTCCGTTCGTCGGTTCATCCAATACAATTAACTGCGGATCGTGCACCAACGCAACGGCAATGCCTAACCGCTGTTTCATCCCTTGCGAAAATGTACGCACTTTACTATGCGCCCGTTGTGCAAGCCCCACCAGTTCCAATTGATCCATCAACTGTTCTTTACTTCGTTTTACGCCGCTCATTTTAGCAAAGAGTTGCAGGGTTTCAAATGCAGATAAATATTTGTAGAGATCGGGCCGTTCAATTACAGCACCGGTGTTGCGCAAAATTTCTTTGCGGTGTTTGTTGAGATTGTATCCAAATACTTCAATTTCACCTTGGGTGGGAGTAATCAGCGTCAGCAGCATGCGGATACTGGTAGATTTACCTGCACCATTTTGCCCTAAAAAACCATATACATCGCCCTTCCTAACGGTAAACGAGAGATCGTTGACGGCTGTTACTTCTTTAAAAACTTTGCTGAGATGGGTAACCTGAATGATTGCTTCCATATTCGTTGCTGCTTCAATAACACCGAAGTAAAGATAAGGTTTGCTGCAACGGGAAACTTATTTGGGAAGGTAAGTTTGCAAGGCTTTCACATACGCTTCAAAGGCGGTAATACCCTGGGGTGTGATCTTACAAATTGTTTGCGGATAATTGTCTTTGAACTGTTTAATTACATCTACATATCCGGCTTCCTTGAGCTTACTGATCTGCACACTGAGGTTGCCTGCCGTGGAGCCAGTTTTTTCACGTATAAATGTAAACTCCGCCTCCTTAACTCCAATGAGCAAACTCATAACTGCCAGCCGCAATTGTGAATGTAATATGGGATCCAGTTCTTTAAACATGTTGTTGTTTTCTGCCTTGCAGGTATTTGTTACGCAATACAATTCCCGGAATCAGCCAGGCAAAGGTTGCAGCAGCGGCCATCAGCAAAAAATCAAATTTGGCAATGGTGAATGCACTTACAATGGCACACACCCAACAAAAAATTCCACCAAAGGTCATCAGGTTGAATTTACGGGCAGCGCCTGTTACAATGGTTGGATAACCATATACAAACATCAGGTACCCTGAACCGTAAGTCCAGAAATTCGGCACATCTGTTTTACCGGAAAGCGTAATGTAATCACGCAGCAATGGATTAAGATCATTCGCTGCAATGTTGTTAAGAATATTCACCACAAAGATCCCCACA
Source organism: Bacteroidota bacterium (assembly GCA_023428755.1). Lineage (GTDB taxonomy): Bacteria > Bacteroidota > Bacteroidia > Chitinophagales > Chitinophagaceae > Lacibacter. The sequence goes on from JAEYWX010000010.1 coordinate 193,071, forward strand.
CCAAAACACAGCCACACATAACTCATCACGTCATCATCCCAGCCTTTTGCTTTGCGTTCTCTCCGCTCTCTGATGGATATAAATATTTGTGGAATAATCGCCAGCAAGGCCAGCAGCCAGATATCAAACGGCATGCGCCAGTTAAAATGAATTATGCCAAATTGCACCAGACTGCAAAATGCAATAACGGCTCCCCATAAAACAGGACCAATGCCGGTATCAACAAAATCATTTTTGGCCCTGCTGATCATTTGCTGAATGATGAGTAAGCTTTCCTGCTCAGTCAATTGTTTTTCCTGCATCAGTGTTGAGTTTTAAAACGTGAACGTAAAAGATAACCCGGAATAATCCAGGTTGTAATAACCGCAACTGCCAATAATAAAAATGAAAATTGATAAGGAATAAAAACCGATACCAATGCCAGAATCCAGCAACTGATGGCTCCCATACGCAACGGTGTAAATTTTAATATTACACCCGATAAAAATGTAGGCATTCCGTACAGCATTAAAATAAGCGGATTGAACAATTGAGGATATCCACTTCTTCCAATAATGATTCCAACTAAAAAGCCCATTATAACAAACACCAGCCAAACATAACTGTTGATCTCATCGGTATACGTTCGTACAGATGTATTTTTCTTTACTCGTGCCAGGTAAACCATTTGGTAAACAACTGTTGGAATGGTGAGCATCCATACATACATCAGCACTTTAGCGTTGTTATAAAAATAAATAGCAACAAAGCTGGTAATGCTGCAAATAAGAACCACCCAGCCCCACAATAAATACAAATGCCCATTTTCGCTGAAACGGTTTTGTGCTTTGTTGATCATTTGTTCAATCAACTGCAAACTGTCACGGGTGGATAATTCCTGTTGTTCCATGATGGATGGTTTAAACGTCAAAAATAAGGGAGTCCCGAAGTGTTTACTCCGGGACTAATACACATTATTTACACGCATTGTAAGCCTGCTCGTTTTGTTCTTTACCCCAGCTTGGATGTAATGCAGATGCAGGCTTGAATGTTGCGAAACGTTTTGCGGCTTCTTCAAATACCGGCTTTGCATTGGCACAACCACCACCAAACTGCTCCGGTGTGCGGCTGATTCCCTGTGCTTCCCACATGTACGGACGTGGGTTGGTAGGATCAAGTTTTTTTGACAATGCCGTTGCCTCTGCAATCACGGTTCCATAAGTCATATACCTGCTCATGGGATCAGCACTCATTTTCACAGTAGCAATCATGGCTTTTACCAATGCAATTTCGGAGTTGTTTTTTTCCAGTTCCTCCGCTTTCGCCAAAAATGCGGTTGCTTTATCAGCTAACGGATCTAACTGTTTTGTATCCTGCAACATAAATGCATGCCATACCTGTGCAACAGCTGCATAGTAAAACGGTAGCCATTGATTTTTTTCGGCGTTACCAATCCGTTCAAATGCATTCACCACATCCAGCATTGCTTCCGGTGTTTTTGCTTCGCCCATAGCCTGCATATTCTTTTGCATAGCACCGGTAAAGCGTTCGCTCTGTGCAAAAGCACCTGTTATAAGATGCGCAAATAAAACGGCAAGAAGTAATTGTTTCATTGTTGAGAATTGTATTGATGATAAAATTTATTGTTTGTTTTTGAGTTTTTCATATTCACGTTCTACGCTGTTGCTCTTTGGATACACATACGCACCAAAATAATGTGATACAATACCGATACCCCAGCCCAACATGGGCCATACAGGCCAGGGCACACCGCCTCCGTACTGTTTTGCCCCGCTGATAGCCCATAATATCCAGAAGAATGTATTCATCAGCAGGTACGTGATCAAATGCTGTTTGAACGATGCACGCTTTTCTGCAATTTCCCACAGCTGTTTGTCTTTTTCGTCGTTTGCATCAGGGATGCGTTGAAAGTTACTCATGGTTGATAAAGTTGAATGATGAATGATGATTTATAAATTATTATTGATAGCATCATCAGTACGGTCAACACCAAAGCTGATAAATGCACCGATGAAAATAAACATGCGTGAAGGTGGCACCAGTTCTGATCTGCGCATTCCATTGGCAGAATAATTATAACCATACACCTGCTTAAAATTGAACACATTACTGATGCTTAATACATACACCGGAAACATTTTTGCATTTTGCTTTCCAATAGCAGGAAGGTAATTCAATGCAAAACTCATGTTGTGGTAATCAGGAATACGACCCTGATCAGCAAAGAATGTTTTGGATGTGTTGGGATCATATTGAATATTATAGAACGGACGACCGCTTGCATAGTTGTACGAAAAGTTCACATTCGTTTTCATCTTTGTTACAAACTTCTTCAATACCAACGATGCTGTATGCTTTGCTGCAAAATTGGGTGTGATTGCAGTCGGGAAATTTAAAAAATCACGCTTTGTATCAAGAAATGAATACGAGATCCAGTAATCTAAATTTTTTACCGTTTTCTTATCTCGCCAGAATAATTCAAAACCACTTGCTTCACCAAAGCCATTGTTGCTGCTGCCAATTTCACGACCGTTTATGTTGGACGTTTTGAGCAAGTTATCATATTCTTTGTAAAATGCTTCTACCCGAAAAGTTGTAAGACTGGTTGTTTTTTGATACTGTGCAATGTAGTGTGTTGCCTTCATGAATGTAAGCGGATTGACAGCAGGCTGGTAACGCAATTCCGGATTCTGGTAAAAAATTCCGTATGCCAGCGATGCCTGGCTTTGTTTTCCCAACTTATACGCCAATGAAACACGTGGCGCCAGATTGGTTTTATTGAGCATAGCTGAATGCTCAGCCCTGGCTCCAATTTTTGCAGCAAGATTGTTCGTTAAATACACATCCTGTTCAGCAAAAAGAGAATACACATTTTCCACCAGCCTTGTATTGAACATCATTCCATTGAATGCAGTGAACTTACTCTTGTCATCGCTGTGATTGTACTCTGTTCCAAAACGCAATGCATTCAATCCCCTGAACTTTTTTTCAATTACCAATCGGCCGTTGGCATAAAAGCCCTTACTGTTGATGTCAAATTTTTTAAACTCCAATCCGTTTAACAGCACATCCTTTTTATCTTCATCCTGCATACCAAATGCGATATCGTCTTTATTGGTTGAAACAGAAATACCGGTAATCAACTTCCATTTATTTTTTAAACTTTCTTTCCATGAAAGATTGTGATACATATTTCCGTTTGCCAATGAAAAACGGTCTTTATATCCCATTGAATCAAGACTGTTTTGCGTAAAGCCCAAACTATTGGTAAGATAGAAACCGTAATACTTCAACATACCATTCTTAGACGTTTTGATACGGAAGTTTGCATCTATATTATGCGATGTGGGTGCTTTTGAATAATCCTGTTGTTGTTTAATGACTGCAAATGCTGCTGTAAGATTGGAGTAATTATAATTCACTCCCCAGGAAGCTGTTTTTTCTTTGTTGAGTTTTTGAAAACCGGCGCCAATGCTTAATACAGATAAATTTAGAGTAGCTGAAGATTGTTCCGGTAAATCAATCGACTCCAGTATCAATGCAGATGATAATGCCTGTCCGTACAAGGCACTGTAACCACCGGTACTAAAAACCGTTCCTTTAAAAATGAAGGGTGAAAAACGGCCACGCTGTGCAATACCCGGCACACTGCTGAAAAAGAAATTGTTTACCAGCGTTCCGTCAATGAATGTTTTTGTTTCTGCTGCTGTACCACCACGCACAAACAAACCCTCACTTTCTCCTACCTGCTGCGCACCCGGCAATGTTTTTAATGCACCTGTTACATCGCCATTTGCACTGGCGGTAGTTACAATGTCGATCGATGATAACACAGCCGCTACCCTGCTGCGATCACTTGCTTCAAACGAACCCGCTGTAATAACCACTGCACTGATCTCTGTAATTTCTTCTTTTAACTGAATGGGCAATTCCAGGTCGCTTCCTTTTAACTCAACAGGCAGCTCTAACCGCTTGTAACCAATTGCTGTGATGATAAGGAGCTGGCTGCCCTTGTCGGTTGTTTTGAAACGGAAACGACCTGCTGAATCGGCCGTGGCACCATCGTATGAATCTTTGATGGCAATGGAGGCACCGGGCACCGGCTTCTTTTTATTATCCAGTACAGTACCGCTGATTGTTGTTTGCCCAAGTGCAAATTGGGTGATGATAAGGCTGATGATGAAGGTAAATGCTTTCATTCCTGATAAATATGTCACAAACATAGAGTAGTTTATTTTATAAACCAAATATTTTGGACAAAAAATATCCGGGCTTAGAAAAGCCCGGATCAGACCTGTAAAGAAGGCCCGTACTATTTCTTAAACATCTTTTTGCTGATTTGCTCGCCGTTGCAACTTACACGAAGCGAATAATAGCCTGGTTTTAAATGCGCAAGGTTAAGCTCCTGTGTTTGACTGGTTACGGCTCCATTGAAGCGGGCCACCTGCTTGCCATTAATGTCTACTACTTCGTAGCTGATCTGCTTATTGCTCCATTCAACAGGCAAACTAATAGTTACCTGGTTTACCACCGGGTTAGGAAAAGTGGTAATGCTAGTATTTCGTACTGCTCCGATCTTGATTACCCGTATTTCGGAGTACTCATATTTTCCACGACTATCTTCTGAACGTATGCGGTAGTACAATGATGAACCATTGGCTCCCCGGATCGGCTCTTTAAATTTATACGGTACATCTTCTTCCATTCCTGTTTTTGAAAAGATGATCCCTGCTTCACGGAAATTCACGCCATCGGTACTGCGCTCAACAATAAACTGACTGGCAGTTGAATTGCGGTTAACCGTCCACGTAAGTTCAGCTTTACTGTCTTTTTGCTGCGCTGCGAATTCGTTCAATTTCAAAGAAAGTACCGACATAAATACCTGACCCATCGGGCAGTTCTGATTCAACCCTGTTGGTGTTAAAAATGCATTCATGTACATCCGTATTCCATTGATCGATTCAATGGAAGTGGTTGATGAAAACTCGTGGTTACCGATATAAAAAATTAAACCGCCCGCCTGTGTTGCACTGTTGATCTTTGATACACTGGCGCCAACCGGCGTATTGGAAGGGCCGGTTGCATGGTTATGTGTATTGTTTTGATAAGAACTTCCTGTGCTTAAAACCCAGTTTCGTACACTACCTCCTTGCCATATACGAAATGCTCCATGATATTGACTGTATGCCAGATCCGGATTTGTTGTAACTGTTTGAGCCGAGCTGATGTTCGTATTTACTTTTGTAATGCCGTTGGTTGATTGAAAGCGACCGGTTGACCAGTTTTCGTAAGAAAGTACTGCTTCACATTGTGCCAAAAAATTTCCACCATAAGAAACAAATATTCGTACAGCATCTACAAACGATGTATTCATGGCTGTATCATCAATATGTGGTTCACTGGCAAAACTGTAACAACGTGTAAGCAAATCCAGTGCGGATGCTACCGAATAGTTGGTAGAAGGGATTGCACAATTGGTCATATAGCCAAGATGAACAGGTGTATTATCCCCATCGTTCAAAATAGCACCTTTGGGAATAAAGCCGGTAAGATCGTAACGGATATCAACATTCATTGATGCAAGTGTTAAGCGATAAACCGCAGGACGATCATTACCAGTAAGTGCATTGGCGGTATAAAAATTTTGAATGATCGATGCCACTCCAGTTGTATCAGCAGCGGAAATAACAAAAGGACCGGCTAAAAAATTATAAACAGAAGGCAGCACTGCCTGTGTTGGCAGTATGCGTAATGCAGTTCCGGAAAAGTCGGCAGCATCTTTAGCTTTCCCTGCACGGATTGCCCATTTTACTTTTACTCCGTTATTAAGCAAGTGTACAATTAATCCATATGTTCTTAAATTAAAATAACCACTTGCATTTTGCTGCAGACTATTATCCATGGGAATTACATAGCTACCGGCAGCCAGAGTTTGGAGATTTGCAACCGGTGATGGCAGATCTTTGTTGCTTTGTGCATTTGCAAACAGTGTAGCAAACAACAGGAATAGTACGGGTACAGTTGTTTTCATTCGATCTCTTTTAGGTACGTATTAAATAAATGTTTGTGCCTGCTATGCACACCTTAAAAAAGAAAGAAATAAACCGTGGGAACAATTACTGTACAGACTTGTACGTGACGTATTGGCTTTTTACACGGTCGGATCAACTTGCTTTCTAAGGGTATCTACTTAATTAGTCACAAACATAATATGTAGAATTTACGAATGCAAGCCCTTAACGGATTTTTTCGATACAAAAAGAGTAATTTCTGCAAGTAAAAAACACAACTGGTTGTTTTTCAATAAAAAAAGGCTATCAAATTTGACGGCCTTCCAATGCTATCTTTTTGAAAATTTATTCGATGTTATGACTTGATGGATACTTTTCAGTTGCTATAAACTTACTTCTGTCCGATCTTTTCACGTAACAATAACCGGGCATTATATGTAGCATCTGTATCGGCGAATGCATCTTTAGGAATCAGGAAAAAAGAACGATCATCAATGTAGAGGTGAAAAAAGTTAGGCGTTTCAATAAAATACTTGAATGCATTGTAATTCCAGTTTTTACTGCCGTTGGGATTTTCAAGATGCATGTAAGTATCGAGGAAAGTGAGGTTGAATGAATCACGAAATGTTTTTGCACGGCTGTACACCGTAAACGGAAGTATAAACCACAATGCGATCATTAATGAAAACCAGAGAAACGAACTCAGCAAAAAAGCCACGGGTGCAATCTTTTTCCAGAAAAACATAGCAGCAGCAAATAAGGCAAACACATTCACCAGAATAATGAGGATGCGTATTTCCTTTTTGGAAATAAAATGATACCGCAATGCCTGGATTACTTTTTTGCGATCGTACCGAAACGAAATATTCATAACGTAATGTTCTTTTCTGTGTTTACAATGATCAACGTGGATATTTCAATTCGTTTTCGCTCACACTCCACTCTCCCAGTTTTTCTCCTTTTACACCAAAAAACTCAACAGAGAGTTTTCGTTGCCCACGTGCACCGCTGAAACTGAATTTTCCGTAGTTCTGCTTTTCATCCAACCCAAATACACGATAAGGATTGTTTGCTTCTGCTGCGCCAAATTTATGTGTACCCGCTGTTAAAGGCGAAACGGTTACATCATATAATGGATAAGCACCCTGCCGGTTTACCTTAATCACTTCACTGTGGTGACGATCGCCACTCATGAACAATACACCGGTAATTTTATTTTCCTGTAGGAATTGCATCAACTCATTGTACTCAGCCGGACAGTTCAGCAATTTATCAAAAGGGGAAACAGGATTGAGCACCTGGCTTCCATTTGCAATGATTTTAAACGGAGCTTTACTGTACAACAACGAATTTTTTAACCACTCCATTTGCGCTTTCCCCCACATCAACTTATTGGCATTTGGTTTCCCATCAATTGAATCTTTCATGTTGTCTGCACTTCTCCACCAGCGATCATCCATCATAAAAATATCAACATCGGCATAACTGATCATTGAATAAATACCCTGCCCGTTCATTCCATACGATGAATTGAGCCAGTAATTGGTAAACACGTTACGGGAGGTGTTCTTTAGAATATAATTCGTCCCCATATCGTTGGGTCCATAATCATGATCATCCCACATGGCATAATGCGACGTTGACTTTAAGAATTTTTGCAGCACTGGTACCGAGCGGTCGTGACTGGCCCTGTTCCACAAACCCCAGTCATCATAAAAATCAACTTCACGTGTGTACCAGTTGTCGCCCATCCACAACATAAACGCTGCTTTCTCTTTCGCCATACTTTCAAAAATACTTGAATCGCCACCGTATGGTTTACCCGGCCTGTCAATAGCTGGCTCGTTGATGTAGGCACAAGACCCGGTTAAGAATGAAAAGTCGGGAGCCGGTTTGCGCCATTGCCATAGTTCTTTGGTCGTAAACGAGCCATCGGCTTTGGTTGGCTTTCGGTTAGCAGTATTATTGATGAGGAACTGATATTCGTATGTTGTATTCAATTCAAGGTTCACCACATCAAATTGTAAAGGCGCAAACCATTGATCGTCCGATGTTTTTTTGCTGATGCGTTTGGCTGTTGCAGGTTGACCTTTTTTCCATACCCACAGATCGGCACTGCTGCCGGGTTTTACTTCGATCCATAGTTTGGCCGTACGTAATTCAACCGGGCCAAGCATGGGGCCACTTACCAATTGTGCCGTTGCCGGAAGAGCAGCAAAAAAAATCAGTACCGGCAGGTATGCGAAACGATAAAAGCTTCTCATAAATTCGTGTATAAAGTTGAACGTAAGTGCTCGAAAGCTGCAAAGTAAATAAAGTTTGTTTGATAACTCGGTTCTGCAGGTGGTTTCCTGTTATGTGCCTATTAATTTTTGTAAGTGCCTGCAGGCAACCTGCATCGGAGCGAACAATTCAAAGAGGTTTTTATTTCTGGAAAAGTACACTTCGGTTAACAGCAAACGAAACAGCAGCGTTGCAACAACTGCAGGTAAAGAAATTGTATGTAAAGTTTTTTGATGTAGAATGGAACGAAGAATTATCATCTGCACAACCCGTAGCGAAACTGTCGGTTGATTCGGCAGCGCTTCAACAACTAAAGCAACAGCAGGTGCAATTGATCCCGGTGGTATTTATTACCAACGAAGCATTAACCAAACTGGATACAGCTGGTGGCACAGCCCTTGCAAACAAAATCACAGCGCTGCTCAGCACAATGTTGCAAAAGCAACAACTGAAAGAGTTGCCCGAATTTCAATTAGACTGTGATTGGACAGCCACAACAAAAGAAACCTACTTCAACCTGCTTACAACAGTAAAACGGTTCATGCGAAGTGATACAAATTTGTTTGCAGACACAGCAGTTCTTTCCGCAACCATTCGATTACACCAGGTGAAATTCAGCAGTAAGTCAGGGATCCCTCCTGTTGATCGTGGTTTGTTGATGTGTTACAACATGGGCAATCTCAAAAACCCGGCTACTAACAATTCAATTCTGGATGTAAGTGAACTGAAAAAATATCTTGGCGGTTTATCCGGTTATCCATTGCAATTAGATTATGCATTACCCATATTCAGTTGGTTTGTGTTCTATCGGAATGATGCGTATAAAGGAATTCTGTACCCGATTCAACCAAAAGAATTGAACAGCAGTATGGGTGAATGGAAACAAAACCGTTTCAGCTTTCGAAAAGATACGTTATTGAACGGCATCAGCTTTCAACAACGGGATCAGCTTCGGCTCGAAGAAAATACCGCTGATGAGTTATTGCAAACAGCCGCCTATATCCGCAAACAATCATCCACACAACAGCAACAGGTTACTGTTTCATTTTATCATCTCGATCCTTTACTTTTAACGAAACACCCCATCCATGAACTGGAAACAATTTATCGTAAGTTTTATCAGTAGTTGTTTACTCTGCTTTCCGCAAAATATTATTGGCTGCGGACCGGATGCAGATCCGTATGATTATTATACATCGTTCTTCTCCCAACGATTGCAGGATGATAACAGTTACCGTCCGTTCTATTACACGGGTTATCGTTTTTTATACGATGAAGAAGAACCCGTAAGTACCAAAGAAGCAACCAGTGCAGAGTGGATCGCTTATGCATCCAACAAAGTCAGTAAAAAAGATGTGCAGGCGTTTGTATTAAAATACAGTTACAAGCAGTTGAGTAACCTGTATTACCACATTGAAAAAAAGCAAACGCTCACCCTTCCCGATTCAGTAAAGCAAAACAGCTTTACCAAATGGTTTTTACAAAGCAAAGACCTGGAAGCGTTGGGTTATCTCATGTTTGCCAAACAGGCAGAGCCATTTGTAACAGGTGATGAAGACCTGTGGGAAGAACGAAGCCGTGATGACGCAAAGATGAACCGCCTTATTAAAAATGGTATTCAACTCTGGGCGGCTGCGAAAAATGATTTCATCAAACTTCGTTATGGTTACCAGGTTACACGTTTGGCGCATTACAGTGAGCAATACAAAGATTGCATCAGCTATTATGATGCCTATATCAAGCCCAACCAAACAAACAGTGTGTTGCAGGAACTGTCACTGGCTTTAAAAGCCGGAGCTATGTACAGGCTGGGGAATAATGAAGAAGCGGCCTATGTCTTCAGCCAGCTTTGTGCAAGCAACGTTGTAAAACGAAAAAGTAATTACCTAAGTTTCACCTTCAGTACAAGAGATGAAGAAGGAACCAAAACTGTAACAAAAGATGCAGTGTTGAACTATTGCAAAACCAATAAAGAGAAAGCGAATGTGATCGCAGTCTATGCATTCAACAGCATGGCCAATAATTTACCGGAGTTGAAGGAAATATATCAACTGGACCCTACTTCACCTTTACTTGAATTATTAAGCATCCGTGAGATCAATAAACTGGAAGAGAAATATCTCCATCCATCGATACAGCAACTGAAAGGGAAAAAACTCATCTACTCCTGGAATTTATTCAACTGGGATTATGATAACCCTAACTACGACAGTTTGTACAACGAGAGCGAACAGCAAACCAAAGAGATGATCAGCTTTTACCATCAACTGGCGCAAGACAAGCGTATTGCCAACCGTGGTCTATATGAAGTTGCTGCTGCTTATGCAGCCTACATGAGTAAAGATTTAAAACACGCAAGAGCGTATTTGCAAAGTGCAAAAGAGATGCCTTTATCTCCGGCTGTAAAAGATCAATGGATGCTTACAAGCCTGCTGGTAAGTATTAACGAAAAAGGAAACCTGAATGCTGCGTTTGAAGAAGAACTACTCCCAACAGTTGAATGGCTTGAAGGCAAAGCAAAAAAAGACGAGGAGTGGCGAAAGTTTTACCGCAACCTGTTTACAGAGATACTCGCCGTGCAATACAGCAAGCAAAACGATGCATCCAAAACTGCTTTAACGCTTGGCTGTGCAGACAAGATGATGTACATGCCGTATGAAGGAGATGAAGAGACGTATTCCTACTGGAGCGGGGATGCAATTGCATTTCTCCGCACTAAGATGAATAGTAACGAAGTGGAAACATTACATGCCTTGATGCAATCGGCCAGTAAATCAAAATGGGAACAATACCTCGTAACACATAACCAGTTTTCCAAAGACGATGTAAGTGATATTGCAGGCACAACATACCTGCGTGAACGGGATTGGATCAATGCTGAACGTTGGCTGAAACAAGTACCGGCTGCCTATTATAAAAAAGAACCGTACGCTACTTATCTGGCAGCTAATCCATTTACCGATCTATTATACGATACGCATGCACCAACTGATCAGGATAAAATAAAATATACCAAGCTGCAGTACGTACAAAAAATGAAACAGCTTGTTCAACAAACTGCTGCAGGTACCAATGAAGAAAAAGCAAAAGCTTTTTTCCAAATGGCCAATGGTATTTACCAATCGAGTTACTGGGGCAATAGCTGGATGTTGCAGGAATACGGATGGAGCAGTGGCGATGGCTTAAAAAGCAATACCAAAAAAGATGAATGGCAATGGGAGTATTATGGTGTGTTTACAGCAGAGCAATTGTATCTGAAAGCAAAAGAGTTAACTGCTGACCAGAATTTTAAAGCACGTTGTATGTTTATGGCAGCCAAGTGTGCACAAAAGCAACATGCTGTTCCCGTGTATGAATCATTTGCTGATTACGATGAATATGAAAAAGCAGGTGAACAATATGCAAAGGAGATACGAAAAAATAAATACTTTGAAGACTTTGTAAAAAACTACCGGCAAACAAAAACCTTCACTGAAGTATTTAACACCTGCGTGTATCTGAAAGATTATGTAAACGGAAAATAAAAACATTCACTACAAAAAACTCCCGGCTAAAAGCCGGGAGTTTTTTATTTATCTGACACGCATACACTTGCGATATGATCCATGAGCAGCTTCATAGGGTGACAGGGATCTTGTACAGGAGCTCAGATAAAAGAGGCTTACAAGTAAAATTGTGTAAGCAATTGCTTTCTTCATTGGGTACGGATTTGATAGGATTTAAAGTTATGTTTTCACCATTTGTTTACCCAATCATTATCATTTTAAATTCAAAAAATAAGTGTTTCCCGCTTGTTAAAAGCAAAAAATCGAAAAACTACTTTGTAGGATTACGAGATTTTTTTCAGCATATACTTATTCTAGTGCTTACAAAAATAAAACGCTCCGGAGAACCGGAGCGTTTACTATAGGAACCTCTGTTGAGATTAGTTGTTGAGAGTGCATTAACTGCAACCCATACTATTACCACAGTTCAAACATTTGTAACAGGTACCACTTCTGATGGTGATGTGTCCGCATGTATTACAGGCCGGTGCATCGCTCTGCATACTTTTCGCTGCAGCATTCACCGCATCCAGGCTGTTATCCATCTTCACTGTATTAATCACACGTTGTGCTTTTTGTGCCTGCACCGGTGTGCTTACTACTCCTACTACACGAACATCACTTAACTCAGGAGTTTTTTTTTCGTATTCCAATCCTGTAGGAATATCATCCCAATCATCCGTACCGGTATTGTCAACTTCCGGTTTGTCTAATACATGCACCAGGTCGGTACGTCCCAGGTATTCGTATGCAAGGCAACGGAACACAAAGTCAACGATCGATGTGGTTGATTTGATATTCGGATGATCCACCATTCCACTTGGTTCAAACTTGGTGAATACAAATTTCTCTACAAACTCTTCTAACGGAACACCGTACTGCAAGCCCACCGAAATGGAGATAGCAAAGCTGTTCATTAAACTGCGCAGCGTACTACCTTCTTTCGCCAAGTCAACAAAAATTTCTCCTAATGTACCATCGCCATACTCGCCGGTGCGGAGGAAAATTGCCTGTCCGTTGATTTTTGCTTTTTGCGTAAAGCCACGGCGTTTGGCCGGTAACTTTCTGCGTTCAACTATACGTGCCAGATCACGCTTCAGTTTTGTATCAGGTGATGATTGTACACGCTTGTTCAGCTCTTCCAGTAATTCTTCTACTGTAAGTTTAGCCATATCTACCATTGGACTTTCGGTAGATGTTTCCTCAGCTGCTTCTGCTGAAGCAGCATCCGTATTTCCTTTCTTACGTTTATCACCTTTTGTGCTCAATGGCTGGCTCAGTTTCGAACCATCACGATACAATGCACATGCTTTCAATCCCAGCTTCCAGCTTTCGAAATACGCTTCTGCAATTTCTTCCACTGATGCTTCGTTTGGAAGGTTGATGGTTTTTGAAATCGCACCGCTCAGGAAGGGCTGTGCAGCACCCATCATACGAATGTGACCACTGTGGTGAATATAGCGTTCGCCTTTTTTACCACATTTGTTGGCACAATCAAATACAGGATAATGTTCCAGTTTTAAGTAAGGAGCACCTTCCACCGTCATGGTACCACAGATATAATCGTTGGCTTCTGCAATTTGCTCATCACTGAAACCTAATGCTTCCAACAAGCTCCACTCAAAATCGTTGTACTGCTCTGGTGTAAATCCAAGACGCTGCAAACACTCTTCGCCCAACGCATATTTATTGAAAACAAAACCAATTTCAAATGCGCTGGCCAATGTGCCTTCAATTTTCTTGATCTCTTCTGCAATAAATCCACGATCGCTTAATGATTGCGGATTGATATGCGGCGCACCATTTAATGATGCAGAACCAACGGCATATTTTACAATAGCTTCGCTTTCTTTTTCGCTGTAGCCTAATTTCTTAAGCGCTGCCGGTACTGATTGGTTGATGATCTTGAAATAACCACCACCACTCAGTTTTTTAAACTTCACCAATGCAAAATCGGGTTCAACACCGGTTGTATCGCAATCCATTACCAAACCAATTGTTCCGGTGGGAGCAATTACAGTTGTTTGTGCGTTGCGGTAACCATATTTTTCGCCCAGCTCTACTGCATCATCCCAGCTTTTGCAGGCACTCGTTAATAAATAGTCGGGGCAATATTGTGCTTTTATACCTTGTGGTTTAATGCTCAATCCTACATACGCATCTTCTGCATCGTAGGCAGCCGCACGGTGGTTACGCATTACACGCAACATATCTTCAGCGTTTTCTTCGTAGCGAGGAAATGCTCCCAGGAACGATGCCATCTCTGCCGATGTTTTGTAAGAGATACCCGTCATAACAGCGGTTAATGCACCGGCTATACCACGTGCTTCTTCACTATCGTATGGAATACCCATTACCATTAACATGGAACCAAGGTTGGCATATCCCAAACCTAATGTTCTGTAATCGTAAGAAAGTTGAGCTACTTCTTTTGATGGGAACTGTGCCATCAATACTGAAATTTCCAATACAGCCGTCCACAAACGACATACATATTCAAAGCCTTGTACATCGAAGGTTTGTGTTTCTTCATCAAACAAACGACGAAGGTTTACCGATGCCAGGTTACAAGCCGTGTTATCGAGGAACATGTACTCACTGCAAGGGTTACTTGCATTGATGCGTCCACCTTTTGGTGAAGTATGCCATTCGTTAATAGTGGTATCGTATTGTGTACCGGGATCAGCACAACGCCAGGCAGCGTATGCGATCTGGTTCCATACTTCCTGTGCAGGAATTTTTTTCATGGTACGGCCATCCGATCTTGCTTTCAGTTCCCAGTCTTCGCCTTTTTCCAGTTTCTCAAAAAACTCATTCGGAATACGAACTGAGTTGTTGGAGTTTTGTCCGCTTACAGTACGGTAAGCTTCGCCTTCATAGTCAGATGCATATCCTGCATTGATCAAAGCACCCACTTTCTTTTCTTCTTCAACTTTCCAGTTGATGAATTCCAAGATTTCCGGATGATCTAAATCAAGACACACCATTTTAGCAGCACGACGTGTTGTACCGCCGCTTTTAATAGCACCCGCAGCACGGTCACCAATTTTGAGGAAGCTCATTAAGCCGCTGGATGTACCACCACCGCTGAGTTTTTCACCTTCACCACGAATGGTAGAAAAGTTTGTACCAACGCCTGAGCCATATTTAAAGATCCTTGCTTCACGTACCCACAAATCCATGATACCGCCATCGTTCACCAGATCATCGTTTACGCTGAGGATGAAGCAGGCATGTGGCTGTGGACGCTCGTATGCTGAGGTTGATTTCTTTAATTCTCCATCATTAGGATCTACGTAATAATGGCCTTGTGGCTTTCCGGTAATTCCATAACTTTCATACAAACCTGTATTAAACCACTGTGGACTGTTGGGTACGCACATCTGGTTTAAAATGCTAAACACTAACTCATCATAAAATACTTCTGCATCTTTTGAGCTGGCGAAATATCCGTAACGTTCACCCCACACCTTCCAGCAATTGGCCATACGATGCGCCACTTGTTTCGATGAAGTTTCTCTGCCCAATGAACCATCTGGCTGAGGAACGCCTGCCTTACGGAAATATTTTTGCGCCAAAATATCAGTTGCAATCTGACTCCACCCTTTCGGCACCTCCACATTATTCATCTCAAATACTACCTCCCCCGATGGGTTGCGTATTACAGAGGTACGATAATCGTACTCAAACAGGTCGAAGGGAGTCACTCCTTCCTTTGTGAACCGGCGACTGAACTTCAGCCCTTGTTCTTGTTTCTTTTTGCTGGCCATAATGATCTGTAAGTTTTGATGGATTAGTAAGGTTAAGAAATCGTTAAACGAAAGAATACGAAAATATTTTTTCCCTGCTAAACTGCAAGGTCATAGATATTAACAGACTGTGGAAATCGGATGGAAACGCAGTACAGCTATGCTTTTCCATGTGGATATTGAGTTTTCAACCTTGCTTTGTCCAAAATGAGCATAAAAAACCTTGGCGATATGAAAAGAAATCCCTTGGCCTTATTCGTACTGGATTTGAAGGCGTGAGCAGCCGAAAATAGTACTAACGTAGCCATCTAAACGCAGTATTTCGGCTGGTTTTACCGGGTTGATTTTCAGCGGGTGTACCGGTGCTGAGATAAAAACAGCTCAATCGGGAAAAGCTGAACATTTTTTTGCATTTTTGCAGGAATAGTATTCGCTGAATGAAGCAAGACATCTACACACAATTACGGGATAGAAAACGGAGAGGACAAAAATCATTTGCTGTTTTGATTGATCCCGATAAAGTAAATCCGTCGGCTGTTGAACAACTGGTGCGCCTGTCTGTGGACGCCAGTGTAGATTATTTTTTAGTAGGTGGCAGTCTGGTTATTTCAAACCAGCTCGATGAAGTGGTGCAGCAGATCAAAGCTTCCTGCGATATTCCGGTGATCTTATTTCCGGGTAGCCCATCCCAGATCAGCAATTATGCGGATGCCTTATTGTACCTGTCGCTCATTTCCGGACGTAATCCTGAATTATTAATTGGACAGCATGTGATCTCTGCTCCGTTTGTAAAACAAAGTGGTCTTGAAATTATTTCAACCGGGTATATGGTGGTAGATGGTGGCGCACCAACAACCGTTTCCTACATCAGCAACGCTACGCCTCTTCCTTCCGATAAAAATGAAATTGCCATGTGTACGGCTATGGCCGGTGAAATGCTGGGCATGAAAGTGATTTACATGGATGCCGGCAGTGGTGCGAAGCGTGCCATTTCTGAAAATATGATCCAGGCAGTAGCACAACAAATTGAAGCGCCTTTGATTGTTGGCGGTGGTATTACCGATCCTGAAAAAGCCTACCGCAACTGTAAAGCAGGTGCCGATGTGATTGTGATTGGCAATGCGATTGAGAAAGATCCCAATCTTATTAAAGAGATGGCAGCAGCCATACACAGTGTGCCGGTGAAAGCGTAAATAGCCCGTTCGTTGAGCTGACTATATTTCGTAACTTTAAAAAAAGAAATTATGGGATTAGTGTACGCTGAGGTCAAATTAATAAATGCTGAAGATTTATTATTGGCCAGAAGAAATATTATTGGCGAAGATGAAGTTAAAGAAATGACAATCCAGGCATTGGTGGATACTGGAAGTTATATGCTTTGCATCAATGAAAATATCCAGGAGCAATTACAACTCCCATTTCTTGAAAAAAGAAAAGGCCAAATGGCTGATGAAACAATAACAGAATGTGATGTGGTAGGACCAGTTGAATTAAAGTTCAAAAATCGACGTACCATGTGCAATGCAATGGTACTCCCTGGTGATAACGAAGTCCTCCTCGGTGCTATTCCGTTAGAAGATATGGATGTTCTTATTCACCCGCAACGACAGGAGTTGATTGTAAACCCAGACCACCCTTACTTTGCACAAATGAAATTGAAATAAGAAACGCTCCTGCATGCAGGAGCGTTTCTTATTATACGGTACTGTTTTTTCTTAATGTAACTCTTCCACCTTCACTCTCGTTGGCGAATCATTTCCTGCAACAATACTTCGTGCACTCAATGCAATGGATTTGATGATCTCCGTCATATTCACCAGGTCGAGTGTTTCCACTTCGTCTGAAACTTTGTGGTAGTTTGGCTCGCTGTCCATTTTTGATGTGGAGATAGTATGCGCCGGCACACCTAAACGTGCAAGCGTTGCATTATCGGAACGATAGAATAAATTCTGATCGGTGTATGGATCGGGATGAAAGGTGAATCCCGTTCCTGCAAGATTTTTTTGCATAATGGCACCCATATCTGTTTTTTCATAACCGGTAATGTAAGCAGAGTTTTTACCCCATTTACTTTCGGTACCGATCATTTCAATATTGAACATGGCCGCCACCTTTGCCGGATCGAACTGACGTGAAAAATATTGTGCACCATAGCCTCCCGATTCTTCTGCAGTAAACGCAGCAAAGATGATGGTGCGTTCATTGTTGTTTAATGCTTTGTAATACTTCGCAAGCAAAATCACAGCAGTGGTTCCCGCTGCATCATCATTCGCACCATTGAAGATAGAATCACCATCAACCGGTTTGCCTATACCAATATGATCGTAGTGACCGGAGAAGATCACATACTCATTCTTTTTGCTTTTGCCCGGCAACACTCCTACAACATTCGCCAGCTTCTGTTCCCCAATTTCATGTTGCGCTTCTACTGTGTATGTGGCAGGATCAGCAACGGTTAACACAAACACCACATTGTTGCTCATCGCAAACATGCCACGCTTAAAGCCAGCAAGACGGGAAAAATTTCTGCTGTACGATGTATCAACCAGCACCAGGTAATTCTTACCCGAACGGATATATTTCTGTGCTTCTGTAAACAGATTTACACCAGCACCGATCTTCACCTTTTCATACCCCGACTGTTCATTGACAGACAGATTCGCACTGGTGGTAACCACCACCACATTTTTTACATCAACCGGTTGCTGATCAAAACTGCAGCTTAATCCTTTAAAACGGGGCGTAATAATAGTAAACTCCTGGCGATAAGTGCCGCTGTTATTCCATGTTTCCAAACCAGCTGCTTTAAATTCTGTTGCAATAAAATCAGCAGCTTTATCTAATTCAGGCGTAAACACTCTCCTACCCTTCATTTCGTCTGCTGCCAATACACGTTCAATACGTTCTACCTCCTTTGCATTTATAATATTCTCAACGTTCGATTGGGCAAACAAAAACGTGGTTACTGCTACGAATAACCACGTTGCAAAAAATTTCTTCATTGATAAGGTATTACTTTAAATGTTTCGATTATAAACTCATCATTTCTTTAAACTTCACGGCTTGTCTGCGACTCACTTCAATTTTATCGCCACCATGAATTTCCAATAACAAACCACCGTTAAAGTAGGGTTCCACTTTTTCGATCATACGGAGGTTTACAATATGCTTACGGTTGGCACGGAAGAATATTTTTTCATCTAACCGCTCTTCCAATGCATTGAGTGATTTTAAGATGAGCGGTTTGTTGGGCCCAAAATATACTTTGGCATAATTGCCCACACTTTCAAACAAGCGGATATCGCTCAGCTTTACAAACCAGCAACGTTCACCATCTTTCACAAATACCTGGTCGTTCTCACTCAGCAAACTGCGGTTGACTGTTACCGGTTCACCATCAACAGTGGTTTCTTTTTCTTCTTCATCCAGTTTGTGTAATGCATCGGCCAGGCGCTTTGGCTCAATGGGTTTCAGCAAATAATCCAATGCATTTACTTCAAACGCACGGAGTGCATATTCATCATATGCTGTGGTGAAGATCACTTCGGGTGTACGGTCCAGTTCACTCAGCAGATCAAACCCTGTTTTGCCGGGCATCTGAATATCTAAAAAGATCAGATCCGGATTTAAGGCTTCGATCTTTTGTAATCCTTCATCTACATTCGATGCTTCATCAATTACTTCAATATCCGGGAATTCCGTTAACAGCTTTTTCAGCTCATTCCTGGCCAATCGTTCATCATCAATGATGATTGCTCTTTTATTCATGGATGGTTGTATTTACTACGAATTAATTAAATTTTCTGCATCTGTCATAATCCTGCCGGCATTACCACTCTTGCTTCCACTTCATTTCCATTTACATCGCTGATGCTAAAACCTGCATCATCACCAAACATCAGCTTCAACCGGCTTTGTGTACTGGAAATTCCAAATCCATCGGGATTAAAATCACCATTCAGCCGGCCTGTATTGCGGATCACCAGTTCATGATGATCGTTTACAAATTTTGAACTGATCTTAATAACACCGCCCGTTACATTTTTACTGATGCCATGTTTGATGGCGTTTTCCACCAATGTTTGCAGCATCATAGGTGGAACGGGTTGCTCCAGCGTGTCTTCATCAATATCAAAATTCACTTTCAATCGTTCTTCAAACCGCATTTGTTCCAATGCCAGGTAATCTTTTACAATGCTCAATTCTTTTTCAAACGGAACGGTTTCCTGTTTCTCTGCCTGCATACTGCTGCGGAGAATATTGCTCAGCTCGGTAATAGCCGTTCTTGCACGGGCAGGATTTTCATCCACCAACGCACGAATGCCATTCAACGAATTAAAAATAAAATGCGGGTTGATATGAGCCTTGATCGTTTTCAGTTCCAGCTCCTTCACCACACTCTGCATCTTTAACGCATCGAGTTGTTGTTTACGGAAGCTTTCAACGTAATGATAAATGAAGTAGATCAGGTTCCACACCAATAAAGTTACAAACGCATTAATGGCCGACCCTACCAGCAACCTTGAAAAGCTGTACTGCTTTTGCTCAGGTGTAAAGAGATCGAATATATTGAAAAGCGAAAGTGAAATAAATGGATACAGCATTGAAAAGGCAAACGTAAGTACCAGAAAATAAATCACCTGCCGTTCAAATGTTTTGTGCAAGAGGTTGGTTTGAATGATCACCCACCGCATAAAATGGGTAATGATCAATCCCAGCACTGCAATAATGAGTGAACGGGTAACAAAAGCAGAAGTAATTTCCCGGTTATAAGTCCAGGCAAAAAAGAAGTTCATGAGCATATTGCCGCCCCAGCCAGCTATCTGGCACCACCAATAAGCTCCCATTTTACTGATTCCTTTACGCATCGTATCTACAAATCTAACCGTTAAGATATGGGTTTCAGTAGCCGAAAGGTACAAAGGGCGAAAAATTTGGGTAAATGGTCGGCAATGGCCTGAAACTGTTTTTGTGCACATATTCAACCATTTTCTGCTTTGGCTGTTACACAAACATTCTGGTACAATGTATCTAAGTTTTTTACCTTTACTTAATTATTCAGGAATTTATGGAAATAAAACCCGGCTCCCTGTTACAGAAAATTGATTCTCCGGCCGATTTGAAAAAGCTGCCCATGGATCAGTTACCACAGGTTTGTGATGAACTTCGCCAGTATATTATTGATGTAGTGAGTGTGCATGGTGGCCATTTTGGTGCCAGCCTTGGTGTGGTGGAATTATCAACAGCCCTTCATTACGTGTACGATACGCCCTATGATCAGCTCGTATGGGATGTGGGTCACCAGGCGTATGGCCATAAGATCTTAACCGGCCGCAGGGATAACTTTCATACCAACCGGAAATACAACGGCCTCAGCGGTTTTCCAAAACGCAGCGAAAGTGAATACGATACATTTGGAGTAGGGCATTCGTCTACTTCCATTTCGGCGGCATTGGGTATGGCGATGGCGGCGAAGCTGAAAGGTGAAAACAGAAAATCAATTGCTGTAATTGGCGATGGTGCCATGACGGCTGGTCTGGCCTTCGAAGCCATGAACCATGCAGGTGTGGCCGATAGTGATGTGCTGATTATTTTGAATGATAACTGCATGAGCATTGACCCCAATGTTGGTGCATTGAAAGAATACCTTACGGATATTACAACATCGCCTACGTATAATAAAATAAAGGATGAAGTATGGAATGCGTTAGGGAAGTTGCCTGTTGGGAAAAACTTCAGTCGTGAAATGGCGAGCAAGCTGGAGCACAGCATCAAAGGCTTCGTCAACAAAAACAGCAATTTGTTTGAAGCCTTGAAGCTTCGCTATTTCGGACCTATCGATGGACATAACATTACCAAACTGGTTGATACATTAAAAGATCTTAAAAACATTCCCGGTCCAAAACTCTTACACATTGTAACAGTAAAAGGTAAAGGTTATGAGCTGGCAGAAAAAGATCAAACCAAATGGCATGCGCCCGGTTTGTTCGATAAAGTAACCGGCGAAATTCAGAAAAAGAAATTTGACACAATACAGCCTCCCAAATACCAGGATGTATTTGGCCATACCATTATTGAGCTGGCAGAGAAAAATGAAAAGATCATTGGTATTACACCTGCCATGCCCAGTGGTTCTTCGTTAAAATTTATGATGGACAAAATGCCAAACCGTGCGTTTGATGTAGGCATTTGTGAGCAGCATGCTGTTACACTCAGTGCAGGTATGGCCACGCAGGGCATGAAAGTGTTTTGTAATATCTACTCTTCTTTTATGCAGCGTGCTTATGATATGGTGGTGCATGATGTAGCGATTCAAAAACTGCCGGTGATCTTCTGTTTAGACCGTGCAGGATTGGTTGGTGAAGACGGACCTACTCATCATGGCTGTTACGATATTGCTTATATGCGTTGCGTACCTAACATGATCGTGGCTGCTCCCATGAATGAAGCTGAGTTGCGGAACATGATGTACACGGCTCAACTGGATTCACATAAACTGCCCATCTCGATCCGCTATCCACGTGGAGAAGGTGTAATGCCGGAGTGGAGAACAGAAATGAAAGAAATGGAGATCGGGAAAGGACGTAAGCTGAAGGATGGTGATGGCATTGCCATTCTTTCGTTTGGTCATCCGGGTAATTTTGCTGCCAGTGCCATTCGTGAACTAAAGAACGATGGCATCAACCCTGCACATTACGATATGCGTTTTGCAAAACCGATCGATGAAGAACTGCTTCATGAAGTATTTGCAAAATTTGATAAGATCGTAACCATTGAAGATGGTACCGTTGTTGGTGGTTTTGGAAGTGCAGTGCTTGAATTTATGGCTGCACATAACTACAAAGCTGAAGTAAAGATCATGGGTATTCCTGATGCACTGGTTGAACATGGCACACCGAAACAGTTGTATGAAGAAATTGGCATTGATGCCAACGGTATTGCAAAAACGGTGAGAGAGATGATGGATGTGCGGGTGACGGTGAAAGCGTAATCAATTCATTTGGATAAAGTAAAAGTCCCATTGCTGCGCAATGGGACTTTTTATTGCTGTTCATTTTATTTTTCTTCAGTATGACAGAAAAAGAGATTTCTCCTTCGTCGAAATGACGACACACCGAAGGTGTGGCAGTATCCTTTTCTCAAACTCTTAAACCGTCATGTCGAGGGACGAGACATGTCCGCAATATGAACCTGTAAGTAATCACAATTGCCCTACTAACTTAAAGCATGTAATAATGCAATCACTAAACAAGTACTTCAGACGGTACGGGCTTCAAATAAAAACGCCGCATCAATTGATGCGGCGTTCACATATTCTCAAGAAATTAATTTTCTTCCGGATTTGTTGGATACACAAATGAATCTTCTGCATCTGCTTCCCTGTTCTCGTTCCACTCCACAATAAAATTATTTTTGCCTTCGCCTACCAGCAATGTCATATAACGCTGTTGTGAAAGTTCCAGCAAAGAAAGAAATAAGAAAATGGCATGGATGCGGTTCTCCACTACATCAAATAATTTTTCAAAGGCCATTGTCTTTTCTTTCTTCACAATATCCAGCATGTACTCACGGCTTCCTTCCATCGTATAGTTGTACTGCACCACCGTGTGCACCGGCTTGTTGAACCGATCGTGGTGTTTCTTCATCACCCGTTCAAAGGTCTTCATAAGTTTGAACATGGTAATGGTTTGGATCTCCGTTCCTTCACCTGCTTCTTCACCAATACCGGCGAGTTCGCTGGCAATATTACCACGCTTCACCATCAGCATCCGCATGGCTTCCATTTCAGCCATCTGCACACTGGCTTCTTTGAAACGTTTGTATTCAAGAATTTTATCAACCAGTTCCTGGCGTGGATCAATTTCATTTCCCTGCTCATCTACTTCTTTGCGTGGCAGCAACATTTTTGCTTTGATACGCATGAGGGTTGAAATGAATAAAATAAACTCACTCGACAATTCAATGTTCAGCTTTTCTGTTTGATGGATAAAATCCATGAAGTCTTTAATGATACGGGTGATGGGGATATTGTAAATATCCAGTTCATCACGTTCAATAAAGAACAATAGCAGGTCGAACGGACCTTCAAACTGCGGAAGCTTTATCTGGTATGATTCTGTTTGCAAAGTATTTCTGTTTTTAACGAACAAGTCCCGGCCAAACGGTGCCGGGACTTGCAAATGTAGGGAACTAAACCATACTAAAAGTTAGCGGTAAAGCCAATGCCCATCAGGGATTTGAGCTGGGTGCCCATGAGGCCGCCCGTTTCCACATTTTTTGTATCATGGTCGTAGATCAAGTCGAAATTATAACTGATACCGATGTATTTGTTCACCTTGAAACCCAATACGTTGGTCCAGAAAACATCAATATTCTGCGGATTATTTTTGTAATTGCTGAACAGATCGAGACGACTGGCCAGGCTGATATTTTTTGCCAGGTCTTTTTTGAGATTAGCTGTTAAGAACGCACCAATTTCGTTAATGGCCATTTGGGTGGTATCGGTGAAATTGAACAGGCGGCGGATATCCTTGTTGGCTTCGTTTACTATTACCCAGCGGGAAGTAACCGGCGACAAAAACACATCGAATGTTGCATTCGGCTTGTACATAATACCAGGCGACACAAGCACATAAGCAGGCGCAAAAAAACCGGAGTTCTTTTCTTTGGGATCAACACTGTAATTGTACCCCAGCGTCATTTGTGTACGAATATTGGCCAAGGCTGACAAGTACCACTTGCTGTTGGCAGTATCGCCCAACTGGTAGCCATAGCGTGAAAGCAGGTCGATACGGTCGTCGTTTTTACGGGTGCCGATACTTGTTGCATTTACGATACCATATTGTGCATTGAGTGTATTGTCCCACACACTTCTGTTTTGTTTGTAATAAGCAAAACTGTTAATGATCGCATTGATGGAGAAGGAGAATTTCTCAGCACCTGCCGCCCAGTTACGGCTTGCACCCTGGCTGAGGTTGAGGTTGAACACACCACCTTTTGTCCATCCTTCTTTTTGTTCCGGTTCTTTTTTAATGGTTTTGTTTGATTCGTCTTTTAAACGTTTTACTTCTGCATCCTGTGCACAAACCACAAGAGCAAACACGGACATGAAAGCTGCTAAAAAAAACTGTTTCATCATAAGTAGTTGTTTACTGGTTTCATCTGCAAAGATGAAGCCATGTTAAGGAATAAAAAAACAGCAAAGAAAAATCTTTGCTGTTTGAATTGCGGTTGAATTTATTTTTTGAGTGCGTCTCTTATTTCACGCAGCAACACAATATCTTCCGGTGTGGCGGCAGGTGGAGCAGGTGGTTCTGCTTTTTTCATTTTGTTGATTGCCTTAATTACAAGGAACAAAAAGAATGCAATGATGATAAATTTAACGGCTGCCGAAATAGCCATTCCATATTTTAATTCGGCTTCGCCCACTTTTACAGACAATGCATCAAAGTTGATACCACCGGTAATAATTCCAACAACCGGCATCAGAATGTGGTCAACAACGGCGCCAACAATGGCTCCAAATGCACCTCCAATAATTACACCCACTGCCAGATCAACCACATTGCCTTTCATTGCAAACTCTTTAAATTCTTTTAGCATTCCCATAATTTAATTTTTAGTTTTGAAAAATAGTGAGACCGTTTTGAGAGCCATACAAATCTCATAAATTAATCCCGCTTTACAAAGCCTATTTTTTGAGGCCGGGGTATTGCATATTTAATTTCTTTAAGGTATTGTACACGGTTTTTGTGATGAGATGTTCTTTGTACCAGTTTTGATCGCTGGGGATAATATGCCATGGCACTTTACCGCAATGCTGAAAGCACTCTTCGTAATACTGCATATACTTTTTCCAAAGCTTTGCCTCTGCAAAATCACGTTCGTTGTATTTCCACATTTTACGTGGGTCGTGTGTGCGTTCCTGCAAACGTTCCTGTTGTTCAGCCGGAGAAATATGCAAATAGAATTTAAGGATCTGTGTGTTGTTATGGTTCACCAGCAGTTCTTCAAAATCATTAATGGCTTTCATTCGTTTTACAGCCGTTGCATCATCGCACCAGCCATGTACCCGTGTAACAAGAATATCTTCATACTGGCTTCGGTTGAAAATTTTGATCATACCTTTTGCAGGTGCCACTTTGTGTATGCGCCATAAAAAATCGTGGCTTAACTCCTCAGCCGTAGGTGCCTTGAACGATGTAACAGATACACCCAACGGATTAAGTGAACCGAACACATCCCGCAGCGTTCCGTCTTTTCCACTTGCATCCATGCCTTGTATAATCACCAGCAGGGAATGTTTGCTTTCAGCAATCAGCCTGTTCTGCAGTTCATCTAACTCCACCAGCATTTTCTCCGTTTCTGCTTTCAGCTTTTCCTTGTTTGCTTTTTTTGGTGCACGTGTGCTGATTGCACTGAGTTTAATTTTTGCCATCGAGTTGCCTTTCTACGAATATAAAACATGCTGCCTGTAATACGCAATTTTCCTACACCTTTGCAGCTTCATTTATGAATTCAAAACTGTTTAACTGGCTGCTGTTTTTCATTCTTTGCCTTGTATGGGGCAGTTCGTTCATTCTCATGAAAGAAGGGCTGAAAGAATTATCGGCTTACGAAGTGGCGGCCATGCGTATGTTGAGTGGTGGCGTTGTTTTACTTCCATTTGCAGTTAACAGCTTTAAACGTATGCAACGAAAAGATCTCGGCTTGCTGATCGTATCGGGTTTGCTCGGCAGTTTCATTCCGGCTATTTTATTTTGTGTGGCCGAAACAAAGATCGACAGCGCATTAGCCGGTATGCTGAATGCCTTAACGCCATTGTTTGTCATTACAATTGGTGCCATCTTGTTTAAAACAACTGTTCCATGGAAAAAAGTAGTGGGTGTGTTGATCGGTTTCAGCGGAATGCTGTTGTTGTTCCTGGTGCAAAAAAAAGGGAGCGCTAACAGCGATCTTTTTCTGGCTTCACTTATTGTAGTTGCAACATTTTCGTATGGGTTGAATGTAAACCTGATTAACCGATATTTAAAACACGTAGCATCGCTCGATATTGCTGCTATTGCATTTGTTGCCTTGATCGTTCCTGCCTTGATCGTTTTGTTTGCGGCAGGGTTTGCACAGCATAATTTTTCTTCTCCTGCTGTTATCAAAGCCATCAGCGCCTCGGCTATACTGGGCATTTTTGGAACAGCCATTGCGTCCATCCTTTTTTATATGTTGATGAAACGGGCCGGTCCGTTATTTTCTTCGATGGTTACATACGGAATTCCGTTTGTTGCCATTGGCTGGGGTATCCTGGCAGGAGAAACAATTGGTCAACTGGAACTTGTTGGATTGCTTATTATTCTCTCAGGAGTGTACCTCGCCAACCGGCAATAAAAAAGGGATGCAATGCTGCACCCCTTCCCTGTATTTGTAAATGTTTTATACTGACATGATCTCTTTGTCTTTTGCTTCAAGATGCTTATCGATCTGAGCACTGTATTTATCGGTAAGTCCCTGCACATCTTTTTCAGCATCTTTGGCAGCATCTTCGCTCAAACCATCTTTCTGCAGCTTTTTGATTTGTTCAATTGCATCCCGGCGAATATTACGCACCGCCACTTTGGTGTGTTCACCTTCTGCATTCACCCGCTTCACCAATTCTCTACGACGCTCTTCTGTTAATGGAGGTAAGAAAAGGCGAATAATACTTCCGTCGTTTTGCGGCGTTAACCCAATATTGGAATTGATAATGGCACGCTCAATGGGTTGCAGCATATTTTTTTCCCAGGGCTGAATAGTAATGGTTCTTGCATCGGCAGCAATGATATTTCCTACCTGTCCAATGGGTGTTGGCGAACCATAATAATCCACCACAATTCCATCGAGCATATTGGGGTTGGCACGACCCGCACGGATTTTCACCAATTCAATTTCCAGGTGCTGAATCGCTTTTCCCATGTGCTCTTCAGCATCACTCAATATCAACGATAGATCTTCTGACATACGTGTAAAAATTTATGAGCTGCAAACCTAATAAATTGTTGCTGATTGCTGTGCGGCAAAGAAAAGTTTCAACGATTATTTTGCGATTTCGCCCTTTTCTACGGAAGCGGCGGGAGCAGCTACGTTGGTAGGCAGTGGAATCACCTTTGTTTTGCCGCTCACATCGATGTGCTGATCGGGCGATAGTAATTTTTGACGGCTGATACGATTCGAGTAAATCAGGAGACTGATTACAGAAAAACCGATGCTGATAAGCCCCAGTAAAAGAAAAGTAATATTCAGATCACGTGCCAACACAGTTGCACCTGCAATGACAATGTTGAAAGTGACAGCTAAGAAAGTGACCATTTTATGGCTAAATCCTTTTCCCAATAAAAGATGGTGCACATGATTCCTGTCGGGACTAAACGGTGAACGTCTTGATAAAATACGAAAAGCAAAAATGCGAAGAGTGTCGAACAGCGGAACAAATAAAATGGCAAAGCCAATAGCGGGTGCGGCAGGCAAATAAACTTTAGCTGTTGGCACTGTTGCCACCTGAATGAACTTAATTACAAGAATAGAATTAATAATGCCGAGCAACAGCGAACCTGTATCACCCATAAATATTTTTGCGGGAGATGTGTTAAAGATCAGAAATCCGGCAAGACTGCCCGTCATGGCAAATGCCATCATTGCATAAAATGGTTGTCCTGCCATTACAAAATAAACCCCAAATGAAGCTGAAGTGAACAAGCCCAAAGAGCCGGCTAACCCATCAACCCCATCAATTAAATTAAAGGAGTTGGTAATTACAATGATCGTTAAGTATGTAAAAGCAAGGCTGATAATAAAAGGCATTTTTTCAAATCCCATAAATCCAAACATACCATCGATAAGAATATTACCCTTGTACACAATGATGAACGCTGCCAGTAATTGCCCGAGAAATTTTTTCAAAGGTGTTAGTACAACAATGTCATCCTTTAAGCCGAGAAAAAAGATTACCAGAAAAGCAGCAGCAAAATATTGCACTTCAACCGAGCCGGCAGGAACTGCTATCAAAAAACCAAGAAGAAAACCTGCAAAAATGCCAATACCGCCTAATGAAGGAATGGGTGTTTTGTGCAGCTTTCGGTTATCATCCGGAACATCAAACAGTTGCTTCGCCTCAGCTACCCTTATAATGATGGGGATAGCCGAATAGGTGATTAGAAAAGAAATAACTGAACCTATTAACAGGTGATCCATGCAGTTGATTATTCAAGTGTGTTGCAAATCTATACTATCTCGGCCGAAAGTGGAAACAGATAAGGATAAAATTAAATGCCATCGTAGTTTTCCCATTTTTCAACAAGAGCACCGGAAATTGACCTGAATTTGGGTAAAAAGTTTAGCCGGTTGAACTATTTTTTCTGTTAGCTTTGCCCGCAACTCTAAAAATCATGGCAGAATTAAAAGAAATCGCAACGCAAATCAGAAGAGATATTGTACGTATGGTACACGGATGTCAAAGCGGCCACCCCGGTGGTTCGTTGGGCTGTACAGAATACTTTACCGCCCTGTATTTCAAGTTAATGAAGCACAACCCATCGTTTACAATGGACGGGAAAGGTGAAGACCTGTTCTTCCTTTCCAACGGACATATTTCACCGGTGTTTTACGCAACATTGGCCCGCAGCGGTTACTTCCCTGCCGAAGAGTTGAAAACGTTCCGCAAACTCAATACAAGATTGCAGGGACACCCTACTACGCATGAACATTTGCCCGGTGTACGTATTGCTTCGGGTTCGTTGGGCCAGGGATTAAGCGTTGCCATTGGAGCAGCTTATACCAAAAAATTAAATAAAGAAAATACAGTAGTGTATTCATTACATGGCGATGGTGAATTACAGGAAGGCCAGAACTGGGAAGCGATCATGTTTGCTGCCCACAATAAAATGGACAACCTGATTGCTACCGTTGACTGGAACTGTCAACAAATTGACGGACCTACAGCAAAAGTGTTAAGCCTTGGCGATCTCAAAGGAAAATTTGAAGCCTTTGGTTGGGAAACATTGATCATTGAAGATGGAAACGATATGGATCAGATGGTTGCCGGTTTGGAAAGAGCAAAAACATTTGTTGGCAAAGGCAAACCAATTGTCAACCTCATGAAAACAGAAATGGGAAAAGGCATTGACTTTATGGAAGGAAGCCACGAGTGGCATGGCATTGCTCCGAACGATGAGCAGTTGGAAAAAGCACTCACACAACTAGGTGAAACAAGCTTGGGTGATTATTAATCGACTACCGTTTATTTTAGATAAAAGCAGAGGATGAAAGTTCTCTGCTTTTTTTATTGTGCCCGTAACGAAACCTTTTGTCGTGCCGCCTTTACAGATGGCACCCACGATGCCAGTAAGGCGATTACAAAAACAGTGAGCATCACCAATAAAATATCGGTGAGGAATATATCAACCGGGTAGTAATCAATTACAAATGAACCTTGCAACGGAATCAGTTTAAACGTAACCTGCAAATACGCAAAAATCATCGCCAGTACAATCCCGATTACACTGCCCACAAATGCCAGCAACACACCTTCCGTTAAAAAAATACGTTGAATAAATTTCTTTTCGGCACCCATGGCCTGCAGTATTTGTATGTCTTGTTCTTTCTCCAGTACCAGCATGGTAAGAGCACCGATCATATTAAAGGATGCAATCACCAATATCAACGATAAAATTCCGTAGATCGCCCATTTTTCGAGTTGCATAACGGCGAAGAGTGAACGATTTTGCTGATACCTGTTCTCCACCAAATAACCTTTGCCCATGATTTGCTGTAATGCTGCTATGGTTTCTTTTTCCGCAGTGGGATCGGTGAGTTTAATTTCTGCAGCACTGTATTCATTGTGCTTCAAGCCCAGCATTTCTTTTAAAATATCCAGATTGGTGATCACATACTTGTTATCAAAATCCTGCTGAATCGAAAATGATCCGGTTGGTTGCAAGTTCACGGTGCTGATAGATTCCAATGGATTGCTTGAACTAACACCACGCTTTGGGAGATAAGCTGTGACAGGGGTAACCGAACGATCGCTTAACAGGTTCAACGCATTTTCAATGCCTACTCCTAATACCAATGCAGGTGTTTCAATACTTCCTGTTTCAAACTTTCCATTCACCATCATCGATGCAACACCGCTGCTTTTGTTATATTCTTCGTCCACCGCTTTTATTACAGCATTGGTTCTGTAATCTCCATTTTGCAAGTGTACATTTTCCTCCACTACCATACTTACGGCAGCAATATTCTTCAGCACTTTAATTTTTGCCAGCGTAGCATCATCCAGCAACATAATTTTTTGCTGCGCTGCCGTAATGCGGACATCAGGATAAAACGATGAGTACAATGTTTTCACCAAACCTTCAAACCCATTGAAAATACTCAACACCACTACAATGGCAGCGGTACCTACAGCCATAGCCGTAACCGTTACCCATGCTATAATATTGATGGCATTGGTTGATTTTTTTGATTTAAAATACCGCCAGGCGAAAAGGAAATTCAAGATAATGAATGATGAGTGATGAATGATGAGTGACGACTCTCAACTACAGACTATCGGCTACAAGTCATCTTTTTTCTCCTCTTCAATTTTCTTAAAGAGTTCTTCCATTTTAAAAACCTGCTCCAATGTATCGTCAAGAAAGTATTTGATTTCCGGTACACGGCGCAACTGGTGCTTGATGCTTGCTGCCAGCTCCCGCTTGATCTCATGTGCCTTGTCTTCCACTTTTTTCAACACCGCCGCATTGTCTTTAGCCTGGAACACACTGAGGTAGATCCTTGCTTCCAGCAGATCGGGTGTTATTTTAACAGATGAAATGGACACCAGTCCCCCATCGATCATACTCAATCCCAGCTTTCTGAAAATACCGGTCATTTCTTCGTGAATGACACCTGCTACTTGTTTCTGTCTTTTTCCTTCTAACATATCTTCAACATTTAAACGCTGTAAAAGTAGTTACTTTGCGGCGTTTAACGCATGAAACAGTTTCAACGCATTTTCAAATACCTCGGAGTGTATAAAGGCAAGATCGCTTTATACTTTCTTTTTATTCTTTTATCGATTTTATTTTCCATGGTTTCGCTGGCTATGCTGGCGCCATTTCTGAAATTACTGTTCAACCAGGAATCGTTGCAGCTGACAGCACCTGTATTTTCCTTTTCTGCAAAGGGAATATCGGATTACATGATGTATAACATCAGTACACTCATCAAAGAAAAAGGATCCGAAGCGGCATTGGCATTTATCTGTCTTATCATTATTTCATCCGTATTGTTGAAGAATGTGTTTCTCTATCTCTCTTATCGCACATTAGCGCCCATGCGTAACGGTGTATTAACCCGCTTGCGTGGCGATTTGTACGATAAAGTATTGCAACTACCCATTGGTTATTTTACAGAACAGCGAAAAGGCGACCTCATTTCCCGTATGAGTAACGATGCCAATGAAGTGGAATGGAGTGTAATGATGGCGTTGGAAGCGTTGATTAAAGAACCGTTAACGATTTTGTTTTATCTGGTGATGATGGTACTCATCAGTCCGCAGTTATCTCTTTTCTTACTGGTGTTTTTGCCTGTTGCTGCATTTATTATTGGACGTGTAAGCCGTTCATTAAAGAAACAATCAACCGAAGCCGGCGAAAAAAACGGAATCGTGATTTCGATACTGGATGAAACGTTAACAGGCATCCGGGTTATTAAAGCATTTACTGCTGAAAAGCTGCTGGGACAACGGTTTCACCAAATGAACCAGGAACTGAATCATATCCGTAATAAAATAAATTTCCGGAAAGATATGGCTTCGCCTTTATCGGAGTTTATGGGAGTAATGGTGTTGAGTGGTGTGTTATGGTTTGGCGGACGATTGGTATTGGGCGATAATGCAGGCGGACTTACCCCCGATGGTTTCATTACTTACATTTTATTTTTTACACAGATCATTAATCCTGCTAAATCACTTTCATCAGCATTTTACAATACACGAAGAGGCAGTGCTGCTATTGAGCGCATTGAAGAAATACTGAATGCTCCGGTTGTGGTGGAAGAAAAAGCAAATGCAATTGTGATCCCTTCATTTAAACATAGCATTGAATTCAAAAATGTTTCGTTTGGTTATTTTGATGTAACCATTTTAAAAAATATCAATCTCACATTACGAAAAGGAAAAACCATTGCACTGGTTGGTTCAAGCGGTTCAGGCAAATCAACATTAGCCGATCTTGTTCCCCGGTTTCATGATGTGAGCAGCGGCGAAATACTTGTTGATGGTGTAAACATCAAAGATTATTCGATCAACAGTCTTCGTCAATTGATGGGTATTGTAACCCAGGAACCGATTCTTTTCAATGACAGTATTGCCAATAATATTGCATTGAGCAAGCCGGAGGCAAGTAATGCAGAAATTGAAGCGGCAGCAAAAATTGCCAACGCCCACGACTTTATTCTTCAAAAAGAAAATGGGTATGACGAAAACATTGGCGACCGTGGCAGTAAGCTCAGCGGGGGTGAACGCCAACGTGTAACCATTGCCCGGGCTGTATTAAAAAATCCGCCGATCCTTATTTTAGATGAAGCGACCTCATCGCTTGATACTGAAAGTGAACGGCTTGTACAGGATGCCATCAACCACCTGATGCAGGAACGCACCAGCCTGGTAATTGCCCACCGGTTATCGACCGTACGGCATGCCGATGAAATACTGGTTTTGCAAAAAGGCGAAATTGTGGAACGGGGCACCCACGATGAATTGGTGGCCTTAAACGGCTTTTACCGCAAGCTGGTAGACATGCAAGAGGTGCGGTAAGATTTCTTTCGGCCGATTTCCTTTTCTCAATAATTCCCCTATCTTTATAGAGTTAATGTGAATTCAGTTCTGCTTTCTGACCTGCAAGGTGCTTTTCGTTCGATCAGTTTCCCCGGTTTCAGTTGCTATCTCTGGTTCATGATTTTTGTTTTTTAATTTATTTTTTGTGAACATTTACGTAGGAAACCTGGCTTGGTCTATGACGAACGAAGACCTCGCTGCTCTGTTTGAGCAATTTGGAACAGTAACATCTGCCAAAATTTTAACCGACAAATTCTCTGGCCGTAGCAAGGGTTTTGCATTTGTTGAAATGGACAATGCAGAAGAAGCGCAAGCTGCTATCAGCCAACTGAACGATACTGATGTTCAGGGACGCAAGATTGTAGTGAACGAAGCTCAGCCGAAAAAAGATGACGGTGGCTTCAAGAAGCGCAGCTTTGGCGGCGGTGGTGGTGGCTTCCGTGGCGGTAACGGCGGTGGCGGCTACAAAGGCGGTGGCGGCGGCTACAAAGGTGGCGGCGGCGGCTACAAAGGTGGCGGCGGCGGTGGTTATAACAGAGATTATTAATCAGGTCCAACTCAAGCAATATTTAAAATCCCTTCGTACGAAGGGATTTTTTTGTGCGGGTAATCTGTCAAAGGATGCCAACCTTGTTATATAATTTACCAATAGCTGCAGATTGCAAACGGTTGGCAAACCTTTACGCATAAAAAAATCCTCCCGTTTTACAGGAGGATTTCTATTTCAAGTAATCTGAAACTAATTATTCGCCGGCTGGCTGCGGACCTTTTACGATCCCCATCTTCGCTTCAATACTGAGCGTAGCATGTGGTACAGCACGTAAGCGTGCCTTATCGATGAGCTTGCCGGTTACACGACATACACCGTAGGTTTTATTTTCAATCCGCATCAACGCTTTTTCCAGGTGATCGATGTAGGTAATCTGGCGACTGGCCATTTGGCTCAGTTGTTCACGTTCCATACTTACACTTCCATCTTCCATGGTCATATAACGTCCATCATCCCCATCGCCACCTTGATCATCCTTGCGGGTGATGAGGCCTTGCAAATAGTTTAATTCTTTTTTCGCTGCCTCGTGCTTCCGTTGAATCAGTTCTTTGAACTCCTGCAGATCAGCATCACTGTAACGTACCATAGGGCCCTGGGGCACTTCTGTTACATTTTTATCCAGCACCGACTTTGTAAAATCGGGTTGGTAACGTACAGAGGTAGATACAGATGTTTTAATTGGCTTCACTTCCTTGGGAGGCGTCGGCTTTTTTGCTTCTTTTTTCAAATCTTTAATCGCTTGTTTAACGGTTGGTTTAATAGCGCTGTCGGGTTTTGCAACCGGTGCAGGCGTTTTTACTTCGGACTTAGCTGCCTTTGGCGGTACTGGCTTTGCAGCAGGTTTCGCAGCAGGCTTAGGGGCTGGTTTCGCCGCCTTCGCCGGTGCCTTGGTAGCTGGCTTTGGTGCCGCTTTTTTAGGAGCCGCTTTTCTCACAACTGGCTTTGCAACCGCCTTTTTAGGAGCTGGCTTTTTTGCAGCCGGGGCTGGTTTCGCCGGTTTTTTGGCGGCGGGTTTTGCAGCCGGTTTTGCCGCTTTTTTGGGAGCAGGCTTTGCTGCTTTCTTTTTTGTTGCCATTCTATCCTCCTTTTTTGAGTACTTGTACTTTTATGGGAATATCATTTATCTCAACTTCAATGCCATCCGTTAAAGCTGGCGAAAAGTCAAGATCGTCTGCCAAAATTTCGGCGCAAATATAGGATTTAAATTGGGTGAAGGAAGAGCGGAGGTTTTCGTTGTCCGAAACCAGCACACTGATCCTGTCCGTCAGCTCAAAACCACTTTCTTTGCGGATCTTCTGGATGCGGTTCACCAGTTCCCGGGCGTTACCCTCGTTGAGTAATTCAGGACTGATGGTGACATCCAGCGCCACGGTAACGGCTCCCTTATTGGTTACCATCCAGCCGGGCACATCCTCGCTTACAATTTCAACATCCGTCAAATATAGGGTAACCGTTTCATTATCAATTAACAGGTTATAAACAGTTTCACGCTCAAATTGACTGATATCATCCTGGCTGAATTGAGCCAGCGCAGATGATACCGCTTTCATCTTCGCCCCCAGCTTTTTGCCCAAGGCAATAAAGTTGGGTTTGATCTTCTTTTTGATGAAGGTATTATCGGCCGTAAGGTATTCGATCTCTTTTACGTTCACTTCACTCTTAATGATGTCTTCCACCTTTTCGAACTGCAGCTTCATGTTGGGGTTCAGTACAGGAATCATCACCTTTTGCAATGGTTGACGCACTTTAATGTTCACTTTTTTGCGGAGTGATAACACCAGTGATGAAGCGTCCTGTGCCAGTTGCATACGCTCTTCCAAAGCTGCATCGATCAACGATTCATCTGCAACAGGGAAATCAACGTGATGGATAGATGCTGCGTTGAAGCGGTTGCTCACCTTGTTCAGTTCTGTAAAGATGGCATCGCTGAAGAAGGGTGATACGGGTGCCATTAAACGGAGTACCGTTTCCAAACATTCGTACAAGGTTTGGTACGCACTGATCTTATCCTGCTCGTACTCACCTTTCCAGAAACGGCGGCGGCACAAACGCACATACCAGTTACTCAAATGCTCATCTACAAATTCTTCAATTAAACGACCGGCCTGTGTTGGTTCGTAATCATCCATTGCATCGGTTACCTTTTTGATAAGCGTATGCAGTGATGACAAAATCCACTGATCAATTTCCGGACGATTTTTTACAGGGATAGCTGCTTCTTTAAACGCAAAGCCATCTACGTTAGCATACAATGCGAAGAACTGGTAGGTATTGTAAAGTGTACCAAAGAATTTGCGTTGTACTTCTTTGATACCTTCAATATCAAATTTCAGGTTATCCCAAGGCGATGCATTGGTGATGAGGTACCAACGGGTAGCATCAGCTCCAAACTTCTCGATGGTTTCAAACGGATTCACCACGTTGCCGAGGCGCTTACTCATTTTGTTACCGTTCTTATCGAGCACCAAACCATTACTCACTACTGTTTTGTATGCTACACTATCATAAACCAATGAAGCGATTGCATGGAGAGTGTAGAACCAGCCACGTGTCTGATCCACACCTTCGGCAATAAAGCTTGCAGGATACAGGTCTTCGAACTTCTCAACACCTGCAGGCAATTTGAACGGGTACTTCTCGCCTTTCTTCACTTTCTCATGATCCAGTCCCCATTGTGCATAAGGCATTGCACCACTATCGAACCAAACATCGATTAAGTCCGGCACACGTTTCATTGCTTTACCGCTTGGACTGATGAGAACGATCTCATCAACATACGGTTTGTGCAAATCGATATCGTTGCCTAAATATTTTGCATTGTTGGTGCCGAGTGTTGCATCTGCTTTCGCTGCGTTTTCTTTCAACTCTTCAACTGTACCAATGCAGATTTCTTCTTCACCATCTTCTGTTTTCCAGATAGGCAATGCAGTTCCCCAGAAACGTGAACGGCTCAGGTTCCAGTCAACCATGTTCTCTAACCAGTTACCAAAGCGGCCTTCACCTGTTGACTTTGGTTTCCAGTTGATGGTTTTATTCAACTCCACCATCTTGTCTTTGATGGCCGTTGTTTTGATGAACCAAGCATCAAGCGGATAATACAAAATCGGTTTGTCAGTTCTCCAGCAATGCGGATAACTGTGTTCGTATTTCTCTACTTTGAATGCACGGTTTTCTTTTTTGAGTTTTACGCAGATGTCAACATTCACATCTACATAATCTTTCTCGTCTTTGTAATTCTTTACGTAACGATTGCTGAACTCGCCCAATCCATCCAAAAACTTTCCTTCACGATCAACCATCGTTAAAATACCGATGTTGTATTTTTTACCAACACGATAGTCATCTGCACCAAAAGCAGGAGCAGTATGAACGATACCTGTACCATCTTCAGTAGTAACAAAATCTCCGATCAATACACGGAAAGGATCAGCATCAGGCGTAATGCGTTTTACTTCATCAATGCTGTTTGCTTCATA
The DNA here is from genome assembly GCA_023428755.1 of Bacteroidota bacterium. Taxonomy (GTDB): domain Bacteria; phylum Bacteroidota; class Bacteroidia; order Chitinophagales; family Chitinophagaceae; genus Lacibacter. Next base: position 230,533 of record JAEYWX010000010.1, read on the forward strand.
GGGCAACAGTTGCTCGTAATGCAAACCTTCAAGCTGCGAACCTTTAAATGAAGTGATGATCTTCCAGGGAAGTATTTTCTGCTCACCATTGTATCCTTCAAAATCACCATTCTCTCCTTCTGCTTTCAGGTACTTGTGCACCAGATCTTTCGCCAGCACCACATTTACCGGCAGGTGCGTATATGGATTGAATGTTTGTACCAACACATACTCAATGTTTGGTCCAACAGTTAAACCGAGATTACTTGGCAAGGTCCACGGTGTAGTTGTCCATGCCATGAAGAACACTTCTGCACCATGCACTGCATCATGCAAAAACTTACTCTTCTCATCCTGTGTTGCACGGAACATCACCGTTGCACTCGTGTCCTTTACATCTTTGTACGTACCGGGTTGGTTCAACTCATGCGAACTTAAACCTGTACCTGCTGCCGGTGAATAAGGTTGAATGCTCACACTCTCGTACAGCAAACCTTTTTTGTACAACTGCTGCAGCAACCACCACAATGTTTCAATGTAATTATTGTCGAACGTGATGTAAGGATCGTTCAGATCAACCCAGTAGCCCATCTTCTTCGTAATCTCATCCCACTTGTCTTTATAACGCAATACCGCTTCTCGGCATTTTTTGTTGTATTCTTCAACCGTGATCTTTACGCCGATATCTTCCTTCGTAATACCGAGTTCCTTCTCCACACCTAGCTCAATGGGCAAACCATGTGTATCCCATCCGCCCTTTCGGTTTACTTTGAAACCCTTCATGGTTTTGTAGCGACAAACCAGATCCTTTAACGTACGGGAAATAACGTGGTGAATACCGGGCATACCGTTGGCACTGGGCGGACCTTCGTAAAACACAAACGGTGTGGCCCCATCCCTTACGGCTATACTTTTTTCAAATGCCTGCTCTGCATCCCATCTTGTCAGTATTTCCTGTTCAATGGAGGGTAAATTCAGCTGTGAAAATTCTCTGTATTTCGTGCTCATATGAATAAATCGGTCGTAATTCTCTTTAAAAAGTGGCCAAAGGTAAGAAGTTTCGGCAGGCAACCGAGGCGTATTTCAGCTAAAAACCCCAAACAACAAGGCTGTTTGGGGTTTTCGCAAATAAACGGAGTGCGTTTAAAACTTCGCACCAACCGTTAAAAAGAAGTTGCGTGGTTCGGCCGTCATAATGCCGGGACCGGGATAACCACCTGCCCTGCGGGTAAAGTATTTTTCATTGAACAGGTTACTGATACCGCCTTTTACATAGAAGCGCTCGGTAAACTTATACGTACCTGCAATATCCACCACCTGGTAAGAAGGGATGAGGCCGTTAACACCTGTTGCTACCGGTGTAACCGTATTGTTGGCATCGCTGAAAGCCTGGCTAACATAATTGTACTGGATATTAGCTGTGAGCTTTTTGTAGCTGTACGTGATACCTGTACGGATGATCTGCTCCGGTGCATTCTCTACTTTTTTGTTTTTGAGAGTTGACTCTGTTAACGTGTTTCCGTTACGGGTAACCACCTTTACATTATCGTAACGTGCATCAATAAAACCCATGGAAGCGAAGAGTGTAATATTTCCAAAGGTTGATTGCTTGAAGAATGCTTTTACCGGGCTGAACTCTACGAGCAATTCAGCTCCTTTGCTGCTGCTGTTACCAACATTGGTACGGAAATTATAAAAGCTGCCATCGGTACGCTGTTGGGTAATGGCACCGATGCGGTTGTTGTATTGTAAAAAGTAACCGCTTACATCAAAAAACAGGTATTCTTTTACTGTGCCTCTCCAGCCCAAATCAATATTGTATCCTTTTGCATCTTGCAGATTCTGATCAATAACATCAGTTGTTGGATTCGCTGTTAAATCACTGAACAACATGGGGCGATAAGCCTGCGACCAGTTGGCATACAATTCTGTTCTGCCGATATGATATTCGGCACCCACACCAGCCAACAGAAAATTACGGGTGCGGTTTTGATTGTTGATTTTGTTTTCGCTTCCATTGCTGTTAAAACTGATACGACCATCGGCACTGTTGCGGATGCTCTCGTAACGTACACCGGGAATAAGAATAAACTTTTCGCCAATGTGCAGAATGTTTTCAGCAAATACTGCTGCATTGTTGGTAACAAAGCCGAGATTGGTGCCAAAATCGGAAAGAAGATTGAAATTGTAATCGCTGCCGGTATCACCTTTACCATTTTGTTTACGATTTGTATTTCCGTAGAAGTAACGTACGCCTGCTGCAAGTGTATTATTCAGCTTACCGATTTTGTATTCGTTTACATAACGAAACTCTGCACCTGCATTGCGATATTCATCAACATCAACTCTGCGGTTATTGTACTGCAGTGTGGCAGCGTTGATGGTATCCTTGATGTTGGGCGTAACCAAAAAGCCATTGCTGTTACGATCGCCCGCCATAGCAAACACTTTCAGGTTAAAACGGCTTTTTTCATTGATGGTATAATCCGTATTCAGCGCAAGCATATTCCACTGAATGTTGAACCAATTGCGGCTGCGTAAACTTTGTAAATGATCCTGTGCAAACTGAGCATCGGTTAAACCACCGGGCTGCTGACTGCGGTAATCGAAATGGGTAAACTCCAGGCCAACTTTCAATTTAGAAGTTGCTTTTAATGTAACCGATCCATAACCGGTGTTTACAGTAAATGCGCTGTTGGGGCGTGAACCATCACCACTTCTGCGATCCCAAAATGCATAGTAATGCGCTTTATTGGTTTCGCCACCTACTGCGTTGTACGTATTAAACAAACCAAAACTTCCTGCTGTTTGCTGTGTTTCGAATTGAAATGGTTTCTTGATTTCGCTGCCATTCTTCATTACAAAATTCACCATGCCGCCAAACTGCGGACCGTATTGCAAACTGCCAGCCCCACGCACCACCTGTATACGTTGTACAGAGTTGAGCTGTGGTGTGTAATAGGCTTCGGGATATCCAAACGGATCGCTGGTAATATCGTACCCGTTTTGGCGGAGGTTAAACTCCCAGCTGCGGTTGGGGCTAAGTCCACGTGCTGCAATACCAATCTGGATTCCGCTGGGATCACTTTCCCACACCTGTATGCCGGGCACTTTCGCCATTACCTGGCGCATACTATTGGTTACTACATTACCCTGAATATTATCCGTAACAATCAACGAATTCTTTTTTCCTGCATTGATTTGTGTACCCAGTATTTCGGGTAAAAAATGAATATCAGCACGGGTGTTACGGCCTACCAATGTAATTTCTGCAAGATATTTGGTGTGCACACGCTGTGTATCACGTTCAATTTCCTGCGCTAACGATGGCACTGCCACTCCTATACAAATAACTGCTGCGATTAATTGCTCCTTCATATTAACTATTTAAACCGCCGCAAATTTGACCCGTTGCTTCTTACCACCTGTTACGCAAAAGGGAAAAACGTTTTCATAATCGGGAAAATGATGATGTTATGACGATCGTTTGACAATCCGATAACTGCTAAAAAATTATACTGATATCAATCAGTTTTGCAACCAACTGTTCTCAAATCAAAAAAATGATCAAGCATAGATTTTTGCAACATGCAATCCGAACAATTTCAGGAACTGGTAAGGCGGTACAACAAACCTGTGCCCCGTTATACCAGCTACCCAACGGTACCCGTGTGGAAAGAAGGCCTCGACCGGCAGCACTACATTCACCTGCTGCAACAACAGTTTCAATTTCACAATCATAAAGAAGGCATCAGTTTATATATTCATTTGCCATTTTGCGAATCGTTGTGTACGTACTGTGGTTGTAACAAAAAGATTACTACCAATCATGGTGTGGAAGTGGAATATCTGGAGATGATTGAAAAAGAATTTGAACTCTATCTTTCGATGCTGCGTGAAAAACCGGTGATCCGTGAACTGCACCTGGGAGGAGGCACGCCTACCTTCTTTTCGCCTGCCAACCTGGAGCGACTGCTGCATTTTATTACGGAACGTTCCATTGTGCATACCAACTACGAGTTCAGTATTGAAGGACATCCCAACAATACTACAAAGGAACACCTGGAAACGTTGTATGATCTGGGTTTTCGTCGCATCAGTTATGGTGTGCAGGATAACGATCCGGAAGTGCAACGCATCATCAACCGTATTCAACCGGTTGAAAATGTACAACGTGCTACCGAAGATGCACGAAGCATTGGTTTTCATTCGGTGAATTATGATTTGATTTATGGTTTACCAAAACAAACATTGGAAAGCATCACCCGTACTATCAATGAAGTAATTGCATTGCGCCCCGACCGTATTGCATTTTACAGTTATGCCCATGTACCATGGACGAGCAGAGGACAACGTTTGTTCGATGAAAACGATCTTCCTTCGCCCGAACAGAAATTGCAGTTGTATCTGAAAGGAAAAGAGTTGCTCACAGCTGCCGGTTATGCAGATATTGGCATGGATCATTTTGCATTGCAGGACGATGAGTTGTTCCTTGTCTGGGAACACGGTAAACTGCATCGCAATTTTATGGGTTATACCACACAACATACATCGATGCTGCTGGGACTTGGTGTGTCGAGCATCAGTGATATTGGCGTTGCATTTGCACAAAATAAAAAATCACTGCACGAATACTACGAAAGCATTCAACACAAGGAATTACCTGTTTTTAAAGGGTACTTTTTAAGCGAAGAAGACAAAGCGTTCCGCAAATATATTCTCAGTATCAGCTGCAGAGGTTATGCTGTATTTCGTAAAGAAGATCAACGCCTCATTCAGAAATATGTGTTACCACAATTGGCACAACCGTTGGATGATGGATTGATTTACCTGAATGATGACGGGCTGGTGGTAACAGAAAAAGGAAGACAGTTTATCCGCAATATCTGCAGTGCATTTGATCTGTACCTGCAACGGGATGCTGTAACACCCATGTTCAGCAAAGCAATTTGATGGTGATAGAAAATTTGTTATGAACGTCCATCTCGACTTCGCTCGATTGACTTAACCGCCCTTCGACTTCGCTCAGGGCCAGCATCCTACTTGCGCAGCAACTTATAAATTTTAATGGCACTCATCAGTAACAGCACAAACAACAATAAACCAAGTACTCCCCACAAAGCACTCAGGTTCTGTTTTACAACCACCAGCATCACCACTGCTACTAAAAAGATGGTTGCCACTTCGTTCCAGATACGGAGTTGTTGTGATGAATAGTTGAAAATTCCTGCAGCCTGTAGCTTTAATATTTTGTGAAGTGAAAAATGATAGAGGTATAAGAAGAGTACAAAAACGAGTTTGATCAGCATCCATCTTCCACCAGGCTGAAACACAATTGCGGCATATCCACTTTCAAACAATACCCAAATGCCAAAAATCAATGTCAATATTGCCGACGGCCAGGTAATGCCGTACCACAAACGTTTCATCATAATACCAAACTGCTCCTGCAATACTTTGCGTGCCGTTTCCTCTTTTGCATTTGCTTCTACATTATATATAAACAAACGGGGCATGTAAAACAAACCCGCAAACCAGGTAACGATGAAGATGATATGGAGAGCTTTGAGGTAGAGATACATGCTGTGAATGGTGAATGGTGAATGGTCAATACATAACACAATCACCAAACATTATTATTTAAAGTTGAGATACTACTTATGAATATCCAAATTGTTTCATTAGCCGGGAATTCACTATTCACCAATCACCATTGACGGCTTATTCCAGCACCATTTCTTTTTGGCCGGCTGCCACCCCTTCCACATATTTTGCAATCGCTTCAACCCACAAGGGATGTACATTCATGCAAGGGATCATAGTATACTCCTCACCTCCGGCTTCTTCAAATATTTCTTTACCACGCTCGGCGATTTCTTCGAGTGTTTCCAAACAATCGCTAACAAATGCCGGACAAAGGATCAATAATTTTTTAACGCCTTCTTTTGGCAAGTCCCGCAAACGGTAATCGGTATATGGCGTTAACCATTGTTCACCAGCCAGCCTTGATTGAAACGATAAACTGTATTTCTCTTTCGGCAATCCAAGTTTTGCAGCAATCAATTCTGTTGTTACAAAACATTGATGGCGGTAACAGGTAGCATGTGCCGTGGAAGCAACATTGCAGCAGTCGGCTGTTTTTAAACAATGACTTTTTGTGGGATCTGATTTCTTTAAATGACTTTCAGGAATACCGTGATAGCTGAATAAAATATGATCGTAGCCCTTCTCAACATAAGGACGCATATTTTCTGCCATTGCAGTTATATAATGGTCTTCATTATAATAAGGTTTTATAAAACTCAGTTTAAACGGGTAGTTATTTTTCGCATGGATCTCTTTTGCACTTTCCACAGCCGTTTCATAACTGCTCATGGCATAATGCGGGTATAACGGCACAGCTATCACTTCATCCAGGTCAGGATTCTGTGCAAGCAAACGATCTAACGCAAATTTCACGGTAGGGTTACCGTAACGCATCGCTATTTCAACCGGCATATCTACTTCTTTATCCAATGCATCCCGCAGCTGCTTGGTAAGCACAATTAATGGTGAGCCTTCTTTTGTCCAGATAGTGCTGTATGCTTCGGCCGACTTTGGTGCACGGAAGCGGGTAATAATACCTTTTACCAGTAACAAACGCAGCAGGTAAGGATAATCGATCACCCGTTCATCCATTAAAAATTCATTGAGGTACCGGCGTACATCTTTAACTTCCGTTGAGTCGGGCGAACCGAGATTCATTAACAGGATTCCTTTTGTTGCTGCTTTTTCCATGTGCTTTTTTAATCGATTGCAAAAGTAACGGCATTACAAAACAAAAGTTCATTTTCCAAAGAAATCTGTATCAAATGTTGTTTTTAAAAGATGAACTGTAGTGCTTTTCCTACAAGGTTTTCGTTGATTGCAAACAGACGTTATCCTGATAAAAATCAACAGGTAATATGACATTGCAATGACAGATTTTTTAGGTTCATTGTGCTGTCTGCAACTACATTTGCGCTGTAGATTTTTCAGACGATTAACTCATGCACAGAACAGGCGCAAAAGACATATCAAAATTTTTTATTGCGGGTATCAACTATCGCAAAACAGATGCATTGATCAGGGGTCAGTTTGCCGTAAATCCGGAACAATACCAAACCATCCTGCAGCTTGCACCTGATTTTGGTGTGCATGAATTTTTTCTGATCTCTACCTGCAACCGCACTGAAGTGTATGGTTTTGCAGAACAGCCCGATCAACTCGTTCGCCTGCTTTGCACACAAACAGAAGGAACGGTTGAGCAGTTTCGTCAGCTTTCGTACATCAAACAGGGACAGGAAGCTATCAATCACCTGTTTACAGTAGGTGGCGGATTGGATTCACAGATCCTTGGCGATTATGAAATTGTGGGCCAGATCAAGCAAGCGGCAAAGCTTGCTAAACAACACGACCGCATTGATGCATTTACCGAGCGTTTGGTAAACTGCATGTTGCAATCATCCAAAGCCATTAAGAACAACACAGCGTTGAGCGATGGTACTGTTTCTGTTTCCTTTGCAGCGGTGCAATACATCCGCAAGCATGTAAAAGGAATCAAGAATAAAAAAATATTGTTGCTGGGTACCGGTAAGTTTGGCCGCAACACCTGCAAAAACTTAGTAGATTATCTCGGCACAAAAAATATTACGCTCATCAACCGTACGGAAGAGAAAGCAACTACGCTGGCCGAAGAACTAGGTTTACAAGCAGCTCCACTGGAACAATTGGCCGAACATATTCAGGTTGCCGATATTATTCTTGTTGCTACCAACGCAACAGAACCTACTATTTTAAAATCGCATCTGGAAGGATTAAATCATAAACTCATTATTGATCTTTCCATTCCTTACAATGTTGAGCAATCAGCAAAAGAACTATCCAATATTTCGTTGGTAAATGTTGATGAATTATCGAAGCTGAAAGATGAAACGCTGGCCAAACGTGAAGCTGAAGTGCCCAAAGCAAAAGCCATTATTGCGGAACACATTACGGAATTCATGGATTGGTACCAGATGCGTAAACATGTACCGGTGCTGAAAGCAGTAAAAACAAAGCTGAAAGAAATACATACTTCCCCATTATATATAACTTTGCAACCGCATCATACAGCCTGCACAAAAACCGATGAACGAATTCAACGGGTGATCAATGGCATGGCTTCAAAAATGAGAGAGCAAAACCAGCGTGGCTGTTATTACATCGAAGCCATCAATGAGTTTATTGCCACCGGCACAGATTAAAATGGGACAAACAATCCGCATTGGAACAAGGGAAAGTCAATTAGCAGTATGGCAGGCAACAACGGTAAAAGATTTGCTTGCGCAACACGGCTACGAAGCAGAACTTGTTTACATTAAAAGCGAAGGCGATATTGACCTTTCAACTCCCCTCTATGAAATGGGTGTGCAAGGTGTATTTACACGCAGCCTGGACAGTGCATTAATTAATAAGAAAATTGATATAGCGGTACATTCCATGAAAGATGTACCAACGCAATTACCGAAAGGAATTATTCAGGCATCGGTATTGAAACGTGGACCAGTGAAAGATCTGTTGGTGCTGAAGAATGAGTTATCAGTAATGAGTGATAAGTTAGGTTTTGTGAACGGTGAATGGTCAATGGTGAATAGTGAATCTTCAACCATCAGCAACCCACTCACCACTAACAACTCACCACTCACCATTGCCACCAGCAGCATCCGCAGAAAAGCACATTGGTTACATCGTTATCCGAATTCGGTAGTAGAAAATCTGCGTGGCAATGTAAATACACGTTTACGCAAGTTGAAAGAAGAAAAATGGGATGCGGCCATTTTTGCAGCAGCAGGACTGGAGCGCATTAACCTTCGACCTGAAAATTCGATTGAACTGGACTGGATGTTGCCTGCGCCTGCACAAGGTGCTATTATGGTTGTGTGCAGAGAAGAGGATGATTATGCATTGGAAGCTTGCGTACAGTTTAATGATGCTGATACAGCTTTCTGTACAAAAATTGAACGGGAATTTTTGCGATCATTGTTAGGCGGTTGTTCAACACCCATCAGTGCATATGCAGAAGTGATTGATGAAGAGATCCATTTCCGTGGAAATATTTTTTCGCTTGATGGTCAGCAAAAAGCAGAATATGAAAACACCGTTTCGATACCACAAGCAGCACATCTTGGATTGGAAGCTGCAGAAGAAATTTTAATGCATGGCGGAAAAGCCATTGCCGACAGTATTAAGGATGCAGGAAAATAAGATCAACATATTATCTACCCGACCATTGAGTAAATCATTGGTGCATGAAGCAAAGGCTGAGGGTATTTTTATTGATGAATTATCGTTCATTGAAACAGAACCCATTCAGACGATAGAAGTACAACAGGAAATTGAGCAGGCGTACCTGCAATCGGCTACGGTTATTTTCACCAGCATGAATGCAGTAGATGCCGTACTTGCCTGGCAGGATGGGCAACAACCTGATTGGGTAATCTATTGCATGGGTAACACCACAAAAAAATTATTGCAGGAAAGTTTCGGCAACCATAGTGTAGTTGGCACGGCCGGCAATGCAGCAGAACTGGCCGAGCTGATTGCAGCAGAAAGTGATACCGATGAAGTCATTTTCTTTTGTGGTGAACAACGTCGTGATGAATTGCCTTCCATTCTCCGCAACAGCGGAATTGATGTGCAGGAGATTCTGGTGTATGAAACCATTCACACACCACACAAGATCAGCAAAGAGTACCAAGCCGTTTTATTTTACAGCCCGAGTGCTGTACATAGTTTTTTCAGTACAAACAAAGTACCTGCACAAACTATTTTATTCGCCATTGGTACAACCACCGCAAAAGCAATACAGGAATATTGTAACAACACCATCATCGTTGGCAAAGCGCCGGGAAAAGAAGAACTGGTAAGGCAGGCGATGGAATATTTCAGTTGATGGGTGATGTAGGATGTCTGATGTAGGATTTGCAAACAGATCGCAACATCCATTCTATACAAACATTGAACTAAGAACATTTAAATTTAAAGCAGACCGTATGAGCTGAAACAAATCAGACATCATACATCTTAAATCAGACATCTGTATTATGCTAAAAAACGACTTATTATTAAAAGCACTCAGAGGAGAAACGGTAGAACGTCCACCAGTGTGGATGATGCGCCAGGCAGGAAGATATTTACCTGATTATATTAAGCTGCGGGAGAAGTATGATTTCTTCACCCGTTGTCAAACTCCTGAGCTTGCAACGGAGATTACATTGCAACCTGTTGACCAAGTAGGTGTGGATGCAGCGATCATCTTCAGCGATATTTTGGTTATTCCACAAGCAATGGGTGTAGAAGTGTTGATGGAAGAAGGCAAAGGACCATCGTTACCAAAGACCATCAAAACACAACAGGATATTGATGCATTGATTACGATTGGTGCAGAAGAAAGTTTGAAGTATGTGTACGATGCATTGAGCTTAACCAAAAGAGAATTGAATGGTCGTGTGCCATTGATTGGTTTCGCCGGTGCACCCTGGACCATTCTTTGTTATATGGTAGAAGGCAAAGGAAGTAAAACATGGGATAAAGCAAAACAGTTTGCGTATACACAACCGGCAATGGCACATCAGCTGTTGCAAAAGATCACCGATATTACCATTGTGTATTTGAAGCACCAGGTGAAAGCCGGTGCAGATACCGTGCAGGTGTTCGATAGCTGGGCTGGTTCTTTATCACCGGCTGATTTCAAATTATTCGCACAACCTTATTTATTCCAGATCGCAGAAGCGTTGAAAGATGATGCACCGGTGATTTTGTTTCCGAAAGGAACATGGCATGCGTTGAAAGATATCAGCGAAAGTGCAGCAAGCGGTTTAGGTATCGATTGGTGCATTACGCCGCAAATGGCAAGAGAGTTTACGCAGAACAAGATCACCATTCAGGGTAACTTTGATCCGGCGAAATTACTGGCACCCATTCCTGAGATCAAAAAAGCAGTAAAAGAAATGATCGATGCATTTGGTACACAGCGGTACATTGCTAACTTAGGTCATGGTATTACACCGAATGTACCGGTTGATCATGCAAAAGCATTTGTAGAGGCGGTGAAGGAATATCAAAGCCCCCTCTAACTCCCCCTTTAGGGGAGGACTGCATCACACAGCCCTAACTAATTTAACCAGGTTTATAAAATAATAACGTGTCGACACTATCAAACTATCAAGAGCTTTCTTCTCTTCCCCCTTCGGGGGTTAGGGGGCTTTGGATATCATTCATTCACGATTTACAGAATCGCATTTGTGCTGCATTAGAGCAGTGCGATGGGAAAGCTGTATTTGTGGAAGATGAATGGCAACGTGCCGAAGGTGGTGGTGGCAAAACACGTGTGATCGCCAATGGAAATGTGTTTGAGAAAGGTGGCGTAAATACATCGATCGTGTTTGGTGATGTAACGGATGCAATGAGAACGCAGTTAAAAATCAACGGCAGCAAATGGTTTGCCTGTGGTTTAAGTTTGGTGATTCATCCTATCAACCCATTTGTACCAACCGTGCATTGCAATTACCGCATGTTTGAGTTGTACGATGAAAAAGATGAAGTGATCGACAGATGGTTTGGTGGCGGTACAGATCTTACTCCCTATTATTTAATTGAAGAAGATGCCAGACATTTTCATCAAACACATAAAGATGCATGCGATGCATTTGATGCAACATTCTATCCCAAGTTCAAAGAAGAGTGCGATAACTATTTTGTAAACTGGCACCGCAATAAAGAACGCAGAGGTATCGGTGGTATTTTTTATGATCATCAACGCCCCAACGAAAAGCAGGATGTTAACTTTTGGATCGGGTTTGCAGAAAAATGCGGTAATGCATTTATTGATGCATACATTCCGATTGTAGAAAAAAGAAAGCATACTTCGTACACAGCTGAAAATAAACACTGGCAGGAAATAAGAAGAGGTAGATATGTGGAGTTTAACTTAGTGCATGATCGTGGTACCATCTTCGGTTTAAAAACCAATGGACGAATTGAAAGTATTTTGATGAGCTTACCTCCTACTGTACGTTTTGAATACAACTATCAGCCTGCATATGGAACTGAAGAATACAAATTGCAGGAAGCTTGTCTGCACCCGAAAGATTGGTTGAATGAAATAAGTGAAGAAGAAAGGGTTGCTTGGGCGAAAAAATCAAATTCCTGCTAACATTTTAAACCGATTATATGTATCTGCAAAGAAGAAACAGAATCACCCGCAAATCAGAAGCCATTAGAAGTCTGGTAAGAGAAACCATTCTTACACCGGATGATTTCATTGTTCCATTGTTTATTGATGAGGGAACAAATGTAAAAACTGAGATCGCTTCTATGCCGGGTTATTACCGTAACAGTTTAGATGTAACGGTGAAGGAAGTGAAAGAACTCTGGAGCATGGGTTTGAAAAGTGTGTTGATCTTTGTAAAATCGAAAGACGAATTAAAAGATAATACCGGCAAAGAAGCATGGAATAAATACGGACTGATGCAACGCAGCATCAAAGCCATTAAAGATGCTGTGCCCGAAATGTATGTGATGACGGATGTGGCGCTTGATCCTTATTCATCGTACGGCCATGATGGTATTGTGAAAGACGGACAGATTGTAAATGATGAAACGGTGGAAGCATTGGTGAAGATGAGTATATCTCATGCAGAAGCAGGTGCCGATATGGTTGCACCAAGCGACATGATGGATGGACGCATCGGTGCTATCAGAAAAGGTCTGGAAGAAACCAATTTCATCAACGTGGGTATCATGAGCTACAGTGCAAAATATGCATCTTGTTTTTATGGTCCGTTCCGTGATGCATTGGATAGTGCTCCCGGCTTTGGTGATAAGAAAACCTACCAGATGGATTACGCCAACCGCATTGAAGCCATTAAAGAAACAATAATGGATGTGCAGGAAGGTGCAGACATCGTCATGGTGAAGCCTGCGTTGAGTTATTTAGATATTATCCGTGAAGTAAAGAACGCAGTGAATGTTCCGGTGAGTGCTTACAACATCAGCGGTGAATATGCGATGATCAAAGCAGCTGCAGAAAAAGGATGGATCAATGAAGGCAAAGCGATCATGGAAGTATTGACGTCGATTAAGCGTGCAGGTGCAGATTTGATTGCTACTTACTTTGCGAAAGATGCGATACGAATTTTAAACCACTAAGACACTTTGTGAATGGTCAATGGTGAATTGTGAATGACCGGCTTAATTAGTAATTTATAGCTGCATTTGTAATCATCACCTTTAAATCGTTCACAATGTTTATAACCTTAAACCATCAGAAACTGGACATTTATAGCTTCTCAAAAACATTTACACTTGAGTGTTATAAGCTAACTAAAATCTTTCCGGCAGATGAGAAGTTCGGGATGATTTCGCAAATACGAAGAGCAGCACTATCGGTTCATCTGAATATTGCAGAAGGCTCTTCCAGGAAATCAGAAGTTGAGAGGAAACGATATTATGAAATTGCAAGAGGATCTGTCATTAAAATTGATGCAGCACTGGATGTTGCAAAAGATATAGAGTATTTAAATAATTACGATTTAACTAAACTTGGTGAATCAATGATCAAATGCTTTAAGCTGCTAAGCGGACTGATTGAATCGAAGGCATCCCATTGACCATTCACAATTGACCATTCACAATTATGTACGAAAAAAGCAAAGAACTATTTGAACGGGCACAGCAAAGTATTCCTGGTGGCGTTAACTCACCGGTACGTGCATTTAAAAGCGTAGGCGGAACACCGCTCTTCATGCAAAAAGCAAAAGGCGCTTACATGTATGATGCAGATGGCAATCAATACATCGATTACATCGCATCATGGGGACCGATGATTCTTGGTCATGCGCATGAACCTATTGTAAAAGCCATACAGGAAAAAGCACTTGATTCAACTTCCTTCGGTGCGCCAACCGAATTGGAAATTGAAATGGCGGAGCTCATCATCAGTATGGTGCCGAATGTTGATTTGATCCGTATGGTGAGCAGTGGTACCGAAGCCTGCATGAGTGCGATCCGTTTGGCAAGAGGATATACCGGTCGTAATAAGATCATCAAGTTTGAAGGACATTATCACGGACATGCAGATTCGTTTTTAGTAAAAGCAGGAAGTGGTATTGCAACGTTCAATATTCAAACAGTACCCGGCGTAACGGCTGGTGTGGCGAATGATACATTAACCGCCCCGTACAACGATCTGGATGCAGTAAAGAAATTAGCTGCAGAACACAAAGGAGAAATTGCAGCCATCATTGTAGAACCTGTTGCAGGTAACATGGGCTGTATTTTACCTACACCCGGATTTCATGAAGGCTTGCGTAAGCTATGCGATGAAGAAGGAATCGTTTTCATTTTTGATGAAGTGATGACAGGCTTTCGTTTAGCGCCTGGTGGTGCACAGGAACGTCTCGGTATTAAAGCTGATCTTGTTACTTACGGTAAAGTGATCGGCGGTGGTATGCCTGTTGGAGCATTTGGTGGCAAGAAAGAAATCATGCAACATATTGCTCCGTTGGGAAATGTGTACCAGGCCGGAACATTGAGTGGTAACCCCATTGCAATGATCGCAGGTTATACGTTACTGAATGAATTAAAGAGCAATCCTTCGATTTATAAAGAGCTGAATGAAAAAACCATTTACTTACGTGATGGCTTGAACGAAGTATTGAAAGCATGGGGACAGCCGTATGTCATCAATCAACTTGGCTCAATGATCAGTGTGCACTTCAGCGATCATACTGTTGCTGATTTTGCAACTGCAGCATCAGCCAACAATGAATTGTTCAAGAAATATTTTCATGCAATGTTGAAACGTGGAGTGTATTTGCCACCATCAGCATTTGAAAGCTGGTTCCTCAACAATGCATTAACGTATGCAGATCTGGATAAAACCATTACTGCAACAAAAGAAAGTTTGCAGGAACTTATCTGACGCCCTCGTCTGACAAATTCATTTATTACTTTTAAAAGAAATGACCCCGCCGAAGCGGGGTCATTTCTAAAATATCAATGCGGGTGAGCCACCCTCGAATTCAAGCGGGTGACTCACCCTTCGTTACGCTACTTTTTCCTCACCTGTTAATGCAACAACAGGTTCTTCTTTTTTCTTTTTCTTCTTCATCTTGTTCAGCCAGATCATTGTACCGGTAATCGGTAAGCTGGTTGCAATCAAACACGCAAGAAAATAAAGGATCTTGGTAAACGTGCCATATACATTACCAACGTGAATTGCTTTAATAGAACCGGCAACACGTTCGTTAAATGGTTTCTTTTTAAAAATATCCAGCTTCACAATTTTACCATTCGTTGGATCCATGGTAATACGGTCGCCTGCAGCAGGTGCAAAAAAGCCGATTTTTGTTTTACTGATCATTGTTTTTGCAGCAGCATCGGCTGGTAAAGTGATCACATAATTACCGGTGTATGGTAATGCTTTATCTGCTTCACGAATATAATCTGCAACAGACAACCGAGCCGTTGCCAGCAGTTTTGTATCGTTTCTCGCTTCCGCTTTGTCCTCTTTGCGTTCGCTTCTTGGTTCTGTTGTTGCTTTTTGATTTGGTTGTTCCTTAGGTTTATACGTTCCCAATGTTTTTTGTAAACCTGTCCGGTACCATTCAAACGACCATTGCGGACCGGTTAACCCCATCAGCAATAAAAAGATCAATGAATAAAACGCAAGTGTGTTGTGCAGATCATGGTTTACACGTTTCCAGCCAGCATTCCATTTAACCTTCAAACCCTGCTTCCAGTATTTTACTTTTTGTGGAAACCAGATGATCAACCCTGTAATACATCCCAATGTAAAAATGATTGTTGCAAAACCTGTGATCCAACTGCCGAGCTTTCTGTTTTCAACTCCATTAATGATCGGCTTCTTTACTTTATCCAGCAGCAACCAGCGATGCAAACTAAACATCGTTCCCATAAATTCTTTGGTGCCGTTCTTTTCTTTCGAATTGCCGACAATGGTTCCTGTGTAGGGATTTACCATATAGGTTGTGCCGCCTCTTGCTGTACTATCTTCCTTCTTCTTTACATTGAATTGATACGTACGGTTTAAAGCTGCAGGAATCGTTACACTTGCAATAGTGCCACCGGTTTCCTGTTTTACTTTCTCTACTAACGAATCAACCGGAATACGTTGTTTTCCGGCAACCGTTTCTACTTTATACAAATGTGGAGCTGCTTTCTCCGTTAATTCAGTATTGAAGACATATACTGTTCCGCTGAAACAAACAGCGATCACAATCAATCCACTGCTGAGGCCCAGCCACAAGTGAATATCATTGAAGAGCTTTCTTATTTTCTGCCAGCCTGATTTGCTGTACTGCATTTTATACTTACGTTTTGGAATATTGAAATCGGGTCGTACTATTTGGAAGTTGCAAAAATAGATCAGCGTAACAACGAACGATTACGAAAAAGGGAAAGATTGTAAAAGAATAAATTTATCGGAACAACAATTCGCAAGGCTTTAACCCTGTGTGCTTTTTAAACGCAGTAGAAAAGTGTGAGATGGAAGAATAGCCGAGCATGGCACTTACTTCGGTAACGCTCAATCCCTTTTCGTACAACAGATATTTGGCATGCTCCATACGCTGATTCTGGTAAAATTCAAAGATGGTGGTACCAAACATTTCTTTGAATCCTTTTTTTAAGTAACACTCGTTGGTTCCCACTTTACGGCTCAACTCTTTAATGGTAATGGGCTCGCCAATCCGTTGCAGTAATATTTCTCTTGCCTGCAGAATAGTATCCTGTGCACTATCTGTTGCAAGAAAACGACATACAAAACTCTCTTCTGCTTTCTGGTCAGTGAGGCATTCCAACCCGTACAGCAATAAACTTTGCAGCTGGCTGTTTACGTAAATATTCTCCAGCGCATTACTGTAATTATGCAGCATCAGGTTTTCCAACACTGTTCTGATTTTACTGCAAAGATTTACAGATGTACTGAACGACTGCTTTTCTTTAAACGCCAACACCCGATCACTTTTGGTTGTAATTGTTTTCCCTTTTATAAAAGGAGACAAATAAGAAGCGCTGAAGCGAAAAAGAAACACATCAATGGTAGGCTCAGCTTTACATTCAACTGACGACATTTTGCAAACACCGTTACTGCAACTTTTGCTGTTGCAGTATTTGTTTCCGTTAATACAAAAACGTAATTCAATATTCCGCTCTTTTGCCTGTTTTGTTTCGTAGTTGTAAAGAAGAACAGCCGTGTCTTCAGGGGTAACATGTGGCACGAGTTTATACCGGTAAATACCATACTGCACCGAGCCGGGAATATGTTTTTCCTGCTCATACACCAAGTCCAGCTCATGTGTCAGGAGCGGGTTTCGGTTGGCGAGTGTAAGTATGTCGTTCAACTGTTGCATCGGGTGGCAAAGATAGGTTATAAAATAGGGCTACTATCATGGGCTATTGACAGAGTTTTGTCATGTTTTCAGAGTTAAAAGCAACCTGCCCTTGCGTTGCTTTTTTACAAATTCCACAACCTGTTTCAACCACTTCATTTTCAGCAGAAAAAATGTGGATTTCTTGCGACAAAATCGGGCTCAAAAAGCCGCTTCAACCGCTGCCTTTTCCGTACATTTGTCCGAATATATTTTCACCACTCCCAATCAGATTTTTGAGAAGCATTATATGAGCACAGAGTTACAGGAACAAGCCCTCAGCGCCGCTGCACAAAATGCCGGTTATGGCGCAGACAGTATCCAGGTATTAGAAGGTTTAGAAGCGGTGCGTAAACGTCCCGCCATGTATATTGGCGATATCAGTGAAAAAGGGTTACACCACCTCGTATATGAAGTAGTTGATAACTCCATTGATGAAGCCTTGGCAGGTTATTGCAAGAACATTACAGTTACCATTCATGAAGATAACAGCATCAGTGTGCAGGACGATGGCCGTGGTATCCCCACTGCCATGCATACCAAAGAAAAACGTTCGGCACTTGAAGTTGTAATGACGGTATTGCATGCCGGTGGTAAGTTCGATAAAGGCTCGTACAAAGTATCAGGTGGTTTGCATGGTGTGGGTGTGAGTTGTGTGAACGCACTTTCTACCAAGCTGCATGTAACCGTACAACGTGAAGGAAAGATATTTGAGCAGGAGTATAAAATTGGCATACCGCAATATGCGGTACGTGAAATCGGCACCAGTGAAATTACCGGCACCCGTGTACATTTCTGGCCCGATACAACCATTTTTACTGCATCAGTTTACAAAAAAGAAATTTTAGAAGCACGTTTACGGGAATTATCATTCCTGAATAAAGGCATACGCATTATCCTCAACGATCTGCGTGAAGTGGATGATAACGGTGCTACCTACACGAACACATTCTACAGCGAAGGTGGTATTACTGAATTTGTGGAGTTGATTGAAAAAAACGGCAAACGCAGTCCGTTGTTACCACAGGTTATTTACATGGATGGGCACGAGCCAGTAAGTAATGTAGCGGTAGAAGTAGCTATGATCTACAACGATTCGTACGGCGAACATATCTTCTCATACGTCAACAACATCAACACGATTGAAGGTGGTACACATGTAACCGGTTTCCGTCGTGCCATTACCCGTGTGTTTACAGCGTACGGAAAAAAAGAAGGTTTGTTTGAAAAAGCAAAAGTGGATGTAGAAGGCGATGATTTCCGTGAAGGTTTGAGTGCCATCATATCGGTGAAAGTTCCCGAGCCACAGTTCGAAGGTCAAACGAAAACCAAACTCGGCAACAGTGAAGTAAGTGGTATTGTGGAAACATCTGTAAGCCGCACGCTCGAAGCCTATCTCGAAGAAAATCCAAGAGAAGCAAAGAATATTGTTCAAAAAATTATTCTGGCTGCACAGGCAAGAGCAGCTGCTAAAAAAGCACGTGAGCTGGTGCAACGCAAAACGGTATTAAGCGGTGGCGGCTTGCCCGGTAAACTGGCCGACTGTTCGGACCGTGATCCCGATCGCTGTGAATTATACCTGGTTGAGGGTGACTCGGCTGGAGGTACCGCCAAACAAGGTCGTGACCGTAGCTTCCAGGCTATTCTTCCGTTGAGAGGTAAAATCCTGAACGTAGAAAAAGCAATGGAGCACAAAATTTATGATAACGAAGAGA
Organism: Bacteroidota bacterium; assembly: GCA_023428755.1. Lineage (GTDB taxonomy): Bacteria > Bacteroidota > Bacteroidia > Chitinophagales > Chitinophagaceae > Lacibacter. The sequence goes on from JAEYWX010000010.1 coordinate 249,680, forward strand.
TCCGCAATATGTTTACTGCTCTTGGTGTAAAAATGGGTACACCCGAAGATCCAAAGGCATTAGACATCAGCAAGCTCCGTTATCATAAGATTATTATTATGACGGATGCCGACGTGGACGGTAGCCACATCGCCACATTGATCCTTACTTTCTTCTTCCGTTACATGACGGCAATTGTAGAACAGGGTTATCTCTACCTCGCACAACCACCGTTATACCAGGTAAAAAAAGGCAAGGAAATGGCATACGCCTGGAATGAGGAAGAACGCAAAGCCTATGTACAGCAATTTGGTGGAGGCAAAGAAGACAGTGTAGGCGTACAGCGCTACAAGGGTTTGGGTGAAATGAATGCAGACCAGCTTTGGGAAACAACCATGAACCCTGCTACCCGTGCGTTGAAAATGGTAACCATTGAAAGCGCTGCTGAAGCGGACCGTGTGTTTAGTATGTTGATGGGCGATGAGGTGGCTCCACGCCGTGAGTTTATTGAAACCCATGCGAAATACGCTAATATCGACGTGTAAGCTTCCAGCTTTTCAGGGTAAAACAACATCTCTTTTTAGAAAGATACAAGCGGCCTAATGGCCGCTTTTTTGTTGATTATCAGGCATTAATATCGTGTGGAAAGCATTTTGGTCTGTTTTTGGCGAAAATCTGTACTTTAGCCTGAACCGGATGCCGGATTTTTTAACTAACCCCAAAAAATTAAACTATGCAATTAACAGCGTATAATGTAAAAACGAAAGAAAAAAATGTTCCTATCCAGAATGCAGTAGTAGAGCGTACTGCTAAAGGCGGTTACATTGCAAAAGGTGATGATGGAAAAGGTAACAAGCTTACTGCTTTGTTGGGTGAAGCAAAAGCACTGGCTGCAATTGCTGCCGGTACAGCAAAGAAAGGCTGGGATTAATCTGATTCTATCCATACAAAAAGGTCGCCCTGTGAGTAACGGGGCGACCTTTTTATTATCCTGCGTTTTCAATTTCAACTTAGAGCGGAAATCTTCTTGCAATGGCTCTTGTTACACTTTGAATAGATTGCTGAAACGGATAATTCCAATCAGTTTGATTGGTAAAGCGAGTGCTCCATACGGTATACCCTTCCTTAATCAACGCACTGCTTACAAACATATCGCTTGTACGTGCCATGCCTGTTGGTACGCCAATACGTGGCACTGTACGATTGAGAATGCCACCTACTACATCAATACCCAGCGCCACTTCATCGCTGAGGATATGATTTTGCGTTACTTTGGTTGATACAACCGCATCTACTTCCAGTATTTTAGCCAGCTCCATAGGATCCATTTGCCAGGAAGCAGAATCGGAAATTCCTTTTTCTTCCAGCAGTTTTTTGGTACGTTCTGTACTTTGGAACTGTACTTGAGAATACCTGCGCAAACGTGTATCAACATACTGCACCAGGTCAATGTACAAGGCCCGGTTCAGAAAGGTGGTGTTTCGACTGATCATTTCCTGCACTTGCTCAGGCGTTAACTTCTTTGGAATGTTACCTGTTACTTCCAGTTGAGCAGGCAGAATGGCGATGGTGCGGATATTGTACTGCTGCACACGCTCCATCATTCGTTTTCTGGCGCAGGAAGAAACAATTAAAGAAAGAGAGATTAAGAGTAGAACTTGTTTCATGTGCGGATGTTTAGTTAGTATTAAGGCCACATGGTATATCCATAAAAAATAATTATCGCTCTTTCATAAAATGCTCAATTATTTTTTATGGATAGATCATAAGCCCGGTTTTAATTGAATAATACAATGTGTCATAGATATTGGTACAATTGGAATACCAAAAATAATAAAGGCTTCCTGAAACGAAAGCCTTTATCATTGAATTAACTTAAAAAAAGTAAAACTACTTAATGAGACGTATGCTGAACGGATAACGGTACAGCACATTGTCTGCCGCCTTTACTGCTGCAATTATATGCAGTATAAATGAACCGATACCAATAGCTATAAGCATAAAAATGCCTATGATTAATAAGCAGAGCGGAATACTGATCATACAAAAAATGAATATACTTATTCCAAAATTCAAAGCTTCTTTCGCATGTTCACCAACGTAACGGGAATCATCCTTTTTTACAAGGTAAATAATAAGTGGGGCCAGAATAGGAAAAAAGAGAGATAATACATGTGTAAGAATCGCAATGGTACGTTCATCACTGCTTACATTGGCATAAGGTACTTCACGTAAATGTGCAAAGTTTTGTTCCATGATTAAAGGTTTAATGTTTTAAAGTAATTGGTTAAAGTTTTTTGGATACAGCAACTTTGTACATTTAAAAATAGCATTAAATTCTATCTTCTGCACAAAAAAAGACCCCCGTGTAAAAAACACAGGGGCCAACCTCTCATCAATCTATCAAACTTTATTGCATGCCCTGCATGGCTCCTTGCGAACCTTCGCTTTCGGCTTTCATATTTTTACGCTTGAAGAGCGACATATCCATCTGACCAAACTTGTAGGCAAAGTTGATGCGGAACATCGGCACATCGTTTAAACGATAGCTATTCTGAATGTAGAATGAACTTGCCGAATACTGATCGAACTTTCTTGTTCTGAAAATATCGTTGATGTTAAACGTTACCGTAGCTGCTTTGTTTTTGAGGAAGCTTTTTGAAATAGCTGCATCAATTCCCCAGTTGGCTTTAATATAGCCCTGCGCTGCACTTTGTGCACCACCGCCCATTGGCGGACCACCCATGCCGCTGTTCTGGTTTACAGGTAAATTAGTTTTTGATTGGTATGTACCTGATAACTGCAGCTTGAAATCGGCAGGCAGCTTAAAGTTGTTGTTCACTTTTGCAAACCAGCTCCACATTGCTGCCTGCGATGAACCGGTGATATTATTGGTATTGATCTTCGAGTTATAAATGTTCAGGTTCGAATTAAGATCCCACCACTTTGCAACAACGTTCTGTGTTGTAAACTCAACACCATACGATTGACTTGATTGTGCATTTTGATAGGTACTGATCGGACGTTTTTCGCCTGATGCCAATGTAACGGTATCGAGGAAGCGTGTAATTAAATTGGTGCTGTATTTATAATAAGCCGAAACCAACAATGTGTTACCACCTTTAAAACTTTTTGAATAAGATACTTCTGCTGAGTTGGTAAACTCCGGTTTCAATGCAGCATTACCTCTGCTCCAGTTTAACTGATCTGTTGAATCAATAAACGGAATCACCTGCATAAAAAACGGACGGTTTACTCTACGTGTTACGCTAAACTGCAGCTCTTGCTTGTTACTCAGCTTCTGGCTTAAGAATAAAGAAGGGAATAAACTCAGCGGATATTTATTGCTGAAAGTTTGTTTACTGTCGGTTAACTCACCAGTATAATCAGAACTTTCTGCACGCAGCCCAACCTTGTATCCGAAATTCTTAATTTGATTACCTACAGAAACATAAGCCGCATACACATTATCAGTGTTTTTATAGTTACTGGTTGCATTGGGCACCAGCACATATTCGTTCGTTGTGTTATTGAACCTGTAGTTCGCCTGGTTATTCGTGAGGGTACGTAGCTGTGCTCTTGCGCCTGTTTCAATTTTACCCGATTTGCCAAATGGCTTTACATAGTCGGCCTGGATGGTTACAAAATTATTGGTACCACTGCCCAATATTTGCTGTAATACAGTTCCTGTTTTTGCACCGCCTTCATACGTATAGATGCCGGTGTTGTAATTAAGATTACTGTTGTTACGTCCGTTAAAAATGTTGAAGTCGGCTGTTAACTCTTCTCCCTCTTTCGGAAATAAATACTTGAACCCACCTTGAATACCAGTTGCATTAAATGATCTTTTAGTTGCAGTTGTACGGTTGCTGTAGCTGATGTATGAGCCATTGTTTAAACTGCTATCGGTTTTTAATACAGCATCGGGACTAAATTCACCATGCACTCGTACGCCCGATAAAGAAAGCGTTAACCTGTTGGTTGCAAAATAATCTACACCTGCACGGCCAAACAGGAACCCACCATTCATAATGGTATTACCGGTTTGATTCACTAAAACGTTTGGCGTTGTAAGCAAGCTTGTAATATCTGTTGAACTGGTTGTATGATTTTTCATCTGGTTGCCAAATGCACTCACCGAAAAATTAAACTTATCCTGGCGGAGATTTAAACTTGCACCGCCGTTCAACGCCCCACGTTTATCTACACCAATATTTACGTTACCGTTGTAACCGTTCTTCTTATTTTTCTTCAATACAATATTCAATATACCGGCATTACCACCCGAAGCGTCGTATTTGGCAGATGGATTGGTAATGATCTCTACACTTTCAATTGCATCAGCAGGAATCTGATCGAGTGTTAAGGTTGTTGGTCGTCCATCAATATAAATTTGAGGCGATGCATTACGCATGGTTACGTTGCCATCAATATCAACATTTACAGAAGGTACATTCTTCATAATATCAACTGCAGTACCACCTGCACTTACAATATTCTGATCTACACTGAATACTTTTTTATCAATATCCATTTTCAATCTTCCTTTTGTTGCAGTAACAACAACTTCTGACAATTCCTTTACTGATTTTACCAGGTTTACTTTACCCAGATCTTTTTCAAATGCCGAAGCCATTGCACTGAAGTCGGTCATTTGGCCTGCTGCAGGTCTTGTTTGAGCAGCACCTGCAGGCATCTTTGGCTGAAAACTTACTGTTTGTGTATATGCTTCAAAACCTGTTGCTGATACCGTTAACTTCAACGGTGCCATAATCGGTAATGCTTCAATATTGAAATCGCCGTTCGCTGCACTGATGGTTCCCTTCAGCAACACATCCTTTCTTTTTTTACTTGTACTGTCGTACTTGTTCTGCAACACCACAACCGAAGCACCTTCAATTGCTTTACCGGTACTGTCAACGAGTTTTCCATAAATACGACCTATACTTGGAGGTGCCTGCTTAACTGCACCCGGCATTTGTGCTTTTGCAACCTGTATGCTGATGATTGCCAATAATGCCAGAATAACTTTTTTCATTTTGATAATTTGTAATGTAAAAGTAGGCAGGCAAAAAAGCGTTGCAGAGGCAAATGAGATGAGAAGCGGAAATGTTGCGACGAAATGTGTACCTAAGAAAATTACTCGGCACGGCCGATGGTTGCAAAAAGTTTATCTCTGAAATTATCGCTGATAGGCAGCTCCATTTCATTAATAAAAACGCTGCTTTTACGAATAGTACTGATGGCCGAAACAGCCACGATAAATGATTTATGAATACGTACAAACTGTTGTGCAGGCAATTGCTCTTCTACCGACTTTAAGCTCATGCGTGTAACAACAGGCTTGGCTGAACTCCTGAGATGAATTTTAATATAGTCTTTTAAACTTTCGATCCAGGTGATATCAGCCTTGTCTATTTTGTGCAGGCTGTACTCCACATTCACAAAGAAATAAGGCTGCTGTGCAGACTCCTGTTTTGGTTTCTGCTTCAGTTGATATAGTTCGTTGGCTTTGTTACAAGCCTGGATAAAGCGATTGAGTTCAACAGGCTTTAGTAAATAATCAACTACGTTGAGATTATATCCTTCTAATGCATATTTCTCATACGCAGTGATGAGAATGAACATGCATTGCTGCGGACTGCTTTGTATAAACTGTAAACCATTGAGGCCGGGCATCTGTATATCAATAAACACAAGATCAACCTGCTCCTGTTGCATAATGCGTAGCGCTTCCAGCGGATTATTGCAGGCAGCAACCAATTGCAGATAGGGCACTTTGCTGATGTTATCCGTTAACAGTTCAAGCGCCAGCTCTTCATCATCTATTGCAATACAACGAAGCATTAATGCAGTTTTAATTGAAGTGAAACAGTAAACCAGCCATCCTGCTTATCGATCAGTAATGAATGATCCTGATGGTATAATAAATTTAATCGTCTTTTTACATTCGTCAAACCAATGCCCGATGTTTTATCTTTTGGTTCATTTTCGTTAGCAGCATTGTATTTATTGCGTACAGAAAAGTACAACTGATCTTTCTCCACTTTCAATTTAATATCAATCTGTGCATCTTCTATCATCCCTACTCCATGTTTAAATGCATTCTCCACAAACGGAATCAGCAACATGGGTTCAATGGTATAAGCAATGGCTGTCTGCTGCAGTTCGGTATTGATCTGTACATGTTTGCCAAACCGTAAGCGCTGCAGATCGATATAGCTTTGCAGGTATTCTGTTTCCTTATCGAGCAGTACTTTGTCTTCATCTGTTTCGTACAACATGTAACGCAGCAACGAAGAAAGTTTAATAAGAGAAGGTTCAAGTATATCCGATTTCTTTCTTGCCAACGCTACCATGTTGTTTAGGATATTAAACATGAAGTGCGGGCTTACCTGCGAACGTAAAAAAGAAAGTTCTGTTTTTAAATTTTCGTTCTGCTGTTCCTGCTTTTCACGGTCTTCAACAATCCTGTCACGAATAGTACGAAAAGCGGTACTTGCCAATACAATGAAAATAAATACCGGTAGATTAAACACGAAAAAGTTGCGCAACCTGTATTCAAAACCCTCAATGAACAATGCAAACATAAACCGATCGGCCAGCCATATAAACAAAGCTGATGCAAGCAATGCAAGCACATAACGGCCATACTTACGCCTGTAGAAAAGCGTTGGTATGAGGAAGTAGGCGTTGAAATAAAAAAGAGAAATCCAGAGAAAGCTTTTAATGAAGTGCAGATAGTACATGCCGTAAGGCCGCTCTTCAGAATGCGTTGCTTTGCTTTCAGCTACAGGTCGTAACAAAAAAGGCAAGGCAAGAAACAATGCCCAGAACAAGACATGCATGCCGAAAACAACCCATTTACGTGTGTACCATTTACCACTCATGTGTACAAAGTACTTATTTATTCAGTTGAAAGTTTTCCGTTTTGCGACGAAAAGGAAAAATCTGTCGATAAGAAGGCTTATGCTGTAACCGGTTTCTCTACCACAGCTTCGTGCATACGAGTTAACAGGCGCAGTAAAGCTTCCATACCGTCTATATCTCTTACAACCAAGAGGAACAGCTTGCCGGTTTGTTTCAGTTGTGCTTTGTTGAGTGAGGTTTGCACAAACTGCATGATGCCCTGGAACACCGGTGATTCAAAATAAGGTGAATCGGGATTATTGATGAAGTAACAACGAAGGGTTTGCTCTTTCAGGGTCATTTTTTCGAAGCCGAGTTCAACGGCCAGCTTACGGCAACGCACAGTAGTAAACAGGTCTTCCACCTGCGGAGGTATCGGGCCAAAACGATCGAGCAATTCTTTATGAAATTCAACAAGGTCTTCTTCAGTATCACAGTTATCTAATCTTGTATACAAACTCAAACGTTCAGCAATACTTTCAACATACGCATCAGGAATCAGTATTTCAAGATCGGTATCAATTACACAATCTTTTACATAGTTTTCCTGTTGCTGGATTTCTTCTTTAAACAGCTCACGGAACTTGGTGCGTTTCAATTCACGGATCGCTTCATCCAATACCTTCTGGTACATTTCAAAACCGATCTCCGCCATAAATCCACTTTGCTCACCACCCAGCATATTCCCTGCGCCACGAATATCAAGGTCACGCATAGCAATCTGGAAACCACTACCCAACTCACTGTGCTGCTCTAACGTTTGTAAACGCTTTCTTGAATCGTTTGGTAATGTACTCATTGGTGGTGCCAGCAAATAACAGAATGCTTTTTTGTTGCTGCGGCCAACACGACCACGCAACTGGTGCAGATCACTTAAACCAAACTGATGTGCATTGTTGATGATGATGGTATTTACATTCGGAATATCTACACCGCTTTCAACAATATTAGTACAAACGAGCACATCGTATTTTTTATCGATGAAGTCGAAGATGCGTTCTTCCAGTTCATGACCTTCCATTTGTCCATGTGCAAAACCAATGCTCAGATCGGGGCACAACCGTTGAATAATAGCAGCCATTTCGGCCAATCCTGCAATACGGTTATGAATGAAGAACACCTGCCCGCCACGTTCTGTTTCAAAATAGATAGCATCCCGGATAAAATCTTCCTGGAATACCTGCACCTCTGTTTGTATCGGCTGGCGATTCGGCGGAGGTGTATTCATGATGCTCAAATCCCTTGCACCCATCAAACTAAACTGCAGCGTACGGGGAATTGGTGTTGCAGTCAGCGTGAGTGAATCTACATTCGTCTTCAGTGTTTTGATTTTTTCTTTATGCCCTACACCAAACTTCTGTTCTTCATCCACCACCAGCAAACCCAAATTTTTAAACTTCACGTCTTTCGCCAGCAATGCATGTGTGCCAACAATGACATCAATCTTACCTTCTTCTAATTGCTTGTATGTCTCCTTCTTTTCTTTAGTTGATTTGAAACGATTTACATAGTCAACTGTAACAGGAAAATCCTTTAAGCGATCCTTAAATGTTTTATAGTGTTGATAGGCAAGAATAGTAGTAGGCACCATGATGGCAGCCTGCTTGCCATCGCATACAGTTTTGAAAGCAGCACGGATGGCAATTTCTGTTTTACCAAACCCTACATCGCCACACACCAAACGATCCATGGGCGATGGCGATTCCATATCTTTCTTTACATCGGCAGTTGCTTTGCTCTGGTCGGGCGTGTCTTCGTACATAAACGAAGCCTCCAGTTCTGTTTGCAAATAACTGTCGGGCGTGTGTGCAAAACCTTCCTGTGCCTTACGCTGTGCATACAGTTGAATCAAATCAAAAGCGATTTCTTTTACTTTCGTTTTTGTTTTTTCTTTCAGTCGCTGCCATGCATCACTGCCGAGTTTATTGATCTTCGGCACACTTCCTTCCTTACCTGTGTATTTCGAAATCTTATGCAGTGAGTTAATGTTCACATACAAAATATCACTGTCCTTATAAATCAAGCGCACAGCTTCCTGCATTACACCGTTCACTTCTATCTTCTGTAAACCGCTGTATGTACCTACTCCATGATCGATATGCGTTACATAATCGCCGGGCTGCAATTCCTTTAATGCACGAATGGTTAATGCTTTGCTCTTATTATATGCCTGCTTGACTTTGTACTTATGATAACGCTGGAAAATTTCATGATCGGTATAACAAACAACCTTCAGATCTTCATCAATGAAACCCTCATGAATTGCCAATGCAATTGGGGTGAAAGGAATCTCTGCTTTCAGATCAGCAAAAATGCTGTGTAGTCTTTCCAGTTGTTTGGGGTTCTCAGCGAAGATGAATATTTCAAACTGCTTTGTACTCCAGCTCTTCAGATCATTGATGAGTAATTCAAACTGGCGATTGAACGCCGGCTGATGTTTGGTGTGATACTCTATTTCAAACCTGTTCTTCTCTTCAACGGAGTTTAATAAGTGAGGCTCGTAGCCAAACTCAATGGTATGATGTTGCTTTATCTGTTCTTCAACAATTGCAGCAGTGATAAAATCGGCTTCATTAAGATCGATCTTTTCTAATCGTTCATCTTCATCACGTTCCTGTTTGGAAACCGGCAATTTCAAGAACTGCTCCATGTCTTCTTCCATGGTGAGCAGCCGTTCTTTCATTACATCAAAATCCTTTACCCACACGATGGTATTCTCCGGCAAAAATTCAAACAGTGAAACCTTCTCACCACTTTCAAATTGTGTTTCCACATTTGGAATAATACTTACTTGCGCCAATCTCCGTTCACTCAACTGCGTTTCAGGATCGAAGATGCGGATGCTGTCTACATCGTTTCCAAACAGTTCCAAACGGTAAGGTTTTTCATTACCAAAGGAATAGATATCGAGGATGCCGCCACGTACTGCAAACTGTCCGGGCTGGTATACAAAGTCGGTACGTTCAAAACCAAGATCAACCAGAAAGCCCATCATGTTATCAACGTCCAGCGTGTCGTTGGTTTTGATGAGCAGCATATTGCCCTGCAGTTTTTTCGGCAACACCACTTTTTCAAACAAAGCATCGGGGTAAGTAACCATTGCCCCCACCCGCTGACCGGTAGGCATGGAAAATTTCGTCAACGCTTCTGTACGCAACATCACATGCGAGGAGTTGAGCAAACGGAAATTCTTGGGATGTTTGAATGATGATGGGAAATAAAAGAGGTTGAGTTCTTTGGTGATACTCTCTAGTGAATTGTGGAAGTAAGCAGCCTCTTCTGCATCGTTAACGATAAACACATGATTGAACTGCTCCAGCGAAGAATGGTTAAAAACCGAAGCTGCCACGAACTGCGATGAGCTTCCCAACAGGTTTTTGAGATAAATCCGTTGCGTTTGGGAAAAAGAAAGCCTGTCCGCCAGTTGAAAAAGGCGGGGATCATCGGTAAACTTTTTCTGCAACAACTCAAAATTCACAGGGCGCAAATATACAACAGGAACAGCCAATTACAGTAGCCGGTAAAAATGATGCGAAAACCTGGCAAAGCTTTCATTTTCGAGAAAGAAAGCCTATTTTTGAAGTCAATCCAAATCTGTTAAAACCAAGTCCATGAAGCACTGTCAACCATCTGTTCAGCTACGTCGTAGTTGCAATACATCAGCTTCCCATTTCATCAACCGAACATCTGTTATAATCAAATCATTACTGTTTAGTTCATTACTGCTGTTAGCACAGTTTGTTAAAGCCCAAAAAAGCGTAACCACATTACATTTAAAAAGTGGCGATTTACTGATTAAAGACAATATGAAAGCTGAGGAGCTTTCAGCAGAATTAAGAAAAGGGAAAGCCGGGCAATGGACTTATACGTTGCTTTCATTTGAGAAACCAATCACGGCCGTTCAACAACAGTTGTTGCGATCAATGGGTATTGAGTTACTCAGTTACTTACCCGATAACAGTTACCAGGTTCGAATGAAAACAACACCCTCGTTTTCGCAACTTTTCCAAGTTGGCGTAAGGGCTATGATGCATTTACCCGGTGCTGCCAAACTGGGACAGGAACTACAAACGCAGCTTGCCATTGAAAAACCGGAAGCTGTTATCTCTGTCAATTTGCAATTACACGCCGGAGTATTATGGAATGATGTGAACTCGAGTCTTGTATCGTATGGAGTTACTTTAACAAAATCAGACTATCTGAATCAGGGATTGGCACAGGTAAGTGTTGCAGCAAAAAATATTAAAGCCATTAGTGAATTGCCATTTGTAGCTTTTCTGAATCTGTCTTTTTTAAAACCAACAGAATTAAATCAACGTGAACGTGGATTGTTTGGATTAACAAACCTAACCAGTTCAGAAGTAGCCGGCAGGAATTTAACAGGCAACGGAATCGTTGTAGGAGTTGGGGACGATTCAAACCCGATTCATTTAGATAATACAAACAAATTGATCAATCGGAACCCATCCTTCATTTCAAACAACCATGGTCGGTTAGTTACCGGAATTGTTGGTGGCGATGGAATCATTGAAGAGCGTTACAAAGGAGTTGCTCCAAACAGTTTACTGATCGTCGATTACTTTGATTATGTACTTACAAAGTCAGCAACATATTTTACTGACTATGGAATGACCGTTACAAACAATTCCTATTTTAACGGGCTAACAGGTTGTCCGGGAAATGCGGTGTATAATGAGCTGAGTGTATATGTTGATCAGCAAATCCATTCAAACCCTTTTTTGCAACATATTTTTGCAGCTGGTAATGATGGACAACGAACATGCACACCTTATCCGTTGGCGTTTCGTACTATTAAAAGTGGTTATCAGGTTGGAAAAAACGTATTGGATGTTGCCGATTACAACGGAGCAACAGATGCTCCAACCGTTACCTCGAGCAGAGGACCGGTTGAAGATGGCAGAATAAAACCGGAAGTAGCTGCGAATGGCGTTGCTGTATTTACAACAAGCGGATCAAATACTTATCACGATGCGTATGGCACAAGTTTTTCAGCTCCATTTGTTACAGGCGTTTGGGCACTGTTAACAGAGCGATATAAACAACTTCATGCAAATGCACTTCCTAAATCTGCATTGCTAAAAGCCATTATCTGCAACAGTAGTGAGGACAGAGGCAACCCTGGCCCTGATTACAGTTATGGATTTGGTTTAGTCAATCCGAGAAAGGCCGTTGAGGCAATCGAAAATAACCGCTATTTCACAGGTTCACTTTCTACGTCGGGAACTGCGTCTCACATCATTTCTGTTCCGGCAGGTGCACGTCAATTAAAGGTAATGTTGTACTGGCACGACAAAGAAGGCTCACCGTTAGCTGCAACTGCATTGGTAAACGATCTGGATCTTACTGTAACAGATGGCTCCGCAACATACGAACCATGGATATTAAATCCGGCTCCCGGTTCGGTAAACCTGCCTGCGATAAGAGGTGTTGACCGTATCAACAATATTGAGCAAGTAACGATTGACAATCCCGGCACAAGTGTTACCATTAATCTGAACGGCTTTAATGTTCCAAGTGGTCCACAGGAATATTTTGTTACCTATGAATACTTAATGAACGAAATAATACTGGAGCATCCATATGGTGGTGAACGTTTTGCACCGGGGCAAGAAGAAATTATAAAATGGAACGCTACCGATAACAACACTAACACATTTACTCTTGAATATTCGATTGACGATGGCGCCAACTGGATTTTAATTAATAGTAATGTTGCAGCAAACCAACATCGTTACAGATGGATTGGCCTGCCAAATAACCCAACTAACAAAGGCAAAGTACGTGTTACCCGAAATGGTGGCGGGGCTTCTGCCACATCCCCCGGCAATTTTACCATTCTTGCGCAGCCGGTTGTTACTGCCACCGTTCCCTGCGAAGGTTATGTAAATCTTAGTTGGCCAGCTATTCCCAGCGCCACTGATTATGAAGTATTACAGTTAACCAACAATGAGTTTGTATCGCTTGGCACAACCAATTTATTAACGCATCGTATAAACGGACTGGATAAAACACAAACCTACTGGTTTACGGTACGGGCCAGGCTGACCGATTCACTTGGTATGCGTGCTGTTGCAAGAAGTGTAACACCAACGTTAGCAACACCCTGTTCAGCAGCAGAGTTTAACAATGATCTGAAAATTGATTCATTGCTCTCACCTGCACATGGACGTCTCAATACAAGTTCAGCGTTAACAGCCAGCAATTCAATTACTGTTCGAATAAAAAACTTAGATGATGTTGCAACAAGTGGAAGCTATGATGTTTCGTACCAAATAAACGGTGGTGCAATTGTTACAGAATCATCAGCAGTTCCAATTCCAGCAGGCGGAACAGTTAACTACACATTTGCAGCACCAGCTAACCTGGCAGCAGCCGCCAATTACAACATACGGGTTTTTGTAAAGCAAAGCGGTGATGGACAAACAGCCAACGACGAACTTACATACTTAATCAAGCACGTTGCAAATCCAGCTGTTGTACTACCCTTTGCTGAAACATTTGAAGCAACCGGAAGCGATGAATACAAAACCAATTTCTTTTCACTGAGCAATGCCGACCGGTTTGATTATGTGAATACAACCAATGGCCGGTTACGCACATTTGTCAATTCAGGTGTAGCCGTTTCTGGCAGCAAAGCAATTACATTAGATGCGATCAATTACAACGGTGTACTTGCCAATAACAGTATTACTGCAACCATTAATCTTGGTAGCTATATTGCTGCACAGGGATTACGTTTTGATTTCAAACTTAAGAATCACGGTCAGTTAAAGCAGCCCGGTACCGGTGTGTGGATGAGAGGATCGGACACCCAACCATGGGTGCAGGTGTACGATCTTACAAACAACCAGGGAAATGCAGGCGAAACAAAACAGATGAGCATTAACATCAATGAATTAGGACAAACGTTGAGCTCAAGTTTCCAGGTGCGGTTCGATCAGCAAAGTACTACCTCTGCCAACAATGCTTCATATAATATTGATGGATATGATATGGACGATGGTTTTACCTTCGACGATATCCGTGTTCTTCAAACCAACAACGATGTACTGCTTACGCAACTGGTAGCACCTGATACATTTAATTGCTCACCCGGCAACGTCAACGTTACGATCCGGATAAAAAACACAACGGCAACAACATTCAACAATGTACCGGTGTATTACCGCATCAACAACGGAACAGCAGTAGCCGGTACCGTTCCAACACTGGCAGGTAATTCTGAGATCGACTTTACTTTCCCAACACAAGCAGACCTGTCTGTGTTTAAAGCGTATGAAATTGATGCGTGGGTTCAATTGCCCGGTGATGATTACCCGGTGAATGACAGTATCAACAATCGTTATGTGTACAGCAGTCCGGTTATAAACTCATTCCCCTATCTAGAACGATTTAATACAAGTCATGGAAATTGGTTCACCGATACTGTGAGTTACAGTAGCTGGCGCTGGGGCACGCCTGTAAAATCGGTGATGAATCGTTCTGCCAGTGAAGGCAAAGGCTGGTTTACTACACTTAACAGTATCTACAAGCAAAACGAAAATTCATATCTCTATTCACCTTGCTTTAATTTAAGTTCATTAACCCAACCGGTGTTAAGCTTCAGTCATATAACTCAACAAGAAGATAATTGCAACTGCGATTTTCATACACTGGAATACAGCACCGACAATGGAAATACATGGCAACGGCTCACCGCAACAAATGGAACCAATTGGTTTGATTCATCGGCCAATCAATCGTGGAGAAAAAATATTCAACGATGGCATGTGTCAAGTACTGAAGTGCCCAACGCAGCCAACGTACGTTTCCGTTTCCTCCTTTCCAGTGATGAATTAACCCAAGGTGAAGGAATTGGAATTGACGACATTCACATTTTTGAAAAGGCCACTATTTATACAGGTGCGGATGTGCTCAACGTGAACCAAACAGTAAGCGGTAATAATTGGGTGCATTTCAACAGTGGAGGAAATCGTATTGCATCCATTCATCCAATGGGACAAAATCTCGGCAGTACCGATGTAAGTGCTTATATCAATACCGGCGCTGTGCGGATTATGAATGATCAATATTACCTCGATCGCAACCTGGTCATTCGATCTGCGAATGCACCTACCGATAGTGTAATGGTTCGTTTTTATTTTACGGAGCAGGAAGCAAAAGCTCTGATCACAGCAACCAGTTGCAGCACCTGTGTTAAGTTTGGCGATGCATACCTGGCTGCAATAACCAAATACAACGGAAGCCCAACGTATGAGAACGGCATTCTCAACGATGGAGCCGATGGAACCTTCCAGTTCATTGATTCGGGTAAAGTAGATATTGTTCCTTTTAACAACGGTTACTATGCTGAATTTAAAGTGAAGAGTTTTTCAGAATTCTGGATCAATGCCACGAATATGAATCTTACTCAAACAGTAACCAGTGTTGACGATATTACAACACAAGGGATTTTTATTAAGAATGTATTTGCTAATGATGCAGGCAGCCTGGTAATACTTGCTGGCAACAAACCACAAATTCGTGAAATGAGTATCCGAATTGTAAACAGTATGGGACAGGAAGTAACAAACAAACAAACCTCGTATTCCGATACAAAGATCAACATCAACCATCTCTCAACCGGTGTTTACTTTGTTGAGATCAAAGACAAAAAAGGCAAAGAGCAATTTGTGAAAAAGATCATTAAGGCCGGTAAATAATCCGGGCCTGCCGACTTCTCTAAAAAAAATTGCCCCCGAATGACCGGGGGCAATTTTTTATAATTTGTAAAGATTATCCAATTTTACCGAGAGGGATTTTGCGAACTTTTTCATCGTCATCTTCTTCAATACGTGTAACAGGATAAGGAATTTTAGCTTTTTCAAGTGTTTCGGCCAACTGCTTGTTGTTTTTTGCAAAATGCAAGATCTCTTTGTGAGCGGCAAGCATTTCATCTTCGAGTTCCAGTATTCGCTTTTCTTTCAATTTGATTTTACGACGTCCTACCAAATAACCGGCTACGGCTACTGAAAAAAAGATGCCAGCAAACAGGACAATATGGATTTCAAGGGTGCTCTGAGTAAGGTCTATCATTTTCCTTTTTTTTAGTTAATCATTGAATAGTATCAGAGATTAACTGTGTAATAAATAATCGCAAGTAATTAGGGTGCAAATTACTTCAGTTCCAACAATTATACAATAGAATTGAGAATTAATTGTTTAACGGCAGAAATATGCACTCTTTCCTGATTAAGTGTATCCCTATTCCTGATGGTGACCGTTTGATCTTCTTTTGTTTGGTGATCAATGGTTACACAGAAAGGTGTTCCGATAGCATCTTGCCTCCTGTACCTCTTTCCAATGGTATCTTTTTCCTCGTAAAAGCAATGAAAATGCGGACGACATTCTTTTACAAGTTCTTCAGCAATTTCCGGCAACCCGTCTTTTTTGGTAAGTGGAAACACTGCCAATTTTATAGGTGCAATTTTAACGGGCAAACGCAAAACGGTTCTCGTTTCAGTTTTGCCTTCTTCGGCTGTTGGCACTTGTTCTTCGTGGTAAGCATTGCTCAACACGGTAAGAAACAAACGATCCAGACCAACCGATGTTTCTACTACATACGGAATATAGTTGCCGTATGGTTTGCCTTCTGCATTCAGATCGTTATCGAAATATTGCATTTTCTTTTTGCTGAATTCCTGGTGGCGGCGCAGATCATAATCCGTACGGGAATGGATTCCTTCCAACTCTTTCCAGCCAAATGGAAATTCAAATTCAATATCTACCGCTGCGTTGGCATAATGCGCTAACTTAATATGATCGTGAAAGCGAAGTTTCTCAGCCGGCAACCCTAAATCTTTATGCCATTGCAAACGGGTTTCTTTCCATTTTGAATACCAGTCGAGTTCTGTGCCGGGGCGAACGAAGAACTGCATTTCCATTTGCTCAAACTCCCGCATCCGGAAAATGAACTGGCGAGCCACAATTTCGTTGCGGAATGCTTTCCCTGTTTGTGCAATACCGAAGGGGATTTTCATCCGTCCGCTTTTCTGCACATTCAGGAAGTTGACAAAAATACCCTGCGCCGTTTCGGGACGGAGATATACAATATTATCATCGGGGTTATCGCTGCTTACAGCACCAAACTCAGTAGAGAACATGAGATTGAATTGGCGCACATCGGTCCAGTTGGCCGTATCGCTTACCGAACATTTGATCTTATATTCTACAATGAGTTGTTTGATGCCGGCAAAATCATCAGCCGCCAACAGCTGTTCCATCTTAGCGATCAATGCTTCGCCATCTGCTTTCGGCAATGTTTCAGCATGCGCTTCAATCAGGTGATCGACACGATACCGCTTTTTACTGTCTTTGTTATCGATCATGGGATCGCTGAAATTATCAACGTGGCCGCTGGCCTTCCAGGTGGTGGGGTGCATGAAAATAGCCGCATCAATACCAACGATATTGTCGTGCAGCTGGGTCATGCTCTTCCACCAGAAATCACGGATGTTCTTTTTCAATTGTGCACCCAACTGACCATAATCGTACACTGCACTTAAGCCATCGTAGATCTCAGAAGACTGAAAAATATAGCCATACTCTTTTGCGTGAGAGATAATATTTGCAAAAAGCTTTTCGTTCGCCATGTTCGCTGTAATTTAAGGTGGGCAAAGATAAGCCTTTGAAGGCGCAAGCCAAAAGGAACAAGCTACAAGAACGAAAATTCAAAATCTACTTCCAAAAGCAGAAGCTTTATTTCAACTTTTCATTTTCCTGATGCCGGTTGGCATCCCGCATATTCTTTTTCTCAAAATTTTTCTGCAGTGCTTCGGTTAAGTCAACGCCGGTTTGGTTGGCAAGGCAAATGAGCACCCACAGTACATCTGCCATTTCATCGCTCAACTCCTTCCCTTTATCGCTTTCTTTGAACGATTGCTCGCCATACTTGCGTACCATCAACCTCGACAGCTCTCCTACTTCTTCCATTAAAATTCCAAGATTGGTCAATTCATTAAAATAACGAACACCCACTGTTTTGATCCAGGCATCAACATCAGCCTGCGCTTGCTTTATTGTTAATTCTGAATTCATTTCACTTTCAAATTTTCAAATTAATTAATTCTCAAATTATTCTTTATTCTTCGTATCGATCACAATCGTCACCGGTCCATCGTTCAGCAATTCTACTTTCATATCGGCACCAAATACACCCGTCTGAATTTTTTTTCCAAGATCCGTTTCCAATTGAGCGATCATTTTTTCATACATCGGTACAGCAACATCGGGTTTGCTGGCTTTGATGTACGAAGGACGATTCCCTTTTTTGGTGGAAGCATGTAATGTAAACTGGCTAACCAGTAGAATATCACCAGCCACATCTTTCACACTCAGGTTCATCACTCCGTTTTCATCAACAAAAATGCGCAGGTTTACAATTTTACTGCTGAGCCACTCAATATCTTCTACAGTATCGGCATCTTCAATGCCTACTAAAACCAACAGTCCTTTTTGAATGGAACCCGTTATATTTCCATCAACTTTAACAGAAGCAAATGCCGTTCGTTGCAGTACCGCTCTCATAGTTTGTTCAATTGGTTGTAAATTCGAATCCCGAAAATACAACGCTTCGGATTGGGTACATGATAAAAGATGTAAGCAGTGAAATTCAGTTCCAGACGGCACGCAGTGGTGGTGCAGGCGGACAAAATGTGAACAAGGTGGAAACCATGGTGATGGGCTATTGGCATATTGCATCCTCTGCATTTGTAACCGATCAGCAAAAAGCAACACTATTGGAAAAGCTAAGCAACCGCATTAATAAAGAAGGCACCTTGATCGTTAAAAGCCAGGTACACCGCAGCCAGCAAGCCAATAAACAGGAAGTGATTGAAAAAATCAATCAATTAATTGCTGTGGCATTAACGCCAAAAAAAGCAAGGATCGCCAGCAAACCATCAAAAGCAGCAAAAGAAAAACGGATCGAAGCGAAAAAGAAACATAGCCAACACAAACAAACCCGCCGGAAAATTCGTTTATCTGATTACTAATACATGCGCACTTCAAAAAACATCTTACTAATTATTGTTTCCATGCTTTTTAGTTTATGGATAATAGAAGGATGTCGTAAAAATAAAATTGAGCTAACAGCCTATCCGGTAAAAATCCCGGCTCACTTTCCCGCAACAGATTACTACCAACGCAACTCCATTACCAAAGAAGGATTTGAATTGGGTCGACGGTTGTTTTATGATGTCCGTTTTTCAAAAGATGGAAGTATTTCCTGCGGCTCCTGTCATGAACAACGGGCAGCGTTTGGCACCTACGATCATGATTTGAGCCATGGTGTAAATGGAGCACACGGTATTCGGAATGCAATGAGCCTGTTCAATCTTGCATGGCAAACTTCATTTGGCTGGGATGGAAAATACAATTCGATGGAAGCGGTGTATGCGGCGCATATCAACAGCCCGATTGAGATGGGCGAAACCGTTAGTAACGTCATCAATAAATTAAAAACTGACAATCGCTATCCGCATCAATTCAAAACGGTATACGGATCAACAGATATCAACCAACAACGCATCTTTAACGCTCTCACGCAATTTGTAGGAGCAATGGTAAGCACCGCTACCAAATACGATTCTGTAAAACAAAATCTTGCCTCTTTTACTGCGAGTGAGCAAACAGGTTATACCATTTTTCAAAGCAAGTGTAACGGTTGCCATGCTGAACCATTGTTTACAGATCTCTCCTATCGCAACAACGGCTTACCATTAAATGGCTTTGATGACAAAGGCAGAATGAATGTTACTGGAAACAAATCCGATTCGTTGAAATTCCGTGTGCCATCGCTGCGGAATTTATTCAAGAGTTATCCCTTTTTGCATGATGGACGTTTTATTGGTTTTGAACAGATTTTTGATCACTATCAAACAGGTATTCAGCAAAGTCCCTCACTTGATCCATTGTTAACTGCAGGCATCCCACTTTCTGTGGCTGAACGAACGGCCTTGGTTAATTTCTTACGAACATTGACCGATAATACGTTT
Source organism: Bacteroidota bacterium (assembly GCA_023428755.1). GTDB lineage: Bacteria > Bacteroidota > Bacteroidia > Chitinophagales > Chitinophagaceae > Lacibacter. The sequence continues at coordinate 269,623 of JAEYWX010000010.1, forward strand.
ACCGGCAATCCAACTTTCAACGCACCGCAATAAAAAAATCCCCCGTTTAGAACGAGGGATTGTAGTTTAAATTTTTCTCTTTGCCCGAAGCACATCCAGCGCCTTCTTCTGATTCTCTACTTCTGCTTTTTGTTTTTCGATATTCTTTTTGTTTTCTTCAATATCGTCCTGCAATTTTTTCAGCCGCCTTTCCAGGCTGCTGCTTTCATCTTCATAATCTTTCAATTTCTTTTCGGTTGATTTTACTTTGTCTTCCTGGCCTTTAATTTCAACTTCCAGCGCTTGTGCTTCGGCCATCGGAATAAAGTTGAGGCAATACTGCCTGATCTTTGTAATGAATGCAACGTCTTCTGTGCCTTTTACATAATTCTCATTCCCTCTCGACAAAACAAAATACACATTGCTTTCATCTTTTTCTTTTCGGCTTTTGCGTTCCACTTTCAGCAATACATCAAATGTTTCATCGCTTATTTCGGGAATCCGTATGCCTTTGTATGTGTACACACCTTTACTTTCTTTCGCACTGTACCCCATTTGGCTGAATTTTTGCCGGATAGCATCTTCTGTTACGGAAGCAGGATAAGGTACTTCGGTAACCATGGCAGGAAATTTTTTCTTTTGCCAGTCCATTTCACCAAAAGCCTGCGCATCTGCAAAGAAGGTAACCAGTAAAAATGCAACCACGGAGTAGATTTGTTTTTTCATGCCTTTTTATTTTGTGCTACTAAGATAAAAAACAAGTGTAATGTGTTGCATGCAATTGGAAATATGTTTATTTATTTTTGAAGAATCTTAATTTCGTTTCCTTGAGCAGCGTTAAAAAATTAGCAGGGCAGACTATTTGGTATGGATTCAGCAGCATTTTCGGAAGATTTCTGAACTACCTGCTCACCCCTGTATTAGCTACTATTTTTGCATCGGCCGATTATGGAAAGATCAGTACCCTCTTTGCCATCGCCGCATTTCTCAATATTCTTTATACCTACGGACTTGAAACGGCCTATTTCCGTTTTGCATCAAAAGAGCCGGAAACCAAAGTTTATAACACAGCGTTAAGTTCACTGTTTATTACCACCACAGTGCTTACTGTTTTGTTTTTGCTCTTTAGTAACAGTATTGCCGGCTTTCTCGAAATTCCCAAAAACCCGGAATATGTACAATGGGTGATGATGATCGTAGCGTTGGATACACTGGCTGTACTTCCTTTTTCCAAACTTCGTTTTGAAGGGCGACCACGAAAGTTTGCATCTATCAAAGTGCTGAACATTCTCATCAACATCGGGCTGGTGTTGTTTTTCCTGGTGATTTGTAAGAATGCAGAAAAAGGAACCTTCCTGTCGGTGCTTTATAATCCAAAGATCGGGTTGGGGTATGTGATACTGGCCAACCTTGCTGCAAGCGCCGTAACACTTTTGTTACTGGCGAAAGAATTATTCAGCTTCCGGTTCACGATCGATAAAACGTTTTGGAAAGAATTGATGAATTATAGCTGGCCGTTGATTATTGTTGGATTGGGCGGCATGGTCAATGAATTGATTGATCGTTTCATGTTGCTGAAACTGATACCCGGCACTACCGAAGAAGCTTATTCACAAAGCGGAATTTATGGTGCCAACTACAAGCTGGCGGTATTGATCGTTTTATTTATACAGGCGTTTCGTTTGGGAGCCGAACCTTTTTTCTTCAAACAATCCACGCAGGAAAATGCACAACGCACCTACGCACGGGTAATGAAGTTTTTTGTGATCGCCTGTTGCTTTTGTTTTCTCGGCGTTGTGTTGTTTCTCGATATCTGGAAATATTTTATGGGGAGTGCCCATCCGGAATACTGGACGGGATTGAAAGTGGTGCCGATCCTGATGCTTGCAAAATTATTTCTCGGGGTGTATTACAACCTGTCGGTGTGGTATAAACTCACCAATCAAAACCTGGTGGGTGCATGGATCACATTAGGTGGTGCAGCCATCACTGTTCTGATCAATTTCATACTGATCCCTTATCTAGGCTACATGGCTTGTGCCATTGCTACCATTTGCTGTTATGGATTTATGATGGTGATCTCATACAAGCTCGGGCAGAAGTATTACCCCATTCCCTATGCCTGGAAAAAACTTACGGCCTATGTGGTGATCTGTGTGCTGCTGTTTGGCATACACAGACTGGGTATTTATTTCGTGGAATCGAAATGGTTCAGCCACGGGTTAGGCCTTGCACTGATATTTGCGTTTGGTTTGTTTATCCTTCGTATTGAGAAGAAAGAATTACAACGATTACCGTTAGTGGGTAGGTATATTTAATTGACTTTACGAAAACCTTCCTTTTCTAAATCAGATACTGAACCTTGTTCAAGATCAATAAAAAAAGACTTACCGGTTGTGCAGCTACAAGCTAGACAAACTACCAAATCACTCGATGATTTTTTTAACCGGGCATTTGACACTTCAATCCCCTTTGATCGTAGATAGTCTACCATATTCTGGATCGTTTTTGCATCTGTATCTCCATTTGCCCAGTTGTCAGCACATTGAGTTTGAGCACGAGCGTATGTTTTTTCTGATATTTCAACCTTATTACAGGCCAAAATAAAAGCTGCTGCGATTATACCAAAAGCCAGTTTCATTTGTTTCATACAATGTTGAGTTATGCTTGGTTAAAAACGTTGCATTACCGCAAAAACGGATTATTTCTTTTTTCATATCCAATCGTAGTAGTTGGTCCATGACCACTGTACACAACCGTTTCATCAGGCAACGTAAAAAGTTGGGTACGGATGCTGTTGAGCAATGTTTCATGATCACCGCCCGGCAAATCGGTACGGCCAATACTTTCACGAAACAATACATCGCCCCCAATTACAAATCCTTGTTCCTTGCAATAAAAACAAACATGGCCTGGTGCATGGCCGGGGGCAAACAACACTTTCACTTTGTCATCATCCAGCAATAACTCGTCGCCCTCATTCAAAAAATGAAACGGTCCGTTGTAATTATCAAACGGCAGGTTCCACATCAACCCGCTGGTTGGTGCAAAAGCAAGCACCTGCTGCTCATTGGGATGCAGGTGAAGTTCTAAAGCGAAGGTTTCGTAGATCCATTTGTTGCCAAAAACATGATCGAGATGGCAATGGGTATTGAGCAGTTTTACCGGCTTCAACTTGTTTTGTTGAAGAAATTGTGCCAGTGTATCCCGTTCTTCTTCAAAATAACAGCCGGGGTCTATAATGAAGGCCTTACCCTTATCGTTATAGAGTACATACGTGTTTTCCTGAACAGGGCTGAATGTAAAAGCTTTAACAGTGAACATGGATTGATTTTTGTACTTTTAAATGCTGGTTTTCACTAACCAAATTCTCAAAAAGATATAACACGAAAATATGCGAATTCAAGTGAACGGTTTTTCAAGGTTAACAGCAACGGCAACAATTCTTTTTCTTTTACTCGGCAGCCAGGCATCTGCACAAATTAATATGGTGGAGTTTGGCAAAAACCGTGTGCAACATACCAAGTTCAAATGGAGTTTTTACCAGAGCCCCAATTTCAATGTACACTATACACTCAACGGGTTAGAGCTGGCAAAATTTGCAACACAGGTAGCCGAAGAAGAACTACCATCACTGGAAGAGTTTATTGAGTTTGGTATTCAGCGCCGCCTCAATATTGTGTTGTACAACAACTTCAATGATTACAAGCAATCGAATATCGGCATTGGTTTAGATATCCCCAATGCAGGTGGTCTTACCAAACTGGTGAATAATAAAATGGTGGTGTATTACAATGGTGATCATAACGATCTGCGCCGCCAGATCAGGGAAGGTATTGCCAAAGTATTGGTTGAATCGTTACTGTTTGGCGATGATCTTGGTGAGTTTGCACAAAATCAGGCTTTACTCGATTTACCCAAATGGATGACCGATGGCTACATTTCTTATGCAGCCGAAAACTGGAGTACCAAGCTGGATAACGAATTGAAAAGCGCCATGATTGGTGCCGATTATAAAAACTTTTATCACTTCGCTTATGAGCAGCCACGTTTGGCGGGTCATGCGTTTTGGTATTACATTGAAGAACGCTATCGCAAAGAAAACGTTACCTACCTGTTGTACCTCAGCCGTATTTATAAAAATGTAAACCGTGCCACTAATACAATCGCAAAAAAGAAACTGAAGGATGTACTGAAAGATTTTATGCTGTACAACCGTGATAAATACTATAAGGATATCCGTGCACGCAGAAATGTACCAAGCGGACGCTTAACCGTTCCAAAAGAAATCGGCAAAAACGATTACTTCCGTTTCCAGGCCAACCCCAACCCGAAGAGTTTTACGTTTGCGGTGGTTGAATATCGCAAAGGACAAACCCGTGTGATCCTGAATGAGAATTTTATTTCCGAAAAAGTATTATGGAAAAGCGGTGTTCGTAATCTCGAAGAAAAACCAAACCCCAATTATCCGTTATTGGCATGGGACCCTAAAGGAACACGCATTGCCATGATCGTTTGGGAAAAAGGAAAAGTATTATTGAATGTGTACGATGCATTCCGTCGCATCAAAACGGTAAAGAATGTTGAACTGCCGTTTGAACAGGTGAATGATATGCAGTACATGCTCGATCCAAATACATTGGTGATGAGCGCTGTTAAAGGCGGGCAAAGTGATGTATTCGTTTATAAAATCGATAACAGCAAACTGGAACAGGTTACCAATGATGTGTACGATGACCTGGATGCAAGCTTTGTAGCATTCCCCAATAAAACAGGGATCATTTTTTCCAGTAACCGTCCGTCGCCCAATGCACCAACAGGTGATACTGTTTTACCGAATGATCGTTACAACGTATTCCTGATTGACAACTGGAACAAATCGGAATTCAAACAAATTTCGCAGCTCAGTAATATTAAATACGGCAATGCCCGTTTTCCTACGCAATACAATACCAATCACTTTACGTTCATCAGCGATGAAAATGGAATTGGTAACCGCTGGGCCGGTTTCTTCAGCACACAGGCTGCGGGGCTTGATACCATTTTCCAGATCGGCGATGAAATATTACGCAACCCGGAGCCCAAAGAACTTGATTCAACATTGCAGGCATGGAATAAGCAGGAACCGGATTCTGTATTCACCTTCCGTGTTACCGATGACAGTTCTTATACCTTCCCCATGAGCAATTACCAAAGCAGTGTATTGGAAACAAGAATTGCCGGTGATAACGGACAGGTAACAGAAGTAAACAGGCAAGGTGAATTTAAATTCCTGTATAAATTAAAGGTGGATGAAAACACCTTGCGGAAACGCAATGTAAATGCACGCCCAACGGAATACATCAAACGCATGACAAGGCTGGATAAAGTTGCGGGCGAAAATACACAAGACCGTACTGATATACAGGACAGTGTTACAACTGAACCACCGCCAACCGATTTCTTTGAAACGGAATTCAAAACCGATTCAATCAATCCTACAGAAAAACTGATGGGTGCAAAAAAACAAAGCCGTGAAGAAGTATTGAGCCGGATGCGTTTGTTCCCTTACACGAAAAAATACTTCGTTGATAATGTAACCACCAACTTTGCATCAAACGGTGCATTACTCATCAATCGCTTTCAACCTTATTCCGGGGCAAATGGTCCTGTAAATCTTGGAAACTTCAGTCCGCTCAATGCAATGACCAGAGTTGGTGCAATGGAGTTTTTGGAAGACTATAAATTCAGTGGTGCCTTTCGTGTAAACTACGGATTTGAAGATAACGAGATCTATATGCGATTCGATAATCTGAAACGCAGGATTGATTGGGGACTTACCTATTATCGTTCTTCTGTATCGACGGGTATTATCACATCAAGAGGAACGTTCCCAATTCAACTCATCAGCAGTATTTACCAGGGAAATGTATCCTATCCGTTAAATGAAGTGCAAAGCATTCGCTTTACTGGTGGTATCCGCAGAGATGTGTACAACGTAAAAGCAGATGAACAGTTTCCGGGATCGTTACAAGAGCCGAATTATGATGAAAACTTTGCAATGGCCCGAGCTGAATTTGTGCACGATAACAGCATTAACCCTGTAAGCAATATCTGGCATGGCTTCCGTGCAAAAGGTTGGGTTGAAATGTTCAACCGCCTCGGTGGTAACTTCTCTGAACGTCCCGGTGATCTTACCTTCAATTTTGGTTTTGATGCAAGGCATTATCTGCGCATTTACCGCAATTTTATTTGGGCCGTTCGTGGTGCAGCCGATGTATCGTGGGGTGATAATAAATTCATTTATTACCTGGGCGGAACAGATGGTTGGTTAATGTTGGGCAATAATGATGTGGTAAGGAATGGCGTACCCAAGCAACGTTATTTCAACACATCGAATCGTCCTGCACCTGATCAAAGTTATGTGTACGAATCGTTAGCCGTTAACCTGCGTGGTTTTACACAAAACGCAGCGAACGGAAACAATGCATTAGTGATCAACAGTGAATTGCGTTTGCCGGTGTTTACCACATTTTTTAACCGTCCGGTGAACAATGCTTTCCTGCGTAATTTCCAGTTGGTACAATTCATTGATCTTGGTACTGCATGGAACGGACGCTATGATAAGATCGGTCGCCCGGAAATTACATACTCCGATGCGAGTGATCCAAACAACCCTGTTACGGTGGTGATCAAAGCACCTGGCGTAGGACCATTTCTTGGCAGTTATGGATTTGGAGCAAGAAGTACATTGCTCGGATATTTTTTAAGGTTTGATGCCGGCTGGCAAATGAATGGCTTCTTTAGAGGAACGCCGGTAATGCACGTATCGTTAGGATTTGACTTTTAAACTGATTGTTTCGATGATACAGATGCCTGCTCACTAAAATGAGCAGGCATTTTTTTAAGTGTTTCATAGATCAGCAACAGCACAACTGCAAAAAGAACAGTTACCGCCCACACCCGTGGATGCGATGCCGGTGATAGTAATTTTGAAACAATTCCTTCCATCAGATCAAATGGCTGTGTAACCAGGTGCCAGCTGTTATAACGATCGTACCGGCCGAGGTAAATTCCAAACCCACACAGTACAAATAAACTTACTGTTATCAACTTCACCTTTACAATAGAGAAACGTTTCAGCAGCAGTTGTTCAATGTTTCGCAACGAATACAATCCCATTAACAAGCCATTCCATGCCGCCATGAACAACAACACAAGATCAAAGTACAATGGCACACCCGCCCTCTCCTGTAAATGAAACAGATCGGTAATGAGATAAGGTGAATTGGGAAAGAAGAGTAACCATAAACTGAACAGTGTTATGTTTCGCACAGAAAATTGCGTGTTCGTTATCATACTGCTGAACAGCAAGGGTAACCACGCCAGAAAAAGATTCCAGGGAATGAACAGGAACAAAAAACTCCCGGTGTACCATACACGAAAGGCATACAACAGTAATGAAAACCCTACCGAATAAAACAATACTTTTTTCATGCAGAAAAAATTAAAATGAGTTTAGGAACAAAAATGATGAGTGCTGTAACAAAGCTGCCGAAAGCGGTCACTAATACTGCTGCTGCTGCTATGTCTTTTATCTGTCCGATAACAGGATGCTGTTCTGCTGTAACATGATCACACAGTTTTTCAATAGCTGTATTAATGAGTTCCATTGCTGTAACAGCACAAATACATAGTACAATCAACATCCATTCAGTTGTTGTGATGCTGAAATAAAACCCTGCTGCTGTAACAACTACAGCAGCAAGAATATGGAGACGAAAATTCATTTCGCTCCTGAAGGCAATTGCTATTCCCTTGAAAGCATAATAGAATGATGTCATTTGTGATTTTATTTAGCTAATGCAAACTGATTTCGTACATCTGCCAGTGATTGCTGCATGATGGCAAACCAATCGAGCGCAGAAAGATCCTTCGCCTGCTTCCCCCGCTGGTAGGCCTTACAGAACGATGCATAATATTCGGGCATCGTGATCATACCATAGATCACTGTTGCCAGTACCGGAAACGACACCCTTCCGTTTGCCAGCATAAAGAACTGCAGACTCACCTCACCTTCATCCGTAAACGGATAATCGAGTACCACATGTTTAATATCGTGTCGTTCATAGTAAGGAAGCAGTCGCAGGTTGGCAGCGTTCAGAAGTTGCCACACTTCGTTTCCTACTGTTTCGTATGGCAAAGCACTCAGCTGTTCCATACTGTACGGAAATTTTTTCTTTCGCCGTATAATTTTTAATATCGGCAACGCTATTGTATGCGTCAACAACACCAATACATTGCTGCGCAGCTTTTTTAGTTGTTGTATCATGCTTGCGGAATATTATCGTTGATTGTTTCGGATGGTAACTTTTTTCCCTCGCCATACCAATCGATCTTGCGTGAATAGTACATCACAATGGCCAGGAGAATAAACAAACCAATACTGCCAAACAGTAAGGCGCCATCCTGTAACTGAATCAGAATATAAATAAACCCATACAGTGATGAAAGGAATACGAGCAATGCAATGGCAACGGCCGGCTGTTTAAAAATGCTGTATGTGTACGCAGTGATGAGCCCAATCGTTGCAACAGAAGAAAGCAGGTAAGCAATATTAAAACCTGTGTATTCAGAAACCGACAATAGCAGTGTATAAAAAATACAAAGCGCTAAACCCACCAGTACATATTGCAATGGATGTACACTTCGTTTTTTTAATGTTTCAATAAAGAAATACAGAAAAAATGTGAGTGCAATAAATAACAACGCATACTTCACAGTACGCATGGTTTTACTATACGAATCAACACCCTGCAATAGTTCTACTCCAAAAGCATACTCATCAATTGTTTGTTTACCTTCTTTCCATAGCTGTGGAATATCACGGGTAAAATGCAGAATATTCCAACTGGCGGTAAATCCTTTTTCAGTAACTGTATTTTGCGTTGGCAGAAATTTCCCATCAAACGAAGGATCGGGCCAGGTTGATTGTAATTGCACATTGGTTTCTTTCCCAAGTGGTGTAAAGTAAAGCCGCTCCGAACCTTTCAGTTTCAACTTCAGCTCAAATGATTGTACGGAATCTTTTAAGGCTGCTGCGTTTTTTATAACACTGCTTACGCCTGAGCTTGCTATATCTGTTGCCGGAAAGCCGGGATCCATTTCTGATGATGCACCATTCCAGTTTAAGGATAATGCCTCTGCAATGCCTCTGTTATCTGAAATACCCAAGCAAAGTCTTGCTTCATTCCACAACACATCAGCAGCATCAATTCCCAGTTGTGAAAGTTGGATAGGTGAAAACTTTCCGCTGATACTGATATCTGATTTGTATAAAATGATCTTGAAAATACTTCTGCTTCGTTCTTCAGGTATCAGTTGACCATTTACTGTTTCCGTTTCAGGAAGATAATGCATCATCCGTTTCACCATCGTTACTTTGCCTTTATCATCCACAAACTTTTCATTGTAAGGAATCAATAAAAACGGACCGCTTATCGTTTGTGCCGATGCCCATTTGGAGCTTACTTCGGCAATTACTTCACGTTGGCGGTTTTGCCGCTCACGCACCAGCTCCGTTATAAAAGCTGTCGGGATCAATAGTACCAGAATGAGAAAACCTACCAGGATTGATTTAATAAAAATCCCATAGCGTTGCCAGAATGAAGGTTGTTGCAGTTCCATATTATTTATTTTAAAAGCACTTTGAATTTCAAAGTTTATGTATAAAAAAAATTTACTTGCCCATTTGTTTGATCATTTGTTCCAATGCATCTAGGTGTAACCGGAATGCTTTTTCACCCGATTTGGTAACAGCATATGTTGTGTTTGTTTTACGTCCAACAAATCCTTTGTTCACTTTTATATAGCCATTTTCTTCCAGCGCCTTGAGATGTGAAGCCAGGTTTCCGTCGGTTACATTAATGAGTTCCTTCAGTTCATTAAAACTTACCTGCGTATTTACCATCAACGCACTCATTACGCCTAACCTTACCCGGCTATCGAATACCTTTTGTAACTGTTCTATGGGATTCTTCATACTTTCTTCTCCATTTGCATGGGCTGTCGTTCATATTTATTCCACATTACAATGCCGTATACAATGTGTAACAGTCCAAAACCTGCGGTCCAAAAATAAAGGCCATAACCCGGAAACCAGCAATTAATTACTCCCAATGCAGTGATCACATATCCCAGAAAACGTATTTCACCAAATGTGTACTTGGCACCATTGATGAGTGCAATGCCATAAAAGATCAAACAACCGGGAGCAATTAAACCATAAACACCCGCTTCAATTAACTTTAAAAGAAAGAAGCCACCGGCTCCTAAGGGTATAGCAATATTCCAGATCAAACGCTTTGCTGTTGCTCCCCACACAGGCACTCCCTGTCTTTTACTTCTGATATAAGTAAAGAATACAGCCAGCACAATTGCTGACAGCAATGTAAACAATGCAATATAAAATAACCGGCTCCCCATGAATGAGTATAACATCCCTACCTCATCACTGCTATAACCATCGGCAATCAATCCACCCTTTCGGGCGCCTGCTCCGCCTGAACGTTCAATCACATCATACGCAAACCATGCACCGGTTAACGCACATAAGCCTGCAGCAATACCACTTAAACCGCTGAGACTGATAAAGCGGCTGCTGCGGTCCATCATGTTCCGGATATCCTGAATTGTTTCAAGCGTTTGATTTTGATCACTCATAAAAGCACTTTGAAATGCAAAGTAAATAGTTTTTTTGGTATTCTTTCAACTACCACGTGATCTTTTTAACAGAAACTTTTCGAAAACAAGGCGTTCACGTAAAAACCCTGACGGAGTGAGCGACTGAGATTCACTACTTTTAATGCTTCAAACAATCGCATTAACCGGATGAAGTTTCTTGTTTCTCTTGTGCTGAGTATCCTGTGCAGCTTTTCCCTTACGGCGCAAACAAAAGTTGTATCCGGTATCGTTAAGGACTCACACTCCGATGAGCCGATTCCGTTTGCATCGGTACAATTAAAAAATACAAGCATTGGTAAGCTAACCGATTCAGCCGGCTTGTTTACACTGCGGCTTGAAACAATTCAACCAAACGATTCACTGGTCATAAGCTATGTGGGTTACAACAGCTTAACCATTTCGCTTCCTTCCACAACCAACGATACTGTTTTTCTTACCATTCAATTGGAACGTGGCAGTGCAGGAAAAGAAGTGGTGATAAAATCGAAATACGGACGAGGCTGGATCCTTTGGCGAAAAGTGGTGCGCCAAAAACCGGTGAACGACCGTTACAGTTTCGAAAATTTTGGTTACGAGTTATACAATAAACTGGAACTGGATATTAACCGTTTCAATAAAGATAAGTTCAAGAACATTGGTCCATTGAAACCGTTTGGTTTTATACTGGATCAAACAGTTGACAGTACCAGTGAAGAAAAACCATTTCTTCCGATCTTTCTTACAGAAACAATTTCAAATTACTACTATCAAAAATCACCCTTACGAAGAAGAGAAGAGATCAAAGCCAGCCGCACCTCGGGTGTAGATAATGAAAGCGTACAGAAATTACTAGGCGGCATGGATCAAAACATCAATGTGTATAATAATTATATACCCATTTTTGATAAGCGATTTATTAGCCCTGTTAGTGATAATGGTGATGCATTTTACAACTATCGTGTGCCCGATACACAATATGTAGCCGGCAAACGTTTCTTTCATCTTGTGTTTTCACCAAAGCGGAAAGGAGAAAATACATTCGAAGGCGATTGCTGGATACACGATTCCACATTTGCCGTGCAAAAAATGAATTTACGTTTGTCGAAAGATGCCAACGTAAACTATGTAGAGAAGCTGAGTATTGTACAGGAATACAAATTTGTAAACGATTCAATCTGGTTTTTAGCAAAAGATAAATTCATTATCGATGTAGCACCAATTGGCAAACAAAAATTTGGGGTAACGGGCCGCAAAACAACTACGTACAAAGACATACTCATCAACTCAGGTATAGTATGGGAACAGTTGCAGAAAAACAGAAAACTCGAAGAAACGATTTTGCTGGCGGGCTCCACACAACAATCCGAAACGTACTGGAAGGAAACCCGTCATGAAGATCTTGCAAAAAATGAACAGGCGATTTACAGCATGATCGACACGTTACAAAAGATGCCGCTCTTTAAACGCTATAGTGAAATTGCTACATTCCTTGCAACAGGCTATAAAGCATTCGGCAGTTTAGAATACGGGCCCTGGTTCAATGTAATGAGTGCAAATGTGGTGGAAGGTTTCCGTACAAGACTGGACATCGGAACCAGTACCAACTTCAGTAAAACATGGTGGCTGCGTGGTTATTTGGCATATGGATTTACTGATAAAAAACTGAAAGGACGGGCAGAGATCACGCATTTGTTCAAACGAGATCCACGTATGCGCTTGTACATGTCTTACACCAATGATTATGATAACGGTCAGCGGTATTATGATGAAGTAGGAACGGATAACGTTTTTACACTGGCAGCACGTAAATCGCAGGTGCCGATCAAGTTTTTAAAAGTAGAACAACAACGCATTGAATTTTCGAAAGAAACACATGCAGGGTTTACGTTTGAAATTTCTGGTACACGCAAACGGTTTGATCCAATTCGCTCTTTACCGGAAAAATCAATTTATCCCGACGGTACAGGTGATGCATTGAACAATTCAGAAGTTGGTATTCGTATCCGTTATGCTTACCTGGAACGTTTCCTCGAAGGAACTTTTTTGCGTTCAAGTTTAGGCAGTCCCTACCCCATTGCTGAAGTGAAATACAGCAGGGGCTTCCCTGGTTTTTTAAAAAGCAATTATCAATACCACCGGTTAACGGCATCGGTACATGATTATTTTAAAGTGGCAAATTTGGGTGAACTCTATTACAATGTGTATGGTGGTAAGATCTATGGCACACTTCCTTTCCCGTTATTGGAAATACATCCCGGTAATGAAATTTTCTACTATAATAAATATGCGTTCAACCTCATGAACCGGTTCGAATACCTGAGCGATGAATATGCAGGCATTAACATTGAACATAATATCGGCAATGGAATGTTTCGGTTAATTGGACCAACACGTAAATTGAAACTGCGTCAGTTCTGGACCGCCAAAGTATTATGGGGAAGTTTGAGTGAAGGCAACCGCAGCTTTAACCAGGTAGGTGCAGTGTTCGATCGTGGTCATCAGTTTCAATCGCTCAACGGAAAAACCTATATGGAAGTGGGTACCGGTGTTGACAATATTTTTCGTGTGTTGCGGTTTGATTTTATCTGGCGGCTGGCTCCGCAGCCATTACCTACGGAGCAGTATAAACGCTTTGGTGTGTTTGGAAGTTTCAGGTTGCAGTTTTAGTATTTGCCACGGAGGCACTGAAAACAAGGATATAAATCACAGTTCATCTAAACAACCAACAATCACTCTACATGCTTTCCTAATTTCTTCTTCACTAATCGTAAGTGGTGGCGCAATACGTAAACAATTCGAAGCAAACAAAAACCAATCGGTCAATACCCCATTTTCAATACAGGCATCAATCACATTTTTATTTGTTTCAAAACTATCAAATACAACAGCCATCATTAACCCTCTTGATCGTACTGCTTCAATTTTTGGATGATGCAACAAGCTTCGGAATAAAATTTCTTTCTCAAAAACAGTCTTCACCAATTCTTCTTCCAGCAAAACCTTCATGGCTGCCATACCTGCTGCACAGCAAACCGGGTGTCCACCAAATGTTGTAATATGGCCCAGCACCGGGTTCTCCGTAAGCTTCCACATCAATTCTTTGCTGGCAACAAAAGCCCCCAACGGCATTCCTCCACCCAACGCTTTACCCAGCAATAAAATATCAGGCACAACATCAAATTGTTCAAAGGCCCAGAGCGAACCGTTTCGTCCAAAGCCACATTGTATTTCGTCCAGAATCAACAATGTGCCTGTTTCGTTACAGCGGTTACGCAAGGCCGTGATCCATTCTTTCAACGGAGCATTTACACCTGCTTCTGCCTGGATTGTTTCTGCAATTACACAAGCTGTGTTTGTACCGATCAACTCCAATGCTTCAAACGAATTATAACCGGCATGGTGAACGCCCGGCAATAATGGCCGGTATGCATTCCGCCAGTATTCATCGCCCATAACACTCAATGCGCCCTGTGTACTTCCATGATAACTGTTGTTAAACGCAACGATCTCCGTTCTGCCTGTCACCCGTTTGGCCAACTTCATGGCACCTTCAGTTGCTTCTGTTCCGGAGTTAGTGAAGAAAACGGAGTTGAGCGATGCGGTTAAATGATCAGTAAGAAGCTTGGCATACTGTACCTGCGGGCTTTCCACAAACTCACCATATACCAGCAAGTGCATGTACTGATCTACCTGTTGTTTAATTGCCTCCACCACTTTTGGATGGCGATGGCCTACGTTGCAAACGCTGATGCCCGCAATTAAATCGATGTATTCTTTGTCATCAACATCCCACATGCGGCAACCTTCGGCCTTTGCAATTTCAAGGGCGAGCGGAGCAGGTGATGTTTGTGCAACATGTTGAAAAAATAATTCCCGTTGATTCATAACTGATGGATGCAAATGTCGGTAAATAGTTGAAGGCTTGTCCACCTTCCTGCTTTTCCCGACTTACCAAACAGAAACGATTGGGATGCTGTTTTCTAAACCATCGGCCAACTCCCTGCGTATATCCTCTTATTCAAGCCTGAAAAGAAGACTTTAAATGACTTTTGCAGGCAGAATATCGTTAAAAATCGGCTGGTCAAATAAAAAACAGGGCAAACATTATGTACCCTCAGAAAACATTGCGAAATTTACGGCAGAACAAAACCACATTCCGTATGCCCGTAATTCTCCCCGTAGAAGGCGTTTTTCCACAGTTTGGCGACGATTGCTTTATTGCTCCCAATGCAACCATTGTAGGTGATGTTGTGATGGGCAACGAATGTAGTGTGTGGTTCAATGCTGTTGTGCGGGGCGATGTAAACAGTATACGGCTGGGAAATAAAGTGAACGTTCAGGATGGTGCTGTGCTACATGCCACTTACCAAAAAACGAAAACCATTGTTGGTAATAATGTAAGCATCGGCCACAATGCCATTGTACATGGTTGCACAGTGCATGATAATGTGTTGATAGGGATGGGTGCAATTGTAATGGACAATGCTATTATTCACAGCAATTCGATTATCGCCGCAGGTGCTGTGGTACTGGAAGGAACGGTGGTGGAAGCTGGAAGTATTTATGCAGGAGTGCCAGCAAAAAAGGTAAAAGACATCAGCCAGGAGCTGATTCAGGGAGAAATCAACCGAATTGCTAATAATTATATCAAGTATTCGGGATGGTTTAAAGATGCATTAACAGAAAATAACTGATTACGGTACGAACATTGTCAATATCTATATGTTAAACAAGAATAATTATATGAAATGAGCGATAAAATTGATTTAAGATTGAATATTATCGAAACTCAATTTTAGAGCGAATAACATGTGACAAATACCAAAAAATAAAAAATACCACATGAAACAGATCACCAAAGCAGCACTTGCAGTATTAATACTGTCTTTCATGGTAAGTTGCAATGTGTTTAAACGAACACCCAAGGAAGGATGTCCAACCAATGGAAAAAATGTTGGAGCCGAGAAGTTACTGAGCGGTGAAAAGGTGAAAAAAGCGAAACGATTTAACAGTTAAATAAAATAAAGAGAACTAACCCCATTTATAACACCATAAAAATTACCGCTATGAATCCAACATTACGCAACCATGTAGGATATAACGAGGCCATCCTTGATGACGATGCCAGTTTTGAAAAATTTCATCGCTGGGCGGATGTCATTTCAGACAAGTTAAAGATCTCCTTTACCAAGAAACTGGACGATTTCGAGGCTTTGTATTGGGATTTCATTTATAAAGGCACTGCCCTTACCCTCAGCTTCAATATTTTCAATGGTATTTCTGTTTTTCCTTCATTGGAAGAAAAGAGTGAGCATTTTGAAAATGCGGCGATCGCTGAATTGGTGGATGCGTTGAAAGATGCAGATCCGGGAGAAGAATAAATTTCTACTTGATCTTTTTATATAAACTACCGGGCTGCTTTGCAGTTCAGTAGTTTTTTTTTGTCTCGATGGTAGCGAGTATACCGCAATAGCTGATATACCGAAGCGGATGAATTTCCTCGTTTGCCACCGCTGCTTTAATTGCGCAGCCCGGCTCTTCCAGGTGCAGGCAGTTATTGAATTGACAATCGTTGATGAGCACCCGCATTTCAGGAAAATAGTGACTCAGCTCCTGGCGGCTGATATCCACCAGTCCAAATTCTTTTACACCGGGTGTATCAATGATCTTTCCGCCAAATGGCAGATCGAACATTTCAGCAAACGTAGTGGTGTGCATGCCTTTCCCACTCCAGCCACTCACCTCTTCGGTTCGTAACGACAGATCAGGCATTAATGCATTGATAAAAGTTGATTTTCCAACACCTGAATGTCCGCTCAGGAGTGTTACTTTATCTTTTAGTGTTGATTTGATCTCATCAATACCAAGACCGGTTTCCATCGATGCAAGGATCACCTTATAGCCAACAGCTTCGTACATTTCTTTCCAATCCTGAAACTGGGCTTCTTCTTTCTTTTTATACACGTCAGCTTTGTTGAATACAATTACGCTGGGAATATGGTACGCTTCTGATGCAATGAGAAACCGATCAATAAACCCTTGTGAAGTGCGTGGCTCTTTCAAAGTGGCAAACAATAAACTCTGATCGAGGTTGGAAGCAATGATATGGTGCTGATGTTTGTTATGCGGACTTTGGCGGTTGATATAGTTTCTGCGATCTGCAATACCGGTAATGATCACAGTTTGTTCCAGGTCATTCTCCATCTCAATCTCCACTTCATCGCCCACAGCAATGGGATTGGTAGACGTAAATCCATCGATCTTAAATTTTCCTTTGATACGTGCCTGCACAGTTTTACCTTTTTCTGTTTTGGCTACATACCAACTACCGGTCGATTTATAAATGATGGCTTTCATGCTATGCAAAGAAAAGGAATAGATTGCCACGAGGGGTGTAAAAAAATAATTGGTACTGGAAGCAAAAACAAGAAGCTTCTAAAGTTTTAGTATTTATGATTTCGTATAGATCATTTTAGCGCAGAGAAATGAGAAAAGGAGTTTCACGCAGAGTTTCCTCTGCGTTTGTCTTTGTGTTCTCATTTCTCTGCGCCAAAAAATCAAGGAAACTTCCGCAACACTTTATACCGCAGCCATGCTTCGATCAATAACAGTATTACAACTGCTATGGCAAATGGATAAAATTCTTCTTTGTAACGAGAATAAGTGCTGGTTTCAATTTTTGACTTTTCCAATTGATCAATATCAGCATACACTTTACTTAGGGTTTCATTATCGGTTGCACGGAAATAATTACCACCCGTTTCAGTAGCAATTTCAGTAAGCAGTCGCTCATCGATATTCACTTTTTCCATTGTACGTACAACACCGCTGTTTGTTTGTTGAGGCAAGGCCGCAAACCCTTCTGTACCCATACCAATGGTGTACACTTTTACCTGGTAAGCTTTTGCAATTTCTTTTGCTGTACTGGGAGGGATCAATCCACCATTATTTTCACCATCGGTTAAAAGAATTACCACTTTGCTTTTCGATTCGCTTGTCTTTAACCGTTCAATACTTGTCGCCAGTCCCGAACCTATAGCTGTACCATCTTGCAAAATACCGCTGCGTACAGCATAGATCTGGCTGATGAGCGCTGCATAATCAGTTGTTGGCGGGCATTGGGTAAACGGCTCGCCAGAAAATATCACCAACCCAATACGATCTGTTTTGCGTGCATTCACAAAATCTACAGCCACCCGTTTCATTGCTTCCAAGCGGTTAGGACTAAAGTCTTCGGCCAGCATACTTCCACTTACATCCATGCAAAGAATAATATCGATGCCTTCACCTTCAACCCGTTCTTCATCACTTCTTGTTTGCGGCCGTGCCATTGCAACGATCAATAATGCAAGCGATACAATACGTAATGCAAAGGGGACATGACGCAATGCATTTTTGGAGCCGCCCATTTTCCGGTAAATACTAAGCGATGAAACCGTGATAGATGAAGTTGCTTTTTTGTGTTTTACAATGTGCCACACAATCAAAAGAGGCAACAACAACAGCAGCCACAACAGGTAAGGATAAGCAAATACGATATATTGATACCAGTTGTTAAGCATCGGCAGTTAATTCTGTATCTGATTTACGGATAATTGTTTCCACCTGCGTTACAGCTGCAATACACTCTTCATCAGCCGCACTGAATTTTGCAAACTTTACAGCATCGCCTAAACGAAGTGTTTGAATGATGCTGATGAGATTTTCATTCACCAGGTATTGCTTGAGGTCCAACGCCAACTCATCAGTTGTAAGCTTCGTAAATGGCCTGTGCAACTTTCGCTCATAGTATCGCTTCACTGCATGATCGAGATCACTGAAATTTTTCTTCTGCCCCAATTGCGTATCCCATGCCTCCTGTTTTAACCGCTCAGTAACCTGTAAAAAATCTTCCAGTGCAGTGTATTTTGAATCATTGACGGTTACGATCATTTTTTTCTTCTTCCAGCGGCGGAATAAAATCACCAGCAAAACAAGACTCAGCACTGCCGCTGCAGCTACGGCATAACCGATCCACTCTTCTCCCGCATTCACATCAATGATCGGCTTTATGTCGTTGAGTAATTGATTGCCGGTTGTATCGTATTCAATCACTATTTCCTTGGTTGGAAAGCGAAGCAACTGCGGCTCTCCATTTACATTGGAGGGAACCAGCACTTCAATATTATCAATCGGCCATACACCACTATCGAAGCTGGTAAGTGTGATCTCCCGTTTAAAAAGATTACTGCTGTCGAACTTCACATATTCAAAATGAGGAATACTGTCGGGAAATTTCCACTGCACTGCAGCATTGCGTTCAATAGCTTTGAGTTCGAGCTTGAGTTTAAACGGTTCTCCAATCAATATCTTTTCTTTACTGGCACTGATAACAGGCGTTACCTGTGCATAGGAATACAAACCTGCCAATAAAAAAAACAATATGATCACCGGTACCCGTTTGCTCATCTGATTCGGTTGATAAAAAATTTCTGCAACACTTTTACATAATCATCGCCTGCACGCATGTGCAACAGATCCGCACCCGATCTGCGAAATACATCTTTCACATGATCGTTATGGCGGTGAAAATCCTTTTCATATTCAAATCGTACAAGGGCACTGGAGCTGTCGATCCACCGTTGTTCACCTGTTTCCGCATCAGCCACCTGCAACAAACCTGCATCGGGCAACTTCATATCCAACTGATCGTAAATTTTAATACCGATCACATCATGTTTTTTGCAGGCAACACGCAACGCATCTTCATAGCCCTTTCCTAAAAAATCGCTGATGAGGAAGCAAATACTTTTTCGCCTGCATACATTATTGAACATACGGAATGCATCAGCATAATTGGTTTGCTTGGATACCGCATCGTTACTCAGCATTTCCCGTACAATGTAAAGGGTATGCTGCTTTGCTTTTTTGGGGGCGATGAAACGTTGTACTTTATCGCCAAACAAAATAGCGCCTACTTTATCGTTATTATTTACAGCAGAAAAAGCAAGTACTGCCGCCAGCTCTGTTACCAGGTCTTTTTTTCGTTGCAGATGCGTACCAAAGCTGATACTGGCACTGTTATCGATCAATAAAAAAACACTTTGTTCACGTTCCTCTTCAAACACTTTACTGTAAGGATGTGCATAACGGGCACTTACATTCCAATCAATAAAACGAATATCATCGCCGGGCTGATATTCCCGTACTTCTTTATAACTCATACCCTGTCCTTTGAATGCCGAATGGTATTCGCCGGTAAACATATGATTGGTAAGACGCTTGCTTTTAATTTCAAGTGCCCGTACTTTCTTTAATATTTCTTCGGTTGTTAACAAAAGGAGTTATGATTTTTTGTTCCAAGCTATGAAGGTGATTGACTTCCATTAGCACATTATCAAATCAGCACATTAGCTAATTCTCAGGGTACTTTTACCGCATTCAACACCTGGCTGATTACTTCTTCAATTGAAATATTTTCTGCCTCGGCTTCGTAAGTAAGACCAATACGATGCCGCAACACATCGGCAGCAATTGTTCTGATATCTTCGGGCAACACATATCCTCTTTTATTCAGAAACGCAACAGCTTTGGATGCAAGCGCCATGTTGATGGATGCACGTGGCGAACCACCGTATGCGATCAACGGTTTCAAATTACTCAACCCAACTTCTTCGGGTTTGCGTGTGGCAAAAACAATATCAAGAATATAGTTTTCAATTTTTTCGTCCATGTAAATGGTGCGTGCAAGATCCCTTGCATCCATTACTTCCCGCATCGATACAACCGGGTTAATGGATGGCGATGCAATTTGCTGTGTGTTTTGGCGAATGATCATTTGCTCCTCTGCTTTTTTTGGATAATCGATCACCACTTTCAGCATAAAACGATCTTGCTGAGCTTCTGGCAACGGATAGGTGCCTTCCTGTTCCAATGGGTTTTGTGTAGCCAGCACCAGAAACGGCTCATCTAATTTGTATGTATGTTCACCAATGGTTACCTGGCGTTCCTGCATGGCTTCCAGCAAGGCGCTTTGCACTTTTGCAGGAGCACGGTTAATTTCATCGGCCAGTACAAAATTGGCGAAGATGGGGCCACGACGTACGAAAAATTCATTCTTCTGCTGGTTGTAGATCATGGTGCCTATTACATCGGCCGGCAACATATCCGGTGTAAATTGAATACGGCTGAACTTTGCATTGATCGCCTGGGAAAGTGTTTTGATCGTTAATGTTTTTGCCAAACCCGGTACACCTTCCAGTAAGATGTGGCCATTCCCAAGTAAACCTACGAGCAATCGATCCACCATGTATTGCTGTCCTACCAACACTTTGCCTACTTCTGCACGTAAACGATCGAGAAATGCACCGGTGTATTCTATTTTTTCATTCAGGATCTTGATGTCTTCTGCGGTTTTTAACATGTAATCTCGGTTTAGGTTGTGAAAATACAATCCCGTTGGGTTCAACGAAAATCATTTTATAAACGGTTGTATTCAAAATTCATTTCCTTTTACGCAAAAAAGAGGCCGAATTTGAGGAAAGCCGATAGTCTTTAGTTTTTAGTCATTAGTCAAACCACTTCAACACTTGTGCAACTACCGTCTATTGGCTATCTACTAACGCCTATCCACTATCTTTGCGCTCTATGGATGCAGCAAGTGATTTATTTGTACGATGGATGAACCTGGAACAAAAAATGGTGGAGCGCTTTGGCAAAAAGCCTGATCTGGAAGCCATTCTTTTTCTGATTGGTGTACAGGAGTTCGGGCAGATGAAAGATAAGTTTACCAAGGAACAAAAGCAGGATTTAATGCATGTGGCCGTTTGTTCGTTACTGTCGCAAAGCGGCTATTTTGAATTTGATTCCTTCGATAAAGATGGCTGGCCTCATTTCAAACAGTTGAAGGCAATGCCGGTTATGGATATGCGTGAGCAGGAAAATTTCATTAAAGACCATGTGCTGTTATATTTCGAACAAAAGGGATTTTAAATGCGAAAACTTCTTTTAGTGCTTATCATTAGCTGCTTATTCGTTGAGGCTGATGCCCGCAACCGGAAAGTAAAAATTGTTACCAGCAAAGGAACCATCGTTGTGCGGTTGAGTGATAAAACACCGCTTCACCGGGATAACTTTATTAAACTGGTAAAACAAAAATTCTACGACAGTATTCTTTTTCACAGGGTCATCAAAGAGTTTATGATACAGGCCGGCGACCCAACTACGAGAACATCAGAACCCGGAAAACGCTACGGAAGCGGTGGATTAAGTTATAAAATACCGGCAGAGTTTGATACTTCGTTGTTTCACAAGCGGGGCGTTTTAGCCGCAGCACGTGACAATAATCCAGAAAAAGCCAGCAGCGGCAGCCATTTTTATATTGTACAAGGAAAGAAATTTACAGACAGCACGCTGAACGATGTACAGGAAAAACGGATGGGCGGCCGGATCATTCCCGAACACCAACGGGCAGTTTACAAAACCATTGGCGGCACACCGCACCTTGATCAGAAATACACTGTTTTTGGTGAAGTGATCAAAGGAATGAATGTTGTGGATACGATTGCACAGGCACAGCGTGACCAGTACGACCGACCGAAGGAAGACATACGAATTATTAAAATGAGGCTGAAGAAGAAATTTTTATTTTTCTGATTCCGAGAAAACATTCAACTTAGCAGCGCTCTAAACAAATAACAAATCATGAATTTTCCAGAGAATCTCCGCTACACAAAAGACCATGAATGGATCAGCTTAGAAGGCAATGTTGCCACAATTGGTATTACCGATTTTGCTCAACGTGAGTTGGGCGATATTGTGTATGTAGATATTAATACCGTTGGCAAATCACTCAATGCAGAAGAAGTATTTGGCACTGTAGAAGCCGTGAAAACTGTAAGTGATTTGTTTTTACCAGTTGCTGGAACAATTACCGAAGTAAATAACAGTTTGAACGACAAACCTGAAGCAGTAAATAATGACCCCTATGGCGAAGGCTGGATGGTGAAGGTTACAGTGAATGACCCGGCTGATGTTGCAAAACTAATGGATGCAGCAGCTTACGGTGCATTAGTAGCATAATGAAAAAAAAGGTTCAACTATATCTTCGCACAAAGTGGCCGGCCATTATTTGGTCGGTCATTATTTTTTTATTGCTGGCCATGCCGCCGATTAACCTTGGCGAAAAACAAGTAATTGAGTTTTCGGGGCTTGATAAACTCATCCACTTTTTTCTTTTTGGAATGATGGTTTGGTTATGGGGCTACTATCAACAACAATATATTTCTTCAGGCAAACTTTTTTTTAGAAAACTTTGGGTGATTGTAATGGTTGCAACCATCTACGGAATTGCAATGGAATATGTGCAGCGCTGGGTTGGGCGTGATTTTGATGTGTGGGATATGGTGGCCGATGCAGCAGGAGCTGCTACCGCAGGGTTGTGGTTATTGATCCAAAAAAGAAGGCCCTGGTAGAAACCGGGGCCGAAACCAAAACTAACTGCTTATGAGAAAAATTTAAATTCAGATTTGTTACACAAAGTTCGCTCAATCTATCTCTCAAAACTGTCACCTCATTGTTAATATTTCCTAAAACGTTTTGTTTTTAAAACGGGTCCCGGTAGAAACCGGGACCGTTAACCAAAACTAACTGCTTATGAGAAAATTGACTGCTTTTAAATGAACTTCACTACTATGACGCAAAAGCGATTCCAAAGTTTGCACTGTGTTTGTTAAAAAAACCTAAAAGAGCTTTTGTGCGATCAAGTAATCTGATTCAATTATTTCGAAAACCATGCCAAGCCATAAACAGGTTCGTTAATTAACGGCCAAACAGGCCCTTCACTATATCCATCATTCCGCCTCCGCCACGTTGTTGTTGCTCGGCGGCTCCGCCTTTTACCATGCTGATGATATCATTCAAATCTGTATCGCCATCGCCATCTCTGTCCAAACCGCCTTGTGTTACTCTGCCCAGCAAGCCCTGCAAATCGAGCCCACCGGTTTTACCTCCGGTCAATGAATTAAAAATGCCCTGGAGATCAATACTGTTATCGGAAGGATCGTTTGTTTTTGAAATTAGATTTTGCAGCACTCCGGGCAACAGATTACTCACCACATTTCCCGCCTGCCCCTGGTTTAGGTTGAATTTGTTCATTAATGATTCAACTGCATTTCCCGAAAGCTGATTTGCCAAAGGATTGTTTTGCAAATCGCCTCCACGTCCACCCAATAAACTCAATACATCTTTGAATTGTCCGCCTGCCAATGCCTGCTGTAAACCACCTGCTATGTTGCTGGTTACATCGGCCACCGCTTCTTCGTTCCGCTCATCGGGGATATCCGGGTTTTGAATAATGGCAGCACCTGCCTGTTCTTTTACCATGTTTAGCAACTGTTCCAGCATAATTGTAAGTTTAGTTGATTAAGACATTTAAGATAGATAAAATAAAATCCATATGCAAGTAATGAATGATAAATTAATGACACTTTCTTCAGTTTTTTATTAGAGTTATTATACAGAAACGAAAAATTAAAAGGCAAGATGATGATCATGCTGGCATACAGGATGCGAAGATCACCTCGTATCTAAGGATTCGAGCTTACTAAATTGCAATCAGATCGTATACTCTGACTAAACTATTGCACTGTAAGTTTTTCTGCATTTTCGGCAAACTGCAATGCGTCGATCAACTCATCTATTTCGCCATTGAGTACAGCATCTAAATTATACAGCGTAAGGCCGATACGATGATCGGTTACACGCCCTTGGGGATAATTGTAGGTTCTGATCTTGGCACTTCTGTCGCCGGTACTTACAAGACTTTTCCGCTGGCGGGCAATCTCTTCTTCATGCTTCCGCACCTGTTCTTCATACAACCTTGTACGCATCATTTGCATGGCCTTTTCACGGTTGGCCAACTGTGTACGTTCCGTTTGACAAATTACCACGGTACCGGTTGGTATATGCGTAAGCATTACTTTAGTTTCAACTTTATTTACGTTTTGTCCACCTGCACCGCCGCTTCGTGAGGTTTCCATTTTTACATCACTTTCCCGTAATTCAAAATCCACTTCTTCTGCTTCGGGCATTACAGCAACGGTTGCAGCGCTGGTATGAACACGGCCGCTGGTTTCCGTAGCAGGTACACGTTGTACTCGATGTACACCGCTTTCAAATTTCATTGTACCATACACATCATCACCAATTACTTCTAACTGTACTTCTTTGTAACCGCCGACAGTGCCCTCGCTTTCACTGAGGATGGTTGTTTTCCAGCCCCTGCGTTCGCAATACTTGGTGTACATCCGCAACAGATCACCAGCAAACAAACTCGCTTCATCGCCACCTGTTCCTGCCCGTATTTCAAGGATGGCATTTTTATCATCCTGCGGATCTTTCGGAATCAACAACTGACGAATATATTTTTCAAGCTCTTCTTTCCTTTGCTCTGCTCCCGGCAATTCTTCTTTTGCCATTTCACGTAACTCTTCATCGCTTCCGTTCAATGCTTCCCGGTACATTTTTACATCATTGAGTGCAGCTAAGTATTCCTTACGTGCACGTACAATTTTCTCAAGACTGCGGTACTCTTTACTGTAGGCAGAAAACTGTTGATTGTTACCAACGATCTCGGGATTGGTGAGTGCTACTCCCACTTCATCAAATCTTGCCTGGATTGCTTCTAACTTATCTAACATAAATCGATTGGTTCCTGAAAGGGATTTGTTTCGTCTTAAATTTGAGCGGCAAATTTAAATGAATTAACGCATGCAATACAGGAAATTCAGGGCAGACAGGTTGTTTGATGGATACAGATTCAGAGAAACAGATACTGTTTTGATCACCAACGATGAAGGTGTGGTGCAGGATATTGTTTCCGTTGCAGAAGCAGGAACCGATATTGAAGAATTGAAGGGAATACTTTCGCCCGGACTGATCAACTGCCATTGCCATCTGGAGTTAAGTCATTTAAAGAATGTAATTCCGCCGCATACAGGTTTAATTGATTTTTTGTGTGATGTTGTAACCAAACGTGGTTTTGACCCGGCCATCATTCAACAAGAAATTGAAAAGGCAGAGAAAGAAATGTACGACAACGGTATTGTTGCAGTTGGAGATATTGGCAACACGGCCGATACTGGATTGGTAAAAAGTAAAAGCAAAATACGTTGGCAGAATTTTGTAGAAGTGCTTGGTTTTTTTGATGCGAAAGCTGAAATAACCATGGAGCAATACCGTAACGTAGCAACAGAACTCGATGATGCACTTCGTTCATCGAACTTCCTGCATCTTACTTCACTTGTTCCGCATGCGCCTTATAGTGTTTCAGCGAAAACGTTTCAATTAATCAATAAAGCCACTGCCAGTCAAATTATTTCCATCCACAACCAGGAAAATCCTGCCGAAGATGAGTTGTACAAAACAGGTGGCGGCGATTATCTCAAACTCTTCCGCATTTTTGGAATTCATACATCGCCTTTTACTGTAACAGGTAAAAGCAGCATCCGTTCGTACCTTCCTTATTTCAACAACGGACAAACAATTTTTCTCGTCCACAACACTTTCATGCCGGAAGAAGACATCAGTTGGGCAAATGAATATGCAGCAACACATGGCCTGAAGCTCGTTTACTGTTTATGCCCCAATGCAAATCTGTACATCGAAAACAAAACAGCACCTGCTGAACTTTTTCTGAAACACGATTGCCAACTTGTACTTGGCACCGACAGTTACAGCAGCAACTGGCAGCTGAGTATTGCAAAGGAAATGCAAGCTTTATTGCAACATACATCGCTTACTGCAGAACAAGTATTGCAAATGGCAACACACAACGGTGCAACGGCATTGCAATGGGATGATGCGTTAGGAAGTTTTGAAAAAGGAAAACAACCAGGGATTGTTTTGATAGACGATGATTTCGGTCATTCAAAAAGAATCCTGTAAAGTGAACGTTTGATTTGAGCACCACGCACTCATTACTCATCATTCATCACTCATCTCACGGCTCCGTAATTTGCTGCAGCACCTGTAAGGTTTTCATTTTACCAAACTCAGGCAAGTGCAACATGTAATACGTTTCGATGGCTTCCAGTAATTGCCGGCGCTGCAAATGGTTCATTGGAATTTCAGTTAACTCATGCGGCTGCATGGCTTTCAATAATTCGCTGATAAGAGCAGCTGGTTGTCCCTCCAGATAATACACATGCTGCGGATAGGTGTTTACAAAATTCCCTTCCTGCAAGTCAAGAATTGTACAGCTTACCGCATCTTCTGTATTCATCTGAAACCCGAAGAAATTGGTGAGGTGCAACGAAAAGTACAATGGGAAATTTGCCGTTACACTTGCATCTGCTTTATCTAACTGCAGTAATGATTCTTCTACAAAATAAAAAAGATCAGGATTGTTCTCAGGTTGCTTCACACATTTCTGCAACAGTTCCATCATGTACAACAGCACACTATTCTTTGTTACATCGACAAACAATTCTTCATATAAAAAACTCCATTTAAATTCTTTGATGCGTTGCAGGTTTTTAAGATCATGGTGATATACGACCAAATCGAGTACTGCACCGGGTTGAAAATAATTTGCCTTGCCCGTACCTTTTTTTGTTGCTTTCCGAACACCCTGTACAATATAACTCTGCAATCCGTATAACTCTGTATAGGCTGCAACAATCAAACTTGTTTCACCATATTTGACTGTGCGGAGAATAACCGCTTTTGTTTTATGTAATACTTCACTCAATGGCAACCGGGTTATTTGATGAATACAATTTTACCTACTTGTTTCTCTGTTCCAAATTCATCTTTTGCCAACACAAGATACACACCACTTGACACCCGTTGATTCCGGTAATCTCTGCCATTCCAAACAGCTTGTCCGCCTAACGATCTTGTTTGATAAACCAACCGGCCATTCAACTCTACAATTTTTACAATTGAATTTTCGGGTAAACCACGAATGCCAATGTTACCACTGTAACCCGGAGGCACAGGGCTTGGAAACACAATTACTTTGTCCGGGTTTTCGTTGGCTTCGGTTGCCCCACCCCGGTAGCTGCAAATACCATTAAATGTAGAGAAATAAACTTCACCTGTTTTTGGATCAATAACGATGCGAATAATTTCATTGCTCAGCAACGGACTGTTCTCTGCGGTAAACCGCTGTACTACTTTTTCACCATCGGCACTGATCAGCCAAATACCGTTGCGTGTGCCCACCCATTTACGATTGGCTGCATCAACCGCTATCGCCCGCACATCTTCATTTTCAAATAAAAATCCTGCAAAATTATCCTGTTGAACTACCGGTTGAAATGCTTCGCATCCATTACTTGTAAATACATCGCCGGGGCATTGAACAATGGCAATACCCTTATCTGTGCCCAGCCAGATAAACCCATCTTTATCTTTCACCATGCAATTCACCACATTGCTGGGTAAATTGCCATTCCCTCTTCCCACCTGCAACCATTTCCATCTGTCATCACCGGCATTATCAATGGATGCACCATGGTTGTAACAAAACACGCCATTTCCCTGTGGTACCTGTATCCATTTTTGATCTGCATCATCTATGAGCACTGCTCCCACCATATTATCCTGAATTAAAAAAGGCACACGGAAGGAACGCCAGTTGCCGTCTGCTTTCTTTACCAAAAAATTATCAGTGCCACCAAAATTGCTGATCCATAAATTGTTTTCTCTATCAAAGGCCATTCCACCTACACGGTAATTATTAGGATCGCCAACTGCTTCATTCAACGGAGAGTTTTGTTTGTAAATTTTAAATTGCGTTGCACTTGTAAATTCAACCAAACCACCACCAAATGAACCTGCATAGATCACATCATTTCGTGGATCGACAGCGATATTGATAATATCAAAAACAGTATCCATCCACGGCAGCGTCAGCCGATTGTAATCATTCCATTCATTATTCGAGAATGTAAAAAAACCAGAACCGTTGAATTGATAATTCCATGCTTCGTTAATACTGCCACCTGCTACGTACAATTTATTTTTATAAAAAAGCATTTCACCATCCAATCGTCCATACGGCGAATTGATCGCATAACGTTCAAATAAATTCGATTCAGCTTTTACCAATCCTTTTTCAAAATCAGCGATCCAGATTTCATTGCCGGTTTTTGCAGCATGAAATGGATAACGCAGTTCACTGTTATTTTGTACAACTGCTGTTACTGCACCACTTGTATTCACTGCAACTACACGACGTTCAACCCAACCAAAACGTTCTTCACAAATCAATAAAACACCATCGCTTGCATTTACAGTTTCCCAACGCCAATCGTCCTGGTAAATCAATTGCCAGGCTATTCCGTTAAACGAATAAAGACTACTGTTAATTCTTGCAATAATGATGTTTTGTAAAACAAATACCTGTTGCACTGCTCCGGCCGGCAATCCGTTCGTTCCACTGATCAACAGCCAGTTGCGGTAGTCGTTTAAGTTCACCGATGATTGATTCGCTACTTTCAATCCTTCATCCGTTGCTGCAAAAAATTGTGTGTTGGTTGCTGCAAAGCCGTTCACTTTTACATTATTCCCATTGTTGCCAATGATGAATGTATTGCTGATCTCGTATTTCTGTAAATCAACTACTATTACACCAAGTCCACTGCTGAGATAAGCATTAGCGCCTGCAAAACTGATATCGTAAATTGATTTATCGCCTGTTGCATTGCTGCGAACAATATCCGGGATATTGATCACATCGTTTCGATACAGCACATCGAGATTACTGTTGTTATAAGCGATCAGAAGTTTGCCGGCAGAAGCATTATAATTGAGCGTGCGTACACCCACATCACTCAATCCACTTACTTTACTGAGTCTTGAAATTTCGCCGTCGCTGCGGCTTACCACATATGCACCAAAACTGGTTGCAGTAAACACATGCCCGTCAGAAAGTGCTACACGCTTGCCTTGCCGGTAATCCATATGCTCACGCCATTGCCCAATGGGTGCAAGTTGTGCCTGCACATTGCAAACAACCAACAACGGTACAATCAAAAAACAAAATAAGTGGCGCATTCGTGTTCAAATTTAGTTGCTTTTCCATCAAGGCGCATCGGTTCATGAACGGGCTGTATCAACAATTGACCTGAAACACTTCCTGCATGCGGAAAAGATTGCTGTTCATTTAAAATTTTATGCCCCTGTTCAGCAGGAATGCTGTTTCTTTGCGCAGTTTTCGTTCAACAAAATCGTATCAGAAACGCATGTGGTATAATCTGGGTAAATGGGTTTTGCGCAACAGGCTTCCGTTAATTATCGCTGTTCTTCTCTCTACAGTTGTTATGTCTTATTTCGCTTCCAAAGTGGAGCGTAGTTATGATTTTGCAAAGGCTATTCCGGTCGATCATCCAAAATTTCTGGAATACGAAGCGTTTAAGCAAAAGTTTGGTGAAGATGGCAGCTTGCTGGTAATTGGTTTTGAGAAGAAGGATATTTTTCAGCTTGCGTTCTTCCAAAGCTTTGTACAACTGCAGCAAGAGATTAAACAGGTTACTGGTGTTGAAGATGTGCTGAGTGTTAGCGCTGCGGTAAACCTGGTGAAAGATTCTGCTACTGAAAAATTACTCACTACAACTGTTTTCCCGGCTACGATTCAAACACAGGCAGAACTGGATAGTTGCAAAGAAGTACTACTCAATCTTCCGTTTTACAAAGGTCTTTTTTATAATTACGAAGCAGGCGTGTATATGATGGCTGTTCGATTGAACAGAGAGGTGTTGAATTCCAAAAAACGGCAAACGTCTGTTGATGCAATTGTAAAACTGGTACGGCAATTTGAGAAAAAGCAACAACTGGAAATGCACCTGAGTGGCCTGCCGCATGTACGTACTGAAATGAGTACACGTATAGCAGCAGAAATGCAGTTTTTTCTGTTGGGCTCTGTGTTGTTATCAGCTTTAATTCTATTGGTTTTTTTTCGTTCATTCAGTGCAATGTGGCTGAGCATGACTGTTGTGTTGATTGGTGTGATCTGGAGCCTGGCCACTATGGTATTTTTTGGTTACAAGATCACCATCCTGAATGCATTGATTCCACCGCTGATGGTTGTTATCGGTATCCCCAATTGTGTGTATTTCCTCAACAAGTTTCATACAGAATATAAGAAGACAGGTGACAAACATCTTTCCCTGGTGAACATGATTGGCCGCATGGGTATTGTAACATTGTTTTGCAATATTGCAGCAGCTATTGGCTTTGCCGTGTTTGCATTAACCAAAAGCCAGATACTCCGTGAGTTTGGTATTGTAGCAGGGATCAACATTATGGTGCTGTTTGTTATTTCGTTTATCCTGATACCAGTTGTGTTAAGCTATTTACCTTCGCCAAAACAACGACATGTACGTTATCTCGAAAATGAACGATTAAACCGCAGCATCATCCGCATTGAGAACTGGGTGTTCAATCATCCAAAATACATTTACACCGCTACTGCAATCATCGTTGTTATTTCATTGATGGGAGTATTACGTTTGAAAAGCGTTGGTTACATTGTTGATGATCTTCCCAAAAATGATAAACTGTATGTGGATCTGAAGTTTTTTGAAAAACATTTCTCGGGTGTAATGCCATTGGAAATTGTGGTTGATACAAAACGTAAGCAGGGTGTGATCCGCAGTATTCCCAATCTCACAAAAATTGATTCGCTCATCTATTACCTCGAAGCCCGTCCTGAAATTGGGAAGGCTCTCGCAATAACCGAAGGGTTGAAGTTTGCACGGCAGGCTTACTATGACAACGATAGCAACATGTATGCGGTGCCCAATGAATTTGATCTTGCTTTTCTTGCCCCCTATCTGCGCATGAAAGCCGACAGTAACAGCAAGACCAACAATTTTGTAAAACTGGTTGCCAATTTTGTTGACAGTACGCAGCAAAAAGCAAGGATCAGTGTAAACATGGCTGATGTTGGAAGCGACAGTTTACCGAAAATACTGGTTGCTGTGCAACAGAAAGCCGAAGAGTTGTTTAACAGCGACAGCATTGAGTATGCAGAATTAATAAACAAAGGAGAAATTGCAACAGCAAATATTGATTCATCAAAACTGCAACGTTCAGCAAACATTCAGTTAACAGGTACCAGTATCATTTTTGTTGAAGGAAGTCGCTTTATCATCAACGGATTAAAAGAAAGTATTTTTTGGGCGTTCCTGTTAATAGCGTTGTGTATGCTGTATCTGTTCCGTTCTGCCCGTATTTTATTCTGTTCATTGATCCCCAACATTGTTCCACTGGTTATTACGGCCGGGGTAATGGGCTGGGTTGGCATTCCGCTGAAACCCAGTACCGTTTTGGTTTTCAGCGTGGCATTAGGTATTGCCATTGATGTTACCATCCGCTTCCTCATTAATTACAAGCAGGAATTACCATTACATAAACATGATGTAAGGGAAACGGTAAAACAAACCATTCGTCAAACCGGGATCAGCATCATCTATACATCGCTTGTTTTAGTTGCCGGCTTCATCATTTTCTGTTTGTCTGATTTTGGTGGCACCCAGGCACTGGGCTGGCTCACCTCTCTCACTTTGCTTGTAGCCATGATCACCAACCTGATTTTACTGCCTGTATTACTGATCACTACGAGTAAAAAACAGACAAATAAATAAAAAACTGACAATAAACTAACAATCACAAGCAGCATAACTGTATTTTTTCTGTCTTTCTTAAACATTATTTAACAGAACCAACTACATTTGGCATCTTTAAAATTCCGCATTTATTATTTGAATGCCCAGCTAACTGATTCACGCCTGCAAAAGTTTGGAAATAATTTTCACTAATAAACCTAAAACGAGTATGAGAAAACTTGTAAGTATGACGTTCGTGCTCTTGCTCTGCGTTCTGCAGGTCTTTGCACAGGAAAAAACTGTTACAGGAAAAGTAACAGACGAAAGCGGTGCTCCAATTGCAAATGTGTCAATTGTTGTAAAAGGCACAACAGTTGGTACAACATCTAAGGAGGATGGCAGCTACTCTTTAAAAGTTCCCGCTACAGCTAGGGTGCTGGTTTTTACTGCCGTAAGCATGGCTCCAACGGAAGTTACAATTGGTAACAGAACAGTTATTAACCAAGCAATGGAGAGTTTAAACAAAAGCCTTGAAGAAGTAGTTGTTGTAGGTTACGGTTCCGGAAAACGAAAGGAAAACGTGGCTGGCTCAATGACAAAACTCAGTGGTGATGTTGTTGAAAGCAAGCCAACAGCAAACATGATCGATGCCTTACAAGGTAGAGTAGGTGGTTTGCAAGTTTACACATCTTCAGGTGAACCTTCTGCAACACCTTCTGTGCGTTTACACGGTGTTGGTTCACTTGGCGCCAGCAATACCCCTTTATATGTTTTAGATGGTGTACCGGTAGGTGCTGGTAGTATCGTTTCATTGAACCCAAATGATATTGAGTCTATTACTGTATTGAAAGATCCATCAACAACAGCTATTTATGGTTCACGTGCTGCAAATGGTGTAATTCTTTACACTACAAAAAAAGGTCGTGTTAGTGCCCCACAAATCAATGTTACTACACAATATGGTGTTTCAAACCTGGTCGAAACAACTGAAAAGAATTTCAGCCAGTTTATGAACTCCAAGCAACTGACGGACTTTTGGGTTGCTACCGGTTACAGAACACGTGCTCAGGTTGATGCAACGCTTGCTGCATTTCCAAATGATACTAAATGGTATAAAACCTACTACAGATCAAACCTTCCTACATTCCAGACTGATGTAAACATGAGTGGTGGTGGAGGTAAAACTACATACTATGTTTCCGGAGGTTATTTTAAACAAGATGGTTTGGCTTACCGCTCTTTGTTTGAGCGTTATACCTTCCGTTCAAACGTTCAATCGCAGGTTACAGATTGGTTTAAATTTGGAGTAAACCTTTTTGGCGGCTTTGATAAACGCCAAACAAACCCCTATGGAACCAATAATACAAATAGAGGCTTGGCTCTCTTAGCTCAACCATTTTATTCTCCCAATGATCCAAATGGCAAACCATATCCTAACCTGATTCCAGGATGGGGTCGTTACAATCCGGAATATCTGGCAAACAATATCCGGTCAGATGGTAAAAATGCTCAATTCAACCCAATGGGTTATGCTGAACTCAGCCCAATCAAGGGCTTGATTCTTCGCTCACAAGCAGGTATGGATGCTTATGATTATACCACTTCAAGTGTACAGTTGCCTTCTTACCTTGGCTCACTCAACAATGGTAATGCAAGCGAATCGTTTGAAAGAGGGACATTAGCTACTGTTACAAACACAGTTGAGTACAAATTTTCTCTTCCGCAAGAGCATGACTTTACAGTATTGGTTGGTCAAGAATACATCAAAGGCAAGACCGTAGGTTTCAATGGCTCATCTACAGGCCAAACCGATGACAGATTGCTGTTAATTGGCGCAGGTCCTAACAATAGAAATGCAGGATCTTCTTTAACCGAATATGCATACCAATCATTTTTTGGCCGATTGAACTATTCATGGAAATCAAAATACCTAATTGACCTTTCTGTTCGCCAGGATCAATCTTCACGCTTTGGTAGAGATAACCGTACGGCCAATTTCTGGAGTGCAGGTATTTTATGGAAAGCGAAAAACGAAGATTTTCTTGTTGATATCGGTTGGATCAATGATTTATCGGTACGTGCCAGCTATGGTACGAGTGGTAACTCTGCCATTGGCAACTACGATAACCTTGCTACTGTATCAAATGGTATTTACAATGGAGAATCAACCTTCGGAATTAGTTCAGCAGGTAATCCAAACTTAGGTTGGGAAAGTCAAGCACAAACCTCGATTGGCATTGAAGCAGCATTATTCAAAGTAATTAATCTGAAAGCAGATTATTATATCCGTGAAACAAGAGATCAACTGTTTGATGTGCCATTCCCATGGACTTCAGGATTTGGTTCTATTCTTGACAATGTAGGCGCTATCAAAAACTCTGGTATTGATATCGAATTGAGTGTAAATGCGCTCAATAAGAAAAATGGCTATATCACTCCATGGGCTTCATTCAACTACAATAAAAACGAAATCACCGAATTATTCCAGGGAAGAAATTACTGGGTTATTCCAAATACTGGTATCAGCTATGTAATCGGACAGCCGGTAACATATCTCTATCCGCTTTGGGCAGGTGTAAACCCACAAAACGGGTTACCTCAATGGTATTTACCAGATCCTAATCCAGATAACTTCGTAACCCCAACCAAAGATCCAAGTCGCATTACCAATACATTTAACTCTGCTGCCTTACAGCAAAGTACAGGTATTCAACGTTATGCTCCAATCAATGGAGGATTTGGACTTGATGCAGGATTCAAAGGTTTCTATATGAATGCAAACTTTGCATATTCATTAGGAAAATATATGATCAATAATGATGATTATTTCTTTATGAATCCAACGCAGTTTGCCGGTTTTAACCAATCTACTGCGATTTTGGACTACTGGCAAAAACCAGGAGATGTAACACGTTTCCCACGGTATGATGGTGCTACTTTATTCAGCCAGTTTGATGACCGCCTGATTCAAAACGCTTCTTTCATGCGTTTAAAAGGCCTTACTTTGGGTTATAGCGTGCCAAAAACAATACTCGAAAGAGTAAAGTTTATTAAAGGAGCAGATTTGTCTGTAACAGGTCGTAATCTTTGGACAGTAACAAAGTACACAGGTCCTGATCCTGAGGTTGATACAAACGTATCGCTTGGCGCAAACCCCAATACTAAACAAGTTGTTGTGGGCATCAGCTTCAAATTCTAAAATTGACCTTGTATAAGAAATCACTTGAAGTTTTAAATTAAAGAAATTATGAAAAAAATATTTTTGAATTTATTCCTGTTAACTGGACTGGCTGTTACGTTTGAAGCCTGTTCCAAGAAGCTGGACTTGTTTCCGCCTAACCAGATTGAGCTTTCGCAATCGTTCAAAACCATGAACGATGCAAAAGCTTACGATAATGGTCTTTATGGCGGCCTAAGAGGCCTTCAATATGGCACATTTACTGTGCCACAAGATGTACAGGCTGATCAGCTGAATGCATCAATTGACTATGGTAACAGAAACGGAAACCCACACCGTTGGGGATCTAGTTTTCTTGCTGATGATGGTGTGTTTAGCGGAACCTGGAATAGTTATTATTCTGTGTTAAAAAATGTAAACGCAGCCATTGAAGGTTATCCCCTTGTTACAGCAGCAACACCTGCTGATCAAGCATTATTAAACCGTTACATGGGTAATGCTTATGCCATCAGGGCCTTCATTTATGCAGAGTTAGTTAAGCGTTTTGGAAAAGCATACAATCCTGCAACTGCTGCTACAGATTTAGGTGTACCTCTTGTATTGCGGTATAACCCACAAGACAAGCCCGCACGTGCAACTATTAAAGAAGTATACGATCAAATCTTGAGTGATATTGGTCAGGCGACTACTTTACTTTCTGGCATTGCAGGAACACAGGGTGCTACCCGTTTTTCAATTCATTCAGTACGTGCATTGGAAGCCCGTGTTAAATTGTACATGCAGGATTGGGCTGGTGCAAGAACCGCCGCAGAGGCTGTAATTAGCAGTGGCACTTACCCACTGTATAATACTTCTGCCGGATTGTTATCTTATTGGAGAGATGATGCTACCAGGGAAACAATTCTTCAGTCGTTTGTAGCTAAGCCCCTAGAGTTGGCTAACACAAACGCTATTTATTTGGGTTATCAACCTGCTAATAACCGCTTTATTCCTGACTTCATCCCCAGCCAATGGGTTGTGGACGAGTATGATAATGCAGATATTCGCAAAAATGTTTATTTCGAACAAAAAACCTGTTATTTCCTTGGCGCTGATGTGCCTAACATATGGCTGGTGAATAAATACCAAGGAAACCCGGCGTTATTTACAACTGCAAATACCAATTACCAGCATGCTCCAAAAATTTTCCGTGTTGCTGAAATGTATTTAATTGCAGCAGAAGCAGCAGCAAGACAAGGAGGAGCTAATGAAGCGGCAGCTCTTACTCAATTAAATGTGTTACGAGTTGCTCGAGGTCTTTCTGCATTAGTAGGCTTAACTGGCAACGCTTTAATGGATGAAATTAAAAAAGAGCGTTTCCGTGAGCTGGCATTTGAAGGCTTCCGTTTATGGGATCTGAAACGTTGGAACGAAGGTTTTACACGCAGAGCTCCACAAAACACGAACATCCTCCAAACTGGTTCCAGCTTTTTATCATTGTCAATTGATGCGAATGATCCCAAATTTACATGGGCAATTCCTGTAAGAGACATGACAACTAATCCAAGTCTGGAAGGCCAGCAAAATCCTGGTTACTAATTTGTAGTACACAGTTTCTATTTAAAGTTTATAATAAAAAAGCGGCGGTCAAATTTGACCG